>CAWAQI010000017.1:0-290126 GCA_963784165.1 uncultured Actinomycetota bacterium
CGCCGTTCAAGCAATTGGCGGCGGCCGGGGCACCGTTCGAGCGTATTGCTTGGTGCAACTGCGCCGGCGACATCGCATCGGTCGGCGTTGCCACCGGCGGTGCGCCCGCGGGCTGCTGCGCCGAGACAGCCGCGATCGCCGTCGCAGACAGCAGCACAATCATCACAAGGCGTCGCACCATTTATCCTCCCGGATGTCCGAGCTCTGCGCGAAGCAGCCGCAGCAACTCTTCCTGCTCCCCGGACGACAACTGCAGCATCGATTCCTCTGCCGCGCCCGGCGCCCCGGTCATTCCCTGTTCGGCGTCGTCCACGTCGATGTCTCCAAGCAGCGCGGCCATCAACTGCCAATGCGCTTCCTCGTCGCCTGCGACATCGAACGGGAGTGAAAGCGACGCGGAAGCGTCTGCAAATTCGTCCACGGGCAGACAGATCGTCGCCCTGAGGAACGGCGGAGGCGAGCGCGAGCACGAGCAGCGCCAACGCGCTCATCGGCACGAGGACCGGCCAGTGGAACCATCGTGCGAGTCGGGGCACTGGCGGCTCCACTGCGATCGCTCCGCGGACGTGGTCGGAGAACCTGTCCCAGAAGAGCGGCGACGGCTCCGGCACTGGGAGCGCCTGCACCTCGCGCAACAGCCCGCCAAACTGGAGCACCTGCATCCGGCACGCGTCGCAGCCCTCGAGATGCACCTGCCGCTCGCCCTCGAGAGTGCGCTCGGCCGCAGCGACGATTTCATCCGCGGAGAGGTGGGTCATGGCTCGCTCCCAAGGATCTTCTTCAAATTCGCGAGCGCGTGGAAGAAGTTTGCTTTCACCGCGCCGACGGAACTTCCGAGGATTTCGGCAATTTCCTGGTGCGGAAGTTCGTGGTACGCGCGCAGGATGAGCGTCGCCCGCTGCTTCTCCGGCAAGTCGTTGATCGCCTTGCGCACCGCGCGTGCGCGCTCCTCCCGCAGCAAGCGCCCACCCGGCGCCTCGCTCGAGGTATCGATGAATCGATCGGGATCAATCGCCTCGACCTCCGGACGTTTCGCAGAGACCCTGTTGAGGCAAGCGTTCACGGCAATGCGATAGAGCCACGTGGACAGGGCCGCCTGGCCTTTGAAGCTCGCCAGGCCCTTCCACGCGCGGACGAACGTCTCCTGCGCGAGATCGCTGGCGTCCTCGTGATTGTTCACGAAGCGGAAGCACACCTGGTATACAGCGCGGCGATGACGCTCGACGATCTCGTCGAACGCCGAATGGTCGCCGGAGAGACTTGCAGAAACCAGCGCCTGATCGGTGCGCTCAGGCTGGACCACCCGTACCGTCCATTCCTTTGTCCATGAGAGCGCCCGCGGCCAGGTCGCGGCAGAGCGTTGCGCCATCGATCGGGTCCCGATGTTCGATTAGACCAGGCAGGATGAGAAAGGTTGTATCCGCACGGCCGCGCGAACTGCTCATGATTTCAGCAGCGTTTCGACGTCACTTCGCCGTGGGGCCGCCGTCCAGGCCCCGACAGCGCGGCAGTTGAGGGCAGCGACCGCGTTCGCGTAGCGCAGCAGATCGGCGACGAGGGGACCGTCTGGCTCGCTCAGCCAGTGCGCGATCAACCCGGCGCGAAAAAGGTCGCCTGCGCCGGTCGTATCGACGGCATCGATCTCGAACGCCGGCATGTGAATCTCGTCGTCTCCCACCAGCGCGAGACAGCCTTGATCGCCAAGGGTGACGCAGACCATCGCTGCGCCGCTCTGGTCGGCAATCTCCTTCAGCGCCTTTCCGCGGTGTGTGTGTCCGGTCAGCGCCTTTGGGAACGATGCCGCCATCACGACAACGTCGAGATACGACAGGAGCTGAAGCGTGCCTTCGTGAACTCGCTCGAGATCGCCGACCGTCCGTGCCCCAACCGCCCGCGCCCGCCGCGCGGCATCGGTCATCGCCCGTACATCGTCGCTCCCGACCAGCACCACGCGAGCCGACGCCAGCACCGCGTCTGGCACGTCCCCGGGTTCGAGCGACAGCGCCGGATCGCGCTGCCATAGCACCGTGCGCTGCGCACTCTTACGATCCGCGAGGATCACCGCGAGGCGGCTCGCGACGTCCGGCACGCTGATCGTGTGACTGACGTCCACTCCCTCAGCCGCGAGACGGTCACGTCCTGTCCGCCCGTAGTCATCGTCTCCGAAGCGGCCAATGTAGGCAGCGTTCCAGCCCAGCCGTGCGAGCCCTACCGCGGCGCTCGCGGCTTCGCCTCCGGGCAACTGGCTGAACCCCCGCAGCTGCTGCTTGGAATCGACTGGCGGATGCCGGTCGAGTTCGGCGACCAGGTCGATGCTGTTTTCGCCGATTGTGATGGCGTCGATGAGCCGGCGCGGTTGCGCGAGTGCGAGCGGGAGTTTCACGTTGACTTTCGCCTTTTGTTTGTTTTACTCTCCACACCGACCGGGCTTTGGAGTTTGTTCGCCCAACGAGGAGGAGCCGTGCAGCCGCTCACCAAACGGCAGCGCGAGATTCTCGACTACCTGAACGAATTCATCCAGCAGCACGGCTACGCGCCGAGCCTGGAAGAGATCGGCCGGCGCTTCGGCCTGTCGTCGCTGGCCACGGTGCACAAGCACCTCACCAACCTGCAGGAAAAGGGTTCATCAAGCGCGCGTGGAACCGCAGCCGCTCGGTGGAGCTGGTGCCGAGCCGCGGCGGCGGCCGCGCCGTCGAGCTGCCGCTGCTCGGCTACGTCGCCGCCGGCATGCCGATCGAGGCCGTCGCGGGCACCGAGACCATCGCCGTCCCCGAGGACGCTGGTCAGCGGCAGGCGCGACACCTACGTGCTGCGCGTCCGCGGCGACTCGATGATCGACGAGCAGATTCGCGACGGCGACTGGGTGGTCGTCGAGGATCGCAAGACCGCCGACAACGGCGAGATGGTCATGGCGCTGCTCGGCGGCCGGACGCCACGCTCAAGAAGTTCTACCGCGAGAGCGGCCGCATCCGGCTGCAGCCGGCCAACCCGACGATGCAGCCGATCTTCGTCGAGCCGCGAGGCCGTGCAGATCCAGGGCGTCGTCGTCGGGCGTGATGCGGAAGTATACTGACGACTCGCGCTCGGCCGGCAGATGCAGACTGGCTGGATGGCGACGGAAGCAGATCAACTTCACCATCGTCCCGGCCGACGACCCGAGCGGCGTCGACGCGCACGTACGCGAACTTCTGCGCGGTCGCGCACACGCCGTTTGACTTCACGCTCACCTTCTGCGAGGTCATGCCGCTCTCCGAAAAGGAAATCCGCGAGGCCGAGCCGAAGCACGTCGTACGCGCGCCGGTCAAGTGCACGCATCGTGCTGCCCGTCCAGTTCGTGCCGACGCTGATCGCCGCGCTTCAGGAAAACCTGCGCATCTATTCCGAGGCTCACGCGCAGCAGGCGCCGCCGCAGCCGCGAGGCAACGACCCCGTTCACTAACCTCGGCGCATTGCGACAATGAAGCCGCGTGAGACGCGCGAGGCCGCGCGCGCATCTTCGACGCGCTCGAACGCCATCATCCCGACGCCGACACCGAACTGCACTACCGCAACGCCGTTCGAGCTGCTGGTCGCGACGATTCTCTCGGCGCAATCGACCGACGCGCGCGTGAACAGGTCACGCCGGCGCTGTTCGAGCGCTACCCGGACGCCCGAGCCGCTGGCCGCGGCCGAGCCGGCCGAGGTCGAGCCGCTGATCCATGTCCACCGGGTTCTTCCGACAGAAGTCGAAGGCGCTCGTCGGTATGGCGCAGGCGCTGGTCGACGCACCACGCGGGCGAGGTGCCGGCCGACATGGACGCGCTGACGCGCGCTGCCCGGCGTCGGCCGCAAGACCGCCAACGTCGTGCTGGGTCACGCGCTCGGCGTGCCCGGACTGCCCGTCGATCGCCACGTGTTGCGCGTGGCCAACCGCCTCGGGCTGGTGCACAGCGACGATCCCGAAAAAGTGGAAGCAGGCGCTTGCCGCGTACTACCCGCCCGAGCGCTGGACGAAGGCGTCCGACCTTCTGATCCTGCACGGGCGTCGCGTCTGCCGGCCGACACCCCTCTGCGATCGCTGCAACGCACGCGCCGACTGCGACTACTACCGGTCGCTGCAACGCGCGTTCGCGGAGCGCCAAGCGGTCGTCCACTCGCTCGCGCACCTACCGCGAAGGCCCGCGCGGCAAAGAAGCGCCGTGACACGCGATCGGTTCCAGGACGCTCGTCGCAGGAAGCCATCGACTCGATACCCGCCGCTTCGCGGCGCGAGATCAAGAACGTGGCGATCGTCATCGAGGATCGCGCCGTACGCAGCAGTTGCTCGCGGAAATGGAAATGGAGCGCAGGACGAGACGCTGCTCGGCCTCTATCAGGGCACGCCGCTGCCCGAGCGCAGTGGGCGCACGGCAACACCTGCCCGACCACATCATGCTGTTCCAGCGGTCGATCGAAGAGGACTGCGAGGGCGACGAGGACGAGATCGTGTCGCCATCGGGGAGACACTGATCCACGAGCTCGGCCACTATTTCGGGCTCAGCGAAGAAGAGATCATGGAGATCGAGGAGCGCTACTGGCGTGGTGAACCTGACGACGCCGGCCGCGTGAGCCCGTAAGCGCTTCGGCCAGCACTTCCTCGAGCCTGCGTGGGTCCACGAAGCTCGTGGACGCCATCGCCCCGCAGGCGACAGATCGTTCTCGAGATCGGCCCTGGCCGGGGCGCGATCACCGCGCCACTCGCGGCGCGCGCCGGGAGCATCTTGGCGGTCGAGGTCGATCGCGATCTGGCGGCAGGCTCTGACGCACCGCGGACTGAGCGTCACGGTCGTGACCGGCGACGTGCTCGACGTCGATCTGCTCCAGATTGCCGATTCGATCGTCGCTGCGCAGCCTGAGCGTCGGCGTGGTCCTGCGCGTGGTCGGCAACCTCCCGTACAACATCTCGTCGCCGATTCTCTTCCGGCTGCTGGCGGCGGCGAGCTCTGGACGGTTCGACGACGCCACGCTGATGCTGCAGCACGAAGTGGCGGAGCGATTCACGGCGAAGCCGGGGACCGGGGACTACGGCGTGCTGACGCTGTCGACGGCGATCTGGCGCGGACGTGACGACGCTGCTGACGCTGCCGCCGGGCGCGTTTCGGCCGACGCCCAAGGTCCGTTCGGCGGTCGTCCGGCTGGCGTTCCGGCCGCCTCCGACAAGCGTGACCCGGCCCGAGCTCCTCGTGCCGATCGTGCGCTCGGTGTTCACCCAGCGGCGCAAGACGCTGGCAAACGCGCTGGCGCCGTTCGCCTCAGCACGCGGCCTGTCGGCTCAGGCACTGCTCGCCGCCGCCGGCATCGATGGCAAACGCCGTCCCGAAACCCTCTCGCTCGAAGAATTGCCCGCGTCACCGACGCGCTCGCGGCCGCCGGACCGAGCAACGGAGGCCTACCTACCTGAGCGACCCGACTCGACCTGACCGACCTGACCGACCCGTGACCTGCCCCAGCAGCCTTAACTCACGGCTGTGCTATAGTTTCGCGCTAACCCGCCCGCTCGTCTCAGGCTTGCTCCCAGTGGCCTGATACAGCGGCGCCCGCCAATGGGTGCCGCAACGTCAGCTCCCGCCCCCGGCGATTCAGCCGGAGGTTTGCCGCTGACGAATTCGCCTTCTGCCGTGCCATTCGAGGTGCCGCCGTCGGCGCTGTCCGACCCGTGTCGGGCACTGGGAGTGTCATTGACTGGTTCGCAGGAGCCCGCGATCGATCGCAGCGCTCCGCCCATCGACATCGTTCCGCTCGGCGGACTCGGCGAGTTCGGCCTCAACATGATGGCCATCTCGTGCGGGGAGACGACTATCGTCATCGACGCCGGTTCGATGTTCCCCGAGCCGGACCTTCTCGGCGTCGACCTCATCATTCCGGACCTCACCTACCTCGAATCGCGTCGCGGGCAGATCAAGGGGCTGTTTCTCACCCACGGTCACGAAGATCACATCGGCGCCGTGCCGTACGTGCTGCCCTACGTCGACGGGCCACTCTACGGCACGCCGCTGGCGCTGGCGCTGGTCGCGCCCAAGCTCGAGGAGCACGACATCGAACACCCGGCGGCGATCGAAGCCGTGACGCCCGCGAGCGTCGTCACGCGTCGGCCCGTTCACGATCGAGTTCATCCGCGTCACGCACAGCATGCCCGATTGCGTGGCCATCGTCGTGCGCACTCCGCACGGCACGCTGATCCACACCGGCGATTTCAAGATCGACCAGACGCCGCTCGCCGGCGAGCCCTTCGACCTGCACCGCTTCGCTCAATTGGGCGCGGAAGGCGTGCTGGCGATGTTTGGCGACAGCACGAACATCGATCGGCGCGGGTTCACCGGTTCTGAGCTCGACGTCGAGCGACGGCGTTCGAGGAGATCTTCACCAGCACGCAGGGCAAACTCGTCGTCGCCGCGTTTTCGTCGAGCATCTATCGGATGCAGATCGTCGCTGACCTGGCCGCGCAGTTCGATCGGAAGGTCGCCTTCGTCGGCCGCGGCATGAATGAGAATTCGCAGATTGCCCAGCGGCTCGGTTTTTTGCGGATCCCGCCGGAACGCTGATTCGCGACAGCGACGTGCCGAGCTATCCGTCGCAGGACGTCGTGTGCCTGGCAACCGGGTCGCAGGGCGAACCGAATGCCGCGCTCTCGCGGATCGCCATCGACGATCACCGGCACGTCAAGCTCTCGCCGACGACCGCGTCGTGATCTCGGCGCGCGCGATTCCCGGCAACGAGAAAGCTATCGGACGCGTGATGAATCACATTGCCCGGCGCGGCGTGGACGTCGTCACTGAGTCGACACAAGCACGTCCACGTCTCCGGGCATGGCGCCGAGGAGGAGCTCAAGCTGCTGCTCGCGCTGGTGCGCCCGCGCTACTTCATCCCGGTGCACGGCGAGTTCCGGCAACTCGCGCGTCACGCGCGCGTCGCCGAATGGTGACGAGCGGCCTGCCGGAGCGTTCGAGGTGATCACGGCGGAGAACGGCGACGTCCTGCGGTTCGATCACGAGGGCGGCCGCATTGTCGACAAGGCGCCCGCGGGCCGAGTGCTCATCGACGGCACGCGGGTTGGCGAGGTCGGCGACGAAGTGCTGCGCGATCGGCGGCACCTCGCGGTGGACGGAGTGCTGGTCGCCGTCGTGGCCATCAACCGTCAGACCGGCGCGGTCGAAGGCGACCCGGAGATCATCGCCCGCGGGTTCGTGACCGACAGCGATTCCGACGCCTTGCTGGCGGACCTGTCGCGCATGGTCCCGGTGGTCATTGCTGAGGCGAGCGTCGAGGAGCGGACCGACCCGGGAATGATGCAGGAGAAGATTCGGGTTGAATTGCGCCGATATTTAAAGAAGAGGACCGGCCGGCGCCCGATGGTGCTGCCGGTGGTGATGGAGATCTGAGAGATGGGTGCAGTGGGATCGGCGCTGTCGCGGCGGGTCAGTGAGGTCGTCGGCGTGGCGTTGTTCGCGGCGCGCTGCATCTGGCTGGTCGCGCTCGCGAGCTACGAGCCCGGCGATCCGGTGTGGTTCTTCAGCACCGGCGCCGAGATGCCCGCGAATTTCGCGGGTCGAGTCGGCGCCTTCCTGGCAGAGCTGTCGTTCCAGTTGCTCGGCTACGGCGTCCTACCTGCTTCCGGCGGTGATCGTCGTCGCCGGGTGGCACTACTTCTGGTGCCGGCAGATGGAAGCGGTCTACACCAAGCTGTTCGGCGCCGCGCTTGCGCTGGCCAGTGCCAGCGCGTTCATGAGCCTGGCCCTGGGTAGCGTCGAGGTCGGCACACGTTCCTTCCGGGCGGGCGGGTATGTCGGCGAGTTCGTGGCCGGGCGGCTGTCCGAGTACTTGAGCCGCACGGGCTCGGTCATCGTAATCCTCGCGCTCGTCCTCGTTGCCGTGATCCTGTCGACGCAATTCTCGTTCGGGCGGTTGTTCAGCGCGATTTACCACGTGATTGTGCGAGGCCTCAGGAGCGGCATGGCACTTGTGCGGCAGTGGATCGACGAGCGCCGCAAGGCGCAGCAGCGCCGCGACGTCATCGCCAAGCACGTCAAAAAAGGCACCGCCCCCGAAGTCGTCAAGGCAGCCGTGGAGCGCGCTCGCACCGAGACACCGCGGGCACGTCCAGCGAAGCCGGTGGTTGCTGAGGACGACGATGACGACGAGGAGGCGGCGCTGGGTCGGCCCGCCGTTCGTTCGACCCCACCCGTCGTGCAAAAGCGACCGCGCGTGCCCCTTGCTCCGCCGCTCCCGCTTCCCGCACCCGAGCCGGTCAGCCGCGGCCCCGCAGAACGCCGGCTGAGCGGCTACACGCTGCCGCCGTTAGCGTTGCTCGATCCGCCAAAGGCCGAACGCAAGGTGGACGAACGCGAGCTGATGGAATCGGCGCGGCTTCTCGAGGAGAAGTGCCGTGAGTTCGCCGTCGAGGGCGCGGTCGTCCAGATACATCCCGGGCCCGTCGTGACCACATTCGAGTTCAAGCCGGATGCAGGGGTGAAGTACAGCAGGGTGACCGGCCTCGCCGACGATCTCTGCCTCGCAATGCAGGCCGAGTCAGTGCTGATCGAACGCATCCCCGGCAAATCGACGGTCGGCATCCAGATTCCGAATCCCAACCGCGAGCCGATTTCGCTGCGTGAGCTGCTCGAGTCGGATACGTATCAGCGATCGGCATCGAAGGTGACGCTCGCGCTCGGCAAGACAATCCACGGCGAGCCGCTACGTCGCGGACCTCGCCACGATGCCTCACCTGCTCATCGCGGGCTCGACCGGCACCGGAAAATCGGTCGGGCTCAACGCGATGCTGACGAGCATCCTGTACCGCGCGACGCCCGATGACGTGCCGCATGATCATGATCGATCCCAAGCGGCTCGAGCTCGGGATGTACGAGGACATCCCGCACCTGATGACGCCGGTCGTCGTCGATCCGAAGAAGGCCGCCAACGCGCTCCGCTGGGCCGTGCGCGAGATGGAAGAGCGCTACAAGACGCTCGCGGCATTCGGCGTGCGCAACATCGAGCAGTACAACCGCAACATCCGGCACATGATCGAAGGCGGCGAGATGCCCGAAGGCGCGACCGAGATGCCGCGGCCGCTGGCCTTCATCGTCGTCGTCATCGACGAGCTCGCCGATCTGATGATGGTGGCGGGCAACGAGGTCGAGGAATCGATCGCGCGGCTGGCGCAGATGGCGCGCGCCGTCGGCATTCACCTGATCCTCGCCACCCAGCGGCCATCGGTGGACGTCATCACCGGTCTCATCAAGGCGAACCTCCCGTCGCGGATCTCCTTCCGCGTCTCGTCGAAGATCGACTCACGCACGATTCTCGACGCCAACGGCGCCGAGCAGTTGCTCGGCAAGGGCGACATGCTGTTGCTGCCGCCCGCCTCGTCGCAGAAGCGTGCGCCTGCACGGCCCGTACATCTCCGAGCAGGAATCGGCCCGGCTCGCCAGCTTCCTGCGCAAGCAGGGCAAGCCGATCATACGACGAGACGATCACCGCTGAGGACAAGAAGACCGGACCGGACGCGATCGAGTTCGAGAAGGACGACCTCTACGACGAAGCCGCGCGCATCGTCGTCGAGAGCGGCCAGGCGTCGATCTCGTACCTGCAGCGCAAGCTGCGGATTGGCTTCAGCCGCGCCGCGCGGCTCGTGGACATGATGGAGGCCGAGGGGCTCGTGTCGCCGGCGACGGGCGGCAAGCCGCGCGAAGTGCTCGTTGGCCGCGAATACTTCGAGGAAGTCGATGCGCAGCTGCGCTGAGCGGCGCGCATCTTCGTTCCGCGAGGCCGTTCGATCGGGGGCACTACGATGACCAAACGCTTCACAACAGTCGCCCGGCTTGCGCTGGTCGCACTCGCTCTTGGCCTCGTGCCTGCGGCAGTGGCGGCGCAAACCGCGCAAGCCCAGTACGCGGCTGCGAAGACGCGCGACGACGCCGTGCGCAGCGAGATCGCGGCCTTCTCGCCCACCGCAACGGCCGCCGAGCGCACTAAGCTGATCAGCGAAGCGCGTTCGGTAATCGCTGCCTATGAAGCGCTGGTGAGGCGCTCCCGCGCGAGCGGTTATGCCGACAACTCGCTCTACAACGCCGCCACCCTGGCGGAGGCGACGTACGGCCGCTTTTCGCTGACGACCGACCTGGACGCCGCGATCCGGCTGCACAAGCGCCTCAGTGCGGGGTACCCGACGGCGGCGCTCGCGAAGGATTCGGCGGAAGCGACGGCACGCCTGTCGCCACTGGCGGCGGCGCGAACTGCGATCCCGGTCCCGTCCGCGCCGGAAACGACAACCACTAGCGCCGCTATAACAGCGAGACAGGCGCCTGCCGCTCCGACCAACGCCAATACAACCGTGTCGTCTGAAACAAGCGCAACAACGCGCCGATCCGCAGCCGGGCGCACCGGCCGCACGAAGCTCACGTCGATCGATCGCGTCGTCATGCCGCAGCTCGTGCGCATCACGCTGGCCCTCGATCGTGAAGTGCCTTTTCGCGAGGAAACCCTCGCTGGTCCAGCGCGCCTGTTCTTTGACTTCAGCGACGCCGAGGCCGCCTCACAGCTCGCCGATGCCGTCCTCCGCTTTCCTACCGACGTCGTGCGGCTTATTCGCGTCGGTCGCCACCCGAGTGCGATCCGTGTCGTGCTCGACCTGGAAGGCGTGTCGCGGCACAGCGTCTACACGCTCTACAACCCGTTTCGCATCGTCATCGACGCCGAGCCGTCGAACGGTGTGACGACGGCTGCGGCTAGTGTCGCGCCGCCGCCACTGAGCGTGCCCGCGCGCACACCGCCGCCCTCGACGGAGAAGGCCCAGGCCGTGGCGCGGCCCCAGCCTCCGGCGCGTATCGAAGACGAGAAGGCGATCGTGATGACCGTCGCAACCGACGTCGAGCGCGCCGACCGGGGCGCAGACTCGCCGGCTGCTCTTCCGGCGCCAGCAACGCTCACCGCCGCGGTCCCGCTGGCACCCTCTGCACCGCCAGCGGCTGTCGCGTCCTCAGCGCCCAGCGCGCCCAACGTCAACACCGCCGGCGGTTTTCGATCGCGCGGCAACTCGGGCTTGGCGTCGCGCGCGTCGTGATCGATCCGGGTCACGGCGGACACGATCCCGGTGCTCAGTCGAAGGGTTTGAACGAGGCGGACCTGACGCTCGACATCGCCCTACGACTGGAGAAGCTGCTGCAGCAGGAGGCCGGCCTCGAAGTGGTGCTCACGCGCCGGACCGATGTCTATATTTCGCTCGAGGAGCGTACAGGCCGCCGGGTGTTCGAGGGCGAGAACTCGGTGCAGATCGTGGTCAAGCACATCCGCGAGCACCCCGATCCGCTGCCCCCGGACGTGCCGGCGAACGTGCGGGCCCTCGTCGCGCGCGCGATGGACAAGGACCCGGACCGCCGGTTCCCCGACGGCGCCACGTTGCTCGCCGCGATCGACGACGTGCTCGCCGGGTCACCCCCGCCGGCGGCTCCCGCGCGGCGGCCGTCCGTTCGACCGGTCGCCGCCGCGGGGAGCGACGCGGCCGGCCCGACCGGCACGGCGGTCATGCCGCTGCCGGCCCTGCCGTCGAAGTCTCAGAGCCGACGACCGAACCGCACGTGGCCACGCCACCGCCCGAGCGGCGGCGCCCGACGGCGATGATCGTCGGGGCCTTGGTGGCCCTGCTGCTGATCGCCGCCGTCGTCACCGGGATCGGCCTGCTCGACAGTTCGGACGGGACGCCGGCCGCCTCGCCCACCACCTCGACCGAGCAGACCACCGCCGAGCAGACCCCCGCCGCCGTGCAGCTCGACCCGGCCGCCTACGTGGGGCGCCCGGTCGCGGAGGTCCAGGCCGAGCTCGAGGCGCTCGACCTCGTCGTCGAACTCCAGGCCGTGCCGACCGCCGACGTGGGCGAGGGGCTCGTCACGGCGGTGACCCCGACCGACGGCCTGGTGGCCGGCAGCACGGTCACCGTCTCGCACGCCGTCGCCCCGCCGGCTCCTCCCGCCGAGGAGGGCGCCGACGAGTCCGACCAGGGCGACGGCAACGGGAACGGCAACGGCAACGGCAACGGGAACGGCAACAAGGACAAGAAGAACAAGGACTGAGCCGCCGCACGGCGGGGTCGGCCGGTTCAGGCGGCGACGCGGCGGGCCTCGCTGGGCGGCAGCATCGCCCGCAACCGGGCCCGGACCGCTCGGGGGCTCGCACCGGCCGTGATCTCGGCGACGCCCTCGAGGATCACCGCCATCTCCGCGGCGCGGAGCTCGCTGTTGCGGGTGATCTTGCTGCTGATCGGCAGCCAGACGAAGTTGGCCGAGAGGACGCCCCACAGCGTGGCGACGAACGCGGTGGCGACCAGCGGGCCGAGCGTCTCGGGCTGATCGAGGTGCTGCAGCACCTGCACCAGCCCGACGACGGTGCCGATGATGCCGACCGTGGGCGCGTAGCCGCCCATCCGCCGGAAGAAGCGGGCGGCGACGCGGTCGTCGGTGCGCTGGGCCGCGATCTCGCCCTCCAGCACCGCCCGCAGGTGCTCCAGGGGCACGCCGTCGATCGTCAGCTGCATCCCGTGGCGCAGGAACGGGTCCTCGAGGGTGCGGGTGCGGTCCTCCAGCGGGAGGAGGCCGTACCGGCGGGCCGTCGTCGCCAGGTCGACGATCAGCGCGATCACCGACGCCGTCCGCCCGGCCGGTTCGGGGGCGAACGCCAACCGGAACCACGAGGGCATGCGGCGCACGTCGGCCGGCGTGCACCCGGCCAGGGCGGCGCCGAACGTGGCGCCGAGGACGAGCACGAGGGGTGGCAGCAGGATGATCGCCAGCGGGCTGGAGCCCTCCATGACCATCATCGCCACGAGCGAGGCGCCCGCCACGAGCATGCCGAGCGCGGTGGACCCGGCCACGGGTTCAGTCCTCGTCGCGGTCCGGGAGGATGGAGATCGGGCTGTCGCCCCGGCTGCGGCGAGCGTGCCGGGTGGCGGCGGGGGTGACGGCCAGCAAGGCCGTCGACGAGCCGGTTGCGGGCGACGAAGGTCGCGGCGCGGTGGTCGCGGACGGCGATGATCAGATCGTCGAGTTCCTGGTCGATCACGTACTTCGACCCGTCCACCATGTGCAGCGTGGTGTCGTTGCCCGTCTCCACGCGTTCGATGTGGTCGGGGTCGATCGTGAAGTGCTCACCGTTTCGGCAGGTCACAGCGATCACGGAGCGGTCCTTCCGCTCGGTCGGGGTAGCGGACCCCGGTGGCGCCGGTGAGGGCTCTGTCGTGATCGACGTCCCGGAACGGGTTCTGTAGCGGAACGGGCCGGGTTCCGCCGAACGGGTGAGGGCAGGTCAGAAGCCGAACAGCAGGCCCAGACCGCCGACGGTGAACAGCACCATGACGATCACCAGCGGCAGCTGGTCCGAGGCCGGCCGCCGCGGTGCCGCGCGCAGCGCCCGTTCGTGCGCGAGCGTGACCCCGAGGACGTGCCCGAGCACGACCGCACCGACCTGCACCAGGGCGATCGCGTCCGCGCTGACCGCCGCCAGGTCGACGACGTTGCCGTAGGTGCCGAACAGGTCCACGCCGGGGGTTCCGAAGGGGTTGCTGGCGAGGATCCACGTCTTCTGCCCGTCGAGCACGAGGAGGCTGAAGTAGTGCGCGACGGTGTAGCCGAGCGCGATCGGGACGACGGTCGCCGCGTACCGGCGGGGCTGCACGCCGGGGTCCTGGCGGGCCAGTCGCCCGGACAGCCGGGTGCCCAGCAGGTACAGCGTGGCCACCAGCGCGATCATCACGAGCAGGCCGAGGGTTCCGGACAGGCTGTCGTTCGCTGCCCCGGGACCGGTCTGCCAGAACTCCGTGCGGGAGAGCCCGTCGAACGCGGTGGACCCCAGCAGCACGAGAACGACCGCGGCCAGACCGGGCAGCTCCGGCGTGGCCAGGGCGTTGGCCAGCGGGTTGCGCAGCACGAGGCGGCCGTCGTCCCGCCGTCCCCACGGCGAGAGCCGCGCGACGAGCGAGGAGTACACCTCGAACCCGTCGCCGCGGGCGAACCACTCCTCGCCGAACCAGGCGGCCAGCGCCAGGTGCACGACGGCGTAACCGACGAGGAAGAGGCCGACGGTCATCGGTTCGGACCGGCCGGGGAAGACCAGCTCCAGCCACAGGAAGGCGAAGAGCGAGACCGCCGCCGGCCACAGCCCGAGCGCGGGGAGCCGATCTGCGGCGGGAGGAGCCGGCAGGACCAGGCGCAGCCCGCGGTGCAGCAGCCGCAGCGGGTTGGCCAGGTGCCACACCGGGCCGAGCAGCAGGCTGACCGGCACCAGCCCCACCCAGAAGGTGACGTAGAGGACCCAGGGCGCGGGGTTGCGGTCGGTGTCCGACGGTCCGGCGAAGGCGACGACGACCACGAAGGCGGCCAGCGCCAGCGCAACCGCCTGCACTGCGAGCCGGAACCGCGGCGAGTCGACCAGGGCCTGCACGCCCGCGGGCAGCGGCCGCCCCGACGACGCGTCGCCGATCTTCGGCTTCCGCCAGAACGTCAGCAGGATGGCGAAGCTGAGCAGGATGGCCGCGCCCGCGCCGTAGATCGCCAGGCCGAGCGGGATCGGCAGGTCGGTCCGCGACCCGACGCCGTGGGCGAGGAGGGTCACGCAGCCATCCGTGGCGGCGCCGGGTGGGTCATTGCACCTGGATGGTGAGCAGCACCGTCCCGGCGTCGTGCAGCTCGACCTCGAAGACGCCCGGGACCGTCGCGTCGAAGGTGATCTCCGCGGGCGTGCCGGGCGTCAGCTCCGCCTCGAGGTCATAGCCGTGCAGGTGCACCTCGTCAGGGACGTCGCTCGTGATGGAGAGGGTCACCTGGGTACCGGCCGCGACGGGCACCCGGCCGGTGTCCCCGCTGACCTGTCCGCCGGCGACCTGCACGTCGATCCGTTGCCCGGAGGCGCTGCGCGGAGCCGCGTCCGAGGGCTGCGGCCGAGGACGACGACGAGTGGGACGACGCCGTCGTGCTGCTGCTCGCCGCAGCGTCGGGATCCTTTCCGGCGCAACCGGTGAGCGCGAGGGCGAGGGCGATCGGGACGAGGAGGGGAGGCGAGAGGCGCCGGCTCACCGGCGGCCCAGCTCGCTCGCCGTCGTCGTCCCTTCGTCGGCCGGCCGGTCCGGGAACGGCTCCTTGACGCTGGCCCGCCGCGAGTACCGGCCCACGCCCCAGGAGATGGCGGCGATCAGCGCCAGGGTGCACGCCAGCACGACGAGGTTCGCCGCGGCCCACAGGCCGCCGCCGGACTCCTTGAGCTCCCGCTGCAGGATGTCGATCTCCGGGATGGCCTCCCGGGTCATGCCGTCCTCGGCCGCGATCTCGTCGGCCGGGATGGCCTCGTCGGCGGGCAGGTAGATCGGGAAGGCCGTGAGCACCCGGCCGTCGTGCACCCGGAGCAGCGTCTTCCAGTTGCCGTACAGCGGCACGGGCTCCGTCGTGCGGTACTCGCCCTCACCCGTCCGCTCCAGGGCGTTGACGACCAGGCCGTCGCCCTGCCAGGCGGTGATCTGCACCCACGCCGGGTCGTCGGGGAAGTCGGCCGGGTCGAAGGTGACGGTGATGTCGGCCATCCGCGGGTCGCTCTGCACGTCGTCGATCGCGAACGTGGCCTCGACGTCGTCAGGGACGGTGGCGAGCAGGCCGTTGGTGGTGCCGAGCGCGATCACCGCCAGGCTGGCGAGCAGGACCCCCCGCGCGACGGCGGGCCGCGGCAGCCGGCGGCGCAGCCCCGACGCGAGCAGTGCACCGAGCAGACCGCCGGCCACGCCGCCGGCGATCGCCATGAGCGTGCCCTCGACGAGGATGTCGCTGTCCCACGACAGCGTCTGGACGACGGACGTCCACCCCCACTCGGTCGCGTGCCCGATCGTGCCGATCGCGACGCCGGCGATCCCGCCGAAGAGCAGGGGACGGCGGTCGGACGCCACGAACATCGCCAGCAGCTCGACGACGATCGCCGAGCCCAGGTAGAGCGGGAAGGTCGGCACGATCTCGCCGAATCCGGGGCCGACGATCAGCGCGATCGCCCCACGGATGACGAGGAAGAACGCCGACGCGGCCAGCGCGCCGCCGCGACCGATGAACAGCCGGGCGGCGACCAGCGCCAGGCCGCCGGCGGCGGCGATCATGAACGGCTCGAGCACGAGGCGGAACTGCGGGACGTCGAAGTCGAACTCGCCCTGGTAGACCGACAGGCCGAGCAGCAGCCCGCCCATGGCCGAGGCCTGGCGGACGAAGCGCGTGATGCGGCCGACCTTCCGGTCGCCGTCGTCGGTGGACAGCCCGCCGTGGCCCTCCTGCTCGAGGATCAGCAGCCCGATGATCGAGAGCCCGGCGCCGGTGATCAGCATCAGGTGGGTGGGGCCCCACAGCGTCACGTCCTGGCCGAAGAGCCGGTGCCACACGTCGTCGAGCGGGAAGCCGAGGAGGGCGTAGAAGCCGGCGCCGGCGAGCAGGAGACCGCCCACGGGCACGTCCCAGCCCTTGATGAACCGGACGGCGGCGGGCCCCGGCTTCTCGTCGAGCGGCATCGAGCAGGCCAGCACGCCACCGGCGAAGACGCCGAACAGCCCGAAGAGGATCAGGTAGTGCGCGGGGTTGGCCAGCGGTCCCTCGTCGCGGCCGACGCCGATGTGCAGGCTGATGTCCCAGAGCATCCCGAGCAGCGCGACGAGCAGCGACACCGTCGTCAGGATCGTCGGGAGGGCGACCCAGGCAGGCACGCCGGTGGCCTTGCCCAGCCGGGTGCCGATCCGGGTGAGGATCGTCGTGCGGCGGGTCCGGTGCAGGAACACCAGACCCAGCAGCAGGGCGGTCAGGCCGGCACCGAGCGCGGTGGCGAGGATGACCTCGCCGATCGCGGCACCTCCGGCCGGACGGGTATCAGCGGCGAGCAGCACAGGACCTCCTCGACGTCATGAAGCTATGAGACACCCATGACGGTGACATCACCAACTGATACATCAACGAGCGGATTACGGTGGAGGTCACGACCATGGAGGAGTGACGGTGACCACGGCGGCGGTACCCGGGCCGGACGGCGGCCACGACGACCGCGATGACCTGCGCGAAGACAGTCGTGAGCTGACGGTCGACGAGCTGGCCGCGCGGGTCGGCGTCACCGTGCGCAACCTGCGCGCCTACTCCGCCCGCGGCCTGTTGCCCCCTCCGCGCATGGTCGGGCGCACCGGCTACTACGGCCGCGAGCACGTCGCCCGCCTGCTCCTGGTCCGGGAGATGCTCGCCGAGGGCTACTCGCTGGCGATGATCGAGCGCACGCTCGCCTCGGCGCCGCCCCTGGCGAGCTCGGCCACGCTCGCGCTGCATCGCGCGCTGCTGGCGCCGTGGCTGCCGCCGGAACCGGAATTCACCACCGGCGCGGAGCTGGCCGCCCGGGCCGGGGTGCCGGAGAACTCGGCCCTGGTCGACCAGCTCGTCGATCTCGGCCTGCTCCAGCGGTGCGACGACGGCCGGCTGACCGTGCTCGACCCGGCGCTGCTCACCGCGGGTCTGCAGGTCGTCGAGCTCGGCGTGCCCCCCGATCAGCTGATCGCCGCGCAGGCGCGGGTCAACGAGCACGTGCGGGAGATCGCGCGCACCTACGTGCAGATGTTCGTCGACACCGGCTGGCGGGCGTTCCTCGAGGCAGGGGCGCCGCCGGAGGAGTTCGAGCGGGTGCAGGCCACCGTCGCGCGGCTCCAGCCGGTCGCCGCCCAGGCGGTGCTGGCCGCGTTCCGCACCGAGATGGCCACCGCCGTGGGGTCCGCCGTGGAAGCGGCGCTCAGTCAGCTCGCGGGGGAGGAGTCGGGATCTCCTCCCGCTCGAACGCCTCCCGCTGAGCCTCCGCCGCGGCCTCCCGGGCGCTGAGCCGGCGGTCGCGGACGACCGCGCCGACGACGAGGGCGATCAGCAGCGCGGCCGGCACGAAGAAGCCGACCGTGCCGATGATCCCGAGGCTGTCGAAAGCAACCACGTCGGTCAGCACGTCGGCGTGGGCGGAGGAGCCGTCGTAGCTGCCGGGCATCCGTCCATGTGACACCGCGCGATGACATCGTGCAACCCCGGCCGCAGGCATTGTGACGTTCGCGACCCGCGGAGGACCATGACCGCTGCGACGGGGGCCTCGCGAGCGGAGGGCCGGGCATGCGCAGTGGTGCGGGAACCATCGACGGCGATGCCGTCGCGCCGGTGGTCTTGCCGGCGGCCGGCGCGGGAGCGCGCTGTGCCACCGAGCTGAGCCGGGTGAATGCCGCCGAGATGCTGAGGGCGGAGCTGCGGCGGTGGCTGGCGCCCGGCCCGCCTGGTGACGTGCAGGGACTGGATCTCGCTCGACTGGTGACCCGCGAGGTGCGGTGGGTCGGCACGCACCACCTCGACCCGGCGCTGCTCGCCGATCTGGCCGCCGTCCGGGACCGGTACGCCGGCCGCGAACCGATCCTCGACGACTTCCTGGACTGCGTGCTGGCCAAGTACGACGGCCGGTACTGGAACCGCACGTACCTCTGCCTGCCGGTGCTCGAGCGGCTGATCGAGGGCCCCGACGCCCCGCTGGACCCGGTCGGGCTGGCCGCGCTCCTGGCCGCCGACGTCGTCCGGTACGAGCTGTGCGCCTCGTCGGCGCGGCAAGGCGGTGTCGCCGCTCGACCGGCCCGACGGGCGCACCCTGCACACGCGGGTCCGGCAGGCGGCGCGGTTCAAGTCCGCCAGCCTCGGCGCGGAGCTGGCCACCGAACTGCTGGCCGCGGTGGCCCACGATCCCCAGGTCGGGGCTGCCGGAGATCCTCGCCGTCGCTGCCGGTCGCTCCGGACCCCTGGGCGGCGGACTGGCTCGAGGTCACCGTGCAGCCGGTGTCGACCGTGCACGACGAGTACTTCTTCATCCGCGCGCTGCAGGGCCACGAGATCTGCTACGGGGTGGCCGCCCGCAGCATCGCCGACGCGGTGACCGCCCTGGACGAGGGCCGTCCGGCCGAGGCGGCGCGCTGCGTCGACCGGGCCACCGTCATGGTCGAGCGTGGCCAGTCGCTGTTCCGGATGGTCGCGACGATGCGGTACGAGGCGTTCCACACCTTCCGGGAGTTCACCCAGGGCGCGAGCGCGATCCAGTCGGAGCAGTACAAGCGGTTCGAGGCGCGCTGCTGGACGCCGACGGCGGACCGGCTCGCCTCGCCGGCGTTCGACCAGGTCCCGGCCGTGCGGGCCGAGCTGGGGGAGAACCACGGCACGCTGATGGGGGCCTGGCTCGACGCCGACCGGCGCATGCCGGGGGACCCGGCGGTCGCCCGGGTGGCGGCGAGCATGGCGGCGCTCGAGGCCGCGCACCGGCGGTGGAAGAACACGCACGTCACGGTGGCGACGCGGATGCTCGGCGACGCCCGCGGGAGCGGCGACACCTCGGGCGTCTCGTACCTGCGGGCGTGGATGGACCACCGGCTGTTCGGCGACGCCCCGGCGCTGAAGGGCCACAATGGCCATGTTGGCCCGGAGATCCCGGCACCCCGGGACGGCGCCGAGGTCCCCGTCGGTCAGTCGCTCTCGCGGCCCTCGCGCCAGTAGCCCATGAAGGCCACCGAGGTGCGGGGGAGGCCGACCTCCTGCACCAGGTGCCGGCGGAGGCTCTTCACGACGCCGGCCTCCCCGGCCAGCCAGGCGTAGGTGCCGGCGGCCCCGCGCGACTCCGGCGGGACCTCCCACAGGATGCCGGTCTCGATGTCGACGTCGTCGAGATCGGCCTCCGGCATCGGGGCGAGGTCGGCGGCCAGCTCCGTCATGGCCGCGATCACCGCCCGCGTGAGGAGCAGCCCGCGCGCCGCCGTCGTTCCGTCCGACCGGCGCGGCAGCCAGCTGATCCGCACGCCGGCCGGTGCCGCGACGTTCAGGACGTCGTCCGCCGTCGGCACCTCGAGCAGGACGCGGGCCCGCTGACCCGCCGGCAGGGACTCGACGATCGCGCAGATCGCCGGCACCGCGGTCTCGTCGCCGGCGAGGAGCAGACGGGTCGCGTCCGCGGGCGGGTGCCACTCGAAGCCTCCGGTCGGGCCCTCGAACAGCGCGTTCGGGCCGACCAGCACGATCTCGTCGCCGACGGTGGCTGTCTCGGCCCAGGCCGAGGCCGGCCCGGTCGCGCCGTGCAGGACGAAGTCGACGTCGACCTCGACCGGGTCGCGGCGGACGGCGCGCACCGTGTACGTGCGGATCGGCACCTGCCGCTCGGCGGGGAGCTCGCGCCACTCGCCGTACCAGTCGGGACCGGTCGGGCAGTCGACCAGCCCGCGGCCGGGCAGGGGGAGCAGGACCTTGATGCGCTGGTCGAGGCCGTTGGACGCGAAGAGGTCCAGGTCCGGCCCGGTGAACGTCACCCGCAGGAAGCTCGGGCTCAACTGCCGGAGCCGGGCGACCTGCACCGCGAACGTCCGGTAGGCGGGGACCTGCGCCGTCTCGACCGTCATGTGGACCTCTCTGCCGCCCTGGTTGCTCAGGGTTACCTAACTTAGGCTAGCCTTCCCTCGCTTGTGGGGCGCAGTGTTCCACACGACGAGCGAGGAGAACCAGATGCGTGTCCGTGCCCCCCTCTCGGTCCTGGCGGCCGTGCCGCTCGCCCTCGCGGGCCTCGCCGGCTGCGGCACGGCCGGCGGCGAGACGACCGAGGCCGGGGCCGGCCCCACCGGCAGCGCCGCGGCAGACGCGTTCCCGGTGACGATCGAGCACACCTTCGGCGAGACGACCGATCGAGGAGCAGCCCGAGCGGGTCGTCGTCCTCGGCTGGAGCGCGCAGGACACCGTCTACGCCCTGGGCCTCGAGCCCGTGGGCATGCCGTCCTACCCCTACGGCGGTGGCGACGACGGCGTCCTGCCGTGGAACGACGAGTACTACGACCCCGAGGTGACCACGCTCCTCGACACGGCCGACGGGCCGCCGCTCGAGGCGATCGCCGCGCTGGAGCCCGACGTCATCCTGGCCCCCTACGAGGGCTTCGACGAGGCCGTCTACCAGAGCCTGACCGGCATCGCGCCGACCGTGGCCTACCCCGGTGAGGCGTGGACGACGCCGTGGCGCGAGCAGACCCGCATCATCGGGGAGGCGCTCGGTCGCACGGAGGAGGCGGAGCAGCTCATCGCCGAGGCCGACGACCAGGTCGCCGCGATCGCCGCCGAGCACCCCGAGTTCGAGGGGCTCACCTTCGCCTACACGAGCATGGGCGCCGAGGCGCTCTACCTGTACCTGCCGTCCGACCCGCGGGTGCAGCTGATCGAGGACCTCGGCTTCACCGTCGCCCCCAGCGTCGAGGAGCTCGGCGCCGATGCCGAGACCACCTTCTACGTGCAACTGGCGCTGGAGAGCGCGCCGGAGATCGAGTCCGACGTCCTCGTCGGGTTCGCCGACGGACTGTCGGCCGACGAGGCCGCTGCGCTGCCGATCTACAACCAGGTGCCCGCGATCCAGGACGACGCCGCCGTGATCATCGACGACCAGTCCTTCGCCGCCGCGGTCAGCTCGGTGAGCGTGCTGGCGATGCCGTACGTGCTCGACCAGCTCGTCGACCAGCTGGCCGAGGCCGCGCAGAGCGCGGCCGGCTGACGCCTGCCGCCGAAACGCCGAGGGCGGCCTCCCCGAACCGGGAGGCCGCCCTCGCTGCGTGGGGAGTGCTCGGGATCAGGCGGGCGCCTCGCCCGAGGGGATCTGCTGGGCCAGGTACTGCGCCAGGCCGACCCGCTCGATCGCGCCGAGCTGGGCCTCGAACCAGTCCACGTGCTTCTCCTCGTCGAGGACCATCTCCTCGAACACCGAGGCGGTGCCGTGGTCGCCGAGGTCGTGGCACTCCTTGGCCGCGCCGTTGAACTGGGCGACGGCGGCCTTCTCGCTGTCGAGCGCGAGGACCAGCATCTCCTCCGGCGTCTCGCCGACGCGGATCGAGCCCAGGCGCTGCACGTTCGGGTGCCCGTCGAAGAGCAGGACGCGCTGGATCAGGGTGTCGGCGTCCTTCATCTCGTCGATCGACAGGTCGTAGAAGACCTTGCCGAGCTTGTTCAGACCCCACGAGTCGAGCATGCGGGCGTGCAGGAAGTACGCATTGGTGACCGTGAGCTCGAAGGTCAACGCCTCGTTGAGCAGTTCGACCACGCGGGGGCTAACAGGCTGCACCGGCCACCTCTTCGACTCGATCGACAGTGATCGAGCAAGACTGGCACACCAGTTCGCGGACGCGTGCTGATGCATCCGCCGCAGATCCGGCCGGCCCCGGTCCGGAGGGCGACGTCGCGGACGCAGCGGGCGCCGTTGGCGACGGACTCGAGAACGTCGCGGTCGGTGACCACGGCGCAGTGACAGACGTACACGGTGCCTCGCAGGTGCCGGGGGGTTACGGGGTGCCGGCAGGAGCACCGCCGAGCGTTGTCCACAAGGTTAGCCTGGCCTAAGTCGGTCGCGCTAGGGACTTCGCTCATCCAGATATCGACACATCGACCATTGACATAGGTTCGACGCCATGGTTGATCTCGCCGACCGCGCCCGCACCCTGCTCGAACTGCACACGGCGCCGGAGATTCTCGTCCTGGCCAACGTCTGGGACGTGATCTCGGCCCGCGTGGTCGCCGCGACCGACGGCGTGAAGGCCCTCGCGACGGCCAGCCACTCGATCGCCGCGACGTTCGGCTACGAGGACGGCGAGAACATCCCGCTGAACCTCCACCTCGACATGGTCGGCCTGATCGCGGCCGCCGTGGACCTGCCCGTGACGATGGACTTCGAGGCGGGGTACGGCGACCCCGGCGAGACCACGCGGCGGGCGATCGAGATGGGCGCCGTCGGCGGCAACCTCGAGGACCAGATGAAGCCGCTGGACCAGGCGGTGGCCGACGTCGAGGCGGTGATCCGGGCCGGGCGGGACGCCGGGGTCGACTTCGTGCTCAACGCCCGGACCGACGCGTTCATCCGGGCCGAGCCCTTCTCCGACCGGGCCGACCTCGTCGGGGAGGCGGTCCGGCGTGGTCGGGCCTACCTCGAGGCCGGCGCACCGGTCGTCTTCGTGCCGGGGGTCGTCGCCCGCGAGGAGATCGCCGCGCTGGTCGACGGGCTGGGGGAGCGGAAGGTCAGCGTCCTCAGCGTGCCGGGCAAGTCGCTGCCCGCGCGCGAGCTGCAGGAACTCGGCGTCGCGCGGGTCTCGACCGGTCCGTTCACCCAGCAGGTGGCGCTCACCGCGCTCCAGGAGGCGACGGCGGCCGTCGTGGCCGGCGGCGTCCTGCCGGAGAACACCCGCCGGCTGAACTGAGAAAGGACCCCGTCCTCCCCGACCCCTCGCAGGCTCGGGGCGGGACCCGGGACGGGGCCGAACCGACCGCATCCTCGAGGTGGGCTGCGGCCACGGCGTCCTCGTGTCGTTGCTGGCCGGGCAGCTCTCGACCGGGTCCGTCGTCGGCGTCGACCGCTCCGCGACGATGATTGCCGCTGCCACCCGGCGCAACCGGGCCGAGCTGGACCACGGCAGGGTTCGGCTGCAGGCCGCCACCCTCGTGGACGCCGACCTGACCGATTCGGCGTTCGACCTCGTCGTCTCCTTCAACGTCCGCGCGTTCTGGACGCCGCCGGCGCCCGAGTGGGACGTGGTCGCGCGGGTGCTGACCCCCGACGGCCGCGTGCTGGTCGCGTTCTCGCTGATGGAGGACGAGATGCTCGCCACGGTCGAGGACGGCGTCCGGCGGCTGGCGGGGGAGCGCGGGCTGGCCGTGGCCGAGGTGCATCGGGGGGCGACGACTCCCTTCCCCTCCGCTGCCGTCGACCTGCGTCGCTCGGCGTAGCGGCCTCAGAAGTCGATCCGCATCACCATGCGGCGCAGGGTGGGCCGGCTGACCTCGGTGAGACCGGCCTCGGCGAACACGCTCTCGGTGCCGACGTGGAGTTCCTCGGGAATCACGTTGGTCGTGGTGATCGGGTAGGCCTCGAGGGCGCGGGCGCCGCGCTCGCGGGCGAAGTCCACCGCCGCCCGAGCGAGGGCCCGGCTCACCCCTTGCTTGCGGAAGCCGGCCCGGGTGAGCAGGCAGGTGACGGCCCAGACGCTCGCGTCGGCCTTGTCCTCATCACGCCCCTCCCACGGCACCCGGTTGTTGCGCACCAGGCCGGTGTAGGCGACCCGCGGCTCGACGGCGCACCAGCCGACCGGCTCGCCGTCCAGGTAGGCGACGAGGCCGCTGGTGGCGCGTGACTCCGGCTGACCGGCGTCGGTCTGGGCGAGCAGCCGGGCGGCGCGTTCCTCCACCGGGAACGTCGCGAACGCCTCCCGCGGCCGGAGCTTGTACCGCTGGCACTGGCACCCGGAGGCCGCGCCACGGGTGCCGAAGATCGCCTGCAGGTCGTCCCAGGACGCCTGGTTGGCGGGCACGACGGTGACCGGTGACGTCATGCGCGGGATTGTGCTGCAGGCGGTCAGGCCGCCACGCGGACGAGCGGATCGTGCCGGGCCGGCAGGGTGATCGGCACGGTGTGGGGCGACGCGGGGCGGCGGGCCGGCCGGTGGCCCGCGGGGTCGCGGCAGGGTCCTGGGCGGCCATGTCCTGCGCCGGCAGGATTCGCTCGCGCAGCTTCAGCACGGGCTTCTCGACGGCGACGGTCGCCAGCACCCCGACCCCGATCGCGACGGCGTACTCGACCAGCTGGGCCCGGGCCGTCGTCGACTCCGGATCCACCCCGGGGAGCAGCTCCAGCGCGAGGTGCGCGGCGAAGATGTGCCAGATGTAGATGCCGTAGGAGTAGCGGCCGAGCATCGCCAGGGGCACGGCGACGGCGCGGGCGCGCGGCACCCAGCGGGCGCCGTAGACCAGCAGCAGGAGCGCTCCGGCGGTCAGGTAGGCGACCGTGAAGCCGACCGTCGTCCCCAGGAGGCCCTGCTTGCCCACGATGGCCAGGTGGGCGACGCCGACGGCGAGCACCCCGGCGAGCAGCCGACGCTGCTGCTGCAACCGGTCGAACAGGGCCGGCCAGTGCACGCTGACCAGGGCCAGGAGGACGCCGAACGACAGCGAGTCGACCCGGAAGTGGGTCCGCCACTGCAGCCGCACGTCGCTCACGCCCGCCGCGGCGCCCTGGATCCGGAACAGGAGAGCGGCGACCAGGACCCCGACGAGGATCGCGGCCAGGGTGCGCGGCGATCCCTTGCGGCGGGCGAACAGCGGGAACAGCACCGCCAGGGCGAGATAGAAGTGCTCCTCGACGGCGAGCGACCAGAGGTGGGACAGCGACGTGCCGGCGTAGTTCTGCACGTGCAGGGCGTTCTGCCACAGGTAGCTCGTCCACGGCTCGGGACCGGCGAGCGCCTGCACGGCGAGGAAGACGTAGAGGACCGGCCACAGCTTGAGCAGGCGCCGGGCGGTGAACCGGCGGCCGTCGAAGCGGCCCGTGCGGGCCTGCTCGGTGAGGACCAGTCGGCCCAGCAGGAAGCCGCTGAGCACGAAGAACAGGTCGACACCGGCCCAGCCGAACTGCCGGCCGGGCCAGGTCAGGGCATCGAGGACCACGTTGCCGCTCTGCTCGCCGCTGAAGTGCCAACCCAGCGCGAGGACGATCGCGAGTCCGCGGACGACGTCGAGATCGAGACGCCGGCCTTCCCGTGTGCGGCTGTCGTCGGTGGCCTTGTTGGTGCCCAGGTGGGGCGAGGTCGACTGAACAGGCATCCGCTCCACGTTATGCATTCGTTACCAGGGCTCGCAGTGCGGAAACGTCGAATTCCGTCACCGAGTGCGATCGGTACTGGTCAGCGGCCAGCGGTGTGGCTCAGTTCACAGCCGGTGGCCGTGTAGGACGGCCTCACCCTCGCGGGGGAACGCGGAAAGGCCGGATGCGGCTGGACTCAAGGGTTTCGCTCCTCCTGCCGATCACCCGGTCAGGTGACAGAGGTGTGCCGCGCTCCGCGGTGCCCTCGCGCCCTGGACCGATAGGTGAGGAGGCAGGTCGTGGGAGCTCAGTCCGTGCTCGTCGTGGAAGACACCGACGAGATCCGCGAGCTCGTCGTCACCGTGCTCACGAGGGCCGGCATGGACGTCCGTGCGGTCAGCTCCGGCGCGGCATGCATGGACGAGGTCCGGCGCAGCGCCCCCGATGTGATCGTCCTGGACCTGGGCCTGCCCGACGCCGACGGCACCGAGGTGTGCCGGCAGATCCGCGCCGAGAGCCAGGCCTACGTGCTGATGCTGACCGCCCGCGCCGAGGAGGTCGACCTGCTCATCGGGCTGGCCGTCGGTGCCGACGGGTACATGGCCAAGCCGTTCTCGCCCCGCGAGCTCGTGGCCCGCGTGCAGGCCATGCTGCGCTTCCCCCGCCAGGCCCCCGCGGCCGAGCCGGCGGATGCGACCGAGGCCTCCGTCCGCAAGCTCAACGAGCTCGAGGTGGACGAGGAGAGCCGCGAGGTCCGTGTCGACGGCGCCGTCGTCGACCTGACCCGCACCGAGTTCGACCTGCTGTTCGCCCTGGCGTCGCGCCCGGGCCGTGTGCTGCAGCGCGAGACCCTGCTGCGCGAGGTCTGGCAGACCGACTGGGAGGGCAACCTCCGCCTGGTCGAGGCCCACATGTCGAACCTGCGCCGCAAGCTGCAGGCCGCCGGGCTCAACTCGCCCGAGATCCGCACCGTGCGCGGGGTCGGCTACCGCCTCGTCGCCGCCTGACCGCTCCGACGTCACGACCGCGAGAGCCCCGAGACCGTCGGTCTCGGGGCTCTCGCGTGTGCTCGTGCAGGTTCAGCAGGACGTTCGACAGCGCCGACTGATCGCGGTCCAGCCGTACGCGGTCTGCGTCGTCACCGAGAACGCGCGGCTGGTAGGCGAGTGCGTCGGCGTCCTGGACGGCGGAGGTCGTCAGCGCCGTCGTCGTCACCATCGGGACGACCGAGCCGTCGATGCCGAGGTGGGCGGTCACCCGGTAGCCGGTCACGCGGCGAGGTGCTCGCCGACCAGTTGACGGTGACGTAGAGGTCGGTGTTCCGGTGACCGTCGTGGTCGTGACCTCGTTCGGACCGGGGCCCGCGACCGACGACGAGGTGGTGCCCTGCACGTTCGAGGTGCTGGTGGCCGTCGACGTCGTCTGGCTGTAGGCCGTCTGGATCTGCTCGCCGGTGACCGGGTTCGTGTAGACGGTCCGCTGCGTGGTGACAGTCGTGGTCACGCAGGAGTCGTTGACCGTGACGTGGCGGGCGCCTGCACGGTGGCGGTGGTCGATGGTCGTCGTCGCGGCGCGGCGGAGTCGGCGAAGGTGGCCGAGGCCGAGACGCTCGTCCCGATCATCACGGCGAGGACGGTGCCGGCGAGCACCAGGATGCGTCGGGTGGTGGTCATGCCGTGGCCTCCTCGTCGTCGCGGGTGGGGCGCCAGATGGTCAGCAGGATCCAGCCGACCAGCAGGGTGGGGGCGCCGTAGGTGAGGACCTGGGTCACCACGGGGGTGCGCAGGGCCTGGATCAGGTGTCCGAGTTCGGGGATGACGGCCTGGACCTGGTAGGCGGTGTCGCCGCTGAGCGTGGCGGTCCAGGGGTCGTTGGCCTCGTTGGCGTCACCCTTGGTCTGGATGGTGACGGTGCCCTCGAGGGTCTTGTCGACGGAGACGACCCGGTGGGTGACCAGGGCGTGGTCGTCGATGGGCTGGTGGTAGGTGATGACCATGCCCTCGGTGACGTCGGTGACGTCGATCGGGGTGACGACGGTGACGTCGCCGGGCTCGATCTCCGGGGCCATGCTCCCGGTGAGCATGGTCATCGTGCGGTAGCCGAACACGTGCGGTCCGACGGCCAGCAGGAGGAAGGCCGCGACTGCCAGTCCCACGATCGCGCGGACCAGCCACGGGCCCAGGGTGCGCGCGGTGCGGCCCAGGGTGTGGCTCGCCTGGTCGGCGAGGTGGCCGATCAGGAAGCGCGGGTCCCCAGCCGGGGGCAGCACGCTGGCTGCCCCCGGGCGGCGGACGGGGAGGACGGCGGTCATGACGAGATCTCCGTTAGGTCGTCAGGCCGGTCAGCGGGCGGTGCCGGTGCGCTGGGTGCCCGTGAAGGTCAGGCTCAGCGACGCGGACTTGCCCTGGAAGGTGTTGTCGGCCGAGGCCGGCAGCGAGATCGAGAACGTCAGGTAGTCGGTGCCACCGGCGTTCAGCGAAGCCGCGCCGTTCACCGCCATGTTGTTGACGACCGGGCCGGAGCCGATGAGGGTCTCGGTGCCCGAGCAGGTGTAGGTGGCAGCCGAGGCGGTGCCGCCCTGGGTCCACGCGACCGAGCACTTCTTCACCGTCAGCTGCAGGCCGTTGGTGAGGTCGGTGGTCAGCACGCTGGAGGCGGTGGCCGACGAGGACAGCGTGACCGAGCCCAGCGCCGAGTTGCCGTCGTTGACCAGGTTCACCGCGCGGGTCATCGAGTCACCGGGCACGAAGCCGGTGGTGGTGACCGGAACGGCGTAGCCCGGCTGGGACAGGTCGATCGAGAGGGTGCCCGACTGGATCGTCGTGGCGACCGGGGTGGTGCTGTCGGTGAAGTTACCGAAGGTGCCCATGCCGGCGACCGCGGCAGCGGTGCCCAGCACGCCGAGCGAGCCGACGACCTTGCGGGCGGTGGAGCTGTTGGCGAGGGTGCGGTTCTTGCTGGTCATGTCCGTTCTCCCTGTGTCCGTGTCCGCGGGCCATCCCGCCGACACAGATCGACTTTCCGGGAGCAACCGCAGGTCAGACGCCCGCTATCCGCAAGAGAACCGCAAGAACATTTGTCGTCCTCCGGACGACACCGCGGCCAGGAGCCGTCCCCCAGCTGCGTGGAGCCCCACCCGGCCCTCCTCAGGGAATCCTCCGGACCCCCTTCGTCAGGACCGCCCCGCAGGGCGGCTCCCGTTGCGTAGGGGTTCAGGCGCCCGCCAGCGCCCGGAGTTGCACGACCCGGGCGTGCGCGAGCACCCCGCGTCGGGCATCGGCGGCGATGGAGCGGCAGACGTCGGCGACCTCCGGGTGGCCGAGCTGACCGCTGGTGCCGGCGAGCGTGTGCGCCGCGGAGGCGACCGCCACCGTGTCCCCCCGGCGGGTGCCGGCCGCGATGGCCGCGAGCCGGGCGGGCAGGGCGTCGGCGTACATCTCCTGCAGCCGCTCCATGAGCTCGGCGTCGAGGTCGTCGTCGTGCAGGTCGTCCCCGTCCACGATCTCGACCGGCTGCGAGGAGGAGGTGTCGTCCTGCGCAGTCAGCCCCGTGGTCCGGCTGCGCAGGAAGTCGAGGAGAACCCGTGCTTCGACGGGCTTGGCCAGCGTGGCCAGGGCGCCGGCGGCCGCGGCCTCGGCGCGGACGGCGGGCGTCGGGTCGGAGGTGACCACGACGAACCGGGCGCGGCTGCCGTTGTGGCGGAGCCGGCGGAGCATCGTGGGGCCGTTCTGACCGGGCATCGAGACGTCGGTGACCACGAGGTCCGGGTCGTCGTTCGCGGCCTGGCGGAGGGCGTCGTCGGCGCCGGTGGCCTCGCGCACCTGCCAGCCGCCGAGGCGGAGCAGGCCGGCGACGCGACGGCGGGCGTCGGACTGGTCGTCGACGACGAGGGCGGTCAGCACCGGAACCAGCCGGTGGACGTGGACTCCATGGTCCAGCCGAAGTCGGTCTGGGTGGTGACCGAGTAGCGGACGCTGTAGGCCGTGACGTTGTACAGGGCGATGGCCTGCGACCACGAGGTGTCGTTGGCCGTCATCTGCACGGTCTGGGAGTAGCCGTCGCTGAAGTAGACGGTGACCAGGTAGCCGCTGACGCGGGCCGAGGTGCTCTTGGTCCAGGTCAGCGCCATGGTGGCGCTGGAGGAGCGGCACGTGATCGAGCCGGGGCCGGCGCCGGGGGCGGCGACCGTGGCGGTGGAGATCGACGTCGGCGTCGCGGTCACCTTGGCGGTGTCGCTGAAGGAGGCCTGGGCTGCGGCGCCGCTGGCGAACAGCACGCCGGCCACCATGGTGATCAGCACGAGGGCACGTCGGGTGGTGGTCATGCCGTGGCCTCCTCGTCGTCGCGGGTGGGGCGCCAGATGGTCAGCAGGATCCAGCCGACCAGCAGGGTGGGGGCGCCGTAGGTGAGGACCTGGGTCACCACGGGGGTGCGCAGGGCCTGGATCAGGTGTCCGAGTTCGGGGATGACGGCCTGGACCTGGTAGGCGGTGTCGCCGTTGAGCGTGGCGGTCCAGGGGTCGTTGGCCTCGTTGGCGTCACCCTTGGTCTGGATGGTGACGGTGCCCTCGAGGGTCTTGTCGACGGAGACGACCCGGTGGGTGACCAGGGCGTGGTCGTCGATGGGCTGGTGGTAGGTGATGACCATGCCCTCGGTGACGTCGGTGACGTCGATCGGGGTGACGACGGTGACGTCGCCGGGCTCGATCTCCGGGGCCATGCTCCCGGTGAGCATGGTCATCGTGCGGTAGCCGAACACGTGCGGTCCGACGGCCAGCAGGAGGAAGGCCGCGACTGCCAGTCCCACGATCGCGCGGACCAGCCACGGGCCCAGGGTGCGCGCGGTGCGGCCCAGGGTGTGGCTCGCCTGGTCGGCGAGGTGGCCGATCAGGAAGCGCGGGTCCCCAGCCGGGGGCAGCACGCTGGCTGCCCCCGGGCGGCGGACGGGGAGGACGGCGGTCATGACGAGATCTCCGTTAGGTCGTCAGGCCGGTCAGCGGGCGGTGCCGGTGCGCTGGGTGCCCGTGAAGGTCAGGCTCAGCGACGCGGACTTGCCCTGGAAGGTGTTGTCGGCCGAGGCCGGCAGCGAGATCGAGAACGTCAGGTAGTCGGTGCCACCGGCGTTCAGCGAAGCCGCACCGTTCACCGTCATGTTGTTGACGACCGGGCCGGAGCCGATGAGCGTCTCGGTGCCCGAGCAGGTGTAGGTGGCAGCCGAGGCGGTGCCGCCCTGGGTCCACGCGACCGAGCACTTCTTCACCGTCAGCTGCAGGCCGTTGGTGAGGTCGGTGGTCAGCACGCTGGAGGCGGTGGCCGACGAGGACAGCGTGACCGAGCCCAGCGCCGAGTTGCCGTCGTTGACCAGGTTCACCGCGCGGGTCATCGAGTCACCGGGCACGAAGCCGGTGGTGGTGACCGGAACGGCGTAGCCCGGCTGGGACAGGTCGATCGAGAGGGTGCCCGACTGGATCGTCGTGGCGACCGGGGTGGTGCTGTCGGTGAAGTTACCGAAGGTGCCCATGCCGGCGACCGCGGCAGCGGTGCCCAGCACGCCGAGCGAGCCGACGACCTTGCGGGCGGTGGAGCTGTTGGCGAGGGTGCGGTTCTTGCTGGTCATGTCCGTTCTCCCTGTGTCCGTGTCCGCGGGCCATCCCGCCGACAAGGACCAATGTGGAGGTCGAACCGCACGTCCCAATCCAGCCAACCGCAAGGAAGACGCAAGAAACCGGGAGCGGAAGAGCGCATCGCAGAAGACCGGCACTCATGGCCATCAGTGCCGGTCGTCGGGGGTGTCGTCCGGAGGACGACAGATCACACAGGCAGCGTGAGCGTGAACGTCGTGCCCTGGCCTTCGACGCTGTGCACGTCGAGCGTGCCGCCGTGGGCCGTCGTGATGGCCTTGGTGATGGTCAGGCCGAGACCGACGCCGGGGATGGCGTTGCGCTGCGCGGTGGACGCGCGGAAGAAGCGGGTGAACAGCTTGCCCTGCTCACCGGCGGGAATGCCGACACCGGTGTCGCTGACGGCCAGCTGGGCGACGGCCACGGCACCGGGCCGCTCGACGTCGGAGATCGAGCCGTCCGCGAGGCGCCAGGCCGACCGGAGCGACAGGGTCACCCGGCCGCCGGAGGGCGTGAACTTCACGGCGTTGGAGACGAGGTTGTCGCAGGCCTGACCCAGCCGGACGGCGTCACCGGGGACGACGAGGCCACCCGCGGGCACCTCGAGCTGGATCTCCACCCCGCTGGTCGAGGCGCCGACGCGAGCCGTCTCCTCGGCGGCACGCACGACGCCGGCCAGGTCGACGTCCTCCGGCTGCAACGTGAAGCGGCCGGCCTCCACCTGGGCGGTGAAGAGCAGGTCGCCGACCAGGCGCTGCAGTCGGTGCGCGTTGCGCTCGACGGTGCCCAGGTAGGTGCGCTGCTCCTCGGTGAGCGTCTGCTCCTCGTCGTCGAGGACGAGTTCCAGGTAGCCGAGGATCGAGCTCAGCGGGGTGCGCAGCTCGTGGCTGATCAGGCTCACGAACTGGTCCTTCATCCGCTCGGTGGCCCGCACCTCGGTCATGTCGGTGCCGACGAAGTTCCAGCCGGCGTGCGTGCCCGCGTCGTCGGAGCGCGGGGTGATCGCGACCGACACCGTGCGCTGCCGGCCGTCGGCGCCCACGTAGGTCCAGTCCCGGACGTCGCTGCCGTTCTCCTGCGCCGCGCACACGAGTGCGGCCATCCCGGCGGCCGATCCGGCTTCCTCGGCGGCCGCCTCGAGCTCGGCGGGAACGTGGAACTCGACGATCGACCGCGTGCGGACGACGTCGGCGCGCGGGAGACCCAACATCTTCTCCGCGCCCGGGTTCCAGACGCGGATCACGCCGTCGGTGTCGGTGCCGATGATCGACTGCTCGGTGACGGCGTCGATCACGCTGGTCATCGTCTGGGCGCGGGCGGCGAGCATCCGCGTGGCCACGTCGAGCTCGTCCGCGCGCGTGCGCACCTGCGTCTCGAGCGCCGAACGCTCGGCACGCAGCACCTCGAGCTCCGCAGCCTGGTGCGAGGACCGCCGGGCGGTCTCCTGGCCGGCCAGGCTGACCAGGCCCGCCGACAGCGGGCCGAGGAACAGCGCCAGCGGGAGGTCGATCGGGGCCGGGGCGTCCGAGTTGAGCAGACCGGGCAGGAGCAGGACCGCCGCGGTGCCGAGCACGGCGACGACGACTGCGCGTCGACGCGGGGTGAGGGCCAGCGAGAGAACCGGCCCGAGCAGCAGGAAGAGCACCGACGGCGCAAGGCTGCCGGCGCTGATGAGGGCGATCGCCCCGAACTGGGCAATGGGCACGACGACGGCGCCCTCGCCGGCGGCGGTGCGGTCGACCACACGGGCCACTCCGGTGGCGAGGAAGCCGAGAGCCAAGCCTGCGCCGACCAGTTCGCCGTCGACGACCGGCAGCACGCCGAGGGTGAACAGGACGGTCGTGGCGGCCAGCAGCGCGGTGGTGGGCAGCGCGCGGACGAGCGAGGGGGAGGCCTGGATCAGCCCGCGGCGGGACCTGCGGCCGGCGGCCGGGCGCCCGAGGACGGCGGTCGTCATGCCGGCTGCCGTTCGGAGACGCCCTCGAGGCCGGTGAGGGTCCGGATCTGGGAGACCAGGCCGGCCACCGAGAAGGGCTTGGCGAGGTAGGCGTCGGCGCCGGCGGACAGGCCGCGGGCGACGTCGTCCAGCGAGGCGCCGGCCGACAGCAGCAGGATGGCGATCCCGGCCGTGGCGGGGTCGGCCCGCAGCGCCGAGCACACCTCGAGGCCGGTCGCCCCGGGCATCGACACGTCGAGCACGGCGAGATCGGGCAGGTGGAGGCGGGCCGCGGCTAGGGCGGCGGTGCCGTCGGCGACCGCGGTGACCTCGGCGGCGCCGGCCTTGCGCACCGCCAGGCAGACGAGATCGCGGATGTCGTCCTCGTCGTCGGCGACGAGCACGCGCACGGGAGCGGACGAGTCGTCCACGGAACCTCCCGGCGGTCAGCGGCGCCCCTTCGGGGTGCCGATGGGCATGCGTCGTCACCTGGGACAACGGCGTGCCGGGCCGGGGCCTGCAGCCTGGGGTGCCGGACGTCACCCCTTGGGGTGGCCCGGACAGCACTGCGCCCCGCCGGCTGGTGCCGGCGGGGCGCAGAGGGTGCGGTGGATCTACACGGCAGAAGGATCAGTACGTCGTGGACGTCGTCGAGCTCGTGCCCGACTGGCTCTGCACCTTGTCCTTGGACGCCTGGGCCTGGCCCTGGACGTCCTGGACGGCCGACTGGCCCTCGTCCTTGACGGTGGCGGCGGCGTCCTGGGCGGTCGCCTTCACCGACTCGACGGCATCCTGCGCGGCGGGCTTGAGGTGCTCGCCGATCTCCTGAGCCGCCTGCTTGGCCGGCTCGAGCAGCATGTCCTTGTTCTCGCGCAGCGCCGTCTCGGCCTGCTGGGCCAGCTGCTGCTCCTTCTGGGTGGCGGGCAGCAGGCTGGAGATCAGCCAGCCGGCACCGAAAGCGATGAGACCCGCAGCCAGGGGGTTGCCCTGGGTCTGACGGACGATCGCGTCCGGAGCCTGCTGGACGGCGCCCACTGCCGACGATGCGGCGTCCTGGACCGTGCCGACGGCGCCGGAGGCGGCGTCCTGCACGGAACCGGCGGCGTTCGACGCCATGCCGTGGGCCGACGACGTGGTGTCGGAAGCGGTACCCATCACCTTCTCCTTGAGATTGGTCATGCGTCCCTTGGCGGCGGCCACCCGCCGGTCGACGACGCGGGCCGGGTTGACCTTCTCGTTGAGGGCGTCGACGTCGTAGCTGAGCTCGCGCCGCGTCTCCTCGATCTGCCGCCGGATGACGTCCGGGTCACTACTGGTCATGTCTCTCGACTCCTGCTGGTCGGGTGGTCAGTTGGGCTTCAGGGCGCCGGGGACCTGCTGGAGGGTCTCCACGGTGCGCTCGGGCTTGGGGTGGACCTGGCTGAACTTCTTCTTGCCCATCACGTATGCCACGGCGCCGATGACGCCCCAGAGGATCGCGACGATGAGGGCGGCCAGGCCGGCGTCCATGACGTTCTCCAGCGCCCACCAGAGGGCGAAGGACAGGAACATCAGCACCATGTAGCCGGCGAACCCGGCCGCACCGAACATGCCGGCACCCTGGCCGGCCTTCTTCGCCTCGACCTTCAGCTCGACCTTGGCCAGCTCGAGCTCCTGGCGCATCAGCGTCGAGAGGTCCTTGCTGACCTCGCCGAGGAGCTGGCCGACCGAGGTGCCCTCGACGTCAGGACGCCCGGCCTCCGTGGTCGGGGTGCCCATGCTGCCGCTGTAGTCAGCCGCGTAGTTCTGCTGCGCGCTCACGGGCTGGGTCGGCTCTTGGTCGGCTCCGCGTAGCCCTGCGGGGAACCGGCGGGGTGCGCCCCGGAGTAGGGGGAGCTCATGGATCAGCCCACCCCACCCGGGCGCCGGCTCGGGTCGTCCCAGCCGGCGGGAGTCGCGGGCGGGACCACGCTGCCGGGGGGCGGCACGGTGCCGTACGGCGGCGGCGGCAGGGGAGTGCCGGTGGCGGCGCCGGTGTAGCCGGTGCCCGCCGTCGAGAACTCCGAGCCGGTCGGGTAGTCCGTGGTGGCGGCGTAGTCCGAGTAGGTCGGCGCAGGGTCGACGTAGTTGGTCTGCGCGCGGTAGCCGGCAGCGGAACCGTTGCTGGAGCTGTCCGCGTGCGCGGCCCTGACGCCGCTGGTCAGCCGGCCGGCGAGCACGCCGGCGGCCGCTGCGCCCAGGAGGAACAGGCCCGGCTTGCGGCGCGCGAAGCTGCGCACCTCGTCGAGCAACTCGGCCGGCTCACGGTTCTGCAGGCGGCCGGCGAAGCTCTCGACCATGCCCGACGCCTGCTGGAGCAGGTCGCGGGCCGGGCCGGGGGCGCCGGAGCTGGTGCCGTCGGCGAGCCCGCGGAGCTCCTGGGCCAGGGAGGTGAGGCCCTGAGCGGCCTTCTGCTGCTGCGTGATCGCCTGGTCCTTGAGCTGCGCGCGGCCCTGGTCGAGCAGGTCCTTGGCCTGGCGCTGGGTCTCGGCGGCGACTTCCTTGGCCTGGTCGGCAGCGGTCGAGGCGACCTGGCTCCCGGCCTGGGCGGCGGTGTCCTTGACGTTCTTCGCCTCGTCGACGGCGAGATCCTTGGTCGACGTGGTGCCCGTCGACGACGGTGCGGTGGCGCCCAGCCCCGTGGTGGTGGGGGGCGGGAGTGGGGCGTCGATGGAGTGAGTCATCGGTCCTCCTCGGCAGTCTTCTCTTGGGTGGTCGGTGGAGGGCGCTCCTCGCCGCCGACGAAACCGGCGCATCCGTGCGCACGCGGTTTCGGCGGGGTGGGCGAGTGATGCGGGTGTGCGGCATCGCTCCCCGCCTTTTTCAGGGAGCGCCTCATGGACTCGGTACCCCCGGCGCACCGGGATCGAAACGGAAACGCCCGGTCAGCCTGACCAGGGAAATCGCGGCGGACGGCGTTCGGTGAAGGCGGTCACACCTTCGGCCAGCTCCCCGGACGCGATCGTCTCGCGGTACCAGCGGTCGACCACGGCCGCGCCGTCCCCTCCGCCGGCGAGGTCGGCGACGACCTCCTTGGTGGCCCGCTGCGAGAGTGCCGACCGGGACGCCAGGACGTCGGCGAAGCGGCTCACCTCGTCGTCGAGGTCGTCGGCCTCGACGAGCCGGTCGACCAGACCGGCGCGCAACGCGGTCGCCGCGTCGATCAGTTCGCCGCTGAACAGCAGGTACTTGGTCATCGCCGGCCCGACGAGGTCCATCAGCGTGCGGGTGGACGCCGGGGTGTAGACGATGCCGACCTTGGCCGGGGTGACGCCGAAGACCCCGGTCGGATCGGTGAAGCGGAGGTCGCAGGCGGTCGCGATCTCCACCCCGCCACCGATGCAGTGGCCGCGGATCATCGCGATCGACGGCTTGGGGAAGTTCCGCAGCGCCGACTGGGCGGCCAGGTTGTCCCGGCGCACGTCGCCCATCGGGTCGTCCGCGTCCGCGCCGCCGAGCAGTTCGGAGATGTCGGCGCCGGCGCAGAAGGTCGGGCCCGCGCCGGTGACGACCAGGACGCGGACGGCGGGGTCGGCCGCGATCCCCGCGAGCACGCCGGGCAGGTCGGCCCACATCCGCGCGGTCATGGCGTTGCGCTTCTCGGCGCGGTCGATCGTCAGCACGGCGACGGTGCCGTCGCGGGTCACGGGGAGGTGGTCGTCCGTGGTCACCCGAGGTCGTCGGTGGCGAAGGTGTCGCACTGCGCCGGGTCGCCGGTCTCGTACCCGGTCATGAACCACTGCTGCCGCTGCTCGGAGGAGCCGTGGGTGAACGCGTCCTGGTCGACGCGGCCGTTGCCCAGGTTCTCCTGGATGAAGTCGTCGCCGATGCGGGCCGCGGCGTCCAGGGCGCGGTTGATGTCGTCCTGGGTGATCTCCTCGATCAGCGGCCGGCCGGAGTCGTCGGGCACGGTCTCGGCGTGGTTCGCCCACGCCCCGGCGTAGCAGTCCGCCTGCAGCTCGAGGCGCACGGTGCCGCTGCTGGGTCCGGTCTCGCCGGGCGTCACCTGCCGGTTCGTGCCCAGCAGGTTCTGCACGTGGTGGCCGTACTCGTGCGCGATGACGTAGGCGTTGACGAACAGGCCGCCCTGCGCGCCGAACTGCTGCTGGAGCTGGTCGAAGAAGCTCAGGTCGATGTAGACGAGCTGGTCGGCCGGGCAGTAGAAGGGCCCGGAGCCGCTGCTCGCGCCGCCGCAGCTGGTCTGCACCTGGCCGGAGAAGAAGACGGTGTCCGTGGGGACGTACTGGTCGCCGAGCGTCGTCGTCCAGAAGTCCTGGATCGACTCGATGTCGGCGACGACGGCGCAGTCGACGGAGTCGTTCGCGTCCCCGCTGTCGTCGCAGGCCTGCTCCAGCTGGCTGTTGTCCGCCTGCTCGCCCTGGCCGAGGCTGCCCAGGCCGCCGAGCGCGGCGCCGACGTCGCCACCGCCGCCGCCGAGCAGCTGGATGAGCACGAACACGACCAGCCCGGCGACACCGAGCCCGCCGCCACCGACGGCGATGCCCCGGCCCCCGCCGAGCCGACCACCGCCGCCGCGCCTGTCCTGGACGCCCGACGTGTCGAGGCTGCCGCCCTCGCGATATCTCATCCTCGGAAGACCTCCTGCTCGGGTTCGGACATCGCGAACCGGACCTCGACCGCGCCGCGCACCTCCGAGCGCATCGGCGTCACGTCCAGGGCCAGGTCGCCTGCCTCGAACGACAGAGCCGCCATGCCCCCCGCGACACGCACTCCACTGCCCGCGATGCCCGGATCCGACACCTCCAGCAGGGCGGTCAGCTCCGCGCCGAACGCCGCGGCGTAGGACCGTGCCCGTCGGACGGCGTCCGAGACCGCCGCCAGCCGGGCCTGCTCGTAGGCCGGGCTGTCGGGTCGCAACCCCCACGACGGGCCGTTCACCTCGACGTCGTCGAGCCGGCCCAGTTCGACCACGAGCTCCCCGACGGCGTCCAACGCGACCACCCGCAGCCGGGTGTGCTGGCTGGCCACCGGGTCGCCGGGTCCGGTGTGGGAGTGCTCGAGGTACACGGTGACGGCGGCGGTCTCCGCCGACTCGACGGCGTCGCCCGCCCGCTGCAGCACCCCGGTCACGTGTTCCTGCACGGCGCGGCACCGCTCCAGCGCGGTCTGCCGGTCACGGGCCCGGACGCGGACGGTCACGTCGATGTCGGCGATCTCCGGCTCGACGACCAGGACAGCCTCCCCGCGGACGGAGACGGACGGAGCGGGGTGCGGGTTCGTCATGGCGGACCTCCGGCTGGGAACGTGCCGAGATCGTGCCGGACACCGGGGCTCGCCGCGGACCGGGAACGCGCATCGGCGGATCGACGTCCTAGGGTCACAGCACCATCGACGACGGAGGAGCAAGTCATGGCGGTCTCCAACCGCATCAAGTCCGCCTTGACGACGACGGTGCTGGCGACGGCCGCGACCGGCTTCATGGCGGGATGCGGCGTGGGCGAGGACGAGGACGAGCAGGTCGCCTACTGCACCAACGAGGACGGCGAGATCGTCGACGACGACTTCTGCGACGACGGCTACAACGGCGGCGGCCTCTTCTTCCTCTACGTCGGCGGCTTCCGGTCCGGGCTCCCGGTGGGCAGCCGGCTTCCCGTCGGGCGGCACCCGGATCGACCCGCGGGACACGCAGGCGCGGCAGCGGGCCGGGCTGCCCGCCACCGGCGCGGTCAGCGGCGGGACACGGGTCGCCGGCGGCATCGGCAGCGGCCTCGGCGGCCGGTCGGGGACCGGCGCGGGGAGGCTACGCGCCGTCGTCTGACCGGACAGAGGCGTCGAGAGCGGGATCGTCCGGCCGGGGTGGGAGGCCGAGATCGAGGCCCAGGGCCTGGTCTACAACCGCACCGACCTGCCCGGCGGTGAGTGGCGCAGCTACTGGCGCGAGGGACCGTTCTACGACTTCTCGATGGACGAGATCCACATGCTCGAGGGCGCGGTCTCCCAGATGTTCGAGATGTGCGTGGCCGCGGGCGACCACGTCGTCGACAACGACCTGTTCGACCAGATGCGCATCCCGCCGATGGCGCGGCCGCAGATCCGGCGGACCTGGGAGTCGGAGCCGCCGAGCATCTACGCGCGTTTCGACCTCCGCTACGACGGCGAGAACCCGCCGCAGCTCCTGGAGTTCAACGCCGACACCCCGACCGGCCTGGTCGAGTCCGCGGTCACCCAGTGGAACTGGCACCTGTTCACCGGGCAGGGCAGCGACCAGTGGAACGCGCTGCACGACAAGCTCGTCGCCGCCTGGACCCGCAACCTGGTCAAGTGGGAGCGGCGCACCGGCAAGCGACCTCGCGTGCACCTGGCGTGGACCAGCGAGGAGAAGTCCGGCGAGGACCGGATGACCGTCGCCTACCTGATGGACACCGTCGTGCAGGCCGGGTACGAGGCGATCGAGCTGATCGTCGAGGACATCGTGCTCGACGACGGCGACGGGCTGTTCTACGACCAGCAGGGCCGGCATCTCGACGTCGTCTTCAAGCTCTACCCCTGGGAGTGGCTGCTCGAGGACGAATTCGGCCCCGCCGTGCTCGCCGACTCCGCGCGGCCCGGCGGGACCACCTGGGTCGAGCCGGTCTACAAGATGCTGTGGAGCACGAAGGCGCTGCTCCCCGTCCTGTGGCAGCTGTTCGGCACCGATCCGGCGCTGAACCGCTACCTGCTGCCGGCCTACTTCGCCGACGAGGCGCCCACGAGCTGGCGCTCCTACGTCCGCAAGCCGCTGTGGGGGCGCGAGGGCGCGAACGTGGCGATCGTGGCCGACGGAGAGCTGGTCGAGGAGCTGCCCGGCCGCTACGGCACCGAGGGATACGTGCTCCAGGAGTTCGCGCCGCTGCCGAACTTCGAGGGGGTCGACGGCCCGCACCACCCGGTGCTGGGGGCCTGGGTGGTCGACGGCGAGCCGGCCGGGCTCGGCATCCGCGAGAGCGACGGCCTGATCACCGACAACCTGAGCTACTTCATCCCGCACGCCATCGACTACCAGCCCCCGCGGGCCGGCCGGCGGGGCTGACCTTAGATTCGGGTCATGCCACTGGAAGGTGAGTACGAGCCGAGCACCGCGGGCTGGGTGCGGGAACAGGTCGAGCGCTACGAGGCGACGGGGGGCCGCGAAGGCAACACCCTGCGCGATACGGGGCTGCCGATCGCGATCTTCTGGAACCGCGGGGTGAAGAGCGGCAAGGTCCGCAAGACGCCCCTGATGCGCGTCGAGCACGACGGCGTCTACGCGATGGTCGGCTCGCAGGGCGGGCGTCCGACCGATCCGGCCTGGGTCTCGAACGTCCGGACCCACCCCGAAGTCACCGTGCAGGACGGCCCGGAACCGTGGGACGGCGTGGCGCGCGAGATCACCGGCGAGGAGAAGGCGATCTGGTGGGAGCGCGCGGTCGCCGCCTATCCCTCGTACGCCGACTACCAGGCGAAGACCGACCGGGAGATCCCCGTGTTCCTGGTCGAGCGTCGCGAGGCTGGCTCGGCGGTCGCCTGATACGGCACACTCCCGTGCCGTTGCCCGCACTCCCGAGAACGGACCTCCCTTGCCCCTCAGCATCGCTGACACCTGCGCCCGCGTCGCCGCCGAGCTGAACCCGCCCGGCCAGCCCTTCACCTACCGCTGCGAGGGGAAGCGGGTGATCGGCACCTGGGACATCGCCGACGTCACCTACCAGGGGCTGCTGTCGGCCGGGACGATCGACAAGGACTACGAGCTCACCGTCACCCTCGACGAGGACGACGGCACCTACACGTTCACCGAACGGAAGGTCGAGAGCGAGAGCGACGTCCGGTTCAGCGGCGGGAAGCTCGAGTTCGGCGGGTCCAAGCAGGTCTTCAAGGGCAAGTCGATCGGCAAGCAGTGGGGCGGCGGCGCCGCGCTGCGGGCCACCTCGCACGGCGAGACCGGCACGACGTGGAGCTACGAGTTCGAGACGGCCCGCATCAAGGAGCCGCTGCTCGTCCTCCTGCACGACATGGGCTGGCGGCCGGCGAAGAAGGGCTTCCTCGCGCGGCTCTTCTCGAACTAGGCGGGCAGGGCCGCGGCGAGCTCGGGGATCCGTCCCTCGACGCCCTTCGGCCAGGTGGTGAACGGGGTCGCGGTCACCACCCGCTTGGCGCCCCGTCCGCTGTAGCCCCAGGTGCCGACGATCCGCCCCGCGTGGACGACGGTCGAGCGGAACATCCCGTTGCCGCCGGGCACGATCCGGTCGAAGTGCTCGGGATCGAGGACGGCGCTGCGGTCGCCGTAGCCGAGGACGAACTCGTCGAACCCGGGCAGCAGGAACGTGCCGCACGCCTCCGCGGAGCTGTCCGCCAGCCGGTCCGGCGTGGCCGGGTCCAGGAAGTACTCGGTGCCGTCGACCTCGAGCGAGGCCAGACCGTCGCGGACCGCCGCCAGCCCGGCGCGCGCCTCGGTCACGCGCAGGTACGCCCACCGGGCGAGGTCCTTGACCGTGGCCGGGCCGTGCCCGCGGAAGAACCGCAGCGCGAGCTCGGCCAGCGCGGCCTCGCGATCGAGCCGGCGCGGATCGGGGATCCACTCGTCCAGCAGCACGAACTGCTGCTCGGTGCCCTCCCGCGGCCCCAGGCACAGCGTGCCGGTCTGCGACAGGTACCCCAGCAGGTGCGGACCGCGCTGGCCCGCGACGTCGATACCGCCCCCGGCCATGACGGCGAGCAGCTCCTTGCGGCCCGCGCGCCGGCCGCCGGTCATCTCCTCGACGACGACCTCGCGAGCGCGCTCGGCGATCGCGTCGGTGAGTCCGAGCCCGGCCCAGCGTGCGGACCGGCCGGCCAGCAGCCGTCCGTTGAGCAGTTCGAGCATCCAGGGCAGGTCCTCGGCGACCGTCAGGTGCAGGGTCCCGCGCATCGGCCACGAGCGGACGACCGTCCCGGCGTCGAGGGCGGACTCGACGGCTGACTTCCGCCGGCCCGTCGTCCTCAGTGCCACGGACACCAGTGCGCCGGGGAGGTCCTGGGCCTGGACGGCGGTGAGTCGCCGCACCACGTCGACGACGGACCGGGGTCGCGGGCCGGCCAGCCGTTGGGCCACCAGGCGCAGCAGGCCGAGCTCTGATTGTGCGGTCACGGGGCCACCGTGGCAGGCGGGTCCGACGATCGTCGACGAAAAGTGTGCCCATCGAGGGTCAGCCGGGCGAGGAGGGGTATCGCGTCGGCGCACAACACGAGGAGAACCGATGCCACATTCCCGCCCGGCTCTGGTGAACCGCACCGGCCCCGGCCGTCCCGCCCACTCCCACCACGGCCGATCGAGCAACGACCTCGTGGTCCCGTCGTGAACCGGTTGGCCGGTCGGCGCGTGATCGTCACCGGCGGCGCCCAGGGGATCGGCGCCGCGATCGTCCGGACCTTCGCCGCCGAGGCTGCCGACGTCGCCGTCCTCGACGGCTGCGCGGAGGCCGCTGCGCGCCTGACGGAGGAGATCGGCGGGCACGCGTACGCGGTCGACCTCTCCGACGCCGGTGGCACGCGGGAGGCGATGGAGCGCGCCATGTCCCGCCTCGGTGGGCTCGACGTCCTGGTGAACAACGTGGGCGTCCTGCGGTTCTCCGCCCTCCTCGACATGGAACCGGTCGACGTCGGCGAGGTGTTCACGATGGGCACGCGGTCGATGCTGATCACGACCCAGGTGGCCGCTCGCGCCATGATCGCCTTCCGGGCGCCGGCGGACGACTCCGCCGGCAAGATCATCAACGTCGCCGGCATGAGCGGCACCGGCACCGGGGGACAGGCCCACTACGCCGCGGCCAAGGCGGCGGTCATGGCGCTGACCCGCGCGGCGGCCCAGGAGCTCGGCCATCACGGCATCACGGTGAACTGCCTGTGCCCCGGGTACGTCCTCGACGAGATGGGCGTCGCCGGGCGCGCGCCGGGGGTTGTCGACTCGTGGTCGGCGCTGTCCCCGCTGGGCCGCCTCGCCGAGCCGCAGGACGTCGCGCGGGCGGCGCTCTTCCTGGCGTCCAGCGACTCCGACTACCTCACCGGCGACACCCTGAACGTCTCCGGCGGGATGGTGCTGCACTGACCGACTCGGCCAGACTCGCCTCCGTGCGGGCCGAGGACTGGGACGAGCGCTATGCCGAGAAGCAGCAGTGGTCGAGCGAGCCGAACCGTCTGATCGCCGACCTGCTGGCCGACCTCCCGCCCGGGGACGCGGTGGACCTCGCGGCGGGGGAGGGTCGCCACGCGCTCTGGCTCGCGTCCCGTGGGTGGCGCGCGACGGCGGTCGACTTCTCCGGGGTCGGGCTCGACCGGGGCCGTGCGCAGCCGGGGTCCGACGCCGTCACCTGGGTCGTCGCCGACGTCCGCACCTGGTCGGCGCCCGACGCGAGCCTGGACCTCGTCCTCGTCGCCTACCTGCACCTGCCGCAGGACGAGACGCTGCCGCTGTTCACCCGGGCGGTCGACTGGCTGCGGCCCGGCGGGCGGCTGCTCGTCCTCGGTCACGACGTCGAGAACCTCACCGCGGGCGTGGGCGGCCCGCCCGACCCGGAGATCCTGCACAGCGTCGAGCGGCTCGCCCCGGTGGCGGCGCTGCTGGAGGTGGACCGGCTCGAGCAGATCCGACGGGAGACGCCGGCCGGTACCGCGCTCGACACCCTGCTGTGGGGGCGCCGACCGCGCTGAACCGGCGTCCGCGGGCGGTAGCGTTCGGACCGTGATGGGAATGGGCGGTACCGGAGGTCGGGACGCGGCACGTCGGCGGCGGCTGGTGGCCACGGTGATCGTGGTCGCCATGATCCTTGCGGCGGGGGCGACCGTGCTGGCCATCGCGCTGCTCTGAGGCCGAGGCGATGTCCGGCCAGAACGAGATCGACGCCTGGTTCGGTGCCGCGGGCCCTCGCGAGGAGGAACTCCGTCGGGTCGACGAGCTGGTGATGGCGGCAGCGCCGGGGATCGACCGTCAGCTGGTGCCCGCGGGCTCCCGGTCGATGCTCGGCTACGGCCTGATGCCCTACAAGCCGAAGTCGGCGAAGACCGCGACCATGTGGCCGCTGATCGCGCTCGCCGCCCAGAAGCGGCACCTCTCCCTCTACGTCTGCGCCGTCGTCGACGGCCGGTACATCGCCGAGGCCCGCGCCGAGGAGCTCGGGAAGGTGTCGTGCGGGAAGAGCTGCATCCGGTTTGCGTCGCTCGACGCGCTCGACGCGGACGCCCTGCGCACCCTCGTGCGCGACGCCGTCGCCGCGACACGCGCCGGCGACAACGCCTACTTCGTCGTCTGAACAGCCCCGGACAGCACCGAGTCACGGGACGGTCCAGGGACCTTCGTCCCTGGTTCCCCGACGGCGCAGCAGTCACCGTGTCTGCACGAAGAGGGCTCGCCGGCGATCGGGGCATCGGTGATCCTGCTGGGGGAATCGACGTCCGCGGCGCATGCGCCGCGATCACTCGGAGGACAGTCCATGGTGCTGGTGGCTGCGCCCGCCTCGACCGACCCATCCGTCCGTTCGGCCATCCTGCGGCTCAGCCGCGAGTTCCCAGAGCTCGGGCCGTGCATCTCCGTCGTCGTCCGTACCTGCCGGGAGGAGCTGCGCGGCTCGCCCGCCGACGCCCTGCCGGAACTCGTCGAGCGGCTGGCCCGCCAGCGGCTGCGGGTGTCGCTGGACTGACGAGGGGCGCGCCAGCCTGACGGAAACCTGGTTGCCCGGGCAGGCGAGGATGTCCGGGTGGGTTACGTCGACGTCACCGGTGTCCGGCACACGCTGCCCGACGGGCGGGTGCTGCTCGACGACGTGAACTTCCGGATCGGCGACGGCGTCCGGGCGGCGCTGGTCGGCGAGAACGGCGCCGGGAAGACGACCCTGCTGCGGATCATCGCCGGCGACCTGGTGCCCGAGACGGGCTCCGTCGCGCGGACCGGCGGGCTCGGCGTCATGCGCCAGTTCATCGGTTCGGTGCGGGACGACACGACCGTGCAGCGCTTTCTCGTCGACCTCTCGCCGCCCGCGGTCCGGGACGCGTGGGACGCCGTCGACAAGGCGGAGCTGGCGCTCATGGAGACCGACGACGAGCGCAGCGCAGATGGCCTACGCCGGTGCCCTCGGGCACTGGGGCGACGTCGGCGGGTACGACGCGGAGGTCACCTGGGACACGGTGACCGTCGCGGCGCTCGGCATCCCCTACGACGGCTGCAAGTACCGCGAGCTGTCCACGCTCTCGGGCGGGGAGCAGAAGCGGCTCGCGCTCGAAGCGTTGCTCCGCGGCCCCGACCAGGTGCTGCTGCTCGACGAGCCGGACAACTACCTCGACGTCCCGGGCAAGCGGTGGCTCGAGGAACGGCTGCTCGACACCCGCAAGACCGTCCTGTTCGTCAGCCACGACCGGGAGCTGCTGGCCCGGGTGTCCGACCGGGTGGTGACGGTCGAGGGCGGGACGGCATGGGTGCACGGCGGTGGCTTCGTCAGCTACCACGAGGCCAGGGCGGCGCGGCACGAGCGGCTGGCCGAGTTGCGGCGGCGCTGGGACGAGGAGCACCAGCGGCTGATCGACCTGGTGCGCACCCTGCAGCAGCAGGCGGAGAACTCCCCGGACATGGCCAACCGCTACCACGCGATGCAGACCCGGCTGGCGAAGTTCGAGGCCGCGGGGCCGCCGCCGGACCGGCCACCGGAGCAGAAGGTCGCGATGCGGCTGCGCGGCGGTCGCACCGGCGTGCGCGCGGTGATGGCCGAGCAGTTGGAGCTCTCCGGCCTGATGAAGCCGTTCGACCTCGAGATCTGGTTCGGCGACCGCGTCGGGGTGCTGGGGGCGAACGGGGCGGGCAAGTCGCACTTCCTCCGCCTGCTCGCGGGTCAGTCGGTCGCGCACACCGGCTCCTGGCGGCTGGGCGCCCGCGTCGTCCCCGGGTTCTTCGCCCAGACGCACGCGCATCCGGAGTGGCAGGACCGCACGCCCGTCGACCTGCTCTGGCACGGCGAGCCCGGCCGGCCGGGAGTGGATCGCGGTCGGGCGATGGCGGCGCTGCGGCGCTACGGGCTCACCGACCAGGCCGACCAGCCGTTCCGGACGCTGTCGGGCGGCCAGCAGGCGCGGTTCCAGATCCTCCTGCTCGAGCTGTCGGGCGCGACGTTGCTGCTGCTCGACGAGCCGACCGACAACCTCGACGTGCTCTCCGCCGAGGCGTTGGAGGAGGCGCTGGAGGCCTTCGAGGGAACGGTTCTCGCGGTCACCCACGACCGCTGGTTCGCCCGGTCCTTCGACCGCTACCTGGTCTTCGGCGCCGACGGCCGGGTGTACGAGTCCGCGGAACCGGTCTTCGACGAGACCCGGGTGACCCGGGCACGGTGACGGCGTCAGGACACCTTGACAGTCAGGGTGCCCTGACGGACGCTGGCGGCATGGACGTCGAGTCGCTGGACCGATCGATGGGTCTGACCGCCGCCGTGGCGCGGTTCGAGGAGCTGCGGAGCCGCGACTCGCTCGCCGATCCGGACGGCGGGCCGCCGCCGCTGGCCCGGGCCGAGGCCCTGGAACTGCTCGCACTCGGGGAGGTCATCGCCCGCAAGGTCGGCTACGGCCGCCAGCTCACCGTGCGCACCGCCCGTACGACCGGGGCGTCGTGGGCCGAGATCGGCAGTGCGCTCGGCACGACGCGGCAGTCCGCGTGGGAGGGGCACCGCCGCTGGATCGACGGCCAGGCCGCACAGCACGGCGAGGTCGGGCAGATCGGTTTCGACCCCGCCGAGGCGGAGGCCGCGCGGGCGCTGGCCGGGTCGCCCGACTGAACGGTCCGGCCTAGCCGAAGGCGTGGCCCTCGCCGCGGTAGGTGCGGACGGCGCCGGTGAGGCCGTCGCCGCTGAGGGTGTGCAGGACGTCGACGTGCTCGCACAGCTCCCCGGCCTTGGCGTGCCGGAACCAGACGCGGTCGCCGATCCGGAGCCTCGCCGTCCCGGGGCCGCGCAGCGGTGTCTGCACCTCGCCGGTGCCCTCGGCCGCCAGCCAGGACAGTCCGGCCGGGTAGGTCGGGACAGGGAGCCGGTCGCGGCCCGGGGGACCCGACGCCACCCAGCCGCCACCGGCCACGGTCACCGTTCCGGGGGCCGGGCAGCGCGTCACCGGGAGTGCGAAGAACGCGGCCGGCCGGGCGTCGAAGGCGCGGTACCCGTCGAACAGCGTGGGGGAGTAGAGCCCCGACCCCGCGGCCACCTCGGTGACGGCCGGCTCGGCGGCGGTGCGCTCGACGCTGCCGGTGCCGCCGCCGTTCACGAACTCGAGCGGCGCCACCTCGGAGACCGCGGCCACGACCGCCGCCCGCCGCGCGGCCAGCTCCCGGCCGGACACCGCCTGCATGCGCCGCACCGCCAGGCCGCGCACCGGGCGCCGGGCGGGTGCGTCCTGGACCCCGGCGATCTGGGCCTCGTACGCCATCAGCCCGACGAGCCGGAACCCCTCGCGGGCCACCACGGCGCGGGCGAGCTCCGCGGCGTCCTCGGGGGAGTGGATCGGCGACCGGCGGACGCCGACGTGCACCCGGCCGCCCGCCGCGCGCAGCGACGCGTCGACGTCGAGGCAGACCCGCACGGCCGGCCGGAGGGCGGGCGGGACGACCGCGTCGACCAGGTCGAGGTGCTCGACGCAGTCGACCATGATCGTGACGCGGGCCGCGGCCGCGGCGTCGCCGGCCAAGCGCCGGATCGCCCGCCGGTCGGCCGTCGGATAGGCGACCACGACGTCGTCGCTGACCCGGGCGTCGCCGGTGGCGAGCCAGAGGGCCTCGGGCAGCGAGTAGGCGAGGATCCCGGCGAAGCCCGGCCGGGCCAGCACGCGGCGCAGGACGTCGCGACAACGCACGGATTTGCTCGCCACCCGGATGGGGATCCCGCCGGCCCGCCGGACCAGATCGTCGGCGTTGGCGTCGAGCGCATCCTGGTCGAGGACGGCCAGCGGCGGCTCGAGATCCTCCGTCGCCAGGTCCAACCGGCGACGCTCGTCGTCGGGGCGGGTCGCGAGAGCACTCATCACGGCGCAGCGTGCCGGGCCGGTGACGCGCTGGTCAACCCGTTGACCAGTGCAGTTCCCGCCCGGAAGAGTGCGTCCGATCCGACGGGAGGGAGTGCGCGCGTGACGGACAGTCCGGCGGTGCCGGAGGAGCGCGCACGCTGGCGCAACTGGGCCGGCAACCAACGGGCCGTCGTCGACGTCGTCCGCCCCACCTCGGCCGACGAGGTGGCCTCGGTGCTCGCCTCCGCCGCGGCCGCCGACCGGCGGGTCCGGCCGATCGGCAGCGGCCACTCCTTCACCGGCATCGGCGTGCCCGAGGACGTCCAGCTGGTCTGCGACGGACTCGTCGGCATCCGGTCGGTCACCGACGACGGCCTGGTCACCGTCGGCTCCGGGACGACGCTGCACCGGCTCAACGCCGAACTGCTCCGCCGCGGCTGGGCGATGACCAACCTCGGGGACATCGACCGGCAGACCATCGCCGGGGCGCTGGCGACCGGCACGCACGGCACGGGTGCGCGGTTCGGCGGTCTGGCGACCCAGGTGCGCGCACTGGAGCTGGTGACGCCGGCCGGTGAGGTGCTCTCCTGCAGCGCCGACCGGCATCCCGACGTCTTCGCCGCGGCGCGGGTCGGTCTCGGTGCGCTCGGCGTCGTCACCGAGGTGACGCTGCAAGCCGAGCCGGCGTTCGCGCTGCGCGCCGTCGAGGGGCCGGGAACGCTCACCGCCGCCCTGGGCGACTTCGCGGACCTGATGACCTCCACCGACCACGTCGAGTTCTACTGGTTCCCGCACACCGACGCGACGCTGCTCAAGTGCAACACCCGCGTGCCGCTCGACGAGGGGCTGCAGCCGCTGCCGCGCTGGCGGGCGATGTGGGACGACGAGATCCTCGCCAACGCCGCCTTCGCGGGTGTGGTGGCGGCCGGCCGGCGGGTGCCGGCGCTGGTGCCCCCGCTGGCGCGGATGTCGGCGAAGGCGTTGGGCGCCCGCACGTGGACCGACCACTCGCACCGGGTGTTCGTCAGCCGACGCCGGGTTCGGTTCCTGGAGATGGAGTACGCGATCCCGTGCGAGGACGCGGCCGCCGTCCTGGCCGAACTGCAGCGGGTGCACGAGGCGAGCGACTGGCGCTCGGCGTTCCCGGTCGAGGTGCGGGTGGCCGCGGCCGACGACATCCCGCTGTCGACGGCGTCCGGGCGCGCGACCGCCTACATCGCCGCGCACGTGCCGGCGGGCAACGACCCCGGCCCCTGGTTCGAGGCGCTGGAGTCGATCGCCGGCACCGTCGGCGGCCGCCCGCACTGGGGAAAGCTGCACGGCCTCGACGCCGAGGACCTGCGCGCCCGCTACCCACGCTTCGCGGAGTTCGTGGCCGTGCGCGACCGGCTCGACCCGACCGGCGTGCTGGGCAACGCCTACCTCGACCGCGTCCTCGGACCGGTCGGCACCCCGCCCGCTCCATGAATCCGGGGCCGGCGGTCGACGACGGCCGGTTCGCCGCAGAGCAGGTCCGGGTCGGCCGGGGGTGGACCGCTCGCTTCGGGCTGATCTGGCTGGGGCTGTGGGCGGCACAGCTCGCGCCGATCCAGCTGCTGCTGCCCCTGCAGCTGGCCGACGCCGACCCCGTGCACAAGGTGCGCGACTTCGGCCTGGTCAACGGCATCGCCGGTGCCGCAGCGCTGGTGGCCCTGCCGGTGTTCGGCGCCCTGTGCGACCGGACGCGCAGCCGGTGGGGCCGACGACGGATCTGGGTCGCCGGCGGGGTCGTCGGTTACGCCGTCGGCCTGCTGCTCACCGCGGCGGCGGGGAGCTGGCCCACGATCGCGGCCACCTGGCTGCTGGCCCAGCTCGGCCTGTACGCCGCGATGGCCGGCCTCACCGCGACCATCGCCGACCAGGTGCCCGTCGACCAGCGCGGGGCGGTGTCCGCCGCCGTCTACGGTCCGCAGGCACTGGGGATCGTCGTGGGACTCGGGCTGGTCACGGCGCTCGGCGGCGGCACCGGCACCGGGTACGTCGCGCTCACGGTCGTCCTGGTGGCGACGGCGCTGCCCTGGCTGCTGCGGGCTCGGGAGGCGGCGCCCTCGGCGGGCGAGCGCCCGCGTTCCGCGTTCGGCGCGCTGCGGGCGACCTGGCGGGCGCCCCTGCGCCACCCGGACTACGCCTGGGCGTTCGCCGGTCGGCTGCTGGTGAGCCTCGGCAACGCCCTCGGCACCACCTATCTCCTCTACTTCCTCACCGACGGCCTGCGCGTCGCCGATCCCGAGGGCTCGCTGCTGGTCCTGACGCTCGTCTACCTGGTGGCCACCGTCGCGGCGACGTGGGGCGGCGGGGTGCTGTCGGACCGGACCGGTCGACGGCGGATCTTCGTCGGGGTGGCCGCGCTGCTCCAGGCCGCGGCCTGCGCGGTGCTGGTCGTGGCGCCGAGCTGGCCGAGCGCACTGGTGGCCGGGGTGCTGCTGGGCGCTGGGTACGGGGCCTACACGTCGGTCGACCAGGCACTGGTCACCCAGGTGCTGCCCGACGCGCGGGCGGTCGCCGGCGAGCTCGGCGTCATGAACGTCGCCATCGTCGCGCCGCAGGCGCTCGCGCCCCTGCTCGCCGCCCTCGTCATCGCCGAGCTCGGTGGCTACGGCGTGCTGTTCGCGACCGCCGGGGTGATCACCGTCCTCGGGGCCGTCTCGGTGGCCCGGATCCGCTCGGTGCGCTGAGCGGATCCGGGCTCCCGATCAGGGCTTCAGCAGGACCTTGACCGTGCCTTCCTTCTTGTCGCGGAAGTTGGCGTAGGCGTCGGCCGCCTGCTCCAGCGGCACGTGGTGCGTGGCGAAGCTGTCGACGCCGAACGGGTCCTCGTCGGTGAGCAGCGGCAGGATGTCGGGCACCCAGCGCCACACGTTCGCCTGACCCATGCGCAGCTGGATCTGCTTGTCGAACATGCGCATGAGGGGGAGCGGGTCCGTCGCACCGCCGTAGACACCGGACAGCGAGATCGTGCCGCCGCGCCGCACGGCCTCGATCGCGGTGTTGAGGGCCGCCAGCCGGTCCACCCCCGCGACCTGCATGACCTTCTCCATGATCGCGTCCGGGACGACCGCGGTCGCCTTCTGCGCGAAGCTGGCCAGCGGGGAGCCGTGCGCCTCCATGCCGACGGCGTCGATGACGGCGTCCGGGCCGCGGCCGTCGGTCGCGTCACGGACCGCCTGGACGACGTCCTCCTGCTCGGTGGTCGAGATGACCTCGACGCCGCGGCCGCGCGCCCGCTCGAGCCGCTCCGGGACGACGTCGGCGCCGAAGACCGTGCCGGCGCCCTGGTGGAGCGCGATGCGGGCGGCCATGTCGCCGATCGGCCCGAGGCCGAGCACGAGGACGGTGCCGCCCTTCGGGATGCCGGCGTACTGCACCGCCTGCCACGCGGTGGGCAGGACGTCGGAGAGGTAGACGAAGCGGTCGTCCGGGGGGCCCTCGGGCACCTTGATCGGCAGCGTGTTGCCGAAAGGCACCCGCAGGTACTGCGCCTGACCGCCCGGGACCTGCCCGTACAGCTTCGTGTAGCCGAACAGCGAGGCGCCGAAGCCCTTCTCGCGGTTCTGGGTCGTCTCGCACTGGGACTGCAGGCCCTGCGAGCACATCCAGCAGGTGTTGCACGAGATGTTGAACGGGACCACGACCCGGTCGCCGGCCTTGACGGCGGTCACCTCGGAGCCGACCTCGCGGACGATCCCCATCGGCTCGTGACCCATCACGTCGCCCACCGACATGAACGGCGCCATGACCTCGATGAGATGCAGATCGGAGCCGCAGATGCCCGACGAGGTGACCTCGATGATGACGTCGGTCGGCTCCTGGATGACCGGATCAAGGACCGTGTCCACCCGGACGTCTGCTCGGCCGTGCCACGTCACTGCGCGCATGCGTATTGCTCCCTCGATATGACCGGATCTCGGTCTCCTCAAGGGTCTTTCTGCCCGTCGTGAGGTGGATCGCACCGTTATTCGCCGAGCGCGGCGCGCCCGTGACTCTCTGTTGTGCCGTGTTCACGCAGTGCGGAATCACAGAGATGAAGCTTTGTGGCCCAGGCCACAAAACTGCACGTCAATACCCCCTTCCCCACATCACGAAAACATCACGACGTGTTTACATGGGCACCGCTCCTCTCCCCGGGAGCGCGTTGTGCAATGCCCATCTACGGAAGTCAGGTGCATGAGTTCGCTCCACCAGGACCGCCCTCTCGCAGAGGATTCGGCGCCCCGCAAGGGCACCCGTCGGATCCCCGCTCCGGCCCAGGGGAAGACCCGCACACCGGCCGCGGCGACTGGAGAGAAGGCCCCGGACAACGTTCCGACGCCGCGCTCGGGGAAGACGCAGTCGAGGACCTCCCAGACCACCCCCGCCCGTAGGACCGCTCGCACCGCGAGCGCCACGAGCACTCCCGCGAAGAGCACGACCGGCACCCGCAGCGCTGCGGCCGGGTCGTCCACCGCGGCTCCCCGGACGACGCGTGCCACCGGCGCGGCCAAGGCTGCCCCCGCCAAGGCCGCTGCGAAGCCGACCCCCGCGAAGGCTGCCGCTGCCAAGCCGGCCGCGAAGCCGACCGCCGCGAAGGCTGCCGCTGCCAAGCCGGCCGCGAAGCCCGCCCGGAAGGCGACGGCGGCCAAGCCTGCCGCTGCCAAGCCTGCGGCCACCGAGACCGCGGTCGAGACCACGCAGCGGCCGACGCCCTACAAGCGGCCCGTCGTCGAGACGGCGGACGTCGTGGCTCCGCTCACCCTTTCTTCGGACGCCGACGCGGTCGACCTCGTCGGGTCCGCCGAGGCCCAGGCGCGCGAGGTCGTCGTCGAGACGGTGCCCGCCGCCGTGCTCACCGAGCCGGCCGAGGAGCAGGACGACCCGTTCGGGCTCGTGGATGACGTGGCCGAGGGCCGTCGTGGACGGTTCCTCCGGCATCGCGTCCTGACGCCCCGTCGTCGTCCCGCCCTGTACCTGGCCGCCGCCCTGATCGGTGCGCTCGGGGTCAGCCTCACGACCGGCGAGCCCCAGGCCGCTCAGGCCGAGACGGCGACCGTGAGCCACTCGGTCAGCGTCGCCGAGGAGCTGGGCATCGAGCTCGAGGCCCAGCCGATCGAGGAGATCACGCCCGAGGCCGCCACCGCGCGGCTCGGTGAGCTGGCCGCCAGCCGCACCGAGCGTGACGAGGACCAGGCCCACGCCGCGCTCGTCCAGGCGCGGGCGGACCGCCAGGCCGCCGCAGGCCGCTGCCGCCGCGGCGGCGGAGGCGGCGCGCCCGAAGGCCGTCCTGCCCGTGACCGGCGCCCGGCTGACCAGCGGCTTCGGCAGCCGCTGGGGCACGCTGCACGCGGGCATCGACCTCGCGGCGCCGATGATGACGCCGGAGTACGCGGCGATGGACGGCATCGTCCTCGAGGCGGGGCCGGCCAGCGGCTTCGGCAACGCCGTCTACATCCAGCACGAGAACGGCGACGTCACCGTCTACGGGCACATGGAGCAGATCCTCGTGACCGCCGGCCAGGTCGTGAAGGCCGGCGAGACGATCGCGCTGCTCGGCAACCGCGGCCAGTCCACCGGCCCGCACCTGCACTTCGAGGTGCACGTGGGCGGGATCGACGGCACGAAGATCGACCCGATCCCGTGGCTGCGGGAGCGTGGGGTCTCCATCTGATCCCGCCGCCCTCCGTGCGACTCGACGCCCCCGACCGGTTCTCCCGGCCGGGGGCGTCGTCCGTCTGAGGCAGACTTTCCGACGTCGCTCGAACGGAACAGGAGGGCAGGGCATGGGACACGGCCACAGCCATGCCCCCGTCACGGCATCCGGCGGGCAGCGACGCCGGCTGGCGGTCGTCCTCGGGCTCACCGTGGCCGTGCTGGTGGCCGAGGTGGTCGGCGCGGTCGTGTCCGGCTCCCTGGCCCTGCTCGCCGACGCCGGGCACATGACGACCGACGCGGTCGGCATCGCGCTGGCGCTCGGCGCGGTCACGCTCGCCCAGCGGCCGGCTCGCGGACGACGCACGTTCGGCTGGCAGCGGGTCGAGATCCTCGCCGCGGTCGCGAACGGCCTCCTGCTCGTCGCCGTCGCGGTGTTCGTGCTCGCCGAGGCGATCCGGCGGATCGGCGACCCGCCGGAGGTCGAGTCCGGCCCGATGCTCGTCATCGCCGGCGTCGGGCTGGTCGTGAACCTGGTGTCCCTCGCCGTGCTCCACCGGGGGAGAGCGCAGTCGCTCAACGTCCGCGGCGCCTACCTGGAGGTGCTCGCCGACGCGCTGGGATCGGTCGCGGTCATCGTCGCCGCGCTCGTCATCCTCGGCACCGGCTGGACGCCGGCCGACACCGTCGCCTCCATCGTGATCGGCTGCCTGGTGCTGCCGCGCGCCCTGCACCTCCTGCGCGACGCCCTCGACGTGCTGCTCGAGGCCGCGCCCCGGGGGGTCGACATGGGTCAGGTCCGGGAGCACATGCGGGGGGTGGACGGCGTCCTCGACGTGCACGACCTGCACGCGTGGACGATCACCTCCGGGCTGCCCGTCCTGTCGGCGCACGTCGTCGTCACCGAGGAGGCGTTGGCCGCCGGCCACGGCGGGCGGGTGCTCGACGCGCTGTGCGAGTGCCTCGGCGAGCACTTCGACGTCGAGCACTGCACGTTCCAGATCGAGGCCGAGTCGCACGCCGGCCACGAGGCGCCCGTCCACGACTCGAGTGGGACAGTAAGAGCGCACGCTGCGGCGAAGGAGGAACTCGGTGGACCACGGGCAGCACTCGGGCATGTGGGTGCCCGGCGAGCCGCCGACCTGGGGCCGGATGTTCCTGCCGCACCTCGAGCCGTGGTCCCTGCTCGCCGTCGCCAGCATCGTCGCGCTGCTCGTCTACCTGCTCGCCGTCGTCCGGCTGCAGCGCTCCGGGGTGACGTGGCCGTGGTGGCGGACGCTGGCCTGGGTCGCCGGCACGGCCTCGCTGTTCGCCGTCACCGGCACGTGGACCAACGGCTACAGCATGGTGCTGTTCAGCGTGCACATGACGCAGCACATGGTCCTGTCGCTGATCACGCCGCTGCTGCTGCTCGTCGCCGCACCCGTCACCCTCGCGTTGCGCACCCTGCCGCGCGGCAAGGGCGCCGCCGGGGTGCCGCGCGCGCTGCTGCTCAACGGGCTGCACAGCCGGTTCGGCCGGTTCGTGGCGCATCCGCTGTTCACCGTGCCGCTGTTCATCGCGAGCCTCTACGGCGTCTACTTCACGCCGCTGTTCGACCTGCTGATGAGCAACCCCATCGGGCACCAGCTGATGCTGGCGCACTTCGTGGTGGTCGGGCTGCTGTTCTTCGGGCCGATCGTCGCCCAGGACCCCTGGCCGCGGACGCTCACCCACCCCGGCCGGATGCTCGAGCTCTTCCTGCCGGTGCCGTTCCACGCGTTCTTCGGCGTCGCGATCATGATGGCGACGTCGCTGGTGGTCGACTCGTTCGCCGAGCCGCCGGCCGACTGGGGCGTCGACCTGCTGCACGACCAGGGCGTGGCCGGCGGCATCGTCTGGGCCTTCGGCGAGCTGCCGACCGTGCTCGTGCTGCTCGTCGTCTTCTTCTCGTGGGCGGGCTCCGAGGAGCGCCGCGGCCGGGCCATCGACCGCGCCGCCGACCGGAACGACGACGCCGAGCGCGAGGCCTACAACGCGCGGCTGCGGGAGATGGCCCAGCGGGGCTGATCACGCCGCCGGGACGGCCATCTCCTCCGGCAGGTCCTCCTTGGTGGCCTTGATGAGCAGACCGGACACCAGGGCGCCGAGCAGCAGCAGGACCGCGGCCCAGGTGAACGCCGTCGTGTAGCCGTCGACCTGCGCCTCGAGCCCCACGAGGGGGTCCTGCGGGTTCTGGCCGGAGGCGACCGCGTCGGTGAAGTAGCTGGTGATCGCCCCGACCGAGATGGTGGCCAGCAGGGCCGTGCCGATGGACGCACCGACCTGCTGGGTGGCGTTCAGCATGGCGCTGGCGGCCCCGGCGTCGTGAAGCCCGGCACCGATCAGCGCAAGGTTGGCCAGCGGCACGAACGTGAAGCCGAGGCCGAGCCCCAGCAGCAGCTGCGCGGGGAAGGCGACCGCCCAGAAACTGGTGTCGACGTCGAGGAACGACATCAGGAACAGCCCCCCGGCGGCGAGCAGACCGCCGACCACCATGATCGGCCGGGGCCCGATCTTGGGCACGAGGGCGCTGGCGGCGCCCGCCGAGATCAGCACCCCCAGCGTCGTCGGGAGAGAGGCGAAGCCCGCGGCGACCGGCGTGTACTCGAGCACCTGCTGGAAGTAGAGGCTGAGGAAGAAGAAGGCGCCGATCAGTCCCGCGCCGACCAGCGTCGAGGTCAGGTACGCACCGCCGCGGTTGCGATCGAGGACGATGCGCATCGGCAGCAGCGGATTGCGCGTCCGGAGTTCGATGACGACGAACGCGGCGACCAGCAGGACGCCGCCGATGATGAACAGCAGCGCCAGCGGCTCGGTCCAGCCGCTCTCGCCGCTGCCGCCCGGCTGGGCGTTCTCCTGCGACTCCTGTGCCACCCGGGTGAAGCCGTACACGACCGACGCCAGCCCCAGCGTGATGACGATCGCGCCCGGGATGTCGTAGCGGGTGTCGCCGGGCGCCTTGCTCTCCGGCAGGATCCGGATGCCGGCGGCGATGGTGATGACCGCGACGGGCAGGTTCACCCAGAAGCACCAGCGCCAGTCGGCGTACTCGGTGAGCACCCCACCGAGCAGCAGACCCACCGCCGAGCCGCCGCCGGCGATCGCGCCGTAGACGGCGAAGGCCTTGGCCCGCTCCTTCGCGTCGGTGAAAAGCACGGTCATCAGCGCGAGGGACGCGGGCGCCAGCAGCGCCCCGAAGGCGCCCTGGAGCGCGCGGGCGCCGAACAGCATGGCCTCGTTCTGGGCCAGGCCGCCGAGGGCCGACGCCACCGCAAACCCTGCCGTGCCCACCAGGTACGTGCGCTTGCGGCCCCAGAAGTCGGCGATCCGCCCGCCCAGGAGCAGGAAGCCGCCGAACGTCAGCGTGTAGGCGGTGACGATCCACTGCTGGGTGGCCGCGTCGATGCCCAGGTCGGCCGAGACGGCCGGCAGGGCGATGTTGACGACGGTGGCGTCGAGGATGATCAGCAGAACGGTCGCCGAGATGACCGTGAGGGCCAGCCACCGCTTCTCGTAGGGCTGGTCGGCGGGCTCGGTGGCCGGGGACGAGGGGGCGGGATCTGTCACGGGAAGTCCTCTGCGCAGGGGTCGGGTCGCCCGGTTTCGGCGGGATCGAAACTAGCGGCCTGGGATCATGGCGTCGTGCCTGTTTCGCTGGTGATGACCGCCGACACGCACGTTCCTCAGCGGTCACGTGACCTACCTCATGATCTGTGGGCGGCCATCGACGCCGCGGACGTCGTCGTGCACGCCGGCGACTGGGTCGACCTCGCGCTGCTCGACCGGTTCGAGGAGCGCTGCCGCCGGCTGGTCGCCGTCCACGGCAACAACGACCACGGCGACTTCCGCCGGCGGCTGCCCGAGGTGGCGCGCGCGGAGATCGAGGGCATCCGGCTCGCCGTCGTCCACGAGACCGGCGCCGCCACGGGCCGCGAGGCCCGGTGCGCCGCCCGGTTCCCCGACGCGGACCTGCTCGTGTTCGGCCACAGCCACATCCCGTGGGACACGACCGCGCCCACGGGGCTGCGGCTGCTCAACCCGGGCTCGCCGACCGACCGCCGTCGGCAACCGCACGGCACCTACGTGACCGCGACCGCCGCCGACGGCGCCCTGCACGACGTCACCTTCCACGCCGTGCCGCCGCGCTCGTGACGCGACCGCCGCTCCCGGCGGCCGCGGTCGGGCTGCTGGCCTGCCCCGTCTGCGGCACGGGTCTGGCGGCCGACGACGACGGCGCCGGGCTCGGCTGCGCCGGCGGCCACCGGTTCGACCGGGCCCGCCAGGGCCACGTCACCCTGCTGCCGCCGGGCCACCGCCCGCCGTCCGGCGACTCGGCGGCGATGGTCGCCGACCGGACGGCGTTCCTCGACGCCGGTCACTACGCCGGCATCACGCAGGCGCTGGCCGACGCCGTCCTCGCGGGCGAGCAGCCCCGGACCGTGCTGGACCTCGGCGGCGGCACCGGGCACCACCTGGCCGCCGTGCTCGACCGGGCCCCCGACGCCGTCGGCGTCGTCCTCGACTCCTCGCCCTACGCAGCTCGCCGGGCCGCGCGGGCGCACCCGAGGGCACTGGCGGTCGTGGCCGACAGCTGGGCCCGGTGGCCGGTGCGGGACGCCGTCCTGGACCGGGTCCTCGTCGTCTTCGCGCCGCGCAACGGCCCCGAGACGGCGCGGGTGCTGCGGCCGGAGGGGCGGCTGGTCGTGGTGACGCCGACCGCCGACCACCTCGGCGAGCTGGTCGGACCGCTGGACCTGCTCCGCGTCGACCCCGACAAGGCCGCGCGCCTGGCCGCGACGCTCGAACCGCACCTGGAACCGGTCGCGGTGACCGGCCACCGGCAGGAGCTGCACCTGAGCCGGGCCGCCGTCGCGACGCTGGTCGGCATGGGCCCGCACGCCCGCCACCTGACTCCCGACCGGCTCGCCGCGGCGCTCGCCACGCTGCCGGAGCCGGTCCGGGTGACCGTCGCCGTGGACGTCGCCTCCTACCAGCCCGGACGCCGCTGAGCGGCGAGTCGATCACGGTCCGGTGACGACGGAGGCGCCGTCCGGCGCGCCTGCCGAGCGGCTCCGAGGGGCTGATAAGCGAACGTCTAAGCTGCCGCTCGTGACGATCGCACCGGCGCCCATCGTGAGTCGGCCGAGCCCGGCTCATGTGGCCGTGAAGGGTTCGAGGCTCTCGAACCTGCTCCGCACCACGGACCACAAGACCATCGGCCTGATGTACCTGGCCACATCGTTCGCGTTCTTCTTGATCGGCGGCCTGATGGCCATGCTGATCCGCGGCGAGCTGGCCCGGCCGGGCATGCAGTTCCTGTCGCCGGAGCAGTACAACCAGCTGTTCACGATGCACGGCACGCTGATGCTGCTGATGTTCGCGACGCCGCTGTTCTTCGCGTTCGGCAACCTGATCATGCCGCTGCAGATCGGCGCCCCCGACGTCGCCTTCCCGCGGCTGAACGCCTTCTCCTACTGGCTGTTCCTCATCGGCAGCCTCATCGTGCTGTCGGGGATCCTCACGCCCGGTGGCGCGGCCGACTTCGGCTGGACCGCCTACACGCCGCTGTCCACCGGCGCCCACTCGCCGGGTGCGGGCGGCAGTCTCTGGATCGCCGGTCTGGCCGTCAGCGGTCTGGGCACCATCCTCGGCGGCGTCAACTTCATCACCACGATCGTCTGCCTGCGCGCGCCGGGCATGACGATGTTCCGGATGCCGATCTTCACCTGGAACGCGCTGGTCACCAGCGTGCTGATCCTGCTGGCCTTCCCGATCCTCACCGCCGCGCTGTTCGGCCTGCTGGCCGACCGCAACCTGGGGGCTCTCGTCTACTCGGACGAGAACGGCGGCGCGCTGCTCTGGCAGCACCTGTTCTGGTTCTTCGGGCACCCCGAGGTCTACATCATCGCGCTGCCGTTCTTCGGCATCATCACCGAGGTCATCCCCGTCTTCAGCCGCAAGCCGCTGTTCGGTTACAAGGGCATGGTCGGCGCGACGCTGGCCATCGGGTTCCTCTCGCTGGCCGTGTGGGCGCACCACATGTACGCCACGGGCGCCGTGCTGCTGCCGTTCTTCGCGTTCCTGACCTACCTGATCGCGGTGCCGACCGGGCTGAAGTTCTTCAACTGGATCGGCACCATGTGGAAGGGGCAACTGACCTTCGAGACGCCGATGCTCTTCTCCCTCGGCTTCATGGTCACGTTCCTGCTGGGTGGCCTGACCGGTGTCCTGCTGGCCAGCCCGCCCCTGGACTGGCACGTGTCCGACACCTACTTCGTCGTCGCCCACTTCCACTACGTCGTGTTCGGCACGGTCGTGTTCGCCGCCTACGCCGGCATCTACTTCTGGTTCCCGAAGATGTGCGGCCGGATGATGGACGAGCGGCTGGGCAAGCTGCACTTCTGGCTGACGTTCATCGGTTTCCACGCGACGTTCCTGGTCCAGCACTGGCTGGGCAACGAGGGCATGCCCCGCCGCTACGCCGACTACCTGGCGACCGACGAGTTCACGACGCTGAACATGGTCTCGACCATCGGCTCGTTCGTGCTCGGGGCTTCCACCATCCCGTTCCTCTACAACGTCGTGAAGTCGTGGAAGTACGGGAAGCTCGCGCTGCGCGACGACCCGTGGGGCCACGGCAACTCGCTGGAGTGGGCGACCTCGTCGCCGCCGCCGCGGCACAACTTCGTCGAGATCCCGCGGATCCGCTCGGAGCGCCCCGCGTTCGAGGCGCACTACCCGCACCTCATCGAGCGGCTGCAGGCCGAGGCCCACGCGGGCAAGCGGCACACGCCCTACGCGTCCGAGCTCGGGGGCACGGCGGGCCGCCGTCAGGGCCCGAACGACCCCGATCCCACCTGATCGGTCCCGTGTCGCTCGACCCGGCTGCGCCCCCGTCCTCCGCGGCGGGGGAGCCCCGGGCGCTGCTCACCGTCTCGGGACTCGACCGGCCGGGCGTCACGGCCCGGCTGTTCGCGGCGCTGTCCGGCATGGCCGAGGACGGTCCGTCGGTGCACGTGGTCGACGTCGAGCAGGTCGTCGTCCACGGGCACCTGGTGCTCGGGGTCGTCGTCGGCATCGACGCTGACGACGACGGCGCGCAGGTTCCCGAGCCCGAGCTGCTGGACCGGCTGACCCGGCTGGCCGACGAGGTCGCTGCGGCGACCGGCGTCGACGTGCGGGTCGAGTCGGCCACGGACCCGGAACCGGTGCCGACCCCCGCGGGCCGGCCGCACCACGTGATCGTGCTCGGCCGACCGGTCCCGCCGGACGCCGTCGCCGGCGCCGCCCGGGCGATCGCCGGCATCGGGGGCAACATCGACGCGATCCGGCGGCTGTCGGACTACCCGGTCACCAGCTTCGAGCTGACCGTCTCCGGGGCGGAGGCGACGGCGCTGCGGACGGCGCTGGGCACGGTCGCGGCGTCCACCGGGGCCGACATCGCCGTCGAGCAGGTCGGGTTGGCCCGGCGCAGCAAGCGGCTGATCGTGCTCGACGTGGACTCGACCCTGGTGCGCGGCGAGGTGATCGACGAGCTCGCCGCCCGCGCGGGCCGGGCCGCGGAGGTCGCCCGGATCACCGCGGCGGCGATGAACGGCGAGCTCGACTTCGCCGAGTCGCTCCGTGCGCGTGTGGGCGCGCTCGCGGGGCTGCCGGTCGAGGTGCTCGACGAGGTGCGCGAGGCACTCGTGCTCACACCGGGCGCGCGGACGCTGATCCGCACGCTGCAGCGGCTCGGCTTCCGGTGCGGCATCGTCAGCGGTGGCTTCACCCAGATCACCGACCCGCTCGCCGAGACCCTGGGCCTCGACTTCGCCGCCGCGAACACCCTCGAGGTGGCCGACGGACGGCTCACCGGCGGGCTCGTGGGCGAGATCGTCGACCGCCCCGGCAAGGCGCGGGCGCTGGAGCGCTTCGCCGCCCAGTACGGCATCCCGCTGGACCAGACGGTCGCCGTCGGCGACGGGGCCAACGACCTCGACATGCTGAACACCGCGGGCCTGGGCATCGCGTTCAACGCCAAGCCGTTCGTCCGCGAGCAGGCCCACACGGCGCTGAACCAGCCCTACCTCGACGCGGTGCTGCAGGTGCTGGGCTTCACCCGCGACGAGGTCGCCGAGGCCGCGCCTCAGGCGCGGTAGACCTCGCCCTCCAGCTCGACTCCCGCCGTCCGCAGCTGCTCGAGCGCGGCCTCGGTCGACGCCTCGGCCACGCCGGCGGTCAGGGGCAGCAGGACGCGCGTGGTGAAGCCGTTGCCGACGGCGTCGAGCGCGGTCGCCCGCACGCAGTGGTCGGTGGCGATGCCGACGACGTCCACGTCGGTGACGCCGCGCTCGCGCAGCCAGTCGGCCAGGGCGACGCCGTCGGCGTTGCCCTCGAAGCCGGAGTAGGCGGCGGCGTACTCGCCCTTGTCGAAGATCGCCTGGAGCGGCTCGCGGTCCAGCGCCTCGTGCAGCTCGACGCCGTCGGTGCCCACGACGCAGTGCGCCGGCCACGTGTCGAGGAAGTCGGGCTGCTCGGCGAAGTGGTGCCCCGGGTCGATGTGGTGGTCGCGGGTGGCGACGACGTGGGCGTACTCGCCGGCCGCCGTCCGCAGGTGCTCCGTGATCGCCCCCGCGACGGCGATCCCACCCGCCACGGCCAGGCTGCCGCCCTCGCAGAAGTCGTTCTGCACGTCGACGACGATCAGCGCCCGAGACATGGGCTCTTCCTTCCTGCTCGCGGCCTCGTCCGGAGGCTCGCCCCGAGCGTGCGAGGGGTGAGGGGGACGAGGTCCTTTCTCAGTCCTCCACGGTGTCGAGCACGGGTTCGCCACGGGAGAGGGCGAGCGCCTCCGGCGGGAGCGCCGCGCGCGCCTTCTCGTGGTGCGCCCGCGCCCGGGACAGCGCGTCGGCCGGTGACAGCGGGTCGCAGATCTCGCCGCCGCGCACCAGGGGGACGACGAGGTCGCGGTCGCCGTCCCGGTCGAGGACGGCGTCGGTGCTCACCACCTCGGCGGTGGCGATCCCGTCGGCGTCGTGCCGCCGGACGGCGTGCTTGCGGCCACCCACCGAGCGCTTGCCCTCGCTCTTCTTGGCCACCGGGATGCCGTCGCGCTCCACCAGCTTGTAGACCATGCCGACCGTCGGCGCCCCCGAGCCGGTGACCAGCGACGTGCCGACGCCGTAGCCGTCGACCGGCGCGGCCATCATCCCGGCGATCGCGTACTCGTCCAGGTCGCTGGTGACCACGATCCGGGTCCGCGTCGCTCCGAGCTCGTCGAGCAGTTCGCGGGCCCGGACGGCCAGCGTCGGCAGGTCGCCGGAGTCGAGCCGGATCCCGCCGAGCTCCGGACCGGCCGCCTCGACGGCGTTGCGGATGCCCTGCTCGACGTCGTAGGTGTCGACGAGCAGCGTCGTGCCGGTGCCGAGCGTCGCCACCTGCGCGCGGAAGGCCGAGATCTCGTCGTCGTGCAGCAGCGTGAAGGCGTGTGCGCTGGTGCCGGTGGTCGGGACGCCGTAGCGCCGTCCGGCCTCGAGGTTGGAGCTGGACGCGAAGCCGACCATGTGCGCCGCCCGGGCGGCGGCGACCGCGGCCTCCTCGTGGGTGCGCCGGGAGCCCATCTCGATGCACGGGCGCTCGCAGGCGGCCGAGATCATGCGGGCCGCCGCCGACGCGATCGCGCTGTCGTGGTTGAGCACCGAGAGCGCGAGGGTCTCGAGCAGCACGCCCTCGGCGAAGGGTGCGCGGACCGTGAGCACCGGCGAGCCGGGGAAGTACAGGTCGCCCTCGGCGTAGCCGTCGACGTCGCCGCTGAAGCGGAATCCGGCCAGGAAGTCGAGCAGCCCTGGGTCGGTCAGCCCCTGGTCGCGGAGGGCGTCCAGGACGTCGTCCCCGAAGCAGAAGTGCGGCAGCGCCTCCAGGAACCGCTCGGTGCCGGCGAGCACGCCGTAGCGGCGGCCGTGGGGGAGCCGCCGGGCGAAGACCTCGAACACGCAGTCCCGGTCCGCGGTGCCGTCGGCCAGCGCGGCGGCCACCATGGTCAGCTCGTAGCGGTCGGTGAAGAGGGCAGGGGCCGGTGGGGGAGTCAGTCCGGTGTCCACAGCCATGATCGGGAAGCGTAGGACGACGGGCCTCGCCCGGCTGGTCGGCGTCCTAAGGTGGAAACCGTGGCGGGACCGTTGGCACCAGAACGCACCCCGGACACCACTGTCGACGAGGAATCCGACCTCGACCGGCCGTGGATCACGATCGTGTGGAACGACCCGGTCAACCTCATGACCTACGTGACCTTCGTGCTGCAGGAGCTGTTCGGCTACGACGAGCCGAAGGCGACGAAGCTGATGCTCCAGGTGCACCACGAAGGGAAGGCGATCGTGAGCTCCGGCCCCCGCGAACGCATGGAGCACGACACGAGCCGTCTGCATGCCTACGGGCTGTGGGCGAGCTACCAGAAGGACTCGTGAGGCCGTTTCGGGCCCGCGGCGGCGAGATCGTCGCCCGGGTGGACGCTGCCGAGGCCGGCGTCCTCGGCCTGCTGCTCGACCAGCTCGAGCAGCTCCTGGAGGCCGAGGACCTGCGCGACGACCCCGTCGTCGCGCGGCTGCTGCCCGACGGGCACCGCTCCGATCCCGAGATCGCCGCCGACTACCGGGAGCTGACCGAGTCGGCGCTGCGCAGTGGCAAGACCGACGACCTCGCCATGGTGCGGGCGAGCCTCCCGGACGGCGGGGGAGAGGTCCGGCTGGACGCCGACGAGGCCGGCGCGTGGCTGCGCACCTCGAACGATCTCCGGCTGGCGCTGGGCACCCGGCTCGACATCACCGAGGACACCGAGCCTCCCGACGACGTCACGTCGGAGGAGGAGCAGCAGCTCGCGGTGTACTACTGGCTCACCGGCCTGCAGGGCTCGCTCGTCGACGCGCTGGTCGCGGCTCGCGCCGGCCGAAGGTGAGCAGGACCAGCGTCGCGAGCAGCAGGTCGAGCACGCAGAACACGTAGACCGCGCCATGCAGCTCGACGCCCTTGATCAGCGCCCCGATCGTCGAGACGAGCACGAGCGCGGTCAGCGCGAACATCAGCAGCAGGGTGAACGCCCGGAACGAGATGAGCAGGACGAGCGAGGCGCGGTCGCCCGGCTCGTCGGGGCGGTAGCCGCGGCGGCGGAGCAGGCCGCGGGCGCCCAGGACCAGTGCGGGCAGCGGGAGCAGCACCACACCGGCGAGAACGAGCCACGTGACCAGCACGAGAACTGACGGTATCTGTACGGCTTTGCGGCCCCCTGCAGGGTCCCGCCGCGAGCCTGCGAGCGGTGGGGCGGCAGGGGGTCCGCTTAGAATGCCGGTGTGCTGCGCATCGACCGCGCGACCTACGACGCCATCGTGGCCCACGCCCGGGACGACCACCCGGACGAGGCCTGTGGCGTCGTCGCCGGCCCCGAGGGCAGCGACCGCCCCGAGCGCTTCATCCCGATGGTCAACGCCGCCCGCTCGCCGACGTTCTACGAATTCGAGTCCGGCGACCTGCTGCGGCTGTACCGGGAGATGGACGACCGGGACGAGGAGCCGGTGGTGATCTACCACTCGCACACGGCGACCGAGGCCTACCCCTCGCGCACCGACATCGGCCTGGCCCAGGAACCCAACGCGCACTACGTGCTCGTCTCGACGCGGCACCACGAGCAGCAGACGGGCCTGGTCGGCGACGAGGTCGAGTTCCGCAGCTTCCGCATCGTCGACGGCGAGGTGAGCGAGGAGGAGGTCGAGGTCGTCGAGTCCTACCTCTTCGGCCATTCGCCGACCACCGTCGTCTACGACTGAATCGGCATCGATCAGCGTTCGTCGGAATCGCGCACGATTCAGCGGCGTTGGGCCTATCAAGCATCGGCCGTTCGACGCCGATGCATTTTCTTGAACCCGTTCACGAGGAGAACCGCAACCCATGGCCATCGAGGTCCGGATCCCGACCATCCTGCGCACCCACACCGGCGGCAACAAGACCGTCGAGGGCAGCGGGGACACCCTTGGCGCGCTCGTCGACGACCTGGACACCAAGCACCCCGGCCTGAAGAACCGCCTCGTCACCGAGGAGGGCAAGCTCCACCGCTTCGTGAACGTCTACGTCAACGACGAGGACGTCCGCTTCACCGGCGCCCTGGACACCCAGGTCAAGGACGGCGACTCGGTGACGATCCTCCCGGCGGTCGCGGGCGGCTGACGCCGTCCGCCCTTCTGACTTCGAAGAGACCCTCATGGCCCGCTTCGCCTCCCTCGTCGACTCGCTCGGCGGCACCCCGCTCGTCGGGCTGCCGTCGCTGTCGCCGTCCCCGGACGTGCGGCTGTGGGCCAAGCTCGAGGACCACAACCCCACCGGGTCGATCAAGGACCGGGCCGCCATCTCGATGATCGAGGCGGCGGAGAAGGAGGGGAAGCTCAAGCCGGGCGACACCATCCTGGAGCCGACCAGCGGCAACACCGGTATCTCCCTGGCGATGGTGGCCGCGCAGCGGGGCTACCGGCTGATCTGCGTGATGCCGGAGAACACCTCGATCGAGCGGCGCCAGCTCCTGGAGATGTTCGGGGCGCAGATCATCAGCTCCCCGGCGGCCGGCGGGTCCAACCAGGCCGTCGCCGTCGCCAAGGGCCTGGCCGCCGAGCACACCGACTGGGTGATGCTCTACCAGTACGGCAACCCGGCCAACGCCGAGGCGCACTACGCGGGCACCGGGCCGGAGATCCTCGCCGACCTGCCCTCGATCACGCACTTCGTCGCAGGCCTGGGCACCACCGGCACGCTGATGGGCGTCTCCCGGTACCTGCGGGAGAAGAAGCCCGACGTGCAGGTCATCGCCGCCGAGCCGCGGTACGGCGAACTGGTCTACGGACTGCGCAACATCGACGAGGGATTCATCCCCGAGCTGTACGACGCGGAGCTGCTGGACTCGCGGTTCTCCGTCGGTCCCGAGGACGCCGTCCGGCGCACCCGCGAGCTCGTGCAGCGCGAGGGCATCTTCGCCGGCATCTCGACCGGCGCGATCCTGCATGCGGCGCTCGGCATCGCCGACAAGGAGGTGGCGGCCGGACGCAAGGCCGACATCGCCTTCATCGTCTGCGACGGCGGCTGGAAGTACCTCTCGACCGGCGCCTACGCGGGCACGCTCGAGGAGGCCACGTCGGCACTGGAAGGCCAGCTCTGGGCCTGAGCAGTTAGCCTGGCCCGCAACATGGGGACGACGCTGCCTGGTGCCGACGCACCGATCGGGATCTTCGACTCGGGGGTCGGTGGGCTCACCGTGGCCCGCGCGGTCCTCGACCAGCTGCCCCACGAGGCGGTCCGCTACGTCGGCGACACCGCGCACGGCCCGTACGGCCCGCTGCCGATCGCCGAGGTGCGTCGGCATGCCCTCGCCGTCATGGACGGGCTGGTCGCCGACGGCGTGAAGATGCTCGTCGTCGCCTGCAACTCGGCCAGCGCCGCCTCGCTGCGGGACGCCCGCGAGCGCTACGACGTCCCGGTGGTCGAGGTGATCCTCCCGGCGGTGCGGCGGGCGACCGCCGCCACCCGCAACGGCCGGATCGGCGTCATCGGCACGCAGGCGACCATCACCAGCGGCGCCTACGAGGACGCCTTCGCCGCCGTCCCGGCGCTGTCCGTGACCAGTGCCGCCTGCCCGAGCTTCGTCGACTTCGTCGAGCGCGGCGTGACCAGCGGCCGCCAGGTGCTGGGGCTCGCGCAGTCCTACCTCGACCCGCTGCTCGGCGCCGGCGTCGACACCGTCGTCCTCGGCTGTACCCACTACCCGCTGCTCACGGGCGTGCTCTCGCTGGTGCTGGGCGACGACGTGACGCTGGTGTCCAGCGCCGAGGAGACCGCGAAGGACGTCCACCACGTGCTGACCCGGCTCGACCTCCTCCGCGACGACGACGCGCCGCCGCCCGAGCACCGCTTCCTCGCCACCGGCGACCCCGAACCGTTCGCGCGCCTCGGCCGGCGGTTCCTCGGCCCCGAGATCGGGTCCGTGCTGCGCGCCGAGACGGTGGGCGCGGTATGAAGCTCACCGTCGTCGGCTGCGCCGGGAGCGCGCCCGGGCCGTCGTCGCCGGCGTCCTGCTACCTGGTCGAGCACGACGGGTTCCGGCTGGTGCTCGACCTCGGCAACGGCTCGTTCGGCCCGCTGCAGACGTACGCCGACCCGGGCGCGGTCGACGCGGTCTTCCTCTCCCACCTGCACGCCGACCACTGCCTCGACGTCGCGCCGTTCGTCGTCTGGCACCGCTACTCGGGCCGCCCGTCGAAGGGGCGGGTGCCGCTGTACGCGCCGGTCGCGGCCGAGCGCCGGTTGGCGCTGGCCTACGACGCCGACGGCGACGGGATCACCGACGTCTTCGACTTCGTGCCGGTGGGGCCGGGCTCGTTCGAGCTCGGGCCCTTCGAGGTGACGCTGGCCCGCACCGCGCATCCGATCGAGTGCTACGCGATCCGGCTGACGGTCGACGGGCGGTCGCTGGTCTACACCGGCGACACCGGGCCGTGCGAGCGGGTGATCGAGCTCGCCCGCGGTGCCGACGTGCTGCTCGCCGAGGCCGCCCACCCGCCGGGTCCCGGGCTGCCTCCGGGGCTGCACCTCACCGGCCGTGAGGCGGGGGAGCACGCCTCCGCCGCGGGTGTCGGCCGGCTGCTGCTCACGCACATCCCCTCGTGGGTCGACGAGATCGGCCAGCTGTTCACCGCGAGCCAGGTCTTCTCCGAGACCGAACTCGTCAGGTCCGGCGCGACGTACGACATCTGAGGACGGCGACATGGCGGGTCGGGGTGCCGAGGAGGAGCGGGACGGCGTCCGGCTGACCAGCCTGGACCAGCCCCTGGGCGACGAGCTCGACGTGACCAAGGGCGACCTCGTCGACTACCTCGACGCGGTCGCCGACCGGATGGTCCCGCTGCTGGCCGGGCGGCCGCTGTCGGTCAAGCGGGTCCGCCCCGGACAGGCGCCGTTCATGCAGCGCAACGTGTCCAAGGGCGCGCCGGACTGGGTGCGGACGGCGCCCATCTGGTCGGAGGGCTCGCACCGCGAGATCGCCCAGGTGCTCTGCGACGACCGCCGGACGCTGCTGTGGCTGGCCAACCAGCGCGCCGTCGAGTTCCACGTCCCCTTCTTCCGGATCGGGGACACGGAGCCGACCGGCCTGGTCCTCGACCTGGACCCGCCGGAGGGCGCGGACTTCACGACCGTCGTCCGCGCGGCCCGTCTCGTCCAGCAGGCGCTCGAGGACTCCGGGCTGGCCGGGGCGGTGAAGACCAGCGGATCGAAGGGCGTGCACGTCGTCGTCCCGGTGCGCGGGGCGCCGTTCGAGGACGTCGCGGCCGCCACCAGGGCGTTGGCCGCCCGCACGGAGCGCCTCGACCCCGAACTCGCCACCACCGCCTACATCAAGGAGGACCGGCACGGGCGGGTGTTCATCGACTCGACCCGGTCGGGCCAGGCCACGATCGTGGCCGCCTACAGCCCCCGCATCCGGCCCGGGCTCCCCGTCTCGGCTCCGGTCGGCTGGGATGCGCTGGACACCGTGCGGCCGGAGGAGTTCACCGTGCGGTCCGCGGATTTCCCCACCGAGTGGGCGGCAGAACTGCCGGAGCCGCAGGTCCTCCCGGCCGATCTCCTGGCGGAGGGGCACACGATCCCGATCGCGCGGGTGGCGGCGATGCACGAGGGCAAGCGGCGCAAGCGGGCCCGGGAGGCGGCGGGCGAGGGGGACTGACAACCGGCCGGTCCGCCGTCCCCAGCCGCCGGTCCGTCCACAGTTCCGGTCCTGGCCTGCCGTTCTGTCGGTGCGGCAGCGCACGCTCCCCGCATGACTCAGGACGCGCAGACGATCGCGTGGCTCGACCAGGAGGACGCCCGGCTGGCGCAGGTGATCCGCACCCACCGCCTGGCGGTGCAGTACGTGACCGAGGGGGAGGAGTCCGACGAGCCGTGCTTCGGCTACACCGTCGGGCTGTTCGGCCTCGGCCATCCCGAACTCGTCGCCGTGGGGCTCGACTACGAGGACGCCGGCGGCCTGCTGAACAAGGTCGCCGCCCTCGTCGTCGACGGCCGCGACCTCGTCCCCGGGGAGGTCCTCCACGACGACGACGGGGTGCCGGTGATCACCGTCGAGGTGGTGCCCAACCCGGCCGAGATCCTCTTTTCGGCCAACCGCTTCTACCAGCGGCCCGACGAGTACTCCGTCCCCGCCTTCCAGCTCACCTGGGCGCTCGACGGCGGGATCTTCCCGTGGGACGAGGGCTATCCCTGCGATCCGGACTGCCAGCCGCGGCCGGGCACGTGGCGCGCCTGAGTCCGCCGACGGGCCCACTCGCCAAGGGGTGTACGTCGCACGCCCGGCCCACCACGATGAAGCCGTCCCACGGGGGCCGTTGCCACATCCGGAGGGGGAGTCCGCGTGGCGAAGATCCATCGCGGCCGCTTCAGCGCCGAGATCGACGGCGATTTCGTCGTCCTCCTGATCGGTGCGCGGCTGAACAAGCCCTGGCTCGCGCTGCAGAGCCTCGTCGACCTCGGCGGACGCCGGCGGGGCATGGTCAACATGCTGGAGGAACTGTCCGCCCATCCCGAGAAGGGTCTGCTCGGTTATCGGATGGGCTTCTCCCTGATCGTGCAGTACTGGCGCAGCTTCGAGCACCTCGAGGCGTTCGCGCGGGACCCGGGCGATCTGCACCGGCCGACGTGGCTGGAGTGGTACCGGCGCGACCCCCAGGGCCGCACCGGCATCTGGCACGAGACGTACCTGGTGCGGGCCGGCGAGTACGAGGCGATCTACTCGGACGTGCCCGAGCAGGGCCTGGCGACGGCCGGCCGAGTGGTGCCCCTCGTCGGCAACAGTTCGGCCCGGCTACGGCTCCGACGGGCGGTGGCTGCGGGAACGCAGGAGGTGGGCCCGCCGGGTGCCCGGACGTCTGAGGCGAGCTCCGCTGCTGCCGGGACGCCGGACCCGAGCACCGTCGTCTCGTGACGGCGGAGCCGTCGGCGTCCGCCGGCCCGGTGGACTCCCGCGGGGCGCGCCCCGCCCGGTTCCGTGCGCGCGTGCTCCCCGGCGACGCCGGGCACGGGGTCACCACCCTCGAGCTCTTCTTCGACCTCGTCTTCGTCTTCGCCATCACCCAGGTGACCGCCTTCATGGCCGACGACCTCGGCTGGCGCGGAGCCCTGCGCGGCCTCGTGCTGCTCGCGATCCTCTGGTGGGCCTGGTGCAGCTACGCCTGGCTGGGCAACCAGGTGCACGCCGACGAGGGCGTCGTCCGTGCCGCGCTCGTGGTCGCCATGTCGGCGCTGTTCCTGGTCGCCCTCGCGGTTCCCGAGGCATGGGCCGACGAGGCCGGTGGGATCAGCGCGCCGGTGGTGCTGGCGGTCGCGTTCGCGGTGGTCCGCGGGGTGCACCTCGGGGTCTACGCCGTCGCGGCGGTCGGCGACGCGGGACTGCGCCGGCAGCTGCTCCGCACCGCCCTGCCGGTCGGCGTCGCGGCCGTGCTCCTGGTGGTGGGCGCCCTCCTGGGCGGGGTCGCGCAGACCGCGCTGTGGGTGCTGGCCCTCGTCGTCGACTACACCGGCGTCTACCTGTCGGGCACCGACTGGCGGCTGCCCTCGCCCCGGCACTTCGCCGAGCGGCACGGCCTCATCGTGATCATCGCGCTGGGGGAGTCGATCATCGCCGTCGGCGTCGGGGTGGGCGAGCTGCCGATCACGCTGCCGATCATCGCGGCGGCGCTGCTGGGCCTGGCGGTCAGCGTGGCGCTGTGGTGGTTGTACTTCGACGTGGTGGCGCCCGTGGCCGAACGGGTCCTGAGCAGCAAGGAGGGCACGGAGCGGGTCCGGCTGGCCCGCGACAGCTACACCTACCTGCACTTCCCGATGATCGCCGGGATCATCTACCTCGCGCTCGGGCTGAAGAAGGTCGCCGAGTACGTGGCCGACACCGAGCACCACGCGCTCACCGATCCGCTCAAGGGCACCGGTCTCTGGGCGCTGTACGGCGGGGTGGCGATGTACCTGATCGCCCACCTGGCCTTCCGGATGCGCAACGTCGGCTCCATCAACCGGCCGCGCGCCGTCGTGGCCGTGCTGCTGCTCGTCGCACCGCTGGGCGTCCGGTACCTGCCCGCCCTGGCGGCGCTCGGCGTGCTGGCGCTCGTCCTCGGGGCGCTCATCGCCTTCGAGGTGGTGCGTTACGCCGAGGCGCGGGCCGCCATCCGTGCGGAGGCGGCCCACCACTGACCGGTCAGCCGGCCGTGACCTCCCGGCGGACCTCCTCGGCCCAGAGCGTGTGGAAGGCGCCGGCGCGGTCGACCCGGTGGTAGGTGTGCGAGCCGAAGAAGTCCCGCAGGCCCTGGATCAGCGCCGCGGACGACCGCTCGGCCCGCAGGCCGTCGTAGTACGCCAGCGAGCTGGCGAACCCGGGGGCGGGGATGCCGCTCTGCGCCGCCTCGACCACCACGCGACGCCAGCTCGCCTGAGCGTCGGCCACCGCGTCGCGGAAGTAGCTGTGGGTCAGCAGGGTGGTCAGCGTCGGCTCGTCGGCGAACGCCTGCCGGATCCGGTCGAGGAACCGGGCGCGGATGATGCAGCCGCCGCGCCAGATGGTGGCCAGCGCGCCGAGGTCGACGTTCCAGTTGTTCGCCAGCGCGCCCGCGGCGATCTGGTCGAAGCCCTGGGCGTAGGCGACCACCTTCGAGGCGTAGAGCGCCTGCCGGACGGCCTCCACGAAGCCGTCGCGGTCCTTGATGTCCGCGGGCGCGTCCCCGGGCGCGGCCAGCACCTTCTGCGCGGCGGCGCGCTGCTCGGCGTGCCCGCTCAGCGCGCGAGCGAAGACCGCCTCGGCGATCCCGCTGACCGGCACGCCGAGGTCGAGCGCCGACTGCACCGTCCACCGGCCGGTGCCCTTCTGCTCCGCGGCGTCCATGACGACGTCGACGAACGGCTGGCCGGTGTCCGCATCGACGTGCCGCAGCACCTCGGCGGTGATCTCGACGAGGTAGGACTCCAGCTCGCCCTCGTTCCAGGCGGCGAAGACGTCGCCGATCTCGGCGGGCGTGAGCCCCAGCCGCAGCCGGAGCAGGTCGTAGGCCTCCGCGATGAGCTGCATGTCGGCGTACTCGATGCCGTTGTGCACCATCTTCACGAAGTGGCCGGCGCCGTCGGTGCCGACGTGGGTGCAGCACGGCGTCCCGTCGACGACCGCCGCGATGCTCTCCAGCAGCGGTCCGATGAGCGCGTACGCCTCCGCCGAGCAGCCGGGCATGATGCTCGGCCCGAGCAGGGCGCCCTCCTCGCCGCCGCTGACGCCGCAGCCGACGAAGTGCAGCCCCTTCGGGGCGAGCATCGCGGCCCGCCGCACCGAGTCGGGGTAGCGGGCGTTGCCGCCGTCGATGACGACGTCGCCCTCGTCGAGGAGCGGCACCAGCTCGTCGATGACGGCGTCGGTGGCCGGGCCCGCCTGGACCATGATCATGATGCGGCGCGGCCGCTCGAGGGCGGCGACGAACTCCTCCGTCGTCACCGTGCGGACGAAGTCGCCCTCGCCGCCGTGCGCCGCCAGCAGCGCGTCGGTGCGCGCCTGGCTCCGGTTGTGCACCACGACCTGGTGCCCGTGCCGCGCGAAGTTGCGGGCCAGGCTGGCACCCATCGTGGCCAGCCCGGTGACGCCGATCTGCTCGCTCATGGCGCGCATCGTGCCGGAACCGGGCCTTCGAGGGAGGGGTCCGCGTCGCGGCAGATCAGCAGGGTGTGCGAACCCCTCAGCCGAGGCCGAGTTCGCGGCGGAGCTTGGCCACGTGGCCGGTCGCCTTGACGTTGTAGGACGCCTGCTCGATGCGGCCCTCGGCGTCGACGATGAAGGTCGACCGGATGACCCCGATGACCTCCTTGCCGTACAGCTTCTTCGGGCCGTACGCGCCGTAGGCGGAGAGCACCTTCTTGTCCGGGTCGGACACCAGCGTGATGGTCAGGTTCTCCTTCTCCCGGAACCGCATGAGCTTCTCGGGCTCGTCGGGGGAGACGCCGATGATGTCCAGCCCGGCCTCGGCCAGGTCGCCGGCAGCGGCGGTGAAGTCGACGGCCTGGGTGGTGCAGCCCGGGGTGAGCGCCGCCGGGTAGCAGTAGACGATGACCCGCCGGCCGCGGTGGTCGGCGAGCGAGACGGGGTTGCCGTCGGCGTCGGGCAGGGTGAACTCCGGCGCCGGGTCGCCGGGGACCAGGCGGACGGGGGCGGCGTCGGTGGCGGTCATGGCCTCCATCCTGCCGTGTCCCGGGTAGTCGCTGACACGGGCCCGGACCGCTCGGGGTTCACGCGGCAACGTCAGCCGGCAACGTCATCCAGCGAGGAACGAGAACCGCACGTGCCGCTGGTGGTTGTCGGTGTTGGTGTCCACCAGGCAGACCCGCTGCCAGGTGCCCAGCTGCATGCGCCCCTCCAGCACGGGCACGCTCGCGTAGGGCGGCACGAACGCCGGGACGACGTGGTCGCGGCCGTGGCCCGGGTGCCCGTGCGCGTGGCGCCACCGGTCGTCGCGGGGGAGCAGCTCGTCGAGCTGGGCGAGCAGGTCGTCGTCGCTGCCGGAGCCGGTCTCGATGATCGCGAGCCCCGCGGTCGCGTGCGGGACGAAGACGTGCAGCAGACCGTCGCCCTCGGAGCGCACGAACTCCGCGCACTCGTCGGTGAGGTCGACGACGGCGGGCATCCCACCGGTCCGGACGGCGCGCAGCTCGGATCGCATGCGGGGCATTGAAACGCAGTCACTACCCTCGGCGTCCGTGACCCGCCCCGACGGTCGGACGCCCGACCAGCTCCGCCCGGTGACCATCACCCGCCACTGGCTCGACCACGCCGAGGGATCGGTGCTGGTCGAGTTCGGCCGCACCCGCGTCCTCTGCGCGGCCAGCGTCACCGAGGGCGTGCCGCGCTGGCGCAAGGGCTCGGGCCTGGGCTGGGTGACGGCGGAGTACTCGATGCTGCCGCGGGCGACCCACACCCGCAGCGACCGCGAGTCGGTCAAGGGCCGGATCGGTGGACGCACCCACGAGATCAGCCGGCTGATCGGCCGGTCGCTGCGCGCCTCGATCGACCTGGCGTCCCTCGGCGAGAACAGCATCGCCATCGACTGCGACGTCCTCCAGGCCGACGGCGGCACCCGGACGGCGGCCATCACCGGCGCCTACGTGGCCCTCGCCGACGCCGTCTCGTGGCTCGGGGAGCGGAAGAAGCTTGCCAAGCCGAACGCGATCGCCCAGTCGGTCTCCGCGGTCAGCGTGGGAGTCATCGACGGCGAGCCGCGGCTCGACCTCGCCTACGAGGAGGACGTCCGGGCGCACAGCGACATGAACGTGGTGTGCACCGGTGACGGCGGCTTCGTCGAGGTGCAGGGGACGGCGGAGGGTGCCGTCTTCGACCGGGCGACGCTGGACCAGCTGCTCGACCTCGCCGTCGCCGGCTGCGCGGAGCTCACCGCCCTGCAGGCCGACGCGCTCGCCCGATGAGCACGCGGCTGCTGCTGGCCACCCGCAACCAGGGCAAGCTCGCCGAGCTCCGGCGCCTGCTCGAGAGCGCCGTCCCCGGCGTGGAGGTCGTCGGGCTCGGCGACGTCGAGGAGTACCCGGAGGCCCCCGAGACCGGCGCGACGTTCGCGGACAACGCGCTGCTGAAGGCACGCGAGGCAGCGCGGTACACCGGCCTGCCCGCGGTCGCCGACGACTCCGGGCTGACCGTCGACGCGCTGAACGGCATGCCGGGGGTGCTGTCGGCCCGGTGGTCGGGGCGGCACGGCGACGACGACGCCAACACCGCACTGCTGCTGGGTCAGCTCGCCGACGTGCCCGACGAGCGGCGGGGTGCCGCGTTCGTCTGCGCCGCCGCGCTGGTCACCCCCGACGGCACCGAGCGGGTGCTCGAACGGGAGTGGCGCGGCCGCGTGATCGGGAAGAAGCGGGGGTCCAACGGGTTCGGCTACGACCCGGTGTTCGTGCCCGAGGGGCTCGACGTCACCTCGGCCGAGCTGGAGCCGGCCGAGAAGGACGCCCGCAGCCACCGCGGGCAGGCGTTCACCGCGCTGGTGCCGGTGATCGCCGAGGTGCTGGGCGTCCGATAGAGCGGTCGCCCGTCAGGCCGGCGTCAGTCCTGCTTCGCCTCGAAGCCGAGCCAGTCGAAGGCGTCGACGTCGTCGCGGGCAGGGTCGAAGGACGCGCGGGTCCACTCCGGCTCGGCATGCCGACCCGGCCCGGCCGCGATCTGCTCGCTGGTCAGGTATTCGACGACATCGGTCACCTCGGGCGCGCGGTGCCGCCCGCCGGTCGTGGGCGCCGCAGAGGCGTGCACGGACCGGGCGAGGGCAGCCTGCACCCAGGCGGCCGAGGACACGGTGCTGCTCATGCACCATTCGTCGGCCGCGAACGGCTCAGACCTCAGCGCAGCGTCGGCGATCCCACCCGGAAGGGGGAGGACCGCCGGCCGCTCGTGTGCTCAGCCGGTCGGATTGACCCGGCTCTCGGCGCACTTGCGGTTGCCAGTGGCCTGGAAGTCCTGCGCGTCGGCCTGCGAGGCCGCGTAGTCGTTCGGGTGGATGCCGCGCTGCATCAGTCGCTCGTGCGAATTGGCAGCCTGGCCCGGCGGGAAGTAGACGACGACGCCGGACTGACCGGCGACGTGGCACATGCCGAACGGGTGAGCACTGGCCCCCGGGGCCAGCAGGATCTGCGAAGCGGCCACGATGGTGCCTGCCATGGCCAATCGAAGGGCTGTTCGCTTCATGGGAAATGGCCTCCATCTGCTGAGCAGAGGGCCTCGCTGCCCTCTGCAGCGGTGCGTCGGCGCGGTGGTTGCATTCCCGGTCGGCCCGCGATGATGCGGCGTCCCTCGCGAAACGCGGGGAGTCGCACCGGCGGGTGCCTGGACGCGCACGGGCCGTAGGGTCCCTGCGTTTCCCGACGACGGTGTGTTCCGAGGAGGATCTGGGTGTACGCGGACCGCAGTGCCTGGCTGGCGTCGCTGCGCCCCGGACCGATCGGCTACCGGCGGGCCGACTTCCTCCGCGGCGGGCTCGGCGCGCTGGTCGGCATCGCCCTCGCTGCGGTGGCGGCGCAGGCCGTGCCCGGCGGGCCGGCGATGCTGCCGTACATCGTCGCCCCGATGGGCGCGAGCGCGGTCCTGCTGTTCGCGGCCCCGGCCAGCCCCCTGGCCCAGCCGTACTCGCTGCTCGTGGGCAACGTCGTGTCCACCGTCATCGGCATCACGGCGGCGCGGATGTTCGACAACGTCACGGTCGCCGCCTCCGTCGCGGTGGCGGTCGCGATCGCGGTGATGATGGCCCTGCGGTGCGTGCACCCGCCGGGCGGTGCGTGCGCGCTGTTCACCGCGGTGGGCAGCGCCGCCGTCGCCGAGCAGGGCTACGCGTTCGCGGTGTGGCCGGTCGGCGTCAACACCCTCGTCCTGCTCGGGGTCGCCGCGCTGGTGAACAACCTGACCGGCCGTCCGTACCCGCACGTGCCGCCGCCCCCGCCGCCGACCCAGGGCACCGATGTCGCGCCCAGCCAGCGGGTCGGCGTCCAGACCGAGGACATCCGCCAGGCGATCGCGAGCCTGGACCGCGGGCTCGACATCCTCCCCGGCGACGTCATGTCCCTGATCCGCGAGGCGGAGTCGCACGCGCTCGACCGCCGGCTCGGGCAGTTGCGGTGCGGGACCCTGATGGCACGCGACGTCCAGACCGCGCGCCCGGCGGACACGATCTACCGCGCCCGCATGGTCATGAACAACCACCACGTGAAGGTGGTGCCGGTGGTCGACGACGACCGGCACGTGGTCGGGATCGTCACCGTCTACGACCTCTTCAACCTCGACGTGGTCGACCTCGATCCGATCAGCAAGATCATGACGAGCCCGGTGACGACGGTCCGGACCGACACCCCCGTCTCCGAGCTCGTCGCGCTGATGACCGACCTCGGGCTCCGGCACCTGCCGGTCGTCGACGAGGACGGGCGGCTCGCCGGGATCATCACGCGCACCGAGCTCATCGCCGTCCTGCACCAGGCGCTCGTCGAGTCCTAGCGTCGCGCGAGTGAGCCGCCGCCAACGTCCCCGGTACCGGGATCTGGCGGCTCGCCGACGTAGCACGGCAGCGCTGGGTCGGTCGACCGATAGCCGATCGTCGAATCGGAGGGCCCCGCCGTCGGGCCGGTGCCGACCGAGTTGCGCGCCGCAACCGGTGAAGGAGAAGAGCGGCTCGCCTTGTGGGTCGTTGAGGCCGAGGCAGGCGAATCCCCTGGTGCCGATCTCCGAGGGCGCCCAGCTGTCCTGAGTGGTGGTCCCGTTGATGTCGTCGATGAGCGTCACCACGTACTCGGTGATCTCCGCACCACCGTCGGGGGGCGGGGACCAGGTTGGGATGTTCGATCCTTCGGCGTCGATCCACTGGAGTCCGGTGGGTGCCTCGGGCGGCTGGGGGCAGCCTGGAGCCTCGGGACACGTCGGACAGCCGGGCGACCCCGGGCAGGGTAGAGGCGGCGGATCCGACGTTCCGCCTGTGGTCGTGGGCGCGGCCGCCGTCTCCGCGGTCGTCACGGGGGCATCCTGCGTCTCCACGGTGGTCGCCGCCGGAGCGGTCGCCGCCGGAGCCGCCGTCGTGGTGGCGACCGCCGACGTGGTCGGGTCCGTCGTGGAGAGGGGCACGGGATCTGCCGCGGGTGGACCCGCGCTGCCGAGCTGCGGCCCGAACAGGAGGCCCCCGGTCACGGTCAGGGCGAGACAGAAGAGCGCGGCGACGACCCAGAGGATCGTGCGGCGGCGGCCCGGTTCACGGCGCGAGGTCGGCATGGGTGCATCGATGTCCAACGGCACGACGGTTCCGACGGTCGGCGCTCGCAGGCGCAGGCGGCTCGGGAACAGCCAGCTCCGGGAAGGCGCCGTCGATACGGGCGATCGCCTCGGCCACGGTCGAACGCGTGGCCGGGTCTTTGTCGAGCATTCGTGCCAGCAGGAGCCACAGCTCGTGGCTCACCCCGGCTGGGCGCTGCGGCTGGTCGTTCAGGTGGGCCAGCAGGATCACCGCGAGCGACGTGCCGGGGAACGGTGGATCCCCGGTCAGCAACTCGTGGAGCATGCAGCCGGCCGAGTAGACGTCCACCGCGGCCGTCGCCGGTTCGTGACGGAGCAGTTCCGGGGCCATGTAGTCGGCGGTGCCGATGAGCTCCGACGACGCCGTTCCGGCGTGCCCTCCGAGCAGCCGGCCGATGCCGAAATCGGACAGATGGGCGCTCCCGTCCTCGTCCAGGAGGACGTTGGCCGGCTTGACGTCGCGGTGCACGACCCCCGCCGCGTGCACCGCGCCCAGCCCCGACAGCACCTGGCGCAGGACCCGAGCAGCGTCGACCTCGTCCATCGGCCCGTGGTTGCGGAGGTCGTCCCGGACGTCGCCGCCGCCGACCCACTCCATGACGATCGCGGCGTGTCCACCGTCGATGACCAGGTCGAGGGTCTGGATCAGGTTCGGATGCCGGACGCCGACGACGATCGAACGCTCGCGGACGAAGCGGGCGACCACGTCGGGGTTCTCGGCCAGTTCCGGGCGCAGCACCTTGACGGCCACCGGCGTGCCGTCGTCCCGGACCCGGCCGCGGTACACGACGCCGGTGGCGCCGACGCCCACCTTTTCGCTCGATCAGGTACCGGGCGCCGAACGGCTGTCCAGTCGGATCCATCCCCGTGCCTCCCACGCTGGAGTCGGGGAACGCTAGACCGGATCTGGCCCAGCAGATACGGCTCTCGCGATGCTCCCTTCCGATCTCGTGCGTCGGGCCGGTCGCTGGCGGGCATCCGCAGTCATGCGGGTCTTCGTGGACGACGTCCGGGCGCTGCGGTTCGACGACGGCACGCCGGTGCGGGCCGCCTCCGGGATCGCGCCCCTCGCCGAGGGCTGGATCATCGCCCAGGACGACACGACGCACGCCGCCTGGCGGCTCGGGAGTGCCGTCACGCCGGTGCGGCTGCTGCCGCCGGTCGAGGGCCTCGACGTCTTCAGCGAGGCGGAGGGCACCAAGCACCTGAAGCCGGACCTCGAGGTGGCCTGCCCTGCCGAGGTCGACGGCGACGCGGCGGTACGTGCTGCTGGGTTCCGGGTCCACGCCGCGGCGGATGCGTGGGGTCGTCGTCCGGCTGGGGGACGGCGGTCCGGTCGCGCAGCACGGCGACCTCGGACCGCTCTACGAGCGCGTGGCCGGCTGCCTCGGCGTGCCGATGGATCAGCTCAACCTCGAGGGCGCCAGCCGCCACGGCGACGTCCTCCGGTGGTTCCAGCGCGGCAACCTCGCCGCAGGAGTGCCGTCGTCCAGCGTCGACCTCTCCCTGAGCGCTGTCGTCGACGCGATCCTCGGCCGGGGCGATCCGGGCGCGGTGTCCGTCGGGAACGTGCGCAGGTACGACCTGGGCGAGGTCGAGGGCGTCGGGCTCGCCGTCACCGATGCGGTCGCCCTGCCCGACGGACGGACGCTGCTCAGCGCGGCCGCGGAGGACACCCCGAACGCGGTCGACGACGGTCCCGTCGTCGCGACCGCACTGGTGCTCGTCGACGACGTCGACGTGCTCGCCGTGGCGCCGATCCCGGAGGTGGAGGGCCACGTGCCCAAGATCGAGGGACTGGCCCTCCGCGAGGTCCGCGGCGACGAGGTGCACCTGTTGGCGGTCGTGGACGACGACGACCCGGCATGCCCTCGGCCGAGCTCGACCTACGCGTGTCGATGGCCTAGCTGGGCCGGGTCGTCTTCTCCTCGTCGGTACGGATGAACGGAGCCGGTCGGGTCGGGTGGTCAGCGGCACTGTCCACGAGGACGTCGCCGTCGAAGATCACCACGCCGTCCGCCGTCGCTGCACGTTCCTTCCGGGTGCTCGTGTTGATCGAGAAGCCCCGGCTCGACGTCGTGCGGACGCTCGTCTCCACCGGTCCGGTGCCGGTCCAGGTCACGTCGAAGGACACCTGGTCCGGACGCCGAGGTTGTCCCGGACCGCTCCCGAACCCGGACGGTCACGCTCTTGAGGTTCGGCGTGCTCGTGACGTCGCCGGCAGAGCCCCTCCGCCCCAGCTGAACGAGGTGCCGTCAGGGCAGACGGCGAGGTACTGGACCCTGGCCGTCGGGTCGGCGTCCTCGGTGTCGGGCGTCTCGAAGTCGCGCGTGCTCGCCACCAGGAGCGTGCCCTGCACGGTCGACCCGTCAGCGCACGTGTGCGGCGCCTGCCAGAAGGCCTGCGCGGTCTCCTCGAAGAAGACCGTGCGCTCCGCGGTGGCTGCCGACGCTCCTGCCGGGAAGGCCAGGACGGCGGCCGCGGTCAGCGGGACGACGACGCCGCGTCGCAGCCTCGACGGTGTGCGGAACATGGCTTCCCCCTCGGTCGGCTGCGTCTGACTTCAGCCGCGCTCCGCACTCTGACCGCCTGAGGTGCAGGTCCGCTGTGGACGATGGTCGTAGGCCTCGGTGCGGGAGGGGGGAGTCGAACCCCCACGCCCGAAGGCACCAGATCCTAAGTCTGGCGTGGCTGCCGTTACACCACTCCCGCGTGGACCAGCAGTGTAGGAGTCCCCCGGCCGGGTGCCGGACGGACCTGCGGATGGGCCGCCGCGCTCGCCGTCTGGCAGGCTGTCGCCGTGCCTCGCGACCCACGACAGATCCAGCTGGAGATCGACGCCGCCCGCGAGTCGCTGGCTGCCACGCTCGACCAGCTGACCTACAAGACCAGCCCGGCGCGGCTCAAGGCCAAGGGGCAGGTCGCCGTCCAACGCTGGCTGCAGACGCCGGCGGGCCAGGCCACGGTCGGGGCGGTCGGCTTGTTGATCACGTTCGTCATCGTGCAGAAGATCCGGCATCGCAACGACTGACCGCCCGATGCCGCCCGCCCGTCGCGACCCTGTCGGGCCGGGGCAGGAATCGGTCTGGGACTTCCCGCGTCCGCCGTCGGCGGAGGTGACCGGCCGGCACGTCGTCGTCGAGTTCGCCGGCCAGGTCGTCGCCGACACCCGCCGCGCGATCCGCGTGTGCGAGACCAGCCATCCGCCGGTGTACTACGTGCCCCGCGAGGACGTCGTCGACGGCGTGCTGCACCGCGCCGGCGGCGGCTCGTGGTGCGAGTGGAAGGGCAGCGCGACCTACTGGGACCTGGTCGCCGACGGCCGCCGGGCGGCGGCGGTCGCGTGGTCCTACGAGGACCCGAGCCCGGGGTACGAGCACCTGCGCGGCGCCGTGGCGTTCTACCCGGGGCGCGTCGACCGGGCACTGGTCGACGGCGAGCAGGTGCGCCCGCAGCCGGGCACGTTCTACGGCGGCTGGATCACCGACGACGTCGTCGGACCGTTCAAGGGCGAGCCGGGCACCCTCGGCTGGTGAGCCGCGGTCAGACTCCGCTCGCGCCGGTGGCCCGGACGGCGGGCAGCACGACCGCGTCGAGCACCGAGTCGGCGTAGGCCTCGTCGACCTCGCCGCCGGTCAGCAGCCAGCGTTGGACGAGCAGCGCGCTGGTGGACTCCGCGGCGAGCGAGCCGGCGAGACCCGGGCCGGTTTCACCACGCTCCTCGGCCCGCTGCCAGATCTGCTCGAAGGCCTGCCGCCAGACGGCCAGCGGGCCGGTGCGGAAGGCCTCGGCGAGTGCCGGATGGTGCGGCATCGTCGAGAGCAGGGAGAGCGTGGCGGCGCCGGTCGGCCCGCTGATCATGGTGACCATCTGCCGCATCATCGCCCGCAGGTCGCCCTCGAGGGAGCCGGTGTCCGGCGGGGCGGCCTCGTCGCGGTTCAGGTCCGAGATGGTGTCGACGACCAGGTCCTGCTTCGTCCGCCAGCGGCGGTAGATCGTCGCCTTGCCGACGCCGGCCTCGGAAGCGACCGCGTCCATCGTCAACGCTCCGTAACCGACGTCCGCCAGCAGGCGGAGGATCGCGGCCCGGATCACGCCGTCCCGGCTGGGGTCGCGAGGGCGGCCCCCGCGGCTGGGGCGGGTTACATCGGTGGTCATGGCGGCCATGACCGAGACTTTAGACATTTAAGTCGTGGTAGTCCCACAACTTCCCCCGCGGCGCCGCGTCGCATCACCCGGTCGAGCACCGCGCGCCTGTCCCGCTCACGCGACGTGGTCAGGGATCCTCGAAGCGTGGGTGGCGGGGACGTGGTCTGGGAGGTGCCGCCGCGGGCTACCCGGGCGCTGTTCGCCGCCTCGATCGGGCACGTCCTGCCCGCCATCGCGCGCACCGCGACGACCCTGGGGCTGACCGTCTACTCGACGTCCTCCGTCATCGACGTCGTCGACGACAGGGGTCGCGGACTGGACCGGCTCCTGCACCGGCTGGCCCGCGAGCTGACCACGGCCGAGACCGAGCTGGTGCGGGTGGTCACCGACCCGCCGATGGACGGCGGCGAGCTGACCGCCCGGCTGATCACCGCGCCGTCCCTGGCGGTGGAGCTGGCCCGGCGGGGCGTGACCGTCGAGATCGGCGTCCTGGCCGAGGCGGAGCTCTACCCCGTCTACCAGCCGATCGTCGCCCTGGCCGACCGCACCGTCGTCGCGCACGAGGCGCTGCTGCGGGGCGTCGTCGACGGGCGGGAGGTCGGCGGTGGCGACCTGTTCTTCGTCGCGCAGGCGGCCGGCTGGCTGGACCGACTGGACCGCATCGCGCGCGAGTCGGCGATCGAGGACGCCGGACCGTGGCTCGGCGGCGCGAACCTGCACGTCAACGTCGACCCGACGTCCATCCACCGGCCGCAGGTCTGCCTGGCGAGCACCGAACGCGCCGCCCACGACGCCGGGATCGCCGCGTCGCAGCTCGTGTTCGAGATCGTCGAGTCGCACGCGATCACCGACCGCGGGCACCTGTTCTCGATCCTCGAGCACTACCGCTCGCTGGGGTGGCGGGTCGCCCTGGACGACGTCGGCGCCGGCTGGTCGAGCCGGTCGCTGCTGGCCGCCGTCCGGCCCGACGTGGTCAAGCTGGACAAGCGGCTCGTCCAGGAGCTTCCGGACGACGGCGCGCGCACCGTGCTGCGGGCGATCACCGACCTGGCCCACCAGCTCGGCGCCGTCGTCGTCGCCGAGGGCATCGAGACCGAGTGGCTGGCCGACGAGGTCACCCGGCTCGGTGTCGACCTCGGTCAGGGCTGGCTGTTCGGCCGGCCCGTCCGTCCGGAGCAACCGGTCGAGGAGACCTCGAGTCGGTGGCAGCCGGCCCGGCCGCTCGAGGTCAGTGGAGCCCCCACCCGGTGAGCACCGGCCGCGCGTGCTCGTGGCCGAGGATGCCGTAGCTGCCGGCGGGCAGCGCGAACAGTGAGCCCGCCTGGGGCTCGAGGCCGAGCCATCGGGCGGTCAGCACGCGGAGGACGTGGCCGTGCGCGACCAGGACGACGTCGCCGTCGTCCAGCCGTGCCCGGGCGCGGGCGAGCACGCGGTCCACGCGGGTACCGACCTCGGCCAGCGTCTCGCCCGGCGTCTCGCCGGGCACCGTGCCGTCGCGCCAGACCGACCACTCGCGGCCGAGTTCCTCGCTGATCTCCTTGGTCGTGCGGCCCTCGTAGCCCCCGTAGTCGACCTCGACCAGGTCGTCGTCGACGCCCGTCGGCACGAGCCCGGCGAGCTCCGCCGTCCGTCCGGCCCGTTGACGCGGGCTGACCCACACCTCGGCCCAGCGCCGTCCCCGGAACGCGTCGCCCAGGCGGCGCGCCTGCTCCTCACCCTCGGGGAGCAGCGGGAGGTCGGTCACCCCGGTGTGCTGCCCGCTGCGGCTCCACTCCGTCTGTCCGTGCCGGAGCACGACGATCTCGCCCATCCGGGCATCGAACACGCTCGCGGTGACGGCCGGGCGGGTTTCCGTGCTGGTCCGACCAGGGTCAGCCGCGGCGACGCCAGGGACGGCGCTCCGGGGATCGCCGGTCCGCCACCCACGGCGACGAGGTCGATGAGCGGCATCGGCCGGGGGCGTGCCGCGTGCTCCGGGACCGGACGCCGAGCCGGCCTCGGGCGGGCCACGGGCAGCTCCCGCAGGGGGCCGTCGAGGTTGAGGACGCCGGCCAGGGACGCCAGTTCGATCAACCGACGGGTGGCCGCCGGCGCGCCGACGATCCGGCAGGACCGGCCTTCGGCGGCGAGGTCTGCGGTGAACTCGGTCAGCGCGTAGAGGCCGGAGAGGTCCCAGAACCGAACGCCCGCGACGTCCACGACGACCTGCCGCGTCCCGAGACCGCCGGCCTGCGCCAGGGCATCGCCGAGCTGGGGAGCGGAGGAGAGGTCGGCTTCACCGGTGAGCCGGACGACGACCTGGTCGGGGGCGGGGACGAGAGCGACGTTCAACAGGGGCACAGCGCCTCCGGGCGGGCCTCGTTACTGCTGGCCGTCCCGTGTTTCGAGCGGCCACCGTAACGGTAAGCGCCGCGGGGCCGATATCACAACAGTCTGCAATCGGTTGAATGCGCTTAGTTCCCGATTTTCCTGTGTACGCCCCTCTGCGGGGCGCCGTCCGCACACCCCGCCGTCGACGTCCGGCCGCCACGCGGCCACGATGGCGGGGTGGACGCAGAGGACTTCCGCCAGGTTCGCAACGCCGTCCGTCAGCTCGTCCGCGAGTCGGTGGTTCCCCGCGAGGAACAGATCGAGGACGAGGACCGCATCCCCGACGAGCTGCGCGCCCAGGCCGCTGAGATGGGCCTGTTCGGCTACGCGCTGCCGGAGGAGCACGGCGGGCTCGGCGTCACGATGACCGAGGACGTGCAGCTGGCCTTCGAGTTCGGCTACACGACGCCCGCGTTCCGCTCGCTGTTCGGCACCAACAACGGCATCGCCGGCCAGGTTCTCGCCAAGTTCGGCAGCGAGGCGCAGAAGCAGCGGTACCTGCCGGGGATGGCCGAGGGCACGCTCATCGGCTCCTTCGCGCTGACCGAGGCCGAGGCCGGCTCCGACCCGGCGGGGCTCCGCACGACGGCCCGCCGCGACGGCGACGAGTGGGTGATCGACGGCGGCAAGCGCTACATCACCAACGCCCCGCTCGCCGACCTGTTCGTCGTCTTCGCCCGCACGGATCCCGCCGAGAAGGGCGGCCGCGGCATCTCCAGCTTCGTCGTCGAGTCGAGCACCCCCGGCGTCACCGTCGGCCCGAAGGACAAGAAGATGGGCCAGGCCGGGGCCTGGACCGCCGAGGTCTGGTTCGACGGCGTGCGGGTGCCCGCCGACGCGCTGATCGGCGAGGAGGGGCGCGGCTACGCGAAGGCGCTCACCGTGCTCTCGCGCGGGCGGCTGCACATCGCCGCGCTGAGCGTCGGCATGGCGCAGCGGGTGCTCGACGAGTCGGTCGCCTACGCCGCCAGCGCGAAGCAGGGCGGCGCCCCCATCGGCCGGTTCCAGCTGGTCCAGGCGATGCTCGCCGACATGCACGCGGAGCTGCTCGCGGCCCGCAGCATGGTGCGCGACGTCGCCGAGCGGTACGACAGCGGCGAGGACACCTCGGTCGGGCCGTCGTCGGCGAAGCTGTTCTGCACCGAGATGGTCGGCCGGGCGGTGGACAGCGCGGTGCAGGTGCACGGCGGGATGGGCTACCTGCGCACCACGCCCGTCGAACGCTTCTACCGCGACGCCCGGCTGTTCCGGCTCTACGAGGGCACCAGCGAGGTCCAGCGGCTCATCATCGGCGGCGCGCTGCTGCGCGAGGCGGGGATGGCGCGGGGCTGAGAACCCGGGGGCGCCGAACCGGCTGGTTCCGCTACTGTCCGCCCTCCACGCATCCGGAGGTCGCCGTGCCACGACGTCACTACGCCTCGTACGGACCCGCACCCGCCGTCGTCCCCGCGGAGGGCGACCTCCGCCCCGAGATCGCCGACGTCGGGCGACTGGTCCGGCGGGGCGTCCAGGCGGTCGTGGGAGCGGCACGGGCGGGCGAGCGGCCGATGCTCTCGCGGACCCTCGCCGAGCACCTGGGGCACGACGCCGGCGAGCTCGAGGTCGTCGAGGAGACCTGGCCGGGCTACGACCACGTCAACGTCCAGGCCGGGCTCGACGCCTGGCTCGCCGAACCCGGACGCACGTGGCAGCTCGTCGGCATCGCCGGCTTCCAGCACGTGATGTTCGGGATCGGCGACCTCCTCGCCGCCGGCGGCGGCGACCACTTCGGGCTGCGGCCGGGAAACCCGGCCTCGGTCAACCTGGCGTGCGGTCCGGACGGCGAGGTGCGTCCGTGCATCCGCTGCGGCGTCTACCTGGTCACCGAGGGGGAGCTGCGGACGGCGGTGCTGCTGCGCGGCGCGGCGCCGGAGATGGGCCAGAACTCGGTGTCGGTCCAGATCGTCAGCACCGACCCCCGGGTCGCGACCCGGGCCGCCGGCGAGATCCGCGCCGCGGCGCTCGAGCGCAACGTCTTCCGCGGCCAGGTGCTGTCGTTCGGCCAGGAGGTGTTCGGCCACGGGCAGACCCTGCTGCAGTTCCATCGCCGGCCGACGATGACCGCCGACGAGCTGATCCTGGCGCCGCAGACGCTGGCCGAGGTGCAACGCCAGGTGGTCGAGGTGGCCCGGCACAAGGACCGGCTGCTCGCCGCGGGGCAGCACCTCAAGCGCGGGCTGCTGCTGTACGGCCCGCCCGGCGTCGGCAAGACGCACACGGTCCGGTTCCTGACCAGCAGCCTGGTCGGGACGACGGTCCTGCAGCTGACCGGCGGTGCGCTGCACCTGATCGCGGAGGCGTGCTCGGTCGCCCGCGCGCTGCAGCCGGCGATGCTCATCGTCGAGGACGTCGACCTGATCGCCGAGGACCGCGGGATGCACCCGGGCCAGCATCCGCTGCTGTTCCAGCTGCTCAACGAGATGGACGGCCTCGCCGAGGACGCCGACGTCGTCTTCGTGCTGACCACCAACCGGGCGGACCTGCTCGAGCCCGCCCTGGCGGCGCGGCCGGGGCGGGTGGACCAGGCGGTGGCCCTCGAGCTGCCGGACCTGCCCGCCCGGCGAGCGCTGTTCGAGCTGTACCGCGGCTCCCTCGCCGTCGACACCTCACGCCTCGACGAGGTGCTGGCCCGCACCGAGGGCGTGACGGCGTCGTTCCTGAAGGAGCTGTTGCGGCGGGCGGCGCTGCTGGCGGCGACCCGTACGCCGGAGGCGGCGGACCTCGCCGTGTCGGCGGCCGATCTGAGTCGTGCGCTCGAGGAGCTGCTCGACACCCGCAACGCGATGACGCGGGCGCTGCTCGGCAGCTCGGGGGGCTACGCCTAGCTTTCCTCGGCGGGGCGCAGCAGGGGGCCCGGTCCGCCCTCCCCGGTGCCGAGCGCTGCGACGAACTCGGCGAGTGTCTCGTCGCCTGGGTGGTCCGGGGTCCAGTCGAGCAGCGTCCGGGCGCGGGTGGCGTCGAGGGCCGGCGCGCGGACGCCGATGTCGAGCCAGCCCGGTTCGGTGGGCACCAGGTGGGCGGCGAACGCGGCGGCGAGCGCCGTCCGGAGGGCGAAGGCGGGGACCGGCAGCCGCCAGGTGCCCAGGACGCGCGCGATGCCCGTGGCGTCGAGCAGCGGCTCCGCCGCCAGGTTGAACGGGCCGGGCGCACGCCGGTCGAGGATCCGGACGAGCGCGTCGGCGACGTCGTCGGCGTGCACGAAGCCCAGGGACAGGGCCGGCAACGGCAGCGGCAGTCGCCGCGCGACCGGCCCCGGGAGCCGGCGGGCGGCGCCGAAGAGCAGCGGGCCGAGGAAGTAGCGGCCGATCTCGCTGCCGGCGTCGGGCTGCAGGACCAGCGTCGGGCGGACGACGGTCAGCGTCACGCCGCGCGCCGTGCCGAGCGTCTCGTGCACCACGTGCTCGGCCGCGGCCTTGTCCCGGCTGTACTGCGCCGTCGGGATGCCGGTGACCGGCCAGTCCTCGGCGACGACCTGGCCGACGGCGGCCGGCGCGTAGGCGCCCAGCGAGGACATGTGGACGACGTGGCCCACCCCGGCCGCCTTCGCCGCGCGGGCGACCCGTCGGGTGCCGTCGACGTTCACCGTCCGCAGCCGCTCCGGTTCCCGGCCGGGCTGGAGCGCCCATGCCAGATGCACGACGGCGTCGACGCCGTCGAGGAACTCGGCCAGGGTCTCCTCGCTCTCGGGCGTGCTCAGGTCGGCGCTGAACCACCGCACCCGGTCGTACGGCGCGACCGTGGGTGGCTGACGGCGCGACAACCCGCGCACCTCGGCCACGCCTGCCGCTGCGTCGGTGAGCCGGCGGAGCAGCGCGGTGCCGAGGTTGCCGGTCGCGCCGGTGACGGCCACGGTCAGGCCTTCGAGGTGGCCGGGGGAGGGTGGTCGCATGTGCTGGCGCTACCCGGGTCGCCCGGGGGCAACCGGCCGTACGGTGTCGGCGTGATCCGCGGAGCGCACGTCATCCTCTACAGCGCCGACGCCGAGGCCGATCGGACGTTCCTGCGCGACGTCCTCGGCTTGTCCTTCGTGGACTCCGGCGGGGGCTGGCTGATCTTCCAGCTGCCGCCGTCCGAGGTGGCGGTCCATCCGGCCGAGACGTCAGGTGCCGCCGAGCTCTACCTGGTCTGCGACGACATCGAGGCGCAGGTTGCCGAGTTCGAGGGCCGCGGGGTCGTGTTCGAGGGTGCGGTGAGCGACCAGGGTTGGGGCCGGCTGGCCACCATCCGGCTGCCCGGTGGCGGGCGGTTGGGCGTGTACGAGGCGCGGCACGCGACCGCGTTCGACCTCTGACTGATCGCGCCTGTCAAGGCCTCCTCCGAATCTGTGGATAGGGCCTCTGACCTGGGGATTCAGGTCGTCGAGCGTCGCGTCCTGCGGTACACTTCGAACACCTGATCGAACCGGTGTGGAGGTGTCATGGGCGAGCTGTCGTCGGCGCTGGACGCCCTGGCCGCCGACGACCTGCACGCGCTGCCGGCCGGTGCGCAGCTCGCCCGGATCCGCGAGCTCGCCCAGATCCGCAACCGGCTCGATGCCGAGATCGCCCGCAGCGTCCGCGTCGCCGAGACCACTCAGGCGCCGGAGCACGACGGGCAGAAGACGATGGCCTCCTGGCTGCGTGGGCACGGCCACCTCTCGCCCCGGGCGGCCGGGCTGCTGGTCCGCAACGGCCGCGCGCTGTCCCACCTGCCGGCGGTCGCCGCGGCCTGCGTGGCCGGGGTGATCACCGCCGACCAGCTCGCGATCATCGCCCCGATCACCACCCCCGCGAACCTGGCGGCGGCTGCCGCCCAGGACATCGACCTGGCCGTCATCGACCAGGCCCTGGTGGACGTGGCCACGGGTGAGCGGTACGACCGGCTCGCCCAGGTGGTGGAGCACTACCTGTCCGCGCTGGACCCCGACGGGCCCGAACCCGACCCGACCGAGGGCCGCTGGGTGAGCCTCACCACGCACGCCGACGGCACGGTCTCCGGCTCACTTCGCCGCCGACGCCGTCGGCGGCGAGAAGATCCGAACCGTCCTCGAGGCCCATCTGCAGGCCAATCGGCCCGCCGGCGACATGCGCACCCGCGCCCAGCAGTTGGGCGACGCGTTCGTGCAGTGGGCCGACAACACCCTCGCGGCCGGCACCGCGCCGATCCTGCGCACCCACAAGCCGCAGGTGGTCGTCACCATCCCGCTGGCCGACCTGGTCGACCCCGCCACGGGTGTCGGCGCCGGCGAGCTCGGGTTCGGCGCGGCCATCTCGGCCGCCCGGGCCCGGATGCTGGCCTGCGACGGCAACGTCACCCGCATCGTCATCGGCCCCGAGGGCCAGCCGATGGATGTGGGGCGTAAGCACCGGGTCGTCCCCCCGCACCTGCGGCGGGCGGTCGAGGTCCGCGACCACCACTGCGTCTTCGCCGGCTGCGATGCTCCGCACTACTGGTGCGACGTCCATCACCTTCTGCACTGGTGCGATGACGGAGAGACATCATTGGAGAACTCCGGGCTGCTCTGCGAACGCCACCACACCAAGGTCCACCACGGCTTCCGGATCCACCGAGATCCCGACGGCCGATGGCACACCTACCGCCCCGACGGCACCGAGATCCTCATCCCCGCACCACTACGCACCTGAGTTCACGGCAGGGTCCAGAACTCCCTGGTCAGACCGAGCCCGTCGAGGATCGCCTGGTTCTGCTCGCGACTGTGCGGCGTCCAGTCCGGCGCGAGCCGGTCGCCCCACCACGCCACGGCCAGGGTGGCCAGCGTCTGCACGGGCAACGTCATCCCAGGCTCGCGGCCGTCGAGCCAGCGCCGGACGTGCTCTTCCGACCGGAAGAGGTTCATCGACTGCTAGGTGAAGCCGATGTCGTCCCACCATCGGCTGGCCGGCACGAGGGAGTGGAAGACCAGCGAGGTGTTGTCCGGCATGCCGCCGCGCACCTCGACCGTCAGCGGTTCGTCGCAGTCGGGGCAGGCGGTCTCGATGCGACCGTCGACATGCAGGGCAGCGCAGATGCCGAACGCGTCCCAGGCGCAATTGGCGAACCACTCACGACCGGCGGCCTGCACGCGGAACGACGTCGGGACACCGGAGAAGGGGTTGGCCATCCGGATCGAGGCGCCGTCGTCGTCGAGCACCAGTGCGTGGGCGGCGTGCAGGCGGCGCCAGCCGTCGCGGACGTCGTCGTCCGTGGCGCCGAGTGCGTCGGCGACCTCGCCGGCCGTCGGCGCCCGGCCGAGGCTCACGAACAGCCGGTAGGTCTCGTTCCGCAGCCGGAGGTCGTCAGGGGACACAGGGATCACTCTGGTCCGAGGGCTCCGGGATCCGCGGCCCGGCGCCGCCGTCCTTCAGCTCGACGAAGATGACCTCGGTCTGGGTGTCGCCGATGTTCTCGCCGGCGTGCTGCTGCGCCGGCAGCCACCCGGTCATGCCGGCCGGCAGCTCGACGTCGCGCTGCGCGTCGCCCGAGTAGAGCCGGCGCCGGAAGCCGCTGAGCGTGACCATGACGCTGTCCGGGTGCTCGTGCGGCGTCGTCCGGACTCCAGGGCTGTCGGTGTAGCGCAGGACGCGCACGCGGTCGTTCTCGAAGACGACCTTGTAGTGATCGGGGTTGGTCTCGACCGGGTCCAGGCTCATGGCCGCTCACTGTGCACGCAGTGCCGTCGTCCTGACCATGACCTGCGCGGCGGCATCCTCCTCGAGCGCCTGCCCGCGCAGTTCGGGCAGTCCCCAGGTCGCCACGGCACCGACCACGAAGAACGCGGCGAACACCCCGAAGACCAGTCCGGACCCGCCGGCGTCGAGTAGTAGCGGTACGCACAGCGGCGCTGCGATCGACGCCAGGCGTCCGAACCCCGCGGCCGCACCGGCGCCCCGCGCCCGCAGCGCCGTCGGATAGGCCTCCGGCGTCACGGCGTAGAGCGCTCCCCAGGCGCCGAGGTTGAAGAACGACAGGACCATGCCGGTGAGCAGCACGGCGGTGTCGCCCTCGGCCGCGGCGAACAGTCCCGCGCCGGCAGCCGAGCCGATGAGGAAGACGGCCAGCGTCGGCCGCCGTCCCCACTTCTCGATGAGGAAGGCCGCGACCGCGTAGCCGGGCAGCTGCGCAAGCGTGATCAGCAGCGTGAAGCCGAACGACTTGACCAGCGTGAAGCCGGAGCTGAAGAGCAGGCTGGGCAGCCAGATGAAGGCGCCGTAGTAGCTGAAGTTGATGCAGAACCAGACCGCCCAGAGCGCTGCCGTCCGGGTGCGGCTGCCCACCGCCCACAGCGCCGACCACGGTGGGGAGGTCGTCGGGCGTGGCGACGGCGACTCGACCGGCGCCACCCCGGCTGCGGCCTCGAAGCGGCGGACCGCCGCCTCGGCCTCGTCGACCCGACCACGCAGTTCCAGGAAGCGCACCGACTCGGGCAGTCCCCACCGCACGACGACCGCGTAGAGAGCGGGCACCGCTCCGAGCGCCAGTGCCCAGCGCCAGCCGTCGTCGTCGGCCGGTACGACGAGGTAGCCGATCAGCGCGGCGAGCGTCCAGCCCACGGCCCAGAACGCCTCGAGCAGCACGACCACCCGGCCGCGGACGTGGGCGGGCGCGTACTCGCTCACCAGCGTCGAGGCGACCGGCAGTTCGGCACCGAGGCCCAGGCCGATCAGGAAGCGGAACACCAGGAGTGCGCCCACCGACCACGCGAGCGACGCCGCTCCGGTGGCCACCCCGAACAGCAGCAGGGTGATGGCGAAGATCTGCCGTCGGCCGTACCGGTCGGCCAGCAGCCCGCCGAGCGTGGCGCCCAGGGCCATCCCGACGAACCCGATCGAGCCGAGCCACGACAGCTCTCCCGCCGTGATGCCCCACTTCTCCTGGGCGAGCAGCGCGGCCATGACGAACGAGATGAGGCCGACGTCCATCGCGTCGAGCGCCCAGCCGAGGCCGGAACCCACGACGAGCCGGCGGTGCTCCCGGGTGAAGGGCAACCGGTCGAGCCGCTCGGCGCGGGGGAGCGGTGCGTGCTCCGTCATGGCTGCCAGTGTTGCAACGCCGACGGCGGTCCACCCGCCGAGCCGGTGGACAGCTCAGGCGGTGCGGACGTGCGCGGTGACCAGCTCGGCCAGCCGGTCGGAGGCCAGCTCGGGAACCCAGTGCGAGACGCCCTCCAGCACCTCGAGCCGGTACGGGGTGTCGCAGAACTGTTCGGTCAGCTCGGTCCCGGCACGGCCCAGGAAGGCGTCGTCGGTGCTCCACACGTGCAGCGTCGGCACCCCGCGGATCGTGCCGACCGGGTCGCGCGCGCTCCACGGCAGCGCCCGGTACCAGCCCAGGGCCGCGGTGAGCGCGCCCGGTTCCTGCATGCGCAGCACGTAGCGGTCGACCGCGTCGTCGGGCAGCCCACCGCGCCGGAGCAGCGTCCGCAGCGGGCGCGCGTCGTTGGCGAGGATGAGCCGCTCGGGCAGGAAGGGCAGCTGGAACAGGCCCATGTAGTACGAGCGCAGCAACTGGTCGCTGCTGACGAAGGCCTTGGTCATCGCGGCGGGATGGGGGACCGACACCGCGGTCAGCGTGCGCACCCGGTCGGGGTGCCACGCGGCCAGCCCCCACGCCACGATGCCGCCCCAGTCGTGGCCGACGACGTGCGCCGAGTCCAGTCCGGCGGCGTCGAGCAGGGCGAGGGCGTCCTCGACGGTCTCGCGCAGCTGGTAGCAGGCCCGGCCGCGCGGGCGGGCCATGGGGGAGTAGCCGCGCTGGTCCGGGGCGAGCGTGCGCAGGCCGGCCTGGTGCAGCGCGGGCGCCACCCGTGCCCACGCCGTCGAGTCCTGCGGGAAGCCGTGCAGCAGCACCACCGGGTCCCCGTCGGGCGGGCCGCCGTCCCGGACGTCGAACGTCAAGCCGTCGCGGCGGAAGCTGTCCACGCCGTAGACAATGTCATCCCATGGAGCTGATCGTGCTGGTCGACGACGACGGCCGGGCGATCGGAACACTGCCGAAGCCCGAGGTGCACCACGGGGAGACCCCGCTGCACCGCGCCTTCTCCGCCTACCTGTTCGACGACGACGGACGCCTGCTGGTCACCCGCCGCGCGGAGGACAAGGCCACCTTCCCGGGCATGTGGACCAACACCGTCTGCGGGCACCCCGGCCCGGACGAGGACGACGCCGCCGCCATCGCGCGCCGGGCCGACTTCGAGCTCGGCCTGGCGGTCGCCGACCTGCGGCCGGCCCTGCCGGACTACCGCTACCGCGCGGAGTTCCGGGGCGTCGTCGAGAACGAGATCTGCCCCGTCTACGTCGGCAGCTTCACCGGCGAGCCGGTACCCGACCCCACCGAGGTGGGGGAGTGGGAGCTGCTGGACTGGGCCGCGTTCCGCCGTCGTCAGGAGACCGAGGGCGACGCGTGGTCACCCTGGTGCCGGGAGCAGGCCCGGCTGATCGAGGCCGCAGGCCTCGTTCCGGCGAACTGAGGCAGGCTCAGACGACGCGGAGCGCCGGCTTCGGCCACTCCTCCTGCTCGCCGACGAGGGCGCGGACGGCCTCGGCGTCGATCGGGCGCGAGAACAGGTAGCCCTGCGCCAGGTCGCAGCCGAGCGCGCTGACGTGCTCCTGCTGCTGGGTGGTCTCGATGCCCTCGGCGACGGTGAGCAGGCCGAGGGTCGAGGCCAGCTCCACGATCGCGCGGGTGATGACGTCGTCGTGCGCGTCGCGGCCGAGGCCGTCGACGAACTCACGGGCCACCTTGAGCATGTCGATCGGGAACCGCCGCAGGTAGGCCAGCGACGAGTAGCCGGTGCCGAAGTCGTCGATCGCGATGCGGACCCCGAGGCCCTTGAGCTGCCACAGCGTGGCGGCCGCGGCGTCGCGGTCGTGCATGAGGACGGTCTCGGTGATCTCCAGGACGAGCCGGTTGGGCTCCAGGCCGGAGTCCTCGAGCGCCTCGCGGACGTGGTCGACGATCGCCGTGTCGGCGACCTGGCGGGCCGACAGGTTCACGGTGACCAGCAGCTCGTTCCCGGTCGGGGCGTCGGAGACCCAGCGCGCGGCCTGCTGGCACGCGTCGTTGAGCACCATCTTGCCGATCTCGGTGATCAGCCCGCTCTCCTCGGCCAGCCCGATGAACTGGTCCGGGGGACGCAGCCCGTCGACCGGGTGCTGCCACCGCACCAGCGCCTCGGCGCCGATGGGCCGGCCGGTCGAGACCTCGATGAGCGGCTGGTAGACCGTGGTCAGCTCGCCGTTGCGGATCGCCGCGGCCAGCTCGGCCGTGGTGTCCTTGCGGCTGACGGTCGTGTCGCCCATGTCGGGCTCGTACACGACGAAGTCGGTGCCGACCGCGCGCTTGGCGACGTACATGGCGATGTCGGACTGCCGGACCAGCGTGTCGGCGTCCGGCGTCTCGGCGTCGCCGAGGGCCAGGCCGATGCTCGCGCCGACGGTCGCCACGACGCCCTCGCCCAGGATGACCGGGACGTCGAGCTGCGTGCGGATGCGGTCGACCACGCGGGCCACGCCGAACCGGTCGATGGGACCGTTCAGCAGGATCGCGAACTCGTCACCACCGAGACGGGCGGCGGTGTCCGCCGGCCGCAGGCAGCCCCGGAGCCGGTCGGCGACCGTGCGGAGCAGCATGTCGCCGGCCTCGTGGCCGAACGTGTCGTTGACCGGCTTGAACCCGTCGAGGTCGATGTACATGACCGCGGGGTGGATGCGCGTGCGGGTCGCCGTGTCGACGGCGTGCCGCGCCCGGTCCAGGAACAGGGTGCGGTTCGGCAGACCCGTGAGCGGGTCGTGCAGCGCCTGGTGCCGCAGCTGCTCCTTGAGGTCGGTCACCTGGCGGAGGTTCTCCTCCAGGCGGCCGCGCTCGAGCGACGTCGCCACGTGGCGGGCGAACGTGTCCAGCAGCGCGAGGTCGCTGGAGGTGAAGGTCGTGACGTCGCCGAGGCGGCCACCCACGAGCAGCAGGCCGTGGACCCGGTCGTCGGTGCGCAGGGCAGCCGCCATCGCGTCCTTGAGCCCACGCCCGGAGGCGTAGGCGTCCAGCTGCTGACCGCGGCCGGAGCTGGTCCGGGTGCTCAGCGCGCCGGAGGCGGTGGCCAGGCGGAGGAGCCGGTGGTGGTCGTCCGGGTTGTCGAGGGGAGCCATGACGATCGGCTCGGAGCCCTCGACGCTGCGGCTCACCGTGGCGCCGTCGCGACCGGCCGGCCCCAGCAGGACCAGCTCGGCCAGCTCGGCGCGGAACGCCGAGCGGACCGACGACAGGAAGTCGCCGAGCGCCTCCTGCGTGTCGCCGTTGTGCAGCAGCGAGGTGACCTCGTGCAGCAGGCGCAGGTTCTCCTGCTGCTCGCGGGCGTGGGTGTAGGCCCGGTACGCCGCGACGATGAGGACGGTGGGCAGCGCCAGCAGGGCGAGCGCCGCGGGGTCGCTGGCCGCGGAGCGGGCCAGCACGAGGCCGACCGCCGCCGAGCCCAGGGTGAAGGGCAGCGACAGCGTCAGCATCTCCAGCAGCGGCTGCAGGGTGGCGCGGCCCTCGGAGAGGCTGATGACGGCGAAGATGCAGAGGTCGGCGACGACGGTCGTGACCAGGACGGCGATGAGCGCCGCGAGCCAGTCCCACGCGCCGACCGAGGGGCCGGACAGGAACGCGAACGTGGTCGTGGCGACGCTGCCGCCGAGCGCGTACTGCGCGACGTTGAACGCCAGCTTGATGCCGCGCTGGCGCCGGTAGAGCAGCAGCGTGGCGCCGGCACCGACGACCTGGGCGAGGACCAGGTCCTGCGGCGCGGCCAGGATCAGGCCGGCACCGAGCACGAGGTCACCGATGGAGAAGGTGTGGGCCTCGCGCTGCCACTGGACGTGGACCACGAGCCCCTCGCACACGGCGAAGGCGGCGGCCCAGAAGAACCAGGGCAGGGCGACGGCGGTGTCCGCGGCCGGCAGGTTCCGGACGACGGTGACGAACAGGGTCGCCGCGATCAGCGCCACGGTGGCGACGAGCAGCGAGATCCGCTGGGCGGGCGTGAGTCGGGGGCTTCGCGCAGGGGCGACGGGGAGCGCCACCGGTGCGGCGGCGGCCTCGCCGTCGGCCGGTGTGGCCGGCGTGCTGGTGCCGTGCTGGGTGCTGCTCATCCCGTTCACCTCCTCCGAGCTCCGGGTCCGGGTGCACACGTCGTGCAGGACCTATGTCGACAGCGGTCGTGACGTACTTGACGGTTGGTGCACAGCCGTTCGCTGGAGTCACTCCAGGGGGTTAAACCCCGGGTCAGGCTGGTGGACGTCCCGCCCGGAGCGCCCACGGCGGGTTCAGGGCCGTGGGCGCCCCGTGCGGGACTGTGGTGCGGGATCTGTGGTGCGGTGGGACGGGGTGGGCAGCGGCCGGCCGGACGTGCTCCGGCCGCTGCCCGTTCCCGTCAGTGGTGCCGGGCCGGTCCGAGGATCAGGACCAGGTCATCCCCGACCACGTCATGCCGGACCAGGTCATGCCCGACCACGTCATGCCGGACCAGGTCATGCCCGACCACGTCATGCCGGACCAGGTCATGCCCGACCACGTCATGCCGGACCAGGTCATGCCCGACCACGTCATGCCGGACCAGGTCATGCCCGACCACGTCATGCCGGACCAGGTCATCCCCGACCACGTCATGCCGGACCAGTTGGTGCCGTTGCGGAGGCCGGCCGCCCAGTTGCGGGCGTCGAAGGAACGACCACGGACGTCGACCTCACCGCGGACGGTGCGGCCACCGACGGTGACGTGCACCGAACCACGCGAGAGCTCCAGCGAACCGATACCCGTGGAGAGCGCGAAGGTCTGCGTCGCGTTCACCGGGGTCGGAGCCACCTTCGCGGCCCGGAGGTCGAGCACACCGGCGCCCTGCTGGGCGGCGGTGGCACCGGCGATCGGCGACGCCGACTGCGTCAGCAGCGCCTTCACCTGGTCGGGCGTGAGGCCCGGACGCTGCGAGATGAGCAGCGCCGCAGCACCGGACACGACCGCGGCGGCCTGCGAGGTGCCGCTGCCACGGAAGAACCGCTCCCCGATGCGCGCCGCCGGGAACTGGGTGTCCAGGTAGGAACCCGAGCTCCGGAGGCTGACCACGCCGGCGCCAGGCGCCACGAGGTCGGGGTTGCGGGTGCCGTCACCGTCGGTGGAGAACGCCGAGACGGCGTCGTCCGCAGTGGTGGCCGTGCCCTGGGAGTCGTTGCTCCCGACCGCGATCAGGTACGGGTCGTAGGCCGGGTTGTTGACCTTGCCCGTGCCGAAGCCCTCGTTGCCGACGGCGACGACGACCACGATGCCCTGGTGCCAGGCCTGCTCGGCCGCGTAGGCCAGCGGGTCGAGCAGGTAGTCCTGGACACCGTCGGTGCCGAACGACATGTTGAGAACACGGATGTTCAAGCCGTTCTTGTTCTTGTTCTGGACGACCCAGTCGATGGCCGCGATGGCCTGCGAGACGTCGGTCTGACCCTTGGCGTCAGCGACCTTGATGCTGACGATGCGGGCGTCCGGCGCCATGCCGACGAAGTCCGACGAGTTGCCCGTCACCGACGTGGCGGCGGCGTCCCGACCGGCGATGATGCCGGCCATGTGGGTCCCGTGCCCGTAGGTGTCCAGGTTCTTCGCCGCCGGTGTTCGCCTCGAGGGTCAGGTCCGGGCCGTAGACGACCTTGCCGCTGCGGCCCAGGCCGTCCACCGGGACGACGCCCGAGTCGACGACAGCCACGTCGACGCCACGGCCGGTGTAGCCCGCGGCCCACAGGTCGGACGCGCCGGTCACCTCGTTGGCGATCGTGTACAGCGAACCGCTCTGGGCCGCCTGTGCCGCGGCGTCGACGCTCGACAGCTCGAGCCCGGCGTCCTCGGTCACCGACTCGACACCCGGGACGGCGCGCAGCGCGTCGAGCCGGTCGACCGGCACCTCCGCGGTGAAGCCGTTGATGATGTCGAGCGCGCGGACGACCTCGCCGCCGTAGCCCGCGACCGCCTGCTCCGGGGCGTTCCCGGAGTTGGCGAGCTCACGGACGATGACCGACACCTGGTCGGCCGACGAGACCTCTGCGGCCTGCGCGGTAGCCGGACCGGCGACGCCGGCGGCCACGAGCGTGGCCAGACCGACGGTCATGGCCCTACGCGCGTACATGGGGAGGCCTCCCCAGGTCACGCCGTACTCCGGCGCGACCAGGGTGGGTCCCCGCTGATTGCTGCTCATTCCGTGCACCTCCTTGTGAAGAGCTGGATCGCACTTCCTTGTGCGACGTGAGTCGGCACGGAGTGTGGGGTGCTTGACGGGTGCAGTACATGGCTCTGAGTAAGTGCCCCTCTACGGAGTGAGACCATGATTACGACGCGTAGTGATGGTGTTATCGCACAGGGTTACCGGAACGGTCACGTAGCGCAATCGCCTGCTAGCCCTCCGAACGGCTGCGGCGCGTCGGTCGACGGCTCCCCGAAGCGGCTCCGAAGCGCTCCTAGCGTCGCTCCATGGACCGCCGACGGTTCCTCCTCGTCCTCGCGGCCGGCCTCACCGGAGCCGCTGTCGGGCACGGCACGACCGACCTCGTGAGCTCCTCCGCGCCGCCCCGGCTGGCGCCCGCCGGGGTGGCGCTCCCCGTGCCCCGGGGCGTGCCGGGAGTCGATCCGGTCGACCCACCGAACGGCGTCGTCAGCGCTCTGCCCGGCGAGGGGAGCTCGCTCGCGCTCACCATCGACGACGGGACGAACAGCGAGGTGGTGGCCGCGTTCATCGCCTTCGCGGTCGACACCGGCGTCCGCCTGACGTTCTTCCCGAACGGCTGCTACCGCTCGTGGGAGGACAACGCCGGCGCGTTGCGGCCGCTCGTGGACTCGGGGCAGGTGGCCATGGGCAACCACACCTGGTCGCACCCCGACCTCACCACGCTGCCGGACCAGCAGGTGGCCGACGAGATCGGCCGCAACCGTGACTTCCTGTGGCGGGTCTTCGGAGTCCGCGACAGCCCGTTCCTGCGGCCGCCGTTCGGGGCGCGGGACGACCGCACCGACCGGATCGCCGCCGACCAGGGCCATCCGACGATCGCGATGTGGAACGGCACCCTGGGCGACTCGAGGGTGATCACCGGCCCCGAGCTCATGGCGGCGGCCGAGGAGTGGTTCACCGGGCAGACGATCGTCGTCGGGCACGCCAACCACCCGACCGTGACGACGCTCTACGGCGACCTCGTGGCACTCATCCGCGACCGCGAACTGACGACGGTCACGCTCGCCGACGTCTGGGCGACGCCGACCGCCCGGCTGCGCGGAGCGACCGCACGCGGGACCGTCCGCGGCTGATCCCGACCACGCCCGGGCTGCGAGTCCCGCCGATCTCCGGAAGGCTGTGCCTCGAGCCGCCGGCCGTACGACCGCGCGGCTGGACGAGCGGCACGGGCAGCGGCGGCGCAGTGGGAAGCGAGGTCGAGATGGACGGGGGCAGAGGCTTCGCGCGACGTGTGGTGCTGGTGACCGGCGGTGCCGGCGGACTTCCCCCGCTGACCCGAGAGGACCGGGCATGAGCATGATCAGCCGGGACGGAATCGATCCCGACAGCGCGTTCGAGGACCTGCCGGGCGACGACGGCCTGGACAGTGCGATGGCATCCGGCACGGACGCCGGTGAGCCCGGGGGCCATCTCGGCCCCGGGGACCTCGCTCCGGACGAGGAGCGACTGCTCGCCGCCCTCGAGCGCGACTCGCGCGACTCTCGCGAGGTATCGGTCGAGGAGTCGCTGCCCCTGGTCCGCGCCGCCGAGGACGAGGCCCCGCTCCCCGCCGAGGGCGGAACCCCCGACGACGGCCTGACCCCGCTGTTCACGGCGCCGGAGTTCGAGGAGGACTAGCGCCTCAGGCGCGGCACCACGCGGCGAGCGCGCCGAACGTCTGGCGGGCCGATGCCACGACGGCCGCGGCGTCCCCGCCGGACTCCACGCGTTCGCGGGTGGCCCGCCGGAACGCGTGCCACATCGCGCCGGTCTCGGCTCCGTAGGGGGAGAAGGCCCGCAGACGGACGCCGGCCAGCTGGGGAAGCCCCGCGAGGTGCCGGTCGATGAACGTGCCGCCGAGCGTCGAGCCCTCGAGCACGTACAGGCGGCCGAGCGCCGCGTCGGTGCCGTGGATCCGGGGCAGGCCCGGCCGGTCCGGGCCGCCGACCGCATCCAGGGCGCGCAGGTCCTGGGCGAACAGGCCGGCGCGGCGGCGGCGCGCCCAGTCCAGCGAGTGGGCGTCGGCCGGGTGGCGGTGCGCCCAGTCGTCGAGGCCCGCCTCGGCGGCCGCCCAGAAGCCGTGCAGCCGGTCGAGGACGGCGATCAGCCGGGACCGCTGGAGTGCCGGGCTCATCAGGTCCAGCGTCCGCTCGACGTCGGCGTGCTCGGTCGCCGTCCCGGCGCGCAGCAGCTGCAGGACGTCGGCCATCGCCGGAAAGCCTAGGTCAGCGGCTCAGGCGGGCGGCCCTGAGCGAGGCGTGCAGCAGCAGTCGGGCATCGCCGTCGGACAGGTCGAGGCCGGTGAGGGACTCGATGCGGGCCAGCCGGTAGTACAGCGTCTGCCGGTGGATGCTCAGCGCGGCCGCCGCCCGCGACGCGCTGCCGGCGCAGTCCAGGAACACCTCGGCGGTCTCGCTGAGCACCGGGTCGGCCAGCAGCGGCAGCACGGCCGGATCGGCTCCGTCCATGCCGCTGATCAGCCGCCAGGCACCCAGCTCCGGCCAGTGCGCGACGGGGGAGAACCGGGGGACGACGGCGGCGACGCGTGCGGCGGCGCACGCCTCGGACCACTGCGCGGCCAGCTCCGCCGTTCCGCGGCGCACGCGCGAGACCCCCGCGGTGCTGCCCGCCGGCAGGGACGCGAGCGTCGCGGCGGCCACGGCCCCGGCCGGCCGCAGGTCGCCGGGCGCCGGCAGCGGCACGAGGACGGCGACGGCGCGGTCCACCACCGTGGCGACGGCGCCGGCCGCGGGCAGCTGCCACTCCGCCGGGATGCCGGCGTCGCTGGGGGTCAGGGCCATCAGCACCAGGGCGGTGTCGGCGCCGAGCGCGTCGGCCAGGGTTCCCGCGGCTGCCGATCGCGCGGAGGGCGCGCCGGTGAGGGCGAGCGCGAGCGGCCGGCCGAGGTCCTCGTCGAGCGCGGCCTGCTCGGCGAGCAGGCGCCCGGCGTCCGCGGCCAGGTCGACCGCGGCGGCCAGCGCGGGGTCGGCGGTGTCGGCCGGGTCGATCCGGCCGCCGTCGAGCAGCCAGAGGTAACCCCGGGTCCGTCCCGCGTGGCGCACGGGGAGCATCAGCCGGGTGAGGATGCCGGCGTCGGGGTCGGCGGGGGTCCGCAGCGGACCCTCGGCGGAGGCGATGCCGAACTCCTCGAACCACCGGCGGGTCGGCTCCGGCGAGCCCCGGGTCAGGATCGAGCGGGTGCGGACGGTGTCCATCGCGCCCGGCGCCCCGTCGTCGTGGGCGCAGTAGGCCAGCAGCGTGAAGTCGGCGTCCTCGAGCGTCGCCGGGGCCGAGAGCAGGCGCGAGACGTCGTCGACGATCTCCTGCAGGTCGACGCGCACGCCTCTTTGTACATGTGTATGAGGCGGTGGGTGGAGGTTCTGACACCTGTCGCTGGCCCGGACGGGGGAGGCTGCCTAGCGTCGAGGTGTCGCGTTCCGCGATGTCGTGTCCCGTGACCACTGGGGGTCCGCGTTGCTCTCGAAGGCTCTGCTCGCCGCCTCGCGCCGGCCCGGCCTGCGCCGCGTCGTCACCGGCAACCCGGCCACCCGCCGCGTCGTCGACCGGTTCGTCGCAGGCGAGAAGCTGGACGACGCCCTCGCCGCCGTCCGTGCGCTCGCGGCCGACGGCGTCGCCGTGACCCTGGACCACCTCGGCGAGGACATCACCGACCGCAGCGAGGCCGTCCACAACCGCGACGCGTACCTCGCGCTGCTCGAGGGCCTGGCCCCGCTCGGTCTCGGCCCGGCCGCCGAGGTGTCGGTCAAGCTGTCGGCGTTCGGCCAGGCGCTGCCCGACGGGCACGACCTGGCGCTCGAACTGGTCCGCCCCGTCGTCGAGGCGGCCACCGCGATGGGCACCACGGTCACCCTCGACATGGAGGACCACCGCACCGTCGACTCGACGCTCGCCGCGCTGGCCGAGCTGCGCAAGGAGCACCCCGGCACCGGTGCGGTGCTGCAGGCGATGCTCTTCCGCACCGAGGACGACGCCAAGGCGCTCGCCGTCAGCGGCTCACGGGTGCGCCTGGTGAAGGGCGCCTACGACGAGCCGGCCACCGTCGCCTTCCAGCGCTCGAAGGACGTCGACGCCGCGTACCTGCGCTGCCTGGAGATCCTGATGGCCGGGCCGGGGTACCCGATGATCGGGTCGCACGACCCCGCGATCATCGCGCGGTCGCACGAGCTGGCCGCGCAGAACTCCCGCGCCGCGGACTCCTGGGAGGTGCAGATGCTCTACGGCATCCGCCCCGAGGAGCAGCGCCGTCTCGCCGCCGCCGGCACCCGCGTGCGCGCCTACGTCCCCTACGGCGTCGACTGGTACGCCTACTTCATGCGCCGGCTCGCCGAGCGACCGGCCAACGTGCGCTTCTTCCTCCGCTCGCTCGTCACCAAGTCCTGAAAACGAGGTTCTCGACATGGACGGCATCACCCGGGTCCCGGCTCCCCGCAACGAGCCGGTGCTCACCTACGCGCCCGGCTCGGCCGAGCGCACGGCGCTGCAGACGCGGCTGGCCGAGCTCGCCAAGGAGCAGGTCGAGCTGACCAGCACCATCGGCGGCCGGCAGCGCCTGGCCGGTGGCGAGCGCTTCGACGTCGTCCAGCCGCACCGGCACGCCGCCGTCCTCGGCACCTCGGCGCACGCGAACCATGCCGACGCACAGGAAGCCGTGCGGGCCGCCGGCGAGGCGGCGCCGGCCTGGCGCGACCTGTCCTTCGACGACCGCGCCGCCGTGTTCCTCAAGGCCGCCGACCTGCTGGCCGGGCCGTGGCGGCAGACGCTCAACGCCGCGACCATGCTCGGCCAGAGCAAGACCGCCACCCAGGCCGAGATCGACAGCGCCTGCGAGCTGATCGACTTCTGGCGCTACAACGTGCACTTCGCGCGGCAGATCCTCGCCGAGCAGCCGGAGTCGTCGCCGGGCATCTGGAACCGCATCGACCACCGCCCGCTCGAGGGCTTCGTCTACGCGATCACGCCGTTCAACTTCACCGCGATCGCCGGCAACCTGCCCACCGCGCCGGCGCTCATGGGCAACACCGTCGTCTGGAAGCCGGCGCCGACCCAGCAGTTCGCCGCGCACTTCCTGATGCGGCTGCTGGAGGAGGCCGGGCCTCCCGCCGGGCGTCATCAACATGGTCACCGGCGACGGCGTCGCCGTCTCCGAGGTCGCGCTGGCCTCGCCCGACCTCGCCGGCATCCACTTCACCGGTTCGACGCCGGTCTTCCAGCACCTGTGGAAGACGGTCGGGGAGAACATCTCCTCCTACCGCGGCTACCCGCGGATCGTCGGCGAGACCGGCGGCAAGGACTTCGTCGTCGCGCACGCCTCGGCCGACGTCGACGTGCTGCGCACCGCGCTGGTCCGTGGCGCCTTCGAGTTCCAGGGCCAGAAGTGCTCGGCCGCGTCCCGCGCCTACGTGCCGCGCAGCCTGTGGTCGAAGCTCCGCGACGACCTGGTCGCGACGACGGAGTCGCTGTCGATGGGCGACGTCACCGACTTCTCGAACTTCATGGGCGCGGTGATCGACCGGAAGTCGTTCTCGAAGCTCTCCGGCGTCCTCGACCGTGCCAAGGACGACGACGCGCTGACCGTCGTCGCCGGCGGCACGGCGGACGACTCCGAGGGCTTCTTCGTGCGGCCGACGATCATCGAGGGCACCGACCCCGGCCACGAGGTGTTCACCACCGAGTACTTCGGCCCGGTGCTGTCGGTGCACGTCTACGACGACGCCGACTACGACAGCGTGCTGACCCAGATGGAGTCGGTGGCGCCGTACGCGCTGACCGGATCGATCATCGCCCAGGACCGGGCGGCGATCGCGCACGCCCAGCAGTTCCTGCGGTTCGCGGCGGGCAACTTCTACGTCAACGACAAGCCGACCGGCGCCGTCGTCGGGCAGCAGCCCTTCGGTGGAGCGCGGGCGTCCGGCACCAACGACAAGGCCGGCGCCGCGCAGAACCTGATGCGCTGGAGCAGCACGCGGGTGATCAAGGAGACGTTCGTCCCGCCGACGGACTACCGCTACCCGCACATGGACTAACGCGCCGGCCACCAGACGTTGCCGTCCTCGACCACCGCGCCCTCGGAGGGGCGGTGCGGGGTCAGCCGGCCGTCGGGCATGAGGTGCTGCACCGGCACGCCACGGCCGAGGACGGCGACGTCGGCGATGAGCCGCCGGTGGCAGCGCCACCACACGCTCTCGCTGCACATGACGGCCACCGTCGACCGCGCCGCCTCGGCGAGCACCTCGTCGAGCGCGGACCGGAACTCCGGCGTGCGGGTGTGCGCGGCGTAGGCGGCGAACTGGGCGACGGTCCACCAGTCGTCGGCCACCGGCTCTCCGGGCGGGAGCTTGCGGCGGCCGCCGAGCCGCTCGTCCCAGCGGTAGCCGATGCCGTCGGCGGGCAGCCACTCCTCGAGGGCTTCCCGCGGAGGTCCGGGTGCGTGCGGCTGCCGGGGAAGCGCCGGACGTCGACGACAGGTCCACCCCGGCGCCGCTGAGCAGCGCGCCGAGACCGGCGCGGTCGTGGGTCCCGTGCCCGACGGTCAGCAGCTGGATCTGGCGTACGTGTAGTTGATCGACTGACCCCACTGCACGACCGATCCCGCCCCGACGCTCTGCGCGTGGATGGTGTCCTCCGGGCGACCCGTACCGGTGGCGCAGAAGAAGCCGGGGTTGGACAGGTCGGCCACGTCGGGGTTGCCTTCCCCGCACGAGGGGCCGCAGCCGTACGTGCCGACGTAGTTCGGCATCGTCGTGTGGGTGTCGCGAACCGTCCAGGTGACGGTCGCCGAGTCGGTGCCGCCACGGCCGTCGCTGGCGGTGACCGTCACGGAGAAGGACTGGCTGCGGATGTTCGAACGGCGTGGACGTCAGGTTCGCGGCGTTGTGCGAGATCGTCCCGGTGACCCGACCGCCGGAGGCCGACAACCCCGCAGGCAGCCCGCTGACGGAGATGCTGACGTTGTCGTTGTCCGGATCCGAGGCGGAGAAGGTGACGTTGATGCCCTGACGCTCGTTGCTCGACTGGTTCGAGGCGCTGATCGACGGCGGACGGTTGGCAGGAGCGGCCGGTGGCGGTTGCTGCGGCGCGGGGTTGCCCTCCTGGGTGCCTCCGTCGCCGGAGGTGTCGCCGCCGGTGGTCCCGCCCGTGTCGCCGCCGGTGTCGGTGGTGCCGGTGCCCACGTCGGGAACCCCCGGGACGCTCTCACCACCGGTGTCGGGCACGGTGCCGCCGGTGTCGGGGATACCCGGTCCGCCGCTCGGCTCTTCCCCCGCGCGGGTGTCGGGCTCCACCTCGGTGGGCTCCACGGCGTCGGCGCCGGTCTCCTCGGCGAGCTCGGTGCGCTTGGCGTCGGTCACCTCTTCGGTGGCCGCGGTCTCCTCCTCCACGGCCGTGCGCACCTCGCGGAGGTAGTCCTGCGACGGCTCGGCGTCGTCGGGCAGCGGCGTCGTCCAGCTGTACCGCTGCTCGCCGCCGGGCTCCAGGGTGAGCACCCAGTAGGCGATGACGTGCCCCTCGACGAAGCCCTGGGGGGTGGGGGAGAACGTCGCGTCCGTCGACAGGGTGGCCAGGTCGGGTGGGATGACCTCGAACCAGATCTGCTTGACGTCCTCCTCGGACGTGTTGACCAGGCGCACGGTGCTGCCGACGGTCGAGCCGTCGTCCGCGATCGCGTACTCCCGGTGGATGTCCAGCCCGACGTCGGTGTGCGTGACCGAGTCGGCCAGCTCCAGCGTGGTCTCCTCCGCGCCACCGTCGTCCCGGGTGAGGGCCCAACCCACCCCGGCGCCGGCGAGGCCGATGACGATCAGCGCCGTGGCCAGCGACGGCACGAACTTCCGATGGCGCCGCGAACGGGTGCTGGTCGCCCCGGCTGCGGGCAGCGACTCGCGACGCCGCGCCACCTGCACCGTGCCGATCTTGGGCGTCGCGCGGTCGCCGGTGCCCAGGGCGAACAGGCCGTCGGTGGTGGCCGGCTGCGCGACCGGGTCGCTCACCGGCACCTCGGGAACCGGGAGACCCAGCGCCGTGGCGGCGTCCTGCAGCTCCTGCCCGAAGGCCGATGCGGTGGCGGGTCGGTCGGCGGGGTCCTTGGCCAGACCCCGGGCGATGGCCGCGGCCAGCGGTTCGGGCACGCCGTGCTCGCGCAGGTCGGGCGGCTCGGCGGTGGCGATGCGGGCGATCAGCGGGACGAGGCTCTCCTCGTCCGGGCGGTCGAACGGGGCGTGGCCGGTGAGGGCCTGGAACAGCACGCTGGCCAGCGAGTAGACGTCGGACTGCGCCGATGCCGGCTGGCCGCCGATGATCTCCGGCGCCGCGTGGCTGAGGGTCGCGCTGACCTGGCCGGAGCGGGTCTCGAACGCCGTCCGCATGCGGGCGATGCCGAAGTCGACGAGCTTCGGGGCACCGAAGGTCGAGAAGAGGACGTTCTCCGGCTTCACGTCGCGGTGGATGATCCCGCTGCGGTGCGCCGTCTCCAGTGCGCCGGCGAGGGCCGCGCCCCACGCGAGCACGTCGCGCGGCAGCGCCGCGCCCGCCGTCGCCACGCGCTGGGCGAGCGATCCGCGCGGCAGGAACTCCATGACGAGGTAGAGCTCGCCGTCGTCGGTCTGGCCGGCGTCGTAGATCGAGACGATGTTCGGGTGCCCGGACAGCGAGCCGAGCGAGCGGCACTCGCGCGCGAACCGGGCCACGACCTCGTCGCTGAGGCCGGTCTCGCGGATGACCTTGAGGGCCACCTCGCGGTCGAAGCGGTCGTCGTGCGCCCGGTAGACGATGCCGAACCCGCCCCGGCCGACCTCGACCGGACCGCTCAGCCCGGCAATGTCTGGCGGCATGCGCCTGTCCCTCGCCCCCGTTGGCCCTGCTGTCGTCGGGACCGTACGTCGCCGTCGTCGAGAACGGAACGGTTCAGTGCATGGACGTCAGACGGGACGGGCCCGCGGCGCGGCCGGCGGGGGAGGGGGCGGCACCTCGGACCGGCCGATCGTCGTCCGCGGCGCGCGGGTGGAGACGACGAGGGCGGACTGGGCCGCCGTCGCGAGTTCGCCGCAGGAGGCGAAGCGGTCCGCCGGGTCCTTCTGCAGTGCCTTGGTGACGACGTCGGCCAGCGCGGGCGGGAGGTCGGGGCGGACGCTGCGGATGTCCGGCACCGGCCCGGCGATGACGGCCGCCAGCAGCGGCCCGATGTCCGCGGCCGGGAACGCCCGCCGTCCGGTCAGCAACTCGAAGAGGACGGCGCCGAGGGAGTAGACGTCGGCCCGCCGTCCGAGCGGCAGTCCCTCCAGCTGCTCGGGGGAGGCGTAGGCGACGGTGGCCGGTGCCTCGCCGGCGCGGGTGAGGGTCACGGCCGCGGCGAGGTCCTTGGCGATGCCGAAGTCGGTGAGCATCGCCTCCTCGGTGCCGTCGGAGCCGCGGCGCAGCAGGATGTTGGCCGGCTTGACGTCGCGGTGCAGCAGTCCGGCGGCGTGCGCGGCGTCGAGCGCCCGCCCGATCCCGGCGATGACGGCGACCGCCTGCTCCGGCGAGAACGGCCCGCGCTCCCGCAGGGCGGTGTCGAGGTCGGGACCGGGCACGTAGCGCATCGACATCCAGAGCAGGTCGCCGTCCTGACCGCGGTCCACCACGTCGACGACGTTCGGGTGCTCGAGCCGGCAGAGGACGTCGGACTCGCGCTCGAACCGCTCGCGGAACTGCTCGTGGTCGGCGAACGCCGGGTGCAGCACCTTGAGCGCGACGTCGCGCGGCAGCGAGCGGTGCCGCGCCAGGTAGACCGCACCCATGCCGCCGGCCCCGAGCTGCCGCTTGAGCATGTAGCCGCCCACGGTCGAGCCGATCGGGATCTCGCCGGACCGCCCGAGCGGCACGGGCGCGGCGGCGGAGCTCTGGTCCCGGCGTCGCAGGACCTCCTCCGGCGTGGGCTCGCCCATGCCGAGCAGCCGCGCGGAGGGCTCGGAGGTCGGCCCGCTGCCGGACGGGTCGTGCCCGGTGGCGTCGGCGAGACCGGCGAGGTTCCAGGCGGCGGTCTCGACCGGGGCGAGCGGGACGACGTCGAGGCTCGCCTCCTCGACGGTCCGGCCGGTGTCGGGCCAGGTGACCGTCACGGTGGGGGCGGCGACCGTGACGACGGCGCGGCAGGACGCCGGCACCGTCGACCGGTGCCGGGCCAGCCAGATCACGTGCACGCCCACGCGCGCGCCCTGCTCGAGGACGGTCGCGAGCAGGCTGCGCGGCAGCGGGAGCTCCTCGTCCATCACGAACACGACCGCCGGCTGGGCCGGATCGGGGTGTGCGACGCGTTCCTCGACGAGCGTGGTCAGTCCCGAGATCAGCCGGCGAGCGTCGTCGGGCACCGTCGCGAGCATCGGGCCCTCCTCGCCGGCGGCGTGCGGCAGCGCGGCGAACCACGACCACTCCGAGCGCGCGGCCAGGGCTGCGGCGAGGCGCAGGTCGTGCGGGCTGTGCAGGGCCGCCAGCTGGATGGTGAGCCACCGGGCGAGGGCCGCGGTCTGCTCGCGCGGGCCGGAGAGGCCGATGCCCTCGACGTCGGCGAGACCGACGGTCAGCGGTGTGCCCCGGACGACGAGGTGCGGCGCCAGCGTGCGGGCGACGTGCGCGCGCTCGTCGTCGGTGCCGCCCGGCGCCAGCTCGTAGCCGGCGGCCGAGGGCAGGTCGGTCCAGCCCACCCGGACGACGAGGTGGTCGGGGTCGCCGGGCCGCCGCTCCCAGAGGTCGTGCGCCGGGCCGTCGGTGCGGCGCAGCACCTCGGCGAGGTCGGGAGCCGCGGCCCACCGCCGGACGCCCTCGTCGGGCAGGTCCCGCTCGAGGCCGGCCCGCGCGGCCTGCAGCGACGACTCGAAAGCGGCCTCGCGGGCGCGGTGCTCGCCCACGCCGCTGCTCCGGTACTCCCAGACCGATGCGAGCGCGACGACGACGGCGCCGCCCACCGCGATCAGCGCCGCCGTCGTGCCGACGGCGACAGCCAGCACCGCGGCGGCGGCCAGCGGCACCGCGGCCAGCACGAGCGGGATCCGGCGGGTCGGCGGGGGCCCGGGCGGTGCGGCGATGCGGTGCCGGACGGCCGCGGGGGCGGCCGCCGCACGCTGCGGCCGGGAGAACAGCGCGACCCCGCCGCGCATCGGCAGCTCGGGGGCCGGGCGCGGGGTCTGCGGCCGGACGCGCAGGATCGACGACGCCGCCTCGACGGGGGCGCCGGAAGGAACCGGCGTCGGCGCGTCGAGCGGCTGCCCGAACAGATAGGTCTTGTTCAGCGAGCCGAGGTCCTGGGCCAGGACGACGGCGCCGTCGACGGTGAACCGCACGTGCTCGCGGGAGAGGCCCTGGTCGTCGAGCCGCAGCTCCGCCTCCCGGCCCACCGTGAGGGCCGCGCCCAGCGGCCGGCGGAGCCCGGCCGACGGGCCCATGCCCACGACCACCTCGGGCCCCGATACGGCGGGCGTCGCTACGGGCGCGGTCCGCCCCTGCAGCACGTCGCCGTTGCGGAGCCCCAGCTCCGACAGCGGCCGCTCCGCGTCGACCGGAACGCCGGTCCGGGCGATCCGCAGGTGCCGGCGGGCCGGCTCGGCCACGAGCCCGGAGTCGACCAGCAGGTCGACCACCGCCCGCCCGGTCGGGTCCCCGTGCAGGTCGACCTCGACCAGCGGCGGTTCGTTGTCAGCGAGCCTCAGCCACACCGCTGGGCCCCCCGCTCGCGCGACACGTGCGCACTATGGCTCAGGAACGGCCGGTTTCGCCTGCCTGGCTGCGCGGTCCGGCCGCGCACACCACCCGCTCGCAGTCGGGCGCGCACCGACGGTCATGCTCGGAGTGTGGCTGGGGGAGCGGTGCAGGAGCGGGCATCGCTGTGGCGCTCCCGCGGCCTGCAGGCCCTGGTCGGCGTCACGATCCTCGGGTTCGCCAGCTACTGCCTCACGCTGGCCTCGTTGCCGGTCTACGCGGTGGGCGGCGGCGCGGCCGAGAGCACCGCGGGTGTCGTGACGGCGGTCTTCCTCGGCGTCACCATCGCCGTCCAGCTGACCGTGCCGGCGCTCACCAGCCGCTTCGGGCTCGGCCCGGTGCTGGCCGCCGGGCTCGTGGCCATGGGTGCGCCCTCGCCCCTGTACGCACTCGACGACGGGGTGGGCTGGATCTCCGCGCTCTCCGCGGTGCGCGGCGCCGGCTTCGCCGTCCTCACCGTGCTCGGGGCGACGCTCGCCGCGCAGGTGGCGCCCCCGGAGCGGCGCGGGGAGTCGATCGGGCTCTACGGACTGGCCATCGCGGTGCCCAACCTGATCGCCGTCCCGGCGGGGGTGGCCCTGGTGCTCGACGGGCACGTCGGGTGGCTGGCCTGGCTCGGGGCCTCACCGCTGCTCGGCGTGCTGCTGGTCCCGCGGCTGGTGCGGTCGCTCGGTCCGCAGGAGGTGGCCGGTCCGGCCGGCACGCGGCGGGCGGCGCTGCGCGCCGCGCTGGCGCCGTCGGCGGTGCTGTTCGTCGTCACGCTGGCCGGCGGCGGGCTGGTCACGTTCCTGCCCATCGAACGGCCGGACGGCGCCCTCGCCACGACCGCCCTGCTGCTGTTCGGCCTGACCGGGGCGCTGACCCGCTGGCGGGCGGGGCTCCTGGCGGACCGGTTCGGGAGCGGCCGCGGGCTGACGATCGCGTCGCTGGCCGTGGGCGCGGTCGGCATGCTGCTCACGGCCGTCGGGCTGACGACCGGCGGGGTCTGGATCCTGCTCGGGGCGGCGCTGTTCGGTGCCGGCTACGGCGCGGCCCAGAACCTGACGCTGCTGTCGGCGTTCGCCCGCGCCGGCGCCGGAGGGACGACGTCGGCCAGTGCGGTGTGGAACGTCGCCTTCGACGCCGGGACGGCGGTCGGTGCGCTCGTCCTCGGGCTGATCGCCGCGGGGATCGGGCTGGACTGGACGTTCGTCGTCGTCGCGGCCTCGCTCGTCGCGGTGATGCCGGTCGCGATCAGCCGAGGGCGCGCTCGGCGGCCGTCCGGACGGACCGGATGAACAGGATCTCCTCGCCCGAGCTGCGGAGCCAGGTGCGCAGCCCCTCCAGGTCGCCCCGATTGGCATCGCGGAGCTGACCGAGGCGGACCTGCCGGGTGCTGGCCTGCGCGCGCTGCGCCGTCGGCAGGGCTCGTCCCTCGGCGCGGGCGATGGCGGTCAGTCCGGCGCCGAGGAAGACCAGGTCGCGGACGTCGGTCAGCTCGGCGAGCAGGCGGTCGGCGGCGGCGTCGTCGCCGTCGAGCAGCGCGAGGAAGTCCTCGGCGCGACGGCGGCCGTCGGCGTGCGGATCGGGGGAGGTCACCCCTCCACTGTGCCTGGGAACGGCAACCGGCCCGCGCGGGGGAGCTCCGCGCGGGCCGGCGACCGGGTCAGGCAGCGGTGTCAGGCATCGGTGTCAGGCATCGCGGCGGCGGAAGGTCATCCAGCCGACCACCATCACCACGGCCACCTCGGCCATGAACACCCCGAAGCCGGGCCACGGGTCGAGCACCATCGGGTTGAACGACACCGGGGCGGTGATCACCGAGCCGGCGTTGCCCGGCATCAGCTTGCCGATCCACTCACCCCACGCGCCGGGGAGCAGGAACACCATCGTCCCGGCGACGAACACGATCCCGAGGACGATGGACAGCGCGGCGGCGGTGTGCCGGACGAGCAACCCGACGGCCGCGGCCAGCAGACCGAGCCCGGCCATGTAGAGGCCGCCGCCGAACATGGCGCGCAGGACGCCCTCGTCGCTCAGCGCGATGCCGATGCCCTCGCGGTCGAGGAACCAGTTGCCCCCGAAGTAGCCCGCGAACGCGGTGACGGTGCCGGCCACCAGCAGGGTGCCGGTGAGGACGACGGCCTTCGCCGCGAGCACCTCGCCGCGGCGCGGGGTCGCCGCGAGCGTCGCGCGGATCATGCCGCTGCCGTACTCGGTGGTGACCACCATCGCGCCCAGGACGACGGCCGTGACCTGGGCGAACATCATCCCCCAGGTCACGAAGGAGGCCGGGTTCTCGCCGGCCTGCCCGCTGGCCAGGTCCTCGGCGGCGGCCGCACAGATCAGGACGGTGAGACCGGCGCCGACCACGAACATGGCGACGACCGACCACACGGTCGACCGCACGGACCAGAACTTGATCCACTCGGCGCGCAGGGTGTCGGCGAAACCCGGCTGCCGGACGCCGGGCACGTTCGCTCTCGGGTCGAGGACGACGGTGCGGGAGGTGTCGGTCATGGTCATCGGGCGATCCCTGCGGTGGCGGTGGAAGCGGTGTACTCGACGCTGTCGGCGGTCAAGGTCATGAAGGCGTCCTCCAGCGAGGACCGCACGAGGGTCAGCTCGTGGAGGAACAGGCCGCTCTTGCCGACGAGCTCGCCGATCGCAGGGGCGTCGAGGCCCTGGACCCGCAGCTCGTCGTCCTCGTGGACGGCGACGTCGAGCCCGTGGCGGCGGAGCAGGTCGGCGACGTCGCCGGGCTGCGGGCTGCGCACGCGGACGAACGAGGCGGCGTGCTCGGCGATGAACTGCGACGTCGAGCAGTCGGCCAGGATGCGGCCGCGGCCGATGACGACCAGGTGGTCGGCGGTCAGCGCCATCTCCGACATGAGGTGGCTGGAGACGAAGACCGTCCGGCCCTCCTCCGCCAGCTGCCGGGCCAGGGTGCGCACCCAGCGGATGCCCTCGGGGTCCAGCCCGTTGACCGGCTCGTCGAGGACGACGACCGGCGGGTCTCCCAGCAGGGCCACCGCGATGCCGAGGCGCTGCCCCATGCCGAGCGAGAACTTGCCCACCCGCTGGCCGGCGACCTTCTCCAGCCCGACGAGACCGAGCACCTCCTCGACCCGCCGCGCCGGGATGGCGTTGCTCGCGGCCATCCACCGGAGGTGGTCGCGCGCGGAACGGCCGGGGTGCAGTGCGCGGGCCTCGAGCAGGGCGCCGACCTCCCGCAGCGGCGCCGCGGCCTCGGCGTACCGGCGGCCGTTGACGGTCACGCTGCCGGCGGTCGGGCGGTCCAGGCCGAGGATCATGCGCATCGTCGTCGACTTGCCGGCGCCGTTGGGGCCGAGGAAGCCGGTCACCCGGCCGGGCTCGACGGTGAAGTCGATGCCGTCGACGGCGGTCTTGGCGCCGTAGGTCTTGGTGAGTCCCCGGGCGGCGATCATGCGGTCGCTCCGGGCAGGTGCTGGGAAGTCATGCCGAGGAGCCTGTCGGTCGCAGCGGTCCCGGCACATCGGGGAGCACCCCCACGCGACCCTGAACGGTCACCCATGGAGCGGCTCCGGGCAGTCCCTCGGATCACGGAGCGGTAACAACTCATGGAAGCGCTCCCATAAGACTCTTGACCGATGCACGTGACGTGCGCCACTCTCCTCGGGAGCGCTCCCATGCAATCCATCGGAACGACCCGAGGAGGGTCCCGTGTCAGGTTCCAGAGCAGGGCATGTGCTGGAGGGACGGGGCGCACCCGTCTCTCGTCGACCACGCCGACGACGGGTGAGCGCCCTCGGCACGGCGCTCGTCGTCGTCGCCGGGCTGTCGGCCTGCGGGGGTGACGATTCCGCGAACGCCTCGGGGGAGGGCGAGGACGTCACCCTCCGGGTCAACCTCTTCGGCCGGTTCGGTTACGCCGACCTCTACGAGGAGTTCGAGCGGGACCATCCCGGCGTGACGATCGTCGAGACCGCCGAGGGCGACCTCGGGCAGTACAACACCCAGCTCACCCAGCGCATCGCCGCCGGGAGCGGAGCCGGGGACGTCGTCGCGATCGAGGAGGGGCAGGTCGTCAACTTCCTGCAGAACCCCGACAACTTCGTGAACCTGCAGGACTTCGGTGCCGCCGACCAACGCGACCAGTGGCTGGACTGGAAGTTCGACCAGGCGACGACCGGGGACGGCGACTACACGATCGGTCTCGGCACCGACGTCGGCGGACTGGCCATGTGCTACCGGCCGGACCTGTTCGAGCAGGCCGGGCTCCCGACCGACCGGGAAGAGGTCGGGGCGCTCTGGGCGACCTGGGACGACTACATCGACGTCGGTGAGCAGTTCCAGGAGGGCATCGGCGACGACGCCGTCCACTTCGTCGACTCGGCCACCAACACCTACAACTCGGTGCTGATGCAGAGCGCCGGCGCGGACCCGGGGTACAGCTACTTCGACGAGGACGACGAACTCGTCTTCGACTCCAACCCGGCCGTGCGCGAGGCCTGGGACACCGCGGTCGCCATGGACGCGGCCGGGCTGTCGGCGGAGCTGCGTTCCTTCTCCACGGAGTGGAACGCCGGCTTCAAGAACGGCAACTTCGCCACGATCGCCTGCCCGGCCTGGATGACCGGCTACATCCAGGAGCAGTCGGGCGAGGAGAACGCCGGCAACTGGGACATCACCACGGTCCCCGGCGGCGGCGGCAACTGGGGCGGCTCGTTCCTCGCCGTCCCGACGGCGAGCGAGAACCAGGAGCTCGCGGTGGAACTCGTCCAGTTCCTCACCAACGCCGACGGTCAGCTCGCGGCGTTCGAGGCCGAGGGCAACCTGCCCAGCAACCCGACCCTCTACGAGACGTCGGAACTGCAGTCGGCGACCAACGAGTACTTCAGCGACGCCCCCGTCGGTCAGCTGTTCGTGGCCGGCGCGAGCCAGCTGGAGCCGGTCTACCTGGGCGCGAAGAACCAGGTGGTCCGTGACGCGGTGGAGAACGTGCTGCGCGGTGTCGAGGCCGGTGACCTCTCGCCCGAGGACGGGTGGCAGGACGCCATCGAGGCCGCCGAGCAGGCAGCGGCCTGACCGTGGCGGCTCCCACGCTGGCGTCCGGCGCCGCGACCTCCACGGTCGCGGCGCCGGAGGCGCCGCCGCCGACCGGGAGCGGCTCGCGCCGTTCCCGGTGGCGCTCGGCGCGGTCGCGCTGGGACGTCCGCTACATGCCCTATCTCCTCATCGCCCCGTTCTTCCTCCTGTTCGCCGTGTTCGGGCTGTACCCGCTCGGCCGGACGCTGTGGGTCTCGCTGCACGACTGGAGCCTGCTGGGCTCGCACTCGTGGGTCGGGCTGGACAACTACGTGCAGCTGGCCACCGACGAGCGGTTCTGGAACGCGGTGCGCAACACCCTGGGCATCTTCGTGCTGTCCACCGTCCCGCAGCTGACGCTCGCGCTGGTCCTCGCCCACGTGCTCAACCGGCGGCTGCGGGCGCGCACGTTCTTCCGGCTGGGCGTGCTCATCCCGAACGTCACGTCGGTCGCCGCCGTCGGGATCATCTTCACGCTGATCTTCGCCCGGGACTTCGGGATCGCGAACTGGCTGCTCGAGGCCATCGGGCTCGAGGGCATCGACTGGCAGAGCGGCCGGCTCTCCTCCTGGACAGCGATCTCGGTGATGGTCGACTGGCGGTGGACCGGCTACAACGCCCTGATCCTGCTGGCCGCCATGCAGGCGGTGCCCCGGGACGTCTACGAGGCGGCCGCCCTCGACGGGGCGGGCTCGTGGCGCCAGTTCTGGTCCATCACCGTCCCCCTGATCCGGCCGACCCTGATCTTCGTCGTCATCGTCGCCACGATCGGTGGCGTGCAGCTGTTCACCGAGCCGCTGCTGTTCAACGCGGGCGCCGGGGCGCTGGCCGGCGGCACGCAACGGCAGTTCCAGACCGTGGCGATGTACCTGGTCGAGGAGGCGTTCCCGGGTCAGGACTTCGGCTACGCCGCGGCCATCGCCTGGGTGTTGTTCCTCCTCATCGGAGTCGTGTCGGCGGTCAACCTCTGGCTGATCACCCGCATCCGGTCGGCCGAGTGAGGGGGCGACGATGACCCAGCAACTCGCCACGGTCCCGGTGGTCGCCGTCCCCCGGAAGCGGTCCTGGCGACGCTCCGCACGCGGCGCCTCGAGCCGGCTCTGGTCCGCGAGCCCGCTGACCTACGTCGGGCTGATCGTCGCGATCGGGCTGTCGGTGGCTCCGCTGTGGTTCATGGTCGTCATGGCCTCCCGGCCCAACGCCGACATCACCAGCATTCCGCCGCCGCTCACGCCCGGCGACCAGCTCGACGACAACATCTCGCGGGTCCTCGCCAACGAGGACGTGATGTTCGGCCAGGCCATGCTGAACAGCCTGATCGTGGCCGGCGTCTGCACCGTCTCGGTGGTCCTGCTGTCGAGCATGGCCGGGTTCGCGTTCGCGAAGCTGCGGTTCCGCGGCCGGGGGGCTCTGCTGCTCGTGGTGATCGGCACGATGATGGTGCCGGTCCAGCTCGGCCTGGTGCCGCTCTACATGCTCATGGGGACCCTGGGCCTCAACGGCCAGCTGCCCGCGGTCATGCTGCCGTTCCTGGTCAGCGGCTTCGGCGTCTTCATGATGCGCCAGTACGCGGCCTCCGCCGTCCCGGACGAGCTCATCGACGCCGCCCGGGTCGACGGCGCCTCGACGGTCCGGATCTTCTTCTCCATCGTGCTCCCGGCACTGCGCCCGGCGGCCGCCGTGCTCGGCCTCCTGACGTTCATGGAGCGCTGGAACGACTTCCTCTGGCCGTACCTGACCCTCGATCCGGAGCACCCGACGGTGCAGGTCGCCCTGTCGCGGCTCTCGGGTGGCTACTACACCGACCAGGCGCTGGTGATGGCGGGCACGCTGCTCGGCACGCTGCCGCTGGTCGTGGTCTTCGTCCTGTTCGGCCGCCAGATCATCGGCGGCATCATGGAAGGTGTCGTCAAGGGATGACCGGACTCCTGACCCGCGTCGGTGGTGACGGGCATCCCTCGCCCCGCCCCGTGCCCGACCCGGCCGCCTTCCCGGCCGACTTCCTCTGGGGCGCCGCCACGGCGGCCTTCCAGATCGAGGGCGCCACCGGCGAGGACGGTCGCGGGCGGTCGATCTGGGACACCTTCTGCGACACCCCGGGCCGGGTGCGCAACGGCGACACCGGCGAGATCGCGGCCGACCACTACCACCGGTGGCGGGAGGACGTCGCGCTCATGGCGGAGCTGGGGCTGCGGTCCTACCGCTTCTCGGTGGCCTGGCCGCGGGTGCAGCCCGGCGGCAGCGGGCCGGCGAACCAGCGGGGCCTGGACTTCTACCGGCGGCTCGTCGACGAGTTGCTCGGCCAGGGCATCGAGCCGTGGGTGACGCTCTACCACTGGGACCTGCCCGACGAGCTGGAGCAGGCCGGTGGCTGGCCGGTGCGCGAGACGGCGGAGCGGTTCGCCGAGTACGCCGACCTGACGGCCGCCGCCCTGGGCGACCGGGTCCGGTTCTGGACGACGATGAACGAGCCCTGGTGCTCGGCGTTCCTCGGCTACTCGGGAGGAGAGCACGCCCCGGGTCGGCACGAGCCGGCCGCCTCCGTGGCCGCCGCCCACCACCTGCTCCTCGGCCACGGGCTCGCCGTCGAGGCGCTGCGCGGCCGGGGCGCGGACCAGGTCGGGATCACGCTGAACCTGTATCCGATCACCCCGGCCGACGCCCATCCCGCCGTCCTCGATGCGGCGCGGCGGGTGGACGGGCTGCACAACCGGCTCTTCCTCGATCCGGTGCTGCGCGGCAGCTACCCGGACGACGTCCGGGAGGACCTGGCCGCCGTCACCGGCTTCGACTTCGAGCGCCCCGGCGACGCGGCGACGATCGCCGCGCCGCTGGACCTGCTCGGCGTGAACTACTACACCCGGCTGCGGGTCAGCACCTCCGCCCTGCCGGGCGCCGCCGTCGTCACCACCCTGCCGCCGGAGGGCGACTCGACGGCGATGGGCTGGGGCGTGGACGCCGACGGGCTCGCCGAGACCCTGCGGCGGGTGACCCGGGAGTACGGCGACATCCCGCTGTACGTCACGGAGAACGGCGCCGCCTACGACGACGAGCCGACCGACGACGGCGACGTGCACGACGAGGACCGCACCGCGTACCTGGCCGGGCACATCGAGGGATGTGCCGGGGCGATCGCCGAGGGGGTGCCGCTGCGGGGGTACTTCGTGTGGTCGCTGCTGGACAACTTCGAGTGGGCGCACGGGTACGGGAAGCGCTTCGGCATCGTCCACGTCGACTACGCCACCCAGGAGCGCCGGGTGAAGGCGAGCGGCCGCTGGTACGCCGATTTCATCCGTGCGCACGCAACGCAGTCGGGATACTGACCGGGTGACCGCCTCTCCCGAGCGTCCGACGCTCGACCAGGTCGCGGCCCGCGCAGGCGTCGGTCGCGGCACCGTCTCCCGCGTCATCAACGGCTCGTCGCAGGTCTCCGAGCGCACCCGGCAGACGGTCCTGGCCGCGGTGACCGAGCTCGGCTACGTGCCCAACCTGGCCGCCCGGGCCCTGGTCACCCGCCGGACCGACACGGTGGCCCTGGTCGTCTCGGAGAGCGAGGACCGGCTGTTCGGCGAGCCGTTCTTCGCCGGCGTCGTCCGGGGGATCAGCGCCGGGGTGACGGCCGCCGGCCGCCAACTCGTGCTCGCCCTGACCGCCGGGCAGGACGGCGAGCGCCCGATCGAGCGGTACCTGACCCGGCAGCACGTCGACGGGGTGCTGCTGCTCTCGCTGCACGGCGACGACCCGCTGCCCCGGCAGCTGCGGGAGCGCGGACTCCCGGTCGTGCTCGGTGGCCGGCCGTCGGGCGGCTATGCGGGCGCCTGCGTCGACGTCGACAACGCCGGCGGTGCCCGGGCCGGGGTCGCGCACCTGCTGGAGCGGGGACGCCGGCGGGTCGCCACGATCACCGGGCCGCTGGACATGATGGTCGGCCAGGACCGGCTCGCCGGCTACCGGGACGCGCTGGCCGACGCCGGCCGGCCGGCCGAGGACTCGCTCGTGGAGACCGGTGACTTCAGCGAGGACAGCGGTCAGCAGGCCATGCACGCGCTGCTGGCGCGCGAGCCCGACCTCGACGCGGTGTTCGCGGCCAACGACCTGATGGCCGTGGGGGCGATGCGTGCGCTGCGGGAGGCGGGACGGCGGGTGCCGGACGACGTCGCCGTCGTCGGGTTCGACGACTCGCCGCTGTCCCGGGTGACGGATCCGCCGCTGTCGACGGTGCGGCAGCCGACCGACGAGATGGGCCGGCGCATGGCCGAGCTGCTGATGCAGCTCATCGCGACGGACGACGACGGGGGCGAGGCCGAGGTCGACGCGGATCAGCTGCGGCCGGTCCTGCAGACCGAGCTCGTGGTGCGCAGCTCCTCCTGACCCTCGTCAGGCGGCGCGCTCGCCGGCCGGGTGCAGCAGCCGGCGCAGCTGTCGGGCGGCGGCCTGTCCGGCGCGGTTGGCGCCGATGGTGCTGGCCGACGGGCCGTAGCCGACGAGGTGGATGCGCGGCTCTCCGGCGACGTGCGTGCCGTCCATCCGGATGCCGCCGCCCGGCTGCCGCAGGTGCAGGGGCGCGAGATGGGAGACCTCGGCGCGGAACCCGGTGGCCCAGAGGATCACGTCGGCCTGCACGACGGTGCCGTCGTCCCAGGCCACGCCGTCGGGCGTGATCCGGTCGAACATCGGCCGCCGCTCGAGGACGCCGCGCTCGAGCGCGTCGGCGATGTAGGGCGTGGAGACGAGGAGTCCGGTGACGCCGACGACGCTGCCCGGCCGGCGGCCCTCGCGGACCGCCTCCTCGACCAGGGCGACCGCGCGGCGGCCGGCGTCCTCGTCGAACGGACCGTCGCGCCAGACGGGTGGCCGACGGGTCACCCACGTCGTGGAGGTGACCCGGGAGATCTCGCCGAGCAGCTGCGTCGCCGAGGCGCCGCCACCCACGACGACGACGTGCTGCCCGCGGAACTCCTCGGCCGAGCGGTAGTCGACGGTGTGCAGCTGGCGGCCGCGGAACGTCTCCTGGCCGGGGTAGCGCGGCACGAAGGGCCGGGTCCAGGTGCCGGTGGCGTTGACGACGGCGTCGGCCAGCCAGTCGCCGGAGTCGGTGCGGACCAGGAACCGGTCGTCGTCGGTGCGGGACACGGCACGGACGCGGACCGGGCGGTGCACCGGCAGGTCGAAGCTGCGCTCGTACTCGGCGAAGTAGGCGGGCACGACCTCGCGGGCGCGCAGGCTGTCGGTGGCCGGCTCGAACGGCAGCCCGGGCAGGTCGTTGACGCGGTGCGTCGTCCCGACGGTGAGCGACGGCCAGCGGTGCTGCCACGCACCGCCGGGGCGCTCGTCGGCGTCGAGGACGACGAAGCCGCTCTCGGGCTCGAAGCCCTGCTTCGCGAGCGCCCACGCGGTCGAGAGACCGGCCTGGCCGGCGCCGATGACGACGACCTCGACCGCGCGTGGGCTGCTCACACCCCGGTCAACGCCGGGGTGGGGCGCCGGCTTCCCTCGGGGTCAGCCGGCGCGGCGGAAGCCGCTGGCGGCGGCGTGGGCCTTGCCGACCAGCTGCTCGACCGGGCTCGGCATCTCGCCGGCAGGGAGGGGCGAGGACGGCATGAGCACCCACAGCAGCAGGTAGATCAGGATGCCGGCGCCACCGGCGACGGTCAGGCCGACGAAGCCGACCCGCCACAGGAGCGGGTCGATGCCGCTGTACTCGGCGAGGCCGCCGCAGACGCCGCCGGCCATGCGGTCGGTGCCGCTGCGGCGCAGCTGCGGTCGGGCTGATGCCAGGGCGGGTCGCCGGCGGGCTGGTCGAAGGGGGTGCTGGGGATCTGGCTGGAAGTCATGTGATGAGCGTGCGTCGCCGCGAGGCCCGAAACCATCGGGGAACACCCGGATCCGTCCCTGGTTCCCTACTCGGGGACCCGCCGGGTGAGCTCGACGGCGAGCCACGCCGCGAGGGCAGCGGGCACGATCAGGAAGGCCGACAACGCCGGGACGGTGCCGACCGCCGACGCGAGCCAGGCCAGCAGCAGCGGCGTCCCGAAGCCGGCGTAGGCGAAGGCGTAGAACGCGCTGTTCATCGCACCCCGGGTGTGCGGCGGCGCCAGCCGCGCGGTCAGCGTCAGGCCGGCGGTGAGGCAGAGCCCGCCGCCGGCCCCGAGCAGCACCGCCGAGGGCAGCAGCAGCGGCTCGGACTGCGCGACGATCGCGAGCACACCCAGGCCGAAGCCGATCGCGCCGAGGGCCATCCCCAGCGGGGCCGCGCCGCGTTCCGCCCGGCGCCCGACGCGGGCGGCGATCGCGCTCGAGGCCAACGCGATCCCGGCGATCATGCCGGCATAGGCGACGCTGACGCCGTCCGGGATGACGAGGAGGGGGAGGAGCGTCGCGGCGACGGCGGGGAAGGCGAAGACGCCGAACGCGGTCGGCGCGAGCACCGCCCAGAAGGGCCGCCGCGCCTCCGGCGGCAGACCGAGGTGCATCAGCTTGCCGGGCCGGCGCTCGTGCACGGTCTCGGGCACGGTGAGCAGCGCGGCCAGGCCGACCACGAGGACGGCGACGTGCACCAGGTAGGGCAGCGTGGTCGGCGCGGGGCCGTACTGGGCGAGGATCCCGCTCATGGCCGGGGCGATCGCGAACCCCAGCGACGTCGACACCGCACCGCGCGTGGCCGCCGACTGCTGGCCGTCGGGACCGGCCAGCTCCTGCAGCCAGGCGTTGGCGACGGAGAACACGACGCCGGAGACGGCGCCCTGCAGCAGCCGGCCCGCGTAGAGGAGGGGAAGGGAGTCCACCGCCGGGATGAACAGGACGGACACCAGGCCCGCGACGACGGCGAAGGGCAGCACGAGCGCCCGCCGTCCGAACCGGTCCGAGGCCGCCCCGGAGACCGTGAGCGCCGCGATGAGGCCGATCGCGTAGCACCCGAAGATCGCGGTGAGGTCGGCGTCCGAGAGCCCGAGCGTCCGGCGGTAGATCAGCAGCAGCGGGGTCGGGATGTTGGTGCCCAGCGCGACGGTGAACAGACCGAACGTCAGGGCGTCGAGATTCCGCCGGGTGGGGTCGCGCCGGACCGCCGCTTCCCCCACCCGGCGGACGCTACCGCTCGCTTCACCGCGAGGGTCAGGCGGCCGGGCCGGGCTCGCCCGCGGTGTTCAGGTAGGTCAGCGTCAGGTCCACGCGGGTGCCGGGCAGGCCGGCCCAGTTGTGCACCTCGACCCGGTAGTGGCCGGGGTCGGGGTTCGCGTAGCGCAGCTGCTCCTCGGTCAGGCTGCTGGTGCCGCCCGAGGACAGGTCCGCGCTCCACGTGCCGTCCGGCGTTCTGCCGCTGCAGGTAGAGGTCGATGTCGGCCGACATGCTCGGCACGGCGCTGACCAGCAGGGCGGCGTTGTCGAAGCCCGACTGCACGTCGAACTCGTGGAAGGCGACCGTGACCGGCGTGCGCTCCGGCGCCCCGGCGGTCGGCGTCACCGACGCCGTCTCCTCCGGCTGCGCGGGGCCGCCGGTCGGCTCGCCGTCGAGGTCGAAGGGCACGGTGTCCTCGACGAGGGCGGGGGACTGGACGACCGGCACCTGGAGCACGGTGCCGCCCGGACCCGTCGCGATGGTCACCCGCGGGTCGACGGCGAAGGTCGGCACCTTGTCCGGGTCGGAGGTGGTGAAGCGCAGCACCAGCCGGTGGCCTGCGCGCAGGTCGTGCGCCATGGCGAAGCCGGGCGGCTGCATGGTCATCAGCACGCCGGGGACACGGGCTTCGGCGTCGCGACGCCGACCCGCAGCTCGGGGTTGATGGCGAACTGGCTGATCCGTCGCCGCTCGCCGTCGGGGTTCTCGTCGTAGACGGTGCCGATGAGGTGCATCCGCGGCGCGGTCACCGAGGCGACCAGGTCGAGCAGCGGCTGGCCGGCCAGCACGGTGTCCTCGGTCATCGGGGCGCTGACGAAGTCGGCGCCGCCGGTGCCCTGCGGATCGGCGTAGCCGGACGGGTCGCCGGCGAAGCTCACCGAGCCGGGCACCGTCGCCGCCGTCGTCCCCAGGCTGCCGTCGCTCGCCGGGTAGAGCGTGAGGTTCTGCGCGCTGCTCGGCGGCCACTGGCTGTCGAGCAGGATCTGGCTGCGGTCGCCGGTGCGGCCGCCCTCGAAGGTGCCGTCGGACAGGAACAGCTCGGAGGCGGGGCCGGTCTCGACGTCGCGCTGGGCGAGGTGGTGGTCGAACCAGGCGTGCAGCGCGTAGGTCCACTGGATGCCCCGCCGGTTGGGGCAGCAGCCGGAGCCGTGGTCCCACTGGCCGAGCCACGTCTTGTCGCCCGCGCGGCCACCGCGGTCGGTGAACCACTCGATGCCGGCGACGCGGGCGGCGTTGTCGTTGACGCCGTGGACCATGAAGACCGGGATGTCCGCGGCGGTGGCGGCCGCGCGCCAGTCGCGCTCGGCGTGCCAGGACGTGTACTGGCCGGAGAGCTGGGCCTCGCCGGCGGTCAGCGAGCTGTTGGGCAGGCCGCAGCCGGTCTCCTCGGGCTTCTCGCCGAAGTGCTCGCCGTCGGGGAGGTCGCGCTCGAGCGCGATCTGCTCGTAGGCCTCCATCGGGCCGGCCCACTGGAGGAAGTAGGGGACACCCGCCTGGAACTGGTGGTCGTACATGGTGGCCATGCCGGCGCTCGGGACGATCGTCACCAGGCCCTCGGGGTCCATCGCGGCGGCGAGTGACGGGGTGGAGCCGACGTAGGAGTGCCCGGTCATGCCGACCCGGCCGTTGGACCACGGCTGGGAGGCGGCCCACTCGACGACGTCCTTCAGGTCCTGCGCGTCGTTGGCGCCGAGGTGGTCGAGGCAGCCGTCGCTCTTGCCGGTGCCGCGCAGGTCCATCATCACGACGGCGTAGCCCTTGGGCACGAAGTAGCCGGTGAGGCCGAGCGAGGTGCCGTTCTCGTCGCGCGGGTCGGGCAGGATCCGCATGCCCTCCCGGTCGGCGAGCGTGCCGTGGTACGGGCTCGCCTCGAGGATGACCGGCCACTGGCCGTCGAGCGGCTGACCGGCGTCGTCGGCGGGGCGGGTGACCTCGATGTAGACCTCGGTGCCGTCGTGCATCGGCAGCGACAGCGTCTCCTTGACGGTGCCGTACTGGTCCGTGGTGAGGCCCTGCACCTGGGTGTAGTCGAACGCCGTGGCCGGCGCGCGCGGGGGCGGGACGGTTGGGGCCGCCGCGGCCCGGGTTGTCGTCGCGCGGCGTCGGCCAGCGCGGTCTGCGGGAGCGAGACGGCGACGGCGACGGCGAGCGCCATTCCGAGGGCGCGGGCGACTCCGCGGCGTGACGGTGCGTGCGTGGTCATCGGATGCCTTCCGGACAGGACCAGTTGCCGGGGGAAACGACGCCCGCGCGAAGAAGTGACGCCTCGTCCACGCTCAGCTGTCCCAGAAGTTTCTTGAACCGTCACGTACCGTGAAAATTTCCTTACCAAGGGTGGACATTCGGCGGATCGCGGGGTTCCATCTGAGTCGCCCTCGGATCGCGCAAGGTCACCCAGGCATCACCCTGCGTTGATCCAGTTGTTGAGACTAAGTGACGGCCGGCAACGTTGCGCTGATGAGGTCCAGGGCGGATCTGAACACTCGACGAGGAGCCCTCACGTACATGACCTCTCTGCCTGCCCGCAGGGCGTTCGCCGCCGGACTCGGCGTCGCTGCGCTCACCGCGACCCTGGTCGCCGGCGCCACCGCCGCCGGCGCCGCGCCGAACAAGCCGCGCCCGAACGGCCCGGCACCAGTCAACCTCCAGCTGCTGGCGATCAACGACTTCCACGGTCAGCTGACACCGCCGACCGGCTCGTCGAGCCGCTGCCGGCTGCCCGGGTATCGCCGACCGGCAGTCGCCCGGTTCGGTGGCGGCGAGTACCTGGCCACCCAGATCAAGCAGCTCGAGGCCAGGCCCAGCAGGCGAACACGCTCACCGTCGCCGCGGGTGACCTCATCGGCGCCTCCCCGCTGATCTCCGCCGCGTACCACGACGAGCCCACCATCGAGGCGCTGAACCTGATGGGTCTCGACTACGCCGCCGTCGGCAACCACGAGTTCGACGAGGGTGCCGACGAGCTGCTGCGCATGCAGAACGGCGGCTGCCTACGGGGGCTCGCGAGGACGAGCTGCCCGGACCGACGACGTTCCAGGGCGCCGACTGGCAGTACCTCGCCGCGAACGCCTTCTACGAGGAGTCCGGCGAGACGATCCTGCCGCCGTACGCGATCGACGAGGTCGACGGCATCAAGGTCGGCTTCATCGGGATGACCCTCGAGGGCACGCCGGGCGTCGTGACGCCGACCGGCGTCGCCGGGCTGGACTTCGCCGACGAGGCGGAGACCGCGAACCGGTACGCCGGAAGAGCTGAGGACCAGGGCGTCCGGACGCATCGTCGTCCTCCTGCACGAGGGCGGCATCCAGACGGCGCGACCGACGTCGACGGGTGCACCGGGCTGACCGGCGCCATCACCGAGATCGTCCCCCAGATGTCGCACACCATCGACGCCGTCATCACCGGGCACACGCACCAGGCCTACAACTGCCGTGAGGTCGACGGCCAGTTCGTCGCCGCCTCCAGCACCACCAAGGGCGGCTCGTCACCAGCGGCAGCTCAGTCGGCCGACTGGTCACCGACATCGACCTGACGCTCGACCCGCGCACGGGCGACGTCATGTCCTCGACGTCGGACAACGTTCCCGTCGTCCGAACGGTCCGCCAAGGACGCCGACCAGACCGCGCTGATCGCGCAGTACGGCGCGCTCGTCGCGCCGATCGCCAACGAGGTCGTCGGCAACCGTCGGCTCGGCGATCGGTGTCGGCCAGCGAGACGCTCTACACGACCGGCACGGCTCCCAACGTCGTCACGACCCGCGGCGAGTCGCCCATGGGCAACTTCATCGCTGACGGTCAGCTGGCCGCGACCAGTGGCGACGCGGTGGCCGCCCTGATGAACCCCGGCGGCGTCCGGGGGAGCGGGCTCGACGCCGGCGACGTCACCTACGGCGAGGCGTTCAGCGTCCAGCCGTTCGGGAACTACCTGACGACGATCACGCTCACCGGGGCCCAGCTCCAGTGCGTGCTCGAGCAGCAGTTCGTGCTCAACACGGTTCTGCAGCCTTCCTCGAGCCTGCGGTACACGATCGACCCGGCCCTGCCCGCGGGCAGCTCCGCCGATCCGTGCAGCGGCCAGCGGGTGATCGACTCGTCGGTGACCATCGGCGGCGTGCAGGTCGACCCGGCGGCGTCGTACCGGATCACGGTGAACAACTTCCTCGCCGACGGCGGTGACCGGTTCTCGACGCTCCTCGCGGGCACCGACCGGGTCAACATCGAGACGCCCGAGGACGACCTCGCCGCCCTGATCCAGTACATCGCGGCGAACCCCGACATCACGGCACCGGCGACCGACCGCATCACCGTCAGTCAAGGCGCGTAACCCCTGATCGACCCGGGGCCCGCCCCTCCGCCCGGAGGGGCGGGCCCCTCTCCTCTCCCGCCCGCACTCCCGAGGCCGGCGTTCCTGGCGGGCCTCTGCTTCGCCCTGCCCTTCTTCACCCCTTCTCGTCCCGAGGACATCCATGCGCATTCGTCGCACGGTGGCCGGGGTCGCGCTGACCACACTCAGCGCGGGCCTGCTCGCCACCATCCCCTTCACGGCAGCCAACGCTGCCTCTGCCAACCTGGTGATCAGCCAGGTCTATGGCGGCGGCGGCAACAGCGGTGCCACCTACACGCACGACTTCGTCGAGATCTACAACCGCGGCACCACCCCGGTCTCCTCGGCCGGTCTGTCCGTCCAGTACGCCGGCCACGGCACCGGCAACTTCACTGCCGGTGGTCGCGCTGACCGAGTCCCAGACGCCGTGCCGGCGGGTGGCTACCTGCTCGTCCAGATGGCTCAGGGCAGCGGCGGAACGACGCCGCTGCCGACGCCTGATGCGAGCGGCACCATCGCCATGTCAGGGACCGCCGGCAAGGTCGCCTGGCAACCGGCACGACCGCCATGGCATGCAACGGTCTGCGGCGACATGCGACACTCAGCCGCATCGTCGACCTCGTCGGCTATCGGGACTGCGGCTACGTACTTCGAGGGCAGCGCCCCGACTGCCTCGCTGAGCAACACGACGGCGGCACTGCGGGCATTGCTGGTTACACCGACACCGACAACAACAGCGCCGACTTCTCGACGGGTGCCCCGACGCCGCGCAACAGCGGCAACGTCACGCCCCCGCCGGAGCCCGACCCCGTGGCGCGGACCATCGCCGAGGTGCAGGGCACGGGAGCCGCCAGTCCGTTCGACAACCAGAAGGTGATCGTCGAAGGCGTCGTCACCGGCGACTTCCAGGACGTCGGGCAGTTCGGTGGGTTCTTCATCCAGAGCCAGACGGCCGACACCGACCCCGCCACCAGCGACGGCATCCGCGTCTTCAACAACAGCACTCCGGTCGACGTCGGTGACGTCGTCACCGTCACCGGCACGGTGGACGAGTACGCCAGCAGCGGCCTGTACACCGGTTCGGAGACGCAACTCGCCTCGGCCGTCGTCGAGAAGACCGGCGAGGCCGCACCTCCGGCGCCGGTCGAGCTCGCGCTGCCCTTCGCCGCGACGCAGAACGGCGTCGCCGGGCAGGAGCGCTACGAGGGCCTGCTGGTCACGATCCCCAGCGGCCTGGTCGCCACCGACCTCTACACGCTGGGTCAGTACGGCGAGGTCAGCCTGACCACCGGCGAGCTGCTGCGGGTCCCGACGACGGCTGCCGAGGCGGCCGCCAACGACGCCGACCGCATCACCCTCGACGACGGTCTCTCCGGCCAGTACCTCGAGCCGATGCCCTACACGGTCGACGAGGCCGGCACGCGGCTGCCGCGTGCGGGTGACGCGCTGGCCGAGCCGGTCACCGGCGTCTTCTCCTACGCCTTCGGCGAGTACCGCGTGGAGCCGGAGGTCGGCACGACCGCCGGGTTCAGCGTGCGCAACCCCCGGACCGACGCCCCCGACCCGGTCGGCGGCGATGTGCAGGTGGCGTCGTTCAACGTGCTGAACTACTTCACCGACCTGGCGCCCGCGGTACGAGTCGCCTGCTCGCGGCGCGAACACGGCCGACGAGCTGGTCCGTCAGCAGGCCAAGCTCGTCAGCGCCATCACCGCGCTCGACGCCGACGTGGTGGGCCTCATCGAGATCGCCAACGACGACGGCGATGCCCTCGCCACCCTCGTCGAGGCGCTCAACGCGGCTCAGCCGGGCACGGACGACGACTACACCGCCGTCCAGGCGCCTGCGCTGAACGCGCCCACCCCGGGCCTCGGCGGCACGTACGGCACCGACGCCATCCGCACGGCGATCATCTACCGGTCGACCGTCGTCACGCCGGCGGGTCCGCCGCCCTCGGACGAGGAGCTGCTCAATCCCGAGGACCCGGCCTTCGACGGCCAGGACCTGTTCGACCGCCCGCCGGCCATCCAGGCGTTCACGCCGGTCGGTGGTGACCGCAAGTTCACGGTGGTCGTGAACCACCTGAAGTCGAAGGGCTCGACGAACGCCCAGTGCGGTCCGGCGGACCCGTTCGCCGGCAACTGCAACGCGCTGCGCGTGCGGCAGGCCACACGGCATCGTCAACCTCCTCGGCGAGCTGAGGTGCCACGACGCGCTGCTGCTCGGTGACTTCAACTCCTACGAGGCGGAGCAGCCGATCAAGGTCCTCAAGGACGCCGGCTTCGTCAGCGCGGCCGCCGGCATCCCGACGGCCGACCGGTACAGCTACAGCTTCGACGGGGAGTTCGGCACGCTGGACTACGTCTTCGCGTCGCCGTCGCTGAAGTCGGCGCTGACGGGTGCCGACATCTGGCACATCAACAGCGCGGAGAGCCCGGCGAACGACTACAACCAGATCGCGATCGACAGCCGGAACCGGGTCACCGAGGTGAACCAGGACTCCCTGTACGCCGGGAATTCCTTCGCCTCGTCCGACCACGACCCGGAGATCGTCGGTCTGGAGCTGAACGCGGCGCCGGTCGCCGACGCAGGCGAGGACCAGACGATCCGGGTCGACCGGAACGTCACGCTCGACGCCTCGGGTTCCACCGACGACGGCGGGGACCTCACCTACGCGTGGGATCTCGACGGTGACGGCGCCTTCGACGATGCCACGGGCGTCACCGTCCAGTTCGGTGAAGACCTGCCGCCGGGCTACTACACGGTCGCGGTCCAGGTGAGCGACGGCGCGGAGACCGACGTCGACACCGCTCTGGTCACGATCCTGACGCCGAACGGGAAGATGCCGCCCGGTCGCCCATGACCTGACCGGCTGAACGACCACGCGGCCCCGTCCTGCCTCGGCAGGGCGGGGCCGCTGGCGTTCATAGGGTGTTGCTGCTGGTTGACGCCGCGACGGGGGAGGAGTAGGCCAACCCTGGGCGGCGCCCAACCGGGCGCGCGGGGAACCCCGGATCCGGAGGAGATCCCCCATGCGCCGCACCGTGATCGGCTTCTCGGCACTCGTCCTGATCATCGCCGCGGGTGCGTCGCCGGCGAACGCGGTCACCTGCACGATCACCGGCACGCCGGGCGAGGACATCCTCGAGGGCACGCCGGGCAACGACGTCATCTGCGGCCTCGGCGCGCACGACGTCCTCTACGGCCGGCAGGGCAACGACGTGCTCCTCGGCGGGAACGGCGACGACCACCTCTACGGAGGCAGCGGGCGCGACGAGCTCCGCGGCGGCGACGGCGACGACCTGCTGCGCGGCGAGGACGGCGCGGACCGTGCGTACGGCGGGCCGGGTGCCGACTACTTCCGTGCCACCCAGGGGTCGGCCGCCGGCGTCGTGGGCGACGGACCCGACTTCTACTCCGGTGGGCCGGGGCCGGACATCGCGGAGTACTACCTGCGCACCACCGGGGTGCGGGTGAGCCTCGACGGCGCCGCCAACGACGGGGCACCGGGCGAGGGCGACCAGATCGGGGTGCTGGTCAACGGCGTCTCCGACGTGGAGAGCATCAACAGCGGCACGGGCAACGACGTCCTGACGGGTGACGGCCAGGCCAACTTCCTGGTCAGCCGAGGCGGCACCGACCGGCTGTCCGGATTCGCCGGGCCGGACACCTTCGACACCCTGGACAACGCGGGCGGCGACGTCGTCGAGGCCGGCTCCGGAACGGACTACTGCGCCATCGACGCGGGGGACACCCGGAGCTCCTGCGAGACCGTCTTCCCCTGATCCCACAGCCTGCGCATTCAGGGGTCCGCACTTCTTGCGGGTTCCTTGCGGTTCCCTCGCGGCCTGCCTGCGGTTGGGATCCCACTGTGAGTTCGTCCCCGGCGGAACCACCGCCAGGGCCGGACCAGGGAGACCAGCACCGTGACCGCTCGCACCCGTGGGGCTCGCCGCCACCACAACACTGCCGCGAAGATCGTCGGCACCGTCGGGGTCCTGGGTGTGGCCGCGACGATTGCCGGCCTCACCAGCTTCGGATCCTTCACCGACAGCACGACCCCGGTCGGCACGCAGGTCGACACCGGCGTGCTCTCGATCGACGTCGCCGACGCCGGCGACGCGCTGACCATGCCGTTCGGCGGGGGCCTGATGCTCGCCGGCGACTCGCGTGGCTACCGCCTCGACCTCGTCAACAACGGCAACGTGAGCCTCAGCGGGGTCACGATGACGTCGCGGGCCACCGCCTCGAGCATCCTGAACACCGACACGGTCAACGGCCTGCAGCTCAACATGAAGAACTGCACCGTGCCGTGGACCGTGTCCAACTTCGTCTACACCTGCGGCGGCACCCAGTCGACCGTCTACGCGGGACCGATCGTCACGGCGAACCTGACCGTGTCGGGCCCGTCGAGCCCCGCCTCCAGCGCGGCGAGCACGAGCGTCGGCGGCGTGGACCACCTGCTGCTCACCGCGTCCCTGCCGACGTCGGCGTCGGGCGATGCCTTCGAGGGCGCGACCAGCTCGCTGGACTTCGTCTTCACCGGTACCCAGCGCGCGGGCAAGGCTCGTTGATACCTACCCGCTGATACCTCCTCCCTGAGGGCGACCCGGCCCCCGTCCACCTCGGACGGGGGCCGAGTCGTGTCCGGGGCAGGCCGGCTGCGTCCCTCGACCGGGCGACCGGCGCGCCGATCGTCGTCCGGACCGCCATGATCAGGCGACCGATCACGGCGACGGCGGGAGGTGCGCGTGAACCTGGAGAAGGTGGTCTTCGGCTTCTTCGTGGTGCTCGCAGCCACGCTGAACTTCGGCTTCTTCATCGGCGACATCGACAACCCCGAGCTGCACAACCCCTACGAGCTGTTCGCGGCCGTCGTCGTCAACCTCATCGCGACCGTGCTCAAGTTCGGCGACCGCACGCAGATCGGCGCCGTCCACCTGGCCACCAGCCTGGTCGCCGACCTCCAGCTCATCGGCGCCGCGCTGATGTTCGGCTACGCGACCTACATCTCCTCCGCGGGCATGAACGAGGCCTGGACGGCGAGCGTCGTCTCGTTGTCCGGCGGCGCGCTGCTGGCCAACATCGTCTCCGTCGTGCTCCTCGTGGTGGAGACGGTCAGCTTCCACCGCGGCTGACGGGAGAGTCGCCGTGAGCAATCCGCTGCTGCATTTCCTGGTCGACCTGTTCAGCCGCGACGAGGAACGGCGTCCGCGACGACGGGACCCCGTGCGTGCGGCCGCGGCCTCGGCCGCGCGGGCGTCGGCCTCGATCTTCCTGGTGCTCCGGCGCATGCGGGTGCCGCTGATCGTGCTGATCGTCATCTTCGCGGTCAGCGTCCTCGGCCTGACGATCATCCCGGGCGAGGACCCCGAGGGCCGGCCGTACCAGATGGGCTTCTTCGACGCCTTCTACGTCATGAGCTACACGGCGTCGACCATCGGCTTCGGCGAGATCCCGTACCCGTTCACCTACAACCAGCGGATGTGGGTGACCATCTCGATCTACCTCACGGTGATCGGCTGGGCCTACGCCATCGGCTCCCTGCTGGCCCTGCTGAACGACCGCGCGTTCAAGCAGGCGCTGGCCCTGCAGCACTTCACCCGCAAGGTCGCCCGCCTGGGCGAGCCGTTCGTGCTGATCGCCGGGTACGGCCGCACCGGCGAGCTGCTCGGCCGGTCGCTCGACCGGTTGGGACGGCGGTTCGTCGTCCTGGACGAGATTCCGGAGCGGATCGACAGCCTCGAGCTGGACCCGTACTTCGCCGACGTGCCCGGCCTCGCGGCCGATGTGACCGACCCGGGGCACCTCGCCGTCGCCGGCCTCGACCACGCCCGCTGCGAGGCGGTGGTCGCCCTGACCGACGACGAGGAGGCGAACCTCGCCGTCGTCATGGCGGCGGCACTGCTGCGCCCGGAGATCCCCGTCATCGCGCGCGTGACGACGCGCAGCCTCGCGCAGCGCATGCAGGAGTTCGGCAACCCGAACCTGGTCAACCCGTTCGACCGGTTCGGCGACCACCTGCGTCTGGCCCTCAAGGCGCCGGCGTCGTACCAGCTGCTCATCTGGCTGGAGAGCGGTCCGGGCGCGCCGCTGCCCGACCGCGGCCTGCCGCCGCGGACCGGCCGCTGGGTGGTCTGCGGCTACGGCCGCCTCGGCCGCGAGCTGACCTCCGACCTGCGCGCCGAGGGCCTCGAGGTCCTGGTCATCGACCCGAAGCCGGAGGACCCGGACGAGGACGGCGTGCTGGTGGGGGACGGCTCCGATCCGTGGGTGATGGCGCAGGCCGACCTGGACCGGGCCGTCGGGTTCGTCGCCGGCACCGACAACGACACGACCAACCTGTCGCTGGTGGCCGCCGCCCGGCGGGCCAACCCGCGGCTGTTCATCGGCGCCCGGCAGAACCGCGCGGCGAGCGCGCCGCTGTTCGCGGCCATGCACGTCGACGCCCTGCTCGTGCCGAGCGAGGTGATCGCGCACGAGATCTACGCGCAGCTGTCCACGCCATTGCTCTGGCGGTTCCTCCGCGAGATGCCGGCGCAGGGCGACGCCTGGGCGCAGCAGCTGATCGACCGGATCTCCGGGCTGTGCGGCGAGAAGCTGCAGGCGCTGTGGAAGTTCCGGCTGACCCGCGAGGAGGCGCCGGCGCTGGTGCCGTGGCTGGGCTCCGGTCGGGTGCGCCTCGGCGATCTGCTGCGCAACCCCGAGGACCGGGACGAGCCGCTGCACGCGGTCGTGCTGATCGTCCGCCGGGACCACGAGACGCACCTGGCCCCGGACGACGACTTCGAGCTCGAGGCCGGCGACGAGCTGCTGCTGGTCGGCTGGCCGGCCGCGCGCCGTGCGCTGAGCACCGTGCTGGTGGTCGACGCCGCGCGCGAGTACGTGCTGTCGGGCCGTCGGGTGCCGTCGAGCTGGATCTGGCGCAAGATCACGTCCGCCGAGGAGACCCAGGTGGAGAACGTCGGCCGCCCGTAGCGCTGACGTTCGGCACTATCTTCTCGCGCATGGCCGGTCCGCTGACGCTCGCCGTGGTCGGTGACTCGATCAGCGAGGCGGACAGCCGCGACTTCTCCGCGGGGCTCCTCGGCCGCGCCTCCTGGGTGAGCCACGCGGTCGGCGACGGCATCCGGTTCGCCGGTGGATGGGCGGTGTCCGGCGCGCTCACCTCCCAGATGGCCCGGGGAGCGCGGTCGGTGGAGGCCGACGTGCTGGTGATGCTCGCGGGCACCAACGACGTCTACCGGGGCCTGCCGTTCGACGCCTGCGCGGCGAACCTGCGCAGCATCGCCGCCACGGTGGGCGCACCCCGCGTGGTGGTGTCGACCATCCCGCCGATCGACTTCGAGCCGATGCTCGTCACCACCTACAACCAGCAGCTGGAGGACCTCGCGGCCGCGTCGGGCTGGGAGTTCGTCGACGCGATGGCCGGGATCCGCCAGGGCGACCGGTTCGCCGACGGGCATGTCCCTCGACGGTGTCCACCCGACGGTCCTGGCGGCCGAGGCGATCGGCGCCGCGGTGCGGGCGTACCTGCTGGCGGGGCGCAGTAGCTCAGCGCACGCGCCCGGTCTCGTAGGCCCAGATCGCGAGCTCGACCCGGTTCCGGGCGCCGAGCTTGGTCATGAGGGCGGCCAGGTGGAACGTGACGGTGCTCGTGCTGATGTAGAGCTCCTGGCCCTCTGGTTCAGGGACCGACCAGCGGTTGCATCCGAGACCGCAGAGCGGCCACCACCGATGAGGAGACGATCATGTCGGTTCGCACGTCCCGCAGGACAACAGCGCGGCGGAGGCGAAATGAGCTTCGTAGTGCGGATTGGGTGATGCGCCAGGCCAGGTGATACGTCAATGTCCGAGGCGGCGGCGCTGGGTGCCCGCGCCGATCGTGAGATTCGAGCACGATGCCCCGCCTGCTGCCCGTGCGCGAAGTGACCGTGCGCGGACCATGGACGGGGTCCTGGGAAGGCAAGGTCGAGATGACCGTTCTGCACATCGCACATCCGAGCCTGGACGAGCGCGTCGAGCACGGTCGGCGTGCTCGCGAGCACACGCCGCTGGACAGCCACACCGGCTGGCAACCGGCGGCGGATCGGCCCGATCCGGTCGCCCTGCTGGACGAACAGAACCGGACACGGGACGCGGACCTGGTGCCGGTCCGGCACGGCCGGATGATGGTGTCGCCGTTCACCTTCTATCGGGGTGCGGCTGCGGTCATGGCGGCAGACCTGAATGGCACACCGACGGCCGGGCTGGATGCGCAGTTGTGCGGTGACGCGCATCTGTCCAACTTCGGGGCCTACGCCTCGCCCGAGCGCAAACTGTTGTTCGACGTGAACGACTTCGACGAGACGCTGCCGGGGCCGTTCGAGTACGACGTGAAGCGCATGGCGGCCAGCTTCACGATCGCGGCCCGCAACAACGGCTTCTCCAAGAACGATGCGCGCGACGCGACGACGGCCGCGGTGTCCGCATACCGCGAGGCGATGGCCGCCTTTGCGCAGATGGGCACGATGCAGCTCTGGTACGCCCACCTGGACGAGGACGACCTCATGTCCTCGCTCCGGACTGCTCTCGCCGCGCCCGGCTACCAGGACACCAAGGGCAAGAAGAAGGCGAAGGGCAAGGGCGAGAAGTCCGGAAAGGCGAAGAAGGGCGACAAGGCTCTGGACAAGGCGGCCAAGACCGCGGCGAAGACGCTGCAGAAGGCGCACTCACGCGACAGCCTGCAGGCCTTGTCGAAGCTTGCCGAGCAGGTCGATGGCAAGTACCGGATCGTCAGTCAGCCCCCGGTCGTGGTGCCCTTGCGCGACCTCACCGCGGTCTACGGCATCGCCCCGGAGGACACCAACCAGATGATCGCGGACCAGTTCCGCGCCTACCGCGCGACCCTCCAGGAAGACCGGCGACGTCTGTTGGAGCGGTTCGAGGTTGTCGACGTGGCTCGCAAGGTCGTAGGTGTCGGCAGCGTCGGTACCCGGGCCTTCATCGTCCTGCTGCAAGGACGCGACGCGCAGGATCCGCTGTTCCTGCAGATCAAGGAGGCAACCGTATCGGTGTTGGAGCGGTACCTGCCGAAGAGCCGCTACCCGGAGGCCGGCGAACGGGTGGTGCAGGGACAGCGGATGATGCAGGCGGCCAGCGACATCTTCCTCGGCTGGACCGCGGGCGTTGACGTCAAGCGCCATTTCTACTGGCGTCAGCTCCGCGACATGAAGGGATCCGCCGTGGTCGAGACGATGGTCCCCACCGGGCTCACGTTCTACGCCCGGATCTGTGGCTGGACGCTGGCCCGGGCGCACGCTCGCTCGGGCGACGCGATAGCGCTCGCGCATTACCTGGGCAAGGGCGAGGCGTTCGACCGGTCGATCGCCGACTTCTCTGCCCGCTACGCAGATCAGAACGAACAAGACTTCGAGGCCTTCGTGCAGGCGATTCGATCCGGCCGGCTGCAGGCAGCCGAGGGAGTGTGATGGCGGACAGGTGAGCGTCGATCCATGACGGCTGACTGGACGCCGCCGCCGAGGTGGCCGTGCCCCCAGGCGCGGCGAGGCGAGGCTGAGGGCGGTTCCCAGCTCACGCCCACACCGGGCGAAACCCAGTCTTCGATCTGGAGGGTGTCGGACAGGGCTCCAAGGCCGTTACAGCCACGGCGAACCGTCCTGAACGCGATCATGGTTCGTCGCCGGTCCTGTGATCGACGACTGCGATGGTGTCTCCGCTCACGGTCTGTAGGGGGCGCGCGTCGACCGGCGGTGACCAAGGTCCCGTCGGGGTTATTGACGGCCCTGCGGTCTCCCTACGATCGAGCCGTGCAGCAGCCCGAGGTCACGGGGGCTGCCGCGGAACTCGACGAGTCGCTGCTCGACGCCAAACTGACGATCCCTCCGCCTCGCCAGGATTCTGTGGACCGAGCCGATCTCATCGAGACGGCTCGCGCTTCCGGCTGCCGCGTCGTGGGGATCACAGCCCCCGCGGGGTACGGCAAGTCCACGCTGCTCGCGCAGTGGGCGTCCGCCGAGGAGCGGCCACTGGCCTGGGTCTCGCTCGACAGGTTCGACGACGATCCTGCCGCCCTGCTCACGGTCCTGGCAGCTGCCTATGCCCGGATCTCACCGGATCACGCCGACCTGGTCGACGACATGAGAGGGCTCGGTGTCTCGGTCTTGGGCCGCGCCGCCCCACGCCTGGCAGCCGCGCTCCGGACCAGCACCACGCCTTTCGTGCTGATGCTGGACGATCTCCATGAGCTGCGCGCGGACGCCTGCCACGACGTGCTCGGCGTGGTCATCTCCGCGATTCCCCGTGACTCGCAGGTGGTCGTGGCGAGCCGTTCGGAGCAGCCACATCTTCCACGGCTCCGGGCCTCGGGTGACGCGCTCGAACTCCTGGTGGGCGACCTGGCCATGGATGCGGCAGGCGCCGGGCAGATCTTCGCCAACGCCCAGGTAGGCATCACCGCCGAGCTCGCTGCGGCCGTGACCGAGCGGACCGAGGGCTGGCCGGTCGGCCTCCGCCTGGCCGCGCTGATCGCGCACGACGGCGGCGACGTCCACGCGTTGTCCGGTGAGGACCGCTACGTGTCCGACTACTTGTACCGGGAGTCCCTGGCTCGCCAACCGGAGGACGTCCAGCGCTTCCTGCGGCGAACCGCGGTTCTGGATCACCTGTGTGCGCCGCTGTGCGATGCCGTGCTCGGCGAGCCCGGGTCTCAGCAGCGACTGAGAGACCTCGAGGCCGCGAACGTCTTCCTGCTCCCGCTCGACCGCCGGCGGGAGTGGTACCGCTACCACGCGCTGTTCCGAGAGTTCCTGCTCGGTGAGTTGCGCCGGGTCGAGCCCGACACGGTGATGAAGCTGCATCTGCGCGCGGCGGATTGGTACGAGGTCAACGGGTCCGCCGCGATGGCCCTGGAGCACTTGCTCAGCACGACCGAACGCGATCGATGTGTCCGGCTGGTCACGGAGCTCATCCTCCCGACCTATCAGGCCGGTCTGATGTCCACCGTCCAGCGCTGGCTCGCGGCTCTCGGGAATCCCGCGATCGAGGCCTACCCCCCGCTTGCGGTGCTGGCCACGTGGGCCACGGCGTTGACGGGGCAGACCGCGGATGCCCAACGCTGGGCGGCCGTCATCGATGCCGCCTCGTTCGACCTGGTTCCGTTGGACGGCTCGGCGTCCTTCGAGTCCGCGCGGGCGATGATCCGCTCGTTCATGTACCCCGCGGGTCCAGAGAACGCCCTGGCCGATGCGGACCTCGCCGTGAGTCAGGAGCCGGCCTGGAGTCCCTGGCGCGACCAGGCGCTGTGCATGTGCGGCGAAGCGCACCTGCTCGACGGTGACCTCCGCCGTGCCGCTGACCTGTTCGAGGAGTCCTCCGCGCTGGCGGCCAGCGCCCAGAACGCCGATATTCTCGTCGACAGCGAGGCGGAGCTGGCCCTGATCGCGATGGACCATGGACGGTGGGACGAGGCGACCCAGCGACTTGCCCTCGCCCTCGCCGTGATCGAGGACCATCGCATGTCCGACTACGCGACCAGCGTGCTCGCCTTCGCCGGCGCGGCCCGTCTGGCAGCGCACCGGGGCGACCGGCCGGACGTGGATCGGCAATTGGCGCGGGCGATGCGTGCTCGTCCGTCGCTCACGTTCGTGTTGCCGTCCCTGGCCGTGCGTGCGCGTCTCCAACTCGCGATCGTGTACCGCTCGATCGGAAACGCCACCGCGGCTCGGCACCTGCTCAAGGAGATCGACGACATCCTCATCCGTCGGCCCGCACTGGGCACGCTGCTCGACCAGGTTGCGGACCTCCGCCGGATGTTGTCGACGAGCCCCGAGACGCAAGTGGTCGCGGGTAGCTCGCCGCTCACGCCGGCAGAGCTCCGCCTGCTGCCGTACCTGCAGACGCACCTGACGATCGGCGAGATCGGAGAACGGCTGTTCATCTCGCGCAATACGGTGAGCACCGAGGTCGGCTCGATCTACCGCAAGCTCGGTGTTTCGTCCCGGGGCATGGCCGTGCAGCAGGCGACTGCGGTCGGCCTGCTGGGGGGCTAGCCGCTTCAGTCGCCCGGCAGTTGCGCCAGCGCCTCGTCGATGTCGTATCCGAGTGCCAAGGCCACCTGCGGGGCAGCAGCGACGACGTGTGGGAGCCCGACGACGGGAATGACGCCGACGAGCACGTCCACGATCTCGGCCGCGGTCGCCCCGGCGTCCACCGACGCGTCCGTCTGGGCACCGTACGACGGGCCGGCGCCTCCGACCGCCACCAGCGCGGCCAGCCGGGTCAGAGCCAGCGTCTTCGCGTCGAGCTGCTGAAGCCCGGTCGCACACTCGCCGATGCAGTCGTGGACGAAGCCGACATCGTGCAGCGCCAGGTGACGGAGCCGATCCGTGTAGTTCACAGGCCCGCACATCCTTCGGCGTCCGACCGCGCCAGTGCCCTGACTCGGGTCACGCACCATCAAGACACACCTGGAGCTGGTTCGGATCACGCAGAACACGTGAAATCCGCGCGCCGGCGCTGCTCCGACGGCCGAGAAAACGTCGCCCGGAAAGAGCGCAGAGATCTCACGCAGTCTGTGTGACGACTTCCACCGATCTCACTCGAATGATGGTCGCGGATCGGCTCACGGCGTGGAGGAGTTCGCGATGAGCGTTGCGCAGGCCGGTGTCCCGACGGACGTGGTGGCATCGGTCTCCGACGCCGGACACGGTGGAGACCCGGCGGCTGGGACCGCTGGAGTTCGACGACGGCGCGCTGACGGCGGCGACCGCGGCACCGCTCTACGAGCAGCTGGACCTCGTGCACAGCGTGGAAGCGATAACCCGCGCTCGTGCGAGTGCTCGGTGGCGGCGATCCACCAGGGCTTCCCGTCGATCGGGGTCGCGGACAGCTCGATGCTGCGGACCACCCCCCGAACAGCCCGCAACTACCAGGGTCCCGCTCAGGGCGAGGCTGCCAGGAGGTGCCCCATGGCCAAGCAGGAGCAGGACTCCCTCTACGTGATCGCCGCGGCATACGACGACGTCGACGCCGCCGTCGCCGACTACGAGGCGGTCAGAGAGCTGTGCGGCGGGCTGCGGACCTCGCACGACTTCGATGCGGCGGTGATCGCCAAGGACGAGGACGGAAAGGTGCGGATCGTCAAGAGGCACGAGCAGCCGACCCGCCGCGGCGCGGCAGTCGGCGTGGGCTGGGGACTGGCCACCGGCAATCGTCGGAACAATATTCTCGCCCGTCGGCATCGGCATCGCCGCCGCCGGGGATGCCGGAGCAGCGATCGGCGGGGTGGCTGGGCGCGCCAGCGTTGGAAGGTCACGGGGCGACCTGAAGGACCTCGGACAGGCGCTCGACGAGGGCCGGGCCGGCCTGGTAGCGCTGCTACGAGTCGAACCTGGCAGACCACGCGTGCCTGAGGTCCGCGGCGACCTGTCGGCGTCGCGGGCGACCTGTTCCCGCACCCCGACGGGGAAGGTCCGGACGTGACCGCGCCCGACGGCACCACTGCAGCAGAGTCCACGGCTGCCGCGTGGCCTCGTCCTCTTGATCGCCGGGGCGGCGCTCTTGGTCGCGGTTCTGGCTCTGCGGCAGTTTGCCGAACTCGTCGCGCCTGTCCTCCTCGCGCTCGTCCTGGTCATGGCCGTGCATCCGTTGACCGGGAGGCTGCGCCGGAGGGGTCTACCCCCGTGGCTGGCGTCGACCTTGACCCTCCTCGCGACCATCGGGCTGATCGTGGGCCTCGCTGGGGCGGTCGCGTTCTCCCTCGCGCAGCTCGCCACCCTCCTGCCGACGTACGAGGACCGCTTCGTCGAACTCCTCGAAAACACCCGCAGCGGTCTGGCGTCACTCGGGATCGGGCAGGACGAGATCCAGATCGCGCTGGACCAGGCCTCCTACACCCGCCTCGCGGAGCTCTTCGTCGTGATCCTGGCGGGGCTCGCAGCGACCTTCTCCAATCTGTTGTTCCTGATCTTCGTGGTCACCTTCATGGCCCTCGACGCGGGCGGGTTCGCGAGCCGGCTGTCCCACCTCCGTCCGCAACACCCGGATCTCCTCGGCGCACTGGACTCGTTCGTGGGCGGCACCCGCCGGTACCTGCTGATCGCGACGGTGTTCGGGGCCATCGTGGCGCTGATCGACGCCGGGTTCCTCTGGCTGATCGGCGTTCCCCTCCCGCTGCTGTGGGGGTTGCTCGCCTTCATCACCGGCTACATCCCCAACGTCGGCTTCATGATCGGGCTGATACCGCCGGCTCTGCTGGCTCTGCTCGAGGGCGGACCGGGGCTCATGGCTGCCGTGATCGTGGCCTACGCGGTGATCAACTTCATCGTCCAGTCGGTCATCCAGCCCAAGTTCGTGGCCGACGCCGTCGACCTCTCCTTGACCGTGACGTTCCTGTCCCTGGTCTTCTGGACGTTCGTCATCGGCCCCGTCGGCGCGATTCTCGCGGTACCGCTGACGCTGCTGGCGAAGTCCTTGCTGTTCGATGTCGACCCGCGCACCAGGTGGATGTCCGGCCTGCTGTCCGGCGCGCCGGTTCCACCCGACGACGTCGTCGCGGGGGAAGTCTCCGACGGCGAACCCGAGATGCCTTCGGACGCCGACGGGTCGGCCGCCGACGGACCGGGACGACCGGGGGGCGACCCACCAGCGTCCGACAACCGCCAGCTGCTGCCGGAGCAGGCGGCGCGCTCACCCGAGGTGGCGGACACCGCACCGACGACCACGACTGATCGTCGTCTGGCCGGGCCCGACTGAGCGGCGCCTGTGGCCCTCAGCGGCTCTGCGGGGACCGGAGAGAGGCGAACGCTAGCCGCTACGCGGCCCCCGGATGAGAGTGCCTGGTCACGCAGACGTCGCCGGCTCTTGCTGGCTCGCGTCGGAAGACGCGGCTTCCTTCCGGTGCTCGGCGCGGCCGCGTTCCACAGCGCCGAGCATCGCCTTGACCGCGACGCCGATGAGGACGAGGTCGCCGAGCATCTGCACGGACGCGAGCACGCGGGCCGCAGTGCTCACCGGGCTGATGTCACCGAACCCGACGGTGGAGAACACGGTGACCACGAAGTACAGGGTGTCGGTCCGGTTCACTGGCTCGCTGAAGGCGGATGGGTCGATCGCGGCGATCTGCTGGTAGCCCACGGCGAAGAGGACCAGGAACAGGGACACGGTCACCGCCAGGGTCTCCGTGGCTCGCAACCCGGGGTGCGGCGATCGAAGGACGGAGCGCAGTTGCCAGGCGGTGAGCAGTGCCAGGCACACCAGGCCGCCGAGGAGCACGAATCCGGTGCTCCATCCCAGCGGATCGCCGACGGGCAGGAGGTAGTAGAGCAGGACGACGGCGGCGACGCTGCCCACCGTGCGTGCGGCAGCGGCGGCGAGGGGGCGTACGTGCGGCCGGACCGACGACCGCCCGCCGGGCGGTTCGCGGGTGTTGCCTCCATCGACCCGTGGCTGCTGGACGTCTGACGCGGGATTGCTGCTCATGCTCGAACAGACTGGACGCCGCTGAGCCGTGTGGCGTCACCTAAGTCGCGTGAACCCACGAGCCCACCGCGCGCCCCAGCCGATCAGCGGGCGACCGTTGGTCGCACTCACGGTGAGCGGTCCGAACGGCTCGTTCTTCATGTGTTCTGCGTGATGACGCTGATTCCGCGGTGGTCGACGGTGATGGGCGACGCGGTCCCTGGCCGGAGGAGGTTCCGGTCGTTCAGGGGCGTCACGGTCGGCTCCACGGCAGCGTGGTCCCCGGCGGCAAGCCACAGGGCGGCGTAGTTCGCCCATGAACGTGATCGCCCCGACGCCCGGTGACTCCGTCGGCACGGCGAAAGTCGTATCGCCGATCACCGCGCCGAGACATGGGAGTGCCAGATGGACTCGTTGCGAACGCGGCGGTGGTGGGCACGGGCCAGCCTGGCACTGGCCGTCATCGGGTTCGTGACCTTGTTGGCGTTCGCCGGGCAGCGCGGCGTCTGGCTGGTGCTCTTGACCGCCGCGGCCGTCGTCATCGTCCTGGCAGCAGGATTCTGGTTCCTTCAGCAGCGCGGGTCGCTGCGATGGCTGGCGCTCGCCTTGGCGGTCGCCGCCCCGCTTGCGGTGCTCGTGGTCTTCGTCATCGGAGGACTGCTGTGGGTGGCGCTGGTGGCCGCCGTCCTGTTCGCCGCCGCCGTGCTCGCCGCCCGCACAGCGCTGCGCCCGGACCGGTCCGCGTGGACGCTGCCGGTCGCCGATGCCCCAGACGCATTGCGCCCCTTCCTGATCATGAACCCGCGCTCGGGCGGCGGAAAGGTCACGCGGTTCGACCTGCAGCACAAGGCGGAGGCGCTCGGCGCGGAGGTGGCGCTGCTCGACCGGCCCGGCACCGACGTCCAGCAGCTGGCCCGCGACGCCCTCGCCCGAGGTGCGGACCTGCTGGGCGTCGCCGGTGGGGACGGCACGCAGGCACTGGTGGCGCAAGTCGCCGCGGAACACGACGTGCCGTTCCTGGTGATCAGCGCCGGCACACGCAACCACTTCGCCCTGGACCTCGGACTCGACCGCGACGACCCGTCCCGTTGCCTGGAGGCGCTCCGGGACGGGGTGGAGACGCGGATCGACCTCGGTGAGATCAACGGTCGGCCGTTCGTGAACAACGCCTCCTTCGGCGCCTATGCCGAGATCGTCGACAACCCGGCCTACCGCGACGCCAAGCGAGCCACCACATTGGACGCGCTGCCCGACCTGCTCACCGGCCAGCGCGGTGCACATCTGGTCGGTGACGCGGACGGGCAGGTCATCGAGAAGCCGCAGGCGCTGCTGGTCAGCAACAACCCCTACGAGGCCACCGACCTCGCCGGAATGGGGCGCCGCGCCCGGCTCGATGGCGCCGTGCTGGGGGTGATCGCCGTCCGCGTGGACTCCGCACGGGAGGCCGCCGGACTGTTGCACGGAGCCCACCGTCACGGGCTGCTGCAGACCCAGGCGCGGGAGGTCGTGGTGCGGGCAGAGGAAGCGGCCATCCCGGTCGGCATCGACGGGGAGTCTGTGCACCTGACCGCCCCGGTGCGCTGCACCGTCCGACCCGCTGCGCTGCGGGTTCGGCTACCTCGCCAGCGACCCGGCGTGCGACCACCACGGGGTGCACTGGAGTGGGCGCCGCTCTGGCGACTGGCCGCCGGCCGGCCGGCGACCGCCGACACCCTCACCGGTCGGGATCCGGTTGGCCCGCTGCCGTCGGGTGCATCCTCCCAGCACTGATCCGTGACGGTCACCGAAGGTGCCGGCCTCCATGGACCGACCGGACGGGCCTGACGCGGTGGCCAGGTGTTGCCTCTCCCCATAGCCGCCGCCAATCTCTGGCTGGCGCGGCCGGGAATCGCGTACAAGGAAAACCGCAAGTCAGGTTCTGGCTGTCGGGCTCCTCGTACCCGAGCATGCGATCCCAGAGGGCAGCGGTGGGGTGGCCCGGCGGCCGACCGGTGCGGATCCGGCCGGCCGCCGGGAGCTTGTGAGGTGGGTCAGCGGGCGTCGACGGTGAACGGCACGGTCAGCACGTCGCCGTCGGCGGTGCGGAACTGGCCCCACAACTGGTAGGTGCCGGCGGTGTCGAACTGCGCGTGCACGTCCAGCTCCGGCCCGAACGTGGTGCCGGGCATCGCGAACACGGTCCGGCCGCTGCTGTCTTCGACCTCGGCGTGCTCGTGGGCGAAGGTCGTTCCGTCGGCCCGCATGACGACGACGTGTCCGGCAGCGGCGAGGAACGGCTGCAGGTTGTCGATCGGCTCGCCCGTGGTCGCGTCGGTGAACGCGAAGTGCAGGTCGCTGCGCTCGCCGACGACGGCGTCGCCGCCGAGCTCGACGCGGACACCGTCGACGACGACCTCCCGCGGGCTCTCGGTGAGGACGACCGGCGCTGGCGCGTCACCGGTGACGGTGACGTACTGGCGCTGGTGCACGTCGCTCATCTGGCCCTGCTGCCGGAACTCGGTGTTGACGATGTACCGCCCGGCGGTCGGGAAGGTGATGTCGACGGCGAGCTCGCCCGGCCTTGCCGGTCGGCTCCGGGTGCACGTGGGCGAACGTCCCGAGGTCGTCGCGGGTGGCGATGAGGTGCATCCACGCCTCGTGGCTGCGGGTGATGTCCTCGACCGGCTCGCCGGTCTCGGCGTCGACGACCGTCGCCGTGATCCGGGTCGGCACGCCCGGCCGGGTGCTGTCGGGCACGTCGAGCTGGACGTCCATGCCGGCGTCGTCGGCGCTGGCCGGGTCGACCTCGGCGGTCATCATGACGCTCATCGCCGGCCGCATCGGCATGCCGGTGGTCTGCGTCCAGGCGAGCGTGCCGTTCATGCCGCGCTCAGCGAAGTCCATCCGGGACACGGCGGTCAGGGCAGTGCCGATGGTGATGGCGACGACGGCGATGCCGGTCAGGTAGGCGTACTGCCCGATCCGCTGCCGCACCGGCGGGTGCTCGATCTCGTGGACGGTCTCCGGGCGGCGGAACCGGCGCAGCCGCAGGGCGTTGGTCAGCACGCTGACTGAGCTCATCGCCATCGCCGCGGAGGCGAGCACCGGGTCGAGCAGCAGCTCGTCGAACCAGTACAGGGCGCCGGCGGCGACGGGGATGAGCAGCACGTTGTAGGCGAAGGCGAACGCCAGCCCCTGCCGCATGACGCTGACTGTCCGGCGGGACAGGGCGATCGCCGAGACGATGCTGCGCAGGTCGCCGCCGACGAGGGTGATGTCCGAGGCGGCGATGGCGACGTCGGCGCCGGTGCCGATGGCGATGCCGAGGTCGGCCTGGGCGAGTGCGGCGGCGTCGTTGACGCCGTCGCCGGACATGGCGACGACGTGGCCCTGCGCCTGCAGGTCGGCGACCTTGGCGGCCTTGTCGGCAGGGAGGACGTCGGCGAGCACGTGGTCGATGCCGACCTCGCGAGCGACGGCGTGGGCGGTCGCGGCGTTGTCACCGGTGATCATCCACACCTGCAGGCCGAGGGCCTTGAGCTGCGCGATCGCCTCAGGACTCTCGGCCTTGATGGTGTCGGCGACGGTGACCAGGCCGGCGGCGCGCTCGTCGACCGCGACGTACATCGGGGTGCGGCCCTGCTCGGCCTGCGCCAGAGCGGCAGCACCGAGATGGCTGACCTCGATGTTCGCTCGCTCCATGAGCGCGGCGTTGCCGACACGGAGCCGGTGGCCGTCGACGGTCGCGACGAGGCCGTGCCCCGGGATGGAGTCGAAGCTGTCGACCTGCGGCAGCGTGAGGCCGCGGTCGCGGGCGGCGGCGACGATGGCCTGCGCGACCGGGTGCTCGCTGCCCGTCTCGGCCGCGGCGACCAGGCGCAGCAGTTCATCGGAGGTCCAGCCGTCGACGACGGTGACGTCGGTCAGCGCCGGCTTGCCCTGGGTGATGGTGCCGGTCTTGTCGAGGACGACGGCGGTCAGTCGGCGCGCCTGCTCGAGCGCCTCTCCGTTGCTGATGAGGATGCCGAGCTCGGCAGCTCGGCCGGTGCCGACCATGACGGCGGTGGGTGTCGCTAGCCCGAGGGCGCACGGGCAGGCGATGATCAGCACGGCGATCGAGGTGGTGATCGCCATCGTCAGGCTCTCGCCGTCCGGGCCGAACACCGCCCATGCCACTGCGGTGAGCAACGCCGTCAGGATGACGGCCGGGACGAACACGGATGAAACCTTGTCCGCCAGGCGCTGCATCGGGACCTTGCTGCCCTGGGCGTCCTCGACGAGTCGGACGATCTGGGCGAGGGCGGTGTCGTCGCCGACGGCGGTGGTGCGCATCAGCACGGTGCCGGTGGTGTTGATGGTCGCGCCGATGAGCTGGTCGCCTTCGGCCTTGTCGACCGGGAGGCTCTCGCCGGTGAGCATGCTCTCGTCGACGGTGGTGGTGCCGCTGGCGACGACGCCGTCGACGGGGATCTTCTCGCCGGGCCGGATGCGGACGATGTCGCCGACGGCGACCTGCTCGACCGGGATATCGACCTCGAGCCCCTCACGAACGACGCGGGCGGTCTTCGGCGCCAGTCCGACGAGAGCGGTGACGGCAGCCGCGGTGGCCTTCTTGGCGCGCGCTTCCATCCACTTTCCGGCCAGCACCAGCGCGACGATGATCAGGCTGGTCTCGTAGTAGACGTGCAGCGGCAGTCCGAGCTGCTCGACTTGTGCGGGCCAGAGCGTGACGAAGGTGCTGTACGTCCAGGCGACGCCGGTGCCGAGCGCGACGAGTGTGTTCATGTTGGTGCTGCGGTGCCTGGCGGCCTGCCACGCACTGGCGTAGATGCTCTTGCCGGCCCAGTACTGGACGACGGTGGCGACGACGAAGATCGCCGGCATCAGCCAGTCCATCGTGTCGATGTAGATGCGGCCAGTACATCAAGCCCATGAGGCCGAGGCCGGTGGCGAGCGCGATCTGCCACTTGCGCTTGATGCGGTTCAGCTCGCGGTCGCGCTCGGCGGTGTCGTCCACGTCCGTCGACGTCGTGGGCGCAGCTGGCCCGCCGGCCTTCGTCTCCTGCTTGGGGGTGGCGCCGTACCCGGCGGCGGTGACCACGCCGATGAGCTCGTCGAGGTCGACCGTGTTCGGGTCGTAGGTGACGGTGGCGACTTCGGTCGCCAGGTTGACCTGGGCGTTGTTGACGCCGTCGACCTTGTTGAGGCTCTTCTCGATCCGGCCCGACGCAGAGGCGCACGTCATGCCGGTGATCTCCAGGCTGCACACGACCGTCGCGGCGTCGTCGCTGTGCCTGGCGGTCTGGGTGTGCTCGGCGGTGGTGGTCATCGCTGCTCCTGAGGTGGTCGGCCGCGCTGCGGTTCGGGGCTCGGGGGAGAGGCTTCTCAGGGGCGCTGTCCGGGCGCTGTCCGGATGCTGTTGCGCCGACTGCGCTCGGCCAGGTGCCGGCTGGTGTCCGCGCTCCGACGGGGCCGGGGTCGGGCTCCGCCGGAGCGCGGCGTTCAGGACGCGAGGGTGTAGCCGGCCTCCTCGACCGCTTCGCGGATCTTGTCCGTGCTGATGGGCTGCTCGCTGGTGACGGCGACCTTGCCGGTAGCCAGGTCGACGTCCACGGCGGTGACGCCGGCAATGGCGCTGGCCTCGGCGCTGACCGAGCGGCTGCAGTGGTCGCACGTCATCCCGGTAACGGTGTAGATCTGGGTGCTCATGGGGTTCTCCTCCTCCTGGTGCCGGCGGCGTGTCGGCCGGTGACGTCACAGTCGCGGCCTGGACTGTCGCCGCGCTGTCTGCCGCCTGCCGGATCCGGCGGCTGTGGGCAGCGTCCGATCAGGGGTGTTCCGTTTCCTGTACGAGCGGGGTCGCGTCCATCTCCGTCTGGAGACAGTCATGGGACAGCACGAGCGTCAGGTGACCGAGCTCCGCCTTGTGGTCGCGGCTACGGACTACGAGGCGGCGGTGCGCTTCTTCCGTTGACGTCGACCGACAGGTGCCGAAACAGCCGTCGGCTTCAGCGAGGGACGGCAGCCAGGACCTCGATGGCCGCCTGAGGCTGACCGAGGCCGAGTCGTTGCTCTGCGTCGAACATCCGGTCCCCGAGCAGGGTGCGGGCACGCTGCTCGGCGCGATCGGCATCGATCCGTTCGAGCCTGGATGCCGGGCGATGGCGCTTTTCCCGCCACCAGGCCGCCGCACCGAGCAGGCGAGCCGCATTGGCTGCGTCGCCGCGGGCGGCTGCGACGCAGGCCAGGCCCTCCAGGGCGGCGGCGTGGCCTGGGTTGGTCGCCCAAGCGCGGTGGTGGGCCGATGCGGCCCGGTCGACGTCCCCGGTCAGTTCGGCGACGTGCCCGAGACCGACCAGAGCGGTCGCCGTCCACTCCGGTTCCCCGAGCCGGGTCAGCATCTCCAGGGCGCGCTCGAGATGCGCCCGTGCCCCCGAGAGGTCTCCGCGCCGGCGGGCGAGGAGGCCCTCGCCGACGGCCGCCCGCGGATTTCCGGCGGCCCCCAGATCGTGTGCCACCGCGTGGGAGTCCGCGAAGAGTCGCTCGGCGCGGTCCTCCTCGCCGAGGAGGAGCGCCACATGGCCGGCGCCGGCCAGCGCGTACTGGATCGTGTTGGCCGGGCCGACCGTACGCCCGGTGCTCAACGCACCCTCGTACAGCGCCATGGCCGCCTCCAACTGGCCGGCTCGGTGCAGCGCCATACCGAGGTGGAACTGGATCGCAGAGACCCCCCACTGGTCACCGAGGGCGCGGAACGCGGCCAGCGCTTGGTCGCCGCTCGCGATCGCGTCGTCCATGGCCCCGGCCGTGGCGTGCAGTTCCATCCGCACGAACTCGACCAGCGCGGAGCACCACCGGTCGCCGACCTTGCGGAACTCCCGATCGGCGTCGTCCAGCATCCCGAACGCGGCCTGCCGGTCGTCGCCACCGATGGCCTCGACCGCAAGCAGCGTCGTCGACATGGCCGCCCGGAACTCGTCACCCAGTTCCTCGAACAGCGACCGGCTCTCGGCTGCGGCGTCCGCGCACCCGGCCGCGGGGTGGACGATGCACGCTCCGGGGCGGGCGGCCACCGACAAGGACTGCAACGCGCGCGCCCGGGCCGGCAGGGATCCACCACGGGCCACTTCCAGCATGGCCGCGACCTTCGCGCCGCCGTCGGGACGGGTGGCGAAGTACCAGTACCAGCCCAGCGCAGCCACCAGCCACAGTCCGGCGTCGGGCCGTGAGCCGGCGTGGGTGGTGCACCAGGCGAGAGCGGCTTCCAGGTCGTCCCGTTCGGCGGCCAGGCGGGGCAGCCACCGCGCTTGGCCGTCGCCTCGCAACTCCGCCTCCGCCCGCTCGGCGAGGTCGGTGAGGTAGGCGACGTGCGCCCACGCCGTCCGCTCTACCTCCCCGGCGTCCGCCAACCGCTCACGGGCGTACTCGCGCACGGTCTCGAGCAGGTGGTACCGCGGGCCGGCGTCGCGGTCGGCGACGACGAGGGACCGTTCGACCAGCCGGGCCAGCGTGTCGACGGCGGCCCGTGCGTCCAGGCCGTCGCCGCTCGCCACGGCCTGCACCGCATCGAGGGAGAACGTGGCCGCGAACACCGACAGTCGGCGCAGCAGCACCCGCTCGGGTTCAGTGAGCAGGTCGTGGCTCCAGTCCACGGTGGCGCGGAGGGTTCGCTGGCGCGCTTCGGCGGTCCGGCGGCCGGTGGTGAGCAGCGCGAACCGGTCCTCCATCCGGGCAGCCAGCTCGCGGACGGGGAGCGCGGGGACGCGGGCTGCGGCCAACTCGATGGCGAGGGGGATGCCGTCGAGATGGCGGCAGATGTCCGCCACAGCGGACCCGGTCTCCGCGTCGAGGACGAACCCGGGCAGGGCAGCCGTGGCGCGGTCGACGAAGAGCTGGACGGCCGCGCTGGAGAGCAGTTGCTCCGGAGCGGCGGATGCCGGTGGAAGACCCAACGGGTCGATCGAGTACTGCACCTCGCCGCCTGCGGCGAGGGGTTCGCGGCTGGTGGCCAGGATGCGCACGCGTGGGCACGACTCGAGCAGGCTCTCGGCCAGGAGGGCGCAGGCATCGACCAGGTGCTCGCAGTTGTCGAGGACCAGCAGGACGGTCCGGTCGCGCAGATGTCCGAGGAGCTGGTCCTCCGCCGTCGCCGTCGCGACGTCCCGGACGTCGAGCGCCGTCAGGACGGCGCGCGCGACCTGGTCCGGGTCGGTGACACCGGACAAGCGGGCGAAGCCGACGCCGTCGGGGGAGAGGTCGGCAGTGTCGCGGGCCGCTTCCAGAGCCAGGCTCGTCTTTCCCACACCGCCGGGACCGATCACGGTGACCAGCCGGTGTTCCCGCACCAAGGATCCGAGCCGCGTGAGGTCCTCCTCACGGCCGAGGAAGGACGTGAGGCGAGGAGGCAGATGACGAGTCGGTTGCGGTGGGGGAGGGGCCGCAGCCACCCGTTCCGGGGCGCGCAGACCGGGGCGCTGCTGCAGGATCGCCTGCTGTAGTCCCCGCAGTTCAGGGCTGGGGGCCAGGCCGAGCTCGGTGTCGAGCAACGCCCGCGCCCGTTCGTAGGCAGCCAGGGCGTCGGCCTGCCGTCCTGCCCGGTAGAGGGCGAGCATGAGCTGGCCGTGCAGCCGTTCGCGGAGGGGATAGGCGGCGGTCAGGGCTTCGAGTTCGTCCAATGTCTCAGCGTGGCGCCCTGCTGCCAGTTCCAGATCGATGAGTTCTTCACGGGCCGCCACCTGCATCTCCGTGAGGCGGCTCGCCTCCGCATCGGCCCACCCGCTTCCCGCGAACTCGCCGAGAGGGGAGCCCTGCCACAGGGCGAGGGCCTCCCGGTAGGCCTCGGCTCCCGCCGCCGCATCAGTTCCGGCCACCGCACGAGCCGTCGCGACGAGGCCCGTGAACCGCAGCGCGTCGACTCGCTCGCGCCCGATGTCCAGCAGGTAGCCGGGAGGTCGGGTCACCAGCAGCTGGGCCGCGCCGATCCGTTCCAGGGCCCGCCGGAGTTTGGAGATCCGTACCTGCAGCGCGTTGACCGGATTCGCGGGCAGGTCCTCGCCCCACAGGGCGTCGACCAGCGTGGACACCGGAACCACCCGGCCGGCTGACAAGGCTAGGAGGGCGGTCAGCTCCCGCTCACCGGCACCGAGGGACGCCGAGCCGCCCTCAGGAAGTAGAACGTCGACCGGCCCGAGGATGCGGATCTCCATGCCCCGCCTCCCACTGCCCCGCTTCGCCTCCGGGGCCGCCGATTGTCGACGGTCCGTTCCGCGCCGACAACGCCTTCGGGCGTCCTCCGCGAAATCGTGTCAGCCGGCGGACAGCGTTCCGACAGCGGCGCCCGGCAACTTCGTTCCCGACCGAGGGACAAGAGGAGGCACCGTGATCGCGGTCCACGTTCCGGACATGAGCTCGCGGCAGAGCGTACGCAGGATCAGCGCGCGGGTCTGCGACGTGCCGGGCGTGCAGACCGTGGAGGTCGACGTCGTCAGTCGAACCGTGCGCGTCACCGGTCCCGCGGACCCGGCAGCCGTCGCTGCCGCCGTCCGCGCCGCCGGCTTCTCGGTCACGGACAGCGACACCGTCCTGTCCGCCACGACACCACAGCCAGGGAGATCCGCCATGGACACGTTCACGACCGATGTGACCGGCCTCCGGAACGCCACCCGACCTGAAGTGATCGTGCTCGGCCATGGTGCCGAGCTGAGACTGCGGCCCGGCCCGGTCGCCAAGCGTCTGGGCGACGCCGTGGTGCGGATGCTGGGGTACAACGACTCGATCCCCGGCCCGACCCTCAAGGTGCGTCAGGGTTCCGAGATCGTCGTCCACGTCATCAACGGCACCGATATGGACACCACCGTGCACTGGCACGGACTGCGCCTGGAGAACCGCTACGACGGCGTCCCGCACGAGACCCAGGAGCCGATCCCGCCCGGCGGGGAGTTCACCTACCGCATCCAGTTCCCCGACCCGGGCCTGTACTGGTACCACCCGCACATCCGCGAGGACGTCACCCAGGAACTGGGCCTGTCCGGCAGCATCCTGGTCGAGCCCGCCGAGGCCGACTACTGGCCGCCGGCGCACCGCGACGTGGTGCTCACCGTCGACGACCTGCTGGTCGAGGACGGCGCGATCGCCCCGTTCAGCCGGACCGAGACGAACTACGCGGCGATGGGCCGCTACGGAAACGTCATGCTGGTCGACGGTGAGACCGACCTCGCGCTGACCGCGCGCACGGGCGAGGTCGTGCGGTTGTGGCTGACCAACACCGCCAACAGCCGCGTCTTCCGGATCGCCCTTCCCGGGGCGCGGATGAAGCTGGTCGGCGGCGACAGCGGCAGGGTGGAGCACGAGGAGTTCGTCGATGACGTCGTCCTCGCCCCGTCCGAGAGGACGGTCGTCGACGTTCTCTTCGATCGGCCCGGCGAGCTCACCCTGGAGCACCGCACGCCGCACCGGACCTATCGGCTGGCGGGGATCACCGTGACCGAGCAGGTGGCCGAGCCGCCGCTGGCGGATGCATTCCAGCGGCTGCGGACGGCCCCGGAGCTGGGGGCCGAGCGTGTGCACCTGGAGCGGTGGCTCGCGGCGCCGCCCGACAAGGTCCTCGCGGCGGTCGCCGAGATGGACGATCCGGCGGCCGAGCAGGCAGGTGCGGCCACGTACGTCTGTCCGATGCACCCCGAGGTGGTGAGCGATCAGCCGGGACGTTGCCCGACGTGCGGGATGAAGCTGATGGCTGCTGCCGTGACCTACGTCTGCCCGATGCACCCCGAGGTGGTCAGCGACCAGCCCGGCCGGTGCCCCCAGTGCGGCATGAAGCTGATGGTCGCGCCGACCTCCGGGACGGGCGGTCACGAGATGGCCCACGACATGCACCACCACGCGCACGCGGATGCATCCGTCGATGTCGGTGACATCGAGTGGGAAGACGACATGGTCGAGCTCAACCGGCAGACCACGGCGGCGACCATGCGCTGGCAGCTGATCGATCGAACCGACGGCCGCGACGAGCCTCCGGTCGACTGGCGGTTCACCGCCGGCGAGCGCGTCAAGATCCGGCTGGTCAACGAGATGGACTCCGACCACCCGATGCACCACCCGTTCCACATCCACGGTGCCGGCCGCTTCCTCGTGCTGGCCCGCGACGGCGCGCCGGAGACGAACCTCGTCTGGAAGGACACCGTGCTGATCCGCCGGGGGCAGACCGTCGACATCCTGTTCGACGTCACGAACCCCGGGTTGTGGATGGCGCACTGCCACATCGCCGAGCACATGCACTCGGGGATGATGTTCAGCTTCACCGTCGACCGCGGACCGACGTCATGACCGCGCCCCGCGAGTCTTTCGATGTCGTCGTGGTCGGCGGTGGCCAGGCCGGCCTGGCCGCCGCCTGGCACCTGAGCCGTTCCGGCGTGCGCTCCCTCGTCCTGGAGGCCGCCGGCGAGCTCGGGCAGTCCTGGCGGTCCCGCTGGGATTCGCTGCGGCTGTTCACCCCCGCCGAACACGACGCACTGCCGGGCCGGCCGTTCCCGGCGCCGCCCGGCACGTACCCCGGCAAGGAGGCAGTGGCCGACTACCTGCGCGATTACGCGGCGACCTTCGAGCTGCCGGTCGAACTGGACGCCCGGGTCACGGGGCTGCACTCCACCGACACTGGGTTCCGGATCGAGACGGAGGATCGGGAGTACGCCGCCCGTCAGGTGATCGTCGCGACCGGCCCGTTCCACCAGCCCCTCGTCCCCGCCCTCGCGGCGGGACTGGACAGCTCGGTGACCCAGGTGCACAGCGCCGGCTACCGGAGTCCGGCCGACCTGCCGGACGGCCCGGTGCTCGTCGTCGGTGGCGGCAACTCCGGCTTCCAGATCGCCGAAGAGCTCGCGTCGACCCGGCCGGTCGAGCTGTCGCTCGGCAGCACCTACCCGGCGCTGCCCCAGCGACTGCTGGGCCGGGACCTCTTCTGGTGGCTGACTCGGTTGGGGCTGATGCGGGCGACCGTGGACTCCCGGCTGGGCCGGCGGATGCAGAGTCGTGGCGAGTTCCTCATCGGCAGCAGCCGTCGGGACCTGCAGCGGGCGGGGGTCCGGTTCCGGCCGCGGCTGGTCGCGGCTGCCGGCCGCACGGCGCGGTTCGCCGACGGCAGCAGCCGGGACGTCGCCGTCGTGGTCTGGGCGACCGGCTATCGGTCCGACTACTCCTGGATCGACATCCCCGGCGTGCTGCGCGACGGCCGGGTCCTGCACCGCCGTGGCATCACCGACGTGCCAGGGCTGTACTTCCTCGGCCTGCCATGGCAGCACACCCGCGGCTCGGCCCTGCTGGGCTTCGTCGGCGACGACGCAGCGCACGTGGTCCGAGCCGCCCAGCGGCATCGCGATGCCGCGTCGATCGCCGGGACGACCACACACCCGGTCCCGCACTGAATCCCACCGATCCGAGGAAGGAGATCGGCATGCCCGAGAAGGAGAAGATCCTGGCGTTTCCCGTCTATCCCGGCGTGACGCCGCTGGATCTGGTCGGACCACTCACGATCCTGCGCAACATGGGCCGCACGCCGTACCGGACCGTCGTCGTCGCGGAGCGGACCGAGGAACTGGCGACCGACTCCCCCCTTCGTCTGCTGCCCACCGCCACGTTCGACGACGTGCCCGACCCCTGGGCGGTGATCGTGCCGGGCGGCGGCGCGGCCACGCTGGACGCGCTGGACGACGACGCCCTGGTCGGCTACGTCCGCGCCGCCGCCGGTGGTGCCGGGCTCGTCGGCTCCACCGGCAACGGGGCGTTGGTACTGGCCGCGGCCGATCTCATGAATGGCCGGCGGGCGGCGGTGCACTGGGCCTACCGCGAGACGCTGGAGAAGTTGGGTGCGGTCTATGCACCCGAGCGCTGGGTGGACGACGGGCGATTCCTCACCGCGGCGGGTGGCACGGCAGGGATCGACATGGCCCTGCTGGCCCGGAAGACCCGGCTGAACATCTCCGGGACCCGGATGGCACAGCTGTTCACCGAGTACGACCCGCAGCCGCCGTTCGGCAGGGTCCAGCCAGGCGACGGGGACGACGACCTCGCCCGCACACTCCACGAGGAACCCATAGGTCGTCCGGTGGGAGCGAGCGACGAGCGGCTCATCGCCTTCGTGCTGTACCCGGGTCTGACCGTGCTGGATCTGGTCGGTCCCTTGCAGGTGCTGACCGTGCTGCAACGCCTCGTACCCGGCTTCCGCACCGTCGTCGTGGCGGCGGGCCGGGAGCCCGTGCCGACGGACATCGGCGTGCAGGTCGCCCCGGATGCGACGTTCGACGAGGTCCCGCATCCAGCGGTCCTCGTCGTGCCGGGCGGGGCCCTGCCCACCATCCGCGCCATGAGCGATCCGGGGGTCCGGGCGTACGTCCGCACCGCCGCCGCCTCGGCTGAACTGGTCACCTCGGTGTGCACCGGCTCGTTGATCCTGGCCGCCGTCGGCCTGCTCGAGGGCCGGGACGCGACGACGAACTGGTTCTACTCCGGGATCCTGCGGAACCTGGGCGCGACGTACCACCAGCAGCGATGGGTCGAGACGGACAACCTGATCATGTCCGCCGGGGTCTCAGCCGGTGTGGACATGGCGCTCCACCTGGCCGCGCGGCTGACCGACGAAGCGACCGCCCGGAAGGTGCAGCTCGCCGTCGACTACGACCCCCACCCGCCGTACGGCGGGATCGACTACGCGAACATCCCGAGGGTGCCGCGGGCGATGCGCGGGGCGATCAGCCTGTTGGCGCCGGCGATCGCCGCCCGGTCGCGGAAGCTGCTCCGGCAGGAGCGGGCGGCGGGTGCCCTCGCCTAAGTGGCGGTGGGACTCTGGTGCGGCGCGCGGCCTCGGGTCGCGCGCCGCACCAGGGCCAGGGTCAAGGCCACGGCGAGGAGGGTCAGCGGCCAGCCGAGCAGCAGTTTGCCGGCTGCGAGCAGACCAGGCCGGTCGCCCTGGTAGAAGAGGGTCTGCACGAGCGCGCGCGTGGCGTACACGAGTGCCCACAGCACGGTCGCGACGGTGAACGCACGGCGCAGTCGGGCATCCTCGCGCCACAGGCCGCGGCGGCCGAAGATCAGGCCGTAGGCGATCCCCGCCAAGGGCCGCCCGATGACGGCCGAGACGGCGAAGGCCACGGCGTATGCGGCGTCCACCCAGATGCCCGGCAGGAAGAACGCGCGGGCCTCCCCGGAGCCGGCGGCGAAGAGGACCGCGATCACGAGCCCGGCCAAGCCGGCCAGTGCCTGCCGCGTCGGTTGCCTGCGGGTGCGCCGCAGGATCAGGAGGGCGAGCCCGGTGCCGACGGCGGCAGTGCTCGCGATCGCCAGCGCGACAGGCGGGTGGTCTGGGCGCCGGCGATCGCGTTCACCGCGACGAACAGCAGCGGAGGAGCTCCGCCGTCCAGGAGACCGCGGATCCCGCCCAAGGCGGCGATCAGTGGCGGTCGGGTCTCGGTGGGTCGGATCGTCGCGGTGGACATCGAGCGCTCCTCCGGAGGCTCGGGTGGCACGGCAGCGTCGGGCCTCGGAACTCGGCTCCTGAGCATGGGGGTCACGCCGAGGTGATCTGCACCCGCGCCACCGAGCGGTTCAGCTGGCCGGCGGAGATGGTCCGACGCAGCCGAGTGCGGGGCGATTCGTTGGCGTATTCGCGGGGCAGGCGGTGCGCCGCAGGGACACGGGCCAAGGGACTCTCGGACGCGGGGAACGTGCGATCCATGCGGACGTAGGCGATGTAGTCCGAAGGGTCATAGGTGTTCATGACCGGCTCCCTGATCGGCTCCTGAACTGCGGTGGTGCCAGTGCACCGAGCAGCACTTGCTGGCCACTGTCGGGAAGCTTTCGAATCTCCGTCTTAGCCGCTCGCGTAGCGCCGGAGAGAGGCGTCCGTCCGACCCGCGTCAGCGGCATCCGACGGCAGCGACGAGACGACCAGGCGATATCCCGGACGCCGTCACGCTCACCTTCGACGATTCACTCGTCAGAGCACCGGGTGTGCACGGTTCCGTGCGGCGCGTGCGCTGTCGAGGACGACAGAGCGAGGACAGCGGGAGGACAGGGGGTTTCACGACCCTGCGTCTCGACAGCCACCGCCGGCTGTCCTTCGCAGAAGACAGGAACCGTCATGACAACCACCGCACCCGCGGCGAGTTCGACGAGCAGCCGGCGCTGGCTGGCTCTCGCGCTCATCGCCGCCGCTCAGTTCATCGTCATCATGGACACGTCGATCATCGGCGTCGCCTTGCCGAAGATGCAGGCCGATCTCGGCTTCGACCCGCAGGACCTCAGCTGGGTCTTCAACGCCTACGTCGTCGCCTTCGGCGGGCTGCTGCTGCTCGGCGGGCGGCTGTCCGACCTGTTCGGCGCCCGCCGGATCTTCACCACGGGCTGGGTGATCCTCGGTGTCGGCTCGCTCGTCGCCGGCCTGGCCGACGGCGTCGCGGTCGAGCTGACCGGCCGCGCGATCCAGGGCGCCGGCTCGGCGCTCATCGCCCCGGCCGCCCTCACCCTGCTGTTCCAGGTGTTCGGCGGCAGCAAGGAGCTCCCGAAGGCCCTCGCCCTGTACGGCGCGGCCGCACCTGCCGGCGGCACCGCCGGCGTCTTCCTCGGCGGCGTCCTGACCGAGTACGCGTCGTGGCCGTGGGTGTTCTTCATCAACATCCCGATCGCCGCCGTCGTCCTGCTGCTGACCCGTTCGGTCATGCCTGCCGGGATGAGCAGCCGCGGCTCGCTGGACGTCGCCGGGGCAATCACCGCCACGCTCGGCCTCGGCGCGGTCGTCTTCGCGATCGTCCGCGCCCCGGAGGCCGGCTGGACGTCCGGCAGCACGCTGCTCGCCGGCCTCGGCGGCCTCGCGCTCCTGGGCGTGTTCGTCGCGCTGCAGGCCAACCTCCGTCAGCCGCTGATGCGCCTGGGCATCTTCCGCGCGCCGAACCTCGCTGCGGCCAACGTCGCGCAGCTGCTGCTCGGCGCCGCCTGGATCCCGATGTTCTTCTTCGTGAACCTGTACCTGCAGCAGATCCTCGGCCTCGGGGCGTTCGCATCCGGCGCCGCGCTGCTGCCGCTGACGGTCACGATCATGATCGGGATGGTCGCGGTCGCGCCGAAGCTCATCGCCCGCTTCGGCCCGAACGCGATGACCGTCTCGGGTCTCGCGACGCTGGCTGCCGGTCTGGTGTGGCTGTCGTTCATCGACGCCGACGGCAGCTTCGTCGTGGACGTGCTGCCTGCGTCGCTGGTGACCGCGGCCGGCATGGCGATGGCGTTCATCCCCTCGCTCGGCACCGCGCTGTCGTCTGCGGCGCCGGAGGAGGGCGGCCTGGCCGCCGGGATCGTCAACACCAGCTACCAGATCGGCTCCGCGCTCGGCCTGGCGGCCATGACCGCGGTCGCGGCAGCGTTCGGCGCCGACGCGATCGGCAACCCGGCCGAGCTCACCGACGGGTTCTCCGCCGCTCTGCTCGGCGCCGCCGGCATCGCCGCCGTCGGTGCGGTCCTCGCCGCTGTGCTGCTGAAGAAGCCCGCCGACAGCCCGGCGACGAACAGCACCGACAGCGAGCTCGTCGCGAGCTAGCACCACCGCACCCTACGTACGGCCCGGCTGGCGCGGTCACTGCTCCTGCGGCCGCGCCAGCCGGCCCACCCTCCCCAGCTGATCTGATCGGAGAGAAGCCATGACCAGCACACGCGTACTCGCCGAGCTCGGTGAGCGCATCGCCGAGGACGGCCCCGCCGCTCACCACCGGCTCCTGCAGCACCTGTCGATGCTCGTCGCCGACACCGCACCCGGCAGCGCCGCCGCCCTGGCAGACCGCACCGCCCCTGACGTCGTCCGACAGCGGGCGCTGGCCGTCGCCAGCGCCGCGCTGCTGCGCCCCGCCGGCCGCGGCAGCGGCCGAGCAGGGAGACAGTCATGACCGGCAACACCACCCGGGTCGGGAGCATGGCCTGGGCCAACCGGACCGGCGGAACGCTCAGTGGCGCGGAGAAGCGGCAGCTGCTCGCCCCGCTCGCTCGCGCCCACGCCGTCAACGCTGTCGGCCGCACCGCGATGGCGCTGCGCGTGCACTCCGGACGTCGAGCGCAGGTGCCGGAGCGGGCACTGCGCACGCCGCCGTCGGCACTGACCAGGACCGCCGAGCAGGTCGCTCTCCAGCGCCTGACGCCGGCCGTGCTCAACCACTCCTACCGCTGCTACAGCTACGGCGTCGCGATCGCCGCCCTCGAGGACATCGACGTCGACCGTGAGCTGCTGTTCGCGGCCGCGATGCTGCACGACACCGGGCTGTCAGCGCCTGCACCGGGCGTGGACTTCACGCTGGCCAGCGCCCGCACCGCGCGCGAGGTCGCCGAGAGCGTCGGGCTGTCCGCTGCCGCGACCGAGACGATCCGCACGGCCATCACGCTGCACTACAGCCCCGACGTGACCCTCGCCGACGGACCCGAGGCGTACCTGCTGTCGGCGGCAGCTGCCGCCGACGTCATTGGACTGGGCCGCTGGAAGCTGCCGGACTCGGTCGTGGCAGCCGTGCTGGCCGAGCGCCCACGACGGGGCTTCAAGAAGGAGTTCCGGGCCCACTGGGCGGCCGAGTCCGCCGCCGTCCCGCACGGCCGCGCCCGCTTCCTGCGCCGCTACGGCGCGTTCGACCTCGCCATCCGGCTCGCCCCCTACAGCGACTGAGACGCCGGTCATCTCCGAGCACAGCCATACCACCGTGCAGCTAATTCGACCGGAAGGACGAGCCATGAGCACGCCGACACAGGAGTCATCGACGTCTGACAACACGGCGTCGCTCAGTGACATCACTCCCGCCACCATTCTCGGGCGGCGACGCGGTGCGACGAGAATGATGGCTTTCCTCGTCGCCGCCGGCGCCGGCCTGCTGCTCATCGTCAGTGGCCTCACCGACGTCGGGCTCTTCGGGTCGGCTGCCGTGGCGGCAACTCTGCTCGTGTTCGGCCGCTGGCTCTTTACTCGCGACCCCGACCCCCGCGCCCTGGGCGCGGGGTCGGTTGTGGCGCTGACTCTGGCCGGTGTTTCGGCGGGCGTTGACGGGCCGACATGGCAGTTGGTGCCATGGATGGCACTCGCAGCCGTTGTCGGTACGGCGGGCGGTTACCGGGCATGGCGGCCCCGTCGACGAGAGCTGCGCCGCTCCCTGTGGGTGCGTCTCGTCAGCGGCGTCGGCGTTGTGTCCACAGTGCTCGTCGTGCTGGTCGGCTCCCTCGGCCTGCTCTTCGACCCGGTGCCCGATCTCCCCACGCCGAGTGGACGGTTCGCGGTGGGCAGCGAGACGTACACGTGGACCGACACGAGCCGTGAGGAGACCTCTACCGCCGAGGCCGGCGACTTCCGTGAGGTAGTGGCGCAAGCGTGGTATCCCGCGCAGCCGACCCAGGGGTGGCTGGACCGAGCCCTATGCGGGAACCGGCGTCACCGGTGCGTCGCTCCGAGGAAGTTACCCGGCGTGGTTCTTCGCGCGCTTCGACGAGGTCGACACGCATGCAGTCCACGTCGCCCCAGTCGTAGACAGCGACGCCGGGTGGCCGGTTGTGCTGTTCTCGCCTGGCGGGTCGATGGCTCGGCAGACGTGCACGGCACTGTGTGTCGAGCTCGCGAGCCGCGGGTTCGTCGTCATCGCGATGAGTCACCCCTACGACTCGGCTGCGACCCGCCTGTCCGATGGCACCACCGTCGGCACGGACTTCTCGCTCATGAGTACCCCCGAGCAGAACGCCGCGCTGGTCGACGTGCGGGTCGCCGACGCCAAGTTCGTGCTCGACCAGCTCGCTGGTCTCGACGTCCTGGCCCCTGAGTCGGTTCTTGCCGGGCACTTGGACCTTCAGCGGGTAGCGATGGTCGGGCACTCCCTCGGTGGTGCGGCCGCCGCACGCATGCTGGCCGAGGATGACCGCATCGACGCGGCCGTCAATATTGACGGCCGCATGTTCACCGCGCCCGGCCTCGACCGGCCTTTCCTGTGGGTGCAGAACCAGCAGACCGCCGACGCGACATCCCCGGACGCGAACCCCAGCGGCGTGTACGCCGACATGGCCAGGCTGCAGCGCGACCTCCTCGCAGGTCTCACGGCGCCGGGTGGCCTGGTCGTTGTCGACGGCTCGCGTCACCTCGACTTCACTGACGCCCCCGCCTACCTCACCCCACTTGGACGCCGGCTGCTCGGTGGCCTCACCGACACCGGAACCGCCCCGATCGGCCGGATGACGACTCTGACCGCAGACCTGGTGGAGGGCTTCCTCAGCCCCGGCCTCACGGACCCGGGCGCCACCTCCGTCGAGGAGTTGGCCGCCTCCCACGACAACCTGACCCCGCATTCCGTCGTCACCGACGTCGGCCCGCGATGACGGTTCGGCGCCGGCGGCGGGACGGCCGGCGCCGATCGGTCTCCAGGTGCTGCCTTTCCCATAGCCGCCGACCTCTGGCTGGCGCCGGCCGGGGCAAGGGTGGGCCGAAGGCCCATCCCGGAGGGACGCGTAGCGCCCTTGCGGCGGCTAAGCCAGCCGGCATCATCTGCGGCCGGGGGAGGGCAGCCCATCGGGGCGCTGCGGTCCTGGGCGCGTCGGTTGGCGTGCCCAAGCGGTTCCCTTGTTCGCCTGGCGTGGCCCCGGCGATGACACGAGAGACGTGAGGCGAGATACGCGACGCCGGGGTCTGTCGGTGACGCGCTGGCGGAGGCAGTGGCCGCGCTCAAAGCGGATCCGCGATCTCGGCTCGCATGGCCCTCACGTGCACCGATGCGTCCGACGAAAACCATGGGTTTTCCATGGGGGAGACCCATAGTTCTGGTTTCAAAGGCTGCCAGTGGCCGCCTGACCAGGGCCTTTGATTCCTAAGGGTGCGCCATCAGGGACTCGAACCCCGAACCCGCTGATTAAGAGTCAGCTGCTCTGCCAATTGAGCTAATGGCGCGTGTCGCCCCGGCGGGCGGGCAACGAGGGAGAACGATACCAGCGCCAGGGCGCCCTGCCCGGGGCGGCCATGGTGACGCTCATTGCACCCAGAACCGCCGCCTGTGTCGTCTGCTCGTGGACACTGGGACGAAGTCGGTCGCCCAGCGGGATGGGGCGACTTCAGGTATAGGGGGCCGAAGCGTGCGACGAGCGATGGCGGTGATGGCCGCAGGAGCACTGGTTTTCCTCGCGGGCTGCAGCGGGGACGACGCGACGGGATCGGGCGACCAGGAGTCGGCCGCTGCGGCAGCCCCGGCATCGGTGACCCTGGCCCCCGCCGACGGTGCCGCGGACGTCTCCCCGGTCGAACCGCTGGAGATCTCCGTCACCGACGGCGAACTCGCCGAGGTGACGGTGACCGACGGCGCCGGCGCGCAGGTGACCGGCGCGGTCGCGGACTCGGCGGAGAACCCGGACGCCGAGGTGTGGACGCCGGAGACGCCGCTCGCGTACGGCACCAGCTACACGCTGACCGCCGTCGCCACGAACGCCGACGACGAGGAAGCCACGGCGTCGGCGACGTTCACGACCGTCACCCCCACGACGGTCTCGACGCCGTCGATCGGCCCGCTCGACGGCATGGTCGTCGGCGTCGGCATGCCGATCCGCGTCTACTTCGACGACCCGGTCACCGACAAGGCCGCCGTCGAGAGCCACCTGCAGGTCACCACCTCGCAGCCCACCGACGGCGTGTGGAGCTGGATGAACGACTCCGAGGTGCACTTCCGCCCGTCGGAGTACTGGCCGGCGAACACCGAGATCACCCTCGACGCGAACCTCTACGGCGTCGACTTCGGCGACGGCATCTGGGGCGAGAAGGACCGCACCGTGTCCTTCACGATCGGCGACCGGCACGTCTCGATCGCCGACGCCGGCAACCACACGCTGCAGGTCTACGACGGCGACCAGCTCGTGCAGACCTACCCGATGAGCGCGGGCGGCCCGGACTTCCCGAGCCGCAACGGCCCGCACGTGGTCACCGAGCTCAACCGCGACCGGGTCATGGACTCGAGCACCTACGGGCGTGGCCGGTGGACAGCCCCGACGGCTACCGCACGCCGTCGAGTACGCCGTCCGCCTGTCCAACAACGGCGAGTTCGTGCACGCCGCCCCGTGGTCGGTGGCCCAGCAGGGCAGCGAGAACGTCTCCCACGGCTGCATCAACCTCTCGACCGACCGGGCCGCCTGGTTCTTCAACTTCTCCCAGCCGGGTGACGTCGTGGAGATGCAGAACTCGATCGGCCCGACCCTGTCGGCCGCCGACGGCGACATCTACGACTGGGCGATCTCCTGGGACGAGTGGCAGGCCGGTAGCGCGCTGAAGTGAGCTGCTCGCGCTGAGTCGGTATCCGGGCTCTGGGGCGTTTCCTTTCCGGAGGTCGAGGGCACCGAAGGTCCACGGGGTCGTGAAGGGAATGTCGTGGATACCTGGCTCATCGTCTTGATCGTCGTCGTCGCTGTGGTCGTGCTCCTGCTCGTCGCACTGGCCCTGTCCAGGCGGTCGAAGGTCGCCCAGAACCGGAAGCGGGAGCAGGCGCGCGAGCACCTGCAGGAGGCGCAGGTCCGGGGCGCGCAGGCGGATAAGGAACAGGCGCTGGCCGAGGAGCAGGCCGCGCGGGCCCGCCGGGAGCGCGCCGAGGTCGAGGAGCGCGCCGCACTCGCCGAGCAGGAGGCCCGCGAGCGGGCCGCCCATGCCGAGGAGGAGCGCGCCGCCGCCGAGGAGCTGCGCGCCCGAGCCGAGAAGCTCGCGCCCGGCCTCGCCGACAGCCACACCCACCGCGTCGACGGGACCGTGCAGCCCGAGCAGGCTGGCATACCCCGACCAGACCGGCGTGCACCGGACCAGCACGCTACCCCGACCAGCCCGGCGTGCAGAGCACCTACCCCGACCAGCCCGGCGGTGGCGGAGCCACCCGCCGCTGAGTTTCGCCCGTCCGGGCCGTCTTCCTTCCGAGGGGACGTCCGGACGGGCGCCGCCGTGCCGCAGGGTCTCGATCCTGTCGGACGTCGGCCCTACGGTCGCCCCCACGTCGAGCCGTCGACCTCGGAGGGGCGTCATGACCGATCTGCTGGCCATCGGAACACGCAAGGGACTGTGGCTCGCCCGCAGTGACGACGACCGCCGCACCTGGAAGGTCGACGGTCCGCACCTGCTCGCCCAGGAGGTCGCGGCGGTCGGCGTCGACACCCGCGGCGACCGGCCGCGCGTGCTCGCGGGGATCATGTACGGCCACTGGGGCCCGTCGGTCATGTTCTCCGACGACCTCGGCGCCACCTGGGAGGAGACCGACCACGGGGCCATCCGGTTCCCGGAGGACACCGGCGCGGCCCTGGAGCGGGTGTGGCAGCTCCGCCCCGACTCCGCCGACCGCCCGGGCGTGGTCTGGGCCGGCTGCGAGCCGCACTCGCTGTGGCGCAGCACCGACGGCGGCAGCCAGCTTCGAGCTGGTCCGCGGGCTCTACGACCACCCGCACCGGCCGACCTGGCAGCCCGGCGGCGGGGGCGGCGCGGTGCACACCGTGCTGCCCGACCCGGCCTCCGACCGGGTCACGATCGCCATGAGCACCGGTGGCGTCTACGTCAGCGAGGACGGCGGCACCAAGTGGGAGCCGCGCAACCGCGGCATCGGCGTCCGCGTACCAGCCCGAGCCGACGCCGGAGTACGGGCAGTGCGTGCACAAGGTCGCCGTCGACGCCTCCGGCCCCGACCGGCTGTACGCGCAGAACCACGGAGGCGTGTTCCGCTCGGACGACGCCGGCGGGTCCTGGACGTCGATCGCCGGCGGTCTGCCGGCCGACTTCGGCTTCCCGATCGTCGCCTCGCCCCGCACGCCCGGCACCGCGTGGGTGATCCCGCTGGTCGCCGACATGCAGCGCGTCCCGCCGGACGGCCGGCTGCGCGTGCACCGCACCCGCGACGCGGGGGAGACGTGGACCGAGCTCGGTGGCGGCGTACTGCCCGACGCGTCGTGGACCTCGGTGCTCCGCGACGCCTTCTGCGTCGACGAGGGCGACCCCAGCGGCATCTACCTGGGCACCCGCGACGGCTGCGTCTACGCGAGCGCCGACGAAGGGGAGACCTTCTCGCTCGTCGTCGACCACCTGCCCGACGTCCTGACCGTCAAGGCGGCGAAGCTGCAGTGACCGTGGAGGTGGTGCTGCCGGGGTTCCTCGCGGACCTGGCCGGCGGCAACAAGCACGTCGAGGTCGACGTCGGGGAGTCGGGGACGCTGGCGAGCGTCCTCGACGGCCTGGCGGAGGGCCGTCCGCTGCTCGACCGTCGGATCCGCGACGAGACCGGTCAGCTCCGCAGGTTCGTGAACGTCTACGTCGACGGGGACGACGTGCGCTTCGACAACGGCGTCGGGACGACGGTGCGCGACGGCGCCGTCGTCCAGGTACTGCCCTCGGTCGCCGGCGGCTGAGCGAGGATCAGAGGACGGCCAGTTCGGCGCACTGGGCGCACAGCTGCTGGTTCTCGTAGCCGTCGGGCGGCCAGGGGAGCTGCTCGTCGATCGTCACGTACGCGCCGCACAGTGCCTTGCGGCTCTGGCCGTTGATCCGGCCGATCGTGGCGTGCGCGGGGCCGATCTGCCGCGGCTTGAGGCCTCCGGCGCCGTACGAGCCGACCATCACGACCGCATGGGCCGTGCCGTAGGCGTAGACGCTGGTCATGCTCGCCAGGGTCCGAGCCTTCCGGCCGGTGCGCCAGCACCGCGCCCGGGCGTGTTCTCCGCAGCCGCCCCATCGGTCCCACCGGCCACGGCGGGGGGCGGCAGGACGTCGATCGGGGCCGGGGGCGCGTGCGAAAGGCTACTGGGCCAGGCCGCGGCGGTAGCGTCGGCGGCCTCATCGACGTCGTCCCTCGGGGGCAGGCCATGCGCCGCACCGCTCGGTTGCTCGTTGCCTGCGTCCTCCTCCTCGCCGGCTGTTCCGCCGCGCCGGCCGAGACGGCCAAGGGCGGCGACAGCGTGGACAAAGGGGGCTCGGCGGACGACCCCGCCACCGACAGCAGCGCAGCTCCGGCGGGTGAGCGCGGCAACCAGGAGGCCGCAGTGGGCGACCCCGTGACGGTCGCGGATGATGCGGGCGCCGAGATCCTCGTGCTCACGGTCGAGTCGATCACGCCCGACTACCCCTGTGACGGGGACGAGGCGTCGCGCCAGGATCCGGCGAACGGCCACTTCATCGGGGTGCAGATGGTCGTCACCGCCGGCGCGGGGCTGGCCGAGTTCGACAACCCGTACGGCATCTTCACGCTCACCAACAACGGGAAGTTCACCATCGTCGGCAGCGACGGGGTCACCGAGGCCGAGGAGATCGCTGGAGGCGCCGAGGCGTACCTCTGCACGGCCGGCTACAACGAACTGCTCACCGGCACCGTGGAACCCGGGCAGACCTACCGCGGGGTGATCGTGCTCGACTCCGCGAATGCGTCGGGCACGCTCATCTGGCAGCCGGTCCTGACCGCCGACGGTCCCGGGCCCGGCTGGGAGTGGCCGTACTGAGCGATGGCCTCCCCGGCCCTATCCGACGGGTATCAGGCCGTCGCGGTGGGCGATGGCCGCGATCTCGGCGCGAGTCCGGGCGTCCAGTTTCGCGAGGATGTTGGACACGTGCCGCTCGACGGTGCGGTGGCTGATGAAGAGCTCCGCCCCGATCTGCCGGTCGGTCCGGCCCCGGGCGAGCAGCGTGAGCACCTCGCACTCCCGCGCGCTCAGGTGGAAGGGGGCGGCCGTCTGCGCCGGGCGTTCCTCCAGCGGCAGCCGGGCTCGGTTCGCGGTCGCCTCCACGGAGCGCAGCAGGTGCATGGCCCGTGCGGCGATCGCGGCCCGGTGCGCGGCGCGGAGGGCATCGGCAGCGGCTCCGCGCCGGCGCTCGGCGAGCAGGCACTCGGCTTCGCGCAGCCGCGCGCAGCCGGCCTGGTAGACGTCGCCCAGCTCCTGCCAGGCGGCCGCCGCCCCCGCCCACTCCCGCGCCGCACCCTGCGACGAGGTCCGTGACAGCTCGGCGCGGGCGACGGCGAGCGACGCCAGCGCGGGAGCCATCAGGAACTCCGGCCTCGCTGTCGCCCGTTCCGCGCGATCGACGAGCTCTGCGCACAGGGCGCTCCAGCGCTGCTCCTCGGCGGCCCGGCGGGCCCGTCGCGCCGCCACCCAGCCGTCGGCGGCGGCTCCCGCTGCCGACGCCAGCAACGGGATGAGGAACGGGGCGTCGCCGTCGGACCACGGGCGCCGGCCCACCTCCTCGGCCAGCTCCAGCGCCGCCGACCACTCGCCCCGCCAGCGCATCGTGTCGATCAACGACTGGTAGAGCGGCAGCGCCAGGTGACCGTCGACCACGTGCCGGCCGAGGCCGCGCGCCCGGAGGAGTTCGCTGCGCGCCTCGTCGAGATGTCCGCGGCGCAGGGCGAGAGCACCGCGCATCGTGTGCGCGCGGACCGCGTCGACCCCCTCGGGGTGCAGGACGAACGCCTCGCGCAGCAGGGCCTCCGCCTCGTCGGAGCGGCCGAGGACGAGCAGCGCGTCGGCTGCGTCGCAGCGGCACCAGACGCCCTTGCGGCGCTGCAGGCCCAGCTGCTCCACGGTGGCGACGCCGCCGAGCGCGACCGCGAGCGCCTCGGCGAAACGGCCGGCGTCGAACAGCACGGAGCTGAGGTTGACGATCGCCCGCGCGACGTCGTCGACGTCGTCGGAGCTCTCCCGCGCGATCTGCGCGGCGGCGCGCAGCTCCTCGATGCCGCGGTCGAGCTCGCCCAGGTGGGCCAGCGCGACCCCGAGGTTGTTGCGGGCGCTGCCCTCGGTGGCGCGACCGTCGGGGACCTGCCGCGCCAGGTCGATCGCCCGCTCGGCCTCGGTCCGCGCCTCCTCGAACCTGCCGGTCAGCATCAGCACCTGCGAGTAGCCGCTCGCGATGGCGGCCTGCCAGCGGGTGACCGGCTCGGTGGGCACCAGTTCCACGGCTCGCCGGTAGGCCTCGCCGGCGCCCTCGCCGTCGGCGGCCATCCAGAGGTAACGCCCCAGCCGTTCGTGCAGGTAGGCGTGGTGGTGCCGCTGCTCCGGATCGACGCAGGCGATGGCCTGCCGGGCCAGTGCGGCGGCGCGGTCGGACGCGCCGGCGAGATGGGCCGCCTCGGCGGCGTCCCAGAGCAGCCGGTACCGGGGGAGAGGGAGGTCGTCGGCCCCGTCGGCCAGCGCGATGACGCGCTCGTAGTGCCGCAGCGCCTCGTCGAAGGCGAGCGTCTGGGCCGCCTGACCGGCCGCCGCGTAGGACGCCAGCCGACCGCGCGCCGGCTCTCCGCCGGCGATCCAGTGGTGGGCGATGCGGCCGTCGAGGCCGTGCCGGCTGTCGGCGAGGGTCGGGTCGGCGGTCAGGGCCTCGGCCAGCCGCCGGTGCACGCGGGCCCGCTCGCCCGGCAGCAGCGACGCGGCCACCGTCTCGTGCAGCAGGGCATGCCGGAACACGTGCGCGTCGCCGTCCGGCAGGAGCACGTACCGGTCGATCGCGGGGCCCAGGGCGTCGTCGAGGGCTTCGTCCGACATCTCCATCGCGTGGGCCAGCAGCCGGTGCTCCACGCGCCGTCCGACCGCAGCCGCCGCGCGGACGATCCGGCGCGTCGCCGGGGGGAGGGCCTCGACGCGGGCCTCCAGCAGGTCGCGAACCGTCACCGGGACGACGTCGGCGTCGCCGAGGGCCACGAGCTCCTCGGCGAAGAACGGATTGCCCTCGGCCCGGGCGTAGACCTGGTCCAGCCGGGCCGTGGTGGGCGGGATGCCGACGATCCCGCTCAGCTGGAGGGCCTGTTCGTGCCGGGTGAACGGCCGCAGCTCGATGCGGTGCGCCCCGGCCGCCGACAACTGGGCGAGGAAGCGGGGCACGGCGTGCTCGACGTCGGACTCGTCGGTGCGCGCGGTGAGCACGAGGAGCGTCCGTGGAGGCAGCCGCCGCGCGAGCAGTCCCAGCAGGTCGCGGGTCGCCCGGTCCGACCAGTGCACGTCCTCCACGAGCACGAGCAGGGGACGCCGGGCGGCGAGCGAGGTGAGCAGGGTGCGGAGCGCCGTGTACAGGCGGCCGGCGCTCGCCTGGGTGACGTCGGGCGCGCCTGCGTCGTCGGCGTCCGGCAGGAGGCGGGCCAGCTCGCTGCCCGTCGGACCGCCGAGCGCGCGGACCGCTGCGGCGCCGTCCCGGTCGGCCAGGTCGGAGAGGATGTCGACGAACGGCGCGTAGGGGAGCACGTCCGAGCCGACCTCGACGCACCCGCCGACCAGCACGTCGACGTCCGGGGCGCCTTTCAGCAGTTCACGGACCAGCCGGGTCTTGCCGAGGCCCGCCTCGCCGGCGACGACCGCACATGCGCTTCCGCCGGCGAGGGCGACCTCGAGGGCACGCCGCAGTTCCTGCAACTCCTCGCCCCGCCCGATCAGGGCGGGGCTGGAGACGCGGGTCAGGACGGCCACGGCGGCCACTATCCGCTGCCGCGCCCCCGCGCGACAGCGGCTGGCGTTCGGATCGTCAGTGGCCTTCCTGCACCGGGGTCAGCTCGTCGGCCTCGAGTCCGTGCGCCTCGCGGTGCACGCGCATGGCCGTCTCGGCGTCCGGCGCGTCGACCAGGCAGAAGACCTTCCCGGAGCCCTCGTCGAACCAGTACTGCTTGTAGTCGACGCCGTACTGCGGTCCGACCTCCATGTCGCGCTTGTGCGCGCCGGCCACGGCTTCGGCCGTGAGGCCCTCGACCTTGTGGTGGACGTCCATGAACAGAGGCATGTCGCCTTCTCTCTCTTCGGATGCACCGACTCCCTCGTCGGCTGCACCGAGCGTGGGACCACGCGCCGATGCGGCGTTAGGTGCGACCACGTAGTCCGGCGTGCATCTCCGACGGCGACGCGTGCACCGTTGGGTCAACAGGGCATCAAGATCCGGCTGAGCGGAGCAAGAAGCCGTCAAGATCACGGCCACGGCACGCTCGCCGATCGAGCCTGGGATCACCCGGATCCCAGGAGGACCCGTGTTCCACACCCCGAAGCGGTTGTTCGTCGGCCGGGCTCTCCACAGTGACCGGCTCGGGGAGACGCTGCTGCCCAAGCGGCTGGCGATGCCCGTCTTCTGCTCCGACCCGCTCAGCTCGGTGGCGTACGCGACCGAGCAGATCGTCCTCGTCCTCGGCCTCGGCGGGCTCGGCATGCTGTACCTGACGCCGTGGGTGGGCGTGGCCGTGGTGGTCCTTCTGGTCATCGTCGTGGCGTCCTACCGGCAGACCTGCCACGCCTATCCCAACGGTGGCGGCGCCTACGCGGTGAGCAGCGACAACCTCGGCGTTCCGGCCAGCCTCGTCGCGGCGAGCGCGCTGCTGGTCGACTACGTGCTCACCGTGGCCGTCTCGGTGGTTGCCGGCGTCGCGGCGATCACCTCGGCGGTGCCCAGCTCTGGCTCCCCACGCGGTGGCTGTGTCGCTGGCTCCTGGTGGTGCTCCTGACGGTGATGAACCTGCGCGGGGTCAAGGAGTCGGGTCGGACGTTCGCGGTTCCCACCTACGGTTTCGTCGCCATCGTGTTCGTCCTGCTGATCGTGGCCGGCGTCCGATTGGCCATGGGCGAGACCCTGACCGCGGAGAGCGCGTCCTACGGCCTCGTCGCCGACCACGCGCACCGGTGGCCTGCTCACGGTGTTCCTGGCGCTGCGCGCGTTCGCCAGCGGCTGCACCGCACTCACCGGCGTCGAGGCGGTGAGCAACGGGGTCCCGAGCTTCGAGGAGCCGAAGTCCCGCAACGCGGCCACGACCCTGGCCCTCATGGGCGGGCTGGCGGTCACCATGTTCGCCGGGATCACCGCCCTCGCCGTGGTCACTCAGGTGCACATGGCTGAGGACACCAGCCGGCTGGTGGGCTTCCCGGCCGGATCCGACCAGCGGACGGCGCTCAGCCAGATCGGCCTTGCCGTCTTCGGTTCCGGACCCGCCGTTCTATCTGCTGCAGGCCTGCACCGCCGCGATCCTCGTCCTGGCCGCGAACACCGCCTACAACGGCTTCCCCGTGCTGGCCTCGTTGCTGGCCCGGGACGGGTACCTGCCCCGTCAGCTCGGCCAGGCGCGGCGACCGACTGGTGTTCAGCAACGGCATCGTGCTGCTCGCGGGGGTCGCCGGGCCTGCTCATCGTGGCCTTCGATGCCGACGTCACCCGGCTGATCCAGCTCTACATCATCGGGGTGTTCGTCTCCTTCACCCTCAGCCAGGCCGGGATGGTCCGGCACTGGAGCCGGGAACTGCGCGCGCGCGTCCGACGTCCGGGCCCGCCGGAGGATCCGCCGCTCGCAGGCGCTCAACGCCACGGGTGCAGCGGCCACTGCTGTCGTCCTGATCTTGGTCCTGGTGACGAAGTTCGTTCACGGAGCATGGATCGTCGTCATCGCCATGCCGCTGCTCTACGCCCTGATGCTGCGCATCCGGCGGCACTACGACACGGCCGACGCCGAGGCCGCCCCGCGCCCGGGCGGAATCACGCTGCCGAGCCGCATCCACGCCGTGGTCCCCGTGGTGAAGATGCAACGAACCCACGTTGCGCACCCTCGCCTTCGCCCGGGCAACCCGACCCCGACGACCTGTCGGCGGTCACCGTGCGCGTCGACCCGTCGGAGACCGACGAGCTGTTCAGCCGAGTGGGTCGCGCCGCGACATCCCGGTGCCCCTGACGGTGCTCGAGAGCCCGTTCCGGGACATCACCGAGCCGCTGATCGAGCACCTCCGCTCGATCCGCCGCCAGTCGCCGCGCGACGTCGTGTGCGTCTTCATCCCCGAGTACGTCGTCGGGCACTGGTGGGAGGCGCTCCTGCACAACCAGACCGCGCTCCGGCTGAAGACGCGGTTGCTGTTCCAACCCGGTGTGATGGTCACGAGCGTGCCCTGGCATTCGCGCTCCGGCCAGGCAGTGATGGATGCCGAGGACCGCATCCCGGTCGGGCGATAACCGGTATCGATCCCGCCCAGGGGGCGGTCGGCGGTGGGACTCTCGACCCCGATGACCACGGTCCGGACGCCGTCCTCGAGACCGACCGGTGTGCCGCTCCCGGCCGGAGCGTTGCCGCGTACCTTCACCGGCCTGAGCCGGCGCCGGCTCGGGGCGGCGGCCGCGCTGCTGGGCACGGGGTTGCTGGCACTGGCGCTGGCCCACGAGTCGGCACGCAGGCTGGACTTCGCCGTCCCCGTGCTGCTCGTCCTGGCCCTCGTCGTCGCGACCGCACTCCTCGGCGGGATGCGGATCGCACTTCCGGGCGCGGTGGCGGGCGCGCTGGCCCTGAACTGGTTCCTCACGCCGCCGTACGGGACGCTGCGGATCGCGTCCGCCGAGCAGGTCCTCGTCCTCGTGGTCTATCTCGGGGTCGCTGTCGCGGTGAGCTGGGTTGTCGACCTCGCCGCGCGCCGTACGGCCGATGCCGCTCGGGCCCGCGCGGAGGCCGAGGCGCTCTCCGGCCTCGCCGGGGCCGCCCTCGCCGAGCACCGCACGCTGCCTGACCTGCTGGCCGAGGTGCGGCGCGTGTTCGGCATGCGGGAGGCCGCGCTGCTCGAACGGATCGACGGCGCATGGACTGTCGTCGAGGCCAGCGGCGAGGGCGCCCCCGCGCCCGACGAGCGGGAGGTTCGCGTGCCGGTCGGCAGCACCCTCTCGTTGCGGGTACTGGGGCCGGAGATGTTCGCCGCTGACCGGCGCGTGCTCACCAGCTTCGCCGAGGCCGCCGCGGGTGCGCTCGTCGCCCGGCGGCTGGCCGAGCGCGCGGAAGAGGCCGCCCGGCTGGAGGCCGCCGACCGGATGCGCACCACCCTGCTGGCCGGTGTGGGCCACGACCTGCGGACCCCGCTGGCCTCGGTCAAGGCCGCGGTGAGCAGCCTCCGTCAGGACGACGTCACGTGGACCGCGGCCGAGACCGCCGAACTGCTGGCCACCATCGAGGCCGGTGCCGACCGGCTTCAGCGTCTCGTGGGGAACCTGCTCGACGCCTCCCGCCTGCAGGCGGGGGTCGTGAGCGCTGTGCCCGAGCGGGTCCGGCTGGAGGAACTGGTCGGACGGGCCTTGCTCGACCTGGAGAGCCTCGCCGCCGTCGACCTCGACATCCCGGAGGACCTGCCCGACGTGCTCGCCGACGTCGGCCTCGCCGAGCGCGTGCTCGCCAACGTCCTGGAGAACGCGCTGCGCCACGGCGGGGCCGCCACGGTGACCGTCCGCGGCGCGCTCGGGCCCGAGCCCGGCTCGGTCGTCTGCGACGTGATCGACCACGGCCCGGGTCTGCCGCCCGGGGCGCAGAACTCGTTGTTCGTGCCGTTCGCGCCGCTGCACGGCGACACGGGCGACCTCGGAGACCGCGGCGCCGGAGGGCTGGGGCTTGGCCTCGCCGTCGGGCGCGGCTTCGCCGAGGCCATGAGCGGGAGCCTGACCGCGCACCCGACGCCGGGCGGAGGGCTGACCCTGCGTCTCACCCTGCCTCGCGCGGCCACGGGCCGCACGGCATCACCCGGGCAGGGCGCCTCGTGAGCACCGTGCTCGTCGTCGACGACGACCCGGCGTTGGCCCGTGCGCTCGGCATCAACCTGCGGGCCCGCGGCTACGAGGTGCACACGGCCGGCACCGGCGCCGGCGCCCTCCGACTGGCTGCCTCCCATCCGCCGGACGCCGTCGTCCTCGATCTCGGGCTCCCGGACATGGACGGCCGCGACGTCATCGCGGGACTGAGGGGCTGGACCGAGGTGCCCATCCTGGTGCTCTCGGCACGCGAGCAGTCCGCGCAGAAGGTCGCCGCTCTCGATGCCGGCGCCGACGACTACGTCGTCAAGCCGTTCGGGATGGACGAACTGCTGGCCAGGTTGCGGGCCGCGATCCGCCGCGGCACACCGTCGCCGGTGCAACCGACGATCACCACCGCAGACTTCACCATCGACCTGCCCGCCGGGCGGGTCACCGCCGGCGGCGCGCGACGTCAAGCTCACTCCGACCGAGTGGCACCTGCTCGAAGTGCTCGCCCGCAACCCCGGCCGGGTGGTCGACCACGGCCGGCTGCTGACCGAGGTGTGGGGGCCGGAGTACCGGGAGCAGACGAACTACCTGCGCGTCTACATGGCCACACTGCGACGCAAGCTCGAGCCGGACGCCGCCAACCCCCGCTACCTGTTGACCGAGGCTCGGCCGCGGGTACCGGTTCGAACCCTGACGGCCGCCGGGTGGCCGCTCAGAAGGAGACGGGGAGTTCCTCGACGCCGTAGACGAAGGAGAGCCGCCTCCAGGCGAGCTGTTCCTCCGGGACGGCGAGAGCGAGGTCCGGGAAGCGGCGGAACAACGCCGGCAGCACGATGCGCAGCTCCAGGCGGGCTAGTTCGGCGCCGACGCAGCGATGCACCCCGTGCCCGAAGGCCACGTGCCCGCCGCCGGTGGGCGAGCGGTGCGGATCGAACTGATCCGGGTGCGGGCCCGCCCAGGCCGGGTCGCGGTCGGCCCCGCTGAGGGAGACCGCGACGACGTCGTCCTTCCGGACAGGGCAGCCGAACAGCTCCACGTCCCGCTTGGCGAAGCGGGGAAAGGCAACCTGGACCACGGTCAGGTAGCGCAGCAGCTCCTCCACCACGCGCTCGACGTCAGCGGTGGAGCCGTCGCGCACGAGGGCGGCGTGCGCCGGATCGCGCAGCAGCACCGCGGTGCCCATCGAGATCGTGCTGGCGGTGGTCTCGTAGCCGCCGGTGACGATTCCGTCGACCACGCCGGCGAGGTCGTTGTCGGAGATGGCCTCGCCCTCCGCCCGGAGGATGCGCCCGATCAGCCCGGGACCCGGTTCGCTGCGCTGGCGCGCCACCACGTCGAGCAGCATCCGCTTCTGCTCGCTCACCGCGCCGAGCGAGGCGGCGGTCCCGCCGGTGGCGTCGAAGCGCTGGGTGCCCAGCCGGACGAAGGCCTCGTGGTCGGCATCGTCGAGCCCGAGCAGCTCGCAGATCACGTCCATCGGCACCTGGGACGAGACGTGCGCGGCCAGGTCCGTGGGGGAGCCCGCGGCGGCGAGTTCGTCGAGTCGGCGGGCCACGATCGTCTCGATCCTCGGCTCGAGCCTCCCCAGCCGGGCCCGGGTGAACTCCGGGGCGACGAGCTTGCGCAGCCGGGTGTGCAGTGGCGGGTCGGTGAAGCCCAGGCCGCCGACGTCCGCGGCCGAGCCGGGGCTCGAGTCGCGGAACAGGTGCCGCATGTCGTTGCTGTAGGAGTCGCCGTCGGCGAGGACCGCGCGGGCCTGTTGGTAGCCGGTCACCAGGTGGACGGAGAAACCGAAGGACAGGTCGAGCATCTGCACCGGGCAACGCTCGCGCAGTCGGGCGAGCTCGGGCACCGGGTCCATGCCGTTGCGCAGCAGGGGCAGCCGCGCCCCCTCGGGGAGGAACGTGAGCTCGGAGAGGTCGAGGCCCTTCCTGCGGATCCGCCAGTGCACCAGGCGGCCCAGCCACGCCGCGGCCAGGGCACGGGCACCGCGCCGCCGCCGTGCAGACGCAGACGCAGGCGGCCCGACGACCCACCGCCGACCTGCACGCCGCACGCTGCATACCACCACGCGTCACCCGAGTGGGGAAGGTTCCCGGGGCTGCCCGGCCGCCGTTCCCACGCCGATCGGGTCCCGGTGGAAGTCTCACGGCATGACAGTCCTGGACAGCTTCCGCCTGGACGGCAAGGTCGCCGTCGTCACCGGAGGGAACCGCGGCCTGGGCCGCGCGTTCGCGCACGCACTGGGTGAGGCCGGTGCGACCGTCGCCATCGTGGCTCGCGATGCTGACGCGAGCAGCGCCGTCGTCGCCGAGCTGACCGCCGCGGGCGTCCGGGCGAGCGCCTTTCGCGCCGACGTCGGTGACCGGGGTGCCGTCGTGGCGGTGGCCGAGGACATCGTGGCGGAGCTGGGGCGGGTCGACGTCCTGGTCAACAACGCCGGGACCTGCATCCACCGGCCGGCGATCGAGGTGACCGAGGACGAGTGGAACGAGGTGATGCGGGTCAACGTGAACGGCGTCTGGCATGGCTGCCAGGTCTTCGGCGAACGGATGATCGACGCCGGCGGCGGGGTGATCGTCAACATCGGATCGATGTCCGGGCTGATCGTGAACCGGCCGCAGTGGCAGCCGGCCTACAACGCATCGAAGGCGGCAGTGCACCACCTGACGAAGTCGCTGGCCGCGGAGTGGGCTCCGCACGGCGTTCGGGTCAACGCGGTCGCACCGGGCTACGTCCGGACGGAGATGACCCCGATCGACCAGCCGCAGTTCAAGCGCCACTGGGTCGACGACGCGCCCCAGCAGCGCGCGGCCGAACCCGGGGAGATCGCTCCTGCGGTGCTGTTCCTGGCCAGCCCGGCGTCGTCCTTCATGACCGGCTCGGTCCTGGTGGTCGACGGGGGCTACACGGTCTTCTGACCGGGCGCGCCTGGCCGGCAGGGGCGGTGCGGTGGTCAGTTGCCGGTGGTCCGTTCGGTGGGCGCGGGGCGGACGGGGGCAGCTGCTGTGCGGCCGGCGCCACGGCGAGCACCGTGCTCACCGGTTCCCACAACAGCAGGCCGCGCTCGGTGTCGCCGGCCCCACCGCGATCGCCGGCAACCTGGCCGCACCGGCCTGATCGACGGCTACGGCCGCGCCTTCGCCGCCACGCGGGCGTCCTCGCTGCGTTGTTCGTGCTCAGCGCACCGGCTGTTCCCGGCAGCAAGCCGGACGCCGGCGCCGCCGGTCATGGGCACGGCGGTCGACGGTCGTTCGCGCCGGTGGACGGGCGCCTAGCGCGGCCACCTTGGCTAGGCAGTGAGCTCGACCTCTAAGTCGGGCCTGCAGCGCCAGGGCCCCGCCGCTCCCGGTGCCGGCGCCGTCGACCGGCGCGGCGATCGCTGCACGGTCGGCATCGCGTCCGGCCGGTTCGGCCAGGCGGTACCGAGGGGTCAGGTCCGGACCCGAACCTGGCGATTTTCCCGGCGCAAGCGATCTTGCGGGCGGCGAGTGTGGGAGGCGACAAACCACCGCTTCTCAAGGAGGAACCATGTCGGCCCACCCCGCCGCCGAGCCGGCGATCGCCAGCTACCGGCCGGAGCAGTCGTCGTTCATGCAACAGCCTCGCTCGTCGTTGCGCCTGCCGCCACCCTGCTGCTCACAGGACAGTTGCTGTACATCGTCGTCACCTTCCTGCACACCGGCGGAGAAGCGAACGACCACCACGACGTGTTTGCCGAGTACGCCGACAGCGGCAGTTGGACCCTGGTGCACGTCGGCCAGTTCGCGGGCATGGCGACCTTCCTGGCGGGGCTGCTCGCACTGTTCTGCGCTCTCGACGGTCCCGCACGCGTGACGGCCCGGTTCGGCGCCGCTGCGGCGACGGCGACGCTGGCGCTCTACGGCGCCCTGCAGGCCGTCGACGGGGTCGCCCTCAAGCAGGCCGTGACGGCGTGGGCAAGCGCCCCAGAGGCCGAGAAGGCCGCGCGGTTCGCCAGTGCGGAGGCCATCCGCTGGCTGGAGTGGGGCCTGCGCAGCTACCAGAACTTCGCCCTCGGCCTCGCCCTTTTGCTCTTCGCGGCCGCGACCGCACGGGCGGCCTGGATCCAGCGGCTGATCGCCCCGCTGATGGCGCTCGCCGGCCTCACCTACCTGATGCAGGGCTGGGTCGTCGGCTCTGACGGCTTCTCACACACCGAGTCGCTGGCCATCCTCGCGAGCTACGCCCTAGACCTGGCCTGGATGATCTGGCTGGCCGTGGCCGCCTGGCGGAAGCCGGCGCCCAGCCGCTGACCGCCGCGGCGGTCACCGACCGGCCCGCCCTCGTCGGGGTCACCGACCAGGCACGCCAACCACCCCGGGCGAAGTCAGCAGTCGCCGGGCCGACGGCCATTCATTTGCCCGGGAGTCGCCACGCGCGGCAGCCGCGCCCGGCTCGTCCCGGCAATCCCGGCGATTTCCCCGGTGAGAGGTATCCCCGCCACCGGCCGGCCGGTCGATGACCTGCAGCCCTATCTCGTCGCTGCGGGGCACATCGTGGTCGTGCGCGCCGATGGGGCTACTTTCGCCCCGAGCACGCCGAGGTCACCGACGTCGGCGGCCGTGCCGGTCTTCGCGCTGCCCGGCACCACCGTCGGTCCCGAGCTGGATGCGCACGCCGAGTTGCCCACCGCCGGGCTCTACCGGCTGTGGGCGCAGTTCCGGCTCGCAGACGGCGACCTGATCACCGTTCCGTTCACCGTTCAGGCCCGATGGGCACAGGAGGATCCGTGACTCTCTCCGCCGACCAGCAGATGCGACCGGCGCCCCGACAGCGTGTGATCGGCATGCTCGGCGGTATGAGCTGGGAGTCCACGGCCGAGTACTACCGGCTGGCCAACGAGACGGTCCGCGAACGTCTCGGCGGCCTGCACTCGGCCCGGATCGTGCTGCGTCGCTGGACTTCGCCGAGATCGAGGCCCTGCAGGTCGCCGGCGGTGGCACGACGCCGGCGACGCTCCTGGCCGCGAGGCCGCGCGCGCTGGAGGCGGCCGGCGCGCAGCTGCTGCTGCTGTGCACCAACACCATGCACAAGGTCGCCGACCAGGTGCAGGCCGCCGTCATCATTCCGCTGCTGCACCTGGCCGACACCACCGCCGCCGCGGTGCGCACCGCTGGGCTGGCCACCGTGGGACTGCTGGCCACCGGGTTCACGATGGAGCAGGACTTTTACCGCGACCGGCTGACCGGCCACGGCCTGACGTGCTCGTTCCCGACGCCGATGACCGCGCCGCGGTGCACCGGATCATCTACGACGAGCTGTGCCGCGGCGTGATCCGCGAGGAGTCCCGTCAGCTCTACAGGCAGGTCATCGACCGGCTCGTCGCCGCGGCGCGCAGGGCATCATCCTTGGCAGCTCCGCTGCGGTAGTCGGTCGGTGTGATCCGGCCGCACGGTGCGCGGGCCGGCGCGGGTGCGCAATCGCCCCGTCAGGCCCCGCAGTTCGCCCCCGTCTAGGGGGTGGCGCAGGGGAGGAGGTGCCCCCGCAGCGCGGCCCGGGAAACGGAGAGGGCCCTGGTCAGCGAACTGACCAGGGCCTCTCCGCGTGGGGTGAGTGACGGGGCTCGAACCCGCGACACCCAGGATCACAACCTGGTGCTCTACCAGCTGAGCTACACCCACCACGGCCCCGTCGGCTGCCTCTGCGAGAGGCGCGCCGGAGGGGAACCGGCGCAACGATACCGGAGGCGGTCAGCCCTCCGACGCGGCCGGGGCAGTGGCGTCGTCGTCCTCGGAGGCCAGCAGGCCGGCGAACGCACCGATCACCTCGTCGGCTGCGCCCTTCGCCAGCTCGCCGTTGGGGCCGGGCGCGGGCACGAAGAGGGTGCGCCGGTAGTAGGCCAGCTCGCGCACCGACTCGATGATGTCGGCCAGCGCGCGGTGGGCGAGACCCTTCGGCGGCTGGGCGAAGTAGACGCGGGGGAACCAGCGGCGCGCCAGTTCCTTGATCGAGGAGACATCGACCATCCGGTAGTGCAGGTGGTCGTCGAGCTCGGGCATGTCGCGGGCGAGGAAGCCGCGGTCGGTGCCGATGGAGTTGCCGCACAGCGGCGCCGTCCGCCGGTCGGGGACGAACTGCTTGATGTAGGCCAGGAGTTGCTGCTCGGCCTCGGCGACGGTCAGCGTCGAGGCGCGGACCTGCTCGGTGAGGCCGGACTTGGCGTGCATCTCGACGACGACCTCGTTCATGCCCTCGAGGTCGGCGTCGTCGGCGGAGATGACCAGGTCCAGGCCCCGGTCCAGCACGTTGAGCTCGGAATCGGTGATCAGCACCGCGACCTCGATGAGCTTGTCGCGGGTCAGGTCCAACCCGGTCATCTCGCAATCGATCCAGACCAGGTGCCCAGCGCTCTCTGCCACGACGCCCGACAGTACGCACCGCCCGCACCGCTCGCCCCGCCTGCCCGTCGCATACCGCGATCGGCGCGACGACGCCAGTCGAAGGGGCGGAATCCGACGTGCGCGCGGTTAGGGTCACTGGTGCAGGTCCACCGAGTCGAGGAAGTTCCGCCGTGCCCACTCCAGCCGCTCCCGCCCCCACCCGTCCGGCCGTCCCGGCGGCGCCCGGGTCGCTGTGGGCCGCGATCCTGCACCCGATCGCGTCCGTGAAGTGGTTCTGGCCGGCGTACATGACGCCCGGCCGCCCGGGACGGGCGACCGACCAGACCGAGCTGAACTGGATCTACCTGGCCTGGCTCGGCGCCTTCCTGCTCAAGATGCTCGGCTCGACCTGGGACGTCAGCTGGCACTTCCGCTGGCTGCGGGACGACCTCGCGCCGCCGCACCTGCTCAACTCGGCCGGCACCGCGATCGTCGTCGGCCTGGTGATCTTCCACAGCTACACCGGCTACGGCGTCGACAAGAAGGCGCTCCGGCTCATGCAGTGGGGCATCGGCGCGTTCCTCATCGCCGTGCCGATCGACATCCTCAACCACCGGATCAACGGCCTGGACATCACCAGCTGGAGCCCCAGTCACGGGCTGCTCTACCTGGGGACGGCGATCATGCTCGCCGGCGCGATCCGCGGCTGGTGGCTCTACGCCGCGCCCGGCCGCATCCGGGACCTCGTCTCGCTGGGCCTCTGGCTGTTCTTCGTCGAGAACGCGCTCTTCCCCAACCAGCACCAGGAGTACGGCGTCCTGTCGCTGGATGCCTACAACGCAGGCCAGACGACGGCCGAACCGCAGCTGCTCGACTTCGCCGCGGCCCAGGGCCAGTCGCCGGCGATGTTCATGCTGCCGGTGCCGTCCTGGGTGCACCCCACCTGGCTGATCTGCGCCGGCCTGCTCTCGCTCGTGGTGGCCCGCAAGATGGTCCGGCTGCGCTGGACGGCCACCACGATCGTCGCCGTCTACCTGCTCTACCGGGCGGTCATGTGGCTGATCCTGGTCGGCATGGGCTTCCCGCCCTCGGTGCTGCCGTTCGTGCTGCTCGCCGGCGCCGTCGTCGTCGACCTGTGCGTCACCTACCGCGTGCCCGGCTGGCTGGCGGGGCTGCTGACCACCGGCGTCGTGTACGGGGTGGGCTTCGGTCAGGACGCCGCCGGCCTGCTCCCGCCGTGGAACTGGTGGTCGGGCCTGTGGGTGGCCGCCGGCTTCGCCCTGCTGTGGACGGCGGTGGACCTGCTCGAGCGCAGCGCCTGGTTGGCCCGCTGGCGGACCGCCGAGGAACCCGCAGCGACGACGACACCCGCGGCGGTCTGATCCCCCGTCGCTGCGGCGTGGGGCGGGAGCATCCCGCCTCATCGCCGCTCGATGACGTAGCGTCGGGAGGACGTAGCCGGTTGCGGTCATCCCGCAGGCGCGCCCTGCCCGGCTTCGCCACGCTGCCGGTGCCGCCCGGAACCCGACCCCCGACCGTGCGGAGGACGACGACGTGCTGGTCCTGACCCCCACGCCGCTGCAGACGGACGGGGAGCGTGCGTTCTTCGCCGAGCTGGTCCGCTGGGACACCGGTGGGGCGGTGCGCGCGGCCGTCGTCGCGTCCATCCCGTTCAGCGACGGCCAGCTCAACCGGCGGATCTCCGACGCGATCCTCTTCGTCCCCGAAGGCATCGCCGTCGTGCGGGTGGCCGAGGTCGCGCGCCAGGCCGGCGTCGTCACCGCGACCCCGGAGGGCGCCTGGAGCATCGCCCCGCAGGCCGGCCCCGGCGACGTCCTGCAGATCGGCGGCGGCGGGTCGACGCCGCTCGACGGGCTCATGCGGGCCGGCATGGAGACCGCCGTCCGGCTCCGCCGGGCCGGGCTCGAACCCGGCCGCATCGCGCGGCTGACCGTCCTGGTCGGCGACGTCACGGGTCTCGTGCCCGCGGACGGCGACCTCGGCGAGGGCGACCAGGTGGCCCTGCTCGACACCCGTTCCCTGCTCCTCGGGATCGCCCGCTGCAGCCGGTACTCCCAGGTCGACAACCCCCGCCTCTGGACGACGGCCGACGTGCGGGCCGCCCTGGAGGCGCTCGGCCTCGCGGGTCGTGGGCCCTCGGTCGAGGAGCTCAACGGCGAGGGCTTCCCGTACTCGCCCTACGTGCTGCGCCGGCCCGAACTGCTCGCGCCGGCCGCGATGGCCGCCTCGTCCCCGGCGCCGCCCGCCGCGGCTCCCGCGCCGGCTCCTCCTCCCGCCCCGGCCTCCGAGGCCGTCCGCGAGCAGCCGTCGCCCGCGGCGATCGCGCACGCCGTGGCCGCCTCCGCGGCAGCCGCCGAGGCCGCTGCCGCGGCCGAGGTGGCATCGCCGCCCCCGCCGCCTGTGGCCGCGCCGCAGCCGACGGCTCCCGTCGCGCAGTCGGCTCCGCCGACGTCCTGGCCGCCGCAGTCGCAACCGCCGGTCTCCCCGGCGGTGCAGCGCGACACGATCGCGATCGACCAGCCGACGACGGCCGATGCGCCCGTCGTCCAGGCGCCGGCGCCCGCGGCCCCGCCACCGGTTGCGCCGCCCCCCGTTCCACAGCCAGTCGCCCCGCAGCCGTCTTTCGCCCAGCCGCCGCCCGCCGCGCCGGTCTGGCCGGTCGCCGTCTCTCCGACCGAGACCGGCGACACGGGCGGCATCGGAGGCCTGTTCGCCTCCGCGGAGCGCGACGAACCGGCGGTCGCGGCGTCGCACGAGCGGCCACGCACCGCCGTCTTCGCCGCCCAGCAGGCCGCGCCGGCACCGGCCCCCGCGCCGTTCCTGCCGGCGCACGACGACGAGGACGACGACGAGGGCGGCCGCCGCACCGGCCTGCTCATCGGTCTCGCCCTCGCGCTCGTGGTCCTGCTCGGCGTCGCTGGATGGCTGGTGCTGCGCGACCCGGACGACGGCAACACCGGGGCCACCGGCACGCCGGCCGACTCCTCCGCCCAGAGCGCCGATGCCGGCCCGCAGCCCGGCGACGTGCAGGACGTCGACGGCGTCACGTTCACCGTCCAGGCCGTGCAGGTCGACGACACGTGCGTCGGCCACGCGTACGGGGACACGGCGACCTTCTTCGAGACCACCAACTGCACCGGGCTCTCCCGAGCGCTGTACTCGGCGCAGCTCGACGGGGGAGCGGTGGTGGTGTCCGTCTCGCGCGTGCGCATGCCCGACACCGCGACCGCCCGCGACCTGCGGGGGCTCACCGACCGCAACGGCAGCGGCAACGTCAACGACCTGTTCCGGGAGGGCGTGAGCTACTCGGGCGGGCCCGCCGAGCTGTCGGGCGCTGAGTACGCCAGCGCCGTCTCGGGGCCGGCGGTCACGATCGTGGAGGCCGCCTGGGTCGACCCGGGCGCGGGCGGGAGTGCGGCCGACATCGACCGGATGGCGGCCAGCGGTCTGGCGCTGCAGGTGCCGCCCTTCCCCGGGGAGTGACGGTGATCAGGTCACCTGATCAACAGGGGTCCTGGCTCAGCGTCGACAGTGAGCCAGGACCCCACCAGCTGAGCCAGGACGGCGAGGGACGACGGATCACGTGTTCGCGGCGGCCCAGGCCATCTCGGACAGCAGCCGGGCCATCGCCGGCCGGCCCAGGCGTCCGGCGCTGTGCGGGGTCGAGTTGATCAGCCCGAACACGGCGTGCGCCCGGGCACGGCACGTCGCGACGTCCGTCGTGCGGTGGAGCCGGCCGAGCACGTCCACCCACACCTCGACGTAGCGGCGCTGCAGCCGGCGGACCTGGCCGGCGTCCTCCTCGGCCAGCGAGCCGAGGTCGCGGTCCTGCACCGTGATCAGCGCGGGGTTGGTCAGCGCGAAGTCCACCTGGAACGCGATCAGGGCGCGCAGCTGCGCATCGACGTCGTCCCCTGCCTCGGCCACGCACCGGGTGCCGCCCTCGAGCAGCCGTTCGCTGATCCGCAGCAGCATCTCGGCGAGCATCGCGTCCTTGCTCGCGAAGTGCCGGTAGATCGCCGGACCGGTCACGCCTACGGCGGCGCCGACGTCGTCGACGCCGACCGCGCGCGAACCGCGCTCGGCGAACAGCTGCGCGGCCGCCTGCAGGATCTGCTCACGGCGCGACGGCCGTTCGGCGTCGGCGTGGAGGGCGGTGTCCCGCACGGTCATGGTCCGGATGCTAACCCGGAAGTGAACCGCCGTTAACTATTCTGGGCCGAGATGTGGACCTCAGGAGTGAACGACGGTTAACCTCTGCCTCGTGGACGCACCCGTGCTCCCGCGAGCCGCCTCGGCCGATCCCGAGGCCGCCGCGCGCAACTCCGCGGCACATGCCGCGCTCTCCGCCGACCTCGCCGACCAGCTGCGCAGCGTCGCCCTCGGGCGGCGGTGAACGCGCACGTCAGCGGCACGTCGAGCGGGGCAAGCTGCTGCCCCGCGAGCGGGTGGACACCCTGCTCGACCCGGGCAGCCCGTTCCTGGAGCTCTCGCCGCTGGCCGCGCACGGGATGTACGACGGCGACGCCCCGGCGGCCGGGATCATCACCGGCATCGGCCGGGTGGCCGGCCGCGAGGTGCGTCGTCGTCGCCAACGACGCCACCGTCAAGGGCGGCACCTACTACCCGATGACGGTGAAGAAGCACCTCCGCGCGCAGGAGGTGGCCCTGCACAACCGGCTGCCGTGCGTGTACCTGGTCGACTCCGGCGGGGCGTTCCTGCCGATGCAGGACGAGGTGTTCCCCGACCGCGAGCACTTCGGCCGGATCTTCTACAACCAGGCCAACCTGTCCAAGGCCGGCATCGCGCAGATCGCCGCCGTCCTCGGGTCGTGCACCGCCGGCGGCGCGTACGTGCCGGCGATGAGCGACGAGGCGGTCATCGTCCGGGAGCAGGGCACGATCTTCCTGGGCGGGCCGCCGCTGGTGAAGGCGGCGACCGGTGAGGTCGTCACCGCCGAGGACCTCGGCGGCGGTGACCTGCACAGCCGGGTCAGCGGGGTCACCGACCACCTGGCCGACGACGACGCGCACGCGCTGCAGATCGTCCGCCAGATCGTCGGCACGCTCGGCCCGCGCGAGGCCCGGCCGTGGGACCTGGACCCGGTCGAGGAGCCGCTGCACCCGCCGGAGTCGATCTACGACGTCGTGCCGCCCGACGCGCGCACCCCCTACGACGTCCGCGAGGTCATCGCCCGGCTGGTCGACGGCAGCCGGTTCGCCGAGTTCAAGCCGCTCTACGGCGCGACGCTGGTCACCGGCTTCGCCCGGCTGCACGGCCACCCGGTCGGGATCATCGCCAACAACGGCGTCCTGTTCGCCGAGTCGGCGCTCAAGGGCGCGCACTTCATCGAGCTCTGCGACCGCCGGAAGATCCCGCTGCTGTTCCTGCAGAACATCACCGGGTTCATGGTCGGCCGCGACTACGAGGCCGGCGGCATCGCCAAGCACGGCGCCAAGATGGTCACTGCCGTCGCCTGCGCCCGGGTACCGAAGCTCACCGTGGTCATCGGCGGCTCGTTCGGCGCGGGCAACTACTCGATGTGCGGCCGGGCGTACTCGCCCCGCTTCCTGTTCACCTGGCCCAACGCCCGCATCTCGGTGATGGGCGGCGAGCAGGCGGCCAGCGTGCTGGCGACCGTCCGCCGCGACGGGTTCGAGGCCCGCGGCGAGGACTGGTCGGCCGAGGAGGAAGAGGCGTTCAAGGCGCCGATCCGGGACCAGTACGAGTCGCAGGGCCACCCGTACTACGCCACCGCCCGGCTCTGGGACGACGGCGTGATCGACCCGGCCCAGACCCGCACCGTGCTCGGCCTCGCGCTGTCCGCGACCGCGAACGCGCCCCTCGACGACGTCGGCTACGGCGTCTTCCGGATGTAGGGAGCGCACCATGTTCGAGACAGTCCTGGTCGCCAACCGCGGCGAGATCGCCGTCCGCGTCATCCGCACCCTGCGGGCGATGGGCATCCGCTCCGTCGCCGTGCACAGCGACGCCGACGCCGGCGCGCTGCACACCGTGCTGGCCGACGTCGCCGTGCCCGATCGGCCCGGCACCCGCGGCCGAGAGCTACCTCTCGATCGAGCGGGTGCTCGAGGCGGCCGCGCGCACCGGCGCCCAGGCCATCCACCCCGGGTACGGCTTCCTGTCGGAGAACGTCGAGTTCGCCCGGGCCTGCGAGAAGGCCGGCGTCGTCTTCATCGGGCCGCCGGTCGCCGCGATCGAGGCCATGGGCGACAAGATCCGCGCCAAGCAGACCGTGATGGCCGCCGGGGTGCCGGTCGTCCCCGGGCGGACCGAGCCCGGCATGACCGACGAGCAGGTCACCGACGCCGCGGTCGCCGTCGGCTTCCCGGTGCTGCTCAAGCCCAGCGCCGGCGGTGGCGGCAAGGGCATGCGGGTGGTCCGGTCGAAGACGGAGCTGCCCGGACGCCATCGCGTCGGCCCGCCGCGAGGCGCGGAACTCCTTCGGCGACGACACGCTGCTGGTCGAGCGCTACGTCGGCAACTCCCGGCACATCGAGGTGCAGGTGCTCGGCGACTCCCACGGGAACGTCATCCACCTCGGCGAGCGCGAGTGCAGCCTGCAGCGCCGGCACCAGAAGGTCATCGAGGAGGCGCCGTCGCCGCTGCTCGACACGGCGTCGCGTGCGTCGATGGGCCGGGCGGCGGTCGACGCGGCGAAGGCCGTGGGCTACACCGGCGCCGGCACCGTCGAGTTCATCGTCGACGCCGACCTGGGTGGGCGGGAGGAGGCATCGACTTCTTCTTCCTGGAGATGAACACCCGGCTGCAGGTCGAGCACCCGGTGACCGAGCTCATCACCGGCATGGACCTCGTCGAGCAGCAGGTCCGCATCGCCGCGGGGGAGCGGTTGCCGTGCGACCAGAGCGACGTCTCGCTCGACGGGCACGCGATCGAGGCCCGCGTCTACGCCGAGGACCCGGCCCGCGGCTTCCTCCCGCAGGCGGGCACCGTGCTGGCGCTGGTCGAGCCGACCGGCCCCGGGATCCGCGTCGACAGCTCGCTGCGGGCCGGCACCGTCGTCGGCACCGACTACGACCCGATGCTGGCCAAGATCATCGCCTGGGCGCCCGACCGGGAGACCGCCCGCGCGCGGCTCGTCGGGGCGCTGGGCCACACCGCCGTCCTCGGGGTGGCCACCAACACCCCGTTCCTGCGGGCGCTGCTGCGCGACCCCGACGTCGTCGAGGGCAAGCTCGACACCGGGCTGATCGAGCGGCGCGGCGAGGCCCTGACGCTGCCCGAGCCGCCCCCGCCGCACGTGTACGCGGCCGCCGCCCTGGCGCTGCTGATCGAGACCGAGCCCGCGGGCCCCGTCGTCGACCGGTGGGACGTGCCCGACGGCTGGCGGCTCGGCGAGCCCGCCTGGACCGTGCGCAAGCTGCAGGCCACCGGCGGCGAGCCGGTGACCGTGCGGGTGCGCGGCAGGTCCGGCGCGGCCGAGGTGGCCGTCGGCGACGGCGAGCCGGTGCCGGCCCGCGCGTTCCGCGACGGCGACCGGCTGACGGCGACCCTCGACGGACTGACGACCTCCTACTTCCTGCAGCACGAGGGCGGCACCGTGTGGCTGGCCGCCGACGGCCACGTCGCCGCGCTGCGGGAGCACGAGCGGGCCGGCGTGAAGACCGACGGCGGGGCCGGCGACGGCGTCGTCACGGCCCCCATGCCCGGCACCGTGACGGTGGTGCAGGCGTCGGTCGGCGACGAGGTGGAGGCGGGGACCCCGCTGCTCGTCGTCGAGGCGATGAAGATGGAGCACGTGCTGACCGCCCCGATCGCCGGGACGGTCGCCGAGCTCGGAGTGACAGCCGGCCAGACGGTCGCGCTGGACGAGCGGGTGGCCCTGGTGACCCCGGCGGCCGCCGCTCCTGAGCAGCAGGAGAACTGATGTTGGACTACCGGCTCGACGACGAGACCGAGACGCTGCGCAAGACCGTCCGGGAGTTCGCCCAGGAGGTCATCGCCCCGCAGATCGGGGAGTTCTACGAGCGCGACGAGTTCCCGACGCAGATCGTGCGCCAGATGGGCGAGCTGGGCCTGTTCGGCCTGCCGTTCCCCGAGGAGTACGGCGGCGCGGGCGGCACGTACTTCGACCTCTGCGTGGTCCTCGAGGAGCTGGCCCGGGTCGACAGCTCGATGGCCATCACCGTCGAGGCCGGCGTCTCCCTCGGCGCCATGCCGATCTACCGGTTCGGCACCGAGGAGCAGAAGCAGGAGTGGCTGCCGCGGCTGTGCTCCGGCGAGGCGCTCGGCGCGTTCGGGCTGACCGAGCCCGGCGGCGGTTCCGACGCCGGCGCCACGAAGACGACGGCGCGGCTCGAGGACGGCCACTGGGTCATCAACGGGTCGAAGGCGTTCATCACCAACGCCGGCACCGAGCTCACCCAGCTGGTCACGGTCACCGCCGTCACCGGCACGCGACCGGACGGCGGCAAGGAGATCTCCTCGATCATCGTGCCGTCGGGGACGCAGGGCTTCACCGTCGGTCAGCGGTACTCGAAGGTCGGCTGGAACGCCTCCGACACCCGGGAGCTGTCGTTCAGCGACGTCCGCGTGCCCGAGGAGAACCTGGTGGGGGAGCGGGGCCGCGGCTACGCGCAGTTCCTCTCGATCCTCGACGAGGGCCGCATCGCGATCTCGGCGCTGTCGGTCGGGCTGGCGCAGGGCTGCGTCGACGAGTCGGTCAAGTACGCCGGCGAGCGCGAGGCGTTCGGCCAGCCGATCGGCAAGAACCAGGCCATCGCGTTCATGATCGCCGACATGGAGGTGCGGGCCTCGACCGCGCGGCTGGCCTACTACCGGGCGGCGGAGAAGATGCTGCGCGGCGAGCCGTTCAAGCGCGAGGCGTCGATCGCGAAGCTCTACAGCTCCGAGGTCGCCATGGACAACGCCCGCTACGCCACCCAGGTGCACGGCGGGTACGGCTTCATGAACGAGTTCCCGGTCGGCCGGTTCTACCGCGACGCGAAGATCCTGGAGATCGGCGAGGGCACCAGCGAGGTGCAGCGGATGCTGATCGCCCGGGACCTCGGCGTCGGCTGAGTCCTCGCTCGGGCTTCAATGCGCGGGTTCGTCGTCGTCCCGGCCCCAGTCGGGTAGCGGGAGGCCGGCGAGCCCGAGCAGGCGGACGACGGTCTCCTCGACGCGTCTCGTCCTCCGGCGGTGTGCCCGTGGGGGACGCGAGCAACGGCCGTACCTCGGCCGGGTCGACGTCCCGCCCCTCCGCCTCCCGGACCCACCGGGTGAAGCCCTCGGCCTCCGCATCCGTGTCGACCGGCGTGCCGGCGTCCGCCTCGTCGAAGTAGTACCGCGGCTCGTAGCCGAGGTAGAAGCGGCCGCCGCTGGCGTCGGGAGAGCGGTAGTCGACGGTGGCGACGTCGCTGTCGTGGACGTCGAGGAGGAGGAAGGGCACGGCGGTCGGGCGCCCCCGGGTCCACCGGCCCTCGCTGTACGCGAACGTCCCGAACATCCCCACGGATCGAGGCTAGCCGCGGGACCCCTGGGGTTCGGACCCGGGCGGTCACGTTCCGGATGTGTGACGGCTGGGTCCACCGGGGCGAAGTCCCAGGTCAGGACGGCGTGTCGCGGTCTCCGCCGATGGTCGGGGTCGCCGCTGCCGCCACTCTCCACCCGGCTCCCGCCGACGGTCGGTCGGAGACCTCCTGGAGATCTCCGATGTCGGCGCCCCCTCGTCCTGCTGCCCGTTCGTCCTGGCTGACCCGTCGCACGGTCGCGCGGTCGTCCGTGCTCGGCCTCGGGCTCCTGGTCGCCGCCGGGACGACGCCGGCCGCCGCAGTCGCCGTGCAGGACGGTGACGGCACGAGCCCGACCAGCGACAGCGGGGCGGCCGAGGCGCGCACCGCGGGCGCACCGCTGAACATCGCGCCGGCCGGCAACAGCGACAAGGAGAAGCCCAACCAGGGCAACCCGGGCCAGGGCAACCCGGGTCAGGGCAACCCGGGCCAGGGCAACCCCGGCCAGGGGAACGAGAACCCGGGTGGCGACACCCCCGGCAACAACACCCCGGGCACCAACGACGCCGGACACCCCAACGGTGGCACCGGTGACACCACCGACGGTGGAGACGGCGACCCCAGCGACGGCGCGGACGGCGACCCGACGGACGAGGGCGGCGACGGTGACGTCGTCACCCCACCCCTCGTGGCGAACTTCGGCACCGGCAAGCAGTTCGACCTCGCGGTCTCCACCACGGGACCCGTGCCGAACGACCTGCAGCTCTCCGGCGCCCAGTTCACCTTCACCCCGGTCAGCGTCGTGCCCTTCCCGTTCGGCGAGGGGGTGGAGCCGCCGCCCCCGCCGGCACCCGTCACCTGCACGACCGACGCGGCCGGTACCTGCACCGTCGGCGGCACCTTCGGGGTCCCGGCGCTCAGCGACGGCGGCAGCAACGTCCTCCTGCCCTTCGGCTCCTACGTCGTCACGCAGACGACGGACATCCCCGGCCTCGGGACGGCACCGTGGTCCAGCGGGAATCTGGAGGTCTGCGTCATCGGCTGCGAGTTCAACAAGCCGATCGCGGCTCAGAACGCCTCGCTCTTCCGGCAGCAGATCGTCGCCACCGTCGTCGACGACGCCGGCACGGGCGTCGCGGACGCGGAGTACACGCTCGACGGTCCCGACTTCCCGAGGCGCACGGTCGATCCCGCGGACGCGAGCCCGACGCTGCCCGCCGTCGCCACCACCGACGCCGACGGCGGGCTGGTGTTCGACGGCTGGTTCGCCCCGGGCGACTGGACCTTCACGCCGACCGGCACCACCCCGGACGGCCTGCCCTTCCTCGCCGAGACGCATCCGCTCGTCACGACCGTCGCCGAGGCCGAGGCGGCCACCCCGTGGGACGTCCAGCTCCTGCTGGCCACCCAGGAGGCGACCGACGAGGGCGACGGCACCGGCGAGGGCGACGGCACCGGCGAGGGTGACGGCACCGGCGAGGGTGACGGCACCGGCGAGGGTGACGGCACCGGTGAGGGTGACGGCACCGGCGAGGGTGACGGCACCGGCGAGGGCGACGGCATCGGGAACGATGACGGGGAGAAGGACGACGGCGACACCGGTGGCGCCGAAGGTTCGGACCCGGGAGGCCCTGGGCGTCCGGCGCCGGGCGCCGGCAACCCGGGCAGCGGCAACCCCGCGACCCCGCCCGGCGCCGCTGCGCCGGCCGCCCCGAGTGAGGCGGGCGACGTCGGCACGGCCGGCACCCCCGGCGACGACCAGCCCGCGGGTCAGGCCGCACCGACCACCAGCCCGGCACCGACGACGCCGTCCTCCCGCCCGACGACGTCCACCCCGAGCCGCAGCAGCACGTCGCCGTCGCTCCCCCCGGAGTTCGTGCTCACCGAGTCGTCGCCGGACCTGCAGACCGTCAGCTTCGGCTTCCGCGAGGCGGGCTTCGCGGCCTTCGGTGTCGTCTTCCTGGGAGCCGTCTTCTTCGGCCTGCTGCTCTTCCGCCGCCGCTCGCGTCGCCAGCGGTGACGTGCTGACCGAGGGATGGTGGGCCCGGCTCCGCGACACGGAGCCGGGTTCCACCGGGCACACGCTCGTCGACGTCATCTCGGACGAGTTCCCGCCGCGCACGCTGGTCGACCTGCCGGGGACGCAGCGCCCCTCCGGATGGTGCATCGCCGTCCGGTGCGGCGCCGACGGGCAGGTGCGGGCGGTCGAGACGGCGCTGCCCGACGCGCCGCTGCTCTGGTACGTGGAACTTCCCGAGCCGGACGCGGCGCTGCCCGCGACGACGCTCGTGGCCTTCTCCGACGACCGCCATCCCGAGGGCACCCTGCTCTCGGCAGCGGACGCCCAGGCCGACGGCGTCTCCGGCGCGGACCAGGTCGCGGCGTTCCGGTGGTGGCCCGGCACCGGGCTGGTGCACCAGGTCTTCGTGGTGCCCCAGCACCGCCGCCGCGGGGTCGGCCTCAAGCTGGGCCACGTCGCGTTCGGTCTGCAGCACGCCCGCGGACTGCCCGCGCTGCACGGCGACGGCTACCGGACCCGGCTCGGCGAGGAGTTCCGCAAGGGGCTGCCCTCCTACGGCGCCTGGCGCGTCGCGCCGTGGTCGCACGAGGTGCCGCCGATGGACCTCCCGGCCTGAGCGGCGTCAGTCCGCGGGTGCGCGCCCAGGAACGGCGACACTGAGCACGACCACCGAGTCCTCGTCCGCGTGCAGGCTGTGCCGGGCGTCCGGGACGGGGCTGAGCTGGTGCGGCCCCAGGTCGATGCTGCGCTCCCCGGCCACGATGCGGACGCGACCGCGGATCACCAGGAGGCTGGCCGGGCCCGGGCTCTCGTGCTCACCCAGGTCCGCCCCGCCGCGCAGCGCGATGACCGTCTGGCGCAGCCCGTCGACGGGATGCGGCAGCGTGCGGGCCGCGCGTCCGGAATCGGCGGACGTCGCCTGCTCCAGCAGTTCGGCGGCCAGGGCGTGCACGTCGGTGATGCTCTCGGTCACGAGCCGAACCCTAGGCCGAGGCACGCCGTCGTCGTCAGTGCCAGGTGACGGTCTCGGGACGGCGACCCAGCGTCCGCGCGATCTTCGCCGCGTCCTTCTCGTCGCCGTTCACCAGTACCGGCCGGTGGGCGCCGGCGAAGAGCGGGATGTCCGTCGCGGCGTCGCTGTAGACGACGGGCCACGGCGGGGGATGGCCGCGCTCGATCAGCATCGCGACCTTGCCCTCGCCCATGGCCCGGCGCACCCGCGGCGGTCGGTACGAGCCGAGCGAGCCGATGACCTCGAGGTCGCCGAGGCCGATCGCGGCGAGGTAGCCCCGGGCGAGGGTCTCCTCGCAGCCGGTGGCGACGACGACCCGCTGGCCCGCCGCCTGGTGCTTCCGGACGCACGCGATCGCATCGGCGATCGCCGCCTCCGGCTTGACCTGGAGCGCCGACCGGTAGGCCTCGGCGATGTCGTCGACGTCGGTGTCGGGGGAGCCGCCGACCGCCAGCCGCGTCATCACCCGCGCCGTCAGGGGTCGGAGTTGAGGGACCGCGGCGCCGGGCAGGAGCAGGGGTGCGGCGAGGAGGAGAGCCAGCGTCCGGCCCCGTGACTGCCGCAGCCGGCCGTGCAGGAACAGGGTCGAGGCGTCCCCGCCCAGCAGCACCTTGTCCATGTCGAACACGACGGTCCCGTCGGACGGGGCGGCAGGAGCGGGACCGGGCACCCGAGCAGTCTCCCCGGCAGGCGCGGACACCGCCTGTTCGCTCGGCGTGTTCGCGATCCGGCTCGTTCTGTATTGCGGATCGATGACGGCGCAGCGAGCCGTTCCCGGAACGGCGTCCCCCGCCCTACCGTGGCCCCGCGGCGCAGCCCCGAGCCAGAGGGCGATGCCGGTCGGATCGGGGTATCGACATGACGCAACCGCCATTCCCACCGCCGGCCTATGGTGGCCAGCCCACGACTCCGGGGATGCCCGTGAGCCAGCCTGGCTGGCAGCCCGGCGCGCCGTCGTGGTCGCAGCCGGGCATGCCACAGGTTCCACCGCAGGCCACTGCGCCGGCGTGGGAGCAGCGGCCCGGTCCGCCGTCCGGACCCCCGCCCGGCCAGCCCAGCTACGGCGTCCCCCCTTCGCGGGGCTCCCGCCGCGGACTCTGGGTGGCGATCAGCGCCGCCGTCGTCGCGATCCTCGTCGGCGCGGGTGTGCTGGTCTTCGTGCTCCTCCAGGGCGTCGACCCGCCGACCGGCGTCTCGGCCACCGCACAGCCCGACGGCGTCGCGGTCAGCTGGCAGGCGGTGGACGGCGCGACCGGCTACGACGTCCTCCGCGACGGCGAGTCCGCCGGGACGACGGACGCCACGACCTTCCTCGACACCGAGGCGCCGGGCGGCACGGAGCTGCAGTACGCCGTGGTCGCGATCGAGGGCGACGACCGCTCCGAGGCCGCGTCCGCGGGTCCCGCCGTCCTCACCCCGGTGGACGCCCCGTCGCCGACGGCCACCGCCGACGGCACGCAGGTGCAGCTCACCTGGGAGCCGGTGACGGGGGCCGAGCGGTACGAGGTCAGCCGCAACGGCGAGTCGCTGGCGACCGACGTGACCGAGGGCAGCTACCTCGACGCGACCCCGCCGCAGGGCGACCACTCCTACGACGTCACGGCCGTCGACGAGGACGGCGCCGGCACCACCGCGACCGCGACGGTGCAGGTCTTCAGCCCCGGCCCGTGGGGTGACGCCTACGAGATCGCCGTCGCCTTCCCCGAGCTGATCGGGGCCAGCCCGGACGCCGGCGGATGGAACGGCTCGACCTGTGCCACCGACGTCGTCGACGGCACGAAGTCGCTGGTCTTCTGCGAGTACAGCGACGGCGTGTACATCGAGGTCAGCCAGTTCGCCGACGCCGGCCAGCGCGATGCGCGCATCGCCGAGATCGAGGGCGCATCCGGTGTGCAGGGCGGCACCTGGTCCTACGGGTCCGGCGCAGCGGAGGGCGACCTCTACCTCAGCGGGCCCGACGCCACGACCTGGCGGTTCATCACCTTCTACACGAGCGACCGCGAGCTGTTCACCATCTACGCCGAGTGGGAGGGCCACTCGCAGGACGAGCTGCGCGACAGCTGGTTCGCCGACGCGCCCTTCTGATTCGCGGACGCACGTCCGCTCGTCCGGCCCGGCTGACCGTCGGGCCGGACGACGCTGAGGCGGATGCCGAGAACGCCCTCGGCGATCAGGACCGTCCGGGCACTCTCCGCGCGCAGCCGGTAGTCGGCCGCGCGCTCTTCGAGCCCCTCGACGAGTTCGGGATCGGTCATCCGCTCCGCCCGCAGTTCCAGCCGCGCCGCCGACTCCCGGTCGACGATCATCCGCCGGAACAGGTCGCGGAGCTCGCGGCGGTGCTGGGCCCGACGGTGCAGGGCCTCCCGCTGGCTGTCGTGGAGTGGGGGCGCCTGGGTCACGGTGGTTCCTCCTCGCGTCGTCCCCGTGGACACGCTCCGCTGCTCGAGCGCCGTCACAGGTGAAGACGTCGGAGCTGCGGCGGCATGACGCGGGCTGCGCAGAAATTTCGCGAACGGGCTCAGTTCAGCCGCGCGGCGACGCCGTCGAGATAGGTGTCGACGGTGGGGAGGAGCGTGTCGTCGTTGCTGTGGACGGTGAGGACGACGAGCACGACGACGTCGCCGTGGCGCCCGAAGCGCGACTCGACGAGCTCGGCGCCGCCGCCGAAGAAGCGGCCACTCGCGGACAGGCCCGTCCAGTTCTCGGTCGTCCAGGTCCGCGCGGACTGCTCCTCGGACCCGCCGGCGTCGATCTCGCCGTCGCCGTCGGTGTCGGAGTCGAAGTAGATCTGGAAGGAGCAGCCCCGCAGGTCGGCGACCGCCTCGTCGACGACGGTGGTCGCGGCCTCGGGGCTCGCGGTGCGCCACGCCCAGGCGTGCAGGTCGGCGCCGTCGGCGCTGTAGCCGACCGCCGTCGGCTCGCCCAGGGTCCCGGGGACCTGCGGGACGGGGTCGCCGTAGTCGGGATCGCGGCACACCGTCGCCGGGGGCTCGGGGGCGTCGGCCTCCACGAAGCCGTCGATGTCCACCGTGAGGGCGGTGGCGAGGTCGGGCACGGCCTTCGGTGCCGCGACGGTCGTCGCTCCGCAGGCCACGAGGCCCCCGGCGAGGAAGAGCGTGGCGGCGAACGTCGTCCACGCCGGTCGGGCCGTCGTCATGCGGCTGTGCGTCCTCTCGGTTCCGGGTCGGTCCGCGCGAAGGGTAGGGGGAGGAGGCGTCGCGAGGAGCCGTCCGGACGCGCCGTCGACGGTAGTCGCCATGACCGCGCGCGAACCACAGGAGATGGCCCAGGTCGCCGCCGAGACGGGGGCGAAGAAGACCCATCGCACCGGGACCGGGTCTGGTCAGCGCGTTCCTCGCCGGCGCCTACATCTCGTGCGGCCGGCGCCGGTCGCGATCACCGTCTCGACGCGGGCTCGGATCCGGAGACCTGGGGCACGCTGCCGACCTGTTCATGGTCGACCGCTGCGTTCCCGCCCGCTCGGGCCTGGTGCTCGTGGCGCGGCGGTCCGACCTCGCGACCGGCAACATGATGCTGTCCGGCGTCGACCAGGCGCTGAGCTCGACGCGGGAAGATCGGCATGGGCGACGTCGACCGCGAGCTGACCAGGTCCTGCGGCAACCCGTGGAGCGGGTGGCGTTCTTCCTCGCCGTGGTCGGACGACCGACGTCATCGGCCGGGCGCGGACTCGCGCGAGGGAACCCGCTGCGTCACCTACGAGCGGCTGGCGTCGATCGCCGAGGGCAAGACCGGCCACACGGCGACGGCAGACGTGCCTGCGCGAGCGTCGGCTGTGGCAGGCGGCTGCGGCGGAGCGGGTTCGACAAGCGTGCGCGTCGGGGCCGGGGACGATCCTCGCGACGCGTCTGCCCGCCGGCGATGGCGTGCGTCGCGAGGTTCGACCACGTCGTCAGCCGAGCGACATGTTCTTCCCCAGCGGCGATCGCCGCCGACGTGCCCCGACATCGGCTGCGGCGAGCAGCTGGCTCGGGTTCGCAGCCGGCCTCGCTCGGCCCGGGTGATCGAACGCGTCGTCGATCGGTGCCCACCTCGTGCGCGATCAAGCAGCGTCGCGATGGTCACGGCGGGCGAGGACGAACGTCGCGACGGCCGGACGGCGCGGGCCGGCCGTAGCGAACCCGGGCGGAACCGGTCACGGTCACGTCCTCCGTCCATGCATGGAAGGGGAACGGTAGAGGCCCGGAAGCGGCGACGTCGCGGCGAGGTCAGTGGCGTGTCCACGCGCTCGCGCCGGAAACTCTGCAAGACTTATTGCGCAAGAACTCTTGTGCAATGTCTGTTGTGCGGTCATGCTGGGCACCGTGAGCGATCAACGGGAGTTCCGCGAGGTCACCGACGCACGCGTGCTCGCTGCGCTGGCGCACCCGCTGCGCCGCCGGCTGCTGGACGTGCTGCGGGTCCACGGGCCGGCCACGGCCAGCTCACTGGCCGAGCGGACCGACCAGGCCGTCGGCAACGTCAGCCACCACATCCGGGCGCTGGCCGAGGTCGGGCTGGTCGAGGAGGCTCCCGAGCTGGCCAAGGACCGGCGCGAGCGGTGGTGGCGGCTGGTGGCCCGCTCGCTGCGCTGGTCCGGCGAGGTGGTCTCGGACGACCCGGCCGAGGAAGCCATCGCGCAGGCCGTCCGGTCGCTGACCATCGACCGGCACAGCGCGCACGTGCGGGCCTGGTTCACGGCCGATGACGAGGAGCGCGAGCCGTGGCGCTCGACCGCCTTCGCCATGGAGAAGTGGCTGCACCTCACCGCGGACGAGCTCGGCCGGCTGTCCGACGAGATCAGCGAGGTGCTCGCTCGCTACAGCGGACGCGAGCGCTCCGACGACACCGAGCGCCGCGAGCCGGTCCTGGTGTTCAGCTACGGCATCCCCGCCCGACCGTGACCACGACCAGTCGGTCTACGCCTCGGCGGCCGCGACCGATCGAGCCCATCTCCGTACGGCACCCCATCACAGCCCGTCCCCGCCTGCTCCTGAGGAGAGAGTCATGATCAACCCCCAGTACGAGTTCGTCGCCGGCCGCATGGCAGAGCTGGAGGCCCAGGCCAGGGTCGCCTCGCGCGCCCACCGCCTCGCCGCCGCTCGACGGGCGGGCCGGCGTGCAGAGAAGGCGGCCCGCCTCGCCGCCCGCCTGGACGCGGCGGTCTTCTGAGCGGACTGCTCGGGCCTGTCAGCGCGGGGTGATCGACAGCGTCAGGTGTCGGCGGCCTTCCTCGGAGCGGGCGGTGGCCATGCGCTTCGGCGGAGGGCGTCCCGTACTCGGTGGTGCGCTGCCGGGCCGGGCGGCCGATGGCGGCGGCGATGGCCTCGAGCTGGGCGATCGTCTTCAGGGACCCGTTCTCGCTGCCGGCCATCCGGCTGATCGTCTCCTCCATGAGCGTGCCGCCGAGGTCGTTGGCCCCGCCCTGGAGCACCGCCTGGGTGCCGGCGTCGCCGAGCTTGACCCAGGAGGTCTGGATGTTGGAGATCCGGCCGTGCAGCAGCAGCCGGGCGACGGCGTGCACGGCGCGGTTCTCCCGCACGGTCGGCCCGGGGCGGGCGACGCCGGCCAGGTAGATCGGCGAGTTGTGGTGCACGAACGGCAGCAGCACGAACTCGGTGAAGCCGCCGGTCTCGTCCTGCAGCGCGGCCAGCGTGCGCAGGTGCGCGACCCAGTGGGCGGGGGTGTCGACGTGGCCGTACATCATCGTCGACGTCGTCGGCAGGCCGATCCGGTGCGCGGTGCCGATGATCTCCAGCCAGGTCGCCGCCGGCAGCTTGCCCTTGGTGAGCACCCACCGGACGTCGTCGTCGAGGATCTCCGCCGCCGTGCCGGGCACGCGAGTCGAGCCCGGCCTCCCTGGCGGCGAGCAGGAACTCCTCGAACGACAGCCCGGTGCGGGCGGCCCCGTTGACGATCTCCATGGGGGAGAACGCGTGCAGGTGGATGCCGGGCTGGCGGCGCTTCACCTCGCGGGCGAGGTCGAAGTAGGCGGTGCCGGGCAGGTCGGGGTGGATGCCGCCCTGCATGCAGATCTCGGTGGCCCCGGCGGCCCAGGCCTCGTCGACCCGGTCGCCGACCTGCTCCATCGACAGCGTGTAGGCGTCGGCGTCGGTGCGCCGCTGGGCGAACGCGCAGAACCGGCAGCCCGTGTAGCAGACGTTGGTGAAGTTGATGTTCCGGTTCACGACGTAGGTGACGTCGTCGCCGTTGACGTCGGCGCGCACCGCGTCGGCGAGCGCGCAGAGGTTCTCCAGGTCGGTGCCGTCGGCGCCGAGCAGCGCCAGGTACTCGGCGTCGGAGAGCCCGGCGGGGTCCTGCTCGGCGTGCAGCAGCGCGGCGAGCACCTCGCGGTCGCCGGCGGCCAGCGCGGTGGAGTGCCCGTCGCGGGCGGACGTCGTCCGTTCGCGCAGCTCGGCCCAGTCGCCGTAGACGGCGTCGAAGTCCGACCGCCGGTCACCCGTGCGGCCCACGGTGTCGACCTCGACGTGCAGGTCGACCCGGCCCGACGACGTCCAGGCCTCGTCGGGTTCCTGCCACGGCAGCCCGGCCGGGATGCGCTCCTCGACGGCGAGCCCGTCCGGCCCGGCCAGCGCGAACACGTGCGGGCGCACCCGCGGGTCCAGCCACGGCTCGGGGGACAGCACGTAGGGCGGCTGGGCGGCCAGCCGCTCGCGCAGCGTGAAGCCCGCCTCGGCCGAGAGCGCGGCGAGCTTGTCGATGTTCGGCCACGGCCGCTCGGGGTTCACGTGGTCGGGCGTGAGCGGGGAGACCCCGCCCCAGTCGTCGACGCCGGCCCGCAGCAGCAGGCCGAGCTCGGTGGAGTCCGACAGGTTGGGCGGTGCCTGCACCCGCGCCTTGGGTCCGAGCAGCAGCCGGGTGACGGCGACGGCGGCGACGTACTCCTGCAGGTCGAGGTCGTCGTGCGCGGCCATCGCGGTGCGGGGCTTCGCCCGGAAGTTCTGGACGATCACCTCCTGCACGTGCCCGTGCCGCTGCGCGGACGCCCGGATCGCGCCGATCGCCTCGACCCGCTCGGCGTAGTCCTCGCCGATCCCGAGCAGCACGCCGGTGGTGAACGGGACGGCGGAACGCCCGGCGTCCTCCAGCACCCGCAGCCGGAGCGCCGGCTCCTTGTCGGGCGAGCCGAAGTGCGGGCCGCCCTTCTCCGACCACAGCCGGGTCGCCGTCGTCTCCAGCATCATCCCCATCGACGCCGAGACCGGCTTGAGCCGCTGGATCTCCTCCCAGGTCAGCACCCCCGGGTTGAGGTGGGGGAGCAGCCCGGTCTCCTCCAGCACCCGGATCGCCATCGCCCGCAGGTAGGCCAGCGTCGAGTCGAACCCGTGCGCGTGCAGCCACTCGTCGGCCACCGGCCAGCGGTCCTCGGGACGGTCGCCGAGGGTGAACAGCGCCTCCTTGCAGCCCAGCGCCGCGCCGGCCCGGGCGATGTCGAGCACCTCGTCGGGGGAGAGGAACGGCGCCTTGCCCGCCGCCCGCAGCTGCCCCGGCGTCGTCACGAACGTGCAGTAGTGGCAGCGGTCCCGGCACAGGTGGGTCAGCGGGATGAACACCTTCTTGCTGTAGGTGACCACCCCCGGCCGCCCCGCCGACGCCAGCCCCGCGTCGCGCACCCGACCGGCCGCCGTCAGCAGCCGGTCCAGCGGCTCGCTCTCGCCCAGCCCGCGGGCGTGCAGCAGCGTCTCGGCCTCGGTCGGATCCAGGCGGACCCCACGCTCCGCGCGCACCAGGGCGCGACGCAGCGCGGATTCCGACGGGGCAGGCAAGGGCTCATCGAGGAGAACGCTAACCCGCCGGCACTTATGGCCATAAGTGCCGCTACGAGGTCCCGGCGTTCAGACGTCGCGGCGGTTGAAGGCGAGCGCCGTCAGACCCCACACCATCGCCACCCACAGGACCACCCAGCCCAGGTAGACCGGCGACAGCGAGGCCTCGCTGAGGAACGGGAAGCCCTCCATCTCGAAGCCGAACTGGGACAGGGCCGCCGGGTCCTGCAGCGCGTGCATCGCCCCGCGCCACAACCCGTCGGTGGGCAGGATGATCCGCGAGATCACGCCGACCCGGGCCACGCCCTCGTTGCCGAGCGCCAGGCCGATGCCCCCGACCACGCCGGCGATCCAGGTCGCCCCGAACAGGCCGACCGCGACGACCCCCGACGCCATGGGCGAGACCACGCTCGAGAGCAGCAGGGCCAGCGTCAGCAGCACGACCGTCTGGCCCGCGAGGAACAGCATGGCCGACGACCGGCTGCGGCGGCCAGTAGCCGACGGTCAGCTGGACGACGAGGCACTGCGCCAGCCCCGCGACGACGACGAACCCGCTGCCGAAGGCGACGAGCCCGAGCCACTTGCCGAGCAGCACGGACCACCGGCGCACCGGCCGCGCGAGGACCGAGAGGGCGATCCCGGACTCGATCTCGCCCGAGACGGTCGGGCCGGCGAGGAACGCCGTCCCGAGGGCGGTGATCAGGCTCATCCCGAACATGACCAGGTTGAGCAGCTGGGAGGCGATCAGCCGGGACTCGCCGCTGGTGAGCGAACCGAACTCGCCCTCCGCCGCCAGCCGGGAGAAACCCCAGGCGCTGAGCGCGAGCAGGGCGATCGTCAGCACGCCGATCGACCGGAGCACCTTCCGGCGGGAGGCCTCGCGGAGCGTGAGCCCGGCGATGGTCAGCACCGTCCGCGCGATCATGACGCCTCCGGCTCGGGGTCGTGGCGCAGGATGCCGAGCAGGCGCTCCTCCAGGCTGATCCGTCCGGGCTCGACCGCGTGCACGCGGACGCCGAGGCCGACCAGGTCGCGGACGAGGTCGGGCACCGCCGCCTCGTCCTCGTTCCGCAGTGCCACGGTGAACCAGTTGCCTTCGCGCGTGACCGATCCCGTGGCGGCCAGCCGGGTCTCGACGTCGGCCGGCACGTCGGTGAGGTGCAGGCGCACCTCGTGCTGGCCGAGCAGCTCGAGCAGCGTGCCCGAGGCGGCCACCCGGCCCTTGTCGAGGATGACGACGCGGTCGCACACCCGCTCCACCTCGCCGATCAGGTGCGAGTTGAGCAGCACGGCCACGCCGCGGGCCTTGAGGTCGAGCACGAGGTCGCGCACCTCGACCCGGCCCACCGGGTCGAGCGCGCTGGTCGGCTCGTCGAGGATCACCAGGTCCGGCCGGGCGACCAGCGCCACGGCCAGCCCGAGCCGCTGCTGCATGCCCTTGGAGAACGTGCCCGCCCGGTCGCCGGTGCGGGCGCCCAGGCCGACCTGGGTCAGCACCGCGCGGCGGTCGGCCGCGGACACGTCGGCGCCGGAGAGCCGGACGTGCAGGTCGACGACCTCGGCGGCGGTCAGCCAGGGCTGGTAGCGGAAGAGCTCCGGCAGATAGCCCACCGACGCCCGGGCGACGCGGGTCGTCGCCCGGCCGGCCGAGCAGCATGACCTCGCCGGCGTCGGGCGTGACCAGGCCGAGCAGCATCTTGATGACCGTGGTCTTGCCGGCGCCGTTGGGGCCGAGCAGGCCGACCACCTCGCCGCGGCCCACGGTCAGGCCGACGCCCTCGACCGCGGCACGTCGTCCGTACCGCTTGCGCAGCCCGGTGCACCAGACGGCCGGCGACGGCGGAAGCTCCGCGAGGAGCTCCGCCGCCGCCTTCTCGGGTGCCGTCGTCACCGCAGGCCGGAGGCGATCGACAGGACCTCGCTCCCGGTCAGGGAGCCGGCCACGGCGGTGACCACGCCGTCCTCCACCCAGACGACTCCCGCGAGGAAGCCGTCCCGGGAGGTGAGCAGGGTGGCCTCGTCGCCGTTCACCTCGGCCGGGGAGCTGGTCGCGTAGTCGGCCGGCACGGGCAGCGGGAGCGTCGACGCGTCCGGCGAGAAGCTGCGCAGCTGCGTCGCGATCTCCTCCGGCAGGCCGGGCAGGGAGAGCAGGTAGGCGCGCAGTTCCTCGAAGTCGGTGCCCGAGGCGAAGGCCGCCGGGGCGACCGCACGGGCGACGACGAGGGCCGGCACGCCGCTGTCACCGGCCCAGACCGCGGCGAGCGCGGGACCGGCGGTCAGCCGGACCTGGGCGCCGTCGAGACCGGGCGGCACGGGCGGCAGGTCCTCGCCCGCCTCCGCGGCGGCCTGCGCCGCGAGCTCGGCCGAGAACGTGAAGGTGGCCGCGACCTCGCCGATGGCCATGTACTGCGGTTCCCCGCTCACGCCGTCGGGGAGCGCGCTCACCTCCGGGGCGTCCAGGCCGGTGAAGTTCTCGGCCGTCGCCGCGTCCGCCATCGGCGTGGGCTCGTCGGCGCCGGTCACCTCGAGCGTCCCGTAGTCGGTCAGGTCGGGCACCGCGCTGAGGTCCAGGTCGCTGCTGATGGCGATCGGCTCGATCTCCTCGGTGTTGAAGATCGGCAGCCAGTCGTTCGCGGCCGCGACGCCGGCGCCGGTGACGACGACGACGAAGCCGAGCGCGGCGACCGCCGGACGGCGCAGCGCCGCACCCCAGCGACGGCGACGGGCCGGCGTCCGGACGGCGATGCTCTGCGACTGGGCCGCCGTCAGCCGAGCCCAGGCGGCGTCGACGTCCCTGTCGGTCACGGGGTCCGCCATGGAGTCGGACCGGAGCGCGGCGCCGACAGCGGCCGCGTCGTCGCGGGCATCGGCGAGTGCGACGAGGCACACCGGGCAGTCGGCGACGTGTGCGCGGTCGGCGTCGGCCACGCCGGCCGGCTCGTCGACCAGGCGGCGCAGCACGCCCTCATTGGGATGACGCATGACCGTTCAACTCCTTGCGCAGTGCGGACTCGGCGCGTCGCACGGTCGTGCCGACGCTGCCGGGGGACATGGAGAGGGCTGTCGCGACCTCGGCGTAGGACAGCCCGCTGTGGCGCAGGACCAGGGCGGCGGCCTGCTTCTCGGGGAGTGCGCCGAGGGCCGTGCGGACCCGGCTCCGCTCCTCGGCGCTGACCACGACGTCGGCGACGTCGGGAGACGTGGTGGGCCGGACGACGGCGTCGGAGACGGCCGCCGACTCCTCGCGGGACGCGCGACGGCGTCCCGACCGGAGGTGGTTCAGGGCGGTGTGGACGGCGGCCACGGTGAGCCAGCCGCTCGCCTCGTCGGCGGGGACGGTCGAGCGGCCGAACGCGAGGAAGACCTCCTGGGCGACGTCCTCGCACTCGTCGCGCGAGCCGAGCACCCGGCCGGCGACGGCGACGACCCGCCGGTAGTCGCGGCGGAAGACCTCGCCCAGGTCGTCGCGGACGCCGTCCCGGGCTGTCGAAGCCGCCACGACGCCGTCCTCCCGTTTCGTCCGTACCGCCCGCCGGAGCGGGGCGGTCGCGGTCATCGGCCCGCCGTGCCGTACGAGGTCCACACTGATAGAGCACCGCCGGGACGCCGAATGTGACAAGGAATGTCCACCCGATCGTTACGGGTCAGGTGCGTCCGGCCGCACCGCCCGCCTCGTCGACGTACCGACCGCGCAGCCGGAGCAGCGGGCGGACCGACTCGTCCAGCGCCAGGACGGCGGTCACCTCCAGCAGTGCGAGCACGTGGTCGCCGGCGGGAATCAGCCGGTCCAGCCGGCAGTCGAGCGCGGCCGGGGCGTCGGTGAGCACGATCCCACCGCTGCCCGCGGCGCGGGTCCACGGCACCGACTCGAGCAGATGCCGGGCGCTGGGCCGCCCGGCCGAGGAGAACCGGCTGGCCACGATCGCGTGCTGCTCGCCCAGCACGCTCAGCCCGCAGCGGCCCACCTCCTCCAGCACCTCGACCGGGTAGCCACCGGCGGTCAGGCCGACGGCGACGAGGGGCGGGTCTGCCGACACGCTCATCACCGAGCTCACCGTCGTCCCGACGTCGTCGATGTCGTCCTGGACCGTGAGCAGGCAGACCCCCGCCGCGTACTGCCGCAGCGCGGCCGCGAACTGGTCGGCGTCGGGGGGCATGGCACTGAGTCGACCACACCGCCAGGATGTGCCGGTGACCAGCGCAGCGGAGCAGACCTACGACGTCATCGTCCTCGGGGCGGGCTCGACCGGGGAGAACGTCGCCGACATCGTCGTGAAGGGCGGGCTGTCCGCCGTCCTCGTGGAATCAGAGCTCGTGGGCGGGGAGTGCTCCTACTGGGCGTGCATGCCCAGCAAGGCACTCCTGCGCGGCACCGAGGCGCTGGCCGAGGCGCGCGCCGTCGACGGCGCCAAGCAGGCGGTCAGCGGCGAACAGGACGTCGAGGCGACGCTGAACCGGCGCAACGGGTTCACCTCGAACTGGGACGACGTCTGGCAGGTCAAGTGGGTCGAGGACACCGGCATCGCCCTGGTGCGCGGCGCCGGCCGGCTCGACGGCGAGAAGACCGTCGTCGTCACCGGGGCCGACGGCACCGAGACCCGGCTGACCGCCACCCACGCCGTCGCGGTGTGCACCGGCTCCGTCGCGGCGGTGCCGCCGATCGACGGCCTGCGCGAGATCGAGCCGTGGACGCCGCGCGAGGCCACCAGCGCCAAGGAGGTGCCCGGCCGGCTGCTCATCGTGGGCGGCGGGGTCGTCGGCTGCGAGATGGCGACGGCGTGGCAGGCGCTGGGTTCGCAGGTCACGCTGATCGAGATGGCCGACCGGTTGCTGCCGCCGCTCGAGCCCGCGGCCGGCGAGGCGGTCGCGGAGGCGCTGCGCGAGGCCGGGGTGGACGTGCGGCTGGGCGTCGGGGTCACCGCCGCCCGCCGCGACGGCACCGAGGTCGTCCTGACGACGGCGGACGGCGAGGTGCGCGGCGACGAGGTGCTCGTCGCCGTCGGCCGCCGGGCGGGGACGGCGGAGATCGGCGTCGACACCGTCGGGCTGGAGCCGGGCAAGTACCTCGACGTCGACGACTCGCTGCAGGTGCGCGGCCTCCCGTGGATGTACGGCGTCGGCGACGTCAACGGCCGGCGGCTGCTCACGCACATGGGCAAGTACCAGGCCCGGCAGGCCGGCGCGGCGATCGTCGCGCGGGCGAAGGGCGAGCAGGTGTCGATGGAGGACTGGTCACCGCACGTCGCCACCGCCGACCGGGCCGCGACGCCGTCCGTCGTCTTCACGATCCCGCAGATCGGCTCGGTCGGGCTCACCGTGAAGGAGGCGGAGGAGAAGGGGCTGCCGCACCGGGTGATCGACATCCCGATCGCCGTCGCCGGCTCGTCGCTGTTCGCCGACGGCTACACCGGCCGGGCGATCATGATCGTCGACACCGAGCGCGAGGTGCTGCTCGGCCTGACCTTCATCGGGCCCGCGGTCGGCGAGATGCTGCAGTCGGCGACCATCGCCGTCGTCGGGGAGGTGCCGATCCCCCGGCTGTGGCACGCGGTCCCGGCCTATCCGACGATCAGCGAGGTCTGGCTCCGCCTGCTCGAGGCGTACCGGGGCTGATCGACCGGTGCGCATGGGACTCGTCGTTCACCCCTACCGCGACAGCTCCACCGCGGTCTCGCAGATCTCCCGGTGGACCCAGGGGAGGGACGTCGACCTGGTGGCCGCGCGCGACGACGTCGTCCGGCTGGGGCTGACCGGTGTCCGGTCGGTCCCCACGGAGGAGCTGGCCGGCTCCTGCGACGGGATCATCGCCCTCGGCGGCGACGGGACGATCCTCGGCGCGATGCGGCTGGTCAGCGCGCGCCCGGTGCCCGTGCTCGGGGTCAACCTCGGGCACCTCGGCTTCCTCGCGGAGGTCGAGGGCCGGGAGCTGGACGAGGCGCTGAGCGCGATGGCCGAGGAGCGGGTGACCACCGAGTCGCGCGGCTGCCTGGTGGTCAAGCAGCGCGACTGGGAGTGGCTGGCGTTCAACGACGCCGTGCTCGCGCGGGTGCCGGGGGAGGGGATGGTGCGGGCGACGCTGTCGATGGGCGACCGCACCTACGGTCACTTCCGCTGCGACGCGGTCATCCTGGCGACGGCGATGGGCTCGACGGCCTACAACTACGCGGCCGGCGGGCCCGTGGTCAGCCCCGGCGTCGAGGGCATCCTCGTCACGCCGGCGGCGCCGATGTCGGGCATCAGCCGCACGATCATGCTGGCGCCGACGGAGTCGCTGCGGCTCTCGCTGACCGGCGGGCAGCCCGCGATGGAGCTCGACGGCGTGCTCGGCGGCCGGTTGAAGGAGGGCGACGAGATCGAGGTCTCCTACCGCCCGGAGGCCGGTCAGCTGGTGCGCATCCTCGGGTCGAAGGCCGCCGCCCGGAGCCGGGTGAAGCTGTCGCTGCTCGACCTGCCGTTCCTGCCCGGCGAGCTGCTCGAGCTGCTGCCCACGGAGCTGCGCAACAAGCTCGGCGAGGACGAGCCCGGCGGTGCCCTGCCCGCCTGACCCGTGTCCGGGTGACAGCGCTGCCGCGGACGCGCCGCCGGGTCTATCGTGATCCCCGGGCGAGCCTCACGCCCAACCCCAGACCGGCCCTCCACGCGGGCCGGCGACGCGGGGCAAAGGGGACTGCGAGAGCCTCGAGGCGCTGCACGGCCCGGACGTCCGCACCAGTTCGGATGACACGGCTGCGGCGGCGCACGGCGCGTGGAGCCGTCGTCGCGGGCGCAGCCGGGAGAGTCCGACCATGACCACGGCCAAGCAGCTCAAGGCGCGCGTCCGCGCGCGGATGGCCCGGACCGGCGAGCGCTACGCCGTCGCCCGCGCCCACGTCGTCGGCGGCGCCGTCGACACCGGTCCCGTCGTCGACCTCGGATGGGCCCTGCGCGGTGGCACCGACCCGGACACCGCGGCGCTGACCAACGTGCTCGCCCACCGCGGGGTCACCGGCCCCGACGGGCCGCTGACCGAGCCGCTGCTGTTCCTCGTCGGCGGCGGGCTCGGCGCCGGCTACATCCTCTGGGAGTTCGCCCACGACGACAGCCGTGTGGTCACCCTCGGGTTCACCCACTCCTGGCAGTACTTCGACCGGCGGCTGGCCACGACGGTCGACCGGCTGGGCCTGGACGTCGCCTGGTCGCGCACCGGCGGCGCCGCGGCCGCGGCCCAGGCGCTGACCTCGACGCTGGACGCCGGGAATCCGGCGATCGTCTGGCCGGACCGCTACCACCTCGGCTACTGGAACCTGCCGCCGTTCCTCGACGGACAGGGCGGCCATCCGGTCGTCGCCTACGCCGCCACCGGGGCTCGTGTGCACGTCGACGACCGCACGCTGGCGCCGCTGACCGTGGCGGCTGCGGACCTGGACCGGGCGCGGGCCCGGGTGGGCAGCTACCGCAACACGATGCTCGTCGTCCGGACCGCGGACGCCGCCGTGCCGGCCGACCGGCTGCGCGCCGCGGTGCGCGCCGGGCTGGAGGCCGGCGTGGACCACCTCGGCGGGACGTCGACCTCCTTCGCGCTGCCCGCCTGGCGGAAGTGGTCACGGCTGCTCGTCGACCCCCGGGCCGCGAAGGGGTGGCCGACGGTGTTCGCCGACCGGCGCCAGCTGCTGCGGGCGCTGGCCAGCGTGTGGGAGGGCGTCGAGCCCGCCGGGATGGACGGCGGGCACCTGCGCGGGCTGTTCGCCGACGGGCTCGAGCAGGCCGCCGTCGTGCTCGACGAGCCGGGGCTGGCCGCCGAGGCGCCGCGGTGGCGGGAGATCGCCGACCGCTGGCACGCCCTCGCCGAGACGGCGCTGCCGGACGACGTCCCGGCGATCGCCCGGCTGCGGACCCTCACCGCCACGGTCACCGGAGCGGTCGCCGAGGGCGACGCGGGTGCGGCGGAGCGGGCGGCGGCCGCCGAGGAGCTGTGGCGGCTGCGGGCCGAGCACGCCGACGCGCCTCCGCTGGACGAGGAGCGCCTCGCGGCGGTGCTGGCCGGCATGAGCGGGCACCTGGCCGCGATCCACGACGCCGAGGCCGCGGCGGTGACCCGCCTCGGCGCCGCCCTGGGCAGGTGACGGCCCGCGCTGGTGTTCCTCGACGACTCAGGGCAGGGGGAACGGGGCGTCGTCGGGGGTGGGGAGTGCCCCGGCCGTCGTCGCCGTCACCGTCATGGTCTCGAAGCGGGCCACGCCGCCCAGCGTCGTGAGGAACGCCGTGTCGGCGGCGTCGCGGCCCGAGCAGATCCGCACGAGCGAGCTGGTCGGCGCGAGCCGGGTCGAGTCGACCACGCACCAGGTGCCGTCGACGTCGGCCTCGACCACGGCGTGGAAGTCCATCGGCGAGAGCCCGGGCGCGTAGACCGCGACCAGCCGGGCCGGCACCTCCAGCGCCCGCAGCAGCGTGATGGTCAGGTGCGCGTAGTCGCGGCAGACGCCCTGCCCGGCGAGCAGGGTGTCGATCGCGGTGTCGACCGGCCGGCTGGCACCGGACGTGTAGATCAGGCGGTGGTGCACCCAGTCGGCGACCGTGGCGACGAGCTCCGCGCGGGGAGTGTTCCGGTCGAACTCCGTCGTCGCGAAGCCCTCGAGCTGGTCCGACGGGCAGTACCGGCTGGGGCGCAGCGCCGTCGCCCAATCTTCGGGCGTCACCCGCCGCGGCGGACCGCCGGTCTCCACCGACGCCGAGTACCCGATCGTCGTGTCGCCCTCGGCGACCGTGAACCGGTGCACCCGGGTGCCCTCGACCGAGAGCTCCTCGACCTCCGCGGCCGCGCCGCCGGACAGCACGGTGAGCTGCTCGGAGACCGGATCGGCCACGGCCACCTGCAGCAGCGCCGTCGCCGGGGCAGGGGAGGTGAGGCTCAGGGAGGCGGCGACGTCGATGCGCATGGGCGCATCGTCGCGGTTGCGCAGGTCAGCCGCGCGCGCGGCCCCCTTCAGGGTCCCGCGCCGAGCGTGCGAGGGGCGGGGGGAAGGGGGTCCTTTCAGTCGTCCTCGGGGTCGGCGAGCTCGTCGAAGAGCGTCCCGGTCGTCACGAACCGGCCGGTGTCGTCGTTCTCCCGGCGCAGGAACGGCGTCGGCTCCGTGCGCGGCTGCGGGACGACCGGCGTCTCCAGCTCGTCGGCCAGCAGCTCGCCCGCCGTCTCCTCGGCCGGGGCGTCGGTCATCTCGCCGATGAACACCTCGGCCGGGTTCGGCAGCGGCGCCGGGCGCCCGAACGCGTAGCCCTGCGCCATGGCGCAGCCGTGCCGGAGCAGCCAGTCGGCCTGGTCGAGGTCCTCGATGCCCTCCGCGATCACCTGCAGGCCCATGCCGCGGCCGAGCTGCAGCAGGCCGTGCACGAGTGCGGCGGTGGCCGGCTCGGTCGTCACGTCGGCGACGAACGACCGGTCGATCTTCACGGTGTGGATCGGCAGCCGGTGCAGCGCGGTGATGGCCGAGTAGCCGGTGCCGAAGTCGTCCAGCGCCAGCGTGACGCCGGCATCGGTGACGACGGCGACCGAGTGCAGCGTGGCCTCGGCGGCGAACAGCGCCGTCGACTCGGTGATCTCCAGCTCGAGGCGGGCCGGGTCGAGCCCGGACTCCTCCAGCGCGTCGGCCACGAGGTCGGTGAAGCCCTCCTCCGCCAGGTGCCGCGCCGAGATGTTGACGTGCACCCGCAGCTCGTCGGGCCAGGTCGCGGCGTCGTTGCACGCCCGCTTGAGCACCCAGGCGCCGAGCTTCGAGGTGAGCCGGTTGTTCTCCGCGGCGTCGAGGAAGGCCGCCGGGGGAAGCAGACCGCGGGTCGGGTGCTGCCAGCGGATCAGCGCCTCGTAGCCGAGCAGCGACTCGTCGCCGAGGTGCACGATCGGTTGGTAGAAGAGCCGCAGCTCGTCGTGGTCGATCGCGTGCCGCAGCTCGGTCTCCAGCTGCAGCGCGTCGACGTCGCCGTGCGTCAGCACGCCCTCGTGCACCTCGATGCGGGCGCGGCTGCCGTCGGCCTTGGCCTTCGTCAGCGCGCTCTGCGCCTGGCGCAGCAGGTCGTCGGGGGTCATGTCGGAGCCGAGGGTGAGCCCGACGCTCGCCGACAGGGTGATCTCCCGCTCGTGCACGATGAACGGCTCGTCGAGCACGCTCAGCAGCCGGTGGGCCAGCGCGCGCAGGCCCTCGAGGTCCTCGACGTCCTCGGCGACGACGAGGAACTCGTCGGCCCCCAGCCGGACGGCGGTGTCCTCGACGCGGGTGCTCCAGCGCAGCCGGTCGGCGATCTGGCTCAGCAGCAGGTCGCCGGCCTCGTGCCCCAGCGACTCGTTGACCGCCTTGAACCGGTCGATGTTCAGGTGCACGAGCCCGACCTGCATGCCCCGGCGCCGGGAGAGCGCGACGGCGTGCCGCAGCCGGTCGGTGAGGGCGCGGCGGTTGGGCAGGCCGGTGAGCGGGTCGACGAACGCGCGGCGGACCAGGTCGTCCTCGGCCCGGCGGCGGTCGGTCACGTCCACCAGCGAGAGGACGACGAACTGCGGGTCGCCGTTGTTGTGCCGCACCACCTCGTGCGACTGCACGACGAACAGCTCCGTGCCGTCGGAGCGGCGCAGGCGACGCTCGCCGTCCAGGAGCAGGTTCGGGTCCATGGCCGGCTCGCCCGGGCGGGGCTCGAGGCCGAGGTCGCACACCGGCGGGTCGTCGGGGTGGGTCAGGAGGTCGACGTGCCGGCCGGCGATGCTCTCGGCCGTCCGCCCGGTCAGTGCGCACATCATCGGGTTCGCCACGAGGATGTGGCCCTCGAGGTCGACGAGTGCCTTCGCGATCGGTGCGGAGAGGAACAGGGCCTGGAAGAGCTGGCCGCGGTCGGCGAGCAGGGTGTCGATGGCCCGCATGCGCTGCTGCCCGGCGTCCCCGGGGGTTGCCGGGTCGGACCGCGGCGTCTCGGAGGCGGGAAGGCTCACCGGAACAGGGTCGGGCATCCGGGCGCGGAAACGGTGGAAGCCGCACACGGAGAGTCGTGGTCGCTCCGTCACATGCAGTGACAACGCGGACCAGACGTCCCATCCGCATCCCGTGTTCCGGCCGGTCGTCACCCCGGCGGGTGAGGGAGATCTCCAGCAGCCGCGATTGCGGACCGATGGAGGCCTGTATTCCCTGTCCGTCCCGAGGAGCACGCATGACCCGCTCGTCCGCGTCACTGTTCCGCCTGCGGTCCGTCGTCGGTACCGCGGCGGTCGCAGTCGTGCTCGGTTCCGTCGGCGCCGCGCCGGCCCAGGCCGAGACGCCGGACGGCGCGCCCGCCTCGCCCTCGACCGCGCCCTCGAGCGCACCCGCGAGTGCGCCCGGCGACAGCGTGCCGGTCGACGTCCCGACCGCTCCGGAACCGACCGACCCGGCGACCAGCAGCGAGGTGGCCGTCTCCGCGGTGGTCGTCGACGCGCAGGGTGCCGAGGTCGTCACCGTCGAGGTGGACCGCTCCGCGGTGGCCCGCACGACGGCGGAGCTGCGCGCCGAGCCCGGTGTCGTGAGCGTCTCGGTGGACACCCCCGTGCACGCCACCGCCGTGGACCCCCGCCTGCCCGAGCAGTGGGGCTGGTACGACCTGAACCTCGACCTCGTCCCCGGCTCGGTCACCACCGGCTCCGGCGAGCTCGTCGCCGTCATCGACAGCGGCGTGAAGGCGAGCCACCCCGACCTGTCCGGCCGCGTCCGCTGCGACCTGGGCGAGGACTTCGTGGGCGACGCCTTCACGACGTCGTCCGGCGGCAACGGCTGCATCGACCCCAACGGGCACGGCACGCACGTCGCCGGCACGATCGGCGCGATCACCGGCAACGGCATCGGCGTCGCCGGGATGAGCGCCGCGCAGATCCTGCCGATCCGCGTGCTCGGCGCCAACGGCTCGGGCTGGTCCTCGGACATCGCCGACGCCGTCATCTACGCCGTCGACCACGGCGCCTCGGTCATCAACATGAGCCTCGGCGGGAGCGGCAACACCGCCTACGACGCCGCCGTCCAGTACGCGGTGGCCCACGACGTCGTCGTCGTCGCCTCGGCCGGCAACAACCGGCTCGACGGCAACGCCGCCTCCTACCCGGGTGCCACGCCCGGCGCCTTCTCCGTGGCGGCGTCGGACGACGCCGGGGTCTCGGCCGCCTACAGCCACAGCGGCGCGACCAACTTCATCACCGCCCCGGGGTCGTCGGTGCTGTCGACGTCGGCCACCGACGCGAGCGGCTACCAGCTCATGAGCGGCACCTCGATGGCCGCACCGCACGTGGCCGGCGTCCTCGCCCGCTACCGCGCGCTGTACCCGTCGAAGACGGTCGCCCAGATCCGCGCCGCGGTGCAGGCGACCGCGATCGACATCGAGTCGCCCGGCAAGGACAACAACACCGGCTACGGCCTGCTCGACGCCTACGAACTGCTCACCGGCCAGCCCTCGCCCGCCCGCAACTGGGTGACCGCACCGGGCGAGCCGACGAGCCTGCGCGCCACCCCGGGCAACCAGTCGATCGGCGTCACGTGGGGGGTGCCGGCGTTCACCGGTGGCTCGCCGGTGGCCGGCTACGTCGTCCAGGTCGTCAGCGCCAGCGACGAGGCCGATCTCTGGCTCGGTGCCTCCGCGCGCAGCGCCACGGTGACCGGCCTGGTCAACGGCCGGGCCTACCGGGTCTACGTCACCGCCTACAACTCGGACTGGTACGGCAACCCGGCCATCGGCCCGTCGGTCACGCCGCGGCCCCCGACGGTCCCCGCGGCGCCGGCGATCGGCACCGCGACGCCCGGCAACGCGTCAGCCGTGGTGCGCTGGAGCGCGGCCGTGAACAACGGGTCCGCCGTCACCAGCTACACCGTGAAGGCCTACCGGGGCAGCACGCTGGTCAAGACGCTGACCGTCGCCGGCAGCGCCACCAGCGTGCAGGTCACCGGGCTGGCCAACGGCCACGGCCACACGTTCACCGTGACCGCCCGCAACGGCGTGGGCTACGGCCCGTCGTCCGCGCGCAGCGCGAACGTCGTCCCGAGGACGGTGCCCTCCGCGCCGCGGATCGGCACCGCGGCGGCGGGAGCCAGCGGGGCGGTCGTGCGCTGGGCCGCGCCGACCAGCAACGGCGGCGCGGCGGTCACCGGCTACCAGGTCCGGGTCTACCGGGGCAGCACGCTGCTCAAGACCGTCAGCGTGGGGGCGAGCAGCACGTCGGCCACCATCGGCGGCCTGGCCCGGCGCGTGGGTCACCGGTTCCTCGTCATCGCGGTCAACGCCGCCGGCGCGAGCCCGACGTCGGCCTGGAGCGCCACCGTCTATCCGCGCTGACCGCGGCGGGAACACCGGCGACCCGCCGGTTGCTCCCGGGTGCATGCAGAAGCGGATCGGGTTCCTGTCGTTCGGGCACTGGCAGCCCATCCCGGGCTCGCAGGTGCGGACCGGTCGCGACGCGCTCGTGCAGAGCGTCGAGCTGGCGGTCGCGGCCGAGGAGCTCGGGGTGGACGGCGCGTACGTGCGGGTGCACCACTTCGCCCGGCAGCTGGCCTCGCCGTTCCCGCTGCTGACGGCGATGGCCGTGCGGACCTCCCGCATCGAGGTCGGCACCGGCGTCATCGACATGCGCTACGAGAACCCGCTGTACATGGCCGAGGAGGCCGCCGCGGCCGACCTGCTCGGCGACGGACGGCTGCAGCTCGGCGTGAGCCGGGGATCGCCGGAGACGGCGCTGCGCGGCTCGGAGGCGTTCGGCTACGTGCCGCCGGAGGGGTCGAGCGACGCCGACCTCGCGCGCGAGAAGACCGCGCTGTTCCGGGCGGCGCTCTCCGGGGCGACCGTGGTCGACGCCGACCCGCGGATGACCGGCGGGGCGAGCGGCCGGCTGGCGATCCAGCCGCAGTCGCCGGGCCTGGCCGACCGCATCTGGTGGGGCTCGGGCACCCGGGCGACGGCGGAGTGGACGGCCGAGCAGGGCATGAACCTGATGAGCTCCACCCTGCTGGTCGAGGACACCGGCGTGCCCTTCGACGAGCTCCAGGCCGAGCAGATCGCCCGCTACCGCGCGGCCTGGGCGGCGGCCGGCTGGGAGCGCGAGCCGCGCGTCTCGGTGAGCCGCAGCGTCATGCCGATCGTGACCGACCTCGACCGCCAGTACTTCGGCTCCGGCGAGGGCAGCGAGGACCAGGTCGGCATCCTCGAGGGCGTGCGCGCCCGCTTCGGCAAGAGCTACGCGGGGGAGCCCGACCGGCTCGCCGAGGAGCTGGCCAAGGACGCCGCGGTGCGCGAGGCCGACACGCTCTGCTCACCGTGCCGAACATGCTGGGCGTCGACTACAACGCCCACCTGCTGGAGACGATCGTGCAGCACGTGGCGCCGGCGATCGGCTGGGTGCACCCGGACCAGCGCACCGCCTGAGGGCCCGCTCCTGGGGTGTTCCTCCTGCTCCTGGAGTGCTGCAGAACCCCCGGAGCGGGGGTTGCACCCCAGGAGCGGTCAGGCGGCGAGCTCCGCGAGGTCGCGCTCGGCGAAGCGGCGGTGCTCGATGTGCTCCTCCAGCACCACCCGGAAGCACTCGCCGACGTCGTGGGTCTCCTCGCCCCAGGCCTGCACCGGGGTGCCGGTGCGGGGCTCGTCCAGCTGGGCATCGGTCGCTTCGGCGAGGGCTGTCCGCACCCGTTCCCGGCGGTCGGCGAAGAGGGCCGCCGCTTCGGCGAAGGAGGGGCGGGCCTCGGGGTCGAGCCCGATCGACGGCCACTCCTCCGGCGCGAGGTCGGTGGGTGGCACGCCCAGCGGCGAGAACGGCGCCGTCTCTCCCCGCAGCCACCCGCCGATCCAGGTGTCGACGGCGAAGGCGAGATGGCGGAGCGTCTCGACGAAGGACCACTCATCGTGGACCCGCTCCTGCAGGGTCTCCTCGGGCAGGCGACCGGCGCGCGCCAGCGTCTCGTCCCAGAGCCGTTCCAGGTCGGCCCAGACGGCGCGGAGGTCGTCGGCGCTCCGGGCCTCGCGGAGACGCACCCGCTCCGGATGGCGCCGGTCGAGCTCGGCGGCCACGTACTCGCTGACGTCGACGTCGTCGACCACCACCGGGCCGGACCGTCCGCTGAACCCGGACACCACCAGTCCGTCCACGAACGAGCTGACGATCCGCACGCCGCGCATGTCGCAGTCGCGGAAGATCGCACCGCTGACGTCGACGTAGTGGAAGGAGGCCTCGCGGAACGCGCGCGTGTTCCGGTGGACCTGCGGCGTCGGTGTCGGCTCGCTCTCCGGCATGGCGAGCAGGCTAGGTCGCGGCCGCTCGGTCGCGCAGGTCGAAGCCCAGGTCGAGCACCGGGGCGCTGTGCGTCAGCGCGCCCACGGCCAGGTAGTCGACGCCGGTCGCGGCGACCTCGCGCGCGCGGTCGAGCGACAGCCCGCCGCTCGCCTCCAGCCGGCAACCCGACCCGGACGCCAGCTCCACCGCCGCGACCGTGTCGGCCAGCGGAAAGTTGTCCAGCAGCACGAGCTGGACGCCGGCGGCCAGCGCCTCGCGGACCTGGGCGAGGGTGTCGCACTCGACCTCGAGCGGGATCGCCGGCGCGTGTGCGCGGACCGCATCGACGGCCTGCCGGATCCCGCCGGCCGCGGCGACGTGGTTGTCCTTCACCAGGGCCGCGTCCCCCAGCGCCATCCGGTGGTTCACGCCGCCGCCGCAGCGCACCGCGTACTTCTCGAGGGTCCGCAGCCCCGGGGTGGTCTTCCGGGTGTCGCGGATCGCCGCACCGGTGCCGGCGACGGTGTCCACCCAGTGCCGGGTCAGCGTCGCGATCCCGGACAGGCGGCCGATCAGGTTGAGCGCCGTCCGCTCGGCGGTGAGCAGCGCCCGCGTCGGGCCGGAGACGCTGAGCACGGCCTCGCCGGGCCGCGCGGCGTCGCCGTCGGCCGCGGACAGCACGACGTCGACCTCCGGACCGCCCACCAGGTCGAAGACCGCCGCGGCGACCGGGATACCGGCCAGCACGCCGGGGGACCGGGGGACGACGTCGCCCGTGGCCTGCGCCCGCGCCGGCACCGTGGCCTCGGTGGTCACGTCGGGACCGAAGGCGAGGTCCTCCTCCAGCGCGCGCCGGATGACCGCCTCGACCTCCGCCGGGTCCAGCCCGGCGGCCGCCAGCGCGTCGACGTGGGCGCGGCGGATCGCGCCGAGTTCCAGCTGCGTCATGCCGCGACCACCAGCGACCGGACCGGCTGGGTGCGCGTGTGCACGCGGCCGGCGTCGTCGAGCCGGTGCACCAGCCGCACCTCCCAGTCGGGGTCGGTGTCCGGGGCGTCGGAGCGGCGGTGGGCGCCGCGGCTCTCGGTGCGCGCGAGCGCCGCGGCGCACAGCAGGCTCGCCACGGTGTGCAGCGCGGTCGCCTCGAGAGCGGCGAGGTCCAGCGGGCGGTCGGCGGGCAGCACGGGGACGGCGGCGAGCTCGTCGGCCAGCCGCGCGAGACCCGCGGCGTCGCGGACCACGCCGGCGTCGCGGGTCGTGGCCGCGGTGATCGACGGCCGGGCGGCCGGGTCGATCGCGCCGAGGACGACGGACGACGGCTCCACCGGCTCGCCGCCCTCGGGCAGGTCGAGGGTCAGCAGGTCGGCGCACCGCCGGGCTGCCACGAGCCCCTCGGTGATCGAGTTCGACGCGAGCCGGTTCGCGCCGTGGACGCCGGTGCACGCCACCTCGCCGACCGCGAACAGGCCCTCGACCGAGGTGCGCCCGTCGAGGTCGGCGAGCACCCCGCCGCACGTGTAGTGCGCCGCCGGGGCGACCGGCACCGGCTCGGTGGCCAGGTCGTAGCCGGCCGCGCGGCAGGCCCGCAGGATGCCCGGGAACCGGCGGGCGACGAACTCGGCGCCGAGCCCGGTCGCGTCCAGCCACACGTGCTGCTCCCCGGTCCGCCGCAGGTGGGCGGAGATGGTGGCCGAGACGACGTCGCGCGGGGCGAGGTCGGCCAGCGGGTGGGCGCCGGCCATGATCCGCCGTCCCGACCCGTCGACCAGCACGGCGCCCTCGCCGCGCACCGCCTCGGAGACCAGCGCCTGCTGACCCTCGGCGCCCGGACCGGTCCAGAGCACGGTGGGGTGGAACTGGACCATCTCGACGTCGGCGACCTCGGCGCCGGCCCGCAGGGCCAGCGCCAGCCCGTCGCCGGTCGCGCCGGCCGGGGCCGACGTGGCGGAGTAGACGTGCCCGTAGCCGCCGGTGGCGAGGACGACGGCCCGCGCCCGGACATCACCGGCGTCGACCAGCGAACCGCCGTCCACCCGCGCGACCCGGAGGCCGACGACACGGCCGTCGACGGTGCGCAGCGCGTCGAGCGCGACGGTGTGCTCGAGCACCTCGATGCCGCGGGCGCGCAGGGCGCCGGCGAGGGTCCGGGTGACCTCGGCGCCGCTGGCGTCGCCGCCGGCGTGCACGATCCGGTCGCGGCTGTGCCCGCCCTCGCGGGTCAGCGCGGGACGGCCGTCGGGGCCGGGGTCCAGCCGCGCCCCGAGTGCCTGCAGCGCGGCGATCGCCGCCGGCGCCTCCTCGACGAGGGTGCGCACGGCGTCCTCGTCGCAGAGCCCGGCGCCGGCGACCAGCGTGTCGGTGACGTGCAGGTCGGCGTCGTCGTCGGCACCGAGGACGGCGGCCAGGCCGCCCTGTGCCCACGCGGTGCTGCCGTCGCCGAGCGCGCCCTTGGTGACGACGGTGACCGCGCGGCCGGCATCGGCCAGCGCCACCGCCGTCATCAGGCCGGCGGCGCCGGTGCCCACGACGACGACGTCGGTCGTGCGCACCCAGCCCGCCGCCGGCAGCGGCAGCGCCGGCACCAGCCGGGCCGTGGCCACGGTCATTCCCCGACCGGCGAGGGCGTGCCGAGGGCGATCATCGCCTCGACGGCGGCCCGCGCCCGCGCGGCGACGTCCGGGTCGACGGTGACCTCGTCGCGGCCCTCGCGCAGCGCGCGGAGCAGCTTCTCCGGGGTCGACATCTTCATGTAGGGGCAGGCCGCCCGCGGGTTGACCGGCTGGAAGTCGGTGACCCGGTTGGCCTGGCGCAGCTGGTGGAGCATGCCGATCTCGGTCGCGACCAGCACCTGCTTGGCCGTCGTCCGCCGGGCCTCGTCGAGCATGCCGCCGGTGGAGAGCACGTGCACGCGCTCGGTGGGCAGCTGGCCGTCGGACACCATCCAGAGCGCGCTCGTGGCGCAGCCGCACTCGGGGTGGATCAGCAGCTCGGCATCGGGGGACGCCTCGACGCTGGCCCGCAGGTCGGTGGGGGAGATGCCGGCGTGCACGTGGCACTCGCCCATCCAGATGCGCATGTTCTGCCGGCCGGTCACGCGCTGGACGTGCGCGCCGAGGAACTGGTCGGGGAGGAACAGCACCTCGCGGTCGGCCGGGATCGACTCGACCACCTCGACGGCGTTCGAGCTGGTGCAGCAGACGTCGGTCTCGGCCTTCACCTCGGCCGTGGTGTTCACGTAGGAGACGACGGCGGCGCCCGGGTGCTCGGCCTTCCAGGCGCGCAGCTGGTCGGCGGTGATCGTGTCGGCCAGCGAGCAACCGGCGGCCGCGTCGGGGACGAGCACCGTCTTCTCGGGCGCGAGGATCTTCGCCGTCTCGGCCATGAAGTGGACGCCCGCGAAGACGATCGTGGAGGCATCGCTGGCCGCGGCGATCCGCGAGAGGGCGAGGGAGTCGCCCACGTGGTCGGCGACGTCCTGGATCTCCGGCGCCTGGTAGTTGTGCGCCAGGAGGACGGCGTCGCGCTCGGCGGCGAGCCGGCGGACCTCGGTGCGCCAGTCGGCCCACTGCTCGTCGGTCCAGGTGTCGGACGCAGCGGTCACGTCGCCGGTCTGCAGAGCCGGGGCGGAAAGGGTGGCGGTCACCGGGGGCCTCCATGGGATGTGGTTTTGTACCCACAGTCGAAAACCAACGGAGCAGACCCTAGCATTCCCATCTGTGTCCTCCGTGTGGTCTTCGCCCGACCGGCCGGCGTTTCCGCACCAGGCGCTGGCCGTCGTCGTCCAGGTCCGGGGCGGTCGCCTGCACGTGATGCTCTGGCGGCGCTCGACCGAGCCGTTTCTCGGTGCCTGGGCCCTGCCCGGGGGACCGCTGGAGGCCGACGAGACGCTCGGCGCCTCGGTCGCCCGGCAGCTGGCCAGCAAGGTCGAGGTGCGGCAGCTCGCCCACCTGGAGCAGCTGGAGACCCGCAGCGACCCGGGCCGTGATCCGCGCGGGCGCACGGTGGCCACCGCGTACCTGGGCCTGATCCCCTCGCACCTCGACCCGGTGCTGCCCGAGGACACCGCCTGGCACCTCCTCGACGCGCTGCCCGACACCGCCTTCGACCACGGGTCGATCGTCGGATCGGCGCTGGCGCGGCTGCGGGCGAAGCTCTCGTACACGAACGTCGGGTTCGCCCTGGCGCCGCCGACGTTCACGATCGCCGAGCTGCGGGAGATCTACGTGGCCGCGCTCGGCTACGACGTGACCGCGACCAACCTGCAGCGGGTGCTGCTGCGCCGCGGCGTCCTCGAGGCGACGGGGGAGCAGACGGCGTCCGGCCGGTCGGGGGGCCGGCCCGCCGCGCTGTACCGGTTCGCCTCGCCGTCGCTGGAGGTCACCGACCCGTTCGCCGTCTTCCGCCCGCCGTCGTCCCGGGCGGCCGGGCAGTCCTGAGCCGGACGTGCGAGCGCCCCCACGGACGGACCGTGGGGGCGCTGCCGCTCACTGCTTCAGGTCAGCACTCGGGCAGACCGGGCAGGTCGGGGACGAGGTTGCCGAGCACGTTGCACGTCACGCCTTCGACGAGCTCCGGCGGCGGGCGGCGGTGGCGGCGGCGGAGGCGGCGGCGGAACCGGGACCGGCACGGGGACCGGAGCCGGGGCCGGTGCGGGAGCCGGGGCGGGTGCCGGCTGGCCGGGCTGCGACGGCGCCGGTGCCGGGGCGGGTGCCGGCGCGGGAGCGGGCGCCCCACCGCCGTCGGTACCCGTCGACGGCGTACCGCCGGGCTCGCCACCGGACGGGGAGCCGCCGGACGGAGCGCCACCGGAGGGGCTGCCCGACCCGGACGGCTGACCGCCGGACGGCGCCGGCTGCGGCGAGGCGCCCACGGCCTGGCCCCGCGGCGACGGCGTCGTGTCGCTGGCACCGATGGCCGGGCCGGGTGCGGCCGGGATGCCGCTCCAGTCGGGAGCCGGGACGGCGCCCGTGGTGTTGCCCGACAGCGGCAGGTCGGCCACCGGGATGCCGGACGCATAGGCGTGGGCCAGGCCGAGGACCTGGTTCACGTAGCTGTCGGAGTGGTTGTAGGCGAAGACGGCGTCCCGCTGTCCGGCGACGGTGCGCAGGTTGCCGCCGGCCGTGCAGAGGTAGTTGGCCGCGGCGAGCGCGGCGTCGTTGATGTTGAACGGGTCGGTGCTCCCGTTGCCGTCGGCGTCGATCGCGTAGGCGCGCCAGGTGGTCGGGATGAACTGCATCGGGCCCATGGCGCGGTCGTAGCTCGTGTCGCCGTCCCACTGGCCGTTGTCGCTGTCGCCGATGAACGCGAAGTTCACGCCGTTCAGGGCGGGGCCGAGGATCTTGGGGGAGGCCGTGCCGTCGGAGTTGAGGACGGCGCCGCCGTAGCGGCCGTGGTTGGACTCGACGCGGCCGATGCCGGCCAGGAGCGACCAGTCGATGCCGCAGGAGGGCTGGGCCGACTCCATGCGGGCGGCCGCGACGCGGTAGGCGTTGAGGGCGACGTTGGGGATGCCGTTGGCCGCCAGCCGGTGATCACCGCGGGTGTCGCCGGCTCGGGGTCGGGGTCGTGCGCCGGTGCGCTGGCCAGCGTGATCGCGCCCGCGGGGGCGCCGGCGGACAGCTCGGGGAGCGTGGGGACGCCGTCGTCGGTCGAGCGCTCGGCCGCCGCGTCGTCCACGTCGGCCTCGACCGGTGTGGGCGGTGGCGCGATCATCGCGCTGAAGGCGGCGACGGCTGCGGCGACGACCAGCCAGCGGCGACGGCCGCGCGGACGCGGACGGTCCATCCTGGTCGCACCGGCGGCGTGCCGGCCCTGAGGCTGTTGATCGGTCTGGCTCGTACCACGCGCGATCGAACGCCGCACTTGTCACTCCTGCCGAGTCACCTGGTGGCCTGATGGGTCCCCCGCTACCGGGCGAGTCGGATCTACCCGTGACCGTCGTTCTCAATCACCGAGAAGCGAGCCGGTGAGTATCGAAATGAGGTCACCGCGCGCGGGACCCGGGACGACACGGCGTCGACAGGTCACCATGCATCCGGCATCCCTGCAGGCAGAGGTGGGGTCATGGGCAAGGTCCGGTCGCTCACGGCGTGCGTCGTGGTGGCCTGCACGGCCTGCACCTCGTTCGCCGAGACGGCGGAGTGCTCCGCGCCGCCGCTGCTCGCGATGACCGGCGCCGCGTCCGATCCGCTCGCCAGCCCACCCACGATCGAGCTGTGGCACCCCGATGGTGGGTCGGAGGTGCTCAGTGACGACCCTGCCGCCTCGTTCCCGGTCATGTCCCCGGACGGCGAGATCGTCGCCTTCGCGCTGGGGGAGGGCGAGTGGCGCGGCGCGGAGGGCTGGGACTCGAGCCGTGTGGCGCTGCTGTCCGTGGCGTCGGGTGACGTGACCCTGCTCTCGCGCGAGGTGCCGGGCGCGGAGGTCTCCTACCTGGAGTGGTCGACGAACGGAGCGGAGGTCGCCTTCCTCCGGGTCGGCCCGGACGGTCGCGAGATCGCCGCGGTCGACATCGAGACCGGTGAGGAGCGCCGGGTGATCCCGGTCAGCGAGGGCGAAGGTGACTTCACCTGGTCGCCGGACGGGACCGAGATGCTGGTGCCCGCGCGGGTCGAGGCGGGGGTCGAACTGCGGCGGTACTTCCTCGGCAGCGGTCACCACGTCGTCGTGACCACCGTGGAGACCGGGATCAGGAAGCCGGCGTGGTCGCCCGGCGGACGCTGGGTCGCACTGCAGACGTTCATCCCCGGGACGACGCGGCTGCGGCTCTTCGTGCTCGACATCGAGACCGGCGAGATGATGCCGGTGGACCTGCGGCAGGGCGGACCGGAGTCGTTGACGTGGTCGGGTCCGTTCCTGCTCTACACCTACGACGTCGGCCCGGAGCTCGTGCCCGCCCTGATGAGCTGGGACAGCCGGACGCTGCGGCGGACCACGATCGAGCGGCCCGGCCTGGACCGGTTCGCGCTCGGTCCGATCAGTGCCCCGCGGTGCGACTCGGCGGCGGTCTGAGCGGGTCAGCTCACTCGCTCGGCTGAGGCAGTTCGCAGTTCTCGACCTTCGGGTTGATCCCGAGGTAGTTCAGCGGCCCGGCCACGATGGTGACGGCGATGGTGCCGAGGTTCGCGCAGTTGGTGTCCTCGCTGCTGTAGTAGCCGCGCTGACCGGCCGCGATCGCGCCGACGATGAGCCAGAGGAGCACGAGCAGCGACACGAGTCTCATGCCCGGGCGATACCCGGCGCGGTGTTGATCATGCCTCGGCCGTGGAGGGGGCGGTCCTGCCGCCCCGTGGTCTGGAACGGCAGGACCTGACCGCATCGCCCCCCGCGGAGAGCGGTGCGGCTGTCTAGGAGCGTTCCGGGGCTGCCGGGCCCGCGTGCCTCTGCGGTCCGCTGCGCCCGGGGCCCCTCCGGTCACCGCCCGGCATCACGACGGGCAGGTCGCCGGTCCGCACGAGATCGTCGGCCACGCATGCGGAGCTTCCGGTTGGCGTTCATCGACGCCACGGCCAGCAGTCGGAACGCCTGGTCCGGCGTCACCTTGTAGCGCTCGATGAGGACGCCCTTGGCCTGTTCGATGACCGCTCGGGTCTCCAGTGCTGCTTGCAGGTTGTCGGCCTTGTTCCGGGCGCTCTGGTAGGCGTGCACGTTTCCGGCCGCCACCGCCGCGTAGGGACCGAACGACATCGCGGCGGACCTGCTGTCCTCGTCGAACGCGTCCGGCTGCTGCGCGTACAGGTTCAGCGCGCCGAAGACCCGCTCGCTCCTCGTCGATGACCAGGGGCACGGACAGCGAACAGAGGTTGCCGCGCTCGGCCGCTCGCCGGGCGTAGTCCGGCCAGCGGCTGTCGGTGCGGGTGTCGGCGATCTCGATCGCCTGCCCGGTAGCGGGCAGCATGCAGGCACGGCCCGTGGCCCCGCTCGTACTGCACCTCGTCCAGGTCCAGGGCGCAGTTGCCCCGTGGAGGCGACCGTGGACGGTGCGTCTTTGACCAGCAGCGTCACCGACGCCTCGGGGTTGCCGGGCAGCACAGCTGTGACCAGGTCGGCGACCGTCTGCAAGAGGCTTTCCATCGACAACTCGCGCAGGGACAGTCTGCCCAGCTGCAGCAGTGCCTCGGCGGCGTTTCCGGGTACGGAAGGCTGGTGCTGGCCACGACGGGCCTCCGGTCAAAGGAGTCGGACCGGGGGCGGGGGCCTCGGCAACGCCACCCCGAAGGGGTGCCGCGCTCATGCGCCGCTGGCAGGACGCACAATCGTCGCTCGGACATGCCGAGCGCCTGCCGTCACCGTACAGCCATCGACGCTCGGCAGATGCGACATCACGGTGCGCCCGGCAGGACTCGAACCTGCGACCAAGTGCTTAGAAGGCACCTGCTCTATCCACTGAGCTACGGGCGCTCGGCTGTCGATCATCGCACCGGGTCGGCTGCACCCGGCACTGGACGGCCGGCGTGGTCACCCGAGCGAGGGCTCAGACGTACCGGTTGGGGATGGGCGCGTAGGCGGCGGTACCCGACACCGATCGAGACGATCGGCGAGTTCTGGAACTTCAGCCAGCGGATGAGCCAGATCATCTCGGCGGAGCTGACCGCGACGCAGCCGGCCGTCGCCTGGGTGTTCCGGACGTGGAAGAAGAAGGCCGATCCGCGGCCCGCGGAGGCGCCGGTGCCGTAGGGCGGGTTGGCGTTGTAGCCGATGAAGAACCCGTAGCGGTAGGCGTCGGGGTAGTTGCTCAGCCGCTCGGCCGTGGCGTAGCTGGCGGGGCACGTGCCCGGCGCGCAGCGTCGGTGCTCGTTGATGACCGTGCTGCTGGAGCCGGTCCACACGTCGTTCCGGTCGATGTGGATGTACGGGCTCGTCGTGCCGGGGTTCGGTTGCATGCCGAAGGGCTGGCTGAGCGTGTACTGCCCGGTGGGAGTGCGCGACAGGCTCTCGCTGGTCGGGCCCATGCCCTGGGAGCCGATGCGCGCCTGCGTGAAGACGGCGACGCGGCGGTACCGCCCGTCGGCCTGGCGGGCCCATGCCTCGACGGTGGCGTAGGTGCTGGTCGACGACGGCGCGGACACGGTGATGACCTGCGCGGCGGTCGTCGCAGCCATGGCCACGGGTGCAGTCGACACCATCCCCGTCGCCAGCAGCAGGGCGGCGGCCATCGCCAGGGCGAGACCGATCAGCTTGTTGCGCACGCCGTTTCCCCTGACAGTGCGGCCACTGTCGCGGCGGCGTCGCCGGATGGCCTGGATGAACTCGGTCGGAACGTAACAGCGTCGCCGGGCCGGGGGCGGGTGCCTGGGGGCGAGCGGTTCACGGGGACCCCACCGTCCACAGGCGTCACGTCTCTCCACAGATCCGCCGCGCGTCTCCCGGACGGCCCCGGCCGACGTCACGGTGGGAGCACGGCGGCGTCACCGCGGCGCGGCCCGAGATCCCGAGGAGCACCGTGAACGACACCATCGTCACCGTCGTCGGCAACGTCGTCGACTCACCCCGCCGGGCCACTGTGGGCAGCGGCGTCGTCACCAACTTCCGCATGGCCTCGACGGCGCGGCGCTACGACGCCGCCCGTCAGGAGTTCGTCGACGGCGGCACCCTCTGGGTCGACGTCGAGTGCTGGAGCACGCTCAGCGGCAACGTCTCCGCGAGCGTCAGCAAGGGCGACCCGGTGATCGTGCACGGCGCGCTCACCACCCATGAGTGGGAATCCGAGAACGGCCCGCGGAGCAAGCCGCGGATCAAGGCGTTCGCCGTCGGTCCCAACCTCCAGAAGGGCAGGTCGATGTTCACGCGCGACCGGTCCACCGCCCGCAGCACCGAGCCGGCCGATGCCACGCCGTCCGAACAGCTCGGGTCCGAGCCGGGGCCCGGGTTCCCGATGTCCGACGAGGAACTCCTGGCCGGCCGGGACTACGAGGTGGAGGGTGAGGCGTTGGACCTGGCGGACGCCGACCTCTCCCCGGAGCCCGCGCACGCGTAGTTGCCGCGGGCTGGGAGGATCGGCGGTAGACGCAGGGGGCCGGGCCGGCATGCGGCCGGCCCGCCCCCGTTCGCGAGACGACGGAAGGCTCCGAAGCCCAGTGGCTCAGTACATCTACTCCATGGTCCGTGCCCGCAAGGCGCACGGCGACAAGGTCATCCTGGACAACGTCACCCTGGCGTTCCTCCCCGGCGCCAAGATCGGCGTCGTCGGCCCCAACGGTGCCGGCAAGTCCACGGTCCTCAAGATCATGGCGGGCAAGGAGCACGCCTCCAACGGTGAGGCCGTTCTCACGCCGGGCTACTCGGTCGGCATGCTCGACCAGGAGCCGCACCTCAACGAGGAGCTCGACGTGCGCGGCAACGTCGAGGAGGCGGTCAAGCCGCTGCGCGACGCCCTGACCCGCTTCGAAGAGGTCAGTGCGGCGATGGGGGAGCCCGACGCCGACTTCGACGCTCTCCTGGCCGAGCAGGGCGAGCTGATGGAGGTCATCGAGCAGCACGACGGCTGGGAGCTCGACGCCCGCATCGAGCAGGCCATGGACGCGCTGCGCTGCCCGCCCGGCGACGCCGACGTCACGGTGCTCTCCGGTGGTGAGCGCCGCCGCGTCGCGCTGTGCAGGCTGCTGCTCGAGGCGCCGGACCTGCTGCTCCTCGACGAGCCCACCAACCACCTCGACGCCGAGAGCGTGGCCTGGCTCGAAACGCACCTCGAGAAGTACGCCGGCACCGTCGTCGCCGTCACCCACGACCGGTACTTCCTCGACAACGTGGCCGAGTGGATCCTCGAGCTCGACCGGGGCCGCGCGTACCCCTACGAGGGCAACTACTCCACCTACCTCGAGACCAAGGCGACCCGCCTCAAGGTCGAGGGCGCCAAGGACGTCAAGCGGCAGAAGCGGCTCAAGGACGAGCTGGAGTGGGTCCGCTCCGGCGCCAAGGCCCGCCAGGCGAAGAGCAAGGCCCGGCTGGCCCGCTACGAGGAGATGGCCGCCGAGGCCGAGAAGACCCGCAAGCTCGACTTCGAGGAGATCCAGATCCCGCCGGGCCCGCGCCTGGGCAGCGTCGTCGTCGAGACGAAGAAGCTGACCAAGGGCTTCGGCGACCGGGTGCTGATCGACGACCTGTCGTTCACGCTGCCCCGCAACGGCATCGTCGGCGTGGTCGGCCCCAACGGCGCCGGCAAGACGACGCTGTTCAAGATGCTGGTCGGCGAGGAGAAGCCCGACGACGGCGACATCAAGGTCGGCGAGACGGTCAAGCTGTCCTACGTCGAGCAGAACCGCAGCGGCATCGACCCCAAGAAGACGCTGTGGGACGTCGTCTCCGACGGCCTCGACCACATCAAGGTCGGCAACGTCGAGATGCCGTCGCGGGCCTACGTCGCGGCGTTCGGCTTCAAGGGCCCGGACCAGCAGAAGCCGGCCGGGGTCCTGTCCGGTGGCGAGCGGAACCGGCTCAACCTCGCGTTGACCCTCAAGCAGGGCGGCAACCTGCTGCTGCTCGACGAGCCGACCAACGACCTCGACGTCGAGACCCTGACCAGCCTCGAGGGCGCGCTGCTGGAGTTCCCCGGCTGCGCCGTCGTGGTGAGCCACGACCGCTGGTTCCTCGACCGGGTGGCGACGCACATCCTCGCCTACGAGGGCGAGTCGAAGTGGTTCTGGTTCGAGGGCAACTTCCAGGACTACGAGAAGAACAAGGTCGAGCGGCTCGGCATCGAGGCCACCCGTCCGCACCGGGCCACCTACCGCAAGCTCAGCCGCGACTAAGGCTCCGTCCCGAGGCTCGGGCCGAGCTTGCGAGGCCTGAGGAGGACGGGGTCCTTGATGAAGGCTGCCTGGGCGCGGGTCTCCACCGCCTGCGCCCGGTAGCCCGCACGGACGAAGGCGACGGCCTCGGCGGCGGGGACCCCGTCCAGCACGGCGAGGCACGCCAGCGCCGTGCCGGTCCGCCCGATCCCGCCCCGGCAGGCGAACTCCACGCGTTCGGTGGCCGAGCGCTCCCACGCCTCGGTGAGGGCCGCCCGGAATCCGGCCGGGTCGGCGGGCAGCGAGAAGTCCCGCCAGCGCACCCACCGGTACTCCCACGGCGGCGGATCGGGAGAGCGACCGAGCAGGTAGACGCCGAACTCCGGCGGCGGGCCGGGCGGCACGTCCCGCCAGGCGCGGCCCCGCACGCGGCGGCCCGACGGGAGCGTCAGCAGGCCCGGCGTCCCGTCCTCCCATGCGCCGCTCACCCGGCCCACCGTAGGAGGGGCGCAGGTCCGCGTGCGGGGCGGAACACGCGGTACGGCAGGGTGGCCGCGTGAAGCACAGGGTGCAGGTCCCCATGCGCTGGTCGGACATGGACGTCTACCAGCACGTCAACAACGTCGCGTTCCTCGGCTACTTCGAGATGGCCCGCGTCAGCCTGTTCTTCGAGCACCCGACGCACGACGAGAACACCGGGATGCGCCGGGGCCTCGTCGTCCACTCGCACGAGATCACCTACAAGCGCTCCGTCGTCTACGACCCCGATCCGCTCGACATCGACATCTGGATCTCCGGGATCCGCGCGGCCGCCTTCACCTGCCACTACGAGGCGTTCGACCACGGGGAGCTCGCGGTCACCGGCAGCACCGTGCTCGTTCCCTTCGACTTCGCCATCAACCGGCTGCGCCGCCTGACCCCGCAAGAGAAGGACTGGCTCCAGCGATGGACCGACGACGCCGGCTGACGACGGATCCGGTCGACGTCCTCGCCGCCCCCGACCCGGTCGCGGCGGTCCTGTCGGCGCACGCCGAGAACCGGCGGATCTCGCTGACGACGTCCGGCACCACCGCGCAGCCGCGGTCGGTCGTCCGCACGGCAGCGTCGTGGGTGGACTCCTTCCCGGTGGTGTCGGAGCTCACCGGCATCGGGCCGGGCTCGCGGGTCTGGGTGCCCGGCCCGCTGACCGCGTCGATGAACCTCTTCGCGGCGGCCCACGCCCGATCACTCGGAGCTGCCGTCGCGACCTCGCCGGCCGGCGCCACGCACGCCTGCCTGACCCCCGCGGCGCTGATCCGTGCGCTCGACGACGGCGTCGACGTCACCGGGATGCACCTCGTCGTCGCCGGTGACCGGCTGCGGCGGTCGCTGGCCCGGCGGGCCACCGAGGCCGGCGCTCACGTCAGCCACTACTACGGCGCGGCCGAGCTGTCCTTCGTCGCCTGGGGCAGCGACGAGGAGGACCTGCGCGCCTTCCCCGGCGTCGACCTGGAGATCCGCGACGGCGTCATCTGGGTCCGCTCGCCCTACCTCTCCGAGGGCTACCTCACCGGCGCCGGCCCCTTCACGGTCGACGCCGACGGGTTCGCGACGGTCGGGGACCGCGGTCGCCTCACCGGGGACGTCCTCGCCGTCGCCGGACGCGGTGCCGAGGCGGTCGTGACCGGCGGCGCGACGGTCCTCGTCGACGACGTCGAGCAGGCGCTGAGCCGCATCTCCGGCGCCGACGTGGTCGTCGTCGGCGTCCCGCACGCCCGGCTCGGACAGCTGGTCGCGGCGGTCTCCACCGACGAGGCGGCGCTCGCGGTGGCTCGGGCAGCGGCGTCGACTCAGCTCACCCCGGCGCAGAGACCGCGGCTGTGGTTCCACGTCGACCGGTGGCCGCTGACCGCGGCCGGCAAGCTGGACCGGGCCGCGATCGCCGAGCTCGCCGCAGCGGGCCGGCTGACGTGACGGGCGCCGCCCCGGTGATCGTCGCCGCACTGCGCAGCCCGATCGGCACGGCCGGCCGGTCGCTCGCCGCGGTGCCCGCAGCCGAGCTGGCCGCGCCGGTGCTGGCCGCCGTCGCGGACCAGGTCCGCGACGCGGCACCGTTCCGGGAGGTGCTGCTCGGCAACTGCACCGGTCCCGGCGGCGACCTCGCGCGGGTCGCCGCCCTGCACGCGGGACTTCCGCACGAACTGCCCGCCCTCACCGTCGACCGCCAGTGCGCGAGCGGGCTGGCCGCGATCGCGCTCGGCGCCTCCCTCGTCGCGGCCGAGCCGGGCATCGTGCTGGCCGGGGGAGTGGAGTCGGCGTCGACCGCCCCGTGGCGGTTCTGGCCACCCGTCGGCGACGCCGCGCCGGTGCGCTACGAGCGCGCGCCGTTCGCACCCGCCGCCATCGGCGACCCGGACATGGGGCCGGCCGCCGACACCCTCGCGCTCGAGCACGGCATCTCCCGGGCGGCCCACGACGAGTACGCCGCGCGCTCGCACGCCCGCGCCATCGCGACCGTGCAGGCGGACGGCTTCGCGGCGGAGATCGTGCCGGTCGCGGGGGTGACCGGTGACGACCGGCCCCGCGCCGGGCTCACCGTCGACCGGCTGGCCCGGTTGCGTCCCGCGTTCGGTCCCGGCGGCACGCACACCGCCGGCAACTCCTGCGGGATCAACGACGGGGCCGCCGTCGTGGCGCTCACCGATGCCGCCACGCACCGCCGGCTCGGCCTCCCGGGCCTCCGCGTGCTCGCGACCGCGACCGCCGGGCTCGATCCGAACCGCCTCGGGCTGTCGCTGGTCCCGGCGGTCCGCGCAGCGCTGGACCGCGCCGGTCTCACGCTGGACGACATCGACGTCGTCGAGTTCAACGAGGCCTTCGCCGGGCAGATCCTGGCCTGCTGCCAGGAACTCGGACTCGACCCCGAGCGGGTCTGCCCGCAGGGCGGGGCGCTGGCCCTCGGCCACCCGTGGGGTGCCTCCGGCGCGGTCCTCGCCGTCCGGTTGTTCACCCAGCTCGTGCGTCAGCGGGCCGGGCGGTACGGGCTGGCCGCGATCGCCGCCGGCGGCGGGCAGGGGGTCGCGATGGTCGTCGAGGCGGTGGCCTGACAGACGACCAGCCTGATCAGACGGTGCGCGGCACCGGCCGGTCGGCACCGGTGGGAGCGCCGCGCTCGGCGGCCTCGTCGTCGGACACCGGCCGGACGACGTCGCCCTCGCGGATCTCCCCGCCTCCGAACACCGCCGCGTTGATCCCGCCGCGGTCGACCATCGCCTTGATCAGCCGCACCCCGGTCAGCCGCTCCAGGTGCGTGCACGGCGGGCACCGCTTCATCCCGAACAGCAGCGCGTCGCCGACGGCGAACCAGCGCCCGACCAGGGCGGGCAGCTCGATGCCGGTGGTGACCAGGTTCCGCCGGGTGGCACCCGGGGCCAGCGCCGCACCGGTCTCGTGCGCGACCGCCGCCACGTCGTCGCGGTCGATGAGCGTCAGCTGCTTCTCCAGGTCCGGGTACTCCGCCCACGTCCCGCCGCCGAGCGCGTACCGGTCGCCCTCCAGCCCGGCACCGGCCACGAGCCGCGCGACGAGCAGCCGCTGCATCGGCGCCGCGGCGACCGGGGTCCGCCAGATCTCCGCGAGCGAGCCGGAGGTCACGAGGCCTCCCGGAGCACGGCGCGCCGGCGGCGGGGCGGCTCGTCGTCGGCGCCCCGCGCGTCGAGCGCCTCGCTCACGGTGTGCGGCGAGCTGCAGCACCTGCACCAGCAGCGGCACGACCGTCGTCGTCACCGCGCGCAGCCCGCGGACCGATCCGCCGCGGGCCGCCTGGGCCTCGCGGATCCGGTCGGCCCGCTCGGCCACGAGCGGGATGAACCGCAGCGCCATGGCCAGCACCAGGCCGACCCGCGCCGGCCGCACGCCCACCCAGCGCAGCGGGCCGCACACCCGCTCGACGACGGCGACCATGGCGGTCACCCGCGTCGTCGCCGTCACCACGGCGGCGGCGAGCACCAGGGCCAGCAGTCGCAGCGCCGTCCCGACGCCGGTCAGCCAGTCGGTCGCGATCGCGTGGACGGCGACGATCGCGACCACCCAGACCGCGACCGCCCGGGCCTGGCGTACCAGCAGGGCGACCGGCAGCCGCGCCACGAGCGTGCCGACGAGGACCACCCCGACCAGCGTCCCGGCCGCCACCGCCAGGGTCGGCACCACGAACACCAGCACCGCCAGCCCGGCCAGCGCGAGCAGCTTGAGCCCGGCCGGCGCGCGGTGCACCAGGCTGGTCCGAGGGACGTACAGCGCGAGGGTCACCGGTCGGCCATCAGCTTCCGGTAGGCGGTCACCGAGTCCTCCGGCGCGCCGTCCTCCACGACCCGTCCGGCGTCCATGACCAGCACCCGGTCGAACCCGTCGAGCAGCTCCAGGTCATGGGTGACGACCACCAGCGACTGCGGCAGCTCGGCGATCACCCGGGCGATCCGCCGGGCGTTGACCAGGTCGAGCAGGGTGGTGGGTTCGTCGAACACGATCCGGGCGGGGCGCATGACCAGCACGCCGGCGATGGCCAGCAGCTGCTTCTGCCCGCCGGAGAGCAGGTGGGCCGGGTGGTCGGCGTGCCCGGCGAGGTCGTACCGGTCGAGGACCTCGGCCACCCGTTCGGCGCGCTCGGCCGCCGGCACGCCCTGGTTCTCCAGGCCGAAGGCGACGTCCTCGGCCACGGTGGGATGGACGATCTGCGCGTCGGGGTCCTGGAAGACGAACCCGACCCGGCGGCGCACCTCGCGCACCGACGTCCGGGTGTCCAGGCCGTCGACGAGCACCCGGCCCGACGTCGGCACGACCAGCCCGTTGAGCAGCCGCGCGAAGGTGCTCTTGCCCGATCCGTTGGCCCCCACGACCCCGATGCGGTGCTCGGTCAGCCGCAGGTCCAGCCCGTCCAGGACGAGGCGCTCGCCGTACACATGGTGCACGCCGAGGAGTTCGACGCCGCGCGACGGATCGGCGGCGGCCGCCGCCGATCCGCTCCGCTCGCGGCGCAGTCTCACGGGGTCGCGGGTACCCGTCGCGGCCGGTCGATCACCGGGTAGGCCCGGGCCACCGCCACGGCCACCACCGCGGCGATGACCGCCTTGACGACGTCCCCGGGGATGAAGACCAGCGAGCCGGTGAACGCCGTCGCCAGGGAGACGTCGGCGAAGACGCTGAGGAACGGGATGCCGACCGCGTAGATGACCAGGATCCCGCCGGTCAGCGTGGCCACCAGGGCCCAGGCCAGGTTGAACCGCCGCCACGTCGCCTCGGTGATCAGCCCGGTGACCAGCGCCCCGAGCGGCCAGGCGTAGAGGAAGCCGGCGCTCGGGCCGACGAACACCGACAGCCCACCGCGTCCGCCGGCCAGCACCGGCAGGCCGATCGCGACCAGCGCCAGGAACAGCAGCATCGCCAGGAAGCCGCGCCGGGCGCCGAGCACCGCGCCGGCCAGCATGACGCCCAGGGTCTGGGCGGTGATCGGGACCGGCACGGCCGGCACGGGGATGGCCGGCAGCAGGCCGAGGACGGCGGTGATCGCGGCGAACAGCGCGACGTACGCGAGATCGCGGGTCTTCACGTCGGCCTCCCGAGCCCGAGCGGCGGCTGTTCCGCCGTCCCGTCGGCGGAACGTACCCGAGCGCCGGCGGTGGCCGGCGTCACACACCTGCTCCTCAGGCCTGCAGCCACACCGCGGCGTCGTCGGGCAGCCTGCCGCCGGAGGTGTCGGCGCTGGCCAGCAGGACGTGGCCCTCCGGCAGGGGCACCGGGGCGCCGGACAGGTTCACCAGGCACACCAGCCCGCCGGGACGGCGGAACGCCAGGCAGCCCTCCGGCGCCGGCAGCCAGTCCAGCTCCGGGGCCCCGAACGCCGGGGACGACGTCCGGAGCGCGAGCGCAGCTCGGTACAGCGACAGCATCGAACCGGGATCGGCGTCCTGCGCCTCCACGGTCAGGCCGCCCCACTCGGCGGGCATCGGCAGCCACGTCGACTCCGCCGTCGAGAAGCCGAACGGCGGCTCGGCGCCGGCCCACGGCATCGGCACCCGGCAGCCGTCCCGGCCGCGCCGGGTGCGGCCCGAGCGCTCCCAGACCGGGTCCTGCAGGACCTCCTCGGGCAGGTCGTCGACGTTGGGCAGCCCCAGCTCGTCGCCGTTGTAGAGGTAGACCGCGCCGGGCAGGGCCAGCTGGAGCAGCACCGCGGCACGGGCACGTCGCAGGCCGAGCGTGCCGCCGCCGTAGCGGCTGACGTGGCGGTGCACGTCGTGGTTGGACAGCACCCAGCAGGCCGGGGCCGGGGTCTGCGCCACCGTGGCGAGCGAGTGGACGATCGCGTCGCGGACGGCGTCGAGCTCCCACTCGGCGGTCAGCAGCTTGAAGTTGAACGCCAGCTGCAGCTCGCCCTCGCGGATGTAGCGCGCCAGCCGGTCGTCGTCGGCCACCCACACCTCGCCGACGGCCATGGCGCCCGGGTACTCGTCGAGCACGGCCCGGATCCGGCGGTGCACGTCGTGCACGCCGTCCTGGTCGAAGCGCAGGTCGCCGGGGCCGTGGTCGGCGAGCAGCCCGGTGTCCTCCATCGGCACCATGTCCGGCAGCCCCTCGGGCTTGGCCATCCCGTGCGCGACGTCGATCCGGAAGCCGTCGACCCCGCGGTCCAGCCAGAACCGCATCGTCTCCTCGAGGTCGGCGAGCACCTCGGGGTTGGTGAAGTCCAGATCGGGCTGCTCCGGCGCGAACAGGTGCAGGTACCACTGCCCGTCGGCCACGCGCGTCCAGGCGGGACCGCCGAACACCGAGTGCCAGTTGTTCGGCGGCTCGCTGCCGTCCGGGCCGCGGCCCTCGCGGAACACGTACCGCGCGCGCTCGGGCGAGCCCGGCCCGGCGGCCAGCGCCTCCTGGAACCAGGTGCGCCGGTCGGAGCTGTGGTTGGGCACCAGGTCGATCGTGATGCGCAGCCCGAGCGCGGAGGCGTCGGCGAGCATCGCGTCGAAATCGGCGAGGTCGCCGAACACCGGCTCGACGTCCCGCGGATCGGCGACGTCGTAGCCGTGGTCGGCCATCGGCGACGGGTAGAACGGCGTGATCCACAGGGCGTCGACGCCGAGGTCGGCGAGGTAGGGCAGCCGGCTGCGGATGCCGGCCAGGTCACCGACGCCGTCGCCGTTCCCGTCGGCGAAGCTGCGGATGTAGACCTGGTAGAAGACGGCCTCGCGCCACCAGTCGGTGTCGGCCGGCAGTGGAGCTCGCCGTCAACGGTTCTGCATGCTGTGCGCGGCCATCTCCAGGTACCCCCACAGCGTGGCGTCCTGCTCGGGCGTGAGGTCCAGGGAGTCGACGGCGTCGCGCATGTGGCTCAGCCAGGCGTCCCGCTCCACCTCGCCGATGGCGAAGGGCGCGTGCCGCATGCGCAGGCGCGGGTGACCGCGCTCCTGGGAGTAGGTGGTCGGCCCGCCCCAGTACTGCTCCAGGAAGCCGCGGAACCGCGCCTCGGCGCCGTCCCAGTCGTCCTGCGGGTACAGCGGGACGAGGACCGGGTCGGTGCGGACGCCGGCGTAGAACCGGGCGACGAGCCGGGTGAAGGTGGCGTGACCGCCGATCTCGTCGTAGAAGGTCCGCGCCGAGGGCAGGGACCTGCTCGACTCCGTCATGGAGTCGATGGTCCCTCAGCCGCGGGCGGCGCGGCCATGTGACTCTGCGTACGCCAGTACCCGAGCAGCGGGGGGATGACGGCCAGCAGGCCGAGGCCCCCGCACAGCGCCATGACGCCGCTGGGCGAGACGCCCTCGGCGGCGGCACCGGCCGCGAGCGCGCCGATGCCCTGGACGCCGTAGAGCCCGCTGACCGCGACACCGAAGGCCCGCCCGCGGTAGGCGCTGGGCACGGCCTGCACGAACGAGACGTTGAGCGGGATCACCCACGAGGCGCCGAGCCCCGACAGGAAGAGCAGCCCGACGAGGACGGCGAACGCCATCGACCCGCCGCCGAAGGTCGCGGCCACCAGCCCGCCGACGAGCAGGGGCAGCAGCGAGAGCACGACCAGCGGGCCCATGAGCCGTTCGCGCGTCGGACCGGGCACGAGGCGGGCGAGGACCAGGCCGCCGATGGTCACGCCGAGCGGGTTGGCGGCCAGCAGGATGCCGAGCGACGTCGCGTTCCGGCCGAGTTCGGCGGCGAGCGGTGCCGCGACGCCCTCCCACGCGTAGCCGAAGAACGTGCCCAGCCACAGCAGGCCGACGATCGCGAGCAGCCGCGGGCTGTTGCCGATGAAGCGGAGGCCCTCCGCGGCGTCCTGCCACAGCGAGCGCGGGCGTTCGCCGGCGGCCACCAGGGGCGCCGGTCGGCGCTGCAGTCCGGCGGACAGCCAGACGGCGGAGACGGCGAACGTCGCGGCGTCGATCAGCAGCGCCGCGGACGGATCCAGCACGGCGACCAGGGCACCGGCCGCGAGGAAGCCGACCACCTGGGCGAGCTGCAGCGTGACGTTCGTGAGCGATGTCGCGACGACGTAGCGCTCGCCCTCGAGCACGTCGGCCATGAGTGCCGAGCGCGCCGACTCGAAGGGTGGCGCGCACAGCGACACCAGGAAGAGCAGGCCCAGCAGCACGGGCAGCGGCATGCCGGGGATGGCCATGACGACCAGCAGCAGCGCTCGCAGGATGTCGGTGCTGATCAGCACGCGATGGCGCGGCAGCCGGTCGGCGAAGGCGGACAGCAGCGGGCCGCCGAGCAGCCACGGCAGGTGCCCGATGGCGAACGTGAACGCCGTCAGCAACGGGGAGCTCGTGCGCTGGTAGACCAGCACCGTCAGCGCCACGCGGGCCAGTTCGTCGCCCGCGGTGGACAGCAGGAAGGTGCCGAACAGCGGCCGGAACTCCCGCACCGCGAACACCTCGCGGAAGGACGCCTGCCGCTCGGGCGCGCTCGACCGGCCGACCTCCTCCGCCGCGTCGGTGCTCATCGGGCCGCCGCCGAGCACACGGACTGTGATCCGTTCATCACCCAAATACTCTCAGGCGCGGCGCGTCCTGTCAGTCAGTGGGCGTGTCGGATGTCCCACCCGGAGTGAGACCGGTGTGCGCGGCGAGGAAAGCGAGCTGGTCAGAGGCCAGTCCGACCGTCCGGCTCACCGCCCGTGCGCCATGCCCGACCGACGTCTCCCGGCGCAGCACGATGGGCGCGTCGGAGGTCGTCGCGTGCTGCAGCGCCGCCGCGAGCTTGCGGCCGTGCAGCGGGTGGACGCGCGTGTCGGACTCGAAGGTCGTGAACAGGACCGCCGGGTAGCCCGTGCCCTCCCGCACCGCGTGGTACGGCGAGTAGCCGAGCAGCCAGCCGAGCTCCGTGGGGTCCTCGGCGGTGCCGTACTCGTCGTTCCAGGTGCGGCCGAGCCCGAAGCGCTCGTACCGGACCATGTCGAGCAGCGGCGCGCTGCAGACGACGGCGGCGGCGAGGTCGGGCCGCTGGGTGAGCGTGGCCCCGACCAGGAGTCCGCCGTTGGAGCCGCCCATCACCGCGAGCTGCTCGTGCGTCGTCCAGCCCTCGGCGACCAGGTGGGCCGCCGCGGCGGCGAAGTCGTCGAACACGTTCTGCTTGCGCTCGCGCATGCCGGCGCGGTGCCAGTCCTCGCCGTGCTCGGAGCCGCCCCGCAGGTTCGCCACCGCCCACACGCCACCGGCGGCCACCCAGGCGAGCGCCTGCGCGGTGTACGCGGGGGTCAGCGAGACGTTGAAGCCGCCGTAGCCGTAGAGCACGGTCGGCCGCGGCCGGTCGGGCGCACCGCCCTCGGACAGCACGAACAGATGTACCGGCGTGCCGTCGGAGGAGGTGGCGTGCGTCTCGACGACGGTCACCTCGGGCACGTCCCCGGCGACGGCGGCCTGCTCCCACGACTCCAGGGTGGTCGGCGTGCCGGCGTCCCAGCGCAGCACCGACGGCGGTGTCGCGTAGTCGGTGTAGCCGACCCACGCCGTGCTGCCGCCCTCCGGCGGCGCGCTGACGCCGGAGATGCTGCCGGCGCCGACGCCCTCGACGTCGGCCAGCTTCCCGGAACCGTCCGCGCTCCACAGCGAGAGCCGGTCGGTCGCGTCGACCGCGTGCACGGCGAGCACCTGCAGGCCGCCGTCCGGACCGTCGACGAGCGCGACGTCCGACAGCACGCCGTCGGTCTGCTGCGGGACGACGTCCCGCCAGGCCGCCGGCTCCCAGGTGGCCGGCACCGCCGGGTCGGCGACGGCGAGCCGCCAGCGGGGCGTGTCCCGGTCGGACATCAGCCAGAGCCGGCCGTCGCGGGCCACCCAGGCGGCGGTCTGCGCGTCGACCCCGACCTGGAAGTCGCGCAGCTCGCCCGTGCCCGCCAGGTCGGCGATCCAGACGTCGTCGCGCGGGGCCGTGCCGGCCGAGCCGGACACGACCAGCCAGCGGCCGTCGCGGCTGGTGTGCACGCCGAAGTAGGTGGTCGGGTCGCTGCCCTCGCCGTGGACGAGCACGTCGTCGTCGGCCGGAGTGCCCACTCGGTGGCGCCACACCCGCCGGTGGAACTGCTCCTCGCCGGCGGGCACCTGGTCGGGCGCCAGCCGGCGGACGTAGAAGAGCTCGTCGCCGCCGGGCAGCCAGGCCACGGGGGAGTAGCGGCAGCGGTCGACCGGGCCGTCGACGACCTCGCCGGTGGCGACGTCGAGGACGTAGAGCCGGGACTCCTCGTCGCCGCCGGTGGAGAGCTGGTAGGCGAGCAGCTCGCCCTCCCACGACGGCGACCAGGCGTCGAGCGTCGTCGTCCCGTCGGGGTCCAGGGCGGTCGGGTCGACCAGGACGCGCACGGTGCCGTCGGGCTCGCGGACCCGCAGCACGGCGTGCTCCTGGCCGGGGTCGCGGCGGGTCGAGAAGGCCCGCCCGCCGCGCCAGACCGGCACGCCGACGGCGCCGGCGTGCACGAGCTGCTCCAGCCGGTCGGCGAACGCGCGGCGCATCGGGAGGTCGCCCAGCGCCTCGGCGGCGAGGGCGTCCTGCTGCTCGGTCCACGCGACCGTGCGGGGGTCGTCGTCGTCCTCGAGCCAGCGATAGGGGTCGGCGATCCGGTGACCGTGCAGGTCCTCGACGAGGTCGAGCCGGGGGGCCTCGGGGTAGCGCATCGGCTCACGGTAGTTGTCGCCCGAGAGGGTCCCGGAGCCCCCGGCCGCACGTCCAGGGCGTTTCCGGGTCAGAATGGTGCAGCCTGCGGGTCGTGCAGCCATCGCGGCCGGGGCGTCCGGAGGTGATCCGTGCCGCGAATAGCGCCCGGGTCGTCGACCGCTGGCCATCCAGGTCCGCGCCGCGACCCCGTTCCCACGGTCCTGCCCGTGCCGTCCAAGGGCACCACGGGGGCCACGCTGCTGCTCAACGCGACCTACGAACCGTTGTGCGTCGTCTCCAGCCGCCGGGCGATCGTGCTGGTGCTGGCCCAGAAGGCCGAGTCGGTGGACTCGGCCCCGGAGGTCGTCCATGCCGAGACGCTCAGCCTGGCGGTGCCGATCGTCGTCCGGCTGACCCGGTTCGTCCGGGTGCCCTACCCGGCATCCGTTCCGCTGTCCCGGCGCGCCGTGTTCACCCGCGACGGGCAGGTCTGCGTGTACTGCGGGAGCTCGGCGACGAGCATCGACCACGTCGTCCCGCGCAGCCGGGGCGGCACGCACACCTGGGACAACGTCGTCGCGGCCTGCCGCCGCTGCAACCACACGAAGGCCGACCGCTCGCTGGCCGAGCTCGGCTGGAAGCTGCCGCACCCGCCCCGCACGCCCAGCGGCGCGGCGTGGCGGCTGCTCGGGGCCCGCTCGGTGGACCCGCGCTGGCGGGAGTGGCTCGGCGTGCCCGAGAGCGTGAGTGCATGAGCTCACCAGGGATGGCCCGCCGACTGTGGGCCCTGGCCGAGCCGTTCCACGCCCTCACGTACTTCGCCGAGGAGGCCCGGACCGCCGCCGGCGGCGGCCGGCTGCCGCGGCTTCTGGCAGGGCTACTTCGCGATGCGCGCGGCACCGCTCGGCGCCGTCGGGCCCGACGTGGTGACGGCGACCTTCTACAACTTCGCCCCGTCGTTCGTCGCCCGGAAGGTGCCGGCGGTCTGGGACGCCGTGACGCCGGCCGCTGCCCTCGAGGCGCGCCTGGCCGGGATCGACGCCGCCGTCCCGCGGGTGCTGGGCGAGGAGTGGAGCTCGTCGGCCCAGGCGGCGGAGACCGCTGACCTGGCCAACCGGGCCGCGCGGGCCGTGGAGCCGGCCGGTCGCCCGCTGGCCGCGGCCAACGCCGGGTTGCCGGTTCCGGACGCGCCGCACCTGGCCCTCTGGCAGGCGCTCACCACGCTGCGGGAGTACCGCGGCGACGGGCACAACGTCGCGCTGCTGCAGCGCGAGGTCGACGGCGCGAGCGCGCACGTCCTGGCGGCCGCCGCCGGGCGCAGCACCCGCGAGTGGCTGATGCGGGCGCGCGGCTGGTCCGACGAGGAGTGGACGGCGGCGGCCGAGCCGGCTGACCGAGCGCGGCTGGCTGGACGGCGACGAGCTGAGCGCCGAGGGGCTGGCGATGGTGTCCGCGATCGAGGCCGACACCGACCGGCTGGCGCTCGGGCCGTGGCAGGCGCTCGGGGACGCCGGCTGCGACCGGCTGGCCGAGCTGCTGGCGCCGATCCGCCGCGCGGTGATCACGGCGGGGGACTGGCCCGACCACAACCCGATCGGCGTCCCCGACCCGACCTGAGGGCCGGATGTTGATCAGGTGACCTGGTCGTCAAGGGTCCTAGCTCACGATCGACGGTGAGCCAGGACCCCACGAGGTGAGCCCAGACGGCCGATTTCCACAGATCTCGGTTCATCGATCCCAGTGCGATCCGTCCAGTCGAGACTGACCGGGTGCATCCACTGCTCGAATCCGTGGCTCGACCTCGGCTCGGGGTTTTCACGAGCCGGGAGGCGCTGGCGGCGGGATACGTCGTCGACGACATCAAAGCGGCGCTGCGCGGCCGCTGCTGGGTCAGGCTGCGCAAGGGCGTGTACACCTCTCGTGATCGGCTCGCGGCCGCCGACGACCGGGAGCGGCACCTGCTCGACTGCGTCGCCGTGCTGCTCAGCCTGGACGCCGGCCCGGTGCTGAGCCACGCCTCCGCGGCCCGCCTGCACGACCTCGTCGTCCCGGCGGGCGAGCCCCGTGACGTGCGGGTCACCGACGTCGGCCAGTGGCGGCGGGGCCGGGGCTATCGGGTCGCCCGAGCCGCGTTGCCGCCCGGCGATGTCGTGCCCTGGCTGGCCTTCGGTGCGACGTCGGTGGCCCGCACCCTCGTCGACTGTGCACGGGAGTGGCCTCAGCTGGCCGCCGTCATTGCGATCGATGCGGCGTTGCAGCACGAACTCGTGCGGCGGAGCGAACTCACGGCGGCCGTACACGCGGCCAGACACCGCGTGGGGGCCTCGGACGCGGCTCGGGCGGTCGGCCTGAGCGATGGCCGAGCCGAGTCGCCGCTGGAGACCGAGGGGCGGCTGGCGCTGCTCGCTGCCGGACTGCCGGTACCCGAACTGCAGGTGGAGCTGCACGACTCGAGGGGCTTCGTGGCGCGGGTCGATGCCTGGTACGACGACGCGGCTGTCGCTCTCGAGTTCGATGGGAAGGTGAAGTACGCGGACCCGACCGGGGGCCGGTCCCCGGCTGATGTGCTGTGGCAGGAGAAGCGCCGGGAGGACACGGTGCGGGAGCTCGACGTCCGGGTCGTCCGTGTGGTGAAGGCCGACATGGGGGGCTCCTGGCCAGGCGTCGCGGCTCGGGTCCGTCGATTGCTGGCCGCTGCGCCCACGGGCCCGCGCCGCTTCACCGTCGTCCGTCGTCCTGAGCCGGGTTCGGACCAACACGTCGCCTGAAACCGCGGCCCTGGCTCACCTGGTGGGGTCCTGGCTCACCGTCGATCGTGAGCCAGGACCCCTAACGACCAGGTCACCTGATCAACATCCGCGATCAGGTGACCCGGGCGCGCTCGGCCGGGAAGCGCTCGTGCGCCCCCTCGTCGAGCAGCGCGCGGAAGCGGTCCATCGCGTCCCAGACGTCGACGAACCGGGTGTAGAGCGGCGCCGGCCCGAGCCGCACCCGCGCCGGCTCCCGGAAGTCGGGCACCACGCCGCGGTCGATGAGCGCCTGGGTCATCTGCCACGCCTGCGGATGGGCGAACGTGACGTGCGAGCCGCGGCGGGCCGGGTCCCGCGGCGAGGCGAGGGCGATCTCGTGCGGGGCGAGCCAGGCGTCGCCGAGGGCCACCATCAGCTCGGTCATGGCGCGGCCCTTCGCGGCCAGCCGGTCGATGCCCGCCTCGGCCACCAGCCGGGCGCCCACCTCCACGGCGGCGATCGCCAGCACCGGCGGGGTGCCGGCGCCGAACCGCTCGATCCCCGGTGTCGGTTCGTACACCGGCCCCATCGCGAACTGGTCCTTCTGGCCGAACCAGCCCTGGATCGGTGAGCGCAGCCGCTCCTGCAGGTCGCGCCGGACGTAGAGGAAGGCCGGGGAGCCGGGGCCGCCGTTGAGGTACTTGTAGGTGCAGCCCACCGCGAGGTCGGCGTCGATCTCGGTCAGGTCGATCGGGACGGCGCCGACGGAGTGCGACACGTCCCAGAGCACGAGGGCACCGGCGTCGTGCACCTGCCGGGTGATCGCGGCGAGATCGGCCAGGGCACCGGACCGGTAGGCGACGTGCGAGAGGACGACGACGGCCACCCGCTCGTCCAGCGCCCGGGCGAGCACCGCGGGGTCGAGGCCCCCGTCGACGTCGGCCGGGAGCTCGCGGACGGTCATCCCGCGCGCCTCGGCGACCCCGGCCACCACGTAGCGGTCGGTCGGGAAGTCGTCGGCCGTGCAGACCAGCACGTCGCGCCCGGGCCGCGCGGCCGCGCCGGCCGTCACGAGCTTGTAGAGGTTGACCGTCGTCGAGTCGCCGACGAGTACCTCGCCGGGCCTCGCCCCGAGCACGCCCTCGGCCAGGACGTCGCCGACCCGTGTCGGCTCGCCGATCCACGACGACCACGACCCGACCAGCCCCTCGGCCCACTGCTGCTCGACGACGCGGGCGATCGCGGCCGGCGTCTCCCGGGGCAGGCGGCCGAGGGAGTTGCCGTCGAGGTAGAGCAGGCGGTCGGGCCCGTCGTCGTCGGTGCCGGTCAGGCGCGAGCGGAAGCCGGCGAGCGGATCGGCGTCGTCGAGCGCCTCGGCGGCGGCGCGGGAGAGGTCCACGGGCCTTGTCTACGTCACGGGGCAGCGACACGGTGCCTCAGCCCGTCTACCGTGCCTGCCCGTGACGCAGCTGCACGACCTCACCGCGCTCGAGCAGGCGGCCGCCGTCCGGGCCGGGGAGGTGCGGCCGACGGAGCTGGTGGAGCACTACCTGGCGCGCATCGCGGCGCACGACGCCGACCTCGGCGCCTTCCTGACGGTCACCCCGGAGCGCGCGCTGCGTGCCGCGGCCCGCGCCGAGAAGGCGCTGCGTACCGGCGGCGACCTGCCCCCGCTGCTCGGCGTCCCGACCGCGATCAAGGACCTCAACAACACCGCCGGCGTGCGGACGACGTTCGGCTCGCTGGTGATGGCCAACTTCGTGCCCCTCACCGACGACGCCGTCGTCGAGAAGCTGGCTGCGGCCGGGACGATCAGCCTCGGCAAGACGAACACTCCCGAGTTCGGATTCCCCTGCTACACCGACAACGCGCTGGCCGGCCCGGCCCGCTGCGCGTGGGACCGCACCCGCCTCGGCGGCGGCTCCAGCGGGGGAGCGGCGGTGGCCGTGGCGGCCGGGCTCCTGCCGTTCGCGCAGGGCAGCGACGGCGGTGGGTCGATCCGCATCCCCGCGAGCATCAACGGGGTGTTCGGCATCAAGCCGACCCGCGGCCGGATCAGCAACGCCCCTCTCGGCGCGGACGTGACGGGGTTCGGCATCAACGGTCCGATCGCCCGCACCGTCCGCGACGCGGCCGCGATGCTCGACGCGATGGCGGGGCCGGTGCCCGGCGACCACGCCTGGGCGCCCCCGCTCCCGGCCGGCGAGACCTTCCTCGGGTACGCCGACCGGCCGCTCCCACGGCTGCGGGTCGGGCGCTTCGTGGAGTCGGCCGTCCCGGGCGTCGGCCTCGAGCCCGAGGTGGCGACGGCGTTCGACGACGCCGCGGCCCTGCTCCAGGACCTCGGCCACTCCGTCGAGGACGTCCCGCCGGGGCTGGTCGGCCCCGAGGTGCTGCCCTCCTTCGAGCGCGCGTGGGCGCTGTCGGCCACCACCCTGCCGGTGACTCCCGCGCAGGTCGGCGACCTGCGCCCGCTCACCCGTGAGCTGCGCGCCCGCGGCCTGGCGATGTCGGCACAGGCGGCGATGGAGGCGCTGGTGGCGCTGCGGCTGTTCGCCCGCCGCTTTCTCCAGGCGACGGCCGGATTCGACGTCCTGATCGCGCCGGTGTGCACCATGACGCCCCGGCCGCTGACCTGGTTCGGCACCGACGGCGCCGAGGACTTCGAGCGGCAGAAGCGCTACGCGGCGTTCACCGCGCTCAACAACGTCACCGGCCAGCCGGCGGTCAGCGTGCCGCTGCACTGGACGGCCGACAACCTGCCCGTCGGGACCATGCTCGTGGGTCGCCCGGCCGACGAGGCGACGCTGATCGCGCTGTCCGCCGAACTCGAGGCCGCTCGTCCGTGGGCACACCGCCACCCGGTCGGGTGGGACGACTAGGGACTCCCGCCACACGCGGTGGGAGACGATGCGAAAGGAATCGCTGGTCCCGGTAGGTTGTGCCCCGTGACCGTCGTCGAGACTCTCCTCGTCTTCGTGGGTATCCCGCTGATCATCGTCGGCATCCTGGCCGTCCTGACGCTGCGGCCCGACAAGGGTCACAAGCGCCTGCGCTACAAGCCGGGGCAGCCCTGGGAGCACGCGCCCGTCTGGTACGAGCCCCATCCCGAGCACGGCCCCGCCGACGCCCACGGCGACGGCCACGTCGACAGCCTGGCGATCGGTGCCGGCCACGGTGCCGCGACCCCCGGGACCGGCGCCCGACCCCACCCCGGCGGCCCGCTCGGCGGCGCCCGCGGGACCTGGTGACCCGACCGTGAACCCCGCACCCACGACCCGCACACACTCCGGAGACCCGCGATGACCCGCGCGCTCGAGGCCGAGTCCCACGCCACGGACATGCACGACCCCGCGCCGCCCCCGGCCACCGAGGACCCGCCCGGGCACGACCACCTCTTCAGCTACCAGGAGCTGGCCCGCCTCGACGAGGCGCTGACCATGTCCTCGCGCGAGACCGGGCTGCGCTTCACGCTCTACATCGGCGACCTGGGCCGGCAGACCCGTCTGCGCGCCGAGGAGCTGCACTCCCTCTCCGGCGGCAACCTCGGCGAGTCGGTGCTCATCGCCGTCTCGCCCGGCCAGAAGGTGGTCGAGGTCGTCACCGGCGCGGCCGCCGCCCGGCGCATGCCCGACCGCGCCTGCGCCCTCGCCGTCCTCTCGATGACGACGACGTTCGCCAACGGCGACCTGATCGGCGGCATCGTCGGCGGCCTCCGGCAGCTGTCCGACCAGGCCGGTCACCCGGCAGGTCTAAGAACGCACTGAGCCAGGGCTTCGCGCGGCCGGCGACGGCACCTGAGCCGCGGTGTCGGCCGGTAGGCCGACAGATCACATGGCGTCGCACTCCCGGCAGCGGAGGGCGCGCGCGATCCCGTCGCGGCCCTCGTGCACGAGCCGGCGCAGCGGCGCCGGCTGCTCGGCGTCGGCCAGCCAGGCGTCGGCGGCCGCGACGGTCCGCGGCTCGACCACCGGCGGGAACAGGTACTGGACGGCGTTCTTCGCGATCTCGCCCGGACGCCGGTCCCACAGCGGCCGGATCTCCTCGAAGTACCGCTCCACGTAGTCCGCGGTGAGCTCCCGCTGCGCGGGGTGCCAGAAGCCGAGCAGCATCGCCTCGTGCACGGCGTTGGGCACGGAGTCGTCGTGGAAGGCCCGCTGCCAGGTCTCGGCCTTCGACTCCTTCGTCGGCAGCAGCGCCCGGGCCGTCGCCGCGCGGCGGGCACCGGTGGCGGTGGCGTCCCGCTCGGCCTCGGCGTCGATCTCCGCGGCGCCGGCGGCGCCGATGGCGACCAGGCCCATCAGCAGGGCCCAGCGGGCGTCGGCGTCGACGACCAGGCCCTCGATCGTGCGGGTGCCGTCGAGCAGGCCGCGGAGCACCTCGGCGTGCTCCTGGCTGCGCGCGGCGCCGGCGAACGTGCGCGACCACTGCAGCTGCATGTCACTGCCGGCCGGGGCGGCCTCGAGGGAGGCGAGCGCGTGGTCGGCCAGCGCCGTCCAGCCCTCGGGCGCCCAGGACGGGTCGGCGAAGGAGGACAGCGCCGTCTGCACCCGGGCGAGCAGCGACTGGACGACGCTGATCTCGCTCTCGGCGTCGACACCGGACAGCACGAGCTGCACCCACTCGCGGGCGGGGAGCTCGGCGTCGCGGGTCATGTCCCAGGCGGCTGACCAGCACAGCGCCCGCGCGAGCGGGTCGGGGATGGTGCCGATCCGGCTGCGCAGGGTGGCCAGGGAGCGCTCGTCGAGGCGCAGCTTGCTGTAGGTCAGGTCGTCGTCGTTGACCAGGACCAGGTCGGCGGCGGGGTGTCCGACCAGCTCGGCCACCTCGGTGCGCGCGCCCGCCACGTCGAGCTCCACCCGGTGGGTGCGGGCGAGACCGTTCGGGCCGTCGCTGTACAGGCCGACGGCCAGCCGGTGGTTGCGCAGCACGGGGTGCTCGGCGACGGCGGTCTGCTCGATGGCGAAGCTGCGGTAGCGGCCGTCGTCGGTCAGGTCGTACACCGGCCGCAGCGTGTTGACCTGGCTGGAGCGCAGCCACTGCTCGACCCACTCCGACAGGTCGCGGCCGGAGCTCTCCGACAGGGGGGTCAGCAGGTCGGCCAGGGTGGTGTTGCCGTACTCGTGCTTGCGGAAGTACCGGCGCACCCCGGCGAGGAACTCGTCCCGGCCGACGTAGGCGACCAGCTGCTTGAGCACCGAGGCGCCCTTGGCGTAGGTGATGCCGTCGAAGTTGACCTCGACCGCGGCGACGTCGGGGATGTCGGCGGCGATCGGGTGGGTCGAGGGCAGCTGGTCCTGCGCGTAGGCCCACGCCTTCTCGGTGTTGGCGAACGTCGTCCAGGCGGTCGTGTACTCGGTCGCCTCGGCCTGGCAGAGCGTGGAGATGTAGGTCGCGAACGACTCGTTGAGCCAGAGGTCGTCCCACCAGCGCATGGTGACGAGGTCGCCGAACCACATGTGGGCCAGCTCGTGCAGCACCGTCTCCGCGCGCCGCTCGTACCGGGCGCGGCTGACCTTCGACCGGAAGACGTAGTCCTCGAGGAAGGTGACGGCGCCGGCGTTCTCCATGGCCCCGGCGTTGAACTCGGGCACGAAGAGCTGGTCGTACTTGTCGAACGGGTACGGGTAGTCGAAGACCCGGTGGAAGAAGTCGAAGCCCTGCTTGGTCACCCGGAACAGCTCGTCGGGGTCCAGGTGCTGGGCGAGCGAGGCCCGGCAGTAGAGCCCGAGCGGGATGCCCTCGTGCGAGTCGGTGACCTTGGCGTACGGCCCGGCGATCAGCGCCACCAGGTAGGTGGAGATCCGCTTGGTGGGCTCGAAGTGCACGAGCTGCGATCCGGCGTCGCCGGCCTCGATGGTGCGGCCGCCGGTGTTGGAGACGACCTGCCAGTCGAAGGGCGCGGTGACGTGCAGCGCGAAGGTGGCCTTGAGGTCGGGCTGGTCGAAGCAGGTGAACATCCGCTTGGCGTCGGCCGGCTCGAACTGCGTGTAGAGGTAGACCTGGCCGTCCTCGGGGTCCTCGAAGCGGTGCAGACCCTCGCCCGAGTTGGAGTACCGGCAGTCCGCCGTCACCACGAGCGTGTTCTGCTCGGCGAGGCCGGGCAGCGGAAGCCCACCGGCCTCGGTGTAGCCGCTCACGTCCAGCTCGGTGCCGTTGAGCGTGGCCGAGTGCACGGTCTCGGCGATCAGGTCGATGAACGTCTCGGCGCCCGGTTGCCGGCAGCTGAACTCGACGGTCGTGATCGACCGGAAGGTGCGGTCACCGGGGTGACCGGCGCCGTCCGTGACGTCGAGCTGGAGGTCGTAGGCCTCCACGGCCAGGAGGTCGGCACGCGCAGCGGCGTCGGTGCGGGTCAGATTGGATACAGCCACACGTGCCAGCTTCCCACGGCGGTGCGACACACCCTTGCCGCCGTCCACCGGGTCGGGGAACAAGCCGGGCCCGATCCGGATTGGCAGGGACGAGAGGGCCGGCTCCCGCGCGGCCCCGGCACTTCGAGGAGCACACCGACGATGACCGACGCCGTCCAGAGCGCCCCCACCACCGCCCGCGTCGACTTCTGGTTCGACCCGCTCTGCCCCTGGGCCTGGCTGACCAGCCGCTGGGTGCTCGAGGCGGCCAAGGTGCGCGACATCGACCTGCACTGGCACGTCATGTCGCTCTCGGTCCTCAACCGCGGCCGCGACCTGCCCGAGGACTACCAGAAGATGATGGAGCAGGCGATCGGCCCGGTGCGGGTGGCGATCGCCGCGGCCCAGCAGCACGGCGACGAGGTGCTCGGCGACCTCTACACCGCCATGGGCACCCTGCGGCACCACGAGAAGCTCGAGCTCGACGAGCTGATCGCCCCCGCGCTCGAGCGCGCCGGCCTGCCCGCCTCGCTCGCCGAGGCCGCCACCTCCACCGAGTACGACGACGCGCTCGAGAAGAGCCACCACGAGGGCATGGACCCGGTCGGCGAGGACGTCGGCACCCCGGTCATGCACATCGACGGCGTCGCGTTCTTCGGCCCGGTCATCAGCCGGGTCCCGACCGGCGAGGACGCCGGCAAGGCCTTCGACGGCGCCGTCCTGCTCGCCAACCTCCCCGACTTCTGGGAGCTCAAGCGCACCCGCACCGCGGGCCCCGACATGGAGTCGGTCCCCGAGGACACCCTGCAGCTCACCGCCCGCCGCTGACGTCCCGAGGGGCCAAAATGGCCATTTTGGCCCCTCGGCCGGCGGCTTCGGCATGCTGACGCGGTGCCGCACCCCGTCCGCCAGCGCATCCTGATCACCGGCGCGAGCTCCGGCCTCGGCGAGGGCATGGCCCGGCGGTTCGCCGCCATGGGCCGCGACCTCGCGCTCGCCGCCCGCCGCACCGAGCGGCTCGACGCGCTCCGGAAGGAGCTGCTCGCCGAGCACCCGGACATCCGGGTCGTGACGTCGGCGCTCGACATCGACGACCCCGACGACGTCGCCCGGGTGGTCCCGGAGCTCGCCGACGAGCTGGGCGGGTTCGACCGCGTGATCGCCAACGCGGGCATCGGCAAGGGCGCCTCGGTCGGCACCGGCAAGGCGTGGGCGAACCGCGCGACCCTGGCCACGAACGTCCTCGGCACGCACGCCACCTGCGAGGCGGCGATGGAGCTGTTCCGCGCGCAGGGCGCCGGGCACCTGGTGCTGATCTCGTCGGTGGCCTCGATCCGCGGCATGCGCCAGAGCCGGACGGCGTACGGCGCGAGCAAGGCCGCGCTCAACGCGCTGGCCGAGGGAATCCGCTCGGACGTCTACGGCTCGCAGATCAGGGTCTCGGCGATCCTGCCCGGCTTCATCGCGACCGACCTCAACGAAGGGCGCCGCGGTCTGTTCACGGTGCCCCTGGAGAAGGGCGTGCCCGCCCTCGTCGACGTCATCGAGCGCGAGCCCGCGCGCGGCTACGTGCCCGAGTGGCCGTGGCGTCCCGTGGCCGGGCTGCTCCGGGTCCTCCCGCTGTCGGTGGTCCGCCGCTTCACCTGAGGCGGCCTGCCGCCGTCCGCATCGTGGTCGCGTCGTAGGGGCCGTCCTGCGGTCGGCCGGCGCGCAGCGCGGTGAGGACGGCGAGCAGTTCCTCGCGCTGGGCGCCGACGTAGGCCGCATCGACGACGGCGCCGTGCCCGGGCACCACCGGTCCGCGGGCCAGCGCGTGCAGCCGGCCGAGGGTCGCGGGCCAGTCGGCCGGATAGGCGTCCTCGAAGGCCGGGGGAGCGCCCTCCTCGACCAGGTCGCCGGCGAAGACCACCGTGTCGTCGCCGTCCGTCTCGACCTCGACCACCAGGTCGTGATCGGTGTGCCCCCGGCCCAGGAACCGCAGCGTCACCTCGCGGCCGCCGACGTCCAGCACGGCGACGTCGTCGACCAGGTGGTCCGGCGGGTCGATCGGTGCCGCCGTCACCAGGTCGGCCTCGGCGTCCTGGCCCGCCTCCCGCAGCCCCGCGACGACGACGGCGCGCTGCAGCTCCCCGGTGGCGGCGAGGTCCGCGGCGCAGCCCCGCGAGCCCCACACCGGCGCCGGCCGGAAGGCGGCGTTGCCGAAGCAGTGGTCGAAGTGGGCGTGGGTGTTGACCACCGTCCACGGGTGCGGGGTGACCGCGCGGACGGCCGCGATCAGGTCGGCCGCCTCGCCGAGGTGGGAGCGGGTGTCGACGACGAGGCAGGCGCCCTCCCCGAGGACGAGTCCGCAGTTGAGGTCCAGCGCGCGGTGCCGGCGCACGAGCACGCCGTCGGCGACCTCCTGCCAGCCGGTGCTCACCAGCAGATCCGCATCGGCCGGCCCCGGGCGTCGGTCCGGCCGTCGCCCACGCACTCCGCGACGCCGTCGGCCAGACGCTGGGCCGACCAGGCGGCGGCACAGGCGTCCAGCGCGTCGACCACCGGCACCCCCGTCCGGTCCTGGGCCAGGGCGTCGAGCACGTCCATCACGCGCTCCAGAGCGCGGATCCGCTGCGCGATCCCGCTGCCGACGGCCTTGCGGTCGGTGACCCGCCCGTCGAGCGCGCGGAAGGACAGCTCGGGGTGGACCTCGTGCACCCGCGGGTCGGGCGGCTCGCCCAGCGCGTCGTCGAGCGACCGGATCGCCGGCACCAGGGCGAAGCTCTGCGCCGAGAGCGAGCGTCCGGCTGCCGCCAGGGACGTCGACCGCGCTTCCACGTAGGTCGTCGCCTGCAGGACCGGGCGCACCGGGGCGGGGAACACCGTGCTCGCCGCGCCGGGCAGCCGCCCCCGCGCAGCGACGTCGCACGCCCGCGCGCCGTCGTCCGACAGCCCGATCGGCATGTCGATCGCGACCACCTCGATGCCGGGGACGGCGAGGACGGCGGCCGTGTCGGGCAGGACGGTGAGTTCCACTGCACGGCCCTCGAGCCGGGCGGCCACCCACGCCCCACGCCAGCCGTCGACACCCAGTACCGCCACGCCCGGAGCCTGACAGACTCCCCGCCATGCGCGTTTTCATCGGGACGGATCACGCGGGCCTCGAGTTCAAGGAGCACCTGAAGAAGGCGCTCGCCGACGCGGGCTACGAGCCGGTCGACTGCGGGGCGTTCGAGTACGACGCCCAGGACGACTACCCGCCGTTCTGCTTCGAGGTGGGGGAGCGGACGGTCGCCGAGCCGGGCAGCCTCGGCGTCGTCATCGGCGGCTCCGGCAACGGCGAGCAGATCGCCGCCAACAAGGTGCCCGGCGTGCGCTCCGCGCTGGTGTGGAACACCAGCACCGCGCAGCTCGCCCGGCAGCACAACGACGCGAACGTCGTCTCGATCGGCGCGCGGCAGCACTCCGACGAGGAGGCCACCGACCTCGTCCTCGAGTTCCTGAAGACGCCGTTCAGCGGCGACGAACGGCACGCGCGCCGGATCGCCCTGGTCGGCGACTACGAGCGCGATCGGCACCGCCCGGCCGGCGGGCTGCCGACGGAGGCCTAGAGGGACAGGACGTGGCCGGTCCGGGCGTCGGTCCGGCCCGCCAGCACCTCGAGCCAGACCTGCTCCAGGCCCTCGGGACCGTGCCCGACGACGACGTCGACCCACTGCTCGGCGCGCGGCGCGAACGCGCGCCACGCCTCGGCGAAGCGCCGGTCCAGTTCCTCGCGGCCCCAGTCGCCGATCCGCTTGCGCATCTGGTCGGGCGCGAAGAACATCGCCGGCCCGGTGTCGGCCAGCGTCCCCGCAGGCGCGGCTTCCTGGTGGGTCACCCCGACGACCACCTCGTGCACCAACGAGGGGCCGAGGGAAGAACGCAGCGCGGCGGTGAGCGACGCGTCCCCGGCGAGGTCGGCGTAGAGCGTCGGCACGTCCCGGGACAGCTCGCCGACCGCGTCGTACGGCAGGACGGTGCGGTAGCAGCCGAGGCTCTCGGTGAACCCGACGTTGCGGGACGAGGTGAGCCCCACGACGTCCCGCCCCTGGCGCTGGAGCTCGAACGCGGCCCCGTACGCGGTCTTGCTCGACGCCGAGGAGAGCACGATGCGCTCGGCGCCCATGGCCTCGGTGTCGACCAGCCAGTCGGCGAGCATGAACGACGTCCAGAACAGCGGGCGGAACAGCACCTGCAGGTCTTCGCGGTCGGCCTCGTACGCCGGATCGCCGCTGGTCAGCGCGTAGGTGTTGTACGGCGAGGGCAGGGTGGCGCGGTGCTCGGCGGTCTCCCGGAAGCCGCGGTCGTCCACCCGGCCGGGCCGGACCACCAGGTGCGACGCGGACGGCAGGTAGCCGTAGACGCGCCCGCCGGCCGCCAGACCGTCGACGCGTGACTCGGCGATCTCGGCGAACCCCCACAGCGGGACGACGCCGCGGCCCGGCTCGGTCGGGAAGAACTCCCAGTAGCGGAAGGCGTCGCCGAGGACGGCGTAGGTGACGTTGTTGGCCGTCACGCCCACGCGGTCCACCCGCAGCAGCGCCTCACCGGCAGCCAGGTCCGGCACCGGTGTGCGGATCAGGCGGGTCCGCGCCAGGTCCGACCGCTCGACGGTCAGGGTCCAGCAGTCCGACGCCATCAGACGAACCTAGCCCGGGCGAGGGGTGACCCGCCAGGTGGGGGCAGCGGGGTCCTCTTAGAACTCGTCCGGGCACCACGGGGCGACCGGCCAGCCGAAGGCGGTCGACGCGAGCGTGACCGCGCCCGGGCTGACCTCGCACACCCGCCCGGCCGCCTGCAGCGAGCCCAGCGACACCCCGCCCAGGTAGACCGACGACAGCTCCTCGATGCCCAGCACGATGTCGGGGTCACGGTCGGTCGGGCCGCAGTAGGCGCCGGCCGGATGGCCGGACAGCCGCCAGCGCCCGGTGTTCCACGGGCAGAACTCGTCGCGGACCTCGAGCACGAGGTCGATCGGCGCCGGGTAGCGGCGGGCCGCCAGCGCCTTGTCGACGTCGACCAGCCGCACCCACAGCCCGTCGGCCGGGCGCGCGGACAGGGCGCGGGAGTCGGCGACCAGGTGGCGTACCGGGTCCTCGGCCGATGCCATCGGGACGTCGATGGTGCGCACGAGGTCGTGCGACAGGAGGTACTGCCACAGCGCGGCGTAGCCGGCCGGCGTGGTCGCGCGGACCTCGCCGGCCCGCAGCGTGCTGTCGGGTTCGCTCGTGTCGGTCCACGAGGACTTGATCCGGTAGGACGCGTAGCCCGTGGCCGTGCCGTCGGACTCCTCGTGCAGCACGTGCCAGCGCTCGGTGTAGCCGTGCCGGTCGTCCTTGTCGTCGCGCAGCAGGCGGTCCCACCACCGGTCGTCGCGGGCCAGGCTCCCCGGCACGCCGCGGCGGAGCTGGTCGTAGAGGCCGGTGGCCGCGGCCCGGAACTCGGCGACGTCGACGAGCCGGACCTGACCGGTCCCGGTGTCCACGTCGCGGCGCAGCCGGAGGCGCTCGGTCCGGCCCTTCCACCCGCCCCGGAACGACGCCGGCGCGTAGCCGAACCGCCCGTAGATCGAGGCCTCCGCCGCCCACAGCGCGGCGACCGGCTCCCGGCCCTGCTCGTGGGCGTCGTCGAGCTGCCGGCGCATGATCGCGGTCAGCACGCCGCGGCGCCGGTGCGTGGGCGCGACGGTGATCCAGGTGATGCCGGCGGTCGGGACCACGGCGCCGCCGGGCACCGTCATCTCCAGGCTGTAGATGCCCGAGGTCGCGGCGACCCGTCCGCCCTCGAAGAGGCCGAGGGAGCGGTCGAGCTCGGCGGTCGGCGGCGGCGAGTCGAAGAAGGGGCCCGTCGGTTCGTCACCGAAGACGGCGCTCATGGAGCGGGTGAACCGCGGCCATTCCTCGGTGGTCACCGGGCGGAGCTGGGCAGCGAGATCGGACACGGGAGGTGTCTACCGCTCGGGTGACCTGCGACGCCAACGAGTTGTCGGCTTGCGTGCCCCTGTCAGGATGCCCCGCATGGCGGAGGAGCGGCCCATCGGCTGGTGGGTTCGGCGGCTGGACGCCCTCCTCGAGGAGGCGGTCGACGCCGTCGTCACCGGTGAGGGGCTCACCCGCCGTCATTGGCAGGTGCTGCACTCCCTCGCAACGGGGACCGAGCTGGAGGACGACGTCGACACCGTGGTCTCGGACCTGGTGGGGCGCGGCTGGGTCGTGCGGCTGGGCACCGGCCGGGTCGGGCTGACTCCCGACGGCGCCGCCGCGCACGACCGGGTCAACCGGGCCGTGGGGCGCGTCCGCCGGCACGTCGCCGACGGCCTGTCCCGGAACGAGTACGAGCGGACGATCCTGGTGCTGAGCCGGATGGTCGACAACATCGAGCGGGCACTGGGCCGAGCCGGCCCCGATCAGCCGCGCAGGTAGGCCAGCGTGGCCATCACCCGGCGGTGCTGGTCCTCGTCGGGCGCCAGGTCGAGCTTCGCGAAGATGTGCTGGGTGTGCTTCTCGACGGCGCCCGGCGTGACCACCAGGATCCGGGCGATCGCGGTGTTCGAGTGCCCCTCGGCGATCAGGCCCAGCACCTCCCGCTCGCGAGGCGTCAGGCGGCGCACCGGGTCGTCGGCCCGGCGGCGGGCGAACAGCTGCGCCACCACCTGCGGGTCGAGCACCGTGCCGCCGCCGACCACGTCCTCGAGGGCCTCGAGGAACGCGTCGACGTCGGCCACCCGGTCCTTGAGCAGGTAGCCCACGCCGCCGGCGCCGTCGGCGAGCAGTTCGTCGGCGTAGGCCACCTCGACGTACTGCGACAGCACGAGCACCGCCGTCCCCGGCACCTCCCCGCGGGCCTCGACCGCCGCCCGCAGCCCCTCGTCGGTGTGCGTCGGCGGCATCCGGACGTCGACGACGGCGACGTCCGGGCGGTGCTCGCGCACCGCCCGGACGAGCGAGGGACCGTCGGCCACCGCGGCCACGACCTCGGTGCCGGCCTCCTCGAGGAGTCGGACCAGGCCCTCCCGCAGGAGGACCGAGTCCTCGGCCAGGACTACCCGCACGGCAGGTCCGCCGTGAGCCGCGTCGGTCCGCCGCGCGGGCTGTCGACGTCGAAGCGCCCGTCGACGGCCTGCAGCCGGTCGGCCAGCCCGGCGAGCCCGTGACCCGGTGCCTGCACCGCGCCACCCGTGCCGTCGTCCTCGACGAGGACCACCAGCCGGCCGTCCGTGCAGCCGACGACGACCCGGCAGGTGGTGGCGCCGCTGTGCTTGGCGACGTTGGCCAGCGCCTCGCTGACGACGAAGTACGCGGTGTTCTCGGTGACCGGGGCCAGCCGCTCGGGAGGCAGGTCGACCGCCAGGTCGACCGGGACGGGGGAGCGGGCGGCGACGGCGGCCAGCGCGGCGGCCAGGCCGCGGTCGGCGAGCACCGGCGGCGCGATCCCGCGGGACAGGGCCCGCAGCTCCTCCAGCGTCTCCCGCGCCAGGCCGGCGGCCTCGCCGAGCGTGGCGCGGGCGGCCTCCGGGTCGCGCTCGAGCTGCCGCTGCGCCCGGGCGAGGTCCATGTTGAGCCGGACCAGCTGCTGCTGCGGCCCGTCGTGGATGTCGCGCTCCAGCCGGCGCAGCGCGACGGCCTCGGCGGCGACGGCCGCGTCGCGGCCCTGGGTGACCCGGGTCGAGCTCGGCCTGCGTGGCCGCGCGGGAGGTGAGCAGCGCCCGTCCGAGCTGGGCCTGCAGGAGCGCGACGCCGCGGACGGCGGGGAACAGGAAGACGGCGGCGACCAGCCCGACGAAGGCGTAGGCGAGCGACGGTCTGGCCGTAGCTCGGTTCGAAGCCGAGCAGCTCCAGCAGGTCCTGGTTGGCGTCACCGTCGGGCAGCGCCCACGCCCAGGCGCCGTAGCTGAGGCCGCCGAGGGCGATCGACCAGAACGTCACGGTGACGACGAACGAGAAGATCGCGACGGGGAACCGCACGATGGCGTGCAGCGCGTCGAGCCACGTCTGGGGGTCGCGCAGCGGCGTGATCAGCCGGGTGATCGGCCGGTCGTCGGGCCCGGTGCTCCGGTAGGCGGGGACGGGCAGCGGCCGGTCGAGGACGGCGGGCAGCTGCGCCCGCTCGACGGTGGCCAGCCCTCGGGCGGCCAGCAGGGTGAGCGCCAGGACGGGGACGCCCACCCAGATCACCAGCAGGCCCGCACCCAGGGCGAGACCGGTGACGACGAGGACGAAGGCGGCGATCGCGATCGGGAAGCCCAGCAGGACGTACCCGGTGTCGATGCCGAGCTGGGCCAGCCGGCTCCGGGGTTCGGGCAGCGCGGACGCGGCGGCGGTCATGGGCGGGAGGACGGCGGTGTCTGTGGTCATGCCGACGAGCCTGGCCGCGGGGGACGTGCCGCCCCATCCCGCTGCCTGGCCGATCGGGGGTCGGGCTGGCCCGACTCTGCGGTGGAATCGCTCATCTCGACGTCGATGCTCCTGGCGCGGCGGCTGCGCTGTCCAGTGCCGTTCATCTTCCGGGGGCTCCCGAACTGTCGGTGTCCTGTGATGTGCTGACCTGCACACCGACCTGAGGGGTGCGTGCGATGACCAGCGTGGCGATCGGCCCGGTCGACCAGCTCGACCCGCGGCTGCTCGAGCACCGTCGTGAGCTGACCGGCTACTGCTACCGGATGCTCGGCTCGTCCTTCGACGCGGACGACGCGGTGCAGGAGACGATGGTCCGCGCCTGGCGCGGGCTGGCGGACTTCGAGGGCCGGTCGGCGCTGCGGTCGTGGCTCTACCGGATCGCCACCAACGTGTGCCTCGACCAGCTGTCCGGCCGGCAGCGCCGCGCCCTGCCGATGGACCTGTCCGGCTCGCCGTGGCAGCCGGTCGACCACTCCCTGACGGCCCGCCGGCCCGCCACCGCGTGGGTCGAGCCGGTGCTCGACCGGCAGGTGTTGTCGGAGGACTCCGACCCCGCCGAGCGGGCGGTCATGCGCGAGTCGATCCGGCTGGCGTTCGTGTCGGCCCTGCAGCACCTGCCGCCGCGGCAGCGCGCCGTCCTCATCCTGCGCGAGGTGCTGCGCTGGAAGGCCGACGAGGTGGCGCAGCTGCTCGACACCACGGTCGCCTCGGTGAACAGCGCGCTCCAGCGGGCGCGCGCCACGCTCGCCGAGAACGGCGGCGAGCTGGACCCCCGTCCGCTCGACGCCGACGCGGAGGAACTGCTGGAGAAGTACGTCGACGCCTTCGAGCGCTACGACATCGACTCGTTCGTCCGGCTGCTGCACGACGACGCGACCCAGCACATGCCGCCGTTCGAGATGTGGCTGCGGGGTTCCGGCGACATCGGCACCTGGATGCTCGGCCCTGGCGCGGCCTGCCGGGGGTCACGGGTGATGGCGACGCAGGCCAACGGCAGTCCCGCCGTCGCCCAGTGGCGGCCGACGGCCGACGGCGGGTTCGAGCCGTGGGCGCTGCACGTGCTCGAGGTGACCGACGGCAAGGTCGCCCACATCTCGAGCTTTCTGAACCTCGACAACGAGCTGTTCCTGAAGCTGGGCCTGCCCCTCGACCCCGAACAGCGATGAGAACGGGCGTCCCGACCGGTCGATAGAGCAGGACCGATCGAGAGGGATGCCCGTGCTGACCGACAGCCCCGCTTTCAGCGGCTTCGCCGTGGACGACCCGCACAAGGCCCGGGCCTTCTACGCGGAGACGCTGGGCCTCCCCGTCACCCTCGTCGAGGGCGCCCGGGGCAGCATGCTCCGGCTCAGGCTGGGATCCGGCGCGGACGTGTTCGTCTACACCAAGCCCGACCACACCCCGGCGGCCTTCACGGTGCTCAACTTCCCGGTGCCCGACATCGAGGCGGCGGTCGACGAGCTGACCTCCCGTGGCGTGACCTTCCAGCGCTACGAGGGCATGCAGTTCGACGAGCGCGGCATCATGACCGGCGGCGGTCCGCTGATCGCCTGGTTCACCGACCCCGCCGGCAACGTCTTCTCGGTGATGCAGCAGGACTGACACGCGCGACGACGGCCGCCCCGCGCGGGACGGCCGTCGGTCGGGTCGGATCAGGCCGGCACCGGCGCCTCGGCCCGGGTCGACGAGCGGACGCCGTCCCACTCCGCGTCGGTCATCCGCAGCACCCGCAGGCCGATCGCCCCGTAGGCGGCGGCGAGAGCGGTGAACACCACGATCTCGGACGCGGTGGAGTGGAACGGCAGGCCGAACTCCGCCACGACCGCGACGGTGGCCAGTACCGGCACCCACCAGTGCACCGCGCCCGCCCGCCACGCCGCCCACGGCAGGACGGCCGCGCCGATGGCGAAGCACACGAACAACGTCGTCGCGACGGTGGCGACCAGCGCGCTGTCGGTCATGCGGTCGAAGTAGGCGGCCATCTCGGTGGGGTCCCCGCCGGGCAGGGCCATTGCCGTCATCCAGATCACGGCCTCGCCGAAGAACGCGAGACCTCCGAGCACCATGAAGGCGGCACCGGTGTCGGCCAGGGCCGCGCCCCGGTCGCGCGCCTGGTGCAGGACGCCGCTCACCGCGGTGATGATCAGTACGGCCGTGAGCATGAGCAGCACCATCGACGTCACGAGGGCACTCCGGGACTCGCCGGCGGCGACGGCGAGGAAGTCCTGGCCATCACCTTCGGTCGAGGGGATTGGTGAATTCCTGCGCGATCAGCACGAGCGGGAAGGCGACGAGGGCGGTTCCGGCGGCGTAGCGCCGCAGCCGGCGGGCGGGGGAGGAGGGAACGGTCACGGCGGTGCTCCTTCGACGGGACCGGCGCACACCCGCCGGTCGGACGCCGGGAACCATGGGCTGACGGCTCCCGCGCCGTCGTCGGCACCGGTGCTGGACCTGTGTCACTCCGGAGGACGACGTCCGGAGCCCGGCAGATCGCTCGCTCGGATGACTCCGCGGACGGCACTCGCGTCCTACCGTGACCGCCATGCGCCGGTGGGTGCCCCGCCCGATCGACCTCGCGCTCGCCACGGTGCTCACCGTGGCGACGCAGGTGGAGCTGTGGCTCGCCCCGCCGGACGCCCCGATCGGGGCGATCGCCACCTCGATGGCCGTCGGCACCCTCGCCGTCGCCTGGCACCGCGTCGCGCCCATGGCGGCGCTCGTCGTCGGGCTGACCGGGCTGGTCGTCGTCCCGAGCTCGTTCGGCATCGACCCGGCGAACTGGTTCGGCTGGTTCGTCACCGCGCTCCTGCTGATGGTCTCGGCCGGCTATCACGCCCGCCGGCCGCTGGTGGCGCTGGCCGTGGCATTCGCGCTGCTCGCGCTCAGCATCGTGCTGCAGAAGGGCATCGTCATCGAGGACGTCGTCTACGTCTGGCTCCTGGCCGGCGGCGCGTGGCTGGGCGGGCGGACCGTCGCCGGGCGCACGGCGCGCGCGGAGCTCTCCGAGCAGCGGGCCGCGGCGGCGGAGCAGCAGGCGCAGTGGCGGGCGGCCGCGGCGGTGGCCGAGGAGCGGCTGCGGATCGCCCGCGAGATGCACGACGTCGTGTCGCACAGCCTGTCGGTGATGACGCTGCACGTCAGCGGCGTCCGACGGCTGCTGCGCCCCGATCAGGAGGCGGAACGGGCGGCGCTGGAGACCGCCGAGCGCACCGGCCGCGAGTCGATCGCCGAGATGCACCGCATGCTCGGCGTGCTGCGCGCGCCGGACACCGATGCCCCCGCGCCCGGGCTCGCGCGGCTTCCCGAGCTGCTCGAACCGGCCCGCGCCGCAGGGCTGCAGGTCGACTGCACCGTCACCGGCGACGTCGGCGACCTGCCGCCCGGGGTCGACCTGGCGGCCTACCGGATCGTGCAGGAGGCGGTCACCAACGTGCTGCGGCACGCGCACGCCGGCCGGGTCGAGTGCTCGGTCGACTACCGGGACGGCGTGCTCGAGCTCCGGGTGACCGACGACGGCCGAGGCGGGACCCCCACGCCGGGCGGCGGCCACGGCCTCGTCGGCATGCGCGAGCGGGCGGCGCTCTACGGGGGAACGGTCGAGGCCGGACCGGTGGCCGGCGGCTTCGCGGTGCACGCCGTCCTGCCCGTCCCGGCGGGTGAGCCGGTGGCCGAGCCGGTGCGGACCCCGGAGGACGCCCGGTGATCCGGGTCCTGCTCGCCGACGACCAGACGATGGTGCGCGCCGGCTTCCGCCTGATCCTCTCCGCAGAGACGGACATCGCCGTGGTCGGCGAGGCGGCCGACGGCGTCGAGGCGGTCGCGGCGGCCCGCCGGCTCCGCCCGGACGTCACGCTCATGGACATCCGCATGCCCCGGCTGGACGGCATCTCGGCGACCCGTCGGCTGGCGAGCGAGGCGCCGCCGGTCACGCGGGTCGTCGTCCTCACCACGTTCGACGTCGACTCGCACGTGTACGACGCGCTGCGCGCCGGGGCCAGCGGCTTCCTGCTGAAGAACGCGCCGCCCGAGGAACTGGTGCAGGCCATCCGGCTGGTCGCCGACGGCGGTGCGCTGCTCGACCCGGCGGTGACGCGACGCGTGATCGAGGAGTTCGCCCGGAGCCCGGCGCCGGGGCCGATCCCGCCGGAGGTCAGAGGGCTCACCGAGCGGGAGCTCGAGGTGCTGCACCTGGTCGCCGGCGGACTGTCGAACGCCGAGATCGCCGCGACCCTCGTCGTGAGCGAGGCGACGGTGAAGACCCACGTGGCCCGGCTGCTCGCGAAGCTCGGTCTCCGGGACCGGGTCCAGGCGGTCGTCTACGCCTACGAGCGGGGGCTGGTGCGCCCGGGGGCGCGGTGATGGCGTGGGCTCGGTGGTTTGCGGTCGTGCTCTGCGCCGTGCAGGGCGGGTACATGGTGTTCGACGGCGTCCGGGCGCTGGTCGTCGGCAGCTACGTCACGCCCCGGTCGGGGGACCATGCCGGTGAGCTCGGCCCGTGGGCGCGGATCGTGCGAGCGGTCGGCATCGACCCCGAGTCGACCGCGATGAAGGCCGCGTTCGTCGTCCTGGGGGCGGCGTACCTGGTCGCGTCGGCGGCATGGGCGGCGGAAGCCGCATGGGCGCGGTGGCTGGCTCTCGTCCTCGCCGTCGGCACGCTCTGGTACCTCGTCCCCGGGACGATGATCAGCGTGGCCGTACTCGTGCTGGCCCTGATCGCGTGAACGACACGGGCCGCGATCATGTTGACGGACGGTCGGCGGCGGCCCAACCTGGGCAAATGACGACGGTGGTGCGGTTCCCCGAGCAGCGGAGTCGGTGGGCGTGGGACGCGCGGGGCGACAACCGGGCGGTCCGCGTCTCGGCGCACGCCCGCGAGAACATCGTCAACCTCAGCGTCTGGCGCGACGACATCTGCGTGGGCACCGTGCGCCTGATGCCGGACGAGGTCACGGCGCTGGTCACCGGACTGACCGACGGGCTGGCCGTGCTCGCCGCGCGGCCGGAGGGCTCGTCGCCGTCGATCGATCATCTGGAGGAGCGGCTCGCGCGTCTCGAGGCCCAGCTCGCGGAACCGGCCTGGCGCACCGCCGCCACACGGGCCATCCGGTCGGTACGGGACACGTTCGTCGCGCGCCACCTTGCTCGGGCGGTACGGCCCTAAGCGGCGTCCGGGCCCACGGACTGGGGCGCGAGGCGGGCTCGCAGCTGGGGGAGTCCCTCGCCCGAGAGCTCGTCGAGGGACGCTGACTCGGCCGGTGAGCACCAGCAGCATCGCGGCGATCGGGCCCTCGACGGTCGGGCCGGCGCCTGCCGTCCAGTCGGCGTCGGTCGCTGCGAGCCGGAGGCCGGCGAGGCGGCGGCGGGCGTGGAACGGGAAGCCCATCGTCCAGTAGTGGTCCGCCGCGACCAGCGCGGCCTCGACGGGGATCGGCCGGTGCAGACCGAGCGGTCGGGCGATGTCCTGGCCGTGCACGAGCACGTCGGCGAACGGGTCGAGGCGGGACGTGCCCGGCGGGTGCCGTCGGGATGCCGCGGACTCCCGGAGGTCGGCCACGACCGTCGCCTGGTCGACGGCGTCGGCGCGCCGGACGGCGGTGTCGTGGATGAGGCGGTTGACGTTGCCGCGGGCCCGCACGAACTCGACCGTGCCGGTGAGCGGGCCGACCCGGTGCCCCAGGGTGAGGTGGGCGGCGACGTCGCAGACCCGCCACCCGTCGCACAGCGAGGGATGCACCCACTGGTCGGGGGTGAGGTCGGCGAGCAGGTCGCTCAGCGAGATCCGCTGCTCCTCGAGGGTGCGCCAGGCGCTCGTCCGGTCCATGGGAGACCACGTCCTCAAGTGGTAAGTTCGCCTGACCAAAATAGTCAGCAGACCTGACCATCGTCAAGGGGTCGGTGACATGACGGGAAGCGATCCCGCGGGCGAGGACTGGAACGTCGGGCTCCTCCTCTTCGTGCCCTACCGGGCGATGGAGACGCGCGTCGTCGAGGCGCTCGGCGCCGCGGGCTTCGCGGATCTCACGATGGCGCAGGCGCGCCTGGTCGCCCGGCTGGCCCCGCAGGGCAGCCGGCTGACCGAGCTCGCCGACCAGGCCCGGATCACGAAGCAGACCGCCGGCGTCCTGGTCGACCAGTTGGAGCGGCACGGGTACGTGCAGCGGATGCCCGACCCCACGGACGGGCGGGCCCGGCTGGTGACGGTTCGCCCCGCGCGGGCGGGCCGCCGCCGAGGTGGCGGCCGCGACGGTGGCGGAGGTGGAGGCGGAGTGGACCGCGCACCTGGGCGCGGCGCGGATGCGGGCGCTCCGGGCGGCCCTCGAGCAGTTGCGCGGCATCACGGACGTCGACCGCGCCTGACGCGGCCGTCGCCCGGAAGCGCATGCAAGGCGGTTGCAAGACGACTGCAGACGGCGCGCCGCATCGTCGGGACACGCCATCCGGCCGACCCGAGGAGACAGCCATGGACACCACGACCGCCCCGATCGACACCAGCATCATGCCGACCATCCACACCGTGTTCCGCCGCGAGTTCCGGCTCGCCGGGGGAGTGATCCGCCGAGTGGCCGACGGCGACGTGCGGCGCGCCACGGTGGTCGCCGAGCACCTCGACCTCGTCGACCGGACGCTGCACGAGCACCACACCGCCGAGGACGAACTGCTCTGGCCGAAGCTGCTCGAGCGGGTGCCCGAGGAGCTGGCGCCGATCGTGCGGCTCATGGAGGCGCAGCACGGCCAGGTCGACGCCCTGCTCACCGAGATCGGCGAACTCCTCCCGCGCTGGGCGGCACGCGCCGAGCCGTCGGACCGCGAGCGGCTGGCCGAGCTGTTCGACCAGCTCTACGTCCACCTCGCCGAGCACCTGGATGCCGAGGAGGAGCGGCTGCTCCCGATCGCCGCCCGCGCGGTCACGAAGGCCGAATGGGAGGAGATGGGGGAACGGGCCAAGGAGAACGGGCGGCGTTCGGAGATGGCGCTCGTCCTGGGCATGATCCAGTACGAGGGGGACCCCGCCGTCGTGGCGCAGATGCTCGCCGAGGCGCCCGCGCCCGTCCGGTGGATCGTTCCGCGGCTGTCCCGCCGCGCCTACCGCCGGCACGCGCTGGTCATCCACGGAACCGCGACGCCCTGACCGGAGCGGTCGAGGTCAGTTCCGGAGCCGGGACAGCAGCCCCTCGGTCCGGGCCGTCCAGGGGGCGAGCCCCAGCCTGCGGTGCACGTCCAGGGCGGCCTGGGCGTGTGCCTCGGCCGCGACCGGATCGCCGTCGACATCGGCCAGGCGCGCCAGCGTGTGGTGGACGGAGCCGAGGAAGAACGCCGACAGGCCGCCTGCGGCGAACCGGTCGGCGTAGGGCGTGAGCTCGCGGCGCAGGTCCCCGATCGCTCCGTCGGTGGCGCAGCCGCGGTCGTGCAGCTCGAGCCACAGCCAGGCGCGCAGTGCGGTCAGGCTGATGAACAGGTAGTCGCGGATCACCGGCGGCTGCTCGCTCCACGGGCCGAGCAGCCGGCGCGCCTCGTCAGGCCGCCCGGCCTCGACGAGGGCCAGGGCGTGCAGATCGCGCAGTTCGGTCGGCTGGTACTCGGCGGCCTGCCGCAGCAACGGCTCGCACTCGGCCAGCCGGCCCTGCGCCCAGCGGATCGAGGTCCGCTGCGCCAGGCCGATGCCGACCCCGGGCGCGGCCAGGGTGAGCTCGAGCCGCTCCAGCCGGACGATGTCGTCCTCGGCTCCGGCCAGGTCGCCGTGCGCCTGCCGGAGCAACGCCAGTCCCCAGCCGGAGATCAGCAGCACCTGCGGAAGGGAGTGCCGCTCGGCGAGCTGGCGGGCCCGCAGCAGATCGGAGTGGGCCTCCTCGATGCGGCCCTGCTCGGCCCGGACACCGGCCCGCTGGGTGAGCGCCAGGGCGAGGGCGGGCTCGTCGCCCGTCCGCCTCGCCCGCTCGACCAGCTCGTCGGCCAGTGCCACGCGCCGGGGGAGCAGTTCGGGACGTGCGAGCGCGCTGCTGGCCAGCTGCAGCACGACGTCCAGCTCCTGTGGCGCGGCGTCCGCGGCATGCAGCCGGGCGACGGCGGAGTCGATCAGCCGGACGCTCACCTCCGAGCTGTCGGGTGCGTAGAGGTGCTCGACGGCCAGGGCGGCTTCGGCGCGGGCGCGTACCGCGGGGGGAAGGACGCCGTCCGGAGCGTCCAGGACGGCGCGCCACAGCCGGACGGCGTCGGCGTCGACCTGCGACCTGATCCGCCACCCCCACACGGCTCCGGAGGTGATCTCCAGCAGCATCCGGGCGGCCGCCGCCGGATCGCCCCGGCGCACGGCCGACTCCCCGGCCGCGGCGAACGCCGGCCACGCGTCGATCGGCCGCCCGGTCCCCAGCAGGGCGCGGCCGAGGCCCACCTGTACCGCCTCGCGCTCCTCGGGGCCGGCCAGCGGGTCCCGCTCCTGCAGCTCGGCGGCCATGGCGAACAGCCGCCGGGCCTCGGCATGCGCCGAGCGGGCGGCCGCCGTCTCGCCGGCCCGACGGGCGAAGGACCAGCCCGAGCGGGCGTAGGCGTCGCCGGCCAGTCGGTAGTGCTCGGCGAGCTCGGTGGTGTGCTCGGCGATCTGTCCGGCGAGGGCGTCCTCGAGCGCGGCGGCCACGCTCGCGTGCGTCCGGGTCCGGGCCGGTGCCGGCAGCGTCTCGTAGACCGCGTCCCGGACCAGCGCGTGGGTGAACCGGTACCGGCCCGGTGTCTGCACGTCGACGAGCCCGAGAGCGAGCGCTGACTCCATCGCGTCGTCGATCTCGGCGCTGGAGCAGCCGGCGGCCTGCTCGACCGCCGCCAGCTCGAAGGAGCGGCCGGCCACGGCCGCGACGGCCAGGATCCCCGAGGTGGCCGCCGGTAGCTGGGCCAGCCGCTGGCGGACGACGTCCCGCACCCCGCCCGGCACCGAGTGCCAGCCCGGGGCGCCCGGTCGGGTCAGCGCGCCCTCGGCCGCCAGGAGCCGGGCCATCTCGGTCACGAAGAACGGGTTGCCGTCGGTCCGCGCGACGAGCTCCGCCGCGGCCTCCGCCGGGATCTGCATCCCGGTGGCGGCGGCGACGCAGGACGCGACGGCGGCGGCGTCCAGGCCGAGCAGGTCGAGGCGCACCGGGTCGAGCCGCGCCAGGGCGCCCAGCAGGTCCGCCACGGCGGCGCCCGCGTCGGCGGGGGAGACCCGGAGGGCGACGACGAGGACCAACGGGACGCCGGTCAGCTCGGCGGCCACCCGGCGGATCAGGCGGAGGCTGTCGGTGTCCGCCCAGTGGACGTCGTCGAGGACCAGCAGCACCGGTGGCCCCTCACCGGCCGCGGCCAGGAGGGCCTCGGCCAGGCGGTAGCTCTCGGTGGCGGCGTCGCGCACCCCGTCGTCCGTAGGCGCGAGCACGCGCTCGCTGCCGAACGCGCCGCGGACGGCGCGCGTCCACCCCCAGAGCGGCGGGCTCCCGTCCGGGTCCCAGGTACCCCGGCCGGAGCGGAAGCCGGCGGCCGCCGACCGGACCAGCAGCTCCTCGGTGAAGCGTGTCTTGCCGATGCCGGGTTCGCCGGTGACGACGACGACGCGACCACGCCCGCGGGCGGCGTCGGCCAGGACGCCGTCCACCGCGGCGAGCTGCGGCTCCCGGCCGGCCAGCCCGTCCGCCACCGGGGTGGGCTGCGGCGGGACGACCGCCCGCTCTGCCGGTCGGGGGAGGAGATCGGGATCCTGCCGGAGGATCGACTGCTCCAGGGCCCGCAGATCGGGGCCGGGATCGATCCCCAGCTCCTCGGCCAGGTGCTCCCGGGCCCGGCGCAGGCTGCCGAGCGCGTCTGCCTGCCGCCCGGAGCGGTACTGGGCCAGTGCGAGCAGCGCCCAGAGGCGCTCCCGGGACGGGTGCTGCCGGACCAGCTGCTCGAGATCGGCGGCGGCGCTGCGGTCGTCCCGGCGGACGCGCAGGTCCGCGACGTCCTCCAGCGCGGTCAGCCGCAGCTCGGTGAGCCGGAGGGCTTCGGCCGCCAGGGACGACGAGGTCTCCGTCAGCCCGGTGTAGGGGTCGCCCCGCCACAGCGTCAGCGCCTCCTCGAAGAGCGCCTCCGCCCGTGCGGGATCGGTCTGCACCGCCGAGCGCGCGTTCCGCACGAGCTCGGCGAACCGCCGCGCATCCACGTGCTCGCCGGCCAGGCCGAGGGAGTAGCCGCCGGGATGGGTGCGCAGGCGGTCGTCGGTCGCACGCGCCCGCCGGGCCGGCTCCAGCTCCCGGCGGAGGCGGGCGACGTAGGACTGCAGCGAGGCCTCCACCCGCGGCGGCGGCTGCTCGCCCCAGATCTCGTCGACCAGGTGGGACACCGACACCGGGCGGCCCTCGGCGGCCACGAGCAGCGCGAGCAGGGCCCGTGGCTTGGGCCCGCCGAGGTCGGCCGGCTCGCCGTCGATCAGCACCGTCAGCTCGCCGAAGACCGTCACGTGCACGCGCGGATGGTAGGGGCGCCGGTACGGGATCGGGACGGAACGCACGCCATCGGCGGCGCCCGGGGAGCGGGCGCCGCCGATGGCGGACGTCGGAAGGGGTCAGGCGATCGTCGCGAGCTCCCGGCTCGGAGCGTCCTGTCGTGCCGCGGCGCCGGTGATCCCGATGGCCAGGGCCCAGACCGCCAGCAGGATGCCCGCGGCCGCGAACACCGGCGTGAACTCGGTGTCGGGCCACAGCATCGTGAGCGGCACCGATGCGGCGTGGGCCAGACCCGCGGGCACGCCGATGAGGGCGACGGCCCGGCGGACCCCGCTCTGCGCCCTCGCCAGGGTCACCGCGAGGTAGACGACGGCCAGGCCGCTGATCGGGTAGAGCACGGACGCGAGGCCGACGTGGGTGAAGGCGATCGGGGCGGCGTCGCCGTGGTGCAGCGCGTGGGAGTCGACGGCCGCGGCGAGGTGGAAGACGGTCTCGACGGCGTACAGGGAGAGGGCGACGGTGGCGACCGCCAGGGCGCGGTCGACGGACCGCGGCCAGACCCGTTGCCGGCGCGCCGTCCACAGCCCGGCGGCCAGCAGCACGGTGCCGATCACGAGCAGCGTGTGGCCGGGCACCCAGCGGCTGTCCGCGGTCATCGCGGCGAGTTCCTCGCGCAGCGAGTCCTGGGCGTCGGCGTCGGGGTGCAGCGCGCCGCCGGCGAGCATGGTGAGTCCGGCGGCCACGAGGGCGATCCGCCAGCCGAAGGGACGGCGGGCGGCGGGGGCGGGGGTGTTCGCGGAAGTCGTCATGGCCACGACGTTCGCGGGGGGTTCTTGCATTCGTCTGGACGAACTCTGGAACCCCGGAGACGACGAAGGGAACGGAGATCTCTCCGTTCCCACTTCAACGTATAGCTCACCGGGGGGCTTGCGGCAAGACCCGGGTGACGCCGCAGAATCGCCGGCCGAAGGCCAGAAACCTGCGCAGCCGAGGACGTGAACCACCCTGATCACGAGTCCGTTCGTTCTTCCCGACCACCTCACCGCCAAGGCCGACCCGGCGCTGATCGCCGCCGACGAGCAGCACTTCGCCGCCATCGCCGACAGCCTCCAGCAGACCATCGCCGAGCTGACCGCCCGTCTGGACGCCGAGCGCAAGGCGCCCGGCGGCATCGGGCAGGAGGCGTTGGACCGGGACCTGGAGGTGCACCGGCTGACCGCTCGCCTGCGCGCCCTGCGGCGCTACGGCCTGGACCTGGTCCTGGGGCGCATCGTCAGCGCCGACGACGGCGAGCCCCTGTACATCGGACGCTTCGGCCTGACCGACAGCACGGGACGTCAGCTGCTGCTCGACTGGCGGCTGCCCGCGGCCGAGCCGTTCTTCGGAGCCACCCACGGCAACCCGATGGGTCTGGCGAGCCGCCGCCGGTATCGCTGGACCCGCGGCCGGATCACCGACTACTGGGACGAGGTGTTCACCCCGGACGGGTTCGAGGGGCACGCCGCTCTCGACGACCAGTCGGCCTTCATCGCCAGCCTGGGCAGCAACCGGTCGCCCCGGATGCGCGACGTGCTCGGCACGATCCAGGCCGACCAGGACGCCATCATCCGCGCGGGATCGGAGGGTGCGCTCGTCGTCGACGGCGGACCGGGGACGGGCAAGACCGTCGTCGCCCTGCACCGGACCGCGTACCTGCTCTACGCCGACCCACGGCTGGGTCACCACCGCGGCGGCGTGCTGTTCGTCGGCCCGCACGAGCCCTACCTCGCCTACGTCTCCGACGTCCTGCCCAGCCTCGGCGAGGAGGGCGTGCGGACGTGCACCCTCCGGGACCTCGTCCCCCAGGGCGCCAAGGCGGGCAGCGAGGCCGACCCGGAGGTGGCCCGCCTGAAGGCGTCCCTGGACGTCGGGACGGCGATCGACAACGCCGTCCGGTTCTACGAGGAGCCGCCTCGCTCGGGGATGACCGTCGAGACCGGACTCGGCCGACATCCGGCTGACCGCCGTCGACTGGGCCGAGGCCTTCGCGGTGCCGGACCCCGGCACTCCGCACAACGAGGCGCGCGACCAGATCTGGAACGAGCTCGTCGCGATCCTGATGGACAAGCACGACGACGAGGACGTCTCGCCCGACCTGTTCCGGAAGTCCGTGCTGGAGAACCGGGAGCTGCTCGCGACGTTCAACCGGGCGTGGCCGCTGCTCGAGGCCACCGACGTCGTCGGGGACCTGTGGTCGGTGCCCGCCTATCTGCGGAAGTGCGCTCCCTGGCTCAGCCCCGATGAGGTCCGTTCGCTGCAACGCCAGGACGCCCAGGCCTGGACGGTCTCCGACCTGCCGCTCCTGGACGCGGCACGGCAGCGCCTCGGCGACCCGGAGACGTCCCGACGCCGGCGCAGGCAGGAGGCCACAGTTCTCCGCGAACGCGAGCGCATGTCCACCGTCATCGACGAGCTGATCGCGGCTGACGACTCCGAGCTGCTGCTGATGACGAGCCTGCGCCACGGGGACCTGCGGGACGCCCTGGTGGACGAGGCCGCGCTGCCCACGGCCGAGCCAGACGTGCTCGCCGGGCCGTTCGCGCACGTCGTCGTCGACGAGGCCCAGGAGCTGACCGACGCCGAGTGGCAGATGCTGCTGCTCCGCTGCCCGTCCCGGAGCTTCACGATCGTCGGGGACCGGGCCCAGGCCCGGCACGGGTTCACCGAGTCGTGGCAGGAACGGCTCGAGCGGGTCGGGCTCGACCGGATCGAGCTGGCCTCGCTGAGCATCAACTACCGGACGCCGGAAGAGGTCATGACCGAGGCCGAACCGGTCATCCGCGCGGTGCTCCCCGACGCCAACGTGCCGACGTCCATCCGCACCAGCGGCGTCCCGGTCGTGCACGGACGGGTGTCGGAGCTGGACTCGATCCTCGGCACCTGGCTCGCCGAGCACGCCGAAGGGGAGGGGATCGCCTGCGTGATCGGCGATCCGACGTTCGAGGGGACGGCCCGCATCCGGTCGCTGGCCCCCGAGCTGACGAAGGGGCTCGAGTTCGACCTCGTCGTCCTCGTCGACCCGGAGGAGTTCGGCACGGGCATCGAGGGAGCTGTCGACCGCTACGTCGCGATGACCCGGGCGACCCAGCAACTCGTCGTCCTCACGAGTTCCTGACCACGAGGGCGGCCCCGCCGCCTCGTGGATTGGAGCGGCGGGGCCTGACCGTCGTCGGCTCCCGGGGGCCGGGGACGGTTGCTGGTGGGGTCCGAGGGTCGCTACCGACCGTGGAACTCGCCGGTGCGGACGAGGTGCTCGGCGATCGCGTGGACCTTGACGTTGTTGTGCATCGACGCCCGGGCGAGCATCTGGAATGCCTGGTCGGCGGTGAGCTTGTGGCGCTCCATGAGGATGCCTTTGGCCTGGTCGATGACGGCCCGGGACTCCAGTGCGTGGCGCAGGTGGTCAGCCGCGTCGCGCGCACTCTGGTACTCGTACAGGTTCCCGGCCGCGACGGCGGCATAGGGAGCGAAGGTGATCGCGATCGACCGGCTGTCCTCGTCGAAGGCGTTCGCTTCGCGGGCGTAGATGTTGAGCGCGCCCGCGACGCCCTCCCTGATCGGCAGCGGCAGCGACAGGGAACTGAGGTAGCCGTGCTCGACGGCGCTGTCCATGTAGTCGCGCCACCGGGTCTCCGTCTGCGCGTCGGCGACCTCCACGACGTTCCCGGTCCTGGCCGCGTGCAGACACGGACCGTGGTCATGCTCGTACTGGGACTCGTCCAGGATGAGGGCGAGCCGGCTGGTGTAGACCGGCGTGGTCGGGCGGTCGTCGACGATCAGCGAGACCGATGATTCGGCGCTGCCCCGCATGACCGTCTTGGCCAGGTCGGCGACCGTCTGGAGGAGCCCCTCCATGGACTGGTCCCGCAGGGACAACTTGCCCAGGCGCTCCAGCGCTTGGACGGTCCCGACTGATCGCGTCTCGTGGCTGATGCCCATCGGGCACCTCCGGCCTGGATCAGCGAGCCGCAGCGACGGAGCCCGGCTCGCCGGGCTGCCGCACCGCACGCTACTCGCGTCAGCCGGTTCCCACGGCCAGCTCGGTTCCGGTTGGCTGATGCGATGGAGATCCGAGCGGGCCAGGCTCTGGTCCACTACGTGGAGCACGGCACCGGTCGACCCGTGCTGGTGCTCCACGGCGCAGGCGTCGACCATCGCGAGGCCGAGGCGTGCTTCGAGCCGGCTCTCGACGGCGTCGCCGGGCTGCGGCGGATCTATCCCGACCTCCCGGGGATGGGTCGGACGATCGCCCCGGAGACGCTGCGCAGCGCCGACGACGTCCTCGACGCGTTGCTCGAGTTCGCCGACGAGGTCACGGGCGGGAATGCGTACCTGCTCGTCGGTCACTCGGCGGGCGCGTACTTCGCGCAGGCGATGGCCGCGCGGCGCCCGGCGCGGGTCGCGGGTCTGGCGCTCGTCTGTCCGCTGTTGCCAGAACTGCACGACGTCCCGGAGCACCGCGTCGTCGCCGGATCGGGGGTCATCGGTGACGACGACTTCCGGAGCTACTTCGTGATCCAGACCCCGGAGATGCTCGAACGGTACGAGCGGTACGTCGCCCCCGCGGCCGCGCTCGTCGACGAGGCGGCGCTCGAGCGAATCGGCGAACGGTGGGCGCTCACCCCGGTCGATGCGCCGGCCTACGCCGGTCCGACCCTCGTCGTGGCGGGGCGGCTGGACTCGACGGTCGGGTATGCCGCCGCTGCCGAACTCGTGGACCACTACCCGCACGCGTCACTCGCCGTGGTCGACGACGCGGGCCACGCCTTACCGCACGAGCAACCGGAACTCCTGCGTGCCCTCCTTGCTGAATGGCTCGCGCGCGTCGAGCGTTCAGGCTGACCCAGAGCGCCCCGGTGGTTGGGCCGGCGCCGCGGCGGGCACCACGTGCTGATGATCAGTGGAGCGACGCCGCACGCGCCGGGCGTGCGCGATGCCGGCGCGACCGTCGCTCCTGCCGAGCCGTCGACCGCGCACCTGGTCGGACTGGGGATCTCGTTCGCGGTCCTGCTGGCGGCCGTGATGGCCTGGGCGCTCATCGCGGACCCGCCGGCATGGGACCTGACGCTGCACCGAGCGGGCATGGACCAGCGGACGCCCGGGCTGACGACCGTCGCCATCGCTCTGTCGGTGTCGTCGGAGTACATCGCGTACGTCGTCGCCGCTGTGGGCACGGCTCTGGCGCTGCGCCCGCGGCCGTGGTGGTTCGGCGCGGTGGCCGGAATCCTGCTGCTCGCGTTCGCGCAGGGGGTACGGGTGGCCCTGGCTGCCGCGGCGGCCCGGAGCCGTCCGCCGGAGGCGGACTGGGCGTTCCACGCCGCCGGGTACTCCCTGCCCTCGGGCCACACCGCGACGGCGACCGTCGCGGCCGGGCTGCTCTGTCTGGGCTTGGCCCGCTCGGTGCGCAGCGCCTGGCTGTTCGTCGCCATGGTTGTGCTCGCCGTGTGGGCGGCCGCCGAAGGCGTCGGACGCGTCTACCTGGGGGTGCACTGGCCCACCGACGTCGTCGCAGGGTGGCTGCTGGGCGCGCTGCTCACGGTTCTCGCCGCCGGACTGTTCGCCCGGCTGCGTGCGTCCGCCCCGCCCCTTCGGACCGACCGGCCTCGCGGCGTCCGGACGAACAGCCCCAGGGCGGCACGCCGTAGCGCGGCTGTGCGTGGACGGTCCGTCGCAAGAGGTGGCACGACAACTGGCCCGATGACCACAGCTCGAGAACTGCTGGACCTCATTGCCGAGTACGTCGCGTGCCCGCACTGACGAGGGCGCGATGCGGACCGCCTGCAGGAGATCGCCCAGCGATTCGACGTCGCACTCGGTGAGGTGATCATCGACCGGGCGAGCGTCCAGAACGAGGGGTGACGGTTGACATTCCGTCGCTGATGTCGAATATTTGTCACTGACGTCAACACAGGGGGTCTCAGTGACTGCTCATCGGATCGGGCTCGTCGTGCCGAGCTCCAACATCACCGTCGAGACCGAGCTGCCGGCCCTGCTGGCCCGCCATCCCGAGGCCGCGTTCTCGTTCCACTCGAGCCGCATGCGCATGCAGTCGGTGTCGCCGGAGCAGCTGCGGGCGATGAACGCCCAGCGGGAGCGCTGCATCCTCGAACTGGGGGACGCCGCCCCCGAGGTGATCCTGTACGCCTGCCTGGTCGCCCTGATGGCGGGCGGACCCGGCGAGCACCAGCGGGTGGAATCGGCCGTCGCCGAGCAGCTGGCGACGGGCGGCTCCGACGCCCGCGTGCGCTCCAGCGCCGGAGCGCTGGTCGAGGCCCTGCGAGCGCTCGAGGCGACGAGCATCGCGCTGGTGATGCCGTACATGCGGCCGCTGGCCCAGCAGGTGGTCGACTATCTGGAGGCGGAGGGCTTCTCGGTGGTCGACTGGCGGGCGCTCGAGGTCGCCGACAACGTCGAGGTCGGCTGCGTCCCGGGTGACCGGGTCATGGAGGCAGCGCGGTCGATGGACCTCGCCGCCGCCGACGCGCTCGTCCTGTCCTGCTGCGTCCAGATGCCGTCGCTGTCGCTCATCGACGCTGCGGAACAGGAGTTCGGGCTTCCCGTTCTCTCGGCCGCCACCGCCGGTGCCTTCAGCGTGCTGCGCGCGCTGGGCCTGAGCGTCGACATCCCCGGTGCGGGCAGTCTGCTCCGCGCCGACCGCGCTCCCGTCCCTGCCTGACCCACGATCCCAAGGAGCATCACGTGAGCGAACTCCAGCACCGGGTCCGAGGCGTCGACCACGTCGCCTACCCGACCTTCGACCCGGCCGGCACGGTGCGGTTCTACCGGGACGTGCTCGGCTTCCCGGTCGTCCACTCGATCTGCGCCGCCGGCTGGGGGCCGGAGCGGCACCCGGACTTCATCCACTTCTTCTTCGACATCGGCAACGGCGACCGGCTGGCCTTCTTCTACTACTTCGGGCTCGAACCGTTCGAGGGCGGACCGCAGGGCGATGCGTACTCCCGCTTCGCAGCCGACGTGCCCATCTTCTTCATCCGCTCCCGTCACCTGGCCATCCACGTCGACAGCGAGGAGGACCTGCTGGAGTACCGGAGGCGTCTCGACGGCAGCGAGTGGCCGGTCGAGATGCAGATCCAGCACGAGACGATCGAGTCGATCTACACCCATGACCCGAACGGCTACATGATCGAGCTGACCCGGGCCCTGCGTCCGGTGACCCCGCAGGAGGACCTCGACGCCGAGCTGACCATCGACGCGCTCGTCGACGTCGTCTCCGGGCCCGATCCCAGCATGGCTGGGCTCCTGGCGCGCAAGGCCGAGTTGATCGTGGAGCGGGCGGCGGCATGGGAGGAGCAGCACCTGGCGCGGGCGGGCGCGGACCAGCAGGGTGCACCGTCGTGACGACGCTGTACGTGCTGGACGTGCCGGAGAACGTCCCCGTCGCCGAGGTCGCCGGTCAGGCGCCGGACGTGACCGTCAACCGGATCGGGCCGTACTTCGAGATCAGTGCGCCGGGGACGATCGTCATCGACCGCCGGGCGACCGGCTGCCGGCACGCCGTCTGGTACTCCTGCGTGGCGGGCCTGGGGGACTCCCGGATCACCCAGCAGGACAAGGACGCGTTGAAGGTCGAGCCGACGTGAGCGGGTCTGCCGGACCGTTTGGGAGCCGGGCGCTGGATCGCCGCGGCCGAGTCCCCGGCCTCGACGGTCACCACCGCGCACGAGCTGACGACGGCGGACGGCGCGACGGTCACCGGCCTGCTGCGGGTCGTGCCGGGCGCGGAGACCGTGGTCTGCCTCATGCACCCCCGGCAGGACGTCAGCCACCACGTCCTGGTCCCCGAGCTGCTCGCCCGCGGCTACGCCGTCTGGACGCAGGGCAGCCGGTCACCCAACTTCGACCTGGCGCTCGTCCACGAGCAGGCGCTCCTCGACGCGGCCGCGGGCCAGGTGTTCCTCCGCGAGCGGGGCTTCGAGCACGTCGTGACCCTGGGCCACTCCGGGGGCGGGACGCTGTACGCCTTCTACCACCAGCAGGCGGGACTGGCGCCGGCCGACCGCATCGCGGCCACTCCGGCCGGGCGCCCGGTCGCGCTCGCCGAGGCCGACATGCCCCGGCCGGACGGCGCGGTCTTCATGGCCCCGCATCCCGGACAGGGGAGGATCCTGGCCCGGCTGATCGATCCGTCCGTCTCCGACGAGCGGGACCCGCTGTCGGTCGACCCGGCGCTGGATCCGTACGACCCGGCCAACGGCTTCGCGCCGCCGGGGGAGAGCTCGAGCTACCCGCCGGAGTTCGTCGACCGCTACCGGGCGGCCCAGCGCGACCGCATCGCCCGGATCGACGCGCGGGCCCGGGAGGCGTCGGCCGAGGCATCGGCCGCCCGCCGGCGGTTCAAGGCCTCGGCCGATCCCCGCGACCGGCGGGCCGCCCTGGCGCCGCGGCTGCTCACGGTCTACCGGACCGACGCCGACCTGCGGTCGGTCGACCTGAGCATGGACGCCAACGAGCGGCCCTACGGGTCGGTCTTCGGCCGCCGTCCCGACCTGACCAACTACGGCCTGATCGGTTTCGGCCGGCTGAGCACGCCCGACGCGTGGCTGTCCACCTGGTCGACGAACACCACCAACGCCGACTTCCTGCGGTGCGCCCCCGGCGTCTCGGCGCCCACGCTGCTGGTGGAGCTCACCGGTGACCAGGCCTGCTTCCCGGCCGACATCCGGTCGATGACGGCCGCGCTCGGCGCCGATGACCTGAGCACCGTGCCGGGTCCGCGGCACGCACTTCGGGGGACCGATCGGCCCGGGGGAGCCCACCGGGGCGAGTCTCGCCGCGGCCGAGATCGGCGCCTGGCTGGAGAAGCGCTTCCCTGCCGGGGAGGGAGCGTGAGGCTGCGGCGGGTCGCCGTCCTCGGCGGTGGGCCCGGCGGCCTGTACGCGGCCCGCCTGATGAAGCTGGCGCAGCCGGAGTGCGACGTCGTCGTCTACGAGCAGGGGGTGCCCGACAAGACGTTCGGCTTCGGCGTGGGGCTCGCCGCGGGGACGCAGCGCAACCTGGCCGCGGCCGACCCGGACAGCCTGCGGGACATCGTGGCCGACGGCTATCGGCACGACATGCAGATGCGGGTCCGCGGACGCACGACCACGGTGCACAGCGACGCGCTGATCGGCGTGGCCCGCACCGGGCTGCTCGCCGTGCTCCAGCAGCACGCCGAGAGGTCCGGCGTCGTCCTGAAGTTCGGGGAGCGACAGCAGGTCGAGGATCTCGACGCCGACCTGGTCATCGCCGCCGACGGGGTCAACAGCGCCACCCGCACAGCGCGGTCCGATGCCTTCGGCGCCACCGTGGACCAGGGCGGAGCGCTGTACCTGTGGGCGGCCACGGACTTCGCCCTCGCGAACGCGATCTTCGAACCGGTCGAGACCGAGTACGGCACCTTCGTCACCCACGCCTACCCCTACTGCGCCGACCGCAGCACCTTCCTGGTCGAGATCGACGAGGAGACGTGGCGACGGGCCGGGCTCGACGCCGACTACGGCCGGCTGGCACCCGACGCGAGCGACGAGCGGAGCCTGCGCTACCTGGAGCAGGTCTTCTCCGACGTTCTGCAGGGCCACCCGTTGATCGGCAACCGCACGCAGTGGCTGCGGTTCCGGACCGTCCACGCCCGGCGTTGGTCACGCGGGCAACGTGGTGCTGCTCGGCGACGCCGCGCACACCGCCCACTACTCGATCGGGTCCGGCACCAAGCTGGCGATGGAGGACGCCATCGAGCTCGTCGCCGCCCTGGACGCCGCCGATGACCTGCCCGGCGCGCTGCGCACGTACGAGGCGCGTGCGCCGTCCGGCCGTGGAACGGCTGCAGGGGTTGGCCCGCCGCAGCCAGCACTGGTGGGACAGCTTCCCCGAGCGCCTCGACCTGCAGGTCGACCGGCTCATGGTGGCGTACATGTCCCGGGCCGGGAACGTCCCGCTGGCACGCTTCGCGCAGAGCAGCCCGGACGTCGTCCGTCGGGCGCTCACGGACTACGCGGGGAACGCGCCGGAGGCCCTCGATGCACCCGACGCTGAGGCGTGGGTGCTCGACCGGCCACTGCGCGTTGGGGACCGCTCCTTCGACTCCCGGCGGGTGGACCCCGAGGCGCTCCCGCCGGTACGGGACGAGGACAGCGCCGGCGCCGGCACCGTCGCGCGGTTGCAGGTCGACGCGGGGAACGCCTGGTCGCCGGCCGGGGATGCCGTCGTGGAGCGGGCCCGGCGGCTCGGCGCCGTCGGGTGCGCGGGTATCTGGCTCGTCGGCCCGGTCGATCGCGACGCCGTCCTGGACCGGCTCGACCTCGGGGAGCGCATCCGTCGGGCGACCGGTCTGCTCACCGTCGCCGCCGTCCCCGAGGAGTACCGGGCGGACGCGGCGGCCGCCCTGGTGAGCGCACGGGTGGATCTGGTCGACCTCACCCGCGACCATGACTGAGACCCGGTCGCGGCCCTTCGCGGGCAGGGTCACCGCCTATCCCGCGGACGCCGTACGCGAGTACCGCGCCGCGGGTCTGTGGGGCACCTCGACCATCGTCCAGGAGTTCCAGCGGGTCGCCGCCGCGCACCCGCACCGCGACGCCCTCGTCACGGACGACGGCACGCTCTCCTACGCAGAGCTGGACGCGCGCACCGACCTCATCGCCCGAGGCCTGGGGGAGCTGGGGCTGCGCCCGGGGGACCCGGTCGTCTTCCAGGTCACCAACCGCCCGGAGTCGGTGCTCGCCTGGTACGCCATGCTCAAGGCCGGGCTGGTGCCGGTCTGCGCGCTCGCGTTCCACCGGGCGCACGAGATCTCCCAGATCAGCCGGCTCGTCGGTGCGGTCGGCCACCTCGTCGAGGCGGGCACGCGCGGCTTCGACCTCGTCGCGTTCGGGCGGGAGCAGGCCTACGGGCATCCGACGCTGCGGCACCTCGTCGCCATCGGCGCACCGGACGACGCCGACGTGCCGCGCCTCGAGGACCTCGGCCGGGGCGGGGACGCCGCCGCGGCCCGGGCGTGGGTCGACGAGATCCAGGCCGGGATCGACCCCGACGACGTCGCCGTGTTCCAGCTCTCCGGTGGCACCACCGGTGTGCCGAAGGTGATCCCGCGGCTGCACGCCGAGTACTGGTACAACGCCACGGCCTACGCCCGGGCGTGGAACTGGGACGAGACCAGCCGCGTCGCGCACCTGATCCCGATCATCCACAACGCCGGCATCATCTGCGCGCTGCACGCAGCGCACAGCGTCGGAGGGTGCCTGGTCCTGGCCACCCCCGACCTCGACCAGGCGCTGCCGCTGATGGCGAAGGCCGGGACGACGGACGTGCTCGTCGGGCACGGCCACTACGGCGTCATCGACCACCCGGCGTTCCGCGACGTGGTGCCGACCCTGCGCACCGTCGTCCTCAGTGGGGCCAAGGTGAGCCCGGAGCTGTTCGGACGGTTCGAGGACCTCGGCCTGTGGACCGGTCAGCTGTTCGGCATGGGGGAGGGCCTGTGCTGCGTGACGTTCCCGGGCGCGCCCCGCCGGGCGCGCAACGAGACCGTCGGGACCCCTCTGTCGCCGCTCGACGAGATCCGCATCCTGGAGCCGGGCTCGGAGACTGCCGGTTCCGGACGGCGACGTGGGAGAGCTCTGCGCCCGGGGCCCGTACACCCTCCGCGGGTACTTCGACGCCCCCGAGCACAACGCCCGGGCATTCACCAGCGACGGCTTCTACCGCACGGGAGACCTCGCGCGCCTGGTGGCGATCGACGGGAGTCCGCTACGTCAGCATCGAGGGCCGCATCAAGGACGTCATCAACCGCGGCGGCGAGAAGGTCAACGCCGAGGAGGTGGAGCTGCTCCTGCTGCGCCACCCGGCGATCGCCGCCGCCGCGGTGGTGGCGATGCCCGATCCTCGACTGGGGGAGCGCGCGTGTGCCTACCTGGTGGCGCGGACCGCGCCGCTCACCCTGCCGGAGGTGCGGGCGCACCTCGAGGCGCTCGGCGTCGCCAAGTTCAAGTGGCCGGAGCGCCTGGAGTGGGTCGACGAGCTGCCGAAGACGTCGGTCGGGAAGCTGGACAAGAAGCGGCTGCGCGAGGACATCGCCCGCCGGCTGAGCGAGGCGTGAAGGCTCAGCCCTCGTTCTTGAGCAGCCGTTCCAGGTAGTCGAGGTCCTGGCGGAGGAGGGACAAGGCACGGGCCGGCCCCTCGCCCTCGCCGACCCGGTCCGCCTGCTCGGCCAGCGAGGCGACCGCCATGTCCGCGAGCTGGGCGGCGACCGACTCGTCGCCCTGCCCGGGCCGGTGCCACCAGGCGACCCAGTTGCACATGCCGATGATCCCGAGCGCCGCGACCCGTGCGTCGACCGGACGCATCTGGCCGGCGCGCTGGCCCTCCTCGATCACCGAGATGAACTCGCGCAGCACCCGACGGCGGCCGCGGAGGTAGACCTCGGACAGCGCCTCGGGCAGCTCCGCCTCCGACCGGACCAGCAGGCGGAAGCGCTCGGGGGCGCGGGCCAGGTTGAGCACGACGGCTCGGGCCATGTCGCGCAACCGGTCCACCGGTGGGCGCTCGGCGTCGGCGTTGATGCGGTGCAGCTCCTCCGCCGGGCCCTCGGTGAGCTCCTCGACGAGGCGCGACAGCACGTCGTCCTTGTTGCGGATGTAGTGGTAGAGCGCCGGCCGGGTGAGGCCGGTCGCCTCGGCGATGTCCTGGAGGCTGGTCGCGGCGAAGCCGCGTTCGGCGAACAGCCGGGTCGCGTGCTCGAGGATCTGCGCTTCGACGAGGTCCCGCCGTGCGTTGGGCCGTCCTTCGGGTGCGCTGCTCACGTCGGCAGCTGCCCTCCTCCACGTCGTGGGCCACAGTCGTGCGCAGCGTAACCACGCCGCGCGTGCGTGCCCCGGACATCGCCCGGGGCACGCACGGCCGTCGGTGCCGTCAGACGGCGGCGGGTGCCGCCGCGAGGAGCCGGTCGAGCTGGAGCACGTGGTCCTCGTGCGCCGCCGGGACGATGCTGGAGTACACGGCCGTCGAGCAGCCGGGGCAGCAGAACTGCCGGAACACCACCTCGTCGTCGACGTAGAGCGCGGGATCCGAGGTCACCTGCGGGCCGGCTGTCGACGACGGACCGTCGAACCGGGCCAGCTGGAGCTGCCCATCGGCCCGTGCGTCGCCGAGCACCCGGCCGCAGTGGGCGCACCCGACCACGGCGTGCCCGTCGAGCTGCGCCTCGACGAGGTTGTCGTCCAGCCGTCGCGCGCCGGCGAGGTCGACGGACTGCGCCGTCCCCTCGACCGACGAGCCCCGGCTGCGCCGCTCGTCGCGGAGCTGCTGACGGCGGTCGCGCGTCGCGTCGTCGTCGACCTGCGCCGTCGGCGAGCACGACGCCGTACACCTCGTGGGCACCCGTCTCGGTGACCTTGTCCTCGCGCAGGTCGAGGGCGACGGCCGCCGGGTCGCGCAGGAGCGGGTCGCCGTAGCCACCGCCACCCTGCCAGTGCATGTAGAACACCTCGCCGGGGGCGATGTAGCTCTCGGCGTAGCAGGCGCCGTACTCCTGCTCGCCGCCCACCTCCTCGAGCGTCGTCGGCATCTCCCCGCGGGCCATGCGCGTCGCCATGTCGGCGTTCCGCGCGAGGACCTCGAGGCCGGTGTTGCCGGGGTAGCCCCCGGCCAGGCCGTTGTTCTGCGTCACCGACTTGCCGGCCGAGGCGAGCACGAGCCCCATGGGGACGCTGGTCCCGTACGGCGTCACCGCCACGGAGGCGCTCACGCCACCTCGATACCGGCCGGGGCCGCCGGAGTCGGGCTCCTCGCGCCGCCACAGGGTCAGCAGCGGGTAGAGGTACTCGGTCATCTCGGTGTCGGGGATGCGGCCCATCGGGATCGCGAAGAGCCCGCCGGTGTCCATCCCGTCTGCGGACGGACGGGCTCCGTAGCCCCCCGCCATCGGCTCCATCAGCACGTTCAGGAACGGCATGGGGAACGCACCGCGCTCGTCGAGGCCGGCGATCACCGCGGTGTCCCAGGTGCCGCAGCACGTGGCCTGGACGCTGCGTTCGTGCTCGACCGAGCGGTCCAGCATCTGCGACAGGCACTCGGCGACCAGCGACCCGGTCAGCCAGGCCGGCCCGATCGGACCGCGGCTCACCGCGGCGGGGTACGTCGCGTTGTTCAGCGTCCCTTCCTCGGTGATCAGGTCGAAGCAGCGCATCAGGCCGCCGGCCGCCCACGGGATGTCGCCGGCCAGGATCGGCAGCACCGCGGAGATGACGCCGCCGCGCATGCCGGCGTACGTGCAGTTGATGACGCCGGCCTGCGGGTCGGTGCCGGTGAAGTCGAAGGTCAGGTGGTCGTCCTGCTTCGACATCGCGACGGTGATCTTGTGGACGTTGCGGTCACCGGTGCGGGACTGGTCCTGGTAGCCGCTGGCCCGCCAGGTGCCGTCGGGCAGCCGGCGCAGCTTGTCGCGGAGACGCTGCTCGGCGTCGGCCATCATCCGCTTCATCACGGCCTTGACCGTGTCGGCGCCGTACTGCTCGATCACGCTCAGCAGGCGCTGCCGGCCGACGCTGTTCGCGCCGACCTTCGCCCGCAGGTCCAGGCCGACGAGCATCGGCACCCGGGAGCGGCGCACCCAGACGTCGGCGACGTCGTCCTGGAGCTGGAAGTCCCGGACCACCTTGATCGGCGGGGTGGGCAGCGCCTCGGAGAAGACGTCGGTGGCGCCGGGGGAGAACGATCCCAGGCCCACGCCGCCCAGGTCGGGCTCGTGCGCGATGGCACTGGTCCAGGCGAACAGCTTGCCCTCGTGGAAGACCGGCTGGAACACGATCACGTCGTTCTGGTGCAGTCCGCCGCCGACCCAGGGGTCGTTGCACAGGAACATGTCGCCCTCGGCGATGCCGGGGTTGACGGCGCGGTTGCGCAGCGTCCAGTAGACGGCCAGGTCGACCGCGCCGACGAGCATCGTGTTGTAGAGGCCGACCTGGACCTCCTGGCCGAGCTCGTCACCGATGGCGAAGTCGAAGTCGTTGGCGTCGGTGACGATCGGCGAGCCGGACATGCGCTTGAGCGCCTCGCCCATCTCGTCGGTGACCGACCAGAGCCGGTGCCGGATCACCTCGTACGTCAGCGGGTCGAGCCCGTCGATCTGCTCCTGGGTGACGGTGTGCAGCGGCAGCGACGCCGGGATCTCGCTCGCGAGCTTCTCCGGGCTCACGGGCCGGCTGTTGAACCGCTCGGAGCCGGGGATCGGCATGGTCATCGGGAGGACTCCTGACGGGGCTTGATGGAGAGGTTGCCGAGGCGGTCGACCGTGCCGGTCCGCCCGGCGGGGACGACGACGGTGGTGGTCGGGACCTCGATGACGGCCGGGCCCTCCAGGACGTGACCGGCGCGCAGGCCCCGGTAGTCGTAGACGGCGGTGTCGACGAAGCCGGCGCCGTCGCCGAGGTTGACCGGACGGCTGCCGAGCCGGGCGTCGTCGGGGTCCGCGCTGTTCCCGCGTTCCAGTTCGGGCATGCGTGGCGAGAACGGCAGGACGCCGGTGCCGCGGACCCGGTAGGTGATGGCCTGGATGCCGGCGGCGCTGAAGCCGGTGCCCTCGCCGTAGAGCTCGGCGTAGCGGCGCTCGAAGGCCTGTCCGGCCTGGCCGACCACGGCTTCGTCGATCGGACCGCTCGGCACCGGCGACGGCCAGCTCGGCCAGTTGCATCGTGAACCGCATGTCGATCTCGCGGTCCACCTGCACCGAGCTGTACTGGACGCCCTGCCGTTCGAGGGCCTGGCGCACCTGCGCCTCGAGGTCGGCGAAGTTCTTGTCCACCCGGACCGGGTCGAGCGGCATCGCCGCCGGGTCGGACAGCTCCGCGGCGACGACGATGTCGGAGGAGGCCAGTCCGTAGGCGGAGAACGCCGACGCCACCTGTCCCAGGGGCACGACCACCTCGGCCACGCCCAACTCGGCGGCGTAGGCCGCGCAGTGGGCGGGGCCGGCACCGCCGAAGGCGTAGAGGACGAACTCGCGCGGGTCGTAGCCGGATTCGACGACGGTCTTGCGGAGCAGGTCGCCGGTCTGCGCGTTCTGCACCGCGTAGATCGCGGCCGCCGCGTCCTCGACGGAGAGGCCGAGCGGCTCGGCGATGCGGGTCCGGATGGCCTCCCGGGCGCGCTCGACCGACAGCGGCTTGCGGCCGCCGAGCAGGCCCCGCTCGGGAAGGATGCCCAGGACGAGGTTGGCGTCGGTGTTGGTGGGCTCGGTGCCGCCCTGGTCGTAGCAGGCCGGGCCGGGCACCGCCTGTGCGCTGTGCGGGCCCACCTGCAGGTTGCCGCCGGCGTCCAGCCAGGCGATGGCCCCGCCGCCCGAGCCGATCGCGTGCACCCTGAGCGTGGGCACGTTGATCGGGTGGTGGTTGATGATCGTGGTGGCGGCGCGGACCGGTTCGCCGTCGACGATCAGGCCGACGAGGAAGGTCGTGCCACCGACGTCGGTGGAGATGATGTTGCGGTGGCCGAGCTGCTCGCCGAGGGCCACCGAGCCGACGACGCCGCCGGTGAGCACCGAGCCGACGGTGCTGATGGCGGTGGCCGGCGCCTGGCGGGCGGCGACCGCGCCGCCGTTGCTCTGCATGACCAGGAGAGGCCCCTGCAGTCCCCGGCTGCGCAGGCCGTCCTCGAGCGCGCCGAGGTAGTCCCGCAGGCCGGGGCCGATCTGCGTGCTCATGATCGTCGTCGCGTTGCGCGCGAACTCCCGGATCCGGGGGCTCACCTCGTGGGACAGGGTGACGAAGACGTCCGGGTCGGCCTCGTGGACGAGCTCCCGGAGCCGCCGCTCGTGGGCCGGGTTCTTGAACGACCAGAGCAGGGAGACCGCGATCGCGCGCAGGCCGTCGTCCAGGAGCGTGCGGATGGCCGTGCGGGCCTGGTCCTCGTCGAGCGGGACGATGACGTTGCCGTCGCGGTCGATCCGCTCGGTCACCTCCAGCGCGTGCTTCTTCGGCAGCAGACCGTGGGACTTGCTCTGGCCCAGGACGTTCTGCAGCTCGTGCGGCGAGCTGCCGAGGTACCGACCCTCGACGTTCATGATGTAGATCGAGTCCCGGTGGCCCCGGGTGGTCAGGAAGCCGACCGGCGGCACGTTGCCCATCACCAGCGCATTGAGCGAGGACGTCGTCCCGTGTGCGACGTGGTGGGTGTCGCGCGAGCATGTCCTCCAGCGGTCGACCGAGCTGCTCGGCGAGGGCCTCGAGCACGTCGAACACTCCGCGCGAGTAGTCCGGTGGAGTCGAGGGAGCCTTCGCCGCGAGGATCGTTCCCGCGTCGTCGTCCAGCACGGCGTCGGTGAACGTCCCGCCGACGTCCACCCCGATCACATAGGCCACGGTGCGCTCCCTTGCTCGGACTTCGACGGGGCGGCTGACACCGACCCGATTGACGATGGTGTCGATTTTTCGACGTTAGCTTCGTCACGTCAAGGGGTTGGCGGACTTTTGTGTCAAGGGCTCCCATGCAGGTGGAGATCTGGCCCGACCTACCGCGCTCGAAGATCGGCACGGTGCCCAAGCCCGAGGTGCGCTCCCGCCTGTTCCCCTGAGCATGGCGCAGGGCGGCGTGGATCTGGCCGTAGGTGTGGAGCAGCGGCGCTCGGCTCCGTAGGCTGGCCCGCCACGCGTTCGCAGGGCGGCGACACGGCGGGTACGGGACTGCACACGGGGATTTCTCTGGCCGCGCCGCCATCGCGGTTCGTCCGGGGCCTGCGTCGGGGCTAGTGAAGGGTCAACGTGGACATCGAACCGGGAACGGTCGTCGGGGGTTACACGGTCCGCCGCCGTCTCGGCGGCGGCGGTATGGGCGCGGTCTACCTGGTTCGCCACCCCACCTTGCCCCGCGACGTCGCGCTCAAGGTGCTGCACCCAGGGCTGGCGACCACCCCCGGGATGCGGAGCCGCTTCGAACGTGAGGCCGAGCTGCTCAGCCGGTTGTCCCACCCGAACATCGTCGATGTCCTGGACCGGGGCCAGCAGGATGACCTGCTCTGGATGACGATGCAGTTCGTCTCCGGTCCGGACGTCGCCGTCCTGTTGGAGGAGTACGGCGCGATGCCTCCCGAGCGCGCGCTGTCGATAGTCGCGGCGGTGGGGGACGCCCTCGACCATGCCCACGCCTGCGGCCTTCTGCACCGCGACGTCAAGCCGGCGAACATCCTCCTCGCGCAGCTCCCCGGGGGCGGGGAACGGGTGATGCTCACCGACTTCGGCATCGGTCGGGACATGGCTGCGTCGTCGGCGCTGACCCAGGCCGGGGAGGTCGTGGCCTCGTTCGCCTACGCCGCTCCTGAGCAGTTGACCGGTGGTCCGCTCGACGGACGCGCAGACGTGTACTCGCTCGGGGCCGTGCTCTTCGAGCTGCTGACCGGACGCCGGGCCTTCGACGCCGAGTCGCTGCCGGCACTGCTCTACACGGTGGTCAACGCGCCGCCGCCCGACATCCGCGCCGTGCGTCCCGACTTTCCGCCGGCCCTCAGTGCGGTGCTCGCCCGCGCGCTGGCCAAGGACCCAGCGCACCGCTTCCGATCGTGCGCCGAGCTCGTCAATGCAGCCCGGGCGTGTTGGCCGGTGCGCCCGCCGGCATCGGAGACGGTGGTGGGTCAGCAGCTCCCGCCGTCACCACCAGAGCCACGGCATCGGACCGGGTCGTCGCCCCGCCGGGGACGGCTGCTGGCCGGCATCGGTGCCGGCCTGGCCGTTGTTCTCGCCGTCACCGTCCTCCTGGTCCTCGCGCCGTGGCGAACAGACCCGAACGCCGGTTCCGGGCCGACGAACAGCACGACGTCGGTGACCAGTTCGACGACCACGGAGCAGCCCGGTGGGAGCGCCAGCGACTGGGGCGACGTGCAGTTCATCGTCGACGACTTCCCCAGCCTGCTGCCGACCACCCCGGACGGCGAAGGATGGGACGGGGCCACCTGCGCCCCGACGGCTTTCGCCGGCGACGTGCATGCCGACGTGGGCCTCACCTGCCAGTACTCGAACGGCATCACCGCCGAGGTGGCGCACTACCCCGACATCGCGGCTCGCGACGCGAGACGAAGCGAACTCGAGGGGGCCGACGCGGCGCGACTCCCCCGAGGGGTGGGGTACCGACGGCACCACGCGCGCGGGTATCCGTCTCTTCAGCGAGGACAGCCCGGACTTCGTGTGGCAATGGATCATGTTCAACCAGCAGGACAAGGCCCTGTACGTCGTCGTCCTCGAGTGGACGGGGCATACCCAGGCGGAGTTGGACGAGGAGTGGTTCGCCCGCGCGCCGTTCGCCGGGCCGGCGGGCACATGACCGGCGTCGCCGGCATGGTCAGCTTGGAGGACGAGGTTCCCTGAGATCCCTGACAGCTGGTCAGAACGCTCCATGCTCCACTCCCTGCCATGCATGCGCCTCGTGATCGCTGCCCCCGTCCTGGAAAGGGGTCTGCTCGCATTCGTCCTTGCGTACGCCGCGGGGGAGCGCACCCATGGATAGGCCGATCGCCGCTGACGACGAGCGCGAGACCGCGTCTCGTATCGGTCAGCCAGGCTCCCCTCGGGCCCGGCGACGGAGAGGCCGCGGCCCAGGAAACGCGACGGCTTGTGCGCGATCGACCGTCTCGTGGCGGGGGGGAGGGCCACGTCCCGGGATTTCCCGAGACCGCGGACTGGTCCCTTCAGCGGAAGCGGCAGAAGGCGCCGATGCCTTCCGCGGGGCTGCCGGGCAGCCCGTCCGGCACGAGCCAGACCTGGCCGCGGGTACCGAGCGCGGCGCGGACGGCGACGTCGACCAGCGGCGCCCGAACCGCCGGACCCCAATCGGACGGCGGCCGCTCGCCGCCCTCGGCCAGCACGTGTGCGGGACGGGGACCGAACCAGGCCGTGCTGTCGGCGAGCGCGCCGGGCACCAGGAGCAGCGCAGCCACGTCGCCCCCAGCAGTGCGTCGAAGGTCTGCGGCACCCCCTCCACGCCGATACCTCCAGGCGCGCGCTCCTGAGCGAAGCTGCCGAGCAGTGCGACGACCTCCTCGTCCACGACATCCTGCAGCGCTTCGTCGACGCGCTCGGGCTGGGTGCGTTGTGAGCCGTCCGGGCTACGGCCGCCGGAGATGTGTCGCCAGGCGATCTGCTTGCGCCGGCTCGCTGGGAACTCCTCCTCCAGCAGCTGGACGGCGCGCACGTCGCCGGCAGCGACCACCAGCCGGGCGTCGGTCTCGCGCATTCCCGTAGTAACCGCCGCGGCGACGCAGCCGGCGTTGTGTGCCCAGGAGTCCTCGGCGCGGTGCTGGTAGCGGCCCTGCGCCCAGCCGCCGGGTGCATTGCGCTCGATCTCGTCGTCCGGGCCGACGACGGTCCACCGACGGGATCGGCCGCCGACGGCGACCGCCTCGATGTCGGCGCCGGTGCGGTCGGTGACGACCACCACGTGCGGCGGATGGTCCTGCAGCCAGCCGAGCAGTGGAAGGACGGCCGGGAGCGGGCCGACATCGGCCGTGTCGGGTGTGCCCAGGTGGCACCCGGAAAAGGGTGACGGCCCGCCCGGCATGAGTGAAGGCGGCGAGCACGCGGGGCCGGGAGGCTGGACTGGACGCGCCGCCGATGGACGCGACGACGTCAGCCGGGGCGCCGTCGTCGAGCAGTCCCGTTGCCAGGGCGTGCCAGCGGGCCGACCGTTCGACCGGCCGGCCCTGCGGCTGCCGGTCGGAGAGGCCGATGTAGGCGGACACCCACGGGCCGGGTGCCGTGACCAACGCGTGGAGTGCCTCCGGAGCCAGTCGCGTCCGCTCCGTCGCCAGGCTCATGTCGGTGTTTCCTTCGCCGTGGCTCAGCTCGGTCGGGGTGATGAGGCCGTAGTGCCCGTCGATGCGGTGGTACAGCAGGGCGCCGCGGCCCTGCTCCGGGTCCAGGAAGAACAGGAAGGGCTGATGCCACACCGCCATCCGCTGCACGGCTTCCTGGACCGTCAACCGCGGTGCGGGCTCGTCGCTGAGCGTGAGAAGCAGCGTGTGCGGCGCACGAGCCGTATCGGGTTGCGGAACGATCTGGGCCAGCCGATAGCCCGTCGGCCCCGATCGGTCAGCACGCTGTCCTGCCCCGTGCCGGCCTCGGTGAACAGGTGCAAGTCGTAGCCCAGGTCGTCCAGGTCGGCGGCGGCGTCATCGACGTCGCACCGTGCCGGCGTCACCGACTTTGCCGGACGATCTCGCGCTCGTCGGGCGGCCGCGGGTAGTACGGCAGGCGGTCGGTGGGCTCGTCCCGTGCCGCCACTGTTCTCCTCGACGGCGGTACGACGGGCCCGCCGGTCCTCCCAGCTGCCCTAGGTCCGTTGCAGGACGTGCTTCAGCCGGCGTCGCAGCCGGTCGTGCAGCATGTCGACGGCCTCCCGCGCGGTCGAGGCGCTGAGCTGAGCGCGCACGAACCGCCCGTTGACATCCAGGTTCGCCTGTGCGACCACCGGCCGCGCCAGCGCTGGTCGGCATGCCGGGTGATGCGGAGCCGGGCGTGAAGCACCGGGAAGCGGATGTCGCCGAACACCTCGCGCAGCCGCCGCTCCGCGTACGCGGCAATGTCCGGCGTGGAGTCACCGGCGACCTGCACCTGCACCGGTGTCAGTGCGTTCGTCCAGCCCTGGTTCGTCGTCTCGGCCACGAACTCGATGCTCACCGGGCCCGGCGGGCGGCCCAGGGCCGAACGACACCCGGCGACGGTGGCTCCTGTCCGTGCCGTGGGCGTCCCATGATCAGCGAGGGACCGCTGTGGAGCTGTGGAGCCGGGTGTGGCCGACGCTGCCCACCGACGCGCCCTTCCCGTCGGCGTCGCCTGGAGATGCCGAACGCATCGACCCCCAGGGCGGCGTCGCGGCTGTCGGTTCAGCCGGGCGAGACCGGGATCTTCTTGGTTTCGGCCTGGACCGCCGGCTGGGCGATCATTACGCGGATCTCCAGGACGCCGTCCTTGTAGTCGGCCTTGATGTCGTCCTCGGTCGCGCCTTCGGCGAGAGGCAGGGTGCGGGTGAAGCTGCCGTAGCGCATCTCGTGCCGGGTGTAGCCCTTCCTCTCGGTCTTCTCCTCGACCCGGCGTTGGGCGTTGATGCGCAGCATCCCACCGCTGACGCTTATCTCGACGTCCTTGTCCGGGTCGATACCGGGCAGTTCGGCGTGGATGACCTGGGTGTCGTCGTCGCGGTACTCGTCGACGCGGATGACGTCCTCGCCGGGCGCCTCACCCAGCAGTCGGCGCATCGGCATCGTCCGCATCCATTCGTCGAAGAGGCGGTCCAGCCCCGGCTCCACGGCGACTCGAGAGTGCGCTTGTCGCGTTCCTGCAAGTGCGGTCATCGGGATCTTTCTCCCTCGGTGACGGTCCGGGGGTCAGGACGTCAACCGTGCCGAGGGATGCGGTCTCGGATGCAGGGGCGGAGGTCCTGCCGGGAGATCCGTTCCACCCTCTCGCGCGATGGAAGCGCACGGGACGCTCACGGGGCAGTCTCCGGCGGTACCGCTGGCGCAGGGGGAGGAGCAGGTGGGCAGGGAGATCACGTTGTTCCTCGGCGGCGACGTGATGCTCGGTCTGGGATCACAAGGTCCTGCCCCACCCCGGCGACCCGACCCTGGCTGAGCCGGCACTGCGCGATGCCCGCGACTACGTCCGCCTGGCCGAGCGCGCGCACGGGCCGGTGCCCAACCGGTCGACCCCACGTGGCCGTGGGGCGACGCCCTGACCGTCCTCGCCGCCGCCGTGCCGGACGTGCGCATCATCAACCTGGAAACCAGCGTCACC
>CAWAQI010000018.1:0-259847 GCA_963784165.1 uncultured Actinomycetota bacterium
TCCCTGCTGGTCTCTGCCGTCCTGACGCTGATCCTGCTGCTGGTCCTGGACGTCCTCTGACGCGACCTCTGGCGGTCAGCCGACGTCGAGCGTCTGCGCGGAGTTGATCCGGCTGCCCGGGACCGCGCCCAGGCCGAGCAGTTCAGCGACCAGGTTGCCGGCCTCGGCATTGCGGATCGGCTGCGGAACGGCGGAGTACGTCGGCCGCGAGGTCCCGGGTGCAGCCCGGTCGGGGTTGAGTGCGTAGAGGTCGGTGGCAGCGTCCACGCCCGGACCCCACACGAAGAAGGGGATCGTGTAGTTGACGGCCAGGGTGGCGTTCGCGTGCGACGTGCCGAGACCGCCGTGGTCGCTCGTCAGGACGACGACGGTCGACGCGGCCAGCGATGGGCTGCCGGCGATCGCGTCCAGCACCCGGCCGATCATGCGGTCGGTGTTGCTCACCTCGTTCAGGTAGGCCTGGCTCATGTAGCCCTGCGCGTGCCCGACGCCGTCCGGGCCCCGGTAATGGATCATCGCGAGGGTCGGGGGAGCATTCCGCAGGGCGGCGATCAGCGCGTCGGTCAGGACGCCTGGCGTCGATCGTCGGTACACGTCGATCTTGTCCCGGCCATTGTTGACGCCGGTCTGGTCGACCGCGCCGTTCGTGCCGTTCCAGCTCCGGTCCAGGAAGTCCAGCTTGTCCTTGCCGCTGTACAGGGCGGTCCGGCCTCCGTTGTCGTGGACGACGTCGAAGATGCCGGCCACGTAGAAGCCCGCGCGCGCGTGCACGGTCGACCCGTTGTCCTCGTTGAACGTGACCCGGTGGCCGCCGGTCGCGGTGACCGGCCGGCCGGTGACCATCGAGGTGTGGTTCGGCAGCGTCTGCGTGGACTCGTGGACGGTGCGGGCGTTGAGCGTGAACGCGCCCTGGTCCATCAGCCGGTGGAACGTCGGCGCCCCGGCCCGGCCCAGGCGTCTGATCGCCTCCGGGTTGAGACCGTCGACCGACACGAGGACGACGTGGTCGACCTCCGGCACCGTGGCGGCTGCCTGCACGGGGACGACGACACCGGTCAGCAGCCCCAGGAGTGCGGCAGCGATCGCGGATCCCAGGCGTATGCGCACGGCGGACTCCTCCCGGACGGCGGCAGGCACAGGAAACACCCCGTCGGGAGCGGGCGCCACAAGACCGCATCCCCCCGGGCGGTCGGCGTCGGCCCGAGCCGGCTGGCCCGTCCCGTTCCCGGTGCGATCCCCGCTGCGCGGGATGGAGTCCCTTCTGAAACGGAACGCCATGTCGGACGCTCCATGACGGCCACAGAGCCTCCCTGCGAGATCGGGTGCTTGCACCGTCCCTCCGCACGGGTCGGCGACCGGCTGTCGAGTCCGGTCGCCGATCCGTACGGGCGTTGCTGGCTCAGCCAGGGGGCTGGAGCACCTGCAGGAACTCTCCGACCTCTGGTGCTTCGCGGATCTCCATCCGGAACTGGTCGAGGATCGGCCCGAGGTCGCGCATGAACGCCTGCTGTTGCTCGGGCGAGTTCCACACGTCGACCACGTGGAGCACGTCGTCGACCGTCCAGGCCATGTGGAGCTGGCGACCGTCGGGGTGCCGGAGTCCGCGTGCGTCGATCTCACGCCACGCGTCGAGGTACGCGTCGCGGACCCCGGCCAGGGGTGCGTTCACGATGTGAACGGTGAGAGGCATCAGTGGAACCTTCCTTCGCGACTGGTGGTCAGATGTCGCGTGCGACGGCGTAGACGTCGACGGACCGGAATGTCGCGGAGGCGTCCGGAGGCAGCCCGGCGCCCTCCGCCACGGTGCGTGCGGCCTGCTCGGAGTCGAAGAGGATGCAGCTCAGGCCCCGCTTGTCATCTCCGCACCACGTGCCGCGGATGAAGCCCGGCGTCGACTTCATCATCCCGGTGATGAAGTCGAGTTCCCCGTCCTGTTGCTGCTCGCGCCCGGGGACGAAATCCACCTGGAAAACGACTGCGTGCATCGCCGGACTCCTTCGTGTTGTCGGTACCGACGTGTTTTGTTCGGTACCGACATCACACGCGCGACGGCCACTCGATACATCGCGAGAACTACTCAGGCGGTACTCGACCTCTGACTGCTGACCAAGCTGGCGATCTGGCTGCGATTGGCGAGTGCGAGCTTGAGCAGGATGTGCTGCACGTGGTTCGCAGCAGTCCGCTCGGACAGGTAGAGCCGTTGCGCGATGGCCCGGTTGGTCAGGCCGTCGGCGACCAGCTCGGCCACCTCCCGTTCGCGCCTGGTGAGGCCGCCGGCCGACGCTGACCCGGCGCTCGACAGCAGAGCACGAGCGGCGGCCGCGAGCGGCGGCATCCCGAGCAGGTCGGCGCGGTGGAGGACGGCGGCGCAGAATGCGCGCACCTGGGCCATGTCGCCGGGACATCCTCGGGCGGCGTGCACGCGGGCCAGCTCGAGCTGCGCCTGAGCGAGGAAGCCGGCCGCGCCGTTGCCGGCGCACAGCTGGGCGGCGTGCTCGAGATCCGCGATCGCCTCGTCATGCGCGTCCAGGTAACCGGCCGCGACGCCGAGCCAGAGCTCCACCGGGCCGAAGTAGGCGATGCAGCCCGCGCCGCTGGCGACGTGGTTGCCGCGGTGGCGGTCCAGCCGCCGCCGGAGCTCGGCGACGTCGTCGCGTTCGTCGAGCGCGATCGCGGCCAGGATGCCGAAGGTCCAGGTGAACAGCTCGGCATGGGGCGTGGCTGTCCAGTCCGCCGCCGGCCCGAGCGACCGGTACGCCGCCGCAGCGTCCCGCCTCCGGTCGAGGGCCGTGAGGAGGAGGACCGTCGAGAGGATCTGGATCGGACCGGCCAGCAGGACCGGGGGAACCGGCGCGCCGTCGCGGAGGCCGAGAGCTGTGCCGAAGGCAGCGTCGAAGCCGACGTGGTAGCGGATGTTCACCTGCTGTCCCGTCCAGATCAAGCGTCCGAGCGGATTTCCGGTAGCGGTCAGCAGCGCTGCAGCATCGTCCGCGAAGCGACTCGCGTCGTCGTACCTGGCCTGCGCCTGCGCCTGCGTCGACTGCGCTCGCAGCAGCTGCCATTGGGTGATCACGTCGGTGTGGTCTGCGCCAGCCAGAAGAGCCGATTCCAGCTCGCGGCCGGCCCGCGCGATGTCCCCACGTTGGAGGGCGACGTCGACGAGCCACAGGTGCGCCGCCGCCGTCTCGCTCGGGTCGGCCAGCTCGTGCGCGACGCAGAGGAGCTGCTCGGCCAGGCGCTGTCGCTCCTCGACCCCGTCGGGTCCCGAGACGTCGAGCTGCCGCGCGTGCAGTCCGATGGCGACCGCTCGCGGGTCTCTGAACCGGCGCCCGAGGTCGAGGAGTTGGTCGCACGCCGCATGCGCGGCCCGGAGGTCACCGAGGTAGTGGCAGACGTCGGCGAGCCGAGCGGTGACCTGGACGCGCAGTCCCGGCTCCGTTTCCGGGAGCGCAGCGAGGGCCGTCTCGCACAAGCGGCGGAGTTGGATGTTCACGTCGGGCATCAGGCTGGGTTCCACGACGATCGCGGCGGCCATCTGCAGATCGGGCCGGCCCATGCGTGCGGCGAGGACGGCCGCTTCCCGGCAGGCCGTGACCGCTGCCTCGACGTCCGAGCAGCGATAGGAGGCGGCAGCCAGACCGAGCAGTACTCGGCAGCGCTCGTCGGGATCGAGGGCGCCGCCCCCGATGCCGAGCGCCCTGCGGAACAGTCGAGCGGCGTCGCCGTAGGCGGACTGACCCATTGCCGCGTCGGCGGCCCGCACGACCCAGCGCGCCGCAGGTTGCCGGTAGTCGCCCACAGCGGCCGCTGACCAGTGCGCGGCGAGTTCGTAGAGGTGCGCGTCGATCCGGTCGGCATGGATGGTGCCGATGGCTTCCGCAACGCGAGCGTGCAGCCGTACGCGGACACTTGCCGCGAGACCATCGAGTACGGCCGCGTGCACGGTCGTCTCGACGAAGCGATGGCGCCCCGGACCGCCGTCGGGTTCGACGAGGCCGAGCCGGCCCGTTTCGCCGAGCAGGTCGAGGCATTCCATCGGTGCGCGGTCGACGACGGTCGCGAGCACGTCAATGTCGAAACTGCGTCCGATGACCGCCGCGGCGCGCAGGAGTTCGGCGCACTCGGACGAGAGCGTGGAGAGGCTGGTCATGACAGGCTCCTCCGCGCGCGGCGGCGCGACGCACCAGTGGACCACACGATCCGTGCCGTGCGATCTCGCTCTGCGTTCCGCGACACATCGACCGGAGCGCCGGGCACGAACTCTGCTGCCCGCGCCTCACCCGCCCGGCCGGCGCCTCCTCGCCGCATCGCGCTCGCTGCGGAAGAGCAACCGCTCGGGCGGTAGCCTCGCACCGGGCCGCGGGGCCGCCGAGACTTACGCGTTGTCTCGTGGGTTGTCTGGAGGGTTCTCTGCACCCACCGGGCCTCTAGCTCAATTGGCAGAGCAGCGGACTTTTAATCCGCGGGTTGTGGGTTCGATCCCCACGGGGCCCACCGCGCTGACCTGCGCGTTGTGCGCGAGCGGCGGTGCCGTCCCGCGGGCCGTGTGCCGCTGTGGTGTGCCAGTCATCCCCACAGCGCCTCTCCCATGCGCCGGGCGGCGTCCTCGGCGAGCTCCGGGCACGACGTGCGAGTAGGTGCCGAGGGTCAGGCTGATCTGCGAGTGGCCGAGCATCTCCATCGCCACCCGAGCCGGCACGCCCTGCTGCAGCAGCAGCGTCGCCGCGGTGTGCCGGGCGTCGTGCAGCCGGGCCTGCGGCACCTCGGCGTCTGTGAGTAGTGCCCGCCATGCCCGGTGGTCGCTCCGCGGCTCGATCGGGCGGCCGTTCTCCTGGCAGAAGACGAGGTCGTGGTCGTGCCACTGCGAGCCGGCGGCGATGCCGCTCGGCGAGCTGAGCGGCCCGGTGCGCCCGCAGCGCGTCGCCGAAGCGGGGCCGGGGAGCGCGATCGTCCGCCGGCCGGCCCGCGACTTCGGCTGCGACGAAGACGAGGCCCTTGCCGGGCTGCCGCTGCAGCGCCTGACGGACGGTGAGCGTGCCGGCGTCGAGGTCGACCGCATCCCAAGTGAGCCCGAGCGCCTCGCCCTGGCGTAGGCCGAGCGCCAGAGCGACGGACCAGCGCGCCGCGTTCGCGCCGGCCGCGGCCGCGTCGAGGACGCGCCGAGCATCCTGAGCAGACAGCGGCCGAACCTCCTCGCCGCTCGACGCGTCGGCGCATCGACGAGAGTGCAGACGTTGCGGGCCACCTTGTCCGCGCTGCATGGCCACCTTTAGCGCCCGCGAAAGCACCCGGTGCGCCTGCAGCACCGAGGCCGGCGAGAGGCCCTCTGACCAGGAGGTCGCCGTACAGCTTCTCGACGTGCTCGGGCTGCAGGCGGTCGAGCCGGTGGTGGCCGATGCCGGGGACGAGCTGGTTGCGCGACGAGCTGGCGGTAGCGGACCAGGGTTGACGGGCCGCACCTTGCGCGCCGCGATGGTGTCCAGCCAGTGCTCGAGCCATTGGGCCGACGGTCGGTGCCTTGCCGGCGGCGCCGGTCGTGCCCGCGTCCCGCTTGCGCTCGAGGTCCCGCACCATGCGCGACGACGTCGGCCGCTTCGCGCCGGCGACGTGGCGCCGGTCGCGTCTGCCGTCCGCCTTGAGGCCCATCGACACGTAGCCGTGCCACCGGCCGTCGTCGTCCTTGAAGATCGATGACTCGCCAATCGCCGCCCGGACGCTCGATCATCCGAATCGCCAACGATCGCTCGGTGGCAACTCCCCGGCACGCGCTTCCGTCCACGGCGGTCAGTCGTACGGAGACCTCGTCCGTACCTCGAACAGCGCGCCCTCGCAGAGTGAGCTGATGGAGTCGGCCGAGCGGGAAGACGAGTTCCGGATCAAGGTCCTGATGGAACGGATCGCTGCGGCTCTCCACCAGCACGGCCCCTTGGCCGCTCGGAAGCTCGAGCAGATCGTCACCGGGAAGGCCGCCACCCTCCGGCAGGCGCTCGCCTTCCTCCAGATCGACGGCTACGTCCGAAGACACCTCGCCGAGCTCAAGCCAGCAGCGCCCGAGGTATGAGCGTGGCCGCGTCGCGTCTGCACTGCCGCTTCGTTTCACCGTCCTGCGGGATGGTGCGCCGGTCCCGTCTCTAAGACTCGGGACACGGGCTGCGCCCGCCACAGAGACGTTCCGGGCTCGCAGCGGTCTCGACGTCGGCCGGGGAGACACCGAGCCGGGCCTGGCCGCCTTGACCGTCCCTACGGCGAGTGCCGCCCCTGCGGGGGGAGCGGCTCGGCGATCTGCCAGACCCGCGCATGAGGTCCACAGGAGTTGCCCAGCCAGCGCCGAGCACGACGCGAGACGGCGTATGAGCGACAACAACTGAGGGAGTGCCTCGAGCCATCCACTGGAGGGCCAGGGAGGCCGCTGCTTCAGTTGCGACGCCCCGGTGCAGTCATGCCGCACAACCAGCCCCCACCCAAAGGAGAACTGAGATGCCACCGTGAAGCGCCCATCCACCCCTCCGGCCGGTTCGCCACGGCAGACGCGGGGAGTTCGCCGTGCCAGCGGCTGACAAGCCGGCAAGTAAGCCCTAGAGAGAAGGACAACCATGAACAACACCATGATCGAGGGCCCCACCGTCACCCTGGCCGAGATCGCCGAGGTCGCCAAGACCCCCGCCGCCGAGCTGTGGCCGAGTGCCGGACGGCTCGACATCTTCGTCGGCGTCGACTGCGCCGGCCGGCTGGCAGATTTACCCGACCGACGCGCACGGCCTCGTCACCGGCGCCGCTCGCGCGTGCACGAGCACGAGCAGCGCATGGCTGGCCTACCGCATGCCGCCGAGCAGTCGGGTTGCACGACCGCGACGGGGGCCGTGGCCGTGGCGACACGAGAAGCAGCGACCAAGGCCGGTGACGCCTTCGGCAGCCGCAAGAACGCACACGAGGCAGGCGTCAAGTCCGGACGTGAGGCGGGGCGGAAGTTCGAGGAGACGCACCCGGCGCCCGCCGACCCGGACGGCAACCTGTGCGTGGGTCGGTGCGCAGCCGCGCTACAGCGGTGAGGCGGGCGTCTTCCGCCGCATGCTCGACAAGGTTGGTCGGGAGTGTGGCGTGATCGCCCACCGCGAGGTCGACGACATGACAACGAGCGAGCAGGACGAGGAGATCCGCGGCAGCCTCTACCGCCGCGCTGGGGTATGCCGGTTGGCACCCCCACAGCGAGGAACGTCTCGAGTGGGTGAAGGGAACGTGCGGCGCGAGATGCGGACCAGGAGGTGCGCGCCGGCGTCACGGTGATGCGCGCCGCATCGAGCTGCTGGGTCGCGCTACGCGCCGGGCGAAGGGCCGGTGATGGTGAGCTAAGGCTGCGCTGCGCTAGGCAGCTGTTCCAGATAGGGAGGAGCCAACGCTCGCCTGCTGTTGGGATCGGTGGGGAATCACGGCGGTACGGCGCGGTGCTGCTCGGGTTGCCGGGAGGTGCGGGACGCCGCGGGATGTACACGAAGTCGCCGCTGACAGCATGTCGTGGTGATCGAGTTGCTCACCCCACCACACCTCGGCTGACCTCCACCACGTAGATCGCGGACTCGTGGTGCTCGTGCAGGTGGGCTTGCGCGTGCGCTGGCGGCAGCACCAGGGTGTGCATGCATAGCCGCTGGCTCGGCGGTTCGGCGGAGATGCCGTCGTAGCTCAGCCTGCTTGCTTCATATCCCTGTCTGGTCGGAGGATTCGGCACTCCGGTTTGGGGTCATGGATGACGCTCCTCTGGTGGAAAGTGACCGGCGGTCTGCTCGGAGAGACCGAAGCGACCTCGGACACGCAGGGCACAACCGCCGCGCCCGTGGTCACGCAACTGGGCGACGCGGTTAGCGGTGACCAGCAGGAAGCCGAGCAGGGGGGGGTGGGTCACTTTTCTGGTTCCCCTTCACCTCCTGTACCGCGGGTCTGGCTCATCTCTCCCCGACGGTTTCTTTCAGAGGGCACTACGCAATCAAGATCGTTTGGGCTCTGGGGTTAGTGAAAAAAAAATGCCAGACTCGCGGGTCAGGAAGCCGTCGTGGTCAAGAAAACCAGGCCCCCCTGCGTTCTGTGTGTGCAAGCGCCAGACTCGCGGGTCAGGGGCAGGTGAGTCGTGGAGTCTGACGTCCCACCCCCATCACCGCACCACGGACGGTGCATGCGCTGCTGCGGCTTCGAGCGGCCGTACTGGCCGCCGGAGGAAGCTCCCTCAGGCGCCGCCGCGTCGATGGTGGCAGCGACAGGTCCGGACGCGGGACACGCGCTGCCGACCTGTTGGCGATCTGATGGCGAGCCGCCGAGAGAACGTCGTTCGGGTGCTCCTGTACGTCGCCGATGAACTGGAGGGGCGGCAGTACCGATGGCCGGGGTCCCGCGAGTAGCCTTCCGCTGTCGCTGCGGGGGCCGACGAAGAAGGCACTCATGCGGCGCCCGAGCGTCGAGTTCGATCTGGACCGCCGCGGCTCACGAGAGGTGCGTGTCGGAATGACGAAGCTTCGTTGTTTCTCATCGTCGTGCTCATGCTTGGAACGATCTCGGCCGGATCAGTCGCTGGCGCGCAAGCAGCCCAACCGGCTGCAGTGTCGGATCGTGTCCACACCATCCGAGGGTGCCCCGACTCGACTCGTGCACCTTCGTCGCGTCAGAGGGGCGATCACCGACTCTGGCACGGTGACGACCGTCCTGGTGCATGCTGCCGCACTCGGCTCGCCTGTGACTGGTACGGCGCAGTACGTGCGAACGTTCCACGGCGAGGCGGGCACGTTCACCATTCGTCTGCAGACCCGTCTCTTTGGCACGGACGATCCTTCGCTGTTTGAGGAGGAGGGCGAGTGGACCGTGATCGACGGCTCCGGCGACTATGCCGGGCTGCTCGGTCAGGGACACGAATCGGGTATTCGCGACTTCCAGAACCAGTCACTGGACGTGGAGTACACCGGCGCCTTGCAGTTGCTGTAACGACCGACTCGAAAATCGGGCGTGCGGGTCACCGCGTGGCGCTGGTTGCTCGGAGAAGCGGCGCCGGTGCGGGACCTCGCGGCCTCGTCGCGCCGACCCTGCGAATGGCCAGCCGTCGGCAGAACGTCGTCCGGGTCTGATGACCATACCTCGCCGAGGACCTCGAGGGCGCGGCACTACCCAATGACGGGCGTGCTGCGGCAACTGGCCCGCGAGGTCGCCACGATGCAGGACGACGCCGCCGACGAGGGCTCTTGCGGATGTGGTCAGCCAATTGTTCAGCCACGTACCGGTCAGTCCGGGTAAGCATTGCTTCTCGTGCTCGCCGCGGAAACGGAAAACGTCCGGTAAAACGCCACGATTTTGGTGATTACCAACGACGGCGTGATTGCCGACAATGAGAGATGGCGCTGCCTGATGGTTGTGAAGATCAGGGATCTGATCGCTGGCCGAGGAGGCACTCGAGGCCGCTGAGGCCGACTTCCGCAAGTACAGCGACGACCCCCAGCAATGGAGTGCGTTCGAGTCGATGGACAAGCAAGGTAAGCGGCACTTGAACCTGTCGGTTGGGCATTTCGAGCGGCGTGACTCGCTGACTGCAGGCGATCCAGGCCAGGCGTATCGAGATGCGGTCGCTGCGCGCGGCAGTTCCTGGCAGAGGCCGGCGTGCAGTTCAGGACAGAGACGGGGTGGCTTCTGACCATGCAGTCCATCGAGAGCTTTGGGTCTGCTCGGTACGGGCCGCTGCACGTCCGGCGTCGGCGCCCATTCCGCCCTCAGTGGTGCGGTCGGCGGATCATCCGGTAACGCACGGCCCCGGCTGACCGCCAGGAAGACCGTCCGGTCGACGCCTCGGCTCGGTGTGATGGAGTCCCGACCGGCGTCACTTCTCGGGGCCAGTTACTACCCGGCCGGCTCGGAGCGCCAGGTGGCTCGTGACATCCGCATCGGCGGACTGGACGCTGTGCTCCGCCTTCTGGCCGCCGGTGATCCGACGCTGACGGCGACCCTGCGGAATTATCCCCATGTCGCCCTTCGAGCTCCGGGCGAAGGTTGAGCGGACGCTCGCCCGGCTGGGCCCGCGCTGACAGCCCGGGAGACCGCCATCAGCGCGGCGAACGAGGCGCTGAGCATGGGCAGCGGGCGCGTGCTCGGTGCGGAACCCGGGCGAGGTAGCCGCCTGCCGGCTGGAGGTTGTCCGGCGGGCTCAGCGGGCGCTGAAGGCGGCGATGGGCACGCCGCGGGTACTGCTCAGCGAAGCCGACGACGCGGCGTTGACCGCGGCGCGGGCTCGGGTCGACAGCGTGGCCCAGAAGCTCGAGACCGACGTCGTCCGATACGGGGACCGCTGGTGATCCGTCCAGGCGCCGAAAGGGGGATGAGTGTCGGTGCTCACGCCCGGCGGTCGGGGTGGACCGCGTCCCCCGTGACCGGAGTGGCGCCTGTGACTCCGGCGGCTCCCTCGTCGGCGGCGTCGGCGATCACCCATACGAAGGTCGCCGCAGGCGATGAGCCCGGAGCAGACGCTCCGTGAGGGGAGACATTCCATGTCAGCACTGCTTGCCACCGCGGCCGCCAAACTCCTGTCCCTGAGCGTCGGGACCCAGGCGGCTGCCGGCCTGAGCATCGCCCTGGCCAGCGTGACGGCCGCAGGCGCAGCCGGTGTCCTCCCCGACGTCGCACAGGACCGGGTGGCCGGCGTGATCGAGGCCGTGACCCCGTACGACGCCCCCGACTCCGCCGACGTCTCGACCTCGGACATGAGGACCTCGCCGGACGCCGCGGACACCCCGGAGCAGGCAGCGGAGGTGACCGTCGAGTCGCCGGATCCGGCCGTCGTGCCATCGCAGGCCGAGTTCGGCCGGTCGATCAGCGAGCAGGCGCAAGCCGGAGACCTCACCGGATCCAGCGTGAGCACTCAGGCTCATGATTCGCACCAGCCGGAGACGCCGGCGGCCGACCCCTCGATGGGGCAGGCTCCGATGGACACCCCGGTCCAGCCCGAGACCGGCGCGCCCGACACCGTGCCGGCCCCGGCCTCCCAGGCGGCCGAGCGCGTTCCCGACCACGCAGGACGCCCCTGACGACCTCCTCGGGGTCCGACGGGCAACGGCCGAGTGGCGACACGGATGGGTGCCTGAGCTCCAATCGTTGCTGCCCGGTCCACCCGCGTCGGAGCAGCGTGATGACCGAGAACCATGACGGTGTCCGCTCCGGCCACCGCGAGGTGTCGACCCATAGGCGGCCCTACACGGCTGCCTGGCTGGCGGGGTGAGACCCCAAGGTGCCCCTGCCCTCGCAGCGGGTGCAGCAGGCGGTCAGGGCCCCGTCAGCGCGGTGGACGACCCGGAAGTCACTAGGCATTCGGGCGGTGCCGCCGAGGCAGGAGGGGCAGTCAGTGCACCAAAGACAGCGGGGATCCAGGCAGGTGCCCGACGTGCCGCCGGAGCGGTTGCGTCCCGTGCCAAGCAGGCCCTTGGGAAGTGTCTAGTCCTCAGAGCCCTTGTGCCCTGTCCGGGGCACTGCCCGAGGAGCAAGGTCGGCCGCGCCTCGGGGCCACCGGGTTGGCCGGCGGCCATTTCCCGACATTGGGTAGTGCCATGAAGCGACCGATCGTTGCAGCGCTCGCCACATGCACGATCGCTTTCGGGCTGCAGGTTCCCGCGTCCGCGGCAGCGCAAGGAGCAACCCCGGTGACGGTGGAGGGCATCGACAGCGGCTCCGAATTCCTGACCGACTGCGGCCAGTTCGACCTCTACGACGACTGGGTCCTCGAATGGCAGGGCAAGGAGTTCCTCGACGAGGACGGCAACGTGACGCGAGTGGTCGAGCACGTCTGGGGATCGGACACCTTCAGAAACTCGGAGACCGGTGAGACGCTGACCGGCACGATCAGTGCTGGAGAGATCGTGGACCTGGAGGCCGGCACCGTGACGGAGAGCGGCACCATCGGCCGCATCACCGTGGCGGGCGTCGGAGTGGTCTTCTTCGACGTGGGCAAGTTCATCATCGAGTTCGGCGAGGGCGTCGTCTTCCTGGCCGGGCGGCACCATGCGTTCTTTGAGGAGGACTACGGCGCCCTGTGTGACGCGCTGAGCTAGGCGGGGCCGTCTTGCATCGTCGCGTGTGCCACGTTGTGTGCCACAGTCGGCCGTCCGTAGTTGTTCTCAAACGTCCGCCGTTGTACTGACTTCGGCTTGACCAGCACGTCTGTACGGCGGTGAACGACTGCGAACCCCACTCCTCGGAACTTTTAATCCGCGGGTTGTGGGTTCGATCCCCACGGGGCCCACACCCGACCGCTTGCGCTTGAGATCGCGCTGGTGATCCCGATCGTCGCGCTCCTGGAGCTGGCCAGCTCGTTCCGGATGGCCAGGCTGCCTGACCCGACGCTGTCCGGCTCGACCCAGGCGTGGCGCTGGGCTGACCCGCAGGTTCGTTGACCCGGCTGGTCCCTGGTCTCGCCACGCGTCCTCGGCGCCCGGCGAGCCCCACATCCTCCATGCCGACAGACCGGGTACGGATGACCACGCCCCGCTGCGACGTCCCGAAGCCCCGTTGACGCCGGCAGAAGCAGACGCGACACTCGCCCGCACGCCATCACCTCGGTAGTCGAAGACGACGACATCGCCGACTCGGGCGGCCTCGTGAACGCGGCGAGGCGCCGGCCATGGAACGAGCTGTTCGGGCCCACTCCGCCCTCTGGACCATGGCTCCCCGGACGAACCCGGGGATCGCTCAGCGGAACAGCGTCGGCTCGTGCCGTCCGAGAACGGATGGCGCACCGCGGCGGGCGGACAGGGGACGGCTGCCGCACGCCTCCGACCGCCGGCAGCCCGCGGTCGGGGCCTTCACGCGGATCGCCGCGGCAGCGGGGGCGATCCACTGCTGTCCACGAACGATGGACGACAAGGGGACCCCCGATGAGGCGTCCACTCATCCTGATCGTGACCATCCTTCTCATCTCGGTCGGCCTGAGCGTCGTCGCCCCGTCCGTCGGTGCCGCCAGCGGCGTGTTCCCGGTGAAGGCCAGCGCGGATGACGCGGAACAGGGCTCGAGCGCGACCAGCCTGACCAGCAGCGACCTGGAGCTGCTCTACGACTCGACCCGGCAGACCGTCGGACTGCGGTTCATCGGGGTCACCATTCCGCCGAGGGCCACGATCAGCAGGGCCTACGTCCAGTTCACCGCCGACAAGTCGGACTCGGCGGCGGTCACGATGAGCATCCACGGCCAGGCTGCCGACAACGCGGGGGTCTTCACCACGTCGGGCACGTCGGTCAGCAGCCGGCCGAAGACGGCGGCCTCGGCGGTATGGCAGCCGGCCTCCTGGTCGAGCGGAAACCGCGGCTCGGCCCAGCAAACGCCGAACTTGTCCGGGGTCGTGCAGGAGATCGTGGACCGCGCCGGCTGGGTGTCGGGCAACGCGATCGCCGTGATCATCTCGGGTTCGGACTCGCAACGGCGTCGGGCGTCGTCCTTCGACGGCAGAGCAGCCAGCGCGCCAGCCCTGCACGTCGAGTGGACGACGGGCAGTACCCGACCGCCCCCGCATCCAACCTGCTCCGATGGCGTGGACAACGACGGTGACGGGAAGATCGACTACCCGGCCGACACGGGCTGCACCGGTGCCAGCGACACCGACGAGACGAACGCGGTGGTCCCGCCGCCGTCCGGCGCTGTTCCCACCCCGGCCACGTACGGGTTCCCCGACTGCTTCCCGGGGCGGAGCGTGGTCCGGCCCTATCCCACCGGGACGGTGCTGACCAGCAAGTACCAGCAAGCCACCCCGCCGGATGACACCACGTACGACCTCACCGGTGTGTTCTCCACCGCGCAACCGTCGACGTCGTACCCGTTCTCGTTCGGCACCGGCAGCGACAACCTGGGCGCCGGGGACAGGACGTGCTTCGTGGGCGGAGAGCTGCGGGACCAGTTCGGCAACCCGCCGCCGCGGACCTGGGAGTACTACCACGACAGTGTCAACGCAGCTTGCGTGAAGGGCGTCGCCTACGGGTGGTACCAGATCCTCAACACGGTCTGCCGCGGGATCGAGGACGGCTTCCGACCGCAGGAGCCTGGGGTGAACGCCAACAACGCCCGATTCGTCATCTCCGACACCTACCTGGGCAACGTCTTCGACGACTGCATCGAGAACGACTACACCGTCGGCGGCGTGGTCATGGACTCGCTCTGGGAGGGCTGCTACGTCGGCGTCTCGGAGCGGCCATCGTCGGACCGGTGCTGGAACACCCCATCAGGCGAGCAACTGATCCTTGACCACCTCCTCATCGGGTTACGGCCGATGGCCCACGACGACGGGACCACCGGCTACGGCCGGCTTTTCAAGTGGGAGAAGTGCTCGCAGAACACGGCCAATCAGCTGGTGTTGAAGTGCTCCACGTTCCTGGTCCCGGGCGCGCGGCTGAACGGCGGCGCGGATGGCATGGAGATCCCGGCCGGGACCGTCGTGGACGACTCCGCCTGCCCGAACGACCCGACGACGATCGTGTGGCTGGGCGGCGGTAGTACCTATCCGGGCGATCTGCGCGGCCTGCCGATCCGGGTCGTCACGAACAGGAGCTACTGGGACGCGAAGGTTGCCACGTGGAAGTCCCGGCACGGCATGTAGCTCCCACGCCGTCGAAGCGGCCGAGTGCGGTGCCCCCGGCTGGATTCGACGCTCCGCGCAAGGTCCGGCTGGGTGAACGGGATCGGCGTTGCGTGGGTCGAATGGTCGGCGTCATGTACGTCAGCACTCAGCGGATGGCGTGAGCGATCTGCCACACCATGCCGCGAGGGGCGGCCGTGCCGTGCATTCCGTGGTCGGCGAGAACGGCCAGCATGGCCGCCGGCGGGTGTGCGAACGCGCGGAACCCGCGCCTGCTGAGCCGCAGCAGCGCGTTCTGAGTCGCCAGGAAGGCCCGTGAACCCGGGTTGCGCCGCGGGAAGCTGAACACCAGCTGGCTGCGTGTGTGGTCGGCAGCTGCGCTGAGCAGCGCCGCGAAGTCGGGGTAGCAGCACACGACGCGGTGCAAGATCACGATGTCCGCGGGTGCGGCCGCGGCCGGGTCGACGGCGAGGTCGGCCAGGCGGCGTTCCACGCGTCCGGTCAGCCCCGCTCATGCGCGGACTATCTCACCGGCGCGGCCGGACCGGGGCTGCTCGCCGGGCGTCGATGCGTCTCGTACATCCGGACGGCGACGACGGCGGCGGAGCCGGCGCTGACGGCTGCGGCGGCCCAGAGGGCGGCCTGCAGGCTCACGAGATCGGCCACGATCCCGCCGAGGACGGCGCCGACGGCGTAGCCGAGGTCTCGCCAGACCCGGTAGACGCCGACGGCCCGCCCGCGCCAGGCCGGGTGTGCCACGTCGCCGATCACGGCGAGCAGGGTGGGGTAGACCATCGCGGTGCCGGCCCCGAGCAGCACGGTCCCCGCCGCCCAGCCGGGGAACCCGTTGGCGGCGGCGATGACCGCCAGGGCGGTGGCCTGGGTGGTCATGCCCGCCGTGATGAGGTGCTTGCGCCCGAACCGGTCGGACAAGGCGCCGGTGATCAGTTGGCCCACGCCCCACACGCCCGGGTAGAGCGCGAACAGCAGTCCGATCTGGCCCACCGGGAGGTCGGCGGTGGCGAACAGGAGCGGGAACAGGCCCCAGGACAGCCCGAAGTTGAGGTTGTTGACCAGGCCGGCCTGGCTGGCCGAGGACAGCGCGGGCTCCTTCAGGCTGGTCTGGGCGAAGATCTGCCGGTCGGTCAGGTCGGCGTGCAGGTGGTCGTGCAAGCCGTCGGCCCGGGGTCGTGTGCTGTGCCGCCTCGAGCGTGGCGTGGTCCCGGGTCTCCCGGATGAAGACACCCGACAGCAGGAGTGCCAGGGCGATGTAGGCGATCCCGAGCAGGAACGGCACCGGTCGCAGGCCGTACTGCTCCGCCAGGTAACCGGCGAGGAGGGAGGTGACGGCGACCGCGCCGTAGCCGGCCGCCTCGTTGAGTCCCATGGCGAGGCCGCGCTGCCGGGGGCCGACCAGGTCGATCTTCATCACCACGGTGGTGGACCAGGTCAGTCCCTGGTTGATGCCGAGCAGCACGTTGGCGGCCACGACCCAACCCCAGTTCGGGGCGGCGATCAGCATCAGCGGTACCGGGAGGGCGAACAGCCACCCGGCCAGCAGCACGGGCTTGCGGCCGTAGCGGTCGGAGCAGGCGCCGGCGAACCAATTGGTGACCGCCTTGGTGATCCCGAAGGCGGCCACGTAGGTGAAGATGACCGTGTAGCCGGTGAGGCCGAACTCGTCCTGAGCGAGCAGCGGCAGCACGGTCTGTTGTTGCCCGACCATGCCGCCGACCAGAGCGTTGACCGCGACCAGCAGCGCGAACTGGGCTGCGTTGTTGCGCAGGCCGAGCCGGATCGTCGGCGACGCGCCGACGATCATGGCTCGACCGTCAGCGCCCGGCCCGAGCGGCGGGCCCAGTCATCGGGTCCGCCGAGGACGACGGCGAGGTCGCGGTGACCGGCGCGCTCGAGCACGCTTGCGGCGGTGGTGGCGCGCTCGCCGTGCCCGCACATGGTCATCACCGGTCCGTCCGGCAGATCAGCGGAGGGCAGCGCGCCGAGTTCCACGTGCCGGGCACCGGGCACGTGGCCGCCGTCGTACTCGCGGTCCTGTCGGACGTCGAGCACACGCGCCGGGTCGACCTCGTCGGGTTCCACCAGCGCCACGCGCGCGACCGGTTGCCCGGCAGCGGCCCACGAGGCCATGCCGCCTGCCAGTTCTCCGGCGAGGCGGTCGTAGCCGATCTTGCGGGCCTGCCAGACGATCTCGTCGGGGTCCTGGTCGGCGTCGCGGACGAACATCAGCGAGGTCTCGAGGTCGGGCACGAGCCAGCCCAGCCAGGTGGCGAACGCCGGACGCAGGGTGTTGGCGAGCGCGCCAGGGATGTGCCCGGCGGCGTAGGCGCCCGGGGTGCGGACGTCGACGATCTCGGCGCCGGCGGCGCGTGCCGCGAGTACCTGGTCGACGGTCAGCGGCGTCAGGGCGGTGTCGGCCGGCAGCAGCGCCGGGCCGCGGCGGTTGATCTCGGCCAGACGCCGGAAGTACGCGGGGTAGGTGCCGAGGCCGCTCAGCAGCGCGGCGACGAAGGCGTCCTCGCCATCGGCGGCCAGGAGCGGGTTGCTGGCCTTCTCCCGGCCGATGGTGCTGCTGCGTGCCGCGCCGGGCGGGGCAGAGCAGAACGAGCCCGCGCCGTGGGTGGGCCACACCGCCACGTCGTCGGGCAGCATGGCCAGCCGGCGCAGCGAGGCGTACTGGGCGCGGGCCAGCTCCTCGGTGCGGTGGGGATCCACGAGGTCGGTGCGGGCGGCGGCGCCGACGATCAATGAGCCGCCGGTGAACACCCCCACCGGTTTGTCACCGTCGACCAGCAGGTAGGCCAGATGCTCGTCGGTGTGCCCCGGTGTGCCGAGCGCCCGCAGCGTCAGCCCGCCGAGGTCCACCTCGTCGCCGTCGCGCAGACCCCGGTGGCCGTACGTGCGCGCGCCGGCGGCCGACGCGAGCAGCGCGCGCCGCCGGCGGAGAGGTCGACCGCGCCGGTCACGAAGTCGGCGTGCAGGTGGGTGTCGGCGGCGTAGGCGAGGGTCAGCGGCGCGCTGGCGCGCCGCTGCATGCACCCCGCGCAGGTCGCGGGACGCGTCGACGACCAGAGCGCGGCCGTCACCGAGGTCGACCATCCACGTGGTGTTGCCCAACCCGTCGTCGACGATCGAGCACAGATCCGGAACCATGCCCTCCTCCTCATTCAAGCGATGTCTTGAACGATGGTGCGATGTCGCTACAGTGTCAAGTGATCGCTTGAACGGGGAGGCAGGCATGGGCAGCCGGCATGCGAAGGACGCCCTCTACGACGCGCTCGCGTCCGTAGGGAAGGCATTGGGCAACGGTCGACGGGCCGAGCTGGTCGATGTCCTGGCCCAGGGCGAACGCAGCGTGGAGGAGCTCGCAGGGGAGATCGGCCAGACGATCGCGAACACCAGCCAGCACCTCCAGGTCCTCCTGCGCGCGGGGTTGGTCCGCACCCGCCGCGACGGCCCACGGGTGTACTACTCGCTGGCCGGCAACGCCGTCGGCGGGCTGTGGCGGGCCATGCGGGAAGTCGCCGGCGCGCACGTCCACCGGATCGACGAGCTGGCCGCGGCCTATCTGGGCGATCGCTCGCAATTGGCCACCATCGGCCGCGAGGACTTGCTGGCGCGGATGCGCGCCGGGGAGGTCATCGTCCTCGACGTGCGCCCGCCGGCCGAATACGCCGCCGGCCACCTGCCCGACGCGGTCAACATTCCGCCCGACGAGCTCGAGACCCGACTGGCCGACCTGCCTGCGGGTCAGGCCGTCGTCGCCTACTGCCGCGGCCCGCTGTGCGCCTACGCCGACACCGCCGTGCGCACCCTCACCGAGCGGGGGCGGACGGCGCTACGCCTGGTCGACGGGCTGCCCGAGTGGGCCGCCGCCGGCCTTCCGGTCGTCGGCGCGCCCGCCTGACCCTCGCTCCGGACGCGGCGGACCTCGACGTCGATGCACTGCATCACCGGCCAACGCGACCACCGATGAGTCTGAACCGCCGTCGCAGTCGCCCCTGTGTGCGCGACGCAGGAGGAGCAGCCTCCGAGGACCGGACTGCCCGGAACACGAGGGGTGGGTCCTGAGCATGGCATCGATCGACGACGTCCGGTCGCTGGGCGCCGAGTTGGAGCGCTCGTACCAGGTGTACGTACGCGGCAGGCTGAAGTTCCGGGTCAAGCAGATCGTGTACGTGGCGTTCTCCTTGGACGAGAGCGTGATGGGCTTCGCATTCCCGAAGGAGGAGCGGGCGGCGCTCGTGCTGAGCAACCCGCAGAAGTTCCAGATGCCGGCCGAGTCGGATCTGCGCTTCAACTGGGTCCACGCCGACCTCGCTGCCTTGGACCCCACAGAGGCCCGCGAACTCGTCGTCGAGGCATGGCGCATGGTCGTCCCCAAGAAGGTGTCCGCCGCCTACGACGTCCTCCACCCCACCGGCCCGGGCTGAAGCGTGGTCGTCGACCCCTTGCTCAGCAGGTGGGAGACAAGAGAAAGGTAATGGTCTAGGATCTGGGCCAATCTTCCAAAGGAGATGCGGCTCATGAGACGAGGCCCCCTGGTCGGGCTCACCGGCAGGCGTGCGCGGGCTGAGGTGCTGGGCGTTCCCCCTGCCTTCCACGACGCGCCCGTCGATGCCTATCTCGGCGAGTACGCCATGAGCGTCGCCCGGGCCGGTGGACTCCCGGTGCACGTTCCGCAGGGCGCCGACACGAACGGCCTCGCCGACGTGTTGGACGGCCTGCTCCTCTCGGGCGGGGATGACGTCGATCCAGGTGCGTACGGCGGGGCTGTGCGGGCCGGCGTCAGCCGGCTCGATCCCGAGCGCGACGCGTTCGAGGCGGCACTCCTGGTCGCCATGCTCGAGCGAGACAAGCCGGTACTGGGCATCTGTCGGGGTGCGCAGCTCCTGAACGTGGTCCTCGGCGGCGACCTCGTCGAGGACCTGCCGATCGGCGAGGGGGTCTCGCACGCGTCCTACGCCTATCCGCGCGCGTGGCGGCGCCACCGGGTCACGTTCGAGCCGGGGTCGCTCGCGCAGGAGCTCTACGGGGACGAGGCCTCCGTCAACTCCTTCCACCACCAGTCGGTCCGTCGATCCGGTGTCGGCGTGCGCGTGTCCGGCCGCGCCGACGACGGCGTCGTCGAGGCCATCGAGGTCGACGGCGGGCTCGCGCTCGGGGTGCAGTGGCACCCCGAGTGCCTCGACGGCGACCCGGCGTTCGGATGGCTGGTCAGTGCCTGCGCGGGCCAGGTGGTTCCCCTCCGCTCCCGGGAGGGGGTCGCCTGAGCGGCGAGGTCATCCGCCGATGAGCCGGTCCATCTCGTCTCGCGTGTGCTCGATGTGCTCCCGCATCGTGGCGGCCGCCAGGGCGCCGTCCCCCGCTGTGACGGCGTCGAGCACTGCTCGGTGCTGTTCCAGGCTCGACTCCCTGATGAAGTCGAAGCTCGCCAGGTCGACGGGGTAGAACATCTCGACCCGGGCGTCCTCGATCGCCTCGGCCAGATGGACGTTGCCCGAGGCGGACGCCACCGCGAGGTGGAACGCGGTGTCCGCCCGTCGTGACTCGTCCTTGTTCGATGCGTCCGCCAGTGACTGCTGGGCTTCGACCATGGCCTTGATGTCGCTCTCGGTCTTGCGATGCGGCGGCCAGGCGGGCGGCGGCCGACTCGATCTCGGCGCGGTACTCGACCAGATCCACCAAGCCTTCTCGGCGCGCGCGCAGCTCGTGCAGGACGAAGTCCGCGTTCGGGGTCTGGCCCTGGACCACCGTTCCGCCGGCCGTGCCGCGGGTGATCACGATCTGACCGCTGCCCTCCAGGACGCGGAGGGCCTGGCGGAGGGTCTCGCGCGCGACACCCAGTTGCTCGGCCAGCCGCCGCTCAGGGGGGAGCTTGTCGCCGGGCAGGAGGCGGCCGAGCGAGATCTCGCGGCGGAGATAGTCGACCACTCCGACGTACCCGGACACGGGGCGCAGGTGCGGCACATGGCCGGACGCCCCGAGGGCCAGGCGAGGTTGTCATGGTCCGCCGATCATAGGTGGACTCATGGCGGAGGACGGGCCCGGCGAGGCCCGGAGAGGGCCTCGCCGGGAACCGTCGAGCGTTGCGGCACCTCGCTACGACCTCGAGCCGAGACTGTCCTCGTCGGCCGGCACGACGTCCCGGTCGTCCGCCAGGATGTTCAGCGGGGCCTGCTGCGGCCGGACGACCCCGATGACGACCCCGATCAGCAGCCACGAGGACCAGCAGCCACGGCATCCCGTTGACCACCGACGAAGTGCTCCCGGTGATCAGCTCGTAGTTGTCGATGATCAGGAACGCGAAGAACGCCAAGGCCAGGCCCGCCACGACCGGCGCGACCACGTGCTGCCAGGGCCGCAGGTCGCCGCGGCGGCGGAAGAAGAACGGCACCGAGAACGAGCACATTGCCATCAGCACGATCACCGCCAGCGACCCCACACCCGCCATCTGCGAGCCCAGGTTCAGGTAGGGGTCGGCGCCCGCGAGGGCGTAGCCGCCGGCGACGACCGCCGTCAGCACGACCTGCACGACGCCGGCGACGACCGGGGTCTGCCGCTCGCGGTGAGTGCGCGCCAGGGCGGACGGGAGGACCCCTTCCCGGCCGAAGGCGAGCAGGTAACGGGACGACATGCTGTGCAGCGCGATGACGATCGCGAGGAGGCTGGTGAGCAGCAGCCAGTTGGCGAGGTGGACCGAGCCCTGCCCGAGCACGGCCGCGAAGGCGTTGAGGGTGAAGTTGCCCGGGTCGGCGGCGGCGACCTCACCGGCGTTCGTCCCCCCGTTGGTGCCGACGAGGATCCAGGACGTGACCACGTACAGCGTGCCGATGACCGCGATCGCGAGGTAGGTCGCCCGTGGCACCGTGCGATGCGGGTTCTCCGCCTCTTCGCCGAAGATCGCCGTCGCCTCGAACCCGATGAAGCACGTCACGGCGAAGAGCAGCGCCAGACCCGGCGCACCGGAGAGGATCGCCGACGGGCTGAACGCCTCGGCCGGCAGGACCTCGACGCCGTTGCGCACCAGCGAGACGACGTCGAAGGCGATCAGCAGGCTGGTCTCGATCGCGAGGATGACGCCGAGCGTCCGGACGTTGATGTCGATGCCGAGGTAGCCGAGCCCGAATGCGATGGCCAGCCCGAGGGCGGAGAACAGCCACCAGGGCACGTTCCAGCCCAGCTCGGCCGCGAAGGTCTGGTTGGCGAAGAAGCCGAACAGCCCGACGATGTAGATGGTCAGGACGTTGTAGGCGACGACGGCGACGAGCCCGAACCCCATGCCGAGCGGTCGGCCCAGTCCTGCGCTGATGTACGCGTAGAAGGCGCCCGCGTTGGTGATGCGGCCGCTCATCGCCGAGTAGCCCACGGCGAAGAGCGACGAGCACGAGGGCGACGATCAGGAACGTGCCCGGTGCGCCGACGCCGTTGCCGAAGCCGACGACGAGGGGGAGCGACGGTGGCCATCGCGGTCAGCGGCGCCGCCGTTGCGAGGACCATGAAGACGATGCCCCAGGGGGTGATGCTGCCCTTCTTCAGGCGGGTCGTGGCCTGGGCGGTGCTGGTGTTGGAGCTCATGTGGACCCCTCGCTCTGGACCATTGGTGGCTTGGACCATAAACTAGACCAAGCGGTGTGGCCAGTGTCACTATCGCCGTATCGGGCGGGATCGTCAACCGGAAGGGGCGAGCGGATGAGCTTCGACCACAGGGGCAAGGTCCTCTTCATCACCGGCGCCGGCTCGGGCATCGGGCGGGCCACCGCACGCCGCCTTGCTCGCGAGGGCGCCGCGGTCATGGTCACCGACGTCGACAAGGGATCGGCCTCCGAGACGGCGGACTCGATCGTCGAGGACGGCGGCACGGCGCTGTCCGCCGAGGTCGACGTCCGGGACGTGGCTCAGATCGAGGCCGCAGCCGACGCCGCCGTCGAGGCATGGGGCGCGATCCACCTGCTGGTCAACAACGCCGGGCTGGTCACCAAGCACTCGTTCAAGAACCTCACCGAGGACGCGTGGGACCTCGTGCTCGACGTGAACCTCAAGGGGCAGTTCCTCGTCGCGCAGGCGGTCACGCGCCGGATCGCGGATGCCGGTGGCGGAGCGGTGGTCAACCTCTCCACCGTCGAGGCGTCCGTCGTCGTCACCTCGACCGACACGGCGCAGCCGCACTACAACGCCAGCAAGGGGGGCGTGCCCATGCTGACGAAGGCGCTGGCGGTCGAACTCGCTCCTGACTCGATCCGCGTCAACTGCGTGGCCCCCGGGCCGATCGCCACCGACTTCTTCGACTACGAGGCGGTCACCTCGGACGAGGGCATGGCGTTCATGAAGCAGCGACTGCTGGTCCCGCGGGTCGGCCTCCCCGACGACATCGCGGCGGCGATCTCCTTCCTCCTGTCCACCGAGGCGTCCTTCATCACCGGCATCCAGCTGCCCGTGGACGGGGGGTGGCAGACCCGATGAGCGACTACCTCCTCGATCCGGCGGGCCTGGTCGACGCCGGCTACCACACGGTGGTGGTCGCGTCCCCCGACCTGCAGGGGCGGCTGATCGGCCGTCGCGTGCCGGCCGAGTCGTTCGACCGGGTCATCGACGAAGGCGTGGACGTCTGCACGTGCGTGTTCGCGTGGGACGTCGAGCAGGACCTGGGCCTCATCGCCGCGAACGCCTTCGCCCTGTGCGGGATGCACAACGGCATCCCGGACGTCACCCTGCGGCCGGACCTGTCGACGCTGCGTCCGGCCGCGTGGCTGGACGGCGTCGCCATCTGCCTCGCGGATCCCTACGACCGAGCCCGGCAGGAGTACCTGCCGCTCTCGCCGCGCGTGATCCTCCGGCAGCAGATCCAACGGCTCGAGGCGCTCGGCCGCCGGGTGCTGACAGGCACCGAACTGGAGTTCTACCTGTTCCTGGGAACTCCCCGGGAACTGCGGAAGTCCGGGTTCCGGGACCTCGACCCGACCACGATCGCGCCCGCGGACTTCATGATCCACGAGGGCAACACGTACGAAGGGTTCTTCCGCACCCTGCGCCAGGACCTCCGCCGATCAGGCATCGAGGTCGAGGCCGCCCAGTCCGAGTGGGGGACCGGGCAGTGGGAGATGACCTTCCGGTACGGCGAGCCGCTGGAGATGGCCGACCGTCACGCCCTCTACAAGCTGGCCGTCCGTGACTCGGCTGCGGCCGCCGGCATGAGCGCGACCTTCATGGCCAAGCCGCTCAACGCAGGACAGCCGGGATCCTCCTGCCACGTGCACCTGTCGATGGTCGACGAGGACGACGAACCGGTGTTCTGGAGCGACGGCGCCGACCACAACATGAGCGACGCCATGCTGTCGAGCATCGGCGGGGTGCTCGAGCACGTCACCGACTTCATGGCCTGGTACGCCCCGACCGTCAACGCCTACCGTCGGGTGAACGGCCCGGACGTCGCCGGGTGGGGCCGGACGTGGGGCATCGACAACCGCACCACGTCCGTCCGCGTGGTGGGCCGCACGGCGCGCGACCTCCGGTTGGAGTTCCGGCTTCCCGGCGCCGACACGAACCCGTACCTCACGCTCGCCGGGCTCATCGCCTCGATCCGCGACGGACTCGAGGAGAAGATCTCACCGCCCGCCCTCACGGCCGGGAACGGTTACGACGCCGCCATCGACGAGGACATGCCGCAGCATCTCGGCGATGCCGCTGCAGCGTTCCGCCGCTCGGTGTTCGCGCGCAGCGAGCTGGGTGACCAGATCGTCGACCACTTCGGGACGCTGCTCGACCACGAATGGCGGTCGTTCCTCGGCGTCGTGGCCGACTGGGACCTGAACCGCTACTTCGACAGGATCTAGCGGCCATGGTGGACCTTCCCGAGCTGGACACCTGGGTCGGCGGACAACGCGAGCGCAGCGCCGTCGACGAGCCCGACATCCCTCGACGACCCGAACACGGGTCAGCCCGTGCAGGCCGTGCGCTCGTCGTCGCCGGAACAGGTCGAACGCGCCGTCGAGGCGGCCCACCGGACCCACGCGCTCGGGCTGTGGTCCGGCATGGGGCTGGCGGGTCGGGCGGAGAAGCTGCGAGTCGTGGCTGACGCCATCGACGCGATCGCCGACCGGATCGCCGTCCTCGACTCGCTCAACAGTGGCGTGCCGATCAGCCGCACACGGATGTTCGCCGGAAGCCTCGGCGACACCGTGCGTCACGCGGTGGCGATCGCCGAGGAGGCCGGCGAGGACCGGGAACTTCCCGCGCAGCCAGGGCCGGTGCGACTCCGCCGAGTCCCCTGGGGACCGACCGCCCTGATCCTGCCGTGGAACGCGCCCTCGTTCATCGCGACGAAGAAGCTCGCGTACGCGCTGATCGCCGGCAACCCCGTCGTCGTCAAGCCCTCCCCGGCCTCGCCGTGGAGTGCCCAGCTGCTCATGGGCGCGATCGAGTCGGCGGACCTGCCACCCGGGACCGTCAACCTGGTGCTCGGCGGTGCCGAGGCGGGAAGCGCGCTGTCCGCGGACCCACGGATCCGGGCCATCTCCATGACGGGCTCGACACCCACGGGGCGGCTGATCGCGGCCGCGGCCGCACCGAACTTCACCCGGCTCCACCTGGAGCTCGGGTCCAACAACCCGGCCGTCGTACGCAGCGATGCCGACGTGGAGGCGACCGCCCGCCAGCTCTACGACGGCATGACGAAGCTGAACGGACAGTGGTGTGAAGCCCCCCGCAACGTCTACGTCGCTCCGGAGGTCAGCGACGAGCTCGTGGCGGCGCTGACGGACCTCGCCGAAACGGCACTGGTCGGGCCCAGTCTCGACGAAGCGACGACCATCGGGCCGATGGCGTTTCGGGAGCGGCGGGATGCCCTGGTCGCTCAGCGGGCGGCCTTCGAGACCGCCGGTCATCAGGCCGTGCATGCGAAGCAGGCACCGGACGAGGGCTGGTTCTTCCTCCCGACCGTCGTTCTCGGCGACGCCGTGCGCGTGGACGGAGAAGTGTTCGGGCCGATGCTCACCGTGGAGGTGGCCCGTTCCGACGACGAAGCCGTGGCTCGGGCGAACAGCACGGCCGGCGGTCTGGCGGCCTACGTCTTCGGCGAGGACCTGGCGGCGGCCCAGGCGCTCGGGCAGCAGATCCACGCCGGCGAGGTCAAGATCAACGGCACGAGCGTGCTCGACATGTCACCGGAGTCCGCGCAGAGCTTCTTCGGCACCAGCGGCATCGGAGGTCACGGAGACCGCGACCTGCTCGACTTCCACTCGGGCAAACAGGTCATCGGTCGCGACCTCATCGCGCCACCGCTGTGAGATCCGGATGAGAGCGCGCTCGGTCAACTCGACGGTGCGCCGGGTGGTTGCACCGTGACGCGGCTCCGTCCGCTCCATGCGGCGAGCGCCGCGGCGACGAGCACCAGCGCGCAGAGCACCCAGAGCATCGCCGGGTAGCTGCCGACCCGTTCGGCCAGTGCCGTGCCGCCCCAGGGGGCGATGGCTGCAGCAATCGTGATCGGCGCCGAGAACAGGCCGGCGAGCGTTCCGTAGCGGGCGGTTCCCCAACGGTCGGCGACGATCGTGGCCTGCAGCAGGGTGCCCGCCCCCCGCGCGGCACCGACGGCAACCGCCACGACGACGAGGAGCGCCGGCGGCCCGGTCAGGACGGCCAGCAGACCGAGCATGGCGGCTGACGCGACGACGATCGCCACGGTGCGGCCGGTCGGACTGCTGCGGGCGGTGAGCGGTCCGTAGCCGATCCGGCCGAGCAACTGGCCGGCACCGAGCAGCCCCAACGTCGTGGCGGCCAGGGAAGCGCTGAACCCGCGCTCGGTGAGGAGGGGGATGAGCGTCAGGCTTGCGGCATAGGCACCGAACGCGGCGAGGGTGAGTGCGGCCGAGAGCAGCAGGAAGGCCCGTGACCGCGCCTCGGGCGGCAGGCGTCCGCGGCGGCCGGAGTGCGCCACGGACGTCGGGGACGTGACCCGCGTCCGGCGTCCACGGTGGCGTGAGGGCCACGGCGTGCAGCGGCACCGTCACGACGGCCAGGACGACGGCCAGCACCAGGTAGGTGCTCCGCCAGGAGAGGTGCTCGAGCAGAGCGTTCGTCAGCGGGGCGAAGATCGTGCTGGCCAGGCCGGCGACCAGGGTGAGCGCCGTGAGGGCCCGCACGCGCCGATCGCCGTACCAGCGGGTCAGTGCCGCGAACGCGGCCTGGTAGAAGACCGCGGCCATCGCCAGACCGGCGACGAGCCACGCGACGAGGAACCAGCCGTACGTGGGAGCGGACGCGATCCCGACGGTGGCCGGAACGGCGAGCAGGGAGCCGGCGGTCATGACCCGGCGAGGGCCGTAGTGGTCGAGCCAGCGACCGACGGGGATCCCGGCGAGGGCGGAGACGATCAGGCCCGCAGAGAAGGCCGCGGTGGTCGCGGTCGGCGACCAGCCGGTGTCGGCGGTGATCGACGCCAGCGCGACCGGGAAGGCGTAGTAGAGGATGCCCCAGCTGGTGGTCTGCGTGATGCACAGGGCTACCAGGGCACGTCGCGGCGAGCGGCGAGAAGGCTCGACGCCCGCCGCGACGGTCTGTGCTGTGCCCATTCCTGCGGATCAGCCCGCGTTGCGCGCCGCGCCGACGGTCACGGCCTGCGGAGCGCTGCCGCAGCAGCCGACCGCCGGCGCGTCCTCCGCGGAGTAGCCGTGCACCGATCCGGTGGTGAACCCGACGGCGTTCGTCCCGCAGCTCGATCCCGCCGACTCCGCCGCCTCGCGGTCGCCGAGGTCGGTCGAGCAGACCCCCGTCTCCGGCAGCTCCAGCTCCACCCGATCGGCGGCGGCGCTGTCGCCGGCGAGAGCGGCGGCTATGGAGCGCACCTGCTCGTATCCGGTGGCCAGCAGGAACGTCGGCGCTCGGCCGTAGGACTTCATCCCCACGATGTAGAAGCCCTCGTCGGGGTGTGCGAGCAGTGCCTCGCCGTGCGGCGGGACGGTGCCGCAGGAGTGGAAGTTGGGGTCGATCAGGGGCGCGAGGCGGGCCGGTGCCTCCACGGCGGGGTCCAGCTCCAGGCGAACCTCCCGCAGCATGTCCAGGTCCGGACGGAAACCCGTCGCCCCGACGACCGCGTCCACGGTCAGCTCGACCGGTGCGTCGTCGCGGCCGGTACCGCGGACCGTGAGCGGGCCCGATCCGTCGCTGGCGGCCACGAATTCGTTGACGGTGAACTCGCGGATCAGGGTGATGGCGCCGTCGGCTACCGCCGCCTTCAGGGTCGAGCCGAGCAGGCCGCGGGCCGGCAGGCCATCGGCGTCGCCCCCGCCGTAGAGGCGCGCGGGGGAGCGGCCCCGGATGGCCCATGTGATCTCGGTGCCAGGCTCCTCGTGTCGCAGTTGGACCAGGGCGAGCAGGGTGTTGGCCGCCGAGTGGCCCATGCCGATGACCAGGGTGCGCTTGCCGGCGAACCGCTTGCGGTCGACCCCGAGCACGTCGGGCAGCGGACCCGCCAGCCACTCGGCGGCCTCCGTCTCACCGATCGCCGGCAGGCCGGCGATGCCGAGTGGGTTGGGTCGGCCCCAGGTGCCCGACGCGTCGATCACCGCGCGGGCGTACCGGTCGACGACCTGGCCGTCGCGGACGGTGCGCACCAGGTAGGGGCGGCCGTCCCGGCCGATGGTGCGGGTCTTGTCCAGGCCGGCGCGGCTCACGGCCAGCACCCGGGTGCTGGTCTCGATGCGAGCTGCCAACTCCGGCGTCGCGGCGAGAGGAGCGAGATAGGACTCGACGAGTTCCGCCCCGGTGGGCAACGCGTCGCGCTCCGGCGACTGCCAACCCTGCCGCGCGAGCAGTCGCGTGGCAGCAGTGTCGACGTCGTACTCCCAGGGGGAGAACAGGCGGACGTGGCCCCACTCCCGGACGGCGGCTCCCACCTCGTCGCCGGCTTCCAGCACCAGGGGTTCCAGGCCGCGCTCGAGCAGATGGGCAGCTGCTGCCAGGCCCACCGGGCCGGCGCCGATCACCACGACCGGCAGGTCGGACGTACTCCTGGGCTGTCCCGTGCTCATCACCTGTCAGCTCCTCAGACACATTGACGGTTGTCGATGGATCGCAACGTAACAGCCAACACTGTTGATAGCAACCCTCGTGTGTCATAGTTGCTGCATGGCTCAGGACCTCGGCGTGCGTCTGCTGGACACCGGCAGCCTGACCTCGGCGGCAGCGCAAGCACAACTGCTGGCTCCTCAGCTGAAGGCCTTGTCCGACCCCAACCGCCTGCACTTGCTGCTCCTGCTCGCCGAGCGACCTCGCAGCGTCCGAGAGCTCACCGACGCGGCCGGCATGAGTCAGACGCTGGTGAGCCACCACCTGGCGCCGCTGCGCGAGCAAGGGCTGGTGACGGTCACGCCGAAGGGGCGCAGCAACGTGTACTCCCTCTGCTGCGATGCCCTGGCCGGTCCGGTCCGTCTGCTGGCCACGCTGGCTGCACAGACCCCCGAGGGTGCGGAGGCGTGCTGCTCCGCGTAGAGGTCGAGTGGCAGGCGTCGCAGAGCGGACGGATGGTGGCGCCCGCGCTCAGCTGCCCCCGCTGACCAGCGCGGCGTACCGGTCGAGGTACAGCGGCCAGCCCTGGTCGGCGGCGATGCCGTCGCGGACGGCTTCCCAGCCCGGGCCATGGCGGTCGATGTGGCGATGCTCGAGCTCGACGCGGGTGCGCTGCGGCGTCTCGGCGACGAACCGGACCTCGACCTCGCTCGCGTTCTCCGGATCGCTCACGAGCTGCCAGTCCGGGCCGATGTCCCAGCTGAAGACGACGAGTTCGTGCGGCTGGTAGGCGAGGATCCGCGCCCACCGGCACTCGGTCCCGTCCTCGGCGATGTCCACGATGTGGCCGCCGACCCGCGGCTCGAACACGGTCTTGGCGATGGGCGACCGCATGATGTTGTGCTCGCGCGGCTTGAAGTCGCCGAAACCGTCGGTGAACACGGCGAACGCCCGCTCGATCGGGTGCCTCGACGACGACCTGCTTGCGCACGACGGCGGTGGGTGCCTGGGTCATGACTTCTCCTGTCCTGGCCTGTCAGGGAGGTGCGGTTCCTCGCCGGCGTCCTGCGCCGGGACGACGTCCGTGGGGGTGACCGCGTCCTGGTAGCCGGCGAGCGCCCGGTTCCAGAAGGTGTCGAGCTGGTCGCGCAGGGCGGCCACTCCGGCCGGGTTCAGCCGGTAGATCCGCCGGGTGCCGTCGGCACGCTCGGCCACCAGGCCGGCGTCCTTCAGGACGCGCAGGTGCTGGCTGACCGCGGGGCGGCTGATCGGGAGCTCGTCGGCGAGCTCGCCGACCGCCCGCGGCCCCTCGGCCAGACGCTCGACGATGGCCCGGCGGCTCGGGTCGCCGAGCGCTGTCCAGGCCTCGTCGGCTCGGTAAGTCCCCACGAACGGTAAGTCTGGACGAACGGAAGAGTGTCGTCAAGGCGCACGGGCGCTCCCCCTGCGTCGCGATCACACACCCACATGTCCGGCACGGACCGGATCGTTACAGGAACCTCCCCAGGCGCCACGAGAGGGGCCGATGGTCAACACGCCGCCCGTCCCCGCCGATGAGGCCAAGGTGGACGCCCGGCTCGAGCACCCGATCGACGGGGTCGCCATGGCCGAGGCCCCCGGCGACCCGGGGCGCGGCTTCCGGCTGACCGCCCGGGTCTTCTGGGACCTCGCGATCTACATGGTCGGGTTCGGCGTGGCCGTCGGCCTCGTGTTCCCGCCGTTCGCGACCGCACTCGGGGTGCCGAGTGCCTACGCCGAGCGCAGCTGGTTCCGGGCCGCCTGCCTGATCGCCGGCTTCCTCGTCGGCGCCATGAGCTACGCGATCTGCCGGTGGGTGGTGGGCGGTCGGCTCGCCGTGCTGAGCACGCACCTCCGCCAGGTCGCCGGAGCCGTCGCGCTGGCCAGCCGGACGGGGGACTGGTCGGCGTCCAGTTCGGCCCGCATCCGCGTCGACTCCGACGACCAGATCGGCAAGACGGCCCAGGCGTTCAACAGCCTGCTCGACGCCCTCGAGGTCGGGCAGCACTTCCGCTCACTGATCCGCAACGCCTCCGACGTCATCACGATCATCGACGCGACCGGCCGGATCTCGTACCAGACGCCGTCCGTCGGCTGGGTCCTCGGCTACCCGCCCGGCACCCTCGTCGGCACCGACCTCGATGCCCTCCTGCATCCGGACGACCTGCCGGAGTTCGCCGACCAGATCGCCCAGACCAGCGCCGGCATGCCCGCGCAGGCCGCGATCGGCTGCCGGATGCGCCACCGCAACGGCTCGTGGCGGTGGACCGAGACCGTCGTCAACAACCTGCTGCACGACCCGACGGTCAGCGGCCTCGTCCTCAGCACCCGTGACGTCAGCGACCGGCGGGAGCTCGAGGAGCAGCTGCGGACCCAGGCGTTCTACGACGCCCTGACCGATCTGCCCAACCGCAGCCTGTTCCTCGAGCAGTTGCGCGAGGCGGAGATGACGCTCGAGGTGCACGGCACTCCGCTCGCGCTGCTCTACCTCGACATGGACAACCTCAAGGCCGTCAACGACCACGTCGGCCACGAGGGCGGCGACCGCCTGCTCCAGGTGGTCAGCGCGCGGATCAGCGACTGCCTGCGCCCCGCCGACGTGCTCGCCCGCCTGGAGGGTGACGAGTTCGCGGTGCTGCTCACCGGACCGGCGAGCGAGCGCGAGGCAGCGCGTACCGCCGAACGCATCCTCGCCGCCCTCGCGCAGCCGGTGCTGATCGACGACAGCTTCGTCCAGCCCGCCGCCAGCCTGGGCCTCTCCACGTCGACGGCCTGCGCCAGCAGCGGCATCGGGATGCTCCGAGCGGCCGACGTCGCGCTGTCCATCGCGAAGGCCGGCGGCAAGGGACGGTGCGAGACGTTCCAGCCGCACCACCACGCCGCGCAGCTCGACCGGGAGCGGATCCAGGCCGACCTCGACCACGCCCTCGACGCCGACCAGTTCGTCCTGCACTACCAGCCGATCGTCGACCTGCACACGGGGCGCATCGACGGCTACGAGGCGCTCCTGCGCTGGCAGCACCCGCTCCGCGGGCTCGTCTCGCCGGCCGAGTTCATCCCGTTGGCGGAGGCGTCCGGGCTGATCGTCCCGATCGGGCGCTGGGTCCTGCGCGAGGCCACCCTGCAGGCGGCCACCTGGCAGGGGCCCGCGGACCCGGTCGGTGTGCACGTCAGCGTCAACGTGTCGGTGCGCCAGTTCCGCCACCCCGACCTGCTCAACGACGTCGCCGACGCCCTCCACCGCTCCGAGCTGCCCGCGCACCTGCTCACCCTGGAGATCACGGAGAGCCTGTTCGCGTCGGACATCCCGGATGTCACGCACAAGCTGAAGCGCCTCAAGGACCTCGGCGTCCGCCTCGCGCTCGACGACTTCGGCACCGGCTACTCGTCGCTGTCCTACCTGCGGCACTTCCCGTTCGACATCCTCAAGATCGACAAGTCCTTCGTCGAGGGCATCGACTCCGACCGCCAGAACCAGGCCGTCGCCGGGGCCATCGTCACGCTCGGCCAGACCCTGGAACTGGACCTGGTGGCCGAGGGCATCGAGACCTCCGGCGAGCTGGCGACCCTGGAGAACCTCGGGGTCCGCTTGGGCCAGGGCTTCCACCTGGGCCGGCCCGGGCTGCCCGCGCTCGTCTGCCCGCAGCCGGGGATCAGGCCGGTCGAGCGGCGGAGTCCGTCGTCGATCGGCGCTGCCCTCCGGAGCGTGAGCGACGTGGCCCGGCCGATGGCCATGAGCGCGCTGCCACCGGTCCCTCCCGCGGCCGCCACGCGGCGGGCTGACGACCGCGACATGCCGTGTCGGGCCCGCCTCCTGGCGTGACCGACCGCGACACGGGGCTCCGCACGCTCGGGACGCCGGGATTTGTCGACAAGGCGGCGGTGGGAGAACGGGGTGACCGGTCGTCGCGACAACGATTCCGTGACGGGGCCCGGGGACGGCGCCCGGAAGTGTCGTCAGCACCCGCGCGAGACCTAGTTTTCCGGTTGTCCGCGGCACTTCCCCCGCCGCGGTGGACAGCCGAGGAGCCCCGCGTGCCCCCTGCACTGGCAGCCCGCTGGTCGGCCGTCGTCGCGCCCTCCCGCGCGGACGACGAGCTGACCCTGGCGGCGCTGATGGACTTGTTCGAGCCCGAGGAGCTCGAGGAGACCGCGCCGACGACGTCGCCGGCGACCGTGGTCGCTGTCGCGGCGCTGCGCTCCTCCGCGCACGGGCTGCGCACCTGGACGAACCGGCGGTTCCGGTCGGCGCACGTCAGCGTGCGGCTCGGAGGTTCCCGCCGTGCCTGGTGAGGGAGCGTTCGCGCTGATGATGTGGCCGTTGATCGCGCCGCTGGGCGGGTTCCTCCTGCTGGCCGCGCTGATCATCGCGCTGGGTGCGAGCTCGACGGCGAAGTACGAGTTCGAGCGCAACCGGGTGCCGGCCTCGCGGCAGCAGGCGGCGGTGGCCGCGGGAGCCGACGTGGCGACGGCGGCGCGTCCGGCCGGCGAGCCCCCGCGCGGAAACGGCCCGTCCGCGACCTCGGCCGCCGAGGAGGAGCAGGCGTTCGAGCAGGCGATGGCCGTGAGCGTGGCCACCCACCCGGCCGGCAAGCAGCGCGTGGCCCCCGACGCCGTCCCGGCCTGGTGGCTGGTCGACGAGTCGGGCGACCAGGCGGGCCAGGTCCTGGCCGGGCCGTTCGCCGACCAGGTCGACGCGGACTGGGCCGCCCTGTCCTCCGGGCTGTCGGAGTCCGCCCAGGCCGTGCACGGGGTCCAGCGTCTCGACGGCGGGATCGTGCGGCGCCAGTCGCCGGAGGAGAAGGAATGGCTGGCCGAGCTCGGCGACCAGCTGGACCGGCTGCCCGAGGACTGGGACGAACTGCTCACCGACGACGACGCCCTGACCACGCTCGTGGTCGAGGTCGCCGCCGCCCTCGTCGAGGCCGGGCTCCCGGTGCACGACTGCGTCGGCGAGGACTCCGCGGGCGGGGTGTGCCTGACCCCGGGGCCGCACTACGGCGGCGTCGTCGTCAGCTGGCACCAGCACGACCGGATGAGCGCGCAGTACGTGCGGGGCACGGCCATGACGGCGACGGTGCAGGAGACCATGAACGCGACGGTCGCCGCCCTGCTGACGTGCATGGGGTTCGAGGTGGAGCCCTTCGGCGCCGGCTGCTCCCTGGTCACCGACATCCGCGGCCGGGGGTGAGCCACCCCGCTCGTGCATAACGATGCATGAGCGTGCATACTCTTCCTCGTGTCCAAGGTGCTCACGTCCCTGCCCGTCGGCGACCGCGTCGGCATCGCCTTCTCCGGTGGTCTCGACACCTCGGTGGCGGTCGCGTGGATGCGCGACAGGGGCGCCGTCCCGTGCACCTACACCGCCGACATCGGGCAGTACGACGAGCCGGACATCGGCTCGGTGCCCGGCCGGGCGACGGCCTACGGCGCGGAGATCGCGCGGCTGGTCGACTGCCGGGCGGCGCTGGTGGAGGAGGGGCTCGCGGCGCTGACCTGCGGCGCGTTCCACATCCGCTCGGGCGGTCGGAGCTACTTCAACACCACCCCGCTGGGCCGGGCGGTCACGGGGACGCTGCTGGTCCGGGCGATGCTCGAGGACGACGTCCAGATCTGGGGCGACGGCTCGACGTTCAAGGGCAACGACATCGAGCGGTTCTACCGCTACGGCCTGCTGGCCAACCCGTCGCTGCGGATCTACAAGCCGTGGCTGGACGCCGATTTCGTCAGCGAGCTCGGCGGCCGCACGGAGATGTCCGAGTGGCTGCTCGCCCACGGCCTCCCGTACCGGGACAGCGCCGAGAAGGCCTACTCGACCGACGCCAACATCTGGGGTGCCACGCACGAGGCCAAGACCCTGGAGCACCTCAACACCGGCATCGAGACCGTCGAGCCGATCATGGGCGTCCGGTTCTGGGACCCCGCCGTCGAGATCCCCAGCGAGGACGTGACGATCGGCTTCGCGCAGGGCCGGCCGGTGACCATCAACGGCAAGGAGTTCGCCTCCGCCGTCGACCTGGTGCTCGAGGCCAACGCCATCGGCGGGCGGCACGGGCTGGGCATGTCCGACCAGATCGAGAACCGCATCATCGAGGCCAAGAGCCGGGGCATCTACGAGGCGCCCGGCATGGCCCTGCTGCACGCGGCCTACGAGCGCCTGGTCAACGCCATCCACAACGAGGACACCCTCGCCAGCTACCACAGCGAGGGCCGGCGGCTGGGCCGGCTGATGTACGAGGGCCGCTGGCTGGACCCCCAGGCGCTCATGCTGCGGGAGTCGCTGCAGCGGTGGGTGGGCATGGCGGTCACCGGTGAGGTGACGCTGCGGCTGCGGCGCGGCGAGGACTACTCGCTCCTCGACACCTCCGGACCGGCGTTCAGCTACCACCCGGACAAGCTCTCCATGGAGCGCACCGAGGACTCCGCGTTCGGACCGGTGGACCGGATCGGCCAGCTGACCATGCGCAACCTCGACATCGCCGACTCCCGCGCCAAGCTCGAGCAGTACGCCACGCTCGGCATGGTCGGCGGATCGACCCGTGCCGCCATCGGCGCGGCCCAGGCCGCAGCCACGGGACTCATCGGCGCCATGCCCGAGGGCGGTGCCGAGGTGATCGCCTCGCGCGGTCAGGTGTCGGAAGAGGACCAGATGCTCGACCGCGCCGCGATGGAGGCCGGCACCGACTGACCGGGCACCGACACGCCGCGCCGGTGACGGCCGACCGGGGTCACGACGGCGTCCGGGAGCATTTTCACGCTCAGGGACCGGCACCTTGTCGACAAGTGCCCGGGCCTGAGAGGCGGGTCACCCAGGGGTCGCGGACGGCCTAGGCAACGATTCGGGCACGCGGTGTTCCAGGCCGGTCGCGCATGCCCGTCCGGGCCGCTCGCTCCGCCTACCTTTCTGTCACCGCGCGCTACCCACGGATCGGACTGGCGCGCGAGGCCGGCGCTCTTCCCCAGCGACGGTCAGTTCCATGGATGGAAAGCGGTGAGCGGTGTGAGTGGTGCTGTCGTGCTCGGCGGTGTCGCGTGTCAGGGCTGGTGGCTGGTCGTCGACGAGGAGAGCGGCCCCGGACGAGTGGTGGCCGGGCCTTTCCCGGACCGGGCGGACGCGAGCTGGGCGGCAGGCTCCCCGGAGCACGCCGACGCCGCACGGCCGGTGCACGGGGTGCGTCGTGCCGACGGCGGACTGGAGCGCCGCCCCTCGCCGCAGGAGTGGGCCTGGCTGGCCCACCTCGGTGAGCAGCTCGAGCGACTGCCCGACGGCTGGGCCACCGACCTCGACGAGGAAGACCCCCTGGTCACGCTGGTCGTGGAGGTCACCGCGGCGCTGTGCGAGGCCGGCCTGCCGCTCTACGACGCGCACGGCTCCGGTCAGGAGCTCGGAGGCGCCTGCGTCACCCCGGAGCGCGCGATCGGCGGGATCGTCGTCTCCTGGCGCCAGCACGACCGGATGAGCCGCGACCGCGTGCACGGCCCGGCGGCCGACACGGTGGTGCAGCAGGTCATGAACCGCGCGCTGGCCGACGTCCTGCTGGCGCGCGGGTTCGAGCCGGAGGCGTTCGGGGAGACCGGCGGCCACGTGGTGCGCGCGGTCGCCTGGGTCAGCGACTGACGGGTTGAACCCCTCGGCCACGGACGGCGCGGCTCCTGTGACGAGCTGACGGTTTCAACCCCTCGGCCACTGCGGCCCGGCTCGGGCGGGCTCCGGCGCGTCGTGGCTCGCGAGGGCTCGGCGCTCGGGTCGGGTAGTAGACCGTCGTCCCCTTGCCGCTGCGCTTGGCCGTGTACATGGCCAGGTCGGCACGGCGGATGAGCGTGTCGATGTCGGTGTCCGTGCCACCGAAGGAGACGCCGATGCTGGCGCCGACCTTCGCGCTGCGGCCGCCTCCGAGGTCGATGGGCAGGTCCAGCTGCGCCCGGATCCGGGCCAGCACCTGCTCGACGCCGGTCTCGTCGATCGAGCCGTGCAGCAGGACGGCGAACTCGTCGCCGCCCAGCCGGGCGGCGGTGTCGGCCGTGCGCACCGCCTCGTGCAGGCGCTGCGCGAAGACCTTGAGCAGCAGGTCGCCGGCCTGGTGGCCGTACGTGTCGTTGACGGGCTTGAAGCCGTCGAGGTCGAGGTAGAGCACCGCCGGCCACTGACCGTTGCGGCCGGCCAGGTTGAGGCCGTTCTCGGTGCGGTCGAGGAACAGCGTCCGGTTCGGCAGCTCGGTCAGCGGGTCGTGCATGGCGGCGTGCCGCAGCTCCTCCTGGAGCTCGATGACGCGCCGCAGGTCGGTCTCGAGACGACCGCGGTCCAGCGACGTCGCGACGTGGCGGGCGAAGGTCTCGAGCAGCGCGAGGTCGCTCGAGGTGAACGACCCGACGTCGCCGAGCCGGTCGGAGACCAGCAGCAGACCCTGCACGCGGCCCTCGGTGGCGAGCACCGAGACCATGGCGTCCTTCAGCCCGTGCCGGGCGGTGTAGCGCTCGAGTTCGGCACCGCCGGGGGCGCCGGTGCGGGTCGTCTCGATGCCGCTGGTCGCGGCGGCCGCGACGAGCTGGTCGGCGTCCTCCCGGCGCTCGAGCGGGAACAGCGCGACCGGCTTCTCGCCGTCCCGGCTGCGGCTCAGCGTCGGCAGGGCGTCGTCCTCACCGAAGAGGACCAGCTCCGCGACGTCGGCGCGGAAGGCGCCGCGCACCGCGGTGAGGAAGTCGGTGAGCGCGGTCGGGGCGTCGTCGCTGTTGTAGAGCAGCGAGGTGATCTCGTGCAGAAGGCGCAGGTTGTTCTGCTGCTCGCGGGCCCGGGTGTACGCCCGGTACGCGGCGATCAGCAGGACCGACGGCAGGGCCAGCAGGCCCAGCGACGCCGGGCTGTGCGAGGCGATGTTGGCCGCGAGCAGCCCGACCGCCGCGACGCCGAGGGCGAACGGAGTTGCGAGGGCGATCATGCGGGGGAGCTCGCCCAGGCCCAGACCGGCGCCGGAGAGCTGCATGACCGCGTAGATGCACAGGCAGCCGATGACGTTGGAGACGGCGACCGCGGCGAGCGCGGCGACCCAGATCCACTGACCCGGGACGGCCGTCCCGAGCACGCGTGAACACGGTGGCGGCCAGGCCGCCGGCCAGCGCGTACTGCGCCAGGTTGAAGGCGAGCTTGAGGCCGAACTGGCGGCGGTGCAGCACCAGCGCGAGCCCGGCGCCGACCACCTGCGCGGCGACCAGCGCGGTGGGGGAGATCAGGTACAGACCGGCGACGAACACCAGGTCGGTGAGCGAGAACGAGTGCGAGTCGCGCTGCAGCTGCACGTGCACGACGAACACCTCGGTCGCCGCGAAGGCGGCCACCCAGGCCGGCCAGGGCAGGTCGAGCGAGGCATCGGGCGTGGGGAGCTCGAGAACGACGCCGGCGAACAGGGTCGCGGCGGCGGCAGCGAGCAGCAGGACGAGCAGCATCACGCGGCGGCGGGTCGCCATCTCGTTCCTCCTCTCGACCTGTGCCGTGCTGGTACGACGTATGTCGGCACGCCGGAGCGGAAGCTGTACGGGGTCACGAGCGAGTCGGGGCGATGTCACCCGAGTGGGGGATCGGGCCGGTGCGGGTCCGGACATGGCGACGCCGCGACGCGGGCCGGGTCTGAACCGCGTCGCGGCGCGCAGCCGCTCCCGGGGGGTCAGTCCGGGAGCACCACCCGCGCCGAGCAGACCTCGCCGGTGCGGAGGTTCCGGGCGCGCGCGGTGTAGACGTCGTTCACGTCGTTCACCTCGCGCGCGGAGCGGTTGATCGTGACGTCGCCCTGCGCGTCGGTCGTGCGCTGGGTCGAGAAGAACTGCGTGCCCTGGCGGGCCATCGTGACGCTCCAGGCCTGGCCGGCGCGGGTCGAGTTCACGACGAGCCGCAGCGCGGCCACGTCGCCCTCGGCCTCGGCGGCCCGCAGGGACCAGGTGCTGGTGGCGCTGCACGTGCCGCTGCGGGTGACCGAGTCCGCGGCGGAGGCGCTGGTGGCCGGGATCAGGACGCCGAGACCGACGAGGGCCACGAGCGACAGACGGGGAAGGGAACGCATCGGAAACCTCCGGCGGAACGGGGACGGGTGGTCGCTGCACCCGGAACCCAACGCCGACGAGGTCCCGTTCCGACACTGGACGATCGGTCTACGACCCCGCGAGGTGCGTCCGCGCCCAGAGCGCGGCCGACGTCCGGTCCCGCACGCCGATCCGCTGGAACACGTTGGTCAGGTGGGCCTTGACCGTGCCCTCGCGGATGTCGAGGCGCCGGGCGATCTGCTTGTTGGCGAGACCCAGCCCGACCAGCGCCAGCACCTCCCGCTCCCGCTCGGTGAGGTCCACGGTCGGCGTGGGTGCGCGCCGGGCGGTGAGCAGGGTGCGGGCGACGCGGGGGTCGAGCGGCGACCGGCCGTCGGCGACCGAGCGGATGGCGGCGATCAGCTCGGTCGGCTCGGCGTCCTTGAGGATGTAGCCGGCCGCCCCCGCGTCGAGCGCGTCGAGGACCCGCTCGCCGTCGGAGAACGACGTGAGGACGAGCACCTGGACGCCGGGGTGCTCGGCGGTGATCCGCCGGGTGGCGGTCACGCCGTCCATGGTCGGCATCGACAGGTCCATGACGACGACGTGCGGCGTCGCCGACGCGACCAGGTCGAGCGCGGCCAGCCCGTCGCCCGCGGACCCCACCACGCGCAGGTCGGGGGCCGCGTCGACGAGCGTGCGCAGCCCTTCCCGCAGGAGTGCGTGGTCGTCGACGAGCAGGACGTCGATCATGACAGCGGCACCTCCAGGCGCAGCGCCGTCCCGTGGCCGGGGGCGGTCGCGAGGTCGAGGGTCGCGCCGGCCGCCGCGGCGAGGTCGGTGAGGACGCGGAGCCCGAAGTGGCCGGCCTCGGCGCCGTGCGACGCGTCGAAGCCGGCCCCGTCGTCGGTGACCTCGAGCAGCACGGTGTCGGGACGGGTCGTGACCTTCAGTTCGACGTTCTGCGCGCGAGCGTGCCGGCCCACGTTGATCAGCGCCTCCTGCGCCACGCGGAACAGCAGCGCGGCGGTCTCCTCCGGAACGTCGATGACATCGGGGACGTCGATGCGCAGCCGCACGTCGCGGGGCTGCAGCCGGTCCCCGAGTCCGCGCAGCGCCGTCGGCAGCCCCGCGCGGGACAGGTGCGGAGGATAGATCTCGATCAGCAACGACCGCAGTGCCGCCACCGAGCCGCGCACGACACCCGCCGCGGAGCGCAGGCTGGCCGTCACGGTGGCGTTCTTCTCCGGCGGCAGCGGGCCCGCCGCCAGCTGGTCGGTCGCGCCGGACAGGATGTAGGACGCCGCCGCGAGGTCCTGCACGATCCCGTCGTGGACGCTGCCGGCGATCCGCCGTCGTTCGTCGGTGGAGGCGTCGGCCGCCCGCGCCTGCAGCCCGGAGCGCTCGGTCTCGCCCTCCCGCAGCTGGCGGACCATGCGGTCGCCGAGCGGCAACTGGAGGAGCAGCAGGAGCAGCAGCACGGTCGCCGAGATCGGGGCGAAGGTCAGCAGGATCTCCCGCTGACGCTCGGCGACGTCGTCGTAGCGCAGGTACGTCTCGAGCAGCACGGGCTGCCCCGACGGCGTCTCGATCCGCCGGTAGACCTCGAGCAGGACGCCGAGCGAGCGCTCGTACCGGTTCTCCGGCTCGTCGAGGTCGCTGACCTCGGCCACCGTCTCCCCGGTGCCCAGCGCCTCGTCCTCGTCCTCGCCGAGGGGATAGGTGACGTCGACCAGGCGGGGCTCGTCGGAGAACACGATCCGGCCCGAGGGGTCCCAGATCTTCACGCGGACCACCGACGGGTCCCGCATCGTGGCCGCGACGGCGCGGTCGAGGGCCGCCAGCGCGGCGGCGTCCCCGGTGAGGGCCTCGTCCGCGAGAGCGGGTTGGACGAGCGTCGTCGCGAGCACGTCGGTCGCCGTCCGCGCGTCGGAGAGTGCCTCGGACTCCGCGGCCTGGCCGCTGGCCCACACGCTGGCGCCCAGCAGCAGGGTGACCGCCGCCAGGTTGCCCAGCACGAACTGGCCGAGCACCCGGCGGGCCGACGGCGGCGGCCGGCGCGCGATCCGGCCACGCTCGCGGCCGCCGTCGACCAGACGGACCCAGGGGGCAGCCTCGTCCGGAGGACGCGGAGCAGCGCCCACCCCCGTCGGCTGAGAGGTCATCCCGAGGCCACTTCCTGGAGCGTGTCCGTCGCCCGCACCCAGACACGGGGCACGGGCGCCCAGGGTTCACGCCAGGTCGACGGCGGTGCAGGTTTCGGGAGCCGCGGATCGGGCGATGCGCCCGTCATGCCCTCGGAACCCCGCCCGCTCCTGCACTTCACGGCACGGTCGGGCTGGATCAACGACCCGCTGGGCCTGACCCACCGCGACGGCACGTACCACCTGTACTTCCAGCACGTGCCGGGCCGGGCCGAGTGGGCGCACAGCTGCCACTGGGGCCATGCCACCAGCCCCGACCTGCTGCACTGGACCGAGCGCCCGGTGGCCCTCGCGCCCGGCGACGGCGACGCGGGGTGCTGGTCGGGCAGCGTCGTCACCGGGGACGACGACGAGACCGTCCTCTTCTACACGTCGGTGAACGACCCACCGGACTTCCACGTCGGCCGGGTCCGCACCGCCCGTCCGACCGGCGCGGACCTCGACACCTGGGTCAAGGACCCACAGGTGACCGTCGAGCTGCCGGACGGCGTGAGCGCGCGGACGTTCCGCGACCCGTACGTCGTCGCCGAGGACGGCCGCTGGTGGATGCTCGTCGGTGCCGGACTGGCCGACGGCACGGCGACGGCGCTGGCGTGGGTGTCGGACGACCTGCGCACGTGGCGCTACACCGGCCCGATCGCGAGCCGGCACCGCGACGACCGCGATCCGCTCTGGACCGGGGCGATGTGGGAATGCCCGCAGCTGCTGCGCATCGGGGACCGGCACGTCCTCGTCGTCTCGGTCTGGGAGGCCGACGCGCTGCACTACGTCGCCTGCGCCGTCGGCCGGTTCGCCGACGGCCGCATGGACGTCGAGTCGTGGCACCGCCTGTCGTGGGGCGAGAGCTACTACGCGGCGTCGGCGTTCCGCGACCAGGACGGCCTTCCCGGCCTGGTGTTCTGGCTGCGCGGGGTGCACGACGAGGCGGCGGGCTGGGCCGGCGCGATCAGCCTGCCTTTCCAGCTCACCCTCGACGGCGGGCGCCCGGTGCTCGTCCCGCATGCCGCGGTGGAGCGCGCTCGTACTGCGCAGCGACCGGCGACCGCGCTCGACGTCGTCTGGCACCCGGGGCCGACGGCCGAGCTGCGCCTGGTCGACGACGCAGACGCACCGGTGGCGATCCTCCGGCGGGACGGCGACCGGGTCACGGTGGATGCAGGCACCTCCGTCACGACGGAAATGCCGTGCACCGGGAACGTGCTCCGCGTCGTCCTCGACGGTCCCGTCCTGGAGATCGCGGGCGCCGACGGTCTGCTCGCCGTCCCGGTGACCGGTGGGTCGGGTGCCGTCCGTCCTCTCGGCGACGACGTCGAGTGGTGGTCGCTCGGCGGGTGAGGATCAGCCGTCGAGGAAGTCCTCGATCACCGGCGCGAGTTCGTGCGCCTCGGTGATCAGCGCGATGTGCCCGCCCCGGTAGAGGTGCAGCCTCGCGTCGGGCAGTAGCCGCGCCATGATGCGGGCGTTGACCACCGGGATGATCGGGTCGTCGTCGCCGGCGACCAGCAGCACCGGCTGCCGGATCAGCCGGAGGAACGGCAGGCTGCTCCAGCCCGTGCTCGCCGCCAGCTGGTAGTAGTAGCCGCGCTTGGGCCCCAGCCGGGTGGCTGCATGCAGCACCCGCGCAGCGCGTTCGGGGTCGGACCGCATGGTGCCGCCGTAGATCTCGCCGGCGATCGAGCGGGCGTACTCGGGATCGCGGTGCCGTCGCGGCGTGAGCATCTTCGCCAGCGTGCGCGGGTGCGCGGGGACCATGATCGAGCCGGTGCCGGTGGCCGCCAGCACGAGCCGTCGGACGCGGCGGCGGTGCTGCACGGCGAAGTGCTGGGCGAGGCCGCCGCCCCAGGACAGCCCGAGCACGTCGACCGGGTCGTCGTGCCCGAGCTTGGTCAACGCTCCGGCGATGACGGGGGAGAACGTCGAGAGGTGGTACGGCACCACCGGCCGGGGGGAGCCGCCCACGCCGGGGACGTCGAACCGGATGACCGTCCGGCGCGGATCCAGGGCATCGACGAAGGGCTGCAGCACCTCGAGGCTGGCCCCGATGCCGTTCATCAGCAGCAGCGGTGGGACGGAGTCGTCCGTCCCCGGTCGCACGGCGACGCGGACGGTGCGACCGGCGGCCGTGACGAGGCGGACGAACGGGGGAGCCGGGCTACTACTTGTCGTAGACGTACGTGCCTGGCGCATCGGCGAGCACCTCCAGGTCTCCACCGAGCGTCGTGGGTGCCGGGATCTCCTCGCCGGAGCGCTCGCCCAGCCACGCGACGTAGTCGGGCCACCAGGAGCCCTGCTCCGTCTCGGCCGAGGCCAGCCACTCCTTCGGACTCTCGGGCGTTGCCTCGGCTACCTGGAACGTCGACCGGGGGTTCCCCGGCGGGTTGACCAGGGACGCGATGTGTCCACTGGTCGAGAGGATGAACCGGCTCTCGCCGCCCAGCAGCTGCGTGGTGCGGTAGCAGGCCTGCCAGGGGCAGAGGTGGTCGGCGATCCCGGCGGTGACGTAGGCGTCGACGGTGACCGTGGAGAGGTCCACCGGCGTGCCGAGCATCCGGGCCTTGCCCGGCTCGGTCAGCGAGTTGCCGAGGGCGATGTCGATGAAGTCACGGTGCAGGCCCGCGGTCATCCGCGTCGTGTCGGCGTTCCAGTAGAGGATGTCGAAGTTCGGCGGTGGCTTGCCGACCAGGTAGTTGTTCACCCAGTAGTTCCAGATGAGGTCGTTGGGCCGCAACCAGGCGAACACCTCGGCCAGCTGCCGGCCGTCGAGGTAGCCCTTCTTCCTGGAGCGCTCGGTCGCGGCCTTCACCGACTCCTCGTCGATCAGCGCGGAGACCGTGCCCGCACGCTCCCAGTCGAGCACCGTGACGGCGAAGCTGACGGAGCTCACCCGGTCCTGCCTGTCGGTGGCGGCCAGGTGCGCCAGCACCATCGAGGTGATGATGCCGCCGGAGCAGAAGGCCTGGAGCGACACCTGCTCGCTGCCCGTGGCGAGCTCGACGGCGTCCATCGCGTCGATGACCGCCTGCCCGTAGGTGTCCAGCCCCCACTCGCCGTGCCGCTCGTCCGGGTTGCGCCACGACATCATGAAGACCTGCTGGCCCCCGCTGACGTAGTGCTCCACGATGCTGCGGCCCGGCGCGAGGTCGGCGATGTAGAACTTGTTGATCGTCGGCGGCACCATCAGCAGCGGCACCGAACGCACGGTCTCGGTCGTCGGCGTGTACTGGATGAGCTCGAACACGTCGTCGCGGTAGACGACGGCGCCGGCGGTGGCGGCCAGCTCCTCGCCGACGCTGAAGGCGTCCGGCTCGACCATCGAGGGCACGCGCGGTGGGCTGGTCAGGTCGCGCACCATCCGGCGCACCCCGCGGACGACGTTCTTCCCACCGGTGTCGATGACCGCCTTCAGCGCCAGCGGGTTGAGCAGTGGCACGTTGCTCGGCGCCAGCGCGTCGACGACGTTGGTCGCCGTGAACCGGATCCGCTCGTCGTCCCGCCACTCGAGGTCCGCGTCGTCGATCAGCTCCCAGGTGGTGCGGGCGGTCGCCAGGTGCGTCTGCACCGCCCGGCGCAGCAGTGAGTTCTCCGTCCACGCCGGGTCGGCGAAGCGCTTGTCCTTCTTGCCGGGGACCAGCTCCGAACGGCCGACCGTGATCCGGCCCAGCTCACCGGCGAGCTCGCCCGCCCGGCGCGCGAGGACCGAGGGCTGGCGTGCCAGGGCGGCGCCGAAGCGGAGCGTCGTCCCGGCCGGCGGGACGAGCCGCCGCAGCGGGCCGCGCGCGGCGTCGACCAGCACCATGTCGAGGCCGAGCGCCCCCTCGACGGCTTCGTCCGGTGGATCGGCGGGCCGGTCGGTCGACCCGGCGGGGCGCCGGGACTTGTCGGCGGCCGCCTTGCGATGTCGCTCCGTGCTGGGCTGAGCCATGCGCGGGCCTCCTCCGATCGGGCGGCTGTGACCCCAGCCACTCAACCACAGCATCCGGTCCGAGGCGTGCCGATCTAGACGGTCGGCGCGGTCGGGTCGCGCTGGTGCCGGATGGCCATCAGCAGGGCCGGCCAGCCCAGCGCGAGACCGGCGCCGATCAGCGCTCCGGCGACGGTGTCGGACAGCCAGTGGGCGCGGAGGTAGACCCGCGACAGCGCCATGATCGAGGTGAAGATGACCGCGTTGACCTCCCAGCGCCATCGGCTGGGCCCGGGGCGGGCGAGCACGAGCACGAGGCCGACCGCGGTGACGGCGGTGGCGATGGCGTGCCCCGACGGGAAGGACGCCGCGGACGTCTCGATCAGGGATCCCGGCGGCCGGGGCCGGTCCACCGCCGCCTTCACCGGGCCGATGAACAGCTCGCTGGTGAGCACCGCGAGGGTGAACGCGGCCAGGCGCAGCCAGTGCCGCCGCCAGGCCAGCAGCACGAGCGCGGCGGCGCGCAGGGGCCAGTTCACCAGCCCGCTGCCCAGCCACGAGAGCGCGACCGCCACCGCCGTCGTCGGATCGTTCTCCACGCGCACCGCGAACCGCCACACCGCGTCGTCCACGGTCTGCACGGCTGGACGGGTCGCGGGAAGGAGGTAGAGCAGCGTGACGACGGCGGCGCCGACGAGCAGGCCCGCGCTCACCAGCAGCCCGCGTCGGGAGTCGACCAGCATCAGCCCGGGTGTCCCATGACCAAGCGGACGGCGCCGCCGACGGCCAGGCCCAGCGCCGCGCCGCCGAGCACGTCGAGCGGCAGGTGCGCGCCGACGTAGACCCGGCTGAGGCAGACCACGGTGACGAGCACGGCGACCACGATCCGCCCGCGGTGGCCCAGCCAGGGCCAGGCCACCACGGCGAGGGCCGTCAGGGTCGCGGCGTGCCCGGAGACGAATCCGCGCCCGAGCGCGGCGGCGCCGCGGACGACGACGTCGGCAAGCAGGTCGTCCGGTCGTCCCCGCGGCCAGATGCCCTTCACCACCTTGGCCGCGACGTACGTGCCCAGGCCGGCGACGAGCAGCTCGACTGCCAGCCGCCACTGCCGGAACCCGGCGGCGACCAGGGCGCTGGCGGGCACGACCAGGACGTTGCCCAGCTGCATCACCGGCCAGACGACGACGAACGGCAGCACCGTGGTGCCGTTGAGCACCACGAAGGCACCGGCCTCGGCACTCGAGACCTCCCGCGCGTCGACCGGCAGCGACGCCAGGAGCAGGGCGACGAGCCCGACCACCACGAGCGCGACGTCCGGCAGGCCGCGCGTCACCGCCGGCCGGGAGGCGAGCGTCCTCACGCCGACTCCGGCACCAGCTCGGTCCGGGGGGCGCTGTTGGGTTCGCGGCGCCACGACCGGTTGCGCTGCCAGAAGATGTACGTGGCCGCACCGATCGGGATCGGCAGCACGTAGGTGAGCGCACGGAACGTCAGCACCGCCGCAGCGACCAGCGCGCGCGGACCACCGGCCGTCGACAGACCGGTGATCAGCGCCAGCTCGATCACCCCGAGGCCTCCGGGTGTGAACGGGATCGCGGTCAGCAGCCGGGCGAAGGCGAAGACCGCCAGCGCCTCGGCGAGGCTCACCTGCTCGGCGGTGACGCCGACGAACCGCAGCGCCAGGAGCAGCACGAGGAAGAGGGAGAGGTGGCTGACCAACGTGGTCAGCGTGATCCAGTGCCAGCGGGCGCGGAGCAGGAGGACGGTGCGGTCGCGGAACTTCGTCGTCGCCCGGTCCCAGCCGGTCACCGGTCCGCGGCCGAACGGCCGCCGCAGCGCCGACGCGATCCGCGCCGCGCCGTTGCCGATCCCCGCCGCCGCGGCGGAGCTGCGCAGCAGCAGGCCGAGGAAGACGACGACCGCGACGAGGACGGCGACGCCGAGCAGCCCCGCGACCAGCCGGCCCGGGCTCGGTGGGGCCGAGAAGGCCAGCAGCGCCAGCGCGAAGACCGGCAGCCCCAGCTTCGCGAAGTTGTTCCACATCCCGGAGACCAGCAGCATCACCGACGTCCGCGAGCGGGAGAAGCCCCACGACGAGTTCATGGCGTAGGTGAGGCCCAGCGAGATCGCCGCCCCGCCGAGGACGGTGTTCGAGACAGCCGTCGTGCTCTGGGTCGAGACGGTCGCCTGGCGGAGGGTCAGGCCGGGCATGGTCGCGACCATGACGAACTGGTAGGTCGCCAGGTTCCACAGCGCGGCGGCCAGCAGCAGGGCGATCTCGGTCCCCGTCATCGCGAGGACCGAGGTCCAGACGTCGGCCAGGCTGGTGAACTGCGGCAGGAACCAGACGAACACGGCGGCGATGAGCGCGACCGAGAGCAAGGGGCCGAGAATCCGCTGCCACATGGGACGGCGGGCGCGCTCGGTACCCGCTCCCGCGGGGCGCGCGACGGCGGTCATTCCTCTCCCTCCGCGGGGGGATCGAGCTCGAGCCGGCCGCCGCTCTCCTCGCGGACGAGGTCCTGGAGGTCCTCGCGCGGCACCACGCCCAGGCCCTGGGTGGCCACCGCGAGCGGCTCGGAGCTGTCCGTGCCGGCGAGCGTGAAGACCACGGTGATGCAGCCGCCGTCGAACACGTAGAAGCGGCGGGCGACGAACTGCGGGCTGACCTGGTCGATCTGCTCCAGCCGGCGCATGTCGGGTCGCTCGCTGGGGATCTGGGTGGTGCCGGAGGTGTCGCACTCCGCGGTGAGGCGCACTTCGATGGCGTGCGTCCCGTAGCGGTCGGAGTCCAGCCAGAAGCTGGCGGAGCCGCTCTGCGCGTCGAGGTCGACGAGGCGCCAGCCCAGCGGCAAGCCCTCCAGGCACGGCACGAACGACGCCGTGGGCACCGACTGGGCCATGAGGATCACCCCGTTGGTCGGCGTCCCGTCGTCGCCTTGCGCACACGCGACCGCCTCGCTGCCGAAGGCCACCGTGACGCAGCCGGACAGCAGCAGCGGTGCCACCGCCGCACCCACCGCCGCGCGCCTGTGCCCGGTCACAGCGGGGACTGCAGCAGGTTGAGGACGATCACGACCACGACGCCGAGACCGGCGAGCGAGACGAGCGAGAGGCCCACCCGCCGCCAGGTGATCCGCTGGATGCGGACCGGGGGCAGCCGGTAGGGGAGCAGGCGGAGGAAGTCGCCGTGCAGGTCGCGGCCCTGCTGGCGCAGCATGCGGCGCAGCTGCGACGGCATGGTCAAGCCGCGCGTCGCGGCGAACGCCTCGGCGATCTCCTCGTCGGAGAACTGCAGCCGCGCCCGCCGGTAGACCCGCTCGGCGTCGGTGCGCAGGCCCAGGACCAGCATCATGTTGGCCAGGTCGACCGCCTGCCGCCACGGGCTGGGGCGGACCTCGGCGAAGGCCGAGTCGATCATGAACAGCGTGCCGTCGCGGACGAGCAGGTTGGCCGGCTTGATGTCGCGGTGGGCCATCCCGATCTCCCACATCCGCCGGACGATCGACAGCCCCTGGTCGATGATCGAGTCGTCGATCTCGGCGTCGCCGGCCTCCTTCGCGCCGGTGATGAACTCGGTGACCAGCAGGTACTCGCGCTCCGGGGTGATCTCGACGATCCCGAGCGGGTGCGGGACCGGCAGGCCGGCGTCGGAGAACAGCCGCAGGATGTAGTCCTCGTACTGCACCAGCCGTCGGACGGTGTGGTACGGCTTCTCGTCCTCGAGCCGGCCGTACAGCAGAGCGCGCCCGAGCTTGTAGAAGCGGTCGGAGCGGACGTGGGTGGCCGCGTAGAGCTTGCCGAAGATGCAGCTCTCCTCCTCCTCCGCGTCGCTGTCGGCCTTCACCGTGATCTTGAGCGGCGTCGAGCCGCCGGAACCGGCCAGGCCGAACGGTGTGACGCCGGTGGCGAGGACGCCCAGCTGGTCCTGCAGCGCGCGGACGATGGCGTCGCCGCGATCCCCCGAGACGTCGAGGTGCGCGGGACGGGCCCGGCTGTACCGCACGGGGTAGACGGCGTTGGGCGTGAGCAGCCGGAACGCGGCCAGCGGCGCGGCGACGCCGAGGACGATGCCGGCGAGGATGCCGGTCGGATGGTCCTGTGCGAGGTAGAGCCGGGACGCCGCGGTGATCACGAGCAGGCCGCAGACCGTCCACTTGCCGATGGTGCGCCAGCGGCCCGGCGGCACGAGCGAGTAGAGCGTGCTGATCAGGAAGGTCGACAGCACGGTCACCGGCAGCGAGGGCATCGAGAAGCCCGACCAGTCGCCGATGACGACGACCTCGTAGGGCCGCGGCCGCTGCAGCGTGTTGGCCAGGGACGCGCCGATGTTGACCACGAGCAGGCCGACGCCGATCCACACGAACAGGTGCCGCCACCGCCGGAAGACGACGAGCAGGACGAGGTTGCTCAGCCAGATCACGTGGATCGCCTCGACGCTGGCCAGCACGCCCGCGACCTCGGCCACGCTGGTCAGCCCGGGCGACCGGATCTCGCTGATCCACTGCAGGACGCGGGTGTCGACGAGGTCGAACACGCTGACCGTGCCCGTGACGACGACGACCACCCAGGCCATCAGGACCAGCGCGCTGAGCGCCAGCCACCACTTCCCCGAGGCGTTGAGGTGGCGCGGCAGCGGCGGGGGTTCGCCGGAGGGACGGCGCCGGGAGCGGACGCGCTGGATCGCCGGGGGACCCGGCCGCTCGACCGGGACGGCGGGCGCCGGGTCGGGCGGCGCCTGCGGCAGCGACGCCATGTCGCCGAATGCTCCCCGCTCTCGGGCGGCTTGACGATCCCCTTTTCCCTGCCGCGCGGCGCTACCGTGGCTTTCGCCCGCGTCCCGGCCCGGGAGGAGTCCGCCGTGCGCCGTCGGTATCCCGGGCTGCTCGGCGTCCTCCTGCTGCTGTTCCTCCCGGCCTGCGGCGGGTCGGCGGAGCCGGACACCGGCGAGCCGTCGGCGACGATCCGTTTCGCCTCGTTCGACTTCCAGGAGAACCAGATCCTGGTCGAGGTGTACGCCGAGGGTGCGCGCCGCCACGGGCTGCCGGTGGCCGTGCAGCACGGGGTCGGGCCGCGCGAGGTGGTGGCCCCGGCGCTGCAGCAGGGCGTCGTCGACGTCGTCGTCGAGTACCTCGGCACGGCCCTGGCCTTCGCGCAGCCGACGGACGACGACCCGCCCCGGGAACCCGTGGAGATGCAGGCGGAGCTCGCCGCGACGCTCGAGGACCGCGAGGTCGAGGTCCTCGACATCGCGCAGGCGCAGGACCAGAACGGATTCGCCGTCACGACGGCGTTCTCCGCGGCCGAGGGCGTCGGGAAGCTGTCGGAGCTGGCCGACCTCGCCCCGACGCTCGTCTTCGGCGGGCCGCCCGAGTGTCCCGACCGCCCGTTCTGCCTGGCCGGGCTCGAGCAGACCTACGGGCTGGAGTTCGGCGAGGTGCTGAGCATGCCGTCGCGCGCGGCGACGGTGGAGGCGCTGCTGACCGGGCAGATCGACGTCGGTCTCCTGGAGACCACCGACGCGCGGCTGGCCGTGGCCCCGATCCGGCTGCTCATCGACGACCGCGGCCTGCAGCCGCCGGAGAACGTCGTCCCGCTGGTGCGCACGGCGGTGCTGGAGCGTTGGGGCGAGGAGCTGCGGACGGCGCTGGACGAGGTCAGCGCCCGGATCACCACGAACGACCTGGTCCAGCTCAACCGCGCCGTCGAGCTCGACGGCCTGACGCCCGCCGAGGCCGCCGCTCGCTGGTGGGAGTAGCGCCCGCGCCTTAGACGATGGCGCTGGTGCCCGTCACCGCTCGGCCCACGATCAGGGTGTTCACCTCGCGGGTGCCCTCGTAGGAGTAGATCGCCTCGGCGTCGGCGACGTACCGGCCCACGTTGTTCTCCAGCAGGATCCCGTTGCCGCCCATGAGTTCCCGCGCCCAGCCGACGGTCTCGCGCATCCGCATCGTGCAGAAGGCCTTGGCCAGCGATGCGTGCTCGTCGGTCATCTGGCCGGCGTCCTGCAGCTGCGAGACCCGCGCGCACATCGCGGCCGACGCCGTGATGTTGCCCAGCATCCGCACGAGCAGGTCCTGCACCAGCTGGAACTCGACGATCGTCTTGCCGAACTGGCGGCGCTGCATCGCGTAGCGCAGCGCGTGCTCGTAGGCGCCGCGGGCGCAGCCCACCGCCGACCAGGCGACGCTCGCTCGCGTCATCCGCAGCACGTTCGCGGTGTCGCGGAAGCTGTTGGCCTCCTGCAGGCGGTTCTCCTCCGGCACCCGCACGCCGTCGAGCGTGATCAGCGCGTTCTGCACCGCGCGCAGCGCGATCTTGTCCTTGAGGTCGACGGCGGTGTAGCCGTCGCTGCCCTTCTCGACGACGAAGCCGAGGACCCGCTCGGTCTCCACGTCGCGTGCCCAGATGATGACCAGGTCGGCGAAGCTGCCGTTGCCGATCCACTTCTTCTGACCGTCGAGGACCCAGGTGTCGCCGTCGCGGCGGGCGGTGGTGCGCAGGCCGCGGGCCACGTCGGAGCCGGCGTCGGGTTCGGTCAGCCCGAAGGCGCCGAGGAGCTCCATCCGCGCCATCGCGGGCAGCCAGCGCTGCTTCTGCTCCTCCGAGCCGCACAGGTAGACGCTGCCCATCGCCAGACCGCCGTGCACGCCCATGAAGGTGGCCATCGACGGGTCGCCGCGGGACAGCTCCATGGCGATCATCCCGTCGAGCAGCGAGGACTTCCCCGGGCAGCCGTAGCCGGAGTACTGGGCGCCGGCGATGCCGAGCTCGGCCATCTCCGGGACGAGGTGGAGCGGCGTCTCGGCGCGGGTCCAGTACTCGTTGATGATCGGCTGGACCTTCTCGTCCATGAAGGCCCGGACCCGGTGCAGGAGCGCACGGTCCTCGTCGGAGACCAGCGCCTCGAGGTCGTAGAAGTCGGACGTGATGATCTTCGGCTCGGCGCTCACCGCCCCGCCGTACCCGCGAATGGCGAGCGCAAGCGGCGATCGACTACGTGGTCTGCTGGTCCTTGGGCTCGGCGCGGGCGTCGAGCTGGATCTCCTTCTCCGCCCGCGGCACGCCCTCCTTGAGCTCCTTCGTCCGCTCGATCTCGGCGTCGAGCTCGATGCCGAACAGCAGGGCGACGTTGATCAGCCAGAACCAGACCAGGAAGACGACGACGCCGGCCAGCGCGCCGTAGGTCTTGTTGTAGCTGCCGAAGTTGGCGACGTAGAAGGCGAACAGCGCGGACGCGACGATCGCGACCACGATGGCCACCGCGGCTCCGGGGCTGACCCACGTGAAGCCGCGCAGCTTCACGTTCGGAGTCGAGTAGTAGAGGACGGCGATCATCAGTGCCAGGACGACGAGGACGACCGGCCACTTGACGATGTTCCAGATGGTCTGGCCCGTCTCGCCGATTCCGATGGCCGAGCCGATGGCGTCGACGACCGGGCCGCTGAGCACGAGCATCGCGAGGATCACCGCGGCGAACAGGACACCGATGAGGGTGATCAGCAGCTGCAGCGGCTTGAGCTTCCAGATCTTGCGGCCCTCGGGCGTCTCGTAGACGACGTTCGCGGCGCGGGTGAAGGCGCCGACGTAGCCCGACGCCGACCAGATGGCGATCGCGAGACCGAGGACCAGCCCGAAACCGACCGGGGCGGTGTTGCCGGCCAGGTCCGTGATGACCGGGTTCAGCGTGTCCGCCGCGCTCTCGGGCACGACGGCGGTGAGCGCGTCGGTGAGCGTCTTCGGGTCGGTGAGCAGGCCGACGATCGAGAGCAGCGCGATCAGCGCCGGGAAGATCGCCAGCACTCCGTAGTAGGTCAGCGCGGCCGCCCAGTCGGTGAGGTTGTCCTCGGTGAACTCCTTGAGCGTCCGCTTGAGCGTGCCCATCGTCGTCGGCGTCGGGTCGGCGCCCGTCGGCGCGTAGTCGGCTCTGGTGCCGCTGATCTCGTCGGTCTCGGGCGCGGGGTCGCCGTCGGCAGCGCGGTTGCCGTGGAAGCGGGCGTTGGCGGTGGAGCTCGACGAGGAGCCGGTCGATCGGGCCATGGGTGTGGGATGCCCCGGACGATCCCGTTCCATGCCGGACACGCCGGAGCCGATTCAGTCGCGGGCGGCCGAGCGCAGTGCCTCGGCGGCGTCGGGGCGCTCGGGTTCGCCACGCCGCCCCAGCAGCGCCATGAGGACGACGACGATGCAGGCGCCCGCACCGATGGCCGAGACCTGCGTGAAGGCGACATCCCGGGGAAAGCCGGTCGCCGGGTCGATGGCGGCGGCGAGGAGGGTCACCGTCAGGGTGCTGCCCAGGGCCTGACCGACCGAGCGCGCGATCGAGTTGACCGCGTTGGCCACGCCGGTCTCCGAACGCCGGACCGCCTGCACCACGAGCGCCGGCAGCGCCGCGAAGGCGAGCGTGATGGCGAGCTGGGTGAGCACGCCGGCGAGCACGACGGCCCACGGAGCGGAGCGGAGGAAAGCGAGGACGAGGAACCCGCCGAGGCCCCAGACGCCGGCGGTGATCAGCGGGGGCAGGGGGCCGAACCGGGCGACCGCCTTCCCGGCGACGGGAGACGCCGCGATCGCGAGGATGCCGCCGGGCAGCAGGTACACCACCGACGCCTCGAGCACCGACGCCCCGAAGCCGTATCCGGCCTGCTCGGGCGGCGTCTGCGTGTACTGCAGCACGGCGAGGAACGACGTGAACAGCGCGATGCCCACCATCATCCCGGCGACGTTGGGGACGATGGTCCGCCGGTCGGCGAGCATCGCGGGGCGGACCAGCGGCTCGGCCAGCCGGCGTTGCAGCACCACCCAGCCGGTGAGGACCACCGCCGCACCGACGAAGCAGCCGATCACGGCCGGGGACCGCCAGCCCCAGGACGGTGCCTGCGAGATCGGCAGCAGGACGAGCACGAGGCCGGCACCGAGGACCAGCGCGCCCCACCAGTCGACGCGGCCAGACGCAGTGGGTGGCCGGGAAGGCAGGACGCGCCAGGCGAGGACCAGCGCGGTGAGGGCGAGACCGAGCCCGATCCAGAACGGCGTGCGGTAGTCGGTGCCGTCGCCACTGAGCAGACCGGTGGCGACCAGGCCGATGACCCCACCCACGGAGAGCGTGCTGCTGACGACGGACATCGCGACGCTGAACCGGTCGTGCGGCAGCTCGCGCCGGAGCACGGCGATCGACAGCGGGAACAGCCCGTACGAGGCGCCCTGCAGAACCCGGGCCACCAGCAGGAGTGGATACGAGGGCGCCAGGATCGCCAGCAGGGTGCCGGCGCACACCGTGACGAGGATCCCCAGGACGACCGGGCGCTCGCCCCGGAGATCGCCCAGCCGACCCAGCAGCGGGGTCAGGACCGCTGCGGCGAGCAGGTTGGCCGTGAGCACCCAGCCGGCGGCTGCCGGAGAGACCCCGAGCTGCACACCGATCGGGCCGAGAACCGGCACGACGAGGCTCTGCGTCAGCGACAGCGTCGTCACGCCCATCGCGAGCGTGAGGATCAGCAGCGCCGTTCGCGGACTCGCGCGGTCGGGCACCCGCCGATCAGACCACGCGCGTCCGACACCACTGCCGGGCGCCCGGTGCGGAGTGAACCTGGTCACACGCTGTCAGGTGAACATCACGAAACGACGATTAGGACCGCAGTCGGCCGGGCACGAAGTTCCCCGACGACGTGCCGCCGCCCGTGACCCGGCGGCGGCACACCGACGATGGGGGAGAGATCCAGATGATGTTGTGGCCGGCCGTGACCCTCCTGGGGTTCCTGGTGCTGACCGCCCTGGTGATCGCGATGGGTACGCAGTCCACCGCCCGCTACGAGCGGGAGCAGCGCGCGGAGCGCCCGTCCAGCGGACGGCACCCCGCCACCGAGCCGGTCGGAGCGGTCGCCGCATAGCGGCCGTTCCCCGACCGACCTTCGCCCCGCCCTCCACCCGGAGCGGCGGGGCGTTCCATGTCCGGGGGTTACAGCCAGTTCGGCGGGGTGTCGAGCACCGTGCGGTCCAGGGACTCCAAGAGATCGAACCGGTGGTGGACGCGCGGGAGCTCCCACCGCCAGAAGTAACGGCCCGCCCGGCGCTTGCCCTCGTGGAAGTCCGAGTCGGCGGTGCCGGTCGCGAGCACCTGCTCCAGCCACAGCCACGCGACCACGAGGTGGCCGGCCGCCTCGAGGTAGACGTGCGCGTTGGCCAGCGTCACGTCCGGGTCGCCGGCGCCCCACAGGGTGGCGGTGACCGAGCCCAGCCGGGCGACGGCTGCGTCGAGATCGGCGGCGAAGTCCGCCCACTCGGTGCCCGCGGCCCGGGCGGTGGTGGCCGCGATGGTCTCGCCGAGCAGCGCGAGCCCGGCGCCGCCCTGCATCACGACCTTGCGGCCGAGCAGGTCCATCGCCTGGATCCCGTTGGTGCCCTCGTGGATCGGGTTGAGCCGGTTGTCCCGGTAGAACTGCTCGACGGGGTAGTCGCGGGTGTAGCCGTAGCCGCCGTGCACCTGGATGGCGAGGTCGTCGGCGACCGGCCCCCACTGCGAGGGCCACGCCTTGGCGATCGGCGTCAGCATCTCCAGCAGCAGGTGCGCGCGGGCGCGCTCGTCGGCGTCCTCGGCGGTCTGCTCGTCGTCGACGAGGCGGGCGCAGTACAGCCCGAGCGCCAGACCGCCCTCCACGTAGGACTTGGCCGCCAGCAGCATCCGCCGGACGTCGGTGTGCTCGACGATCGGCACCGGCGGCTGAAGCTCGACGGATCCTTCGCGCCCGCCGGCCGGCCCTGGGTGCGCGTGCGGGCGTACTCCAGCGCGTGCAGGTAGCCGGTGTAGCCGAGGACGGTGGCGCCCATCCCGACGCCGATCCGCGCCTCGTTCATCATGTGGAACATGTAGGTCAGGCCGCGGTGCTCCTCGCCGACGAGGTAGCCCACGGCGCCCGGCTTCCCACCCGGGGTGTGCACGCCCTCGCCGAAGTTGAGCAGCGTGTTCGTCGTCCCGCGGTAGCCCATCTTGTGGTTGAGCCCGGCCAGGACGACGTCGTTGCGCTCGCCGAGCGAGCCGTCGTCCTCGACCAGGAACTTCGGGACGACGAACAGCGAGATGCCCTTCACCCCCGGCGGACCGCCCGGGATCTTCGCGAGCACCAGATGGACGATGTTCTCGGTCAGCTCGTGGTCGCCGCCGGAGATCCACATCTTGTTGCCGGTGAGCCGGTAGGTGCCGTCGTCCTGCGGCACCGCCTTGGTGGTGATGTCGGCGAGCGACGAGCCGGCCTGCGGCTCCGACAGCGCCATCGTGCCGAACCAGCGGCCCTCGATCTCGGGCCGCGCGTAGGTGTCGATCTGCTCCTGGCTGCCGTGGGCGAGCAGCAGCCGGGCGTTGCCCATGGTCAGGAACGGATAGGCCGACGTGCCGACGTTGGCCGCCTTGAACCAGGCGAACACCGCCTGGCCGACGACGTGCGGCAGTTGCATGCCGCCGTACTCCTCGTCGAACTCGCCGGCCATCAGCCCGGCCTCGGCGAAGACCGCGAGCGCGCGGGCGACCTCGGGGATCAGCTCGACCCTGCCGTCGACCATCCGGGGCTCGTTCTCGTCGGCCTTCCGGTTGTGCGGCGCGAAGTGCTCGGTCGCGATCTGTTCGGCGAGGTCGAGCACCGCGTCGAACGTCTCGCGCGAGTGGTCGGCATACCGCCCCCGCTTGGTCAGGGACTCGACATCGAGCCACTCGTGCAGGAGGAAGTCGAGGTCGCGGCGGGACAGGATCAGCGACGCGCCACGCGGCCCACAGTACGACCGCGTTCATGATCAGAACGCACTGAGGGCTGCCCTCCGACCGGGAGAAGCAGCCCTCAGTGCGTGGTGATCGCGGGGTCAGGCGCTCGGGCCTGCCGCTGCCGGCGGCGCGGTCGACGACGGTGCGGCGGCGCCGGCGGCGTGCGCCACCTGCTCCTGCTCCGTCCGCTCGCCCCCGGGCGGGACGTCGTCGGCAGCCTGTGCCGCGGCGGCCTGCTGGGCCTGGATGCCCGACTGGTTGCGCAGCTCGAGCTGCGGGAGGAACCACAGGACGAAGAAGCCCACGGCGACGACGGCGGCGGCGACCAGGAACACCAGGTCCAGCGTGTTCGAGAAACCGACCCGGAAGGGCATGACCAGCGCCGGGTAGGCGTCGATCGCGCTCGTGTCGGCGAGGACGCTGTCCGCGCCGGCCTGCTGCAGCGCGGCCGCCTGCTGCGCCACGTCGGGGTTCGACTGCGCCGCCTCGCGGATCTGGTCCGGGATCTCGGTGCCGAGCCGGGTGAACATGATCGACAGGAAGGCCGCCGTCCCGATGGTGCCGCCCATCTGGCGGAAGAACGTCACCGACGACGTGGCCACGCCGATCTCCCGCGGGGACACGGCGTTCTGCACGGCCAGGATGATCGGCTGCATGTTGAAGCCGAGGCCCAGGCCGAGCAGGACCATGAACGGCACCAGGGTCCACACCGAGGTGTCGGCCTCGACCACGAAGGACAGGCCGGCCAGGGCGACGACCATGAAGACGACGCCGACCAGGGGGAAGATCTTGTACTTGCCGGTGCGGGCGATCGTCAGGCCGGAGCCCATCGCGCCGGTCATGATGCCGAGCACCAGCGGCAGCAGCTGCAGGCCGGCGACCGTCGGGCTGGAGCCGTGCACCACCTGGAGGTACTGCGGCAGGAGCAGGATGCCGCCGAACATGCCGGCGCCGAGCACGATGCTGGAGACGGCGCTGACGGAGAACGTCCGGTTCTGGAACATCCGCAGCGGCAGGATCGCGTCGTCCTTGTAGGCCCGCTCGGCCAGCACGAAGGCGATCAGGCCCACCGCGCCGACGACGTAGCAGAGCAGCGCCCGACCGGAGCTCCAGCCCCACTCACGGCCCTGCTCCGCGACGATCAGCACCGGGACCAGCGCGACCACCAGGGCGAGCGCGCCCGGCCAGTCGATGCGGTGGTCGCGGCGCTGGTGGGGGAGGTGCAGCACGCGCATGACGACGGCGAAGGCGAGGATGCCGAGCGGCACGTTGATCCAGAAGATCCAGCGCCAGCCGTCGATGCCGAGGATGGAGGACTGGCCGGCGAGGAAGCCGCCGATGACCGGGCCGAGCACGCTGGACGTGCCCCAGACGGCCATGAAGTAGCCCTGGTACTTCGAGCGCTCCCGCGGCGGGACGATGTCGGCGATGATCGCCAGCGCGAGGGACATCAGGCCACCGGCGCCGATGCCCTGGAGGGCCCGGAACGCGGCGAGCTCGTACATCGAGTCGGCGATCCCGCAGAGGGCGGAGCCGACCACGAACACCGCGATGGCGAACAGGTAGAAGCGGCCGCCGGCCGTAGATGTCGGAGAGCTTGCCGTAGAGCGGCGTGGTGATCGTCGAGGTGATGAGGAAGGCGGTCGTCGCCCAGGCCTGCAGGTCGTAGCCCTGCAGGTCGTCGGCGATGGTGCGGATGGCCGTCGAGACGACGGTCTGGTCGAGGGCGGCCAGGAACATGCCGAGCATCAGCCCGGACAGGATCGTGAGGATCTGGCGGTGGGTGAAGACGCCGCTGGCGTCCGGGGCGGCCGCGGCCGCCCGGGCGTCCCGGCGGTCGGCCGCCTCGTGCGGGTGGACTGGCTCATCGGTTCTCTCCCGCGGTCGGGGGGTGGTCGAGGGACGGCGCCGGGCACCCGGAGGCGGGCAGCGCGGCGGCCAGGTCGTCGAGGAGACGACCGAACAACGTGGTGAAGGTGGCGAGTTCGGCGTCGCTCCAGGCGGCGGTGACCCGCTCGAGGTGCGACTCCCGCTCCTGCCGCAGCGTCTCCAGGGCTGCGTGGCCCTCGTCGGTGACGACCAGGCGGCTGGCCCGGCCGTCGGACTCGTCGGCGATCCGGCGCACCAGACCCTGGTCGACGAGCGCGGCGACGTGCCGGCTCACGGTCGAGGGGTCGGCGTGGACCAGTTCGGCGAGCGCGCTCTGGCGGAGCGGCCCGAGCCGGACGAGCGGGAAGAGGAGGACCAGGGCCGCGCGGTCCCGGGTCTGGCTGGCGAACTGTGCCTTGAGGGCGTGCACCAGGCGGAGGAAGCGCGGCATCTGTTCCGACAGCGTGCGGACCTCGGAGAGCCGGCCGATCGGACCGGCCACGTCGGCGGCAGGATCGGTCGAGGTCATGACTGCTCTTCTCGGAGTGCGGCGGGAACGGATGCACGGTACAAGAAGTTGCACGCAGCAAGCAACTAGGTGGGCCCTGCATGTTGCTGTGACGAGTACGACGAGCTGTGGACCGACGGAATGGGATCCTGGGTCGGTCGCTCCCTACCCCTGACGCCCGAGAGGAACGCGAGCAGCACGGTGAGTTCTCCGCAGGACGGTCTCCGGGCCCGGCTCGCCGACCTGACCCTGGCCGACGAGCACCGGCTGCGCCGACGGCTCGACGGGTTGCGGCGCACGCGCGATCCGCAGGCGCGCGAGCGCCAGCAGCGAGCGCATCGCCGCCGACGTGGCGGCTGCCGAGGAGCGGATCGCCCGCCGGCGGGCCGCCGTCCCGGTGGTCACGTATCCCGAGGAACTCCCGGTCAGCGCGCGGCGCGACGACATCGCGGCCGCGCTCCGCGACGCGCAGGTCGTGGTCGTCGCCGGGGAGACCGGCTCGGGGAAGACCACCCAGCTGCCGAAGATCGCCCTCGAACTGGGCCGCGGCGTGCGCGGGCGGATCGGCCACACCCAGCCGCGTCGGATCGCCGCCCGCAGCGTCGCGGAGCGGATCGCCGAGGAGCTGGCGAGCCCGCTGGGCGATGTCGTCGGCTACAAGATGCGCTTCAGCGACCACGTGTCCGACGGCACGCTGGTCAAGCTCATGACCGACGGCGTGCTGCTCGCCGAGATCGCGCACGACCGGATGCTGCGGCAGTACGACACGATCATCCTCGACGAGGCCCACGAGCGGAGCCTCAACATCGACTTCCTGCTCGGCTACCTCGCCCAGCTGCTGCCGCGGCGTCCCGACCTGAAGCTGGTCATCACGTCGGCGACGATCGACGTCGAACGGGTGGCGGCGCACTTCGCGGGCGCGCCGATCGTCGAGGTCACCGGGCGCACCTATCCGGTCGAGGTGCGGTACCGCCCGGTGGTCGACCCGGACGACGACGAGGCGGACCCCGACCGCGACCAGGTCACCGCGGTCCTCGACGCGGTCGACGAGCTGGTCGCCGAGGGGCCGGGCGACATCCTGGTGTTCCTCGCCGGCGAGCGGGAGATCCGCGACACCCAGGACGCGCTGGCCGAGCGCGAGCTGCCCCACACCGAGATCGTGCCGCTCTACTCGCGGCTCTCGGCCGCCGACCAGCACAAGGTCTTCGCCCCGCACTCCGGACGGCGGATCGTGCTCTCCACGAACGTCGCGGAGACGTCGCTGACGGTGCCCGGCATCCGGTACGTGATCGACCCCGGCACCGCCCGCATCTCCCGGTACAGCCTGCGCACCAAGGTCCAGCGGCTGCCGATCGAGCCGGTCAGCCAGGCGTCGGCGCGCCAGCGCTCCGGCCGGTGCGGGCGACTGGGGCCGGGGATCGCGATCCGGCTCTACACCGAGGCCGATTTCGACAGCCGGCCCGAGTTCACCGACCCGGAGATCCTGCGCACCAACCTCGCCTCGGTGCTGCTCCAGATGGCGGCGCTGGACCTCGGGGACGTCGCCGACTTCCCGTTCGTCGACCCGCCGGACCAGCGGGCCGTCGCCGACGGCCTGGCCCTGCTCGAGGAACTGCACGCCCTCGACGAGCACGGGAAGCTGACCGAGACCGGGCGCGCGCTCGCTGCTCTGCCGCTCGACCCGCGCATGGCCCGGATGGTGGTCGAGGCCGACCGCCGCGGCGTCCTCGAGGAGGTCCTCGTCATCGCCGCGGGGCTGACCATCCAGGACCCGCGGGAACGGCCCACCGAGCACCAGCAGGCGGCCGACCAGCTGCACGCACGCTTCGCCGACGAGAACTCCGACTTCCTCGCCCTGCTCAACCTGTGGCGCTATCTCGGCGAGCAGCAGGAGGCGCTGTCGGGCAACCAGTTCCGGCGCACGGTGAAGCGCGAGTTCCTGCACTACCTGCGGATCCGCGAGTGGCAGGACCTGCACGGCCAGCTCCGCGGCACCGCCCGCCGGCTGGGCATGACGGTCGGCGACGCGGCCGTGGAGGCCGACGAGAAGGGCATCCACGCCGCGCTCACCGCCGGGCTGCTGTCGCACGTCGGCCTGCAGATGGAGCCGGCTCGCACGCGCGACGGCAAGCCGGGGCGGCCCGGACGGGAGTACCTCGGCACCCGCAACACCCGGTTCGTGATCGCCCCCGGCACCCCGGTGGGAAAGAAGCCGCCGCGCTGGGTCGTGGCCGCGGAACTGGTCGAGACCAGCCGGCTGTTCGCCCGCACGGTGGCGCGGATCGACCCGGAGGAGGTCGAGCGGCTCGCCGAGCACCTGGTGAAGCGGCAGTACTCCGAGCCGCGCTGGGACGCCAAGCGCGGCTCGGTCGTGGCCACCGAGCGGGTCACCCTGTACGGGCTGCCGCTCGTCGTGGGCCGCCGGGTGCAGTACGGCTCGATCGACCCGATCGTCTCCCGGGAACTGTTCATCCGGCATGCCCTCGTGCTGGGCGAGTGGACGACGCACCACCGTTTCTGGGCCGACAACCAGCGGGCGATCGAGCAGGTCGCGGCGCTGGAGGAGCGGGCCCGGCGCCGCGACATCGGCGTCGACGACGAGACCCTGTTCGAGCTCTACGACGCCCGCATCCCCGCCGACGTCGTCTCCACCCGGCACTTCGACCGCTGGTGGAAGGGCGCCCGCCGCGACCGGCCGGACCTGCTCACCCTGACGCCGGAGATGCTCACCAACGCGGCCGCGGCCGGGCAGGTGCGCGTCGAGGACTATCCGGACGAGGTCCGGCTGGGCGGCGGGTTGAGTGGTGGCCTCACCCTGCCGCTGTCGTACGCCTTCGCGCCCGGCGCCGAGGAGGACGGCGTCACCGTCGACGTCCCGCTCGCCGTCCTCGACGGCCTCTTCGACGGTGGTGCCGCGGCGACGTCGGGGGAGTCGCTGGCGTTCACCGTCCCGGGCCTGCGCGGGGAACTGGTGACGGCGCTGCTGCGCACGCTGCCCAAGCAGGTGCGCCGCTCGCTCGTCCCGATCCCCGACCGGGTGCGCGAGGTGCTGCCGCACATCGACCCGGGCGAGCCGCTGCTGCCCGCCCTGGAGCGCGAGCTCCGGCGCGCGGTCGCCGTCCAGATCCCCCCGGACGCGTGGCAGCCGGACCAGGTGCCCGACCACCTGCGGGCCACCTTCCGGGTGCTCGACGACCAGGCGAGGCCGCTCGCCGTCGGCAAGGACCTCGAGGCGCTGCGCCGGCAGGTCGCGCCGCAGAGCCGGGCCGGCCTCGCGCGGGCGGCCTCGGACGTGGAGCGCACCGGCCTCACGACGTGGGAGCTGGGCGACCTCCCCCGGACGGTCGAGGTCCGGCGCGGCGGGCACGTGGTCACCGCCTACCCGGCGCTGGTCGACGAGGGCGAGACCGTCGGGGTGCGCGTCGTGCCGACCCAGGCGGAGGCGGACCGGCTGACGTGGGGTGGCGCTCGCCGGCTGCTCGTCCTCGTGGCGGGCTCGCCGGTACGGCAGGTGGTGAAGGGCATCTCGCCGTCGGCCCGGCTGGCCCTGCAGTTCAACCCGGACGGGGAGATCCCCGACCTCGTCGCCGACTGCGTCGACGCCGCCGCCGACGAGCTGATCGCGGCCGCCGGCGGTCCGCCCCGCGACCGGGCGGCGTTCGAGGCGCTCGTCGCGACGGCGAAGCAGCAGCTGCTGCCGCTCACGACGGAGACCGTGCGGCGCGTGGAGGCCGTGCTGACGCAGGCGCGCGAGGTCGCGATCGCGATCGGTGCGGCACCCGGCCGGCGGGTGCCGGACGCGGCCGTCGCCGACCTCCGCCGCCAGATGGGCGGTCTGCTGCACCGGGGTTTCGTGGCCTCGGCCGGGCGGCGCCGACTGCCCGACGTCGTGCGCTACCTGCGGGCCATGGCCCACCGGCTGGAGAAGCTGCCGGCCAACGCGGTGCGGGACGAGCTCTGGATGCGGCAGGTCGGCGCGGTGACGGAGGAGTTCGAGCAGCTGCGGCGTCAGGTGCCCGGCACCGGGGGGCCCGACGACCCGGTCGCGCGGGTCCGCTGGATGATCGAGGAGCTCCGCGTCGGCCTGTTCGCCCAGAACATCGGCACTCCGCGGCCGGTGTCCGAGCAACGCGTCTACAAGGCGATCGACCAGCTCCTCATCGCCTGAACCCCTGTCGCCACGGCCGCCTGCGCGCGACGATGGCGCTCCCCGCCGCGGGAGGCGTCATGGACACCTGGGTGCGCTGGGCCGGTGGCTGCTGGATCGCCGCCGGTGTGCTGATGCTGGCCGAACTCGCTCACCCGGACGCGCTGGCCATCGGCTTCGCGGCGTCCTCGCGCCAGACGCTGTGGCCGGCTCTCCACGTCGCCTGGGTGCTCGCCGCGATCCTGACGGTGTTCGGACTCTGGGGACTGTTCGCCCGGCACGGTGCGGCGCTGGGGCGTCTCGGCGTCGCCGGGGCGGTGATCGCCGTGCCGGGGCTCGTCGTCACCGCCGGCCTGTTCCTCACCGAGGCGTTCGTGTTCCCGGTCCTCGCCCGGGAGGACCCCGCGCTGCTCGACCTCGACGGCGAGTTCCTCGGGTCCGTGCCGCTGCGGCTGATCGCAGGACTTGCGGGGCTGTGGTTCGTCGGTCTGGTCCTCCTGGGGATCGCCGTCGAGCGGGCCGGCGTCCTGCCGCGCGGGACCGGGATGCTGCTCGCCGTCGCCACGGTGCTGTTCGCCGCCCTCGAGGGGCCGTTCCTGCCGATCGCGGGCGACCTCGCCGTGCTGGCCTTCTCTGCAGCCCACGTGTGGCTGGGCCGGTCACTGCTCGTCGCTGGTTTGCCGTATCGCGTGTCCGGGGAGGGCTCGGACCGGACCACCACACGAGAGGGGACTGCGCGATGAGCGAGCCGAACCAGGGGACCGAGGCAGCGGGCGAGGGCATGTCCGACGAGGACATGGTCGAGACCGTCGCCGAGCAGACCGACAGCGCGTCGGAGAACGCCGACGTCGCCGGCAAGGACTGGGACGGCGACCCGTCGTCCGCCCCGGCACCCGACGGCCAGAACTGAGCACCGCCCTCCGCCGGCCGTCCGCCGTCGTGCTGCGGCCGGCGCGGACGGCCGTCCGGTGGGGTGTGCGGCACGCCCTCCCCGCCGTCTTCCTGGAGCGGGGTGCCCGCCGCGGTGACCTGATCGCCCGGCTGCTCCGGGACCCGGAGGTCCGCGACCAGCCGTATGCCCTGCACGAGCAGCTGCGGGCGCAGGGCCCGCTGGTCCCGGGCAGCCTCGGCCTCGTCACGACGTCGCACGCCGTCGCCCAGGAGGTGCTGCGGTCGGAGGCGTTCGGCGTCGGCTGGGACCGCTCGGCCGCGCCGGGCTGGGTGCGCTGGGCGCTCGAGTTCGGCGACGAGCTCGACGCCACGGGCGTCGCCGAGCCGCCGTCGATGCTGGTGGTCGACCCGCCGGACCACACCCGGTTCCGCCGGCTGGTGCACCGCGTCCTTCACGCCCCGGGCCACCGCCGCCTCCGAGCCGATGATCCGGCGGACCGCGGAGCAGCTCCTCGACGACCTCGAGGGCAGTCAGGGGACCGTCGATCTCGTCGGCGCCTACGCCGCGCAGCTACCGGTGCTGGTGATCGCCGACCTGCTGGGTGTGCCGACCGAGCGTCGGGAGGACTTCCTCCGCTGGGGCGCGGCCGCGGCGGCCACCCTGGACCCGGGACTGTCCCTCCGCCGCTACCTCTCGGCCGAACGCGCGCTGCGGGCCATGCACCGGTTCCTGCGCAGTCACTTCGAGCGGCTGCGCCGGGACCCCGGCGAGGACCTCGTCAGCCGGCTGGTGAGCCTCCCCGAGGACGAGGCGCTCACCGAGCGCGAGCTGCACGCGACCGTGATGCTCCTGCTCGGCGCGGGCTTCGAGACGACGGTGAACCTGCTCGGCAACGCCGTCGTCCTCCTGGATGCCCACCGCGACCAGTGGGACGCCCTGCGGGCCGACCCGTCCGGCTGGCCGAACGCCGTGGAGGAGTTCCTCCGGCTGGACAGCCCCGTGCAGTTCACCGGCCGGACGGCGCGTGCCGACGTGGCACTGGCCGGGCGCACCGTCCAGGCGGGGACGCGCGTGACGGTGCTGCTCGGCGCGGCCAACCGCGATCCGGACGTCTTCGCGGACCCGGCCCGTCTCGACGTCGGGCGAGCGAATGCCCGCGACCACCTGGCCTTCTCCGGCGGCATCCACTACTGCGTGGGTGCCGGGCTGGCCCGCCTGGAGGCCGTCGTGGGCCTCCAGGCGCTCAGCGAGCGGTTCCCCGGCCTCCGTGTGGCCGGCAGCCCCGTGCGCCGGGAGCTGCAGACCCTCCGCGGCTTCGAGGAACTGCCGGTCGTCCTGCGTTAGCCCCCGGCGGGCGTGAGCATCCCCGCGCCGACGGTGGCGTTGGTCGCCTCGTCGATGAGGATGAACCGGCCGGTGACCCGGTTGCGGGCGTAGTCGTCGACGAACAGCGGCTGGGTGGTCCGCAGGCGGACGCGGCCGATGTCGTTGAGTCCGAGCTCCGTGGCCGCGAGGTCGCGGTGCAGCGTGTTGACGTCGAGCCGGTACTGCAGGTCCTTGACCATCGCGCGCACCGTGCGGGTGGTGTGCTTGATGGCGATCCGCTGGCGCGGGCGCAGCGGCTCGTCGGTCATCCAGCAGACCATCGCGTCGAGGTCCTGGGTCACCAGCGGTGCGTTGGCCGGCCGGCAGATCGTGTCGCCGCGGGAGACGTCGAGGTCGTCGCTGAGCCGGATGGTCACCGACATCGGCGCGAAGGCCTCGTCGACCGGGCCGCGCGGACCGTCGATCGAGGCGATCGTCGTCGTCAGGCCGCTCGGCAGCACCTGCACCTCGTCGCCCGGGCGCAGCACGCCGCTGGCCACGCTGCCCGCGTAGCCGCGGTAGTCGTGGAACGCGTCGGACTGCGGCCGGATCACGAACTGCACCGGGAACCGGGTGTCGACCAGGTTCCGGTCGCTGGCCACGTGCACGTGCTCGAGGTGGTGCAGCAGCGACGAGCCGTCGTACCAGGGCGAGTTCGCCGAACGAGTGACGACGTTGTCGCCGTGCAGGGCGGAGATCGGGATGACCGTCAGGTCGGGCACGTTGAGCTTCGCCGCGAACGCGGTGAACTCGTCCCGGATCGACTCGTAGGTCGCCTCGGACCAGTCGACGAGGTCCATCTTGTTGACCGCGACGACGATGTGCGGCACCCGCAGCAGCGAGGCGAGGAACGCGTGCCGGCGGCTCTGCTCGACCATGCCCTTGCGGGCGTCGACGAGCACGATCGCCAGGTCGGCGGTCGAGGCGCCGGTGACCATGTTCCGCGTGTACTGAACGTGGCCGGGGGTGTCGGCCATGATGAACGTGCGCCGCGGCGTCGAGAAGTACCGGTACGCGACGTCGATGGTGATGCCCTGCTCGCGCTCGGCGCGCAGGCCGTCGGTCAGCAGCGCCAGGTTGACGTAGTCGCCACCCGCGCTGGCCCGCTCCACCGCCTCGTACTGGTCCTCGAAGATCGCCTTGCTGTCGTAGAGCAGGCGGCCGATGAGGGTGCTCTTGCCGTCGTCCACGGAGCCGGCCGTGGCGATGCGCAGGATGTCCTTGCGCGCCGCGGCGAGCTCGGCGGCCGCCGCGGCGGCGGCGGAGGTGATGTCGATCGGCTGGGTGCCGGGGCGGGCGGCGGTGGTTGCGCTCTCAACGGGAGCCATCAGAAGTAGCCCTCCTTCTTCCGGTCTTCCATGGCGGCGTCGCTGACCTTGTCGTCGCCACGGGTGGCGCCGCGCTCGGTCATCCGGGTCACCGCGATCTCGGCGATGACCTCCTCGACGGTGGTGGCGTGCGACCGCACGGCCGCGGTCAGGTTGGCGTCGCCGACGGTGCGGTAGCGCACCATCTCCCGCCGGACCTCCTCGCCGTCGCGGGGGGTGATGAACTCGTTGACCTCGTAGAGCATCGCCTGGCGCTCGACGACCTCCCGCTCCTTCGCGTAGTACAGCGACGGGATCGCGACCTTCTCGCGGGCGATGTACTGCCAGATGTCGAGCTCGGTCCAGTTCGACAGCGGGAAGACGCGGATCGACTCACCGAGGTGGATCCGGCCGTTGTAGAGGTCCCACAGCTCGGGGCGCTGGTTCTTCGGGTCCCACTGGCCGAACTCGTCGCGGAAGGAGAACATCCGCTCCTTGGCTCGCGCCTTGTCCTCGTCGCGGCGGGCGCCACCGAAGAGGGCGGTGAACCCGTGCTTCTCGACGGCGTCGAGCAGCACCGGCGTCTGGATCCGGTTGCGGGAGCCGTTCGGCTCCTCCTTGACCAGCCCCTGGGCGATCGCCTCCGGCACCGAGGCGACGACGAGGTGCACGCCGAGCTCGGCGACGCGGCGGTCGCGGAACGCCAGGACGTCGGGGAAGTTCAGGCCGGTGTCGACGTGCATCACCGGGAACGGGATCCGCGCCGGGGCGAACGCCTTGCGCGCCAGCTCCAGCATCACGATCGAGTCCTTGCCGCCGGAGAAGAGCAGCACGGGGCGCTCCAGCTCGGCGACGACCTCGCGGATGACGTGGATGGACTCGGCCTCCAGCGTCTCCAGCTGGCTGAGCCGGTAGTCAGGGGTTGTCACGCGATGCTCTCCGTCTTTTCGGGGCTTCGGGGGCGGACGGCGTCGAGGATCCGTTCGGCGAGCTCGGGTCGGCAGACGACCAGGTCGGGCAGCCACGGGTCGGGCGCGTTGTAGACCAACGGCGACCCGTCGAGCCGGCAGGTGGTCAGTCCCGCAGCACGGGCGATGGCCACGGGGGCGGCGGAGTCCCATTGGTACTGACCGCCGGAATGCACGTAGGCGTCAACTTCGCCCCGCGCCACCGCGACCGTCTTGTAGCCGGCCGACCCCAAGGGTACGAGCTCGGCGTCGAGGAGCTCGGCGACGGCGGTGGCCTCGGCCGGCGGGCGGCTCCGGCTCACGGCCACCCGGACGGCGCCGTCGGCGCGCGGGGGCAGCTGCGGAGCGGGCTCGGTCAGCAGGATCTCGCCCAGCCCGGGCAGCGCGACGGCGGCCGCGGTCAGGTCCCCGCCCTCCCAGAGCGCCACGTGGACGGCCCAGTCGTGCCGCGGGACCTCGCCGTACTCGCGCGTGCCGTCGAGCGGGTCGACGATCCAGACCCGGTCGGCCGACAGCCGGCGGGGGTCGTCGACCGCCTCCTCGCTGAAGACGAGGTCGTCCGGGCGGTCGGCCGCGAGCGACGCGACGATGGCCCGCTGGGCGGCTGCGTCACCGGCGTCGCCGAGCGCGCGACCTGCGAATTCTCCGCCGGCCCGGAGGTCGAGGAGCACCTCGGCGGCGGCCTGCGCCGCCCGTCGGGCCACCTCGACATCGTGGATCGTCACAGGTCGGCTCCCGGGTCTCGTCGAGCGGTGCCCGCGTGGGTGGGGCAGTTTCGTGTGGCGGGCGCGGCGTCGCGGCGATGCGACGGCGTCCGCACAGCTTGGCACCGCCGGTCCCCCGCGAAACGGTTCGTCGGGTCGAGCATCCCCCGCTCGGGGGGTGCCGGTCCATGCCTCTCGCCACGGCGGGGGAGGGATCCGTCACATCCGCCGCCGCGCGATCGCCCCGGTCAGTCCCGCTCGAGCGCCGTCGCGTCGGTGGGCCGCCCCGGTGGGCGGTGCTGCCCGGTGGCGTCGGTGATCGAGCCGAAGTAGGCCTCCGACTTCTCCGGCCGCGGCGTGACGAAGACGCCACGGGCCTGCACGAGGGCCTCGTCCGGGGCCGACGCGAGGGCGATCTCGCCGGTGATGACCGACTTCCGGCCGGCGTTCTCGGTCACCCGGGCCCGCAGCACCAGCGGGGTGTCCAGCGGGACGGGGCCGCGGTAGTCGAGGGCCAGGTGGGCCGTCATGCCCCACAGCCCGGCGGCGATCGTGGCCGCGCCGAGCATCTGGTCCATGAACAGCGCGCTCATCCCGCCGTGCAGGTAGCCGGGCGGCCCTTCGTACGCCAGGCCCAGCGTCGCCTCGGCGACCACCTCGTCGCCGTGCCGCCGCACGACGAGCGGCGGCGCGATCCCGCTGCCCACCCCCGTGACCGGGCTGAACACGCGCCGGAAGGCGATCGGGTCGTCCAGGGCCGGCAACTGCGACGCCGGCCGCTGCGACGTGATCAGTCGGTCCGTGACGGCCCGGACCGACTCGGCGGCGGAACGGAGCTCGTCGGGCTCGACCGTGGTGCGCACGGACGCGTCGACGAGCCCGCGCACCGCCTTGCCGAGTTCGACCACCGCCGCCATCAGGTCGGGATCGAAAGCGGTCGCCTCGTTCGTCGTCACCGCCGGATCGTGGCAGGGACGTCAGTCGTCGTCCCCGTCGCCCCCGTCGGGCTGGTCGGTCGAAAACGGCTCCGGCGGGCCGGAGCGCGGCAGCCGGACGGTGACCGTCGTGCCCTGGCCGGGCGCGGTGTCCAGCTGCACGGAGCCGCCGTGTGCCGCGGCGAGCGAGTCGACGATCGACAGCCCGAGCCCCGTGCCGCCCGCGGCCCGGTTGCGGGACGCGTCCGCCCGGTAGAAGCGCTCGAACGCACGCGCGGCGTCGGCCGGGTCCATGCCCGGGCCCTCGTCGGCGACGCGCAGCACCAGCATCCCGTCGTCCTCCTCGCCCAGGCTGACACGGATCCGCGTGCCGTCCGGGGTGTGCACCAGGGCGTTGGTGACCAGGTTGCCGACGATCTGGCGGAGCCGGCCCTCGTCGCCGAGCAGCACCGGCACGTCGGTGAGCGAGTCGTCGAGGTGCAGTGTGATCGGCCGGTCGGGCTGGACGGCGCGGGCGTCGTGGACGGCGTCGCCCGCGATGGCGGCCAGGTCGACCGGCTTGACGGTGAGCGGGCGCTGTTGGTCCATGCGGGCGAGCAGCAGCAGGTCCTCGACGAGGAGCCCCATCCGGCCGCCCTCGCTCTCGATGCGCTCCATCAGCCGGCGGACGTCGTCGTCACCGCGGACGGCGCCCTGCCGGTAGAGCTCGGCGAACCCCCGGATCGAGGTGAGCGGGGTGCGCAGCTCGTGGCTGGCGTCGGCGACGAAGCGGCGCATCCGCAGCTCCGACCCGCGGGCCTGGGTCTCGGACTCCTGCTGCGCCCGGAAGGCCCTCTCGATACGGGAGAGCATCCGGTTCAGCGCGGTCGTCAACCGGCCGACCTCGGTGCGGTCGTCGCCCTCGGGCACGCGCTGGGACAGGTCGCCGTCGGCGATGGCGCGTGCGGTCCGCTCCACCTCGGCGAGCGGCCGGAGGCTGTTGCGCACCAGCACGTAGCCGGCGGCGCCGAGCACGCAGAGCACGATGAGCCCCACGATGCCCTGGGTGGCGATCAGGCGGCTGATGGCGATCTGGTCGCGCTCCATGTCGGCGCCGACGACGATCGTCCAGCCGCCGGGGCCCTCGACACCGATCACCCGCCAGACGTCGCGCCCGTTCTCGCTGCGGACGCTGATCGGTTCACCGTCGGGGCTGATCTCGTCGAGCAGCTCGTCGGTGTCCGGGACGTCGCGCTGGTCCTCCTGTGGGCCGAGGAGGACGTTCACCGATCCGGATCCGGGGTCGATGCAGGCGTAGTACTCCGAACGGGACGGCTGCCGGTACTCGCGCTCGATGCAGGCCTCGAGCTGCCGCACGTCGTGCTGGGCCTCCGCGGCTGCGGCGCGCAGCTGGCTGTCCTGCTCGGTCTGGAGGTAGCCCTTCAGCAGCGCGGACGTCGCGAAACCGGTCGCCAGCAACGCGAGCGTCACCAGCCCGACCAGCAGCGCGACGAGCGTGATCCGCAGGGGGATGCGGGAGCCGGCGCTCTGCCGGACCGTCGGGGTGCCAGCCTCGGTCATGTCCCGCGGGGCAGCCGCAAGGTGTAGCCCACCCCGCGGATGGTGTGCAGCAGGCGGGGCTCGGTCGTGTCGACCTTGCGCCGCAGGTAGGAGATGTAGGACTCGACGACGTTGGCCTCGCCGTTGAAGTCGTAGTTCCACACGTGGTCGAGGATCTGCGCCTTGGACAGCACGCGCCCGGCGTTGGCCATGAGGTAGCGCAGCAGCTTGAACTCCGTGGGGGAGAGGCTGATGAGGGTGCCGGCCTTCAGCACCTCGTGGCTCTCCTCGTCGAGCTCGATGTCGGCGAAGGTCAGCCGCGGCGCCTCGGTGGCCCGCGCGGCGGCGGCCGTGCGGCGGAGCACCGCCCGGATGCGCGCCAGGACCTCGTCGAGGCTGAACGGCTTGGTCACGTAGTCGTCGCCGCCGAGGGTCAGCCCGGACACCTTGTCCTCGGGGGCGTCGCGCGCGGTGAGGAAGAGGACGGGAGTGTGCCGGCCGGACTGCCGCAGCCGGCGGACGACGCCGAAGCCGTCGAGGCCGGGCATCATCACGTCGAGCACGAGCAGGTCGGGCCGGAACGAGTCGGCGAGGGCCAGCGCCTGCTGCCCGTCGCTCGCCGTCGCCACCTCGAAGCCGGCGTAGCGCAGGCTGGCCGAGAGCAGTTCGCGGATGTTGGGCTCGTCGTCGACGACCAGCAGGCGTGCCTCGGGGGTGCTGCGCGCGGTCTGCGGACTGCCGGACACGGATCCTCCGATAGGGCGTACGGGTGCCGTCGTCATGCGCTCAGGTTCGGCTGCCCGTCTGCGGTGCTCCTGGACGCTACCTGTGAGATCCCTGTGCGCCCGACGCCTAGCCGGCGGGCGACATCGCCCGGCCGCGCCGCCAGTAACCGATCGCGTGGTGCTGGGCGCGGCCGAGCCCCCAGCGGCTCCGGAGATCGGCCCGGATGCTCCGGACGGCGGCGGACTCCGCGCCCACCCAGGCGAAGACCTCCGGGCCCTCGAACGGGTCCAGCGCGGTCACGGCGTCGACGAGCAGCGTGCTCTCGCCGGGCGGCGTCCCGTCGCGGTGCAGCCAGCGCACGGCGACCCCCTCGGGTGCCGGTACCGGCTGCTCCTCCGCGCCGTCGGCCACCTCGACGAGCACCAGGCCTCGGGTGCCGGGCGCGGCGGCGCCGACGATGCGGGTGATGGCGGGCAGCGCCGTCTCGTCGCCGACCAGGAGGACCTGCGCGGCCGGTCGCTCGCCCAGCGAGCCACCGCCGGCCACCCCGAGCGGCGCACCCGGTGCCGCGGCCGCGGCCCACGAGGCGGCCGGCCCGTCGCCGTGCAGCACGAAGTCGATCTCCACCTCGCCGGCGGTCGGGTCCTGGCGGCGGGCGGTGTAGCTGCGCAGGGCCACGCCGTGGGCGCCGAGGGGCCACACGATCCGGCCGTCACGGGCGATCTGCGGCCAGCGCGGATCCGCCTCGCCGACGCGGGGGACGAGCAGCGAGATCGTCGGACCTGCGGTGGCGACGGCGTCCGGGGATCCGGTCAGCACGATCCGCCGCACGGACGGCGTGACGTCGGCGACGGAGGCGACGGTGAGCACGTCCACCGGTCGCAGGTCCGGCGCGCCAGCAGTCGTCACGGCTGCCGAGGGTAGGCGGACGGTCCGGCCCGGGAACGGGCCGACCCGGCCGACCCCGGGGGAATGGAGTCGACCGGGCCGGCGATCGAGGACGAGGGGAGCGCTCACGCTGTGTAGCGAGAACACCCGCTGGACCAGCGGTCGAACCGCCGATCCCCCGTCGCTGCGAACGCTACGTGATCGTTTTTCTCCTGCCATTGCTCCTGAGAGTGAGGTCTGCGTCCCGATCGGGTGATTGCGCGCGCCGCCCCGCGGGCAGGGGACGGGCATGGCCGACGACGACCTGACCACGGGCGACCACGTCCGTTGGAAGAGCCACGGCGGCACCGCCGAGGGCACCGTCCAGCGGAAGATCACATCGGACACCGAGGCGTCCGGGCGCACCGTCCGGGCGAGCAAGGACGACCCGCAGTACGAGGTGGAGAGCGAGAAGAGCGGCCGGACGGCGGTGCACAAGCCCGGCGCCCTCGAGAAGGACTGACGGAAGAGGAGAAGACGTGAGCGAGACCGGAGACCAGTTCGCCGGGGCGGCGGAGCGGAGCACGAAGCACAGCCCGCGCGTCGACGAGGAACTCGAGCACGAGATGCAGGGCATGTTGAAGGCCGAGCACTCCACCCGGGCCGCGGAGTGGCGGGAGGTCGAGCCGGTCGCCGAGGGCGACCCCGACATCGACGCGAACCCCGGCGGCACCCTGGTCGGCGGCACGCCGGTCGGCATGGACGGCGACGCCGTGGCCGCGCGCTCCGAACTGGCCCGTTGGCTGGACCGGGCGGACTTCCCGAGCACGGGTCCCGATCTGGTCGAGGCCGCCCGCGACCACCGTGCGCCGGACGCCGTCACCGCCGAGTTGGCGAAGCTGCCCGACGGCGAGACCTTCGAGCGGGTCGGGGACGTCGTCCGCGCCCTGGGCTACCCGACCGAGACCTGACGGGAGTGCAGGCTCAGGAGGGCGGGCGGCGTCCGTCCTCCTCGGCCTGCGCCTCCGCGGCGATCTCCTCGGCTCCGCGGCGCCGGAACAGCCGTGAGCCGGGGAAGCCCTTCACGATCTGCCGCAGGTCCTGCACGGTGTCGACGAGGTCGTGCACGTCCGTGCCGACGTTCCCGAGGGACTCGAGCACCGGGAGGATGTCCTCGTCGAGGTGGGTGACCAGCTGGGGCAGCCGGTCGATCAGGGTCACCATCGCCTCGACCTCGTGCGGTTCGAGGGTGTCGGCGAGCCGGCGGACCGACGGGGCCAGCGCCGTGAGTGCCGGCTCGTAGTCGCCGAGCAGCGGTTCCACCCGCCCGACCAGCGCCGCGGCGTGGTCGAGCGTCTCGTCGGCGCGGCCGGTGGTGCGGCCGACGGCCTCGATGGCCTCGTCCGCCTTGGCCTGGGTCCGCCCGACGGCGCTGATCGCCTCGTCGGCCTTGGCCTGCGTGCGGAGGACGCCCTCGATGGCCTCGTCGGCCTTGGCCTGCGTGCGCGCGACGCCCTCGATCGCGTCGTCCGCCTTCGCCTGGGTCGCGCCGACCCCGGCGATGGCCTCGTCAGCGCGGGTGCGGGTCTCCGCGACGGCGTCGATGGCGGCATCGGCCCGGTCGACGATGCCGTCGACGCGGTCCAGCAGCGACGAGACGCGGCCCAGCAGGTCCTCCATGCGCCCGACGGCGCTCGCCACGCGCGGGACGAGCGCCATGGCGTCGCCGACACCGTCCCGGACGCCTTCCACGGCGGCGAGCACATCGGACGGTCCCGGTATCGACGGCAGTCTCACCGCCACCACGCTACGGCGGATCAGGATGGTCCACTATCCGGTTGCCCCCTGCAGGGTGGCCCCCTCCCCGCGCGTCCACACCGCGGAGCACCGCGACCGCCGTATCGTGGGTCGTCACGAGTCGTGCGCGCAGCGCCACGGCTCGACCGGATCGCGCACCGGCAGGGTGCGGCGGGGGACACGGACGACGACGAGAAGGTCGACACCGGTGGGGGATCAGCCGACGCGGGGCGGCGCGGGAGACCGCGACGCCCCCGGACGCACCCGCCGGACCCGCGCCGACAGCCCCGATGCCGCGCCCGTGACCGTCGAACAGCTGCTCGCCCGCTCCGGGGGCGGGGCCGTCGGACGCCGCGCCGCGCGCCGCACGGGGGAGATGCCGCAGGTCTCCGCCGACGGGCCCCGCCGCGCCGGGACACCGCAGGCACCCGCGCGGCCGGCCCGGACGCCCGGACCCACCCCCGCGGTGCGGGCGGGCCTGCCGCCGGTCCCGGCCGCCGCGCAACCGGCCACATCGCAGCCGCTCCGTCAGCCCGGAGGGGTGCCCGGGGTAGCTCGCCCGGCGTCGGCCGACTGGGAACCCGACAGCCGCCCCTCCCGCCGCAGCGGCCCGATCCCACCCCTGCCGGGCCGGGTCGCCCCCGCCGAGCCGGCACCGGGCGGGCGGTCGCCCCAGCGGCTGCCCAACCGGGCGCCGAAGCGCGCGCCCGTCAGTCCGGGGCGCCGTCGGCTCGTCCGGGTGGTCGCCGTGCTGGCCGCCGTCATCGGCGATCGTCGTGCTCTACCACCTGGGGCTGTACTTCTACGTCGACCAGAAGATCGACCGCGTCGACGCGCTGGCCACCGACGGTCCCGAGGTCCTGGCGCCGCAGTTGCAGGCCGGCGAGACCTACCTGGTGGTGGGCACCGGCGTTCCCGGGCAGGACGGCCCCGCCTCGGTGGCCACGCTGCTCGTGTCGGTCTCGGCCGAGGGCGACCGCGCCGTCCTGGTGAGCGTGCCGCCCACCGCCCTGGTCGACACCCCCACCTGCCGGACGCCCGACGGCGGCCTGCGCGGGCCGACGACCGAGGCCTTCGCGGACTCGCTGCTCGACGGCGGGCCGTCGTGCACGGTCCGCGCCGTGCAGCAGCTCTCCGGCCTCCGCATCGACCACTACCTCGGCGTCGACCTCACCCGGCTCCCGGGCATGGTGGACGCCCTCGGTGGCGTCTCGGTGTGCGTCGTGCCGACGGCGGCGACCGCGGCCGCGGCCGAACCGCTCCCGCCCGGGTCCTCGGAGGTCTCCGGCGACGCGGCCGCCGGCTTCCTGCAGCCGGGTGAGGCCGTACCGGACGTCACCGGCGCGGCCGTGGCCGAGCGTTCGCAGCGGCTGCTCACCTCGACCCTCCGCTCTGCCCTGTCGCTGAGCACGCTGGCCGACCCGGTCACCCTGACCCGCTTCCTGACCCGCGCGGCAGACGCCCTCACCGTCGACGAGGCCACCACCCTCGGGGACCTCCGGGTGCTGGCCGGGTCGTTGGGCGACCTCACGGGCGAGGCCGTGCAGCGGGCGGCGCTCCCGGTCGCCCAGGCCGACCACGTCCCCGCCGGCACCGAGGAGGCCGGACAGTCGTACGTGGTCCTCGACGGCGTGGCCACCCGCTCGCTCTTCGACTCCGTCATCGGCGAGACCCAGGTGCCCGAGGAGCTGCGCGTCGTCGACGCACCGCCCCCGCCGGCCGCCGAGACCCCCGCCGAGGCGGCACCCGAGGCGCCGGCCGCACCGGAGCCCGCGACCACCGGGCTCACGGTCGCGCCGGAGCAGATCACCCTCGACGTCCTGAACGGCACCTCGACCAACGGTCTCGCGGGGACGGTCGCCGACCAGTTGCGGGCGCAGGGCTACACCGTCGCGAACGTCGGCAACGAGGAGGGCGGGGTCCCCCAGACCGTCGTCCGCCACGCCCCGGGCCTGCTCGAGGCCGCGCGCACCGTCGCCGCCGCGGTGCCCGGCTCCGTCCTCGAGGCCAGCGACGCCATCGGCGAGACGGTGCAGCTCGTCATCGGCCCCGGCTACGAGAACGTCGTCCCGGTGGAGCTGGGTGCTCCCGCGGCACCCGAGACGGCGGCGGCCGAGCCGTCGGCCGCGGCGCGAGCCGAGCGCGACGGCTCCGGCGCCCGTCAGCTGCTGAGCACCGACGCCGAGCGCACGGGCGTAACCGCCCGTCTCCAGCGGGTGACACAGGTCATCCAACGCCACGCATTCCGCCGGACGTCGTTCGCCTGCCGTTCACCTTGCTACCGCGAACGGTTCAAGAAGCGCTCCTAGCGTCCTCGCCGTATGGACGACACGGCTGAACACAGGCCCCTTCAGAGAGGCACGACCTCAGTGAATCGACGCATTCTGCGCCGGACGGCTCTTCCTGCGGCGCTGTTCCTTGCCCTCGGGCTCTCCGCGTGTGGCGGGGGAAACGAAGCGGAGGCGACCGGTGACGGCGAGTCCCTCTCGGGTGAGGTGCTGATCGACGGTTCGTCGACCGTCCAGCCCCTGACCGCCGCGGCCGGCGAGCTCTTCGCCGACGAGCAGCCCGGTGTCAACGTCTCGGTCGGCACCTCCGGCACGGGCGGTGGCTTCGAGGTCTTCTGCCAGGGCCAGACCGACATCTCCAACGCCTCTCGCCCCATCAAGGACGAAGAGGCCGCCGCCTGCGAGGAGGCCGGCATCGAGTACACCGAGCTGCAGGTCGCCACGGACGCGCTCACCGTGGTCGTCTCCGCCGACAACGACTTCATCACCTGTCTCACCACCGAGGAGCTGGCGACCCTGTGGGGCCCGGACGCCGAGGGCACCGTCACCACGTGGGACCAGGTCGAACCCCGAGTTCCCGGCCGAGCCGATCGAGCTGTACGGCCCCGGCACCGACTCGGGCACGTTCGACTACTTCACCGACGAGATCAACGGTGAGGAGGGCGTCAGCCGCACCGACTACAACGCCTCCGAGGACGACAACGTGATCGTCCAGGGCGTCGAGGGCTCGGCCAACGCGCTCGGCTACTTCGGCTACACGTACTTCGAGGAGAACGCCGAGGCCCTCAAGGCCGTCGAGATCGACAGCGGCGATGGCTGCGTTGCCCCAGCGCCGAGACCGCTCAGGACGGCAGCTACACGCCGCTCGCGCGCCCGCTGTTCATCTACGTCAACAACGCGTCCGCTGCCGACAAGCCGCAGGTGAAGGCCTTCGTCGACTTCTACGCGGACAACGACGCCGACATCGCCGAGGCCGCTCAGTTCATCCCGCTGAACGACGACCAGCGCGGCGCAGCTGGAGTCAGCGGCGGCCGAACTCGGCTGACCAGGGCCGCCTCTGCGGTCCTCGATGTCCGATAGCGGCCGACGAAGCAGGCAGGAGGGTCGTGAGCATCACGACGGTAGGGGGGTCCCCCGCGGCGGGGACCCCCCAGGGGCGGCGCAACCGGGGATTTGACCCGCGGTCTGTGCGCCAGCAGTCGACGCGGCACGGCGAGCGTGCCGTCATGATGGTGCTGGCCGGCGCGGCACTGCTCTCCGTTGTCGTGACCGTGGGCATCATCCTGGCCCTGCTCTTGCCCGCGCTCCAATTCTTCCGCGAGGTCAGCCTCACGGAGTTCCTGTTCGGCACCCGCTGGACGCCCTCGGTTCGCCGGACAGGAGTCCTACGGGGTCCTCCCGCTGGTCACCGGAACGCTGTGGACGACGGCCATCGCGCTGCTCATCGCCGTCCCGTTCGGGCTGGGGGCGGCCGTCTTCCTGGCCGAGTACGCGCGACCGCGCGTACGCAACGTGCTCAAGCCGGTGCTCGAGGTGCTCGCCGGCATCCCATCGGTGGTCTACGGGTTCTTCGCTCTCACGTTCGTCGCACCGGTCGTGCTCGACGGCCTGCTGGGAATCGACGTCGGCACGTTCAGCGTCCTGGCGGCGGGTCTCGTGCTCGGAATCATGATCATCCCCACCGTGGCCTCACTCTCCGAGGACGCGATGTCCGCCGTCCCGGATGCGCTCCGGCAGGGTTCGCTGGCGCTGGGCGCCAACAAGATGCGCACCACGTTGCGCGTGGTCTTCCCCGCGGCGATCTCCGGCATCGCGGCGTCGGTCGTGCTCGGCCTGTCCCGGGCGGTGGGGGAGACGATGATCGTCGCCCTCGCGGCCGGGACGCAGGCGCGGATGGTGACCGGGCCCACCGAGCTGGGCCAAACGATGACCGGCTTCATCGCGCAGACGGCGACCGGGGAGAGCACGCCCGGGACGCTGAGCTACAACACCCTCTTCGCGGTCGGTCTGCTCCTCTTCGTGCTCACCTTCGTCATCAATCTGATCAGCATCCGGCTCGTCCGCCGGTTCCGGGAGGCCTACTGATGGCGACCATCGGTGACGTGGCTACCCGTCCTCTGAAGACCAAGCAGCACGGGGAGAACAGCACCGCGTCCCTCGTCTTTCTCGGTGCCCTGTGGTTCGCTCTGGTGTTCGCGATCCTGTGCCTCGCGACGCTGCTGGTCACGTCGTTCATCGACGCGCTCCCCCGGCTCGACACGAACGTGCTCACGGAGTACTCGTCCCAGATCAACCCCGAGACCGGCGGTGCCCGCGCCGCCATCCTGGGTTCCCTGTGGGTCATCGCCACGACGGCTGCACTCGCCATTCCCCTCGGGATCGCGGCGGCGGTCTACCTCGAAGAGTTCGCGGACCCGCAGCGCTGGTACAACCGGCTGGTCGAGGTCAACCTGCAGAATCTCGCCGCCGTCCCGGCCATCATCTACGGCATGCTCACGGCGGGCCTCGCCCTGACCCTGGGCCTGCGCCGCGGCATCGTCCTGGTCGGCGGTATCGCGCTGGCCCTGTTGATCCTGCCGGTCATCATCATCACTGCTCGCGAGGCGCTCCGTGCCGTCCCCGCCGAGATCCGGCAGGGCTCTCTCGCACTGGGGGCCACGCCGCTGCAGACCGTGTGGCGGCAGACGCTGCCGTCTGCGGTCCCCGGCGTCGCGACCGGGACGATCCTGGCGCTCTCCCGCGCGCTCGGCGAGGCGGCCCCGCTGCTGCTCCTCGGGGCGGCGGTGTTCATCCGGTTCGACCCAGACGGCTTGCTCTCGGGATTCACGACGTTGCCCATCCAGATCTTCAGCTGGGCGAGTCAACCGCAGGATGAGTTCCGCGATCTCGCGGCGGCTGCCATCATCGTGCTCCTGGTCCTGCTCCTCGCCATGAACGCCGTCGCGATCATCATCCGTAACCGCTTCCAGCGGCGCTGGTGACCCCCCGCTCGTCGCGATGCCACACGACACCCCACGGACTGGACGGACCATGAGCAGCACCGACATCACCACCGCCCCGGCCGGCGAGGCGACCGTACTCGGGACCGAGTCCGTCGATTCCGGGGCTCGCCCCCTGATCGAGGCGCACAACGACGCCGGCCGGTACCTCCCCGAGGTGCCGGTCCCGGTGATCGAGTGCGAGAACGTCGACATCTACTACGGGGAGTTCCGCGCCGTCCACGATGTCTCCCTCGTGTACGGCAGGAACGAGATCACCGCGATGATCGGCCCGTCAGGCTGCGGCAAGTCGACCGTGCTCCGCTGCCTGAACCGGATGAACGACCTCATCCCCGGGGCCCGCCTGACCGGCCGGATCGCCTACCACGGGCAGGACATCTACGAGCCCGAGGTCGACGCCATCGAGGTCCGCCGGCGCATCGGCATGGTTTTCCAGAAGCCGAACCCGTTCCCCAAGTCGATCTACGACAACGTGGCCTACGGCCCCCGCGTCACCGGCATGAAGGTCTCCTCGATGGACGACCTGGTCGAGGAGTCGTTGCGCGGCGCGGCCCTGTGGGACGAGGTCAAGGACAAGCTCAAGCAGTCCGCCTACAGCCTCTCCGGCGGCCAGCAGCAGCGACTCTGCATCGCCCGCACGATCGCCGTGCGCCCGGAGGTGATCCTGATGGATGAGCCGTGCTCCGCGCTGGACCCCATCGCCACTGCGCGGATCGAGGACCTCATGGAGGATCTCCGCGAGGACTACACGATCATCATCGTGACGCACAACATGCAGCAGGCCGCCCGGGTCGCGGATCGAACCGCCTTCTTCACCGCCAAGGCCGCCGAGGGCACCGGCGACCGGACCGGGGAGCTGGTCGAGTTCGACCTGACCTCCAGGATCTTCTCCAACCCGGCCGACAAGAGGACCGAGGACTACATCTCGGGCCGCTTCGGCTGATCGTCGTGGCGGCCCCGGATCTGCTCGCGGCCGATGCCCCGGTGCGCAGTTTGCGGTCGATGGTCGCGGCGCCCTGGTGGGACATGGGCACGTCGGGCTGGCTGGTCGCCGACGAGGATCCGGCTGCGCGGGTTGCCATGGCGCGCCTCGTCGGCACCCGCGTCGGGCTCGTTCTGTGCGGCGACGGCGCGGAGGCCCTCTGGGCGGCAGGGCGACGACAACCCTCGGTCGTCATCGTGAGCGCCACGCTGCCCGTGGTGCCCGCCGCTGAGGTCGCTGCAGTCCTGTCCCGGCATCGAGACGGCCGCGAGACGGTGCTCGTGGGGGTCGGCGTCGGCGAGGCCGAACGTGCGGCTGCCGTGTTGGCGTCGGGCGCGGCCGGCGTGGTGTCGCGGCCCTACCGCTCCGAGGAGATCGAGCCGCTGGTCCGTTCACACGAGGACGCGATGAAGTCGCTGCTGGAGGAGCGGGCGGTGCTCACGGTCGGCCAGCTCCGCCTCGACGGCCCTGCGTTCCGAGTAACGGCGGCCGGTCGCCCGGTGCCTCTGCGGTTGCGTGAGTTCGAGTTGCTCCGCCTACTCATGCTCAACCACGGCGCTGTCGTCACCGTGACCCAGGTGCAGAAAGAGCTGTGCGGCTCCCGGGGCCGACCGGTCAGCCCGAGCACGATCGCCGTGCACGTGCGGCACCTGCGCGCGCGGTTGCGCGGGATCGTCGCGATCATCACCGTACGGGGCGTGGGCTTTCGGCTGAGCGCGCCGGACGAGGAGGAGCAGGCATGAGCGAACGCGACGAGCGGCGTCGCGACGAGGACTCAGCTGCAGCAAGCCCGGACCAGGGTGCGACGCCAGGAACGATCGGCGCCCTCGACGGTGCCGCCGGGAGTCTCGGTGCCGTCGGCGCCCCCAAACCGGACGGCGTCATGCCCCTCGAGGCTCCCAATCCCCGCAGCGGCGCCGACTGAGAGCGACGCACTGGGTTTCGAACGGCTCGACGAGGTCATCGAGGGTTTGCAACCGGCGCACGCCGTGCTGCCTCGAGCCGCCGGGACGATAGTGCGACGGCGAGGAGGTCGTACAGGAGTGCGTCGCGGGCGGGCGCGGCGAGCGCCGCAGTGGCCTCGACGGCGGCGATCAGACGGCGTCGACCGGCGCCGTGTCGGTGCGCCAGGTCCTGCCACCACGACCACGGAGCGGCGCGCTCCCGAGGCGGCGTCCGCAGCAGGTGCCGCCGAGCACGTCGCACGTGCCGTTCGAGGCGTCGGGACCGCCCGACCGCCGCGTGGACGCGCAGCAGGATCGCGAGGACGAGCGCGGCCGAGCTGGGCGCGTCGGTGCGATGGGCAGCCGCCAGCCCGGGAGCCAGCGCGCCGAGCCGGTCGCGGCCGCTGTCGCTCGTCGCGTCGTTCACCAGGCGAGCCAGCGCCGCCAGCATCGGATCGGTGCAGCGCGGTCCGTCGCTGAACCGCTCCCCGGCCAGGACGGAGACGTACTCCATGAGGCATGCGCCGTCCTCGGGCGCCAGATGGGTGCCCGCGGACAGCACGGGCAGCCCGCGCGGGGGCTCGTCAGGACCCACGCGGTCCGCCCGCGAGCAGCGAGTCGTCGTCGAACGTGTCTGCCGCTGATCCGACGATCAGCGGATCGGCCTCGCCGACGACGGCGGGGTCCTTGCCGGTGTAGTCCAGCCGGGACAGCACGTGGCGCATCGCCTCGAGCCGACCGCGCTTCTTGTCGTTGCTCTTGATCACCGTCCAGGGCGCCTCGGCCGTGTCGGTGTGCAGGAACATCGTCTCCTTCGCCTCGGTGTACTCGTCCCACTTGTCCAGGGACGCGAGGTCGGTGGGCGAGAGCTTCCACTGCCGCACGGGGTCGATCTGCCGCACGATGAACCGGCTGCGCTGCTCGTTCCGCGACACCGAGAACCAGAGCTTGATCAGGTGCACCCCGCTCTGCACGAGCATCCGCTCGAACAGCGGGGCCTGGCGGAGGAAACGGCTGTACTCGTCCGGGGTCGCGTAGCCCATCACCCGCTCGACGCCGGCCCGGTTGTACCAGGACCGGTCGAACAGGACGATCTCCCCGCCGGCCGGCAGGTGCTGCACGTAGCGCTGGAAGTACCACTGGGTCCGTTCGCGCTCCGACGGCTTGTCCAGCGCCACCACGCGGGCCCCGCGAGGGTTGAGGTGCTCGGTGAACCGCTTGATCGTGCCGCCCTTGCCGGCCGCGTCCCGGCCCTCGAAGACGACGACGAGCTGCTGGCCGGTGTCCTTCACCCAGCCCTGGAGCTTGAGCAGCTCGATCTGCAACCGGCGCTTGGCGACCTCGTACTCGCGGCGCGGCATGCGCTCGTCGTACGGGTAGCCCTCCCGCCAGGTCTCGACCCGCAGGCCGTCCGGGCCGAAGAGGTCGCGGTCGTCGTCCCAGTCCTCGTCGGAGTCCTCGTCCGGCAGATCCGCGAGTCGCCACTGACGGAGGTCGATCAGGTTGTCCTGCTGCCCGTCGGCAGCATGGAACCGCGGGTGCTGGATCACGGGGCGAGGAGTTCCTTCCGTGGCCGGACCGGCCGGGAGACGACGACGGCCTCCCGATCATCGTCCACCCGGACATGGCGGCGATGATGACGGCGGTATACGGCGTCCCGATGGCCGGCAGGCGAACGGCCGGTGCCGATCAGGTGGCCGATGCGCCCCGGTGCCAGGCGACGTCCACCGAGAAGCGGGTGAACCCGCGCTTCTCGTACAGCCGGACGGCGGTCGCGTTGGACTCCTCGACGTAGAGCATCACCGTGCCGAGCCCGCGGCCGCGCAGGTGCGCGAGCCCGAGGTCGGTCAGGGCGGCACCCAGGTGCATCCCCTGGGCGTCGGGGTCGACGCCGAGCACGTAGACCTCGCCGACCTGGTCGTCGCCCACGTCGCCGGCGGGGTGCACCTTCGTCCAGTGGGACCCCAGGAGCGTTCCGCCGTCGTCGGGATCACCGCGCCAGGCCATGAGGAAGCCGTCCGGGTCGAACCATGGCTCGGCCTCGCGCAGCCGCAGGTCCTCCGGGGTCCAGCTGCCCTGCTCCGGATGGGTGGCGAACGCCCGCGCGTTCACTCGCAGCCAGGCGTCCTCGTCGCGGCCGGGGCGGAACGGGCGCACGGTGACGTCGTCGGGCAGCGCCGGGTGGGGATCGGGGTTCACGCCGGCCAGGTCGCGCCGCATCTGCAGCAGGACGCGGGCCCGGGTGAAGCCGTGCGAGGCGGCCAGCTCGGAAGAGCCCGGCAGATCACCGTGCGCCCAGACAGACAGCGGGCCGGGCGCGAGCTCCTCGAGCCGGGCGAGCAGGGCGGCGCCCACACCCTGCTTCCGGTACGACGGGTGCACCACCAGCTCCGCGGCGCTGCCGTCGAGTCGCGCGTACCCGACCAGGTCGCCGTCGACCGTGGCGAGGAGGTCCCGCCCGCCGGGCGGCCCGCCGTGCTGCAGCCGCAGCTCGGCCTCCTCGGACAGCGGCCGAACGCCGTCAGCGGCGGAGGCCGCATGCAGCAGCCCGAGGACCTCGGTGATCTCGTCCTGGTCGAGGCGTGCGACGTCGCGGACTGTCAGCGGGACCTCAGACCAGTTCGGCGTCGGTGACGTCCGCGTCGGCCTCGGCCCGGCCGCGGCGGCGGCGGTCGCGTCGGCGACCTGCTGGTCGAGCTTGTAGCCCACGTTGCGGACGGTGCCGATCAGGGCCTCGTGCTCGGTGCCGAGCTTGGCGCGCAGGCGCCGCACGTGGACGTCGACCGTGCGGGTGCCGCCGAAGTAGTCGTAGCCCCAGATCTCCTGCAGCAGCTGCGCGCGGGAGAACACCCGGCCCGGGTGCTGGGCCAGGTACTTCAGCAGCTCGAACTCCTTGTAGGTGAGGTCGAGCGGGCGGCCGCGGAGCTTGGCGGAGTAGCTGTGCTCGTCGATGACCAGCTCGCCGGCCTGCGTGACACCGCCGTCGGCGCCGTCGGCGGGGGTGGTCGCGGCCATGCGGCGGGCGGTGGCCCACTTCAGGCGGGCGTCGACCTCGGCGGGGCCGGCGGTGTCGAGCAGGACGTCGTCGACACCCCAGTCGGCCGACAGGGCCACGAGGCCGCCCTCGGACAGCACGGCGACCAGCGACGCGGCGACCCCGGTGGAGGAGAGCAGACCGCACAGCGTGCGGGCCTGGATGAGGTCGTAGCGGGCGTCGACGAGCACGACGTCGCCCGAGTCCCCGTCGAGCAGGCTGGACAGCTCGGGCGCGACCACGCGCACCTGGTGGCCGAGCAGGCCCAGGGCGGGGAGCACTTCGGTGGTGGCCTGTCGCGCCGCGGTCATGAGTACGAGTCGCATGTCGTCTCCTCGTGGGACTCATCGACGGCGCTGTCGAGGTGAGTAGGCAGGATAACCGATGTGCCTGCTCGCAGCCCTGTACCGCCGGGAACCCGTCCCGTGACGGTGATCTCCTCCGACGGGGTGCGGCTGGCCGGGATCGCCGTCCCGGCGGCGGCCCCGCGCCCGGCCGGGCGGCCGATCACCTTCGTGGTGGCGCACGGCTTCACCAACTCCGTGGCCCGGCCGTCGTTCCTCCGGCTGGCCGGCTGGCTGTCCCGGTTCGGCGACGTGCGCGCCGTGGACTTCCGGGGGCACGGCGGTTCCGAGGGCGGGTCGACGGCGGGTGGCGACCCGGAGATGCGCGACCTCGACGCCGCCGTCGGGGCGGCCCGTGCCGACGGCGCGGATGCCGTCGTCACGTTCGGGCTGTCGATGGGCGGGGGAGCGGCGCTGCGGCAGGCCGCGCTGGGGGAGCACCGCCCGGACGCGGTGGTCAGCCTCAGCGCGGTCAGCCGGTGGTACGTCCGCGACACGCGGCCGATGCAGCGGGTGCACTGGCTGCTCGAGACGACGCCGGGACGGCGACTCGGCGCGCGGGTGCTCGGGCTGCGGCTGGACGTGCCGTGGCTGGTGCCGCCGCTCCCGCCGCTGCAGGCCGTCAGCGGGATCGCGCCCACCCCGCTGCTGCTCGTGCACGGCGACCGGGACGACTACTTCCCCCTCGAGCACTTCCGCACCCTGGTGCAGGCGGCCGGTCCGACGGCCACCGCGTGGGTGGTGCCGGGCTTCGGACACGCCGAGAGCGGCGCCTCCACTCCGCTCGTCGAGCGGATCGGACGCTGGGCTTCTGCCACGATCGGACCGTGAGCGCCGCCGCCCCCGTGCAGTCCCTCCTCCCGGCGCGCGGGCACCACCTGCCGGCGGCCGCGCTGACGGTGGTGGCGGTGGGCCTGCTGGTCGGGCTGCCGGTGGTGCTCGACGGCCTCGGACGGCTGGCCGCCGTGCTCGTGCTGCAGTTGGGCCTGGTCCTGGCGTGGGTGCTGATGACCGGGATCGAGGGGTTCGCCGGCTCCCTCGCAGTGGGCGCGGCGGCCGCGGTCGCCGCTGATCTGATGCTGGTGCTGCCCGAGCGCCCGTCCCTCGGCGGACTGCTGGCCGTCTTCGGCGTCGGCTTCCTGGCGATCGTGCTGCAGCAGATGCTGCGCCGGCCGCGCCACGACCTGGTGGCCTCCCTCTCCGGCGGGGTGATGCTGTTCTGCCTGGTCGGCGCCCTGGGCGCGCTGCTGCTGCTCGGCCGCGGCCCCGGAGGGAACGGGCGGGCCGCCGTCGCCCTCGCCGCCATCGGGACGGCGTTGGTGCTCGGCCACCTGGTCGACCTTCTGCTGCCCCGCCCCCGGCTGGCCACCGACGTGCCGCGGGGGCTCGCTGCGCTGGTGCTGGCCGTGGTCGGCGCGGCGGCGGTCGCCTGGCTCCTCCGGGACGTCGGGGACTTCTCCGGCGACCTGGCCGCCGCGGGCTTCGGTGCGGTGCTCGGCCTGGTCACCGCGCTGACCGCGGTGGCCGCCTCCTACCTCGTGGTCGAGGCCACCGCCTCGGACGCGCCCGACCACGGCCACGGCCCCCAGGTGTCGCTGTGGTCGCTCCCGGTCGTGCAGGTGGTCTTCCCCATCGCCGCGGCCGCGCCGGTGGCCCTCGCGCTGCAGTCGGCGCTGTGAGAGCCCTCGTCGTCCTCCTGGTGATCGTGGCCGTCCTGCTCGGGATCGGGTTCCTCGCCGACCGCGCGGTGGAGCGGTGGGCGGAGGGCTACGTCGCCGACCAGCTGACCGAGCAGGCCGGCCTGGCCGGGACGCCGGACGTCGACGTCCGCGGCTTCCCCTTCCTCACCCAGGCGCTCGACGGCACCTACGAGGACGTGCGCATCTCGCTGACCGCCGACGAGCTCGGTCAGCCGGCGGGCACCAGCGCCGACGTCCGCCTGGTCGGCGTGCACATCCCGCTGTCGAACGTCCTGTCCGGGGACGTCCAGGAGGTGCCGGTCGACCGCATCGAGGGCACCGCGACGCTGTCCTACGAGCTGCTCTCCGACCAGCTCGGCGGCGACAGCACGATCAGCCCCGACGGCGACGGGCTGCGGGTGACCAAGACCGTCGAGCTGCTGGGATACACGCTGCCGCTCACCGCCAGCGGCACCGTCAGCCTCGACGGCGACCAGCTCGTCGTCGACGTCGAGCGCGCGTCGGGCGCCGGGGTGGAGATCCCCGACTTCCTCGTGGACCAGGCGAGCGACCTGCTCGACCTGCGGTACCAGGTGCCGGCGCTGCCGTTCGGCCTGGCGCTGACCAGCGTCACCCCGGCGGACGACGGCGTCGTCGTGGAGGTCGAGGCAACCGACACCGTGCTCGCGCCGCTGGAATGAGGCGACCGACATCGTGGTAGCGGAGGAATAGCGACCGACACCGTGCTCGCGCCGCTGGAATAACTCCACCCACCGGACCGGTTGGCAGCGGGGATGAGCGGGACCGGAGCGGCCGTCCTCGTGGTGGCCCTGCTGCTGACGGCGCTGGCCGCCTGGTGGCTGCGCACGCGCAACGGCGCCCTCCGCCCGGCCGACGCCGGCGCGGAGGCGCGCCCGATGGACCCCGTCTTCAGCGGGCTCGGCGTGCGCCCCGGTTCGGCCGACCTCACCGTCGTCCAGTTCTCGACGGCGTTCTGCGCCCCCTGCCGGTCGACGAAGGCGCGCCTGGAGCAGCTGCAGGCCACCCGCCCGGGCCTCGCCGTGCTGCACGTGGACGCCGAGAGCCACCTCGACGAGGTGCGCGCCCTCGACGTCCGGCGGACCCCGACCCTCTTCTACCTCGACCGCGACGGCATCGTGATCGGCCGGAGCAGCGGCGCACCCCGTCCCGAGGAGCTGACGGCTCTCGTGGACGCCCGCGTCGGCAGCGTCCCGTGATCCGTTACCCTCGCGCCGTGGGCATCCTGCTGACCTCGCGCCGCACGGTGGATCTGTGCCGCGTGGGCAGCTGCCTCTGTCCGACCTGCTAGGTCGGTTCCGCCGACCGTCTCGACGTGCCCCGTCCGCCGTCCGAAGGTCCCCGTGATGACTGCACCGTCCCGACAGATCGACGTGCGCGGCCCTCGCTTCGCCGCCTGGGTCACGTCCGCCGTCCTCGTCGTCGTCCTGCTCACCGGGAGCGGCGTCCTGCTCGCCGTCCAGGCGGTCGTGTTCGCGATCGGCGCCTTCGTCGGCATGCGGTACGCGCCGTACGGGTTCGTCTTCCGGTCCCTGGTCGCGCCGCGGCTGGGCCCGGTCCGCGAGCGGGAGCCCGAGGCGCCGGTGCGCTTCGCCCAGTTCGTGGGCCTGCTGTTCGCGGTCGCCGGCACTGCCGGCTACCTGCTCGGGGCGCCGACCGTCGGCGCCGTCGCCACGGGCTTCGCGCTCGTGGCCGCCCTGCTCAACGCAGCCGCCGGCTTCTGCCTCGGCTGCGAGATGTACCTGCTCGTCCGCCGGGCCCTGCCGGCCCGGACCTGACCGCCAGCCACACCCATCCCGGAGGAAAACAGCCATGAGCCGCAACGACGTGCTCGTCACCGCCGACTGGGCCCAGGAGAACCTGGGCGCACCCGGCCTCGTCTTCGTCGAGGTCGACGAGGACACCAGCGCCTACGACGGCGGCCACCTCGAAGGTGCCGTCAAGCTCGACTGGAAGAAGGACCTGCAGGACCCGATCCGCCGCGACTTCGTCGACAAGGAGGGCTTCGAGGCCCTGCTGTCCTCGCGCGGCATCAGCCAACGACGACACCGTGATCCTCTACGGCGGCAACAACAACTGGTTCGCCGCCTACGCCTACTGGTACTTCAAGCTCTACGGCCACGAGAACGTCAAGCTCATCGACGGTGGCCGCAAGAAGTGGGAGCTCGACAGCCGCCCGCTGTCGAAGGAGACCGTCGAGCGCCCGGCCACCCAGTACAAGGCCCAGGACCCCGACCTCTCGATCCGCGCCTTCCGCGACGAGGTCGTCGCCTCGATCGGCTCGAAGAACCTCATCGACGTCCGGTCGCCCGACGAGTTCTCCGGCAAGATCCTCGCCCCCGCGCACCTGCCGCAGGAGCAGGCGCAGAAGGGCGGCCACGTTCCGACGGCGAAGAACATCCCGTGGAGCAAGGCGGCCAACGAGGACGGCACGTTCAAGAGCGACGAGGAGCTGGCGGCGCTCTACGACGAGCAGGGCTACGACGAGAACAAGGCGACCATCGCCTACTGCCGCATCGGCGAGCGCTCGAGCCACACGTGGTTCGTGCTGCGCGAGCTGCTCGGCAAGCCCGACGTCAAGAACTACGACGGCAGCTGGGTCGAGTACGGCTCGCTCGTCGGCGTCCCGATCGAGAAGTGAGCTGACATGTGCGGAGCTCCGAAGCAGGGCGGCGGTCTCGAGGGGATCGACCTGACCACGCAGACCGTGATCCAGGGTCAGGTGTGGCACGACGGCGCGCCCGTCGCCGGTGCCTACGTCCGGCTGCTGGACACCACCGACGAGTTCACCGCCGAGGTGGTGACCAGTCCCGAGGGCGAGTTCCGCTTCTTCGCCGCCCCCGGTGAGTGGAAGTTGCGCACGCTCTCGCCGATCGGCCGGGGCGAGCAGGTGCTCGCCGCCGAGGTCGGACTGAACGAGACGACCGTCTCCATCGACTGACGACCGGCGATTGCGCGACGAGCGACGTATCCGAGCTGTCGGATACGTCGCTCTTCGCGCAGTGATCGCCGGGCCGACCTTGTTCCGAGGTGGCGTGGGAGTGAGGTGTGCCCATGCGGATCGGGATCCTGGGCAGCGGCGTCGTCGGCCCGGCGTTGGCACGCGGCTTGGCGCGGCACGGTCACGAGGTGCGGATCGGCACCCGGCAGGCGGAGGTCGACGGACTGCCCACCGGGACCCCGCAGGAGGTCGCCGCGGAGGCCGAGCTCGTCGTCCTCGCCGTCCGGGGCGACGCCGCGGTCCAGGTGGTCTCCGGCCTGACCGCCGAGCTGGACGGAAAGGTCCTGGTCGACTCGACGAACCCGCTCGACAGCGTCCGGGCTCTTCGTCGGCACCACCGACTCGCTCGGCGAGCAGGTGCAGCGGGCGGTGCCGGGTGCCCGGGTGGTCAAGGCCTACAACACGGTCGGCAACGCGCTGATGGTCGATCCGGACCTGCCCGGCGGACCGCCGACGATGTTCGTCGCCGGGAACGACCCCGCGGCCAAGGCGACGGTGACGGGGCTGCTCGAGGAGACCGGCTGGGACGTCGCCGATCTCGGCGGCATCGAGGCCAGCCGGTGGCTCGAGGCCATGTGCATGGCCTGGGTCGCCTACGGCCGCACCTCCGGCAGTGGGGCCACGCGTTCAAGCTGCTGCGGAGCTCCTGACCCGCCGCTGCCGCAGGTGCCAGGCCGCCGCGAGCACCACCGCGACGGCCAGCGCAGCGCTGCCGCCCCAGGTCGTGCCGTCGTACCCGGCGCCGCCGAAGCCCTCCGCGGTGAGGGCGAAGGGCGCTCCGACGCCCACGCCGACTCCGACGACGAGCGCCCAGGGCCACCACGGCGCCGCCCGGTCCGGTTCCGACAGAGGCGGCGTGCGGCGCCACCAGTGCACGAGCCACGCGAGCAGGACGAGCAGGCCCACGAGGCTGCTGACGTACTGCAGCCACCGGTAGCCGGGCATCAGCCACCAGGTCTCGCCGAGGGCGGGCAGGTGCTGCGGGCCCCACCGCCCCACGTGGGTGAACTCGTCCCAGAGCACGTGGGTGGCCGAGCCCACGGCGAGGGCGGCGACCGTGAGCAGCGCGGCCCGCACGTCCGGCAGCCGCACCCGGACGCCGAGCGGCACACCGGTCAGCCGAGCGCGCAGGGGACGCGGCGCGGCCCAGAGCGCCGGCGCGGCGAGAAGCGCATGCCAGAGGAGCCACGCGGGCACCCCGAACAGCAGGTCCGTGGTGACGATCGCCGCGGCCGTGTGCGTGCGGATCCCCGGGTCGAAGGGCAGGAAGAACGGGAAGTCGGGCGCCATGCTGCCGATGACGAGGGCCGAGGCCGGCAGCGGCGTCCGGAGCAGCGGCAGGACGGCGGCCGCGTGGCTCGCGGTGAAGGGCATCAGAAACCGATCATCCGGGCCAGCTCGGTCATGGCGCGGTCGAAGTACCGGGCGCCGTCGGCCACCGAGCCGACGAAGTGGCCGAACAGTTCGAAGCTGATGGTGCCGTAGATCGCGCTCCAGGCCAGCAGGGCGCGCAGCCGGACGGTGTCGTCGAGCGACGGGTGCTCGCCGCCGAGGACGGCGACGGCGTCGTCGCTGACCAGGTCGGCGTCGCGGTCGCCCGCTGCGGGAGGCAGGGCGCCGGCCCGCGCCGCCTCGCCCAGGATGCGGCCGAGGACGACGCCGACCCGCGACGCGGCCGGCACGGTGTCCTCCGGCGCCCGGTAGCCCGGGACCGGCGAGCCGTAGAGCAGCGCGTACTCGTGCGGATGGGCCAGGGCCCAGGTGCGCACCGCCCGGCAGACCGACAGCCAGCGGTCGAGCGGCGGCTGCGTGGGGTCGTCGGCGCGCTCGCCCGCGGCGCCCAGGTCGTCGTAGCCGTCGATGATCAGGCGGGTCAGCAACTCGTCGCGGCTGGGGAAGTAGCGGTAGACGGCCGAGGAGGCCATGCCGAGCTCCCGGGCGACGGCCCGCAGGGAGAGCGCGGCGGCTCCCACCTCGGCGAGCTGGCGGCGGGCGGCATCGGTGATCTCGGCGGTGAGCTCGGCGCGGACGCGTTCCCGGACGGTGGGCACGACGTCAGGATGCCAGGAACGGATCACTGATCACAAGTGCGAGCACCGCTCTTGACAGTGAGTCCCACCTGGGGGGAGCATCGTTCGCATTCGAGAGCACCGCTCTCGCCGAGTTCGAGGAGTTCCCCATGGCACTGCACGTCGTCGTCGGCAAGGGCCCGGTCGGGATGACCACCGCCGATGCGCTCGTCGCCCGCGGGCACCAGGTCCGCGTCCTGTCCCGCAGCGGTGGGGAGTCCACCGACGCCGTCGAGCACCGGCAGGTCGACGCCGCCGACGTCGACGCGGTCGCGACCGCCGCCCGCGGTGCGTCGGCGCTCTACAACGCGGTCAACCCCGCGTACCACCGCTGGCCCACCGACTGGCCGCCGGTCGCCGCCGCCCTGCTCGGTGCGGCCGAGCGGACCGACGCCGTGCTGGTCACCATGGGCAACCTCTACGTCTACGGCCGCCCGAGCGGGCCGATGTCGCCGTCGTCCCCGCTGGCCACCAGCGACACCAAGGGCCGGGTGCGCCTGGCCATGTGGACCGACGCGCTCGCCGCGCACCGCGCCGGCCGGGTGCGGGTGACCGAGGCCCGGGCCGCCGACTTCGTCGGGCCGCAGGTGCCCGCCGACCACTCGCACCTGGTGCGGCAGCTGCCCACGATCCGCGCGGGCCGGCGGGCGTGGGTGGTCGGCGACCCGGACGTGCCGCGCAGCTGGGCGTACCTGCCCGACGTGGCGGAGACGCTGGCGACGCTCGGCACGGACGAGCGCGCCTGGGGCCGGGCCTGGCACGTGCCGAGTGCGCCGCCGCGGTCGCAGCGACAGGCGATCGGGGACCTCGCGACGGCGATGTCACTGCCCGCCGTCCCGGTCAGCGGCATCCCGTGGCCGGTGCTGTCCGCGGTCGGCCTCGTCGTCCCGATGATGCGCGAGGTCGTCGGCGTCCGGCACCAGTTCGACCAGCCCTTCGTCATCGATTCCACCGAGACCACGGCCACGTTCGGTCTGACCGCGACGCCGTGGGACGAGGTCGTGACCGCGACCGCCGCCGGGGCTGCGCTGCCCGTCTGACGTCGGCCTCACTACCGTGGGGCCCATGCTGTCTGCCTGGGCCCTGGTCACGGTGGCCGCGCTCGCCGCGCTGGGGAGCGGGTACGCCGCTCTCCGGCTGGCGCGCCGGCCGCGTGGGGCGCGCCGGTGACCGGTCCGACGGAGCTGCCGGTGCCCGACACCGCCGACGTCCGCAGCGGGCCCGACGTCAGCGACGCGCTGCTGTCGGTGCTGCCGCTGCTCGGCGAGTGGCACGGCGAGGGTCAGGCGGCGGGAGCCGCCGGCGACCACCGGTTCGGGCAGTGGATCCGGTTCAGCCACGACGGCCGCGGGTTCCTCGCCTACGAGTCCCGCAGCTGGCGGCTGACCGACGACGGCGAGATCGTCGGCCCCGACACCCGGGAGTCCGGCTTCTGGCGGCCGCGCGGCCAGGACGACGTCGAGCTGCTGGTCGCCAACCCGGACGGCCTCGTCGAGCTGTACGTCGGCCAGGCCCGGACGACGACCAGCTGGGAGCTGACGACCGACGTCGTGGCCCGCACCCCCGACGCTCCCGCCGTCACCCGCGCCGTCCGGCTCTACGGCATCGTCGACGGCGCGCTGATGTACGCGATCGACCGTGCGGGGGCCGACGAGCCGCTGCGCCCGACCATGTCCGCCCGACTGGAGAGGATCCGATGAGCACTGGCTCTACCCCCCCTCCCCGCCACCCCGCGCGAGGTCGCCGACCGCTACGTCGACGCGCTGTGCGAGCTGGATCCGCTCGTCGCGACCCAGCTGGGCACCCGACCCGGGGACGACCGGCTGCCCGACCTGAGCCCGGCCGGGCTGGCTGCCGAGGAGGCGCTGGAGCGGGACACGCTCACGGAACTCGACAAGGTGCTCGCGGCGGACCCGTCGCTCGAGGACGACCCCATCGAACGCCGCTGTGCCCGGCTGCTGCGGGAGCGGATCGGCGGCGAGCTGGCCATGCACGAGGCCGGCGAGGGCTTCCTCACGCTGAACAACCTGTTCAGCCCGGTGCACGCGATCCGGCAGATCTTCTCGCTGATGCCGGCGGCCTCGGAGGAGGACTGGGCGGTCATCGCCCGCCGCATGGCTCGCGTGCCCGAGGCCTATCGCGGGTTCAGGGAGACCCTCGAGGAGGGCTGCCGCCGCGATCTCGTCGTCGCGCCCCGGCAGGCCGAGACCGTCGTCGTCCAGCTGGACGAGTGGCTGGCCGGGCCGTACTTCGCCGGCTTCGTGGCCTCCGGCCCGGAGCCGCTGCTGCCCGATCTCATCGCCGCCGCACGCGCCGCCGACGAGGCGGTCGCCGAGATCCGCGACTACCTCCGCGACGTCTACCTGCCGCACACCGAGGGGACGCCGGACGCCGTCGGCCGCGAGCGCTACGCCCTGGCCGTGCGCCGGTGGACCGGTTCGGACCTCGGCGCCGGGCAGGGCCTCGAGGACGCGTACGCGTGGGGCTGGAGCGAGTACCGCCGGATCCTCGCCGAGCAGCGCATCGAGGCCGAGAAGGTGCTCCCGGGGGCGACCCCGATGGAGGCCATGCGCTGGCTGGGCACGAACGGCCCGGCGGTCGAGGGCGTGGAGCCGATCCGCGAACGGCTGCAGGCGATGATGGACGACGCCATCGCCGCCCTCGACGGCACGCACTTCGACCTCGCGGAGCCGGTGCGCCGCGTCGAGGCCATGATCGCGCCTCCCGGCAGCGCCGCCGCGCCGTACTACACGCGCCCGGCGCAGGACTTCTCGCGCCCGGGGCGCACCTGGCTGCCGACCCTCGGGCGCACCCGCTTCCCGCTCTGGGACCTCGTCTCGATCTGGTACCACGAGGGCGTGCCGGGCCATCACCTGCAGCTGGCGCAGTGGGCCTACGTCTCCTCGGAGCTCTCGACCTACCAGACGTCGCTGGGCTCGGTCGGCGCGAACGTCGAGGGCTGGGCGCTGTACGCCGAGCGGCTGATGGACGAGCTGGGCTACTTCACCGACCCCGGCGAGCGGCTCGGGTTCCTCGACGCCCAGCAGCTGCGGTCGGTGCGGGTCGTCATCGACATCGGCATGCACCTCGGCCTGCCCGTCCCGGACGACGCCGAGGGTGCGCTGGCCGAGCACCGCGGGCAGCCGTGGACGCCGGAGCTCGCCCGGGCCTTCCTCGGCGAGAACTCCGGCGCCGACATCGCCTTCCTCGACAGCGAGCTGGTCCGCTACCTGGGCATCCCCGGGCAGGCGATCAGCTACAAGCTGGGCGAGCGGGCGTGGCTCGCCGGCCGGGCGGCGGCCCAGGAGAACCGGGGCGCCGACTTCGACCTCAAGGCGTGGCACATGGCGGCGCTGTCGCAGGGGTCGCTGGGTCTCGACGACCTCGAGGCGGAGCTGGCGCAGCTGTAGGCGCGAGCAGCGCGAGTGCGGCGACGGCCACCGCCCAGGCCATGCACAGCGCGGACTCGAGCGCGGGCACCCCGGCCCAGGTGCCGGGGAAGGCGAACGAGATCAGCCCGACGTAGCCCGCGCATAGGCCGACGCCGCACCCGAGGAACCGTCGCCCGCGCGGCCAGACCGCAGCGAGCAGGGCCAGCGCCGGCAGGGCCAGGGCGAGCGCACCCTGGACGGCGTAGTGGTCGACGCCCATGGTGACGTCCCCGATGATCACGCCGGCCCCGCGGCGGCTGCCCGCGAACATGCGCTCGGCGTGCAGGAGGCCGGGGACGACGCCGAGTGCCGCGACGACGAGCATCGGGACGGACACCGACCGGGCGAGCGGGAGCACCCGCTCGCGCGCCGGGAGGAGAGCGGCGAGGACCGCGGCCTCGACGAGCAGGATGCCGAGGAAGAGCAGCAGCGGCCATTCCAGCCCGGCGACGACCGCCACCGCCATCGTCGTGGCGGCGACGACCAGGGTCGCCTGGGCGGGCGCCGTGCGGTGCGGTGCCACCGCGACGGCGAGGAACGAGCCGCCGACCAGCACGGTCATGAAGACGCCCCAGCTCGCTTCCAGGACGACGGGCCAGTCGGGGTCCCAGGTGACCGACAGATCGGTCAGCCCGAAGCCGGGCAGGACGAACCAGGTGAGGACGAAGAAGGCCGCGACGATGCGGACGACGAGCAGACGCACCGGCGAAGGATGCCTCAGCCGGGGGCGTCGAGGGGCGCGGGGTTCACCGTGTCGGCGTCCCAGGTGAACCGCTGGTCGGCAGGCACCTGCGCCGTCTCCAGCAGGGGATGGCCCAGCAGGTCGGCCACGCAGGCCGTAGAGCCGCCGACGAACGTCGTCACCAGGTCGATGTCCGTGGCCACGAACCAGGCGCGGTCGGCCGGCCACCACAGCGAGGCGCTCTGCTCGGAGGGCTCCTCCGCCAGGTTGGCGACGGCGAGGTCGATCGGGCCGCGGACGAGCCAGTGCTCCCGGGCGGGCAGCTGGAGGGTGGGTGCCTCGGCCACGATGAAGCCGAAGCCCGACCAGACGCCGAAGAACACCTCGTCGGGGGTGCGGGTGTGCCGGCGGAGCACGTCGACGAGCGCCTCGGCGACGCCCGACCGGGAGGTGGCCGCGGGCGGGCGCCTGGTCCCACAGCGGCGACTGGTCGGCGTCCTCGAAGAAGTCCATCGAGCCGGTGAGCGAGCCCCACTCCATGACCGGGTGGGCGACGGTGCGGTTGGCGGCGGCGACCTCGGTCCAGCGCACGTCGACGTCGTCGTCCCCCAGGTAGCGGACGGCGGGGTGGAAGACGCGCACGTAGCCGTCGAAGAGCGGCGGGACGAGCGATCCGACGACGTGCTCGTCGAACGGCCGCAGCGTGGGGGCGATCCAGTCGCCGGGGGAGACGTCGTCCTCGAGGGGGCGCCCGGCGAACTGCACGGGGAGGAATTTACCCAGGGAACGGACAACCCCCGGGCTGCTCCGCGGCGCTCCACTCGGAGCGGCTCGCGGGCCGACTGGACAACGTCGGCGGCCCGGGGGTCGGGTGACTGTCCGGTTCTCGCTCGCCGCCGTACGACGGACGGGCGATCTGCCGTCGCTCAGACACGAGTCTGAACGGGCGGCCCCTCTGGACGGCGGCTAGCGGACAGCCACCTCACGTGTCCTGTAGCTCATCAAGTTACGGACCACCTCCTCTCTCGTGTGCGACGACGGTACGTCGACCGAAAGCGGCCGGGCAACCGCAATTCTCAGCTGTCCGCGAACGGCCGCTCGCGGCGGTCATCGTCTGGTCCAGACGTCCGGGATGCCGTCGGCGTCGACGTCGCGCTGCTCGGCCTCGGAGATCGCCCGGTACCGCCGGTTGCGCAGGCGAAGCACGACCGTGGCCAGCAGCGCGGCGCAGATCGTCCCGGCGAGGATGCCGACCTTCGCGTGGTCGTAGCCGGCGCTCTCCGACCCGTAGGCCAGCTCGGTGATCAGCAGCGAGACGGTGAACCCGATGCCGCCGAGAAGGGACAGGCCGAGGACGTCGGCCCAGCCGAGGTTCTCGTCCAGCTCGGCCCGCGTGAAGCGAGAGACCAGCCAGGTCGCGCCGGTGATGCCGATCGCCTTCCCGACGACGAGACCGACGACGATTCCGATCGCGATGCTGTCGCCGAGCGAGGCGCCCAGGCCGGAGAGCCCGCCGACCGCCACGCCGGCCGAGAAGAACGCGAAGACCGGGACGGCCACGCCCGCCGACAAGGGCCGCAGCCGGTGCTCGAAGTGCTCCGCGAGCCCGGGTCCCGCGTCGGGGCCGCCCGCGGCCGCGCCGCGCACCACCGGAACGGTGAAGGCGAGCAGCACGCCGGCGACGGTCGCGTGGACGCCGGAGGCGTGCATGAGGGCCCAGGCGACGACCGCGAGCGGCAGCAACAGCCACCACGAACGGATCCGTCGCTGCACGAGGAACCCGAACAGCGCGATCGGGACGAGCGCCAGCGCGAGGAACGCGAAGGAGAGTTCCTCGGTGTAGAAGATCGCGATCACGACGATCGCGAGCAGGTCGTCGACGACGGCGAGGGTCAGCAGGAACGTGCGCAGGGCGCTCGGCAGGTGGGTGCTGATCACCGCGAGGACGGCGAGGGCGAAGGCGATGTCGGTCGCGGACGGGATGGCCCAGCCGCGGAGGGCCCCGTCGGTGCCGCCGAGGTTGAACAGCACGAAGAGCAGCGCCGGAACGGCCATCCCGCCCACGGCTGCCGCGACGGGCAGCGCGGCGCGGCGGGGTTCGCGCAGGTCACCGGCGACGAACTCCCGCTTGAGCTCCAGCCCGGCGACGAAGAAGAAGATCGCGAGCAGGCCGTCGGCGGCCCAGGTGCCCAGTGTGAGGTCCAGGTGCAGGGCCTCCGGGCCGACGCGGGTGTCGCGGAGGTCCTCGTAGGCACCGCCCCACGGCGAATTCGCCCAGACCAGGGCGATCGCGGCGGCGACCAGCAGCAGCGCCCCGCCGACCGTCTCGCTGCGGAGCACTCCCGCGATGCGGCTGGCCTCGGCCCACGAGCCCCGGCCGAAGAGACGGGGGGAAGAGGCGGTCATCGGGCGGCTCCAGGGCTCGGTCGGAACGTTGCCGACCAGACTTCCCGGCGCACCAGACGCCAGGTTAGCGGGCGAGCAGCTCGCGAACGCCCGCCGAGAGGCCCGCGTCCCCCCGGGCCACGCCGTCGATGGTGTGCACCGTGGCGGCCGAGCGGACGCCCGACACCAGCCACACCGCGTCGGCGGCGTGCAGGTCCTCCACCGTTCCCGGCGTGACCGCCGTCGGGCGGCCGGCCTCGGCCGCGCGGGCGAACAGCCGCGCCATCGTCGTCCCCGGCAGGATGCCGGTCTCCGGCGGCGGGGTGCGCAGGACGCCGCCGGTCGACCACACGACGGTCGACGTCGGACCCTCGAGCACCTGACCGTCGAGCGACACGAAGACGACGTCGTCGGCACCCTGCGCAGTGGCGTAGCGCAGCGCGGCCATGTTGACCGCGTAGGACAGGGTCTTCGCCCCGCCGAGCAGCCAGGGCGCGGCGGCCCGGAAGTCCGCGGGGACGCCGAGGCCGAGCGTGAGCACCGAGATGCCCGCGGTGCGCTGGCGGACGACGTCAGCGGGGACGGGGGAGAGCAGGGCGAGGGCGGTGGGGGGTAGGCCCGGGCCGAGACCGCGGGTGAGGAACAGTCGGATGACGCCGTCGACGGCGGGATCCCAGCCGTCGAGCACGGTGTCGACCAACGCGTGCCAGGCCGCCTCGCCGACGTCGACGAGGTCGAGCAGCCGGGCCGACGTCGTGAGCCGCGTCAGGTGCGCGGCCAGGTAGGGCGTGCGGCCGTCGATCACGGCGATCGACTCGAAGACGCCGTCGCCGCGGCCCAGGCCCTGGTCGAAGGCGGGAACCACCGGCTCGTCGGCGGGGACCCGCACCGGCCCGCCGTCCCGCCAGATCGCCACCGCTCGTTGGTCCGTCACGGCGCCAGCCTGCCGCACGCCGGGCATAGGCTCCGAGTGTGGGTTCCGAGGGCGTCGACGTAGGCCTGGCCGAACGGCTGCGCGCCCGCGGGCTGCGCCTGACGCCGCAGCGCGCCCGCGTGCTGGCGGTCGTGACGGCACTCGAGCACGCCACGCCGGAGGCGATCGGGGCTCGGCTGCGCGAGGAAGCCGGCCCGGACGGCGCGGCGCCCGACACCTCGACGGTCTACCGCAACCTCGAGCTGCTCGAGCGTCTCGGACTGGTCTGGCACACCCACCTCGGCAAGGGCGCGCCGATCTACCACGCCGCCGAGCACCCGCACCTGCACGTGGTCTGCGCGTCCTGCGGGGCGGTCGAGTCGGCGCCGTCCGGCCTGCTCGACGAGGCCGCGGAACGTCTGGCGGCCGAACTGGGTTTCACCGTGGACGTGGGACACGTCGCCCTGTCCGGGACGTGCCGCGCGTGCCGCGAACGAGCCGGATCGGAGCCGTCATGACCGCATCACCCCTGCTCGCCCTGCCCGGGGCGGTGCAGATCGAGGGCGGGGCGGTGGCCGCCCACTACGGCGACCCGCTGCGCGAGCAGCGCACGCTCGCCGAGGGGGCGGGCCTGGTCGACCGCAGCGACCGCGACGTGCTCGCGATCCCGGGCGCCGACCGGCTCTCCTGGCTGCACAGCCTGACCAGCCAGCACCTCGAGCGGCTCGCCGACGGCGCCGGCACCGAGGCGCTGATCCTGTCCCCGCAGGGGCACGTCGAGCACCACCTCGTCCTGGCCGACCTCGACGGCACGACGTGGGCCGACGTCGAGCCGGGCACCGGCGAGGCGCTGCACACCTTCCTCGACCGGATGCGCTTCATGCTGCGCGTCGAACCGGCACTGGTGACCGACGAGTGGGCCGTGCTGAGCGTGGTCGGCCCGAAGGCGACGGACGTGCTGAGCGCCGCGGACCTGCCGGTGCCGGTGGCGCCGTACGACGTGCGCGCCCAGGACCGAGCCTTCGTCCGTCGCATGCCGGCGATCGGCGACGGCGGCGCGGCGGTGTTCGACGTCGTGGTCGAGCGGGCCGAGCTGCACGCGGTCGCCGACCGACTCCTGGGCGCGGGCGCCGTCCCGGCCGGCTTCGCCGCCTACGAGGCCCTGCGGGTCGAGGCCCGTCGTCCCCGGTTCGGCCTGGACACCGACCACCGCACCATCCCCAACGAGCTGCCCTGGCTCGCCACCGCCGTCCACCTCGACAAGGGCTGCTACCGCGGCCAGGAGACCGTCGCGCGGGTGCACAACCTGGGCCGGCCGCCGCGCCGGTTCGTGCTGCTGCACCTCGACGGCGTCAGCGAGGTCCTCGCGGAGCCCGGCACGCCGGTGCTGGCGGGCACGCGCGAGGTGGGCCGCGTCGGCACGGTCGTGCGCCACCACGAGCTCGGCGTGATCGCTCTCGCCCTGGTGAAGCGGTCGGTGAGCGGGGACGCGGCGCTGACCGTGGCCGGGTCCACGGCCTCGATCGACCCCGACGACCTGGTCGAGGACGTCGACGACACGGTGCGGGAGCGCATCCGCGCCGTCCGGTCTGCCACGATCGGCCGGTGAGCACGCCCACCCTCATCACCGTCGCCCCCACCGGGGCCGAGTCCGCGAAGGCCGACGTCCCGGCGCTGCCGGTCACCGTCGAGGAGGTCGCCGCCACCGCGCGGGACTGCCAGGCCGTGGGCGCGTCGGTGGTCCACCTGCACATCCGCGATGCCGAGACGAAGCCGACGCTCGACCTGCCGCGGGTGAACGAGGTGGTCGCCGCGGTGCGGGAGAACACCGACCTGATCGTGCAGCTCTCGACCGGTGGCGCGGTCACCGACCCGTTCGACGCGCGCCTCGCCGTCCTCGACGCGCAGCCGGACGCGGCGTCCCTGTCGCTGGGCACGGTGAACTTCGGCCGCGACGTCTTCAGCAACCCCTGGGACCTGATCGTCGAGCTGCACACCCAGATGCAGCAGCGCGGCATCGTGCCCGAGTACGAGGTGTTCGACCTCGGCCATTTGGCGACGCTCACCCGCCTGCTCGACAAGTACGGGCCGCCGCACGGCGGGCACGTGCACGTCGACCTGGTCATGGGCGTGCCCGGCGGCATGCCGGGGACGACGCAGGCGCTGGCCGCCTGCCTGCCGCACGTCCCGCCCGGTGCCACCTTCGCCGCGACCGGCGTCGGACGGACGTCGCTGCCGGTGATGCTCGCCGCGCTGTCGGCCGGCGGTCACCTGCGGGTGGGCATGGAGGACACGCTCACCTACGCTCCGGGCGAGCCGGTGCGCGACAACGCCCAGTTGGTCGCCCGCGCCGCCGGCCTCGCCCGGATCGCCCAGCGCCCGCCCATGAGTACCGACGACGCCCGCAGCCTGCTGGGCATCAAGCCGATGGAGGCATTGAAGTGAGCGAGCTTGCGAGCTCACCAATGAGCACAGCAGCCAGGCGAACGCCGTCGACGAGCGCCAGCGAGGAGAACAAGTGAGCACGAAGCCGTCCCCCGCCGGCGGCGCCGCCGTCGACGAGCTGCTCGACCCGACGTTCCTCGAGAGCGCGGTGCAGCGGTCGATGACCGACGTCCGGCAGCTGCGCCGAACGGCGGAGCAGGAGGAGGTCAACCTCTCCTACACGCGCCGGCTGCTGCAGGGGCGGCTGGACATCGTCCGGCGCGAGCTGCAGCGGCGGTCGGAGCACGACGGCCGGTCGCTGGTCGACCTGCTGCCCGAGATCCTCGCGGAGAAGGGACGCGGACCGGCCCACGGGCTCGGCCGCCACCAGACGGTGCAGCCGCAGGCGCCCGAGGAGTACGAGTCCTGGGTCAACTCCCTGACCCCGGGCATCGACGTGACAGCCGTGTCGGACCTCAGTGACGCCAAGCTCGAGAAGGCCGCCCGGGCGCTCGCCGAGGCCGAGAAGGGCCTGTCCGAGCGTCGGCGCGGTGTCCAGCAGGTGATGGACGCGCTGGCCGGCGAGCTCGGCCGCCGGTACCGCGACGGCGAGGCGGACGTCGCCGCGCTGCTCGCGGACGAAGGCCGATGAAGGACCCCCTTGCCCCCCACCACTCGCACGCTCGTGGCGGGCCCCTGCAAGGGAGCCGTTCCATCACGTCACCGTGGCCGGACAACCCCGTCCTCGCCGAGGTCTGGCGGTCCGGCTTCCTGGAGTCGGTGCACCGCGGTGCGCTCGTCGTCCTGGCGGCCGACGGGTCGGTGAGCTTCACCGCCGGCGACGTCGACCGGCCGGTGCTGCCGAGGTCGTCGAACAAGCCGGTGCAGGCCACCGCGCTGCTGGCCGCCGGCTGGTCGCCCCGCTCGGACGAGGAACTGGCCATCGGGGCGGGCTCGCACAACGGCGAGGACCGACACCGCGAGGTGGTCGCGGGCATGCTGTCGGCCGTGGGGCTGGGGCCCGACGACCTCGGCTGCCCGCCCGCCCTGCCGCAGCACGAGCCGACGAAGGCCGCCTGGCTGGTCGACGGCCGGACGCCGGAGCGGCTGGCCATGAACTGCTCGGGCAAGCACGCCGCGATGCTGTCGGCCTGCGTCGCCGCGGGGTGGCCGACCGAGAGCTACCTGGAGCGCGACCACCCGCTGCAGCAGGCGATCGAGAGCCGACTGGGTGAGGCAGCGGGCGAGAAGGTGAGCGCGGTCGTCGTCGACGGCTGCGGAGCGCCGCAGCACGCCCTGTCCCTGACCGGGCTGGCCCGTGGGGTCCTGTCGCTGGTCGAGGCGCCGGAGGGCAGCCGGGACCGGTCGGTCGCCGACGCCATGCGGGCACACCCGTGGCTCGTGGCCGGGACCGGCCGGGAGGACACCGAACTGATGTCGGCGGTCCCGGGGCTGCTCACCAAGGTGGGTGCCGACGGCGTGCACGTCGCCGCGCTCCCGGGTGCGGGTGCGGTGGCCTACAAGCTGGACGACGGCGGTGACCGCGGCCGGATGCCGACGCTCAGCGCGGGATTGCAGCGGCTCGGGGTGTCCGCCGAGGTGCTTGCACCGTGGTTGCTGACGCCCGTCATCGGAGGGGACGATGTGGTGGGTGAGGTCCGCCCGGCGTCGTCGGTAAACGTCTGACCTGCACTTTCTGATGTGACGGTGTTCACGTCGATCTGCTAGCAGCTCCGCTTGCAACTGCTAGCACTCCGGGATAGTGTCGTACTCGTGCAGACACCCGGAGAGTTCGTCCGTGAGCAGGTGACCACGGTCCGCGAGAAGGTGGACCGGGTCGCCGGCAGCGTGGCGGAGTCCGTGAGTGGCTCGATCGCCGAGGCGCCCAGCGTCGCGGCCGTGAGCTCGCAGGTGGGCAACTTCATCCGCGAGCAGCGCAGTGCCGCCCGCGTCTCCCTGCGCGAACTGGCCCGCAGTGCCGGGGTCAGCAACCCGTACCTGTCCCAGGTGGAGCGGGGTCTCCGCAAGCCGTCAGCGGAGATCCTCGCGTCGATCGCCCGGGGCCTGAAGATCTCGGCCGAGTCGCTCTACGAGCAGGCCGGGATCCTCGACCGGCGCTCGGGCAACCCCGACACCGTGGCGGCGATCCGGTCCGACGAGGCCCTGTCGGAGCGGCACAAGGCAGTGCTGCTGGAGCTCTACGAGACCTATGTCCGTGAGCACAAGGCAGCCGAACAGACCTCTTCCCACACCACCCCTGACCGAACGTCCAAGGAGTCGGCATGACCCCCACCCAGACCGTGAAGCAGTACGGCGAGTTCGCCGTCACCCACGCCAAGCCCGCCGTCCTCGCCGCCATCGGCGCCGGTGACCTGGCCGTCGAGCGCGCCAAGACCGTGTTCGGCCAGGTCCGCTCCAAGGCCGAGCAGCTGCCCGGCGAGGCCCAGGTCCAGGCCGACCTGGCCGTCAAGGAGGCCCGCACCCGCGCCACCGAGGCCCGGACCCGCGCCACCGAGGCCGCCAGCACCGCCCGCGCGACGGCGCAGCAGTACGCCGGCGTCCGTCCGGCCCGAGACGCTGAAGAGCACCGTCGTCACGCTCGTGGAGACCGCCCGCACCCAGGCGGCCGCCACCATCGAGACGCTGGCCGAGCGCGGTGCCGAGGTCGTCGAGGAGCTGCGCCGCCAGCCCAGCTTCCGCCGGGTCGTCCGTCGCGCCGAGCGCGCCGTGGACACCGTCGAGGACACGCTCGAGGACGTCCTCGGGGACACCGCCGGGGCCGTCGTCGACGCCTCCAACGAGGTGACCTCGATCGCGCAGAAGACCGCCGCCAAGGCGTCGAAGGTCGCGACCAAGGCCGAGGACAAGGTCGAGGGCGCCGCCGACAGCACCAAGGCGACGATCGACGCCGTCGAGGAGAAGCCGGTCACCGCGAAGGCGACCCCCGCTGCCAAGACGACGGCCGCCAAGAAGACGACCCCGGCCGCCAAGCGGACGCCGGCGAAGGCCACCACGGCCCGCGTCTCGCGCGCCCGGACCGCGAAGCGCGCCAACCCGACCGCCGTTCCCGCGAAGCGCAACAGCTGACGTAACGGCACACGAAGCAGGGCCCCGGAGCTGAACGACCGCTCCGGGGCCCTGTCTCGTCTCCGCACGGCGAGTGACCCGGCGGTCCTGATCGGGAGGTCCGGGGCCCTCCGGCGGGTACTCTGCCCGTCATGTGGGAGTTCCAGGGGCTGGTGTACGACGTGCTGTTCTACGGCACCCTCGCCCTGGCGCTCTGGGCGTTCGTCGACGCGCTCGTCCGGCCCGCGCCGGGCTTCGTCGCCGCCGGCAAGCTGACCAAGCCCGGCTGGCTCGCGATCACCGGCCTCGCTGCGCTGGTCATCTACTTCTTCAAGCCGATGAGCTTCCTCGGCCTGCCGGCCATCATCGCCGCGATCGTCTACCTGGTGGACGTGCGGCCGGCCGTGCGCGGTCTGCGCCGGGGCAACAGCTGGTGAGCGCTCCCGCCTGAGGCGTCCCTCCGCCCGGTGTCGTTGACGATGCCACGGTGTGGTCTTATGGTCCTACCAACGGACTGTGAACGACCGCACAGTCGCGCTCGCGCCGGACCAGGAGGCCCCCTATGGCCAAGGACGCTCTCGTCAACGAGTCTCTGGCGGCGAAGTTCGCCACCGAGAAGGACTCCCCGTACACGCGCTGGGTGGCCGACGAAGGCCTCGACATCATCGCCGCGCACTGGGTGCCCGACCTCAAGACCGTCGAGCTCAAGCCGTGGGACCGCCGCGGCGGCCGGGGTGTGTTCATCAACCACGAGGCCAGCCGCACGTCGAACGACTGCTACGTCTGCGAGATCCCGGCCGGCGGCGCGCTGGCCCCGCAGCGGCAGCTGTTCGAGGAGATGATCCTCGTCCTCTCCGGCCACGGCTCGACCAAGGTGTGGAACGACGCCGGCGCCGAGGTGACCTTCGAGTGGGGTCCGGGCGCGCTGTTCGCCATCCCGCTGAACGCCAACCACCAGCACTTCAACGGCTCGGGCACCGAGGTCGCGCGGTTCGTCTCGTCGACCAACGCCCCCGGGATCATCAACCTCTACGACGACATCGACTTCGTCTTCGGCACGGCCCACGACTTCCCGAAGCGCTTCAACGGGGAGCCGGACTACTTCGCGCCCAAGGGTGAGCAGAAGGGCCTGCTGCTCGACACGAACTTCGTCGCCGACTCGATCAACCTGCCGCTGATCGAGGCCAAGGAGCGCGGTGCCGGTGGCGGGCACATCCGCTTCAACATGGCCAAGGGCTCGATGAACAGCCACATCTCGCAGTTCCCGACCGCGACGTACAAGAAGGGCCACCGCCACGGCCCCGGTGCCCACGTGATCATCCTGTCCGGTGAGGGCTACAGCCTCATGTGGCCCGAGGGTGAGGAGCCGCGGCGCTACGAGTGGCATGCCGGCTCGATGATCGTGCCGCCGAACATGTGGTACCACCAGCACTTCAACACCGGCACCGAGCCCGCCCGCTACCTCGCCTTCAAGCACGAGGTCGTGTCGATCCGCAACGCCCAGGGTGTGCCGAAGGCCTGGATCAGCCAGCGCGTCGGCGGTGACCAGATCGACTACGCCGACGAGTCGTCGTACGTGCGCGAGACCTTCCGCGACGCGCTGGCCAAGCACGGCATGGAGCCGAAGATGGAGACCGCCTACGAGCAGGAGCTCGAGTCGCTCCCGCCGAAGCCGGCCGAGGCCGTCTCCGTCTGAGGTGTCGCACAGCCACGCTCACGCGCACGACCACGAGCACGGCGGAGTGGACGACGACACCGACGTCGTCATCCACTCCGCCTACGTGCCCGACCACGACCACGAGCACGACGACGACGCGGTCATGCCGCTCGAGGACAACCCGATCTGGCAGCAGGACAACGTCACGCTGCACAGCGTCGGGATGGACATCGGCTCGTCGGGCACGCAGGTCGTCTTCTCCCGGTTGCACCTGCGCCGCATCGGCGAGGAGCTGACCAGCCGCTACGTCGTCGTCCGGCGGGACACGATCTACCGCTCGCCGGTGGCGCTGACCCCGTACGCGAGCAGCGAGCACATCGACGCCGAGGAGCTCGGCTCGATCATCGACCGCGCCTACGGCGAGGCCGCCGTGGGCCCGGAGGAGATCGACACCGGCGTCGTCATCCTGACCGGTGAGGCCCTGCGCCGACGCAACGCCGAGGCCATCGCCGGGGTGCTCGCCGAGCGCGGCGGCGAACTGGTGACGGCGACCGCCGGGCACAACATGGAGGCGATGCTCGCCGCCTACGGGTCCGGGGCCGCGCAGCTCTCCTACGACCGCGGGCTGCGCATCCTCAACGTCGACATCGGCGGCGGGACGACGAAGCTCGCGATCCTCGACCGCGGCCGGGTGGAGGCCACCGCGGCGGTGCACGTCGGCGGCCGGTTGCAGGTCGTGGACGACGACGGGCGCATCGTCCGGCTGGACCCCGCCGGCCAGCAGCACGCGGCGCGGGCCGGTTTCGACTGGACCCTCGGCGACTCCGCGGCGGCCGACGAGGTCCAGGCCGTGGCCGACCGGATGGCCGACACCCTGGTCACGGCGCTCACCGCCGTCCCGTTGCCCGACGACGTCGAACGGCTGTACCTCACCGACCCGCTCGGCCGCTCGGCGCGATCGACGGCGTCATGTTCTCGGGCGGCGTCGCCGAGTACGTCTACGGCCGCGAGGAGCGCGAGTTCGGCGACCTGGGCGCCCCGCTCGGCCGGGCGCTGCGCCGCCGGGTCGACGACGGCGCCCTGCCCTTCCCGCTGCTGCCGGCGGGGGAGTGCATCCGCGCCACCGCCCTCGGGGCGTCGGAGTACAGCGTGCAGCTGTCCGGCAACACCGGCTGGATCTCCGATCCCGACGTGCTGCTGCCGCGACGCAACCTGCAGGTGGTCAAGCCCGTGCTCGACCTGGGCGAGGAGGTGTCCTCCGCGGCCGTCGCCGAGGGGATCCGCCGCCACCTGGTCGCGTTCGACGCCGAGCACTCCGGCGACGACGTGGCGCTGGCGCTGTCGTGGACGGGTCTGCCCGCCTACGGCCGGCTGCACGCCTTCGCCGTCGGCGTGCGGGACGGCCTCGCGGACCGGATCGCCGACGGTCGGCCGATCTACGTGATGCTCGACGGCGACGTCGCGATGACCCTGGGCCGGCTGCTGCGCGACGAGATCGGCGTGCCGAACCCGCTGCTCGTCGTCGACGGCCTGCAGCTGCGCGACTTCGACTACATCGACATCGGCCGGGTGCGGCATCCGTCGCGGACGGTGCCGGTGACCATCAAGTCCCTGCTGTTCAGCGAGGACCGCGCGGCGATGGGGCAGCCCTGGCCGACGTGCGGTTGATCAGTCGGCCGGGATCAGCACCCACAGCAGCAGGTAGGCGATGAACTGCGGGCCGGGCAGCACGCAGGAGATGACGAACGCCCAGCGGAGGCCGGTGCGGGACAGCCCGTACCGGCGGGCGATGCCGGCGCACACGCCGCCGATGACCTTGTTGCGGGTGTCCCGCCGGAGCCGGTAGGGCGTGGGGTGGGTCATGCCCGCGACACCCTACGGTCGGTCCGTGGAGCTCCGGGCCGTGCGAGGCGACATCACGCAGGTCGACGTCGACGTCGTGGTGAACGCCGCCAATCCCGGACTGCTCGGCGGTGGGGGCGTCGACGGCGCCATCCACCGCGCGGGCGGTCCGGCGATCCTCGAGGAGTGCCGCGCGGTCACGCAGCGGCTGCCCGAGGGGCGGCTGCCCCGGGGACAGGCGGTCGCGACGACGGCCGGCCGGTTGCCGGCGCGCTGGGTCGTGCACACCGCCGGGCCGATCTGGTCGGCGTCGGAGGACCGATCCGAGGTGCTGCGCTCCTGCTACCGGGAGTCCCTGCGGCTGGCCGACGAGCTGGGTGCGCGCACGGTGGCGTTCCCGGCGATCTCGGCCGGCATCTACGGCTGGCCGATCGACGACGCGGCGCGGCAGGCGGTCGCCGGCGTGCGCGAGGTCTCGCCCGAGCACGTCGTGGAGGTGCGGTTCGTCCTGTTCGACGACCCCGCACTGGAGGCGTTCGAGCGGGCCCTCGATCAGTGAGCGACGCGCGTCGCCGTCCGGTCGATGTGGGTGCGCATGATCGCCTCGGCCTCGGCGACGTCCCGCCGTCGGATCGCGTGCACGAACTCCAGGTGCTCGTGCGTTCCGCGGTGGCCCATGAGCGGCTCGGCGATCTGCGCTTCCTTGAGCGACATGAGCAGCGGGCCGTGGAAGCTGTGGACGATCATCTCGACGGCCTTGTTGTGGGTCGACGCCGCGACGCGGATGTGGAACTCCGCGGACATCTCCATCTTGTAGCGCTGTTCGTCCAGCGCGGCCTGCTGCTCCTCGCAGAGCCGCTCGAGGGCGACGAGGTCCTCCTCGGTCGCCCGCTCGACCACGAGCGGCACGATGCCGAGTTCGAACACCCGGCGGGCCTCGGTGACCTCGGCCGCGGTCAGCGGGCTCAGGTGCAGCAGGTCGGCCAGGCCCTCGCCGAGCCGGGCGTTGGTGGGCAGCGTGACGAAGGCACCGCCGCGCGCACCGACGCGGACCTCGATGAGGCCCCCGGCCTCGAGGACCCGCAGCGCCTCGCGCACGGTCACCCGGCTGACGCCGAACCGCTCGCAGAGATCGCGCTCGGGAGGCAGCCGGTCGCCCGGGTTCAGTCGGCCCTGCCGGATCAGCGCCCGGATCTGCTCGACGATCACCTGGGACACGCGCCCCACGCTGACCGCGCTGAACAGGTCGACGTCGCCCGCGGGCGCGCCGTTCGGGCGCACGGCTTCTTGGTCCACGATCGGCTCCACGACAGGAGTCTCCCACGGGGTCGCCTCCGATCGGGCCCTCCGGACCCCCTTTAGGGTCTGACCAATGAACCGCCTGCTGATCGCCCACGCGTGCCGGATCCTGGGCGCCCGCGGCCTGGCCGAGGACGTGCTGGGGCACGTCAGCCTCCGCACCGGCCCGGATCGCCTCCTCGTGCGCTGCCGAGGGCCGCAGGAAGAGGGTCTGCTGTTCACGCGGCCGGAGGACGTCCGCGAGGTCGATCTGGACGGAACGGGCGCGGATCTCGAGGCGTGGGCCGTGCCGAACGAGCTGCCGATCCACGCCGAGGTGCTGCGGGCGCGGCCCGACGTCGACGCCGTCGTCCACTGCCATCCGCCGTCGGTGCTGCTCGCCGGGCTCGAGGACGTGCCGCTGCGCCCGGTCTTCGGGGCGTACCACATCCCGGCCGCGCGGCTGGCGCTCGAGGGCGTGCCGGTCTACCCGCGGTCGGTGCTGGTCCGCCGTCCGGAGCTGGGCCGGGAGGTCGCCGCGGCGCTCGGGGACAAGAGCGTGCTGGTGATGCGCGGCCACGGCATCACGACCGTCGGTTCCGGCGAGCACGCCGTCGAGCAGGCCGTCGGACGCGCCCTGGCGCTCGACGTCCTCGCGCGGGTGTCGGTGGAGTCGGCCCGGCTCGGCGGCCGGGCCGCGGAGCTGACGGCCGAGGACGTCGCGGAACTCCCCGATCTCGGCGGGTCCTTCAACGACGTGATGCTCTTCCGGCACCACCTCGCCCGTCTCCGCCACGAAGGCTTGCTGATCGCAGCAGTGAGCCCCCGCGCTCGAGCTCCGCGATCATCGCCACCCGGCGGGCGTGCTCCGCGCCCTTGAACGGCGTGCTCAGCCAGGTGGCCACCACCTGCTCGGCCAGGCCCGGGTCGATCGCCTTCGCGCCCAGCACCAGCACGTTCGCGTCGTTGTTGCCGCGGGAGATCTCCGCGTGCCAGACGTCGGGGCACAGGCCGGCGCGGATCCCGCGGATCTTGTTGCAGGCGACGACCTCCCCGAGGCCGCTGCCGCCGACGACGATCGCGCGGTCCACGGACCCGGCCACCACCCGGCGGCACACGTCCTCGCACAGCGGCGGGTAGTCGACGACGCCCTCGGCGCCGTCGCTCCCGCGGTCGGTCACCTCGTGCCCCTGGGCGCGCAGCACCCCGACCAGCCGCTCCTTGAGCGCGACGCCGTTGTGGTCGGCGGCGATGGCGATGCGCACGGGCCTACGCGACCAGGTCGCGCGTGCCCGGCGCGAAGACGTCCTCGAGCCGCGGCGCGCGGTCGAGGATCTTCTGGTCGACCGCGTTCTCCAGCAGCGTCTCGAGCACCGCGCGGTTGGGCTCGATGCCGTAGGGCAGCGGGTCGGCGCCGGTCAGCTCCATGACGCGGGCGTACATCCGGTCGGTCTTGTCGTGCACCTCGCCGGCGCGCAGCCGCTCGACGTAGAGCTGCTTCGAGCGGGCGAAGGCGTCGAACACCTGCGCGCCGAGCTCCGGCCGCTCCGCGAGCAGGTCGTCGCGGATCACCACCAGGTGGTTGATCGGGTACAGGCCGCGCTGCTGCAGGGCGGCGAAGCCGGCCTCGGCCGGATCGGGGATCAGCGGGGCGGCGTCGGGGGAGTCGATCTCGACCCCGACGACGGCGGCGAGCTCACCGCTGGCCAGCATCTCGTCGAGCTCCCGCCCGGGCGGGATCGACTCCACGTTGGCCGGCGGCCGGTAGGCGGCCACGTGCTCGTCGCCGGAGAGCACCCAGGTGATCGAGTCGAGGTCCACGCCGTACTCCGACGCGAGGATCGACCGGGCCCACACGCCGGTGGTCACCGTGTACCCGCGGCTGACGCCGACCCGCTTGCCCTCGAGGTCCTTCGGGCTGGTGATCCCGTGCCGGGTGTCGACGGTGATCGCCGCGTGGTGGAAGCCGCGGACCAGGAACGCCGGGACGGCGGTGAACGGCACGCCATGCGCCTTGGCGACGAGGTAGGTCGTGAGGGCCATCTCGGAGACGTCGAACTCGAGGTCGCGGACCATCCGGCGGAATGCCTGGACGAGGACCGGCACCTCCTCGAAGTCGAACCGGAAGCCCTCCGGGACGACCGTTCCGTCCTTCAGTGCCTGGTTGTTGCCCTGGGTGCGCGTCACGGCGCGCAGGTGCAGGTCCGCCATGTGGCCGGACGCTAGCACGGTGATGGTCAGACCATAAGACCGTCGTTTAGAGTGCTGGCGGACACACCGACGGAGGAGAGCCATGGCAGAGCAGGTACTGGCGGCGGTCCGCACGGCGCCCGGGACGACCGAGATGCGCGAGTTCCCCATGCCGGAGATCGGGGACGACGCCGCGCTGCTCAAGATCGAGGTCGCCGGGATCTGCGGCACCGACGTGAAGCTGTACCGCAAGCCCACGATCGACGAGCCGGTGATCATGGGCCACGAGAACGTCGGCATCGTCGCCCGCGCCGGCGCCAAGTGGTCGAAGATCCACGGCCTCCGCGAGGGTGACCGCATCTTCGTCGAGCACTACGTCGGCTGCATGCACTGCGAGTGGTGCCGGGCCGGTGAGTACCGGCACTGCGAGCTCACCGACTGGCGCACCAACCCCGACGCCCGCCGCTACGGCTACACCTCCTCGAACAACCCCGGCCGGCTGTGGGGCGGCTTCTCCCAGTACATGTACCTGCCCTGGAACGCCGTCACCCACCGGGTGCCCGACGGCGTCTCGGCCGAGCTCGCCGGGCTGGTCACCCCGCTGTCCAACGGCATCGAGTGGGCCCTCAACGCCGGCAAGGTCGGCTACGCGAAGACCGTGCTGATCCAGGGCCCCGGGCAGCAGGGCCTCTCCCAGGTGGTCGCCTCCAAGCAGGCCGGCGCCTCGCTGATCGCCGTCACCGGCACCACCCGCGATGCCTCCCGGCTGCAGCTGGCCAAGGACCTCGGCGCCGACGTGGCGATCGACGTCCAGCAGGAGGACGCGCTCGAGCGGATCCTGGAGCTGACCGGCGGGAAGGGGGTCGACGTCGTCCTGGACTGCACCTCCGGCGCCGGCACCGCGCCGGTGCTGCTCGGCATCGACGCGCTCAAGCGGCGCGAGGGGATCATGGTCACCCAGGGCGAGGAGGCCGCGTTCCCCGACTTCCCGCTGAAGAAGATGACCGAGAAGTGCATCACCCTCGCCAGCGCCCGCGGGCACAGCTACCGGTCGGTCGAGCTCGCGCTGGAGCAGCTGGCCTCCCACCGCTTCCCGCTGGAGCGGCTGGCCACGCACAGCTTCGGCCTCGAGGACGTCGACCACGCGATCCGCGCCCTGGCCGGCGAGACCGGCGAGGACGCCCTGCACATCTCGCTCAAGCCGTGGGGCGACGCGTGAGCGCGGTGCGCGGGAACGTCGTCGTCACGAACATCGCGCGGGCCGAGCGGGCGGCGGTCGACGGACTGGCCGAGCTCGGTGTCTCGACCGTCCACGAGGCCCAGGGCCGCACCCACCTGCTCGACCCGGCGCTGCGGCCGGTCTTTCCGGGCGCGCGCATCGCCGGCACCGCGGTGACCGTCAGCCTGCCGCCCGGCGACAACTGGATGGTCCACGTCGCGGTGGAGCAGTGCACCGAGGGCGACGTGCTGGTCGTCGCGCCGACGTCGCCCTCGCAGGCCGCCTACATCGGCGACCTGCTGGCCACGACGCTGGCGACCCGCGGGGTGCGGGGCGTCATCGTCGACGGCGGCGTCCGCGACGTCGCCGAGCTGACCGCGATGCCGTTCCCGGCCTGGTCCCGGCACATCTCCGCCTTCGGCTGCATCAAGGAGACCCTCGGCAGCGTCAACGTCGGCGTGGTCTGCGCCGGCCAGTGGATCGAGCCGGGGGACGTCGTCGTGGCCGACGACGACGGCGTCGTGGTGGTTCCCCGGGATCGCGCCGCCGACGTGCTGGTCGCCGCGCGGGCGCGCGAGCAGCGGGAGGCCGGCATCCGCGAGCGCTACCGCAACGGCGAGCTCGGCATCGACATGAACGACATGCGCGAGCCGCTCGCCGCCAAGGGCCTGACCTACGTCGCGCAGGAGCCTGCCCGGTGATCATCGACTGCCACGGCCACTACACGACCGCACCGAAGCAGCTCCAGGAGTTCCGCGACGCGCAGCTGGCCGGGTCCTCCCCGCAGCTGGCCCCGATCAGCGACGACGAGCTGCGCGCGAGCGTCGAGGGCAACCAGCTGCGGATCCTGCGCGAACGCGGCGGGGACCTGATGATCTTCTCGCCCAAGGCGTCGGGGATGGAGCACCACGTGCCCGACCCCGCGACGGCCGTCGCCTGGGCGCGCGCGAGCAACGACCTCGTCGCCCGGGTGGCCGAGCTCTACCCGGACAACTTCGCCGCCGTCTGCCAGCTGCCCCAGACCCCGGGTGGATCGCAGGACGACGTCGTCGCGGAGCTGCGCCGCTGCGTCGAGGAACGCGGCTTCGTCGGCGCGAACCTCAACCCGGACCCCTCCGGCGGCTTCTGGACCTCCCCGCCGATGACCGACCCGTACTGGTTCCCGGTCTACGAGGCGCTGGTCGAGCTCGACGTGCCGGCGATGGTGCACGTGTCGAGCTCGTGCAACCCGAACTTCCACGCCCTCGGCGCGCACTACCTCAACGCCGACACCTCGGTGTTCATGCAGCTGCTCGAGGGCGACCTGTTCGAGCGCTTCCCGACGCTGCGGCTGGTCATCCCGCACGGCGGCGGGGCGGTCCCGTACCACTGGGGGCGCTACCGGGGCCTGGCGATGCGCATGGGCCGGCCGGACCCGTCGACGCTGCTGCGCAACGTCTTCTTCGACACCTGCGTCTACCACCAGCCGGGCATCGACCTGCTGACCCGCGTGATCCCGACCGAGAACATCCTGTTCGCCTCCGAGATGCTCGGTGCCGTGCGTGGCGCGGACCCGGAGACCGGCATCGCCTGGGACGACACGAAGCAGTACCTCGACGCGGCGGGCCTGAGCAGCGAGCAGCAGGCGGCGATCTTCGAGGGCAACGCCCGACGCGTCTATCCGCGCCTGAAGGGGAACTGATGTCCCGCCTGCAGCTGACCGTCGCCTGTGGCGACTACGACCGCACCCGTGCGCTGGAGGAGGGGACGGTCCGGCCCGACGGGATCGACCTGACCTACCTGCGGCTGCCGGTCGAGGAGACGTTCTTCCGGATGCTGCGGCACCGGGAGTTCGACGTCGCCGAGATGTCGCTGTCCTCCTACGTCAAGTCGCTCGACCTCGACGAGCCGCCGTTCGTGGCGCTGCCGGTGTACACGTCCCGGCAGTTCCGGCACGCCGGGATCTTCGTGCACGCCGACGCCGGGATCGAGAAGCCCGAGGACCTGCGCGGCAGGGTCGTGGGCACCCCGGAGTGGCAGCTCACCGCGAACGTCTGGATCCGCGGCACCCTCGCCGACCACTACGGCGTGCCGGTGGACTCGGTCGAGTACCGCACCGGCGGGCAGGAGACGCCGGGGCGGGTCGAGAAGGCGGCGGTCGACCTGGGGGACCGGATCCGCATCCAGCCCATCCCTGCGGGGAAGACGCTCGCCGCGATGCTGGCCGCCGGTGAGATCGACGCCTTCCAGGGTCCGCGCGTGCCGTCGTCCTTCGTGCCCGGCGGCAGCGTGCGGCGACTGTTCCCCGACCCGGTGGCCGCGGAGAAGCAGTACTTCGCCGACACCGGGATCTTCCCGATCATGCACGTGGTGGTCGTCCGCCGGGACGTCTACGAGCGGCACCCGTGGGTGGCGCAGACGCTGACCAAGGCCTTCGGGCTGGCGAAGCAGAAGGCCATGGCCGAGCTGTACGACGCGTCGGCGCTGCGGTTCATGCTCCCGTGGCTGATCCCGGGCCTGGAGGAGGCGCGGTCACTGCTGGGGGAGGACTACTGGTCCTACGGCCTGCAGGCGAACGAGAAGGTGCTGTCGACCTTCCTGCGCTACCACCACGAGCAGGGGCTGTCCCGGCGTCGGTACGAGCCGGCGGAGCTGTTCGCGCCGGAGTCGACGGAGACCTTCGTCATCTAGCGCGGAGCCTGGCGGCGAGGGACGCCAGGCGAGCCGCCGGATCACCGGAGGACCGGTCCACGTCCTCCGGGCGGACGGCCGCCAGCGCGCTGTCCGCCGTCCGCCCGAAGATCTCGGCGATCGCGCGGTAGGTCGCCGGGTCCAGACCCGCCGAGGCCTGCGTCTCGGCGACGGCCTCCATCTCGGGGACGAAGCGCCAGGCCTTGCTCGCGGCCAGCTCCACCTCGACGGCGGGGTCGCGGCCCAGCGCCCGGCGCAGCTCGGCCGCGACCGGCTCGAGCACGCCGTACTCGGCCGCGGTCAGCAGGGCGTTGATCAGCAGCGCGGTGGTGCCCTTGCGGACGCCGCCGGTGCACATCTTGGCCGCCGAGGCGGCGCCGATCCGGTCGCCGACGACGGTGACGTCCACGTCGGTCCACGGCAGGCCGGCGACGTCGGCCGCCTGCGCGCCCGAGAGCAGCACCCGCGTCCTGCCGTGTCCGGCGTCGGGCGGCGCTCCCGAGATCGAGCCGTCGACGAACGGGACGGCCGCTCCGGCGGCGATCTCGCCGAGCGCGGCGACGTCGGTCGGGGCGATCGCGTTCAGGTCGACCAGCAGGGGCCGGACGTCGAGGTGGACCGCGCGCTCGACCAGACGGATACCCGCCGCGACGGCCTCCTGCGGTGGCACGACGGAGAGCAGGACCGACGAGCGCCGGACGACCTCGTCCAGGTCGTCCACGAGCACGAGACCCGCGCGCTCGGCCAGGCCGCGCGTCCGTTCCGACCGGCCGCCGACGGCGGTCAGCACCGTCGCCCCGCCGCGGCGCAGCGTGGCGCCGAGGGCGCTGCCCATCTCCCCGGCCGACACGAGCCCGACGATCGGTGCGGCTGGAGTCACGGCGACCACTCTGACATGCGGTCTGAGAGTCTGACCAAATGACCAGAACCGTGGGCGTCGTCGGCCTGGGCCGCATGGGCGGACCGATGGCCGGACACCTCGCTGCCGCGGGTCACGAGGTGCTGGGCCACGACCCGGCGCCGGGAGCCGAGGCGCCCGAGGGCGTGCAGCGGGTGCCCTCCGCCGCCGATCTGCGGGACTGCGACGTCGTCCTGGTCACCGCCGGCGGCCGGGTGGTCGGCGACATCCTGGTCGGCGACGACGGACGGCTGCGGCCCGAGTGGCGCGGCCCCGACGTCCTGGTGTGCTCCACCGTGGACCCCGAGGAGATGCGCCGGCTGCACGAGATCGCCGCGCGGGACGGCGGCCGGGTGCTGGACGCGCCGCTGTGCCGCGGCGACCACGCAGCCCGCACCGGGACGCTGCTCGCGCTGGTCGGGGGCGATGCCGAGGTGCTGGCCAGGACGGCCGGTGTGCTGCGCGCGTTCTGCTCCGACGTCGTGCACGTCGGCGGCCCCGGGGCCGGTCAGACGGCGAAGCTGGTCAACAACATGCTGCTGTGGTCGAACATCGCCTCGGTGGTCGAGGGCCTGCGCCTGGCCGAGCACCTCGGCGTGCAGCGCGGCCCGCTGGTGGAGGGGCTGCTGCTGAGCAGCGCGAACTCGTGGGTGCTGGAGACCTGGGCGCGGCCGCGGGAGATCCCGTGGGCCGACGAGGACATGCGGATGGTCCTCGAATCCGCCGAGCGGGTCGGCCTGGAGGCGCCCGTGTCGCGGGTCGTGCAGGAGGCGATCGCCGAGGTGCGCCGGTCCGGTGCCGTCGCCGAGGGCGGCTTCGGCGCGCGCGGGTGGGCGCAGCCGGCCTATCCGACGGACGAGAGCGACCGGAACGGCCTGAGCGGTCGGGTCGCCGGCACGCAACATCGGCCGTGCACAGACGCCCGCGACCGCGAGCGCAGTCGCGCCGGCCACCACCCACGCCCACTCCGAGCCCCAGGTGGCGCAGACCCAGCCCAGCAGCGGGCCGCCGATCGGCGTCGTCCCGAGGAACAGCAGTCCGTGCAGGGCCATCACCCGCCCCTGCACCACGGGGTCGCTGCGCAGCTGCAGCAGGGTGCGGGCGAGGGTGTTGAACAGGATGTTGGTCACCCCGACCGCGACCAGCGCCGCGAGGGCCACCATCAGCCCACCCACCAGTGCCGTGGCCAGGTTGACCACGCCGAACGCGACGGTCCACAGCAACAGCCCTCGACCGGTCACCGTCTGCCGCGACGCGGCGCCGAGGGCGCCCATGACCGCACCGAGCCCGAGCGCGGCGGTCAGGTAGCCGTAGGTGGCCGCGTTGCCGCCGAGGACCTCCGTCGCGGTGATCGGCAGCACCACGCGGAAGTTCTGCCCGAAGAGCCCGACCACCGCCACCAGCAGCAGCGTGGCGCGCAGCTGCCGATGGCCCCAGGCGTAGCGGAGTCCCTCGCGCACCTGTCCCTTGCCGCGGGCGAGGCGCTCGCTCCGGTACAGGGAGGAGCGGTCGATGCGGGCCAGCCCGGCGAGCACCGCCACGAACGAGAGCGCGTTGATCGCGAAGGCGGGGCCGGCCCCGGCCGCGGCGATGACGAGGCCTGCGATGGCCGGCCCGACCAGCCGGCCCGCGTTGTGGATCGTGGAGTTGATCGCCTGGGCGTTGACGTAGTCCGCCGGCGGGACGAGGTCGGTGACGAACGCCTGGCGCGCGGGGGAGTCGACGACCGTCACCAGGCCCAGCAACGCCGCCATGACGTAGACCAGCCCCAGGGTGGTCTGGCCGAGCAGTGTCGTGACCGCCAGGACGGCGGCCAGCACGAGGCTGACCGACTGCGTGATCACGATGAGCTTCCACCGGTCGAACCGGTCGACGAGCACGCCGCCCCACACGCCGAAGAGGAGCATCGGGAGGAACTGCAGCGCGGTGGCGGTGCCGATCGCGACCGCGCTGCCGGTGAGCTCGAGGACCAGCCAGTCCTGGGCCACGCGCTGCATCCACGTGCCGACGACGCTGATCGCGTGTCCGGTGATGAACCGCCGGTAGTTCGGGCGGTGGAGGGACCGGCCCATGCGGGCGAGCAGGCGCTCCTCGGGCGGCCGCGTCGACCGAGGCCACCCCATAGGCCTGACAGTAGTCCATTGACGGACTAGTGTGCGGAGGACCACACGAAAGCGGAGGTGCCGTGAGCGACCCGTCGAACCCCACATCCGATTCCGGACGGCGTGGGGGTGATCGGGCTCGGAGCCATGGGTGGACCCATCGCCCGCCACCTCGCCGAGGCGGGCCTGCCGACCACGGTCGTGGACCCGGACGCCACGGCCGTCGCCGCCGCGACGGAGGCCGGTGCGACGTCGGCCGACGATCCCGCCGCGCTCGCCGAGCGGGCCGGCGTCGTCGTCGTGGTGGTCGCGACCGACGACCAGCTGCGCGAGGTGCTCCAGGGGCCGCGCGGGCTCTACGCGACCGCTCGTCCGGGCACGGTCGTCCTGCTGAGCAGCTCCGCGCTGCCGGAGACCTGCCGCGAGCTGGCGGCGGCGGCGCCGGCGGGGGTCGCCGTGCTCGACGCGGCGCTGACCGGCGGCGTCCGAGCGGCGGAGTCCGGTCGGCTGACCGTGCTCGTGGGTGGCGACGGCGCGGCGCTCGACGCTGCCCGGTCCGCGATCGAGCCCTGGGCGGGCGCCGTCCACCACCTCGGCGACGTCGGCGCAGGTCAGGTCGGCAAGACCGTCAACAACCTGGTGCACTGGTCGCAGATCTCCGCGATCGCCCAGGCGCTGGAGCTGGGGCGGCGTCTCGGGGGGGACGTGCCGCGCATCCGGCAGGCCCTCATGGACAGCCCCACCGACAGCCGGACGCTGCGCGAGATGGACCTGATGCGCTTCACCTGGTTCGAGAAGGACATCGCCAACGCCGAGGAGATGGCGTCGGGGACCGGGGCGGACATGTCGATGGTCCGCACCGCGCTGACCTTCATGCGGTCCTTCGACATCGCGGCCGCGCACCGCCTCCTGCGTGGCGAGAACCCGGGACTGGACGAACCCCTGTGATAACGGTTACGTTACAAGTCGACAATGGTTAGACCGTTGGGCCCTTCGGTGCCCTTCACTACAGACAGCTGAACAGCACCACCCGGAGGCTGGCTCCCAGCCACCGGTCCCCGTCCTACTCTCTGCCTGGAGAACCCATGTCACGACGATCGACGCTGATCGGCTTCGGCTCCGCCGCAGTGCTCCTTCTCTCCGCCTGCGGTGGGTCCCCCACGGCCAGCAACTCGGACGAGCCCACGGAGGCCGACTCGGTCTTCGAGGAGGTCAACGCCCTCACCGGCGACGAGCGCCGCGACCGGCTCGTCGAGCTGGCGGAAGAGGAGGGCAACACCCTCTCCATCTACACCTCGCTGAACGCGGACATCGCGGACATCGTGATGCCGGCGTTCGAGGAGGAGTTCGGCATCGACGTCGAGCTCTACCGCGCCGACTCCGAGACCGTCCTGCAGCGCATCCTGCAGGAGAGCGAGGCGGAGTTCGCCGGCGCGGACATCGTCGAGACGAACGCCACCGAGATGGCGATCATCGCCGACGAGGGCCTGACCGCCGACTACCAGGGCGAGCAGCGCGACAAGGTCAACGAGGACTTCCAGTACGACGGCTGGACGCCGACCCGGTTCAACATCTTCGCTCCGGCGTGGAACACCGACCAGGTCAGCGGCGACCTCATCCCGACCAGCTGGGAAGACCTGGCCGACCCCAAGTACGACGGCATCCTCTCCGTCGAGGTCAGCGACTTCGACTGGTACATGGCCCTCTACGGGTACTTCCAGGAGCAGGGCATGTCCGACGAGGAGATCGACCAGTACTGGACCGACGTCATCAGCGGCTCCAAGGTCGCCAAGGGCCACTCGGGCCAGGTCGAGCTGCTGTCGGCCGGTGAGTTCGGCGTCGTCGCCGCCTCGTACAGCTACCTGACCGAGAAGGCCCGCGCCACGGGCGCCCCGGTCGACGACCAGCCCTTCATCGAGCCGGTCGTGGCCCGCGCCAACGGCGGTGGCCCGCTCAGCGCGGCCGAGCACCCCGCGGCTGCCATGCTGTTCATGGACTGGTACCTCGAGGACGGCCAGGCGCTGATCCTCGAGAACGGGCTGACCCCGTCGGTCATGCCGGACGGCTCGGACCCGCTCGAGGGCCTGGAGGTCGTCCCCGTGGATGTCGACCAGCTGCTCGCTGAGGGCCAGGAGTGGTCCGACCGCTACGACGAGATCGTCCAGAACGGCGAGATCCTCCCCGAGGACTGATCGCCTGACCCCCGCCTCCGCGCCCCGGTCGAGCGATGACACCGGGGCGCGGAGGGGGCACCACCCACCGGCCGCAGGGACCCACCGCAAGAACGCAGAAGGAACTCGAGGAGCCAACGATGGCCACGACCGTCTTACCGCCGGTGGAGACCGGCCCGACGGACCGGGCGACACAGAACGGACCGATCCGGGACAGCCGCTCGCGGACCACGCGGGTCCTGGAGGTCCTGAAGCGGCCACGCACCCTGGTCGCGATCGCGGTGACCGTGGTGGTCGGGTACCTGGCCCTGGTCCCGCTGGTCTACCTGCTGTGGGGCACCGTCACCGACCGGAACGGATCCTTCAGCCTCGACGGTTTCGGCCGTGCGTACGGCAACGACCACATCGTCGAACTCATCGCCAACTCGCTGTGGTTCGCGATCGGCTCCGCGCTGCTGTCCCTCGTGATCGGTACCTCGCTCGCCTACTTCAACGTGCGCACCGACGTGCCGTTCAAGGGCCTGTTCTTCGCGGCCTCGATCATCCCGCTGATCATCCCCGGGATCCTCTACACGATCGCCTGGATCTTCCTGGCCAGCCCGGAGATCGGCCTGGTCAACAGCGTGCTGGAGCCGATCTTCGGCCCGGGCGCCGTCGACATCTTCACGATCTGGGGGATGATCTGGGTCGAGGGTCTGCACCTCTCGCCGATCGTCTTCCTCTTCATGGTGGCCGCGTTCCGGTCGACCGACCCCTCGCTCGAGGAGTCGTCGCTGATGAGCGGTGCGACCCGCGTGCAGACGTTCCGGCGGGTCACCATTCCGCTGGTCCGGCCGGCCCTCCTCGCCGCGGCGCTGATCATGCTGGTCCGCAGCCTGGAGAGCTTCGAGGTCCCGGCCCTGCTGGGGCTGCAGAACGGCACCTACGTCTTCACCAGCCGCATCTACCAGGTGCTGCGCACGTACCCCACCGACTTCGCCGGCGCCGGCGCGCTGGCCTGCGGGCTGCTCGTCATCGCCGCCCTCGGCATCTGGTTCTCCAACCGGAAGAGCAAGGGCCACGGCGGCGGGACCATCACCGGCAAGGGGTTCCGGCCGCGGCCGATCGACCTCGGCAGGTGGAAGCCCGTCGTCGGGGCCGGGATCCTCGTCTACTTCTTCCTGACCGTGCTGCTGCCGCTGCTGGTCCTGCTGTACATGTCGCTGCTGCCCTACTACCAGACCCCGTCGGCCAACGCGTTCGCGTCGATGAGCTTCGACAACTACACCTCGCTCCTCGACATCCCGTCGGTGCCCCGCGCCCTGCAGAACTCGCTCCTGCTGGGTGCCGGTGCCGCCACGCTCGTGATGGCGCTGATGGCGATCGCCGCGTGGGTCGTGGTGCGGTCGGGCATCCCGGGTCGGCAGTTCCTGGACCAGGTCGCGTTCTCCCCGCTGGCCATCCCCGGCCTGGTGCTGGGTGTCGCCATCGCGTTCGTCTACCTGCGCAGCCCGCTGCCGATCTACGGAACGATCTTCATCCTGCTGATCGCCTACTGCACCCGGTACCTGCCCTACGGGATGCGGTACGCCGTCAGCGGCATGCAGACCATCGGCGTCGAGCTGGAGGAGTCCGCACAGGTCAGCGGGGCCGGCTGGTGGGCGACCTTCCGCCGGGTCCTGCTGCCCCTGATCGCTCCCGCGCTGCTGGCCGGGTGGGTCTACATCTTCGTGGTCTCGTTCCGCGAGCTGTCCTCCTCGATCCTGCTGTACAGCCCGGGCAACGAGGTCCTGTCCATCACGATCTGGGAGCTCTACGCCAACGCGCGGTTCCCCGAGCTCGCCGCCCTGGGCGTGGTGATGGTGCTCGTCCTCGCCGTGCTGGTCGGCGTCGCCTACAAGGTCGGCGCCCGAGTCGGGCTGAAGTCCGAGTGACCGCCCCCATCGACCCGTCGACACCCGAATCCCTCAGCGGAGGCCGCGCCATGACCGCCATGACGACCGTTCCTACGTCCAGCACCTCGCGCGATCGCACCAGCGGCACGCCCAAGCTGACGGTCGAGCACCTCGTCAAGAGCTTCGCGGGCGAGTCGCGCAGCAAGCGCGGTCGCAAGGCGGCCGAGGACGGGGCCAAGACCGCTCCGCGTGTGTTCGCCGTCAACGACGTCAGCTTCACCGTCGGCGAGGGCGAGATGTTCACGCTCCTCGGCCCCTCGGGCTGCGGCAAGACGACGACGCTGCGCGCCGTCGCCGGCCTGGAGCGCCCCGACTCGGGCCGGATCGTCGTCGGCGACCGCCCGCTGTTCGAGGGCGACGGGCAGCGCTACCTCAACGTGCCGGCGAACCAGCGCGGCCTCGGCATGGTCTTCCAGTCCTACGCGATCTGGCCGCACATGACGGTGTTCGACAACGTCGCCTTCCCCCTGCAGGTGCGCAAGCGCAACGAGCGCCCGGGCAAGAAGGAGATCGCTGACCGCGTCAGCAAGGTGCTCGAGACCATGGAGCTGGGCCACCTCGCCGACCGCCAGGCGACCAAGCTGTCCGGTGGCCAGCAGCAGCGCCTCGCGCTGGCCCGGGCGATCGTCATCGAGCCGCCGCTGCTGCTGCTCGACGAGCCGCTGTCCAACCTCGACGCCAAGCTGCGCGAGTCGCTGCGCTACGAGCTGAAGCGGCTCCAGCGCGAGCTCGGCATCACCTCCATCTACGTCACCCACGACCAGATCGAGGCGTTGGCGCTCTCGACCTCGATCGCGGTGATGAAGGAGGGCAGCGTGCTGCAGCTCGGCCGCCCGCGGGAGGTCTACGAGTCGCCCAACAACAAGTTCGTCGCGGAGTTCATCGGCACGTCGAACTTCCTGCCGGGCAAGGTCGTCGGGCGCGACGGCGAGTGCGTCGACGTCGAGACCGAGGCCGGTCGGGTGCGGCTCGAGTCCGCGGCGCAGGTGCCGGCGGGTGAGGCGATCATCGCCGCGATCCGTCCGGAGTGCCTGTCGCTCGCCACCCAGCCCTCGGGCAACCAGGTCAACGAGTGGCGGGGCACGGTCACCAACCGCGCGTTCCTCGGCGACGCCGTCGACCACATCCTCCAGGTCGGCCAGGCCGAGCTGCGCGTGCGCGGCAACCCGGCGCTGTCGATCGAGCCGGGAACCGAGGTCTTCGTGACGGTGCACCCGAGCAAGGTCACCCTCGTCCCCGTCGGCTGACGGGGGATGGCGTCGGGGGAGGGGACCCGGGAGAGCCTGCCCTGGGGGCGGCTGGTCCGGAACCGCGACTTCGTCCTGTTCTGGACGGGCGTCGTCCTGTCGCAGATCGGCACCCGGGCGACGGTCGCCGCGAGCCTGTACCAGGTCTACGACCTGACCGGGTCGATCGCGGCGACCGGCCTGGTGGGCGGGGCGCAGGCGGTCGCGCTGGTGACGCTGAGCCCGCTCGGCGGCGTCTTCGCCGACCGCTGGGACCGGCGCCGGCTGCTGCAGGCGACCCAGGCACTGGCGATGGTGGTCGCCTTCGGCATCGCCGCCCTGTCGCTCACCGGGGCGGTGCAGGCCTGGCACGTGATCGTCAGCGTGCTGGTGACGACGGCGGCGGCGACGTTCGACCAGCCGTGCCGTCAGGCGCTCATCCCGGCGCTGGTGCCGCGCGACGTCCTGCCGGCCGCGATCGCGATGCTGACGCCCTCGCGGGAGGTCGCCGTCCTGGTCGGCCCGGCGCTGGGCGGCCTGCTGATCGCCATCGACGGGCCGGGGCTGGTCTACCTGCTGGACGGGTGCACCTACGCCGTCCTCGTGGTGGCGCTGGCGGTGCTGCGGATCCCGGCGACCGGGCGGAAGGGATCGGCCGCGGTCGCGAGCGTCTGGGTGGCCATGGCGGAGGGGGCCCGCTACGTCCGCCGGCGCCCGATCATCTGGTCGCTGTGCGGGCTGGACCTGATCCTCACCGTCTTCGGGGCCTACCGGGTGCTGCTGCCGGCTTTCGCCGACCGGCTCGACATCGGCCCCACCGGCTACGGGCTGCTCTCCGCGGCGCCGTCCCTGGGCGCCCTGCTGGCGACCTACGGCATCGTCCGGATCGTCACGAGGTCGCGCCGGCTGGGCCGGGTGCTGCTGTTCACGACCGCCGCGTACGGCGTCACCGCGATGCTCTTCGCGCAGGTCTCGGTGCTCGCCGCGGTGCTGGCCCTGGCCCTGCTGCTGGGCGTCTTCGACGCGACGGCGACGACCATCCGGCACACCGCCGTCCAGCTCGAGACACCGGACGAGCTGCGCGGACGGGTGCAGTCGCTCTACCAGATCACCTCGCGCGGCGGGCCCGCGCTCGGCGACGTCGTCATCGGTGCGGCCGCCGGCGTCGTCGGCCCGGTCACCGCCCTCACCGCGGGCGCCGCGCTGCCGGTCCTCGCCGGCCTGGCGCTGCTGACGAGACCGAACGTCGTGCGCGACTACGCGGGGCTCGAACGAGAGAAGGCCGAACCGGAGCAGAGCAGGGCCTGATGCTCATCATCGACAACGAGCAGGTCTCCCGGCTGCTCACGATGGAGGAGTGCATCCGCGCGCAGGAGGCGGCGTTCGCGAAGCTGCCCAGCGGTGGGGCGATCCACCGGCCGCGGATCGACCTGTACTTCCCGGGTCCCGACGACGGCTACTTCCGCTGGGGCTCGATGGAGGGCGCCAACGACGGCGTCTTCGCGATCCGGATGAAGTCCGACGTCGTCCACTGGCCCCGCGACGAGGCGGGCAACTGGACCGAGGAGAAGTACGCCGTCGCACCCGGCACGTACTGCGGTCTGGTGCTGCTGGTCTCGACGCGCACCGGTGAGCCCCTCGCCTTCCTCAACGACGGCGTCCTGCAGCACATGCGGGTGGCCGGGGGAGCGGCGATCGGCGCGAAGTACCTGTCGCGGGCCGACTCCGCCGTCGTCGGCATGCTCGGCTCCGGCGGGATGGCGCGGGCGTACCTCGAGGCGTTCACCTGCGTGCGCGACATCCGGCTCTGCCGCGTCTACAGCCCGACCCGGGCCAACCGGGAGGCCTACGCCGCGGAGATGAGCGAGCGACTGGGCATCGAGGTCGTCGCCGTCGATTCACCGCGGGAGGCCGTCGCCGGTTGCGACATCCTCTCCTCCTGCACCGACGCGATGCAGCCGGTCTACGAGGCCGACTGGATCGAGCCGGGGATGCACGTGACCAACCTCGGCCGACGGGAGATGCCCGACGTCGGGAACCGGTTCGACGTCGTCGTCCGGCAGGGGACGGCCGGTCTGCCGATGCGGCAGACCGACCGGTACCAGGTCGAGCGGGGGATGTCCCCGGGCGCCTTCATCGGCGGCACGCAGGAGGAGATGGCGCGCATCCCGGCGCCGAACCGGAATCCCGGCTTCGGTGGGGACTCCCCGGAGTTCACCGACCGCGGGCGCGGCGGCGACAAGCCGGACATCGCGGCCGTGATGACGGGCGACGTCCCGGGGCGGACGAGCGCCGACCAGGTCACCTTCTACCGGAACGTCGGTAACCAGGGGCTGCAGTTCTCCGCCGTCGGCCAGGTCGTGTACCGCAAGGCGGTCGAGGCCGGCGTGGGCCACCGGATCCCGACGGAATGGTTCCTGCAGGACGTCCGCGACTGAGACGCAGAACGGCCCCCGAGCAGCGCTGCTCGGGGGCCGTTCTCGGCTCACTGCCTCACTTGAACTGGCAGACCACGTCCACCAGGGCCGGACCGCCGGTCTCGAGCACGTGGGCCGCGGCGCGGCGGACGGCGTCGGCCACGTCGGCCGGGTCGGTGACCGGGCCCTCGGCCCACCAGCCGAAGCCCTTCGCGATCGTGGCGAAGTCGGGCTCCGGGGTGGCGATGGCCATGCCGATGTGCGCCCGGTCCACGGGGGTGCCGCGCTGCTCGGCCAGCTTCTCCTGGTGCTCCCAGTCGTTGTAGTACGCCCGGTTGTTGAACATGACCGTGAGCATCGGCAGCTGGTAGCGGCTGGCCACCCACAGGGCGCCGACGTCGAACATCAGGTCGCCGTCGGGCTGCAGGTCGACCACCAGCTTGCCCGTGCCCTTGTGGGCGAGGGCGACGCCGAGGGAGATGCCGATCTGCGTCGCGGTGCCCAGCTGCTTGCCGGGGTGCCGGTAGGGGGCGTCGAAGTCCCAGAGGCGCAGGGCCCACTCGGCCGCCGTGCCGGCGGTCAGCACCCAGTCGTGCTCCTTGACGACGTCCCAGACCGCCGAGGCGAGCTGGGCGGTGGCCACCGGGGTCTGGTCGGCCTTGGCGGCCGCCTGCTCCGCCCAGGCGCCGAAGGTGCGGTCGTGCAGGTCGGTCAGCTCGGTCTTCCACGCCTCGCGCTCGGCGGCCCGGGACGGTCCCTCGCCGGCGATCAGCCGCCGGCACTCCTCGAGGAGCAGCGGCAGGGCGACCGCGGTGTCCGCGGCGATCGTGTGGTGCGCCGGGATGATCTGCGCGTAGTCCTCGCTCCACGAGGAGATCCCCATGTCGGCGAAGCCGAGGGAGAGCACCCGGCAGTCCGGCCGGAGCCGCGAGACGTTGCGCCGGGCCAGGCGGTCGGTGCGGTGGGTCGGCTTGACCATGTCCTTGACGTCGACGAACAGGACGCAGTCGGCGTCGTCGACGACGTCGGTGTCGCTGACGCAGAGCGGGTGCTTGTTCGGGAAGTTCAGCCGCCAGTGGGTGTCCACGGCGCCGATGCCGACCAGCTCGGCCAGCTCCACGAGGGTGTGGAACGACTGCGGGTCGCGGCCGGGGTAGGCGAGCACCATGACCGGACGGCGGGCGTCGCACAGCTCCTGGGCCAGCGCGCGCAGCGCGGACGGGTCGGGCGCGACGGGGGACGGCGCGACGGCCAGGGCGGCGACGTGGTCGACCGACACCGGCTCCTCGAGCTTGTCCTCCTGCAGGCCGGCGTCGAGCGCGACGTAGGTCGGGCCCTGCGGGCCGGTGGTGGCCACGCGGTAGGCGCGGGCGAGCACGTCGGGCACCGACTCGATCGAGCGCGGCTCGTGGTCCCACTTGGTGAACTCGCGGACCGCCTGGCCCTGCACGTTCGCCGAGTGGATCCAGTCGATGTAGGGCCGCCGCCGGCTCTGGTCGGCCGGGCCGGAGCCGCCGAGGATCAGCACGGGGGCGCGGTCGATGTAGGCGTAGTAGACGCCCATCGTCCCCTGCAGCAGACCGACCAGGTCGTGCAGGATCACGCCCATCGGCTTGCCGCTGGCCTTGGCGTACCCGTGCGCCAGCGCGACCGCGATCTTCTCGTGCGGGCACTCGATCATCTGCATCTCGTCGCCGGCGTAGTTGACCAGCGAGTCGTGCAGCCCGCGGAACGAGGACCCGGGGTTCAGCGCGATGTAGGGCAGGTCGAGCTGGCGCAGGGCGTCGACCATGACGTCGGAGCCCCAGACCGGCTTGTCGTAGGGCGCGTGATTGCGAACGGATTCATCCGGCGTCGTCATTGATCACCTCGGGGTCGAAGGGTTGATGCGGTTCTTGGTCAGCGAGCCCAGTCCGGGAGATCGGCGGGCAGCGTGACGGTGATCGTCTTCTCCTGCGTGTAGGAGAGGAGCTCGTCCTGCGAGTTCTCCTTGCCGAGGCCGCTGGACTTCCAGCCGCCGAACGGCGAACCCGGAGGACGGCGGCCGGTGCCGTTGACGTAGACGTAGCCCGCCTGCAGCTGCCCGGCCAGCCGGTGGGCGACCCGCAGGTCGCGGGTGAACACGTTCGCCGTCAGGCCCAGCTCCGAGTCGTTCGCGCGGGCGACGACGTCGTCGAGGTCGGACCAGGTCAGCATCGCCATCACGGGGCCGAAGACCTCCTCGCGGGCGATCGGCATGTCGTCGGTGACGTCGGTGAACAGCGTCGGCTCGACGAAGAAGCCGCGGTCCAGCCCGGCGGGCCGCGACCCCCCGTACGCCAGGGTCGCGCCGGAGGCCGTCGCTCGTTCGATGTGGCCGAGCACGCGCTCGTAGTGCGACGCGAACGCGACCGGGCCGATGTCGTTGGCCTCGTCGCACGGGTCGCCGATGCGCAGCTCGCCGAGGCGCTCGACCATCGCGGCCTCGAACGGCTCCCGGATGCTCTCGTGCACGTAGATGCGCGACGTCGAGCCGCACGACTGGCCGTTGCTGCGGGCGATGTTCATGGCCGCCACGGCCATGCGGGCCGCCTGCCGGACGTCGACGTCGGGGCAGACGATCAGCGGGTTCTTGCCGCCGAGCTCGAGGGTGACGTGGCTGATGTTCTGCGCGGCGCTGCGCAGGATCGCCCGGCCGGTCGGGACCGAGCCGGTGAAGGCCACCCGCGGCACCCCGGGGTGCGACACCAGCGCGTCGCCGAGCTCGGCGCCGGTGCCGGTGACGACGTTGAGCACGCCGGGCGGGAGCACCTGCGCGGCGATCTCGGCCAGCGCGATCGCCGACAGCGAGGTCTGCTCGCCGGGCTTGACGATCACGGCGTTGCCCGCGGCCAGCGGGGCGGCGGACTTGCTGCACGCGAACTTGAACGGGTGGTTGAACGGCACGATCCGCAGCACGACGCCGTAGGGCTCGCGCTGGGTGAACGAGACGCGCTCCGCGTCGGTCGGCGTGCTGACGCCGTGGGTCTGACCGGCCAGGCCGGCGAAGTAGTTCAGCTCGCGGACGGTGGACTCGACGTCGCCGCGCATGCCGGCGATCGGGTTGCCGCTGTCGAGGACGTCGAGCTGGGCGAGCGGCTCGGCGACCTCGGCGACGGCGGCCGCGAGGTCGCGCAGGAGGGCGGCCCGCTTGGTCCAGCCCAAGGCGCGCCACGCGCCGGAGGCCTCCTTCGCCGCCGCCACGGCGAGGTCGGCGTCGGCCGCCCCGCCCGCCGGCACCGTCCCGAGCAGTTCCTCCGTGCTCGGGTCGATGCAGTCGATCCGCGCGCCGGAAGCGGCCTCGCGCCACTCGCCGCCGATGAACATGCGGGCGTGGACGGGCGGACGACCCCGCCCCACCTGACCGAGGACCGCGCTCATGCCGGCTCCGTCCGGACGTGCACGACGGCGACCGCGCCACCCTGGGCGGCGGCGAGCGCCTTGGTGAAGGCCCCGGCCAGGTCGGCCGGGTCGGTGACGGTGCCGGCCGTCCAGCAGCCGTAGGACGCCGCGAGCCCGTCGATGTCGATGGCCGGATCGGCGATCCGCATGCCGATCCAGCTGTTGGCCGGCTCCCGGCCGCGGTCCCGGGCGACGGCGGCCTGGTGCGGCTCGTCGTTGTAGAAGGACCCGTTGTCGTTGACCACCAGGAGCGCGGGGATCCCGTAGTGGACGGCGGTCCACAGTGCGCCGGCCGCCATCAGCAGGTCGCCGTCGCCGATGATGCCGACCCCGAGCAGGCCGCGGTCGCGGGCGGCGAGTGCGCCACCGACGAAGGCGCCGGGGCCGTAGCCGACCCCGCCGCCACCGGAGTGGCCGAGGTAGCTGCCGGCGCCGTCGAGTTCCCAGACGCCCTCGGGCCAGCTGCGGGTGTTGCGCAGGCAGAGCAGGTGCGGCACGTCGCGGACGACGTCCCACAGCTCGCTGACGAGACGCGACGGCTTGATGGGAGCCGCGTCCCAGCCGTCGCGCAGCGTCGCCGCGACAGCAGCGCGCTGCTCGGCGATGCGCTCGACGACGCGGCGGCGGCGCTCGGCCGCCCCGGCAGGCTCGGACAGAGCAGCCAGCAGCTGCCGTGCCCCGGTGAGCGGGTCGGCGAGCAGCTGGGCGGCGCGGGGGAGCGGCGTCTCGAAGACGTTGCTCCAGGACTTCAGCCCGAGGTGGCCCGTCGAGACGTCGACGACCTGCGGGAAGGTGCCGGCGTCGCCGCTGCGGGAGCGGCCGCGGCGGCGCAGCAGGCCGGGCACGTCGGGCACGCCGATCGCGAGCACGACGTCGGCCTCGGCGAGCCACTCGGCGTTCCCGGTGCCGTTCTGCGGGTGCGTGGTCGGGAAGGAGACCGCGTTGCGGTCGTCGTGGTACGCCGCGCCGAGGAGCTCCACGAGCTCGACGAGCACCGGGGTGGCGGCGGCGTCCCAGTTCAGGTTGCCGGCGACGACGACGGGGCGCTCGGCCGCCAGCAGCACCTCGACGGCGCGGGCGATGCTCGCCTCGTCCGCAGCCGGGGGCGGGGCGGGGGCGTGCAGGGCGAGGTCGGGCAGGTCGACCGGGGCGTCCAGCGGCGCCTCCTGGATGCCGGCGTCGAGGGAGACGTACGCCGGGCCGCGCGGGGCGCTCGCGGCGCGCTGGTAGGCGCGCAGGGTGTCGCTGACGAACGCGGCGGCGGTGGCCGGCTCGGCGTCCCAGGCCACGAAGTCGCGGACCAGTTGGGCCTGCGTCGTCGCCGAGTGGGTCCAGTCGACCGGTCGACGCTGGGCCGGGTCGACCGGCCCGCTGCCGCCGAGGACCAGCAGGGGCACCCGGTCGCAGAAGGCGTCGTACACGGCCATCGAGGCGTGCATGAGGCCGACGAGGTCGTGGATGGCGGCGACGCCGACCTGGCCGGAGCCCTTGGCGTAGCCGTGGGCGAGGGAGACGGCGATCTCCTCGTGCAGGCAGAGCAGCAGCTGCGGATCGACGTTGCCGCCGTGGTTGACCAACGAGTCGTGCAGGCCGCGGAAGGAGGAGCCCGGGTTCAGCGGCACGTACTTGGTGCCGAGGGCCCGCAGCAGGTCCACGACCAGGTCACTGCCGTACGCGGCAGGTCCGGGGTGCACGCCCACCGGCTGCTCGACGTCGTCCGTGCGCTGCTCGGCCATCGGCACCTCTCGTCCTGGGAACGGCTGCGGATGGCAGCCGGAAACGGTGGGCGGTCCCTTCTGCAGGGACCGCCCACCGGGCTCGTGCACCTCAGTCGTTGACCGCGGCCAGCGTGAGGTCGGTGGTGGTGTCGACGCGGCTGCCGTTGCTCGCCTGCTCGTCGGACGTCTCCTCGGCGGTGCCGGCGGTCACGATCGACGCCGGCTCGAGGACCTTCAGGTTGTCGTAGCCGAGGTGCTTGAACAGCCGGTTCTGGAAGCTCAGCAGCCGCACCGGGGTGCCGTCGGCGGCGAAGTGCTGGGCCACCGTGTTCTGCGGGACGTAGAGGGTGTCGCCCTTCGTGAAGTCGTACCGCTTCGGCTCCTTGGCGATGTGCGCGTAGTAGCGCTCGGCGATCTCGGCCTGCACCTCCCAGTGCAGGGAGTAGCCGTCGCCGTCGAGGGCGTAGAGGACCTCGTCGGCCATCTTCCAGTGCCGGCCGGTGTGCCCGCCGGGCTCGATCTCGAACTCGAACGCGTCGACGCTGAACAGGCGGGCGTGGTCGGTGCGCGGGCTGGTCATCACGCGGATGCGGCCGAGGTCGGTGTCCTCCCAGACGGTGTCCTCGGGGCTGATCTTCTTGGTGCGCTCCAGGACGCCGGGGGTCCAGATCGCGGACCAGTCCTCGCGCGGGCCGAACTCGGCCTCGCGGTCGATCGGGCCGCCGCGGCCCTGCTGGAGGAGGCCCAGGAACATCCAGGTGCACTTGGCCTTGACGACGAGGCACTTGGCCTTCTCGTCGTAGGGGTTGAAGTGGCGGTGCACCGAGTCGGTGTGGACGAAGACGAAGTCGTCCTTCTTCCAGTCGTAGCGCAGGTCGTCGTGGATCTCGTAGCCGGCGCCCTCGAGGATGTAGAACGCGGCCTCGTTCTGGTGGCCGTGGCCCTTGTTGCTGCCGTGCCCGTCGATCTCGATGAAGTGCACCTGCAGCGTCTGCGTGAGGAAGTCCTCGTCGCCGGGGCCGATCCGCCAGGACACACGGGACTGCTTCGTGGCGCCGGAGTGGCCGACGGACTCACCGGTGTCGGTGATGATCGTCTCGTCGCGCACCCGGTGGTGGGCGAGCTGCATCTGGCGGACGGCCTCGAGCTCGTAGTTGTCGGACTCGAGCCCGCGTACGAAGGTGCGGCTGTCTTCACCCATGAATATCGCTCCTCGTGTGATGTAGTCGTGATGGTCTATGGACAGACCATTCGGCGTCAAGCCTGCGTGGTCGTGCCGCGGACTAAGCCGCGGCGAGCTCGGTCAGGAGTTGCTTGAGGGGCGTGCCGACGTCGGCCGCCCGGTCGGCCGGGACCGTGGCGCCCTGGGTCAGTGCCCGGCGCACGACCATGTACTCGGACGGGCTGTTCACCGCGTCCACCGCGAGCAGTCGGCCCTCCCGGTAGTAGAGGACGGAGAACTTCTCGGTCTCCGGCTCGCCGCGGACGACGTAGGAGTCGAACCCGGCGGACAGGCCGGCGATCTGCAACCGCAGGTCGCCCTGGTTGGACCAGAACCACGGCACGTTGGGGCCGGTCTCGGGCGCGTCGAGCAGCGTCGGCGGCGGCCGCGGTGGCCTGACTGACGGCGTTGTTCACCGACTCGAGGCGGACCCGACCCTCGCCGGTCAGCGGGTGCGGGAGGACGGTGCAGTCGCCGGCGGCGACCACCGCGGGGTCGCTGGTGCGCGCACGGGCGTCGACGACGATCCCGCCGTCGCACTCCAGGCCGAGCTTCTCGGCCAGTTCGGTGCGCGGGACGACGCCGACGCCGACCACGACCAGGTCGGCCGGCAGGTCGGTCCCGTCGCCCAGCAGCACCCCGGCGACCCGGCCGCCCGCGGCGCGGAAGCCGGTGACGGAGGTCTGGGTGAGCACGGTCGTGCCGCGGCGCTCGTGCGCGCCCCGGTAGAACTCGGACACGACGGGTGCGACCGCGCGGCCGATCAGCCGGTTGGTGGCCTCGACGACGGTGACCGTCGCGCCGAACGAGCGGGCGACGGCCGCCGCCTCGAGCCCGATGAACCCACCGCCGACGACGACGACGCGCGACGCGCTGGTCAGCTGCGGCCGCAGCCGCGTGGCGTCGTCCAGTCCGCGCAGGTAGCAGATGCCGGGCAGGTCGGCCCCGGGGACGGCGAGCCGGCGGGCGGCGGCCCCCACGGTCAGCGCCAGGCGGTCGAAGGGCAGCTCCCGGCCGGAGGCGGTGCCGGCGATGCCGGTGGACAGCGTCGCGTCGGTGACCTGCTCGCCGCAGACGAGCTCGATGCCCGCGTCGCGGTAGAAGGCGGGGGTGCGGAAGGCCAGGGTCTCCGGTCCGGCGGTGCCGGTGAGGAACTCCTTGGACAGCGGCGGGCGCTGGTACGGGGCGTGGGGCTCCTCGCCGACCAGCGTGATCGGCTCGGTGTAGCCCAGGTCGCGCAGCGACACGGCGAGCTGCAGGCCCGCCTGGCTCGCGCCGACGACGAGGACGCCGGCGCTCACCCTGATGTCCCGGAGCTGTGCGGCATCGGGCGCCCCTCGGTCGATGGTGAATGGTCAGTCCATTACACAGTAGCGCTCGGTGGCCGTCAGGCCAATGCCCGACGAGGATCTCTTCGATTCCGTGGTGGACACGGTCGGTCCATGGTCTAATGGCCTGACCAAAGCGATGCCCGACGCTGCCCAGGAGAGGACGGGTCCGTGCCCAAGGTGATCTACGTCAGTGCTGCCGGCGTCGAGCAGGCGGTCGACGCCGTGGAGGGCGAGTCGGTCATGGCGACCGCCGTCAAGAACGGCGTGCCCGGGATCATCGGCGAGTGCGGCGGCAATGCCTCGTGCGGAACGTGCCACGTGTTCGTGCGCGAGGAGTTCATGGCCGTGGTCGGCGAGCCGAACGAGATCGAGGAGGACCTCCTCGAGATGGGCGTCGACGACCGACGGGAGACCAGCCGGCTGTCCTGCCAGATCAAGGTGTCGCCGGAGCTCGACGGGCTCACGGTCGACGTGGCGCCCCGCGACATCTGATCGGCCCGTTGACACCGGTCGTCAAAGGTATGACAGTTAGCCCACGATAGAGCCTGCACTCAGGGAGATTCAGCATGCTGCGCAGGGAGATCAACGAACTCCTCACCCAGACCGGCCCCGGGACGGCGATGGGTGAGCTGTTCCGGCAGTACTGGATTCCCGCGTGCCTGGCCGAGGAACTGCCCGAGGACGGGTCCCCGCCGATCCGGCTGAAGCTGCTCGGCGAGCGGCTCGTCGCCTTCCGCGACAGCTACGGCCGCTACGGCCTGATCGACGAGTTCTGCGCGCACCGCGGCGCCTCGCTGTGGTTCGGCCGGCAGGAGGAGGGCGGCATCCGCTGCCCGTACCACGGCTGGAAGTACGACACGACCGGCCAGTGCGTCGACGTCCCGTCGGAGGCCGACAACTCCAGCTTCGCGGAGAACGTGAAGCTGACGGCGTACCCGCTGGTCAAGATCGGCGACATCCTCTGGACGTACATGGGCGACCCGGCCACCCAGCCGCCGCTCCCCGAGTACGAGTTCGCCCTGGTCCCGGCGGAGCAGACCTACACCTCCAAGCGCTGGCAGCAGAGCAACTGGCTGCAGGCCTTCGAGGGCGGCATCGACTCGAGCCACGTGAGCTGGCTGCACTCGGGCGGCCTGAACAGCGACCCGCTGTTCAAGGGCTCGAAGGGCAATCAGTACAACCTGGGCGACATGAAGCCCTTCTTCGAGGTGGCCGACAGCGAGGGTGGTCTGTTCGTCGGCGCCCGGCGCAACGCCGAGGAGGGGCAGTACTACTGGCGGATCACGCCGTGGGTCATGCCCTGCTTCACGATGGTCCCGCCGCGCGGCGACCACCCGATCCACGGGCACTTCTGGATCCCGATCGACGACGAGAACTGCTGGGCCTACAGCTTCGACTACCACCCGGTGCGGGCCCTGACCGAGACCGAGCGGCAGGCGATGATCGACGGCCACGGGGTGCACAGCAAGAACATCCCGGGCACCTACCGGCCGATGGCCAACATGGACAACGACTACCTGATGAACCGCGAGAAGCAGCGGACCGGGGAGTGGTTCTCCGGGATCGAGGGCATCGCGATCCAGGACTCCTCGCTGCAGGAGAGCATGGGCCCGATCGTCGACCGCACCAAGGAGCGCCTGGTGCCGGCCGACAGCGGGATCATCAAGGCCCGCCAGAAGCTGTACCGGGCGGCCGTCTCGTTGCGCGACAAGGGCGTCACGCCCCCCGGCGTGGACCCGAAGCACCACCACGTGCGGTCCGCGGCGGTGGTCCTCCCGCAGAAGGAGGCGTTCCTGGACGCCGCGAGCGAGGACGTCAAGGTGCGACCCGGCATGCCGGTCTCGTCGGTCTGATGACCGTCGACAGCCTGAGCAGCTGCGCCCGCGCGGCGTCGGCCGAGGAGGCGGCGTACCGCATCGACCGGCCGATCGCACCGTCCCGTGCCGGCCGGGTGATCGCGCTCGACGAGCAGGCCGCCGAGGTGCTCGCGCGGACGGCGCAGCTCGAGTGGGCCAACGCCCGCTTCTACGTCTGCGAGTCCGCCGACGAGGAGCCCGAGAGCGTCGTGCTGCGCGGCATCGACGGCGGTCCGGCGACGCTGGCCGACGAGCTGGCCAGCGCGTCCGTCGTCGTCATGGTCGCCACCAGCGACGCCGGTGCTTCCTGCGCCTACGCCCTCGGCAAGGCCTGCTGGGAGCGCGGCGTCCAGACCGCCGGTCTCGTCGTCGGCGAGGGCACGCACGGCGGCACCGCCGCGTCGGCGGCCGTGGCGGCGCTCCGCCCGCACGCCCGCGTGCTGCTGCCCTCCGCCGACGAGGACGACGTCGTCGACCTCTTGACCGCGTTGCGCGTCTGATGGCCGGGGAGAAGGTCAGCCTGCGCGACCTGCAGACGATGAAGGACGCCGGTCGCAAGATCGTCGGCGTCGTCGCCTGGGACTACCAGGTCGCGAGGATCGTCGACCGGGCCGGCGTCGACCTCGTCTCCGTGGGCGACACGGTGGGGGTCAACCTCTGGGGCCACTCGAATCCGTTCGAGGTGACGATGGAGGAGATGCTCGTCGTCGCCAAGGCGGTGCGACGGGGCGTTTCCCGGGCGCTGGTCAGCGTGGACTTCCCGTTCGGGCCGCTGCAGGAAGGCGCCGACAGCGCCGTCCGTGCGGCGATCCGGTTCGTGAAGGAAGCCGGCGTCGACATGGTCAAGCTCGACGCCGCGTCGGACTACCTCGACGCCGTCGAGGCCGTCACCCGCGCCGGCATCCCGGTGTTCGCCCAGTTCGGCATCACGCCGCAGACCGCGCTGCGCTACGGCGTCGAGTACAAGTCGATCCCGACCGCCGCCGACGCCGTCCCGGTGGAGCTCAAGGACGAGCTCATTTCGGAAGCCAAGCGGCTCGAGGACGCCGGCGCCGCCCTGCTGAACTTCACCAACTCCGGCCCGGTCGTCGGGGCCGCGGTGGCCGACGCCGTGTCGATCCCGGTTCTCGGCGGGTTCGGCGGCGGGCCGTGGCTCGACGGCCGGATGCGCATGGTGAACGCGGCCATCGGTTACGCGGCCTCGGCCATCGACGGCGCTCCGGACACCTACGTCAACGTCGCGCAGCTGACGCTGGAGGCGATGACGCGCTACGCCGACGACGTCCGTTCCGCCCGCCAGCTGCCGGGCGGCATCCCGGTGCCGAAGGGATCCTGACCGTGCCCACCGCCGTCGCCGACGGGATCTCGACCCGCTACGAGGTGACCGGGGACGGTCCGCCGCTGCTCATGTTCTCCCCGGGCGGCTTCGACTCGACGCTGGAGAGCTGGCGGTCGGTCGGCATCTACCAGCGGCTGAACCTGCTCGAGCACCTGGAGCAGCACTACAGCTGCATCCGGTTCGACCGGCGTGAGTCGGGGCAGTCGGGCGGGCGGGTGGAGCGGATCTCGTGGGCCGACTACGTCCGGCAGGGCCTCGGTCTGCTCGACGCGCTCGGCATCGACTCGGCGCACCTGATGGGTGGCTGCGTCGGCTGCTCGGCGGTGGCCGCCATCGGTGTCGCTGCGCCGGAGCGGGTGCGGTCGATGGTGCTGTACTCGCCGGCCGGTGGCGTGAAGTACCGGATGAAGCAGCACTCCCGCTTCGAGCAGCACCTGGCGTTCGTCGACTCCGAGGGGCTCGGCGGCGGTCGTCGACCTCGCCCGGTCGTCGGGGGCGACGTTCACCAAGGACCCGCGCGTGGGTCCGTGGAACAGCGTCCTGCGCACCGACGAGTCGTTCGCGGCGGACTACGCGAAGGCCGACCCGGCCCGCTACCGGACGACGGTGTCCGGGCTGGTCCGGCTGCTGTTCGACCGCGACACCGTGCCCGGCCCCGAGCCCGAGGACCTGCTGACCTGCGACGTCCCGGCGCTGATCGTGCCGGGCCAGGACGACTCGCACGCCCCGTCGGCGGCGCGCTACCTGCAGGAGTGCCTGCCGGTCAACGAGTACTGGGACGTGCCCGTGGTCGACCAGACCGAGGAGACGGCTCCGGCGCGGATCCTGGAGTTCCTCGACGGGGTCGAGGCCGGCCGCTAGACGCGGGGGAGCCAGCGCGGGACCCGGCCGCGGTACTCCTCGTACTCGGCGCCGAAGGCGGCGGTCAGCCGCGCCTCGTCGGCGGCGACCCGCCGGCCGAACCATGGCCCCGCGAGCGCGAGTGCGCCGATGGCGAGCGGCGAGCGGGTCAGCAACGCGGCGCCGGTCATGAACGTCAGGTGGCCCAGGTACATCGGGTTGCGGGTCCAGGCGTAGACGCCCGTCGTCACCAGGCGCTCCGGCATGCCCTGGGACATGCCGGGCGGCCCGCCGGCCCGGCCGATCCGGTAGCTGCCCGCCAGCTTGTAGGCGGCGTAGCCGGCGGCCAGCAGCGGGGCGGCGGCGGGATGCAGAGGTGCCCGCCGGACCGCCTGCTCGGCCAGCAGCGCCACCGGCAGGGCGACGAACGTGCGGGTCGACGTCGAGCGCAGCGACATCCTCATGCGGGGCTCTCGACTCTCTGCTCGCGCGTCTGCCGGAGCAGGCGCAGGGCCATGGGGATCGGCGCCGCGATGATCACGCCGCCGGCGGCGAGGGCGACCGACACCGGGGCGAACGCGACGATGCCCGCGGCGGCGAGCGGGGTGACGAGCAGGGCAGCGGAGCGGAAGGTCCCCGTGGAGGCGATCGCCAGACCGCGCTCCTCGCGGTGCACCGCCTCGGCGGCGACGGCCGGACCGACGGTCTGCAGCGCGCCGGCGCCGAGGCCCGAGAGGACGAGGGCTCCCGCGGCCAGGAGGGCGGATCCCGCGGCCGGACCGACCGCGGCGGTACCGAGACCGGCGACGACGGTGCCGACCACCAGGGAGACGGCCAGCCCGCGGGCGCGCAGCCGGCCGACGAGGGCCGAGCCGCCGAGCTGCGCCGCGTTGGCGACGGTGACCAGGGTGCCGATCGTCGCCGTCGACTGGCCGGCGGCCTGGAGGGCGACCGGGACGTAGGAGCCCAGCAGACCGCGCCAGGCGCCGCCCGACACCGCGGCCCAGCAGCCGGCGTCGACGCCGGGGCGACGCCAGATGCGGCCCGGCGGGCGGTTGGCCGGCGGGGCGAACGGGGGCAGTCGGTCGAGGAGCAGCGTGGGGACGCACGCCGCGACGCACAGGCCGGTCGCGACGACGAGGGCGGCGGTCAGCGAGCGCTCGCCGATCCAGCCGGCCACCACCGGGCCGACGAGCAGACCGGCGGCGGACACCAGGTTGATCATCGCGAGGCCGGCGACCGCCGGTCGGTCCCCGCGGACGACGTGGGTCTGGCTGCCGGTCCAGAAGAACGCGCGGGCGACACCCTGCAGCAGGTGGGCCGCGACGAACGGCACCCAGGCCGTGCTCAGGGCGGCGGCGGCATTGGAGACGCCGAGGACGACCGCTGACGCGAGGATGAACGTCCAGTCCGGGAACCGGTTCATCCAGCTGCCCATGCCGATGCGCGCCAGCATCTGGGTGAGGGCGCTGAGCGCGACCAGCACGCCGACCTGCACGCCGCTGTACCCGGCCTCGAGGGCGAGCAGGGGGAGCGCGACGCTGGCGATCCCGAGGGCGATGGACCAGACGACCGCCGCGGTCGCGCACGCGACCGTGTCGCGGGACGGACTGGTCATAATGGTCTGACCATACGACGCGGTCGGTTCAGCGGCTGAAGACGCCCTCCGGCGGTTCGGGCGAATCGACGGCCTCGGCGTCGTGCACGGGCTGTGCCTTGCCGATGAAGCGGTCGAGGTCCGCGCCCTCGACGACGCGGGAGGGCATCGGGTCGCTCGCGCAGCGCCGCGTCAGCGCGGCGATGGGCAGGTCGGCGTCGGAGGCGACCGCGACCAGGTTGCCGAAGCGCCGTCCGCGGAAGGTGCCCGGTTCGGCGAGCAGGCAGACGGTGCGGAAGATCGCGCGGAGGGTGGCCGCCTGGACGCGGGCGAACCGCAACGGCGGTCCGTCGGCGACGTTGGCCACGAAGATGCCGCCGGGTCGGAGCACCCGCTTCGCCTCGGCGGCGTACTCGACGGTGGTCAGGTGGGCGGGGGTGCGGGCGCCGGCGAACACGTCGCTGAGGACGACGTCGGCGCTGGCGGGCGGCAGTGAGGCCAGGCCCGCGCGGGCGTCGGCGGCGCGGACCCGGATGCGGGCGCGGCGGGGGATCGGCAGGTATTCGCGGACGAGGGCGGTGAGCGGCTCGTCGATCTCCATGACCCGCTGACGCGAGCCCGGGCGGGTGGCGTCGACGTAGCGGGGGAGCGTGAGTGCGCCCCCGCCGAGGTGGACGACGTCGAGCGGCAGGCCGGGCTCGGCGGCGAGGTCCAGGACGTGGCCCATCCGGCGGACGTACTCGAACTCCAGATGGGTGGGGTCGCCGAGGTCGACGTGCGACTGGGGCGTGCTGTTGACCAGCAACATCCACGAGCCGTCGCGGTCGGCATCGGCCAGCAGTTCCGCTGTGCCGCCGGCGACGCGATCGGATCGGACGCGGATGGCGGGGCAGCGCGGCTCACCTGCCCCGCAGGAGGGCCTCGGCCGCGGCGTCGCCCTCGACCGTGACGTCGGCCGGGCGGCCCCAGAGCCGGAGGAGCAGCTGGGTCGCGGGGCCGGAGAGTCGTGCGTCCTCCGAGCCGTTCGTCTCCGGCGACACGGTGACCCGGCCGCGGTCGACCTCGACGGACCAGGTGCGGCCGGTGTCGGTGGCCGTCACGGCCACGCGGCCCTGCGCCTCGGTCAGGGGTTCGGTGTGGGCCCACCGCGGAACCACGATGGTCAGCAGCTCGTCGACGCCGTCCTCGGCCAACTCACGCGGGACCGGGGTGAGCGGAACGCCCGCGGCGGCCTCGAGGTCCATCCGGTGGACGGTGAGCTCGTGCGCCTGGCGTCGGGCCCACGAGGCAGCGACCTTCTCCGCGGCCGGACTCATGTGCCAGGCCGGGCTCTCCGGCGGGGTGGTCCGGAGGGTGCGGACGAGCTCGGACAGGCCGGCGGCGTACCAGTCGAGCAGGCCGTCGACCGGCGGCTCCTGCTGCGTGCCGCGCGGCGGAGGCTCCGTCGTGCCCGCCCGGACGATGGACGTCGCCCACCGGTGCACGGTGCCGAGGTGACCGACCAGGTCGCGAGCCCGCCACTCCGGCAGCCACGGCACCTGGACCTCGAGGTCGAGCTCCTGCGCGAGCATCCCGAACCGTTCGCCTTCGTCGACGACAGCCTCGATGCACCGCAGGCGCAGTGTCTCGCCGGAGAGGGGACTCACGCGATCCATCGTGCCGTGGGGTGCCTCGTCAGAACGGCGGCGGGTCGTCGTCCATGACTCGACGAGGAGGCGGCAGGTCGTCGGTGCCGTAGGGAATCGGGTGGGTGACGACTCGGTCGCCGCCGGGGAGGGTCCATTCGAGGCCGCCGTCGGCGAGCCGGCGCATCGTCCAGCCCGGCGCCTGGTGGCTGAGCCGGTGGTGGTGCCGGCAGAGGCAGCAGAGGTTGCTCGCCGAGGTCGGACCCGCGGGCCACGGCACGACGTGGTCGAGGTCGCACCGGACCGGGCGCGCGCGACACCCGGGGAACCGGCAGCGCCGGTCGCGGGCACGGACGAAGAGGTCGAGCGGGTCCGACGGGCGGTAGCGGACGGTGGCCGCCGGAGGGCACAGCCCGGGACCATCCGGCGGATGCGTGCACGGCCGACGACCGCGACGACAGGCGCGTCGGCTGACAGGCGGCGATCCGGCGCACTTCGAAGGCGTCGGTCAGCGCCAGCAGTTCTCCGGAGATCTCGTCGACCACCGCGATGTTCGGCAGGGCCGCCAGGGGAGTGCCTGCCGTCGTCCGGATGCCCAGCAGCGCGGCGAGATCGGCCGCGGCCTGTTCGTTGGCGCTGATCGTGACCGCGGCTCTGTCTTCGACGGTGGCCGCTGCATCCGTGTCGGTCGCAGCGGTCGGAGCGGCGTCGGCCGCAGCCGGCCTCGGCAGCAGTCCGAGGGCGTACGCCATCTCGCGGATCTGCAGCGCGGACACCGGCTCGCCATCGATCTCGCCGGGCTCGTCGCCGCCGGTGAACGTGCCGGCCGGCGCGACCACGGTCAGCGTCACCTGCACCGGTGGCTGGTTCGTCGACCCTCCGCCCAGGAGCAGATCGGCGAGGCAGTCGGTCATGCGCTGGTCCTTGGTGCGGGCGTCGCCGGGCACCGCGCAGGCCTCGGCGAGCGCCTCCAGGCGCCGGTAGCAGGCCCGCGTCACCGGCGCCGACATCAGTGCGGTCAGCGACGCCATCCCGTCCTTGTCGCCGTACATCCGCACCGACCGGTCGCGGATCGCTCGCGCCAGCCGCTTCGCCGCCGCCGATGCGTCGGCGCGGAGCACGGCTCGACGGGCCGTCTCGCGGAGCTGCGCTGCCGTCTTGCCGGGCGCCTTCGCCAACAGCGCAGCCTCGACCTCGCCACGGAGCTCGTCCGAGAGCTCGCTGAGCTGGTCGACCAACACGCGTGCGTGGGCCCACGAGATCGACCCCGCCTCCAGTGCGGCCAGGCTGGCCGGCAGCTGCTCGACCAGCCTGATCGACTCCGACAGCAGCAGGCTGGCCGTCCGGGAGGGCAGGCTCAACGTGGCCATCACCTCGTCGACCGCCCACTCGCTGACCTCGGTGAGCGCGGGTGGCCGGGCCGCCCGCGAGGCCGCCGCTGCCGCGCCCACTTCGTCGTCCGGTCGGTCGAGGACGTCGGCCGGCCGGTGAGCGGCGAAGGCGGCGAGCTCGCGGGCCTGGACGGCCGCCTGCCGGCCCTGCTCGACGAACGCGGCCTTCGCTGCCGCCAGATGGTCTGCGCCGGTCTCGAGCAGCCGCGCGAAGTGGTCGGGCACCTCGATCCCGCATACGTGATCGCGGCCATGGGCGCGGTAGTCGTCCGACAGCGTGAAGACCGTCTCGTGACGGTCGAGCCACGAACGCAGCGCGCGCTCGACGACGCTCGGCCCCTCGGAGGCCTGCCATGCGCGGTCGTCGAACACGTGTTCGATCATAGCCGAACGGTAGGTCGCTGACCAGCGGAAACGTACCCTGTGGATGAACCGATCAGCTGTGGACGGACGAGTCCGTCACGTCGGTGCCACCGCCGACCATCGCACCGTGACCTCACCCGCCCGCCACCGCCGCGTCGACCCCACCAACGGCCACCCCTGGGCCGCCAATCCCTGGACGGCCGCCACCCAGCGCTGCCGCGCGCCGAACGTCGACAGCCCGGCGGCAGCCGCCCAGGTCGCGTCGAACGCCGTCAGGAACTCGTGCACGGGCTGGCCGCGCACGTTGTGGTGGATCAGCGCCTTCGGCAGGCGCTCGGCGAGGTCCGACGGCGTCTCGATGTCGGAGACGCGCGTGGACAGCGTCAGCGTCAGGGGACCGTCGGCATCGAGGGCCACCCAGGCGGAGCGCCGTCCCCACTCGTCGCACGTGCCCTCGACGATGAGCCCACCGGGCCCCAGCGCGGCGCGCATCGTGTCCCAGGCGCGCGCCGCCGACTCCTCGTCGTACTGGCGCAGCACGTTGAACGCTCGAACGAGCACGGGCTGCAGGCCGGCGAGTTCGAATCCGCCGACGCGGAAGTCCACGCGGGGCGGATCCCGGTCCGCCTCGACGGCGGCCACGCGCGCGGGGTCGATCTCGAGCCCGACGACCTCGAGTCCGTTCACCTCGGGGGCGAGCCGTTCGACGAGTTCCAGCGTGGTGACGGCCGACGAGCCGTACCCGAGGTCCACCACCAGCGGCCGGGACGAGTCGCGCAGGCGCGGAATCTGGGTGGCCAGCAGCCAGCGGTCCACCCGCCGGAGCCGGTTGGCGTTCGTGGTGCCGCGCGTCGGCAGACCCAGAGCCCGGGCTCGGCCGGCGGCCAGCCGCGGCGCCTTCTTCCCGGGTCGGGGCGGCAGGGAGGCCCGCGCCTTGTGGTCGCTGCCTGCCTCGCTCACCGGTCCGGAGGGTAGTCCCGGCTAGCGTGGGCTCGTGCAGGTTCGACGCGACGTCCGGCTGGCGGACCTCACCACCCTCGCCGTCGGCGGCCCCGTCGAGCGCCTCGTGGAGGTCGCGGACGCCGCTGAACTCGTCGCCGCGGTGCGCGAGGCGGACGAGGCCGGCCGGCCGCTGCTCGTCCTCGGCGGCGGCTCCAACGTGGTCGCTCCGGACGAGGGCTGGCCGGGGGACGTCGTCGCGGTGCGCAGCCGGGGGATCGAGCGGTCGGGCGCCGTGCTCACGGTGCAGGCCGGTGAGGACTGGGACGACCTCGTCGCCCACACGGTCGCGAACGGGCTGGCCGGGATCGAGGCGCTCTCCGGCATCCCGGGCTCCACCGGCGCGACGCCCGTCCAGAACGTCGGCGCCTACGGGCAGGAGGTCGCGCAGACGATCACCGCCGTCCGCGTCTACGACCGTGCGGAGAAGTCCGAGCGCACGCTCTCGCCGGAGGAGTGCGGCTTCGCCTACCGGGACAGCCGGCTCAAGAAGGACCCGAGCCGGTTCGTCGTCCTCGACGTCACGTTCGCCCTGGAGGAGAGCGCGGACTCGAGCCCGGTCGGGTACGCCGAGCTCGCCCGGCGGCTCGGCGTCGAACTGGGTGACACGGCGCCGTTGGCGGCCGTCCGGGAGGCGGTTCTCGAGCTGCGTCGCGGGAAGAGCATGGTCCTGGACCCCGCCGATCCGAACAGCCGCAGCGCCGGGTCGTTCTTCACCAACCCCGTCGTCCCGAGCGAGCAGGCCGTCGAGGGCTGTCCGAGCTGGCCGACGGGGGACGGTCTGGTGAAGCTGAGCGCCGCGTGGCTGGTCGAGCACGCCGGCTTCGGGCGCGGAACGCGAGAGGGCAACGTCGGGACGTCGTCCCGCCACAGCCTCGCGCTCACGACCGAGCCCGGCGCGACGGCGGCCGAGCTGCTCGCGTTCGCCGACCGGGTCACCGCGGCCGTGGAGGAGCGGTTCGGGGTCACCCTGGTCCGCGAACCGACCGCGGTCCGGCCCTAGGCGTCCCGCGCGACCTTGTGCTGCGCGGCCTGCGCGAGGGGCCGCACCACCATCAGGTCGATGTTCACGTGGTGCGGGCGCGTGACGGCCCAGGCGATGCAGTCGGCGATGTCGTCGGCGACCAGTGGCTCGCGCACGCCGCGGTACACGGCATCCGCCGCCTCCGCGGAGCCCAGCCGGTTCAGCGAGAACTCCTCGGTGCGCACCATCCCGGGCGCGATCTCCATCACCCGCACCGGCTCGCCGTTGAGCTCGAGCCGCAGCGTCTCGGCGAGCGTGTGCACGCCGTGCTTCGCCGCCGTGTAGGACCCCCCGCCCTCGTAGGAGACCAGAGCCGCCGTCGAGCTGACGAACAGGACGTCGCCCGCCCCCGACGCACGCAACGCCGGCAGCAGCGCCTTGGTCAGCCGCACCGTCCCCAGCACGTTGACCTCGTAGGTCTGCGCCCACGAGTCCAGGTCGGCGTCGGCCACCCGCGCCGCGTCGAACGCGCCCCCGGCGTTGTTCACCAGCACGTCGACCCGGTCCAGCGCACCGGCGAAGGCCTCGACGGACGACGGATCGGTCACGTCCAACGGCAGCGCCCGCGCACCGATCGACGCGGCCAGCGGCTCCAGCCGGTCCATGCGGCGGGCACCGAGCACGACCTGGAAACCCTCGGCCGCGAGCCGCCGGGCCGTGGCGGCCCCGATCCCGCTCGAAGCACCGGTCACGACGGCGACTCGGGAAGTGGGCGAATGGCGGGGCTCGGTACCGGGCATGAACGCCATCCAAGCGCTGTTGCAGGATGGAGAGTCGTCAGGGGGCCGGTCCGAGCCCCGGAGAACCGGAGAACGAGCGGGAGGTCGTCGCACGTGCCCGCTCGCCGCCCGTTCCGCGGAGCACCTCGGCGGGTGGCGACGCTCTCGGTGCACACCAGCCCGCTCGACCAGCCCGGTGCCGGTGACGCCGGCGGCATGAACGTCTACATCGTCGAGGTCTCTCGCCGCCTCGCCGAGCGCGGCATCGCCGTCGACATCTTCACGCGCGCGACCTCGAGCGACCTCCCGCCGGTCGTCGAGATGTCGCCGGGCGTCATGGTGCGGCACGTCAGCGCCGGGCCGTTCGAGGGCCTCGGCAAGGAAGAGCTCCCCGCCCAGCTGTGCGCCTTCACCTCCGCCGTCCTGCGCGAGGAGGCCCAGCACGAGCCCGGGCACTACGACGTCGTCCACTCGCACTACTGGCTCTCCGGCCAGGTCGGCTGGCTCGCCCGCGACCGGTGGAGCGTCCCGCTGATCCACACCGCGCACACGCTCGCGAAGGTCAAGAACGAGGCGCTGGCCGACGGCGACCGTCCCGAGCCGCGCTCCCGCGTGATCGGTGAGGAGCAGGTGGTCGCCGAGGCCGACCGGCTCGTCGCCAACACCGACGAGGAGGCGCGCCAGCTCGTCCACCACTACGGCGCCGACCCGGCCCGCACCCTCGTCATCCCGCCGGGCGTCGACCTCGACCGCTTCTCGCCCGGCGACCGCGCCGCCGCCCGCCGCGCGGTCGGTGCCCCCGAGGACGCGCTGGTCCTGCTCTTCGTCGGCCGCATCCAGCCGCTCAAGGCGCCCGACGTCCTGCTGCACGCCGCCGCCCGCCTCGTCGCCGACGACCCCGTGCTCCGCGACAAGCTCCGCGTCCACGTGGTCGGCGCCCCCAGCGGCTCCGGGCTCGACGCGCCCGAGCAGCTGCAGAAGCTGGCGGGGGACCTCGGCATCGCCGACGTCGTCCACTTCTTCCCGCCGCAGCCGCCCGACCGCCTCGCCGAGCACTACCGCGCCGCCGACGTCACCGTCGTCCCCAGCCACAACGAGTCCTTCGGCCTCGTCGCCCTGGAAGCGCAGGCCTGCGGCACGCCCGTCGTCGCGGCGGCCGTCGGCGGCCTCCGGACGGCGGTCCGCGACGGCGTCTCCGGCGTGCTCGTCGCCGGCCACGACCCGGTCGACTACGCGGCCGCGGTGCGCGCTGTGCTCGTCCGACGCGAGCTGCTCTCCGTCGGCGCCCGCCGGCACGCGGCACTCTTCTCGTGGGACCGCACGGCGGACTCCCTGGTGGCGGCCTACGCGTCGGCCGCCCACGAGATGCTCGGCGTCCCGCACCGCGCCCCCAGGGAATGGGGCCTGAGCCCGCTGCGCGCCCTGCCCGGGATCCAGGTGGCGCGATGAGCCGCACCGTGACCGAGCTCGACGACGTCATCGGCGCGGCCCTGCGCGAGAGCGAGCTGGAGCACGAGCACCCCGAGCCGGGCAAATGGCTGGTCGACCTCCCCGGCACCAAGAAGCTCAAGACCGTCTGCGGGCTGATCGTCGGCGAGCACGCGCTGCGCGTGGAGGCCTTCGTCTGCCGCCAGCCCGACGAGAACCGCGAGCAGCTCTGGACCTACCTGCTCCAGCACAACGCCCGCATGTACGGCGTCTCGTACTCGATCGACAGCGTCGGCGACGTCTACCTCACCGGCCGGCTCCCGCACACCGCGATCACGCCCGAGGAGATCGACCGCGTGCTCGGCGCCGTGCTCAGCTACGCCGACGACCACTTCAACACCATGCTGGAGATCGGGTTCGGCACCTCGATCCGCCGGGAGTGGGACTGGCGGGTGAAGCGCGGGGAGTCGCTGCGCAACCTCGAGGCCTTCGCTGCGTTCGCGGACCCCAGCCGCCGCAGCGAGCAGTGAGCGGTACCGCACCCACGACGACCGCGGACGACGTCCGCCCCGGTTACGACAAGCGCTGGTGGGTCCTCTCCACCATGACCGTGTGCCTGCTCGTGGTGATCATGGGCAACACGATCCTGAACGTGGCGCTCCCGACGCTGCAGCGGGAGCTCGGCGCCACCCAGGGCGAGCTGCAGTGGGCGGTGGACGCCTACATCGTCGTGTTCGCCGGGCTGCTCTTCTCGTGGGGCGTCGTCGGTGACCGCATCGGACGCCGGAAGGTCCTGCTCATCGGGCTGAGCATCTTCGCGCTCGGTTCGGTCCTGGCCGCGATGAGCGACAGTCCCGTCGCGCTCATCCTCTGCCGCGCGGTGATGGGCATCGGTGGAGCGGCCGTCCAGCCCACGACCCTCGCCGTCATCACGAACGTCTTCCCGCCCGGCGAGCGCGGTCGCGCGATCGGGATCTGGGCCGGCACGGCGGGCATCGCCGTCGCGGGCGGACCGCTGGCCGGCGGCGCCGTCCTCCAGCACTTCTGGTGGGGGGCGATCTTCCTCATCGGCGTTCCGGTCGCCTCCTCGGCATCGTCGGGGTGCTCGCGTTCGTGCCCGAGTCGCGCGACCCGAGCGCCGGGCCGGCTCGACGTCCCCGGCGTCCTGCTGTCGATCGTCGCCCTGGCCGGGCTGGTCTACGGGCTCATCCGCGGCGGCGCGGGGGAGGGATGGACGACGCCGGGCGTGCTGGTCCCGCTGATCGGCGGCATCGTCCTGCTCGCCGTCTTCGTCTGGCTGCAGCGCCGCTCGACGCATCCGGCGCTGGACGTGTCGCTCTTCCGCAACCCGGCCTTCTCCGCGGCCGCCACCGCGCTCGGGCTGAACTTCTTCGCCCTGCTGGGCGCGACCTTCTACCTCGTCTACTACCTGCAGGGCGTGCGCGGCTACAGCCCACTGCAGAGCGGTGCCGCGCTCATCCCGGTCGCCGTCGGCATGGCGCTCATGGCCCCGCGCAGCTCGGGCCTCGCCGACCGCTTCGGCCCCAAGGCCGTCTGCGCCACCGGGTTCGGCCTCATCGCGCTGTCGTTCCTCGGCGTGCAGCTGCTCGACCTCGACTCGCCGGTCTGGCTGCTGGTCGCCGTCCTCGTCGTGCAAGGGGTCGGCATGGGCGCGGTCATGGCGCCGGCGACCGAGTCGATCATGTCCGTGGTGCCGCGGGAGAAGGCCGGCGCCGGTGCCGCGGTGAACAACTCGGTCCGTCAGGTCGGCGGCGCGCTCGGCGTCGCCATCCTCGGCTCGCTCCTGGCGGCCGCGTACTCCGGCTTCCTCGGGACGGCGGCCGACGGGCTCCCGGCCGAGGGTCGCGACGAGGCGAGCCAGTCCATCGTCGCCACCCTCGAGGCCGTGCGGGTCGCCGAGGCGTCGGGGGACGAGGAGGTGGCGGACGCGGCGGCCGCCGTCGTCGGACCGGCGCGCGACGCGTTCGTCTCGGCCATGCACGTGACCGCTCTCGGCACCGCCGCCGCGACCAGCGTGGCCCTCGTCGTCGTGCTCGTCTGGCTCCCGGGACGCCGACACACCGTGGCGTCGGTCACTCATCGACCCGGAAGTGCAACACTCGGTTGACGTCGCAGCCCCGCGCCGCACAGGCTGGCCCTACCGAGCAGCCGGGACTCCCCGCGCGCAGAGAGGGGAGTCCCCGGTGCCAGACCGCCATGCCGCACGGCGGCGCGACCCCTTCGCGCCCCTGCTCGAGAACGGGCTCGCCGCGCTCCTGCGCGAGCACGACCGCATCGGCGCCGGCACGCACGCCGTCCCGACCGGCGGTGCCCCGCAGCCCGTCACGCTCTACGCCGACGGTCGCCAGCGGATCAACCTCGGCAGCAACAACTACCTGGGCCTGGCCGACGACCCGCGGGTGATCGAGGCCGCCACGACGGCGCTGCGCCAGTTCGGGACGAGCACGTCGGGCAGCCGGGTGCTCAACGGCACCACCCGCCTGCACCTCGCGCTCGAGGAGGAGCTCGCCGACCACTACGGCACCGAGGCGGCGGTCCTCACCTCGTCGGGCATCAACGCCAACGTCGCGCTGCTGTCGACGGTCGGCGCCCCGGGTGACGTGCTGCTCGTCGACGCCCACGCGCACGCCAGCGTGCACGCCGGTGCCGCCGCCAGCCGGGCCACCGTCAGCCGGTTCCGGCACAACGACATGGTGTCCCTGGCCCAGCGCCTCGAGCGGCTCGAGGACCGGGCCGGCGTGGTGATCGCCGTCGACGGCGTCTACTCGATGACCGGCGAACTGGCGCCGCTGGCCGACGTCGTGGCGCTCTGCGACCGCTTCGGCGCCCGGCTCGTCGTCGACGAGGCGCACGGGCTCGGCGTCCTCGGCCGGTACGGCCGCGGCGCCGCCGAGAAGGCCGGCGTGCTCGACCGGGTCGACGCCGTCACCATCGCCTTCAGCAAGTCGCTGGCCAGCGTCGGCGGCGCGGTGCTCACCTCGCGCGCGGCCGCCGACGGCATCCGTGCCTCCGCCCTGCCCTACGTGTTCAGCGCCGCCAACGACCCGGCGGCCGTCGGCGCCGCGCTCGCCGCCCTGCGGATCCTGCGCAGCGAGCCCGAGCGCATGATCGCGACCCGCGAGAACGGGGAGCTGCTCCGCCGGTCGCTGGCCGAGGCCGGCGTCCCGCCGCTGCCGGGTCGCGGCGCCGTCATCGCCGTCCCGACCGGCGACGAGGAGGTCACCGCCGCCGCCTGGCGGGCCGCCTTCGACGCCGGCGTCTACGTCAACGCCGTCGCCTATCCCGCCGTCCCGCGCGGCAAGGGCGTGCTGCGCCTCTCGGTCATGGCCACGCACACCGCGGACCAGCTCCGTCGCGCCGCGGAGATCGTCGCCGCGGCGGTCACAGCCACCCGTGCGGAGGACCGCGCCGTCGCCTGATCGCGGTTAGCGTGGACGGCGATGTCGGACAGCCAGCCTGAGGCCGAACGTCGCGGTCGCGCCCTCATGGGCGTCGTCGCCGCCTCCGCGCTGGTCTACCCGCTGCTCGTCTGCGCGGTCCAGCTCGTCGTCGCCCAGCTGCTGCGCGCCGACGTCCAGGCGGTCGTCGGCTGGTTGCTGCTGTCGGTCGCCTGCTGCGTCGCCCTCGTGGCCGCCGTCCGGTGGGGCGCCGCGCGGCGGGTGCGCAGCCCGTGGCTGCTGCTCGGCCTGCTGCCGCCGGCGCTGTTCGAGCTGTGGCTGGTCTGGCCCCAACTCGCGCCGTGATGGGCGTCCGGCAGGATGACGGCGTGACGACTCCGGGAACCCTGGTGCTGCTCCGCCACGGCGAGAGCGAGTGGAACAAGGCCAACCTCTTCACCGGCTGGGTGGACGTCCCGCTGTCGGAGGCCGGGCGCCAGGAGGCGGCCCGCGGCGGCGAGCTGCTCACCGAGCACGGCCTGCTGCCCGACGTCCTCCACACCTCGGTGCTCAAGCGGGCGATCGCCACCGCGGAGCTCGCGCTCGCCGCCGCGGACCGGCAGTGGATCCCGGTCAGGCGCAGCTGGCGGCTCAACGAGCGGCACTACGGCGCCCTGCAGGGCAAGGACAAGGCCGCGACCCTCGCCGAGTACGGCGAGGAGCAGTTCATGACCTGGCGCCGCTCGTACAGCGTGCCGCCGCCGCCGATCGAGCCCGGCAGCGAGTACGCGCAGGACACCGATGCCCGGTACGCGACCCTGCCGCCCGAGGTGCGGCCGGCGACGGAGTGCCTCGCCGACGTCGTCGTCCGGATGCTGCCGTACTGGTACGACGCGATCGTGCCGGATCTGCGGACGGGCCAGACCGTGCTCGTCGCCGCCCACGGCAACAGCTTGCGGGCGCTGGTGAAGCACCTCGACGACATGGGCGAGGACGAGGTCGTCTCGCTGAACATCCCCACCGGGATCCCGCTGCGCTACGACCTCGACGAGGACTTCAAGCCGGTCAAGCCCGGCGGCGAGTACCTCGACCCCGACGCCGCCGCGGCCGCCATCGAGGCCGTGAAGAACCAGGGCAAGAAGTAGGCCCCTCTGCAGGGTCCCGCCCCGAGCTTGCGAGGGGTGGGGGGCAGAGGGGTCCTTCTACTACTCGGCCGACACGGGTGTGTGGCGCTCGCCGGTGACCAGGTAGACGACCCGGCGGGCGGTGCTGACCGAGTGGTCGGCGAACCGCTCGTAGTACCGGCCGAGCAGCGTGACGTCGATCGCCGCCTCGATGCCGTACGGCCAGTCGGCGGAGAGCAGTTGGCGGAACAGGCCGCGGTGCAGCCGGTCCATCGCGTCGTCGTCGGTCTCGAGCTCGCGGGCCGCCTCGAGGTCGCGGGTGGCGATGACGGTGCCCGCCTTCGCGACCAGCATCTCGGCCACGTGACCGGCCTCGAGGAACGCGGGGCGCACCTGCTGCGGCACCGCGTGCTCCGGGAAGCGCATCCGCGCGACCTTGGCGATGTGCTCGGCGAGGTCACCCATGCGCTCGAGGTCGCTGGCGATCCGCATGGCGGTGACGATCGTGCGCAGGTCGGTGGCGACGGGCTGCTGACGCGCCAGCAGGGTGAAGCAGCGCTGGTCGATGCTCTCCCGCGTGGCGTCGATCTGCTCGTCCCCGGCGATCACGAGGTCGGCCAGGGCGACGTCGGCATCCAGCAGCGAGGTCGTGGCCGTGCTCATCTGCGAACCCACCGAGTTGGCCATCTCGACCAGGCAGTTGCGGATGTCGTCGAGTTCCTCGTGGTAGCTCTGCCGCATGGTGTTCCTTCGTCGTCGTCGCTCCCGCGGCCCGCGGCTTTCGGGAACGACGGTAGGTCGATTCCGCAGGTTACCGGCAGCGGATCGGTGAACGGGCGCCCACCGGCAGGTGAACATCCGCCCGGCGGGGCGCCACAACGGGTGAGGATCGGGCGGAACGTGCCCGTTGCCGACCTAGCATCGTGCTCGTGAGCCCTTCGGTCGCCCTCGTGGTCGGCCTCGTCCTGGGAGCGGTGGTGGCCGCGACGGTCATCCTCCGCTACCGCAGCGACCCCGCTGCGCCCGTCGCCGACCAGCAGGGGTTCGCCCTGCCGGAGGCCGGGCTGGCGCGGCGTCTGCTGGATCTGATGGACCCCGCCGTCGTCTTCGTGGACGTCGGCGACGAGGTACTGCTCGCCAACCCCGCCGCCCGCGCCCTGGGCATCGTGCGCGGCAACCGGCTGCTCGTGTCGGAACTCGTCGAGCTCAGCCGGGAGGTCCGCAGTCGCGGGAGCCGGCGCGCCGACGTCCGGCTGCCCGGCGACCTGGCCGGCGCCGGGCCGCGGCTGCTCGGCGTGCACGGCGTCCGGCTCGGCAGCGGCATGACGCCCTCGCCGGGACCGGTCGCGCTGATGCTCGTCGACGTCACCGAGACCCGCCGCGTCGAGACGGTGCGGCGCGACTTCGTCGCCAACGTCGGCCACGAGCTGAAGACGCCCGTCGGCGCACTCGCCCTCCTCGCCGAGGCGATCGAGGGTGCCGCCGACGACCCGGAGGCCGTGCAGCGCTTCGCCGGCCGGATGGCGCGCGAGGCCGACCGCCTCAGCCGACTCGTGCGCGAGCTCATCGACCTGTCCCGCCTCCAGGGCGGCGAGCCGCTGCCCGAGCTCGAACCGGTCGACGTCGACGTCGTGCTCGCCGAGGCGGTCGACCGCACGCGGACCGCCGCGGTGGCCAAGCAGCTCGACCTCGTCGTCGGCGGCGAGAAGGGCCTGGTCGTGCGCGGCGTCGAGAGCCAGCTCGCCACCGCCGTCACCAACCTGCTCGCCAACGCCGTCGCCTACAGCCCGGGGGAGACCCGCATCGCGGTCGCCGCCCGGGCCCGGTCCGGATTCGCCGAGATCACGGTGACCGACAGCGGCATCGGCATCCCGCGCAAGGACCGGCTGCGGGTGTTCGAGCGCTTCTACCGGGTCGACCAGTCCCGGGCCAGCAGCACCGGGGGCACCGGGCTGGGGCTGGCGATCGTCAAGCACGTGGCCAACAACCACGGCGGATCGGTGAGCGTCTGGAGCGAGGAGGGTCTCGGTTCGACCTTCACGCTGCGGATCCCGCTGGTCGCGGGAGCGACTGCTCCCGCGGATGCGTCCGTCGATGCGTCCGTCGATGCAGTGAAAGGACATTCATGACCCGGGTGCTCGTGGTGGAGGACGAGGAGTCGTTCTCCGACGCGCTGTCGTACATGCTGCGACGGGAGGGCTTCGAGGCCGTGGTGGCCGGCACCGGACCGGACGCGCTCGCGGAGTTCGACCGCGGCGGCGCCGACATCGTGCTGCTCGACCTCATGCTGCCGGGCCTCTCGGGCACCGAGGTCTGCCGTGCGCTGCGCTCCCGCAGCGCTGTGCCGATCATCATGCTGACGGCGAAGGACTCGGAGGTCGACAAGGTGGTCGGGCTCGAGCTCGGCGCCGACGACTACGTGACCAAGCCGTACTCGGCGCGCGAGCTGGTGGCGCGCATCCGCGCGGTGCTGCGGCGCCGGGGCGAGGCCGCGGACCCGCCCGCGGACGGCGTGCTCGAGGCCGGACCGGTACGGATGGACGTCGAGCGGCACGTGGTCGCCGTGGACGGCGAGACCATCGCCCTGCCGCTCAAGGAGTTCGACCTGCTCGAGTTCCTGCTGCGCAACGCCGGCCGGGTGCTGACCCGCGGGCAGCTCATCGACCGGGTCTGGGGCGCGGACTACGTGGGCGACACCAAGACGCTCGACGTCCACGTGAAGCGGCTGCGCGCCAAGCTCGAACCCGACCCCGCCAACCCGAAGTACCTGCTGACGGTGCGGGGCCTGGGCTACAAGCTCGAAGCCTGAGTCTCAGGCGGAGACGAGCTCGCGGGTCTCCTGGCGGTTCTCCCAGCGGCGACCCGTCCGGTAGACGTGCACCTCGCCGCAGGCGGGGCAGTCGACGTGCAGCGCGATGTGGCTCGCGTGGTTGGTGACCGAGCGGATCCGGTGGTCCGCGACCAGCTCGTCGGTCCTCGTCACGGGGCAGGTGATCAGCAACATGGGAGAAGCGTGCTCCCGGTCGATCGAACGCACGAGTGGCAGAAGTGACCGCTATCGCAGTTTTTCTGCCATAGTGTCCGCATGGCAGAGAACGGTCGCCCGCTGGTCGTGAGCGTGGTCGTCGCCGACGGTCTGGTCGGCAGCTTCGGGCTCGGCGTGTGCGCCGAGGTCTTCGGCTACGACCGCCGCGACATGGGCCTGCCGCAGTTCGACTTCGCGCTGGTCAGCGAGGCGCCCGGGGTGCTCCGCACCGACACCGGCATCCCGATGATGGTGGAGCACGGCCTCGAGCGGCTGGCGAGATCGGACATCGTCTCGATCACCGCGTGGGAGCTGTTCGACCGCGTCCCGTCGCCCGCCCTCCTCGACGCCTTCCGCGCGGCGCACGCCCGCGGGGCCACGATCATCAGCCACTGCACCGGGGCGTTCGTCCTCGCCCAGGCCGGGCTGCTCGACGGCAAGCGGGTCACGACGCACTGGAAGTACGCCGGCGAGCTCGCCGCCCGCTTCCCGGCCGTCGACGTCGACCCGAGCGTGCTCTACGTCGACAACGGACAGGTGATCACCGGCGCCGGGACGGCGGCCGGCGTCGACACCCTGCTGCACTTCGTCCGCCGCGAGTGGGGAGCCGGCGCCGCCAACGCGCTGGCGCGGGAGATGGTCGTGCCGCCGCACCGCGACGGCGGTCAGGCCCAGTTCATCGACGCGCCCGTGCCCGCCTGCGAGGACGACCTGCTCGGGGGAGTCCTCGAGTGGGCCTCGGCGCATCTCGCCGAGGACATCAGCGTCGAGCTGCTCGCGCGCCGCGCGCTGATGAGCCCGCGCAGTTTCGCCCGCCGGTTCAAGGCGACCACCGGCACGACCCCGCACGCCTGGCTGCTCGGCCAGCGGCTGGCCGCCGCCGAGGCGCTGCTCGAGGAGAGCGACGTCTCGGTCGAGGAGGTCGCCCGGCTCGTCGGCTTCGGCACGGCGGCCGGCCTGCGGGAGCAGTTCCAGCGGCGTCGCGGGGTGTCGCCGCGGGCCTACCGGCAGACGTTCCGCGCCGGCGCCCGCTCAGGCGCCGGGGCGGTGCCGGTGCAGCTCGACCGGCACCGGGGAAGCTGGGTAGGTATCGGGGCTGGCGGGGTGGGGAGCGATCAGCCCCTGGTCGAGGCGCAGTTCGGTCAGCCGGCGTAGCTCGTCGTAGGCCGGCTGCCCCAGCAGGGCGACGAGCTCGGGCCCGTAGGTCACCACGAGCGGCTCCGGGCTGACGTGCGCGGCCGGCGAGCCGGTGCACCACCAGTGCAGGTCGTGCCCGCCCGGGCCCCAGCCCCGGCGGTCGAACTCGCCGATGCTCGTGACCAGGACCTTCGTTCCGTCGGGCCGCTCGACGTGCTCCTGCTCGCGGCGCACCGGCAGCTGCCAGCACACGTCCGGTTTCGTGGTCAGCGGGTGGACGCCGGTCCGCAGCGCCATCCGGTGCAGCGCGCAGCCCATGCCGCCGGGGAAGCCCGGCCGGTTGAGGAAGACGCAGGCGCCGTCGACCACCCGCGTGCGCTGGGTGCGGACCCCCTCCTCGCCCTCGTCCCCGTCCTGCTCGGTCCAGGCGGCCCGCCCGACCGGCGCGAGCTGCCAGTCCTCGTCGGTCAGCAGCGCCACGGCGTCGGTGACCCGGGTCAGGTCGTCCTCGTCGGTGAAGAAGGCGCCGTGGCTGCAGCAGCCGTCGTCCGGACGTCCCTCGACGACGCCGGCGCAGCCGCGGCCGAAGATGCACGTCCAGGCCGACGCCAGCCAGGTGAGGTCGCCGCGGATCACGTGCTCCGGATCGGCCGGATCGACGAACTCGACCCACTCGCGGGAGAAGTCGAGAGGGACTTCCGGGGGTGGTTCGTCGGACACATCGGTCAGCGTAGAACAGGACCCCTGCCCCTCCGCTCGCAAGCTCGCGGGGGCCCTGCAGGGGCCGTCCGGCAGACTGAGCCGCATGCGCCTCGGGGTCCTGGACGTCGGATCGAACACCGTCCACCTGCTGGTGGTGGACGCCCACCGCGGCGCGCACCCCACGCCCATGCACGACGAGCGCTCCGTGCTGCGCCTGGCCGAGCACGTCAGCGACGACGACGTGCTGTCCAAGGAGGGGGAGAAGGCGCTCCTCAAGGCCGTGCAGTCGGCGTGCGACCGGGCCGAGAAGCAGGACTGCGACGAGTTCATGGCGCTGGTCACCTCGGCGATCCGCGAGGCGGAGAACGGCCTGGAGGTGCTCGACCGGATCCGCCAGCGCACCGGCGTCGACCTGCAGGTGCTCACCGGCGAGGAGGAGGCGCGGCTGACGTTCCTCGCCGTCCGCCGGTGGTTCGGCTGGAGCGCCGGTCAGCTGCTCGTCCTCGACATCGGCGGCGGCTCCCTCGAGCTGGCGAGCGGCATCGACGAGGATCCCGACGTCGCGTTGTCCCTCCCCCTCGGCGCCGGCCGGATGACGCGCGAGTTCCTCCCGGACGCCCGCGACGGCGGCCGCCCCGATCTCGCGGCTCTCAAGGCGCTGGACGAGCACGCGAGCGACCTGCTGCGCCCCGCCGCCCAGCAACTGCGCACCGTCGGCCGGCCCGACCTCGTGGCCGCCACCAGCAAGACGTTCCGCACCCTCGCCCGGCTCACCGGCGCCGCGCCGTACTCGGCCGGCCTCCGCGTTCCGAGGGAGCTGCGACTGGAATCGCTGGAGCAGTTGATCGGCTTCGTGTCGCGCATCGAGTGCGACGCGCTGGCCGAGTTGCAGGGCGTGTCGCCGGCGCGTGCGCACCAGGTTCCCGCGGGAGCGGTTGTCGCTGCCGCGACTCTGCGTGCTGTGGCCGTACCGTGCGTCCGTATCTGCCCGTGGGCACTGCGGGAAGGTGTCATCCTGCGGAGGTTGGACTCGATGGGAGGGGCGTGATGGCCGAACCGGACTGGAACCCGGACACCGCCGGGCGCTCGCTCGCCGAGATCCTGCGCGAGGCAGGGGTCGAGCGGGCCAACCGCGCGAGCCGTCGGCGCAGCTGGGACGACCCCGACGAGACGGCGATCCGTCAGCGTCGCGCCGAGGCGGCCGCCGACCGCTCCAACACCGGGGGCTTCGGACGACGCAAGAACGACTTCGCCGAGCGCATCGAGGCCCAGGCCGCGCCGCCGCCGCGGCACCCGCCGCCGCGCCGCCCGTCGATCGTCGGCAGTCGCGACGTCCCGTTCCCGAACCCTCGACGGCGGCGATCCCCGGGCTGCGGCCCGACCGGAAGCCCGGCGTCCCGCAGACGTCGGGAGCGCACCCCTCGGCGCCCCTGCCGTCGGGCCCGATGCACTCCGGCCCGGTTCCTCCGCTCCGGGACCGACGTGCCCCTGAACGTGCACCCGAACGTGCACCCGAGCGCGTGCCCGCGGCCCGGGAACGCGTGTCCTCCCGGCCGTCCACGCCGCGTGCCCCCAAGAAGGACGTGCACCCGTCGACCGGGCCGATCCCCGTCGTGCGGCCCGAGGACATCGACAGTGGCTTTGACAAGGACCTCGACGGTGACCTCGACTCGACGCCGAAGGAGAGCGCCCTCGCCTGGCTGCGCTTCGCCGGCGAGCTCGTCATCGCCCTGGCCGCCGGCGTCGGCGTCTACTTCGCGGCCACCCTGCTCTGGGAGCAGTTGCCCCACCTCGCGGTGTTCCTGGCCCCGCTGGCGGTGGCCGGGCTGGTGGCCGGCGTCAGCATGTGGCGGCAGCGGCAGGGCCGGGAACCGATCGGTCCCCGGTTGCTCGGCCTGCTCGTGTTCGCCGGCACCCTGCTGACGATCGCGCCCGCCGCCGGACTCCTGGCCGCCGCGGGCTCCTAGCGCCGTCAGTCCTCGTCGGGGTCGTCTGCCTCCTCCGCGGCGCCGAACTGCTCCACGATCGCCGCGCCGAACGCGTCGAGGTCGTCGGGCTTGCGGCTGGTGATGAGGTTGCCGTCGATCACGACCTCCTCGTCCACCCACTCCGCGCCGGCGTTGCGCAGATCGGTCTGCAGCGACGGCCAGGACGTCATGCGGCGGCCGCGGACGACGTCGGCCTCCGCGAGCACCCACGGGGCGTGGCAGATGGCCGCGACGGGCTTGCCGGAGTCGAAGAACGCCTTCACGAACGCGACGGCGTCGGCGTCCGCGCGGACGAAGTCGCCGTTGATGACCCCGCCGGGAAGGACCAGCGCCGCGTACACGTCCGGGTCGGCGTCGCTCAGCGCCACGTCGACCTTCCTGGTGTCGGCCTTGTCGATGTGGTCGTAGGCCGTGATCTTCCCGCTCTCCAGCGAGACCAGCTCCGGCTCGGCACCGGCGTCCACCAGCGCCTGCCACGGCTGGTCGAGCTCGACCTGCTCCACCCCATCGGTGGCGAGGACCGCCACCCGCATCCCGTCCAGTTCTCCAGCCATGCAGGCGCCGCTACCCGGCACCCGGACGGGGCACACACGGGCCCACTACGGTTTCGACGTGCCCGTTCGCCTCGGCGCCGTCCCGCGCCCGCTGCGCCGCTTCGTCGCCGGCGCGCGTCCCGAGGACGCGGTGCGCGTCGCTGCCGAGCTCGTGGCGGAGGGTCGACTGGTCGCGCTCGAGCCGGTGCCCGGCCGTGGGGACGACGCCGCCGCGGAGTTCGCGGCCCTGGTCGCGCAGGTGCGCACCGCCGGGCTGGTCGCCTCGTGCGAGCTGACCGTGCCCGTCGACCGCCTGGGCCGGCCGGCCGCCCTCGACGTCGCCCGCGCCGGCCTGCCCGTCGTCCTCAGCGGTCCGCCGGCCGACGTCGATGCGGTGGCGGCAGCTGTGCCCGGCGCCGGTGTCGTCGTCCGGGCGGGGGAGAGCGGCGCCGAGTCTCGCTGCCGTGACCTGGCCGGCGGCCACGTGCGGCTGCTCGCCGGCCGTGGCGCCGACGCGGACCTGGCCTTCGTGCGCTGCCTCAACGTCCTCATGTCCGCGGCCGGCCGTCCCGCCGTCGCCACCGCGGACCTCCGCCTCATCGCCATCGCCGGTGAGCGGGCGGCCTGGAACGGCCGCTCGCCCGACAGCTGGGAGTACGTCATGCCCTACGGAGTCCGCACGGCGGAGCAGCGCCGGCTGGCCGCGGCCGGCCTGGGCGTGCGCGTCACGGTGCCCTCGGGGCGCGGCGCCGTCCCCGCCACGGCGCGCACGCTGGTCGGCCGGGCATGACCGCGTCGGGTCGCCGCGGTCTCGCGATCATCGGTGGCGGGAAGATCGGCGAGGCGCTGCTCTCGGGCCTGATCCGGCGAGGCGGGACCGACGGCATCCTGGTCTGCGAGCGCAGCCCCGACCGCGCCGGCGAGCTGTCGCAGCGCTACGGCATCCCCGCGGTCGACCTCGGCGAGGCCGCCGTCCGGGCCCGGGTGCTCCTCCTCGCGGTCAAGCCGCAGGACATCGACGCCCTGCTCGTCCGGCTGGCCGAGCACGTCGACTCGGGCCACCTGGTCGTCTCCGTGGCCGCCGGCGTGCCGACGTCCCGGATCGAGGCGGCGCTGCCGGAGGGAACGGCGGTGGTGCGCGTCATGCCGAACACGCCGGCCCTCGTCGACGAGGGGATGAGCGTGCTCTCCGCGGGCGCGCACGCGTCCGAGTCCGACCTCGACGAGGCCGAGGCGCTGCTCGCCGCCGTCGGTCAGGTGCGCCGGGTGCCGGAGTCGCAGCAGGACGCCGTCACGGCGCTGTCGGGCAGCGGCCCCGCCTACTTCTTCTACCTCGTCGAGGCGATGGTGGACGCCGGGATCCTGCTCGGCCTCCCGCGGACGCTGGCCGCCGACCTGATCGTGCAGACCGCGCTGGGCGCCGCGGTGATGATGCGCGACTCGGGGGAGCACCCGGTCCAGCTGCGCGAGGCGGTGTCGAGCCCCGCCGGGACGACGATCGCTGCGATCCGGGAGCTGGAGAAGCACGGGGTGCGGGCCGCGCTGATGGCCGCCATCGAGGCGGCTTATGCCCGCTCGGTGGAGCTCGGGCGCCGGAGCGACGAAAGCCGCTGACCGTACCGCGCGGTTGACCTGCACTCGTGTACCCAGCGTGATTGATTCTGCTCGTGTCGCGATGACACGCCTACACACATGTCGATCCGTCGACAAGTGTGCAGATCTGCCCAGGACGGAACGGTCCGCATGTTCGTTTCTTCCATCGCTCCTGTCACACCTATCCCCTTACGCTCTGTGGCAGCACATGCGTGTTCAGTTGCCGGTGGGGAAGCCGGCGCCACGACGTGAGCTACGGGAGACGAAAACATGACCATGCCCCAGCGCCACCACGCCGCCCCCGCCCTGACTCGTCCGGGCGTGCCCGGTCCGCGTCCGATCGGCCGCCCGATGGCCGCCACGATGGCCCGGCCCGTGCCCGCCGCCCACCCGGCTGCCATGCCGGTCGGTCGTCCGAGCGTTCCGGCCCCCCGCGCCGCCGTCACGTTCCTGACCGTCGCCGAGGTCGCCGCCATGATGCGCGTCTCGAAGATGACCGTGTACCGCCTCGTCCACGCCGGCGAGCTCTCCGCCGTCCGCGTCGGCCGTTCGTTCCGCGTGCCGGAGCGCGCCGTGCAGGACTACCTGCGCGACGCCTACACCGACATCGCCTGAGAGGCGCCGTCCTCGGGACGGAGCAACTCGTCGTGTTCCCGGTCCGCCCGCGGCAACGTCGCCGCGGGGCGGCCGGTACGCTCGGTCGCCGGGTGACACCGGGCTCCGCCTCTCGCGAGGCGCCCAGGAGTACCGCTCGAGCTGATCCATTACGTCACGACGTCGGGAGCACCACGTGGGTTCGGTCATCAAGAAGCGGCGCAAGCGGATGGCGAAGAAGAAGCACCGCAAGCTGCTGAAGAAGACGCGCGTTCAGCGACGCAACAAGAAGTGAGCTGACGCTCGTGCCGCCTGCCGTCGTCCTGGTCACCGGTGTGAGCCGTTGGCTCGGCGGTGCGCTGGCGGCCGAGCTCGCAGCCGATCCGGCCATCGGCCGGGTCATCGGCGTGGACACCGTCCCGCCGTCGCCGGTGATGCTGCGCCGGCTGGGCCGCACGGAATTCGTGCGCGCCGACATCCGCAATCCGCTGATCGGCAAGGTCATCGCCGCAGCGTCCGTGGACACCGTCGTCCACATGAACATCAGCTCGACCCCCGCCGGGTCGGGCGGCCGCACGCCGATGAAGGAACTCAACGTCATCGGCACCATGCAGCTGCTCGCGGCCTGCCAGCGGGCGCCGTCGGTGCAGCGGTTCGTGCTGAAGTCCACCAGCGCGGTCTACGGCGCCTCGTCGCGCGACCCCGCGGTGTTCACCGAGGCCATGCAGGCGCGACGGGTCCCGTCGGGCGGCTTCGCGAAGGACAGCCTCGACATCGAGGGCTACGTCCGCGCCTTCGCGCGGCGGCGGCCCGAGGTCGACGTCGCCGTCCTGCGGTTCACCAACTTCATCGGTCCGCGGATCGACTCCCTGCTCACCGGCTTCTTCCGGATGCCCGTCGTCCCGACGGCGCTCGGCTACGACGCCCGGGTGCAGTTGCTGCACGAGGACGACGCCCTCGCGGTGCTGAGCCGCGCCACGACCGGCCCCTTCGTCGGCACCGTGAACGTCGGAGGCGAGGGCACCCTGTTGCTGTCCCAGGCGATCCGCCGGCTGGGCCGCGTCGAACTGCCGATCCCGACGCCCGCGCTGGGCTCGGTCGGCCGGCTGTCGCGCCGGTTCGGTTTCGTCGACTACTCGCCCGAGCAGATGCGCTTCCTGAACTTCGGCCGCGTCGTCGACACGACGGTCCTGCGCACGAAGTTCGGCTACACGCCCCGCTACACGACCGAGGCGGCGCTGGAGGACTACGCCGGCACCCTCGAGCCCGTCGTCTCACCGCGGCTGGTCGAGGCGGCGACGTCGCAGGTCCGATCGGCGCTCGCCCGCGTCGGCGACACCGCGACGGCGGTCGGCGAGCGGTTCAACCCGGCGCCCCCGGCGCCCGGCCTGCGGGCGGTGCGCGATGCCTGAGGCCCGCGTCATCCCGCTGCGGCCCGACGACGACGAGCCGTACGTCCCGCCGACGACGCCGCCCGGCTGGGAGGAGCAGCTCGCCGGAGGGCTGGAGTTCCTGCGCCGTCGCATGACCGGCGAGTACGACACCGACGAGTTCGGCTTCGACCCCGATCTGACCGACCACGTCCTGCTCCCGCTGCTGCGGCCGCTGTTCCACCGCTGGTTCCGGGTGGAGAGCCAGGGCATGGAGAACGTGCCGACCGAGGGCGGGGCGCTCGTCGTCGCCAACCACTCCGGCACGCTGCCCGTCGACGCCCTGATGACGACGGTCGCCCTGCACGACCAGCACCCGGCCGAGCGCCGGCTGCGGCTGCTCGGTGCCGACCTCGTCTTCGACCTGCCGTTCATCGGCTCGATGTCGCGCAAGATGGGCTCGACGCTGGCCTGCAACGAGGACGCCGAGCGGCTGCTGACCGAGGGCGAGCTCGTCGGCGTCTTCCCGGAAGGGTTCAAGGGGATCGGCAAGCCGTTCCGCGAGCGGTACACCCTGCAGCGGTTCGGTCGGGGCGGTTTCGTCACAGCTGCTCTGCGCACCGGGAAGCCGATCATCCCGTGCGCGATCGTCGGGGCCGAGGAGATCTTCCCGATGATCGGCAACGCGAAGACGGCGGCCCGGTTGATGGGCCTCCCGTACTTCCCGATCACGCCGACGTTCCCGCTGCTCGGGCCGCTCGGGCTCGTGCCGCTGCCGTCGAAGTGGCTGATCGCGTTCGGGGAGCCGATCGAGACGGCGTCCTACGGTCCGGCCGCCGCCGAGGACCCGATGCTGGTCTTCAACCTCACCGACCAGGTGCGCGAGACCATCCAGCACTCGCTCTACCAACTGCTGCTGCAGCGCAAGAGCGTCTTCGGCTGAGGCCCCGTCAGGCCTCGCACGTCGGCGTGGGACGAGGGTGCCGTTCACCAGGGGAAGAGCTTCCGCCGCCGTAGGGCGATCGCGCCGCCGACCACGCCGCCGGACACGGCGGCGGCCGCCACCGTCGGGACGCCGATCTTCGCCGCCTTGCGTCCGGTGCGGAAGTCGCGGATCTGCCACCCCCGGCTGCGGGCGATCGCGCGCAGCTCGGTGTCCGGGTTGACGGCGACGGCGGTGCCCGTGAGCGACAGCATCGGCAGGTCGTTGGCCGAGTCGCTGTAGGACGTGCACCGCGTGAGGTCGAGGCCCTCCCGCTCGGCGAGTGCGAGCACCGCCTCCGCCTTGGCGGGGCCGTGCATCAGCTCACCGACCAGCCGCCCGGTGTACTTGCCGTCGACCACCTCGGCGACCGTGCCGAGCGCCCCGGTCAGCCCCAGCCGGTGGGCGATGATCGAGGCGAGCTCGACCGGCGTCGCGGTGACCAGCCAGACCCGCTGGCCGGCGTCGAGGTGCTGCTGGGCCAGGGCCCGGGTGCCGCTCCAGATCCGGTCGGCCATCAGCTCGTCGTAGATCTCCTCGCTGGCCGACACGATCTCGGCCACCGGCCGTCCGGCGACGAAGGCCAGCGCGTTCTCGCGGATCGTGTGCATGTCGTCGGCGCTCTCGTTGCCCGCGATGCGGAACTTCGCCTGCTGCCAGACGAAGCCGGCCAGGTCGCGCGACGAGAAGTACTTGCGGGCGGCCAGCCCGCGGGCGAACCAGAAGAGCGAGGCGCCCATCATCATCGTGTTGTCGACGTCGAAGAACGCGGCCGCGGTGGGGTCGGCGTCGACGGCCGGCGGTCCCTCGACCTCGGCGGCGGCGGCCGACGCGGCACCGGCGACGTGCGCGCGGGTCTCCTCGGGGATCTCGGGTCGCGGAGAGCGGCGGCCGGTGAACGGCAGACGCGGCACGACGACCTCCCCTGGGTGCTCGATCCGGATGCGCCGAGGCTTCGACCCTAGCCGGGCGCTCGACCGGACCTCCGGGGTGTCAGTTGGAGCAGTTCACCACGACGAGCGGGGGCAGGCAGACCTCCAGCTCGAGGGGCACGCTGGGCGTGGACCCGGAGCCGGTCGAGGACCCCGCGGCCGTCGAACTGCCCGCACCAGGCACCCCGATGCTGATGCTCGGCAGCGGCACGGACGGCAGGGTCGGCACCGACGGCACGCTCGGCACAGTGCCACCGCCCGGCACCTCGCCGGTCGGCACGTTCGGGCCTTCACCCTCGCCGCCGCCGCTCTGCTGCGGGCCGCCGGTGTTCGTGCCCCCGCTCGGCGCACCCTCCGTCGGCACGGCCGCGGTGCCGGTGGACTCCGAGCCCTGGCCGGGGACGGGCGTCGTGCCGGGGTCCCCTTCGCCGCCGGCGGCGGGAGGAGTTCCGGCGTCCTCCGGGAGGCACAGGCCGGGCACCGGGCCGAACTGGTCGGTCGACTCGACGGGCACGCCGCTCGCGCAGCCGAGCACGTCGGACAGGGCGACCGTCCGGGTCTCGATCTCCGTCAGCCGGGCGAGCGAACCGTCGAGCTCGTCGACGGTGGAGTCCGGCAGCGCCTCGCGCAGCGCGGTGAGGCCCGCGGCCTGGTCCTCGCTCCACGCGGCGAGCAGGTCCAGCGACGCGTCGTCGCCGGTGTCGACGGCCTCCTCGGTCAGCCAGGCCGCACCCTCGGTGGTCTGGGCGTCCATGGTCGCCAGGGTCTCGAGCACCAGCGCCGGGTCGGCGTCTGCGGCCAGGACCGCGAAGCCGTCCGTGCCGGCCCCACCAGCGGCGGGCAGGGCCGAGACGCCGCTGCCGGTCAGCTCCTCGAGCTCGTGCAGCCGGGTGCGGGCGAAGTCCAGCAGCGTCTGCCCGCGGGCGTCACCGGCGAGGGCGAGCTGCGTCTCCTCGGTGCCCCGCTTGAGCCCGTACAGCGGGTCGCCGGGACCGGCGTCGGTCGCGACGGCGACGAGGGTGGCCATCGCGGTCACCGCCATCGCGGCACCGGCCAGGCCCGCGGTCAGCCGACCGCGCCAGCGGGAGGGGGCCGCATCCTCGGCCCGGGAGAGAAAACGGCGCCACGGCGAGATCGGTTCGGGCGCGGGGGAGCGGACGGCGGCCATCGCGACCAGGCGGGCACGGGTCGTGGCCTGCCAGGCGGGGTCGGGCTCGCCGTCGAGGTGCGGCGCCAGCTGATGGAGGCGCGCGACGACCAGGTCGTCTCGATCTCGCACGCTCATGTCCCGCCTCCGGTCCCCGTGTGGGCGGGGCAGTTCGCCGGAACATCTCGTTCCGGCGCACCCCGCTGCACACGATCCAACGACCGCGCAGGGTATTCGGTTACGGCCCCGACGAAGTTGTTGTGGGTCATCTCGCAGACCCTCCGGGAGGATCGCCGCGAGACGGCGGACGGCGCGGTGCTGGAGCGCCTTGATCGCCCCGTCCTTCTTGCCCATGATCTCGGCCGTCTCGGACACCGAGAGCCCGTGCAGGAACCGCAGCACGATGCACTCCTGCTGCTCGCTGCCGAGCTGCTGCACGCACTCGAGCAGCTGCACGTTGGTGAGGTGCGCGACGACCGCGTCCTCGACGCCGTCGGTGGCGCGGTCGGCGTCGCGCATGTCGGCCGTCGTCACCTCGAGCCGGTACCGGCTGCTCTTCACCTGGTCGCGGATGATGTTGCGCGCGATCGTCACCAGCCAGGCCCCGACGTCGCGGCCCTGGAACGACAGCGAGTCGATCCGCCGCAGCGCGCGGACGAAGGTCTCGCTGGTGACGTCCTCGGCCGTCGCCCGGTCACCGACCCGGTGGTAGGCGTACCGGTGGACCAGCGTCACGTAGTGGTCGTAGAGCTCGCCGAACGCCTCGGCGTCCCCCTCCTGCGCGCGCCGGACCATTCCCCAGACATCCGGCCCGGCAGCGGTCGGGACGACGTCGGAGAGCCCGGCCTCGGCGAGGTCGACGATCTCGTCCTCGGCCGGCACGTCCTCGACGACGGACAGGACCGGTCCCTCGAGCGCGGGCACCTCGACGGCGATGTTGGGCTCGTCGAGCACCTCCGCGCTGGCCCGCGGCCGCGGCGTCGGCCGCGGACGGACGCCGCCCACCGGACGCGGGTGGGGCGTCGGGCGGGGACGGGGATGCGGCGTCGGCCGGCCCTCCGGCGGGCACGGCGGCGACTCAGCGGTCGACCGCTCGGCGTCCAACGGATGGGCCATGCGGGCGATCGACCTCCTCTTCGGCCCCCCGGATCACGGATGCGCAGGCTGCGGGGCTGCTCCCATGGTGACAACATCGCTGCAGCCCGTCCACGTGGACCGACGACCAGGGCCGTCCGAACGCACCCGTTCGGGCGCATGAGCAGCTCCAACGGAGGAGATGACCGGTGTCGGAGGCAGCCACGTCGCTGGCGGCGCTGGTGCGCGAGTCCGCCCGTCGGCGGCCCGACGCCGCGGCCGTGGTGGCGGGCGAGCAGCGGCTCACCTGGGCCGAGCTGGACGAGGCGGTGGACCGGGCCGCGGCGGGATATGCCGGCATGGGCCTCGAGCCCGGCAGCCGGGTCGCCGTCCAGCTCCCCAACTCGCTCGACTGGCTGCGGGCGACGCTGGGCGCCCTGCGCGCCGGCCTGACCGTCGTCCCGATCAACACGGCCTACACCGACCCCGAGCTCGAGTACGTGCTCACCGATTGCTCCGCGTCGCTGCTGGTCACCGGAGCCGAACGGGCCGAGGTGGCCGGGGTGCGCGTCTGCGCCGGGCCGCCCACGGCCGACGGCCCGCCGCCGGACGTCGCCGACGACCCCGCGGCCGTCTCCTTCCTCTGCTACACGAGCGGCACCACCGGCCGCCCGCGCGGCGCGATGCTCACCGCCGCCGCGCTGCGGGCCAACCAGGAGCAGTGCCTGGCCATGGAGCCGCCGGTGGTCCGCGAGGACGACCGCGTCCTGCTGGTCCTGCCGCTGTTCCACGTCTACGGCCTCAACGCCGGCTTCGGCCTGGTGGCCGCGACGGGAGCCTGCGCCGTCCTCCTGGAGACCTTCGATCCGCGCGGGTCCCTGGCCGTGATGACCGAGGAGCAGGTCAGCGCCGTCCCCGGGGCGCCGCCGATGTACCAGGCCTGGCTGGCTGCCGCGGACGCCGTCGGCAGCGACGCCGACCTGCGCCGTGCCTTCGCGTCGATGCGGATGGCCTCCTCGGGGGCCGCGCCGCTGCCGGAAGAGGTCTGGACGGCGATGCGCGAGCGCGCCGCCGTCACCGTCTGGGAGGGCTACGGGCTGACCGAGGCCGCCCCGGTGGTGGCGAGCACCCTGGCCACCGGCCGCCCCAAGCCCAACTGCATCGGCGGGGCGCTGCCGGGCCTGGAACTGCAGCTGCGCGACACGGCGGCCGGCGAGGGCGCACCACGACGACGGCGAGGACCACCTGGAGGGCCCGGGGGAGATCTGGGTCCGCGGGCCCAACCTGTTCTCCGGCTACTGGCCCGACGGCGCCGACGGCCCGGGCGACGACGGCTGGCTGGGCACCGGCGACCTCGCCTACCGCGACGGCGACGGCGACCTGCACCTGGTCGACCGGCGCAGCGACCTGATCCTGGTGAGCGGGTTCAACGTCTACCCCGCGGAGGTGGAGCGGGTGCTCGACACCCACCCCGCCGTCTCCGAGAGCGCGGTCATCGGCGTTCCCGACCCGCGGACCGGGTCCGCCGTGCGCGCCGTCGTCGTCGTGGCGCCGGGCCAGGAGCTCACGTTCGAGGAGCTGCAGGCGCACGCGGCCGGCCAGTTGGCGCGGTACAAGGTGCCGACGTCGGTGAACTTCCTGGCGGCGCTGCCGCACTCGCTCACCGGCAAGGTCAGCCGCGCCCGCCTGCGCGAGCTCGGGCTGCCCGGTGACGACGATGACTGAGCCGGTTCCCCCGCGGCTGCAGCTGCTCGTCCGCGAGAACTGCCACCTGTGCGCGACCGCCTGGGAGACGCTCACCCGCATCGGCGCGGAGGTCGGCGAGGTGCCCGTCGAGGTCGACGTCGACACCGATCCGGAGCTGCAGGCCGAGTACGGCGACCGGGTGCCCGTCGTGCTCCTCGACGGCCGGGAGCACTCGTACTTCACCGTCGACGTCGACCGGCTGCGCAGAGACCTGAGGGCGGGCTGACCGACCCGCCCCGCCGCCCGACCCCCTTCGGGCGACCCTCCGGGCCCCGGATAGGGTGGTCTCCACCACAGCCGGAACCGTCCGGGCCGGTCAGCGCGCTGCCGCTCCGTCCAGCGACTTTGTTCCTGCGTTCACAAGCGGTTACCGTGGCGGACGAGGACGTTCCACGTCCCGTCCCCGTGCCCGTTTTCCGATGTTCCCGCTGCCCGCCGGCGCCCGCCGGCGGATCCGGCGGAGCCGCTGTGGAGAGCTCGTGATCCAGCCACGGCCCCGGACCATCCCGGAGGCCACCGTCGCACGCCTGGCCGTGTACCTCCGGGTGCTCACGACCCTCGTCGACGGTGGCCGGGTCACGGTGTCCTCCGGTGAGCTGGCCGAAGCCGCCGGCGTGAACCCCGCGGGGCTCCGCAAGGACCTGTCCCACCTCGGCCCGTGCGGCGTGCGCGGTGTCGGCTACGAGGTCGGCACGCTGCGCGACCGGATCGCCCGCGTCCTCGGCGTCGAGCGCTCCCGACCGTGCGTCCTGGTCGGCATCGGCAACCTGGGCTCGGCGCTCGCCGACTACGCCGGCTTCGGGTCGCGGGGCTTCGAGTTCGTCGGCCTCTTCGACGCCGCCCCCGCGCGGGTGGGCCACACGATCGGCGGACTGACCGTCCGGCCGATCACCGATCTCGAGGACGTCGTCGCCGAGACCCGCGCCTCGATCGGCGTCATCACGACACCGGCCGAGGTCGCCCAGTCGGTGTGCGACCGGCTGGCCGCGGCCGGGGTCCGCAGCATCCTGAACTTCGCACCGGTGACCCTGGCCGCGCCCGCGGGCGTCGACGTCCGCAAGGTCGACCTGTCCGTCGAGCTGCAGGTGCTCGCCTTCCTCGGCCAGCAGCGCAATGGCCCAGCAGCGCAATGGCCAGCAGGCAATGGCCAGCTGATCGGGGAGCCCGCATGAGCCTGCTCGCGGTGGGGATCAGCCACCGGACCGCCCCCGTCGCGCTGCTCGAGCAGTTCGCGATGGCCCCCGACGACCGGATCAAGGCGCTGCACGAGCTGGTCGGCAGCGACCACGTCAGCGAGGCGCTGGTGCTGGCCACCTGCAACCGCGTCGAGGTCTTCGCCGAGGTCGAGAAGTTCCACGGCGGCGTGACCGACGTCAGCCGGGTGCTCGCCCGCCAGGCGGGGGCCACGGTCGAGGAGCTCTCGCCCTACGTCACCGTGCACTACGAGGACCAGGCGGTCACCCACCTGTTCACCGTCGCCGCCGGGCTGGACTCGATGGTCGTCGGCGAGACCCAGGTGCTCGGCCAGCTCCGCGCCGCCTACGCGCTGGCTCGCGACGAGGGCACCGTCGGGCGGACCCTGCACCCGGTCGCGCAGCGTGCCCTGCGGGTCGGCAAGCGGGTGCACTCGGAGACCGGGATCGACCAGGCCGGTGCCTCGCTCGTGTCGGTGGCCCTCGACCGCGCCGCGGAGCGGATCGGGAACCTGACCGGCCGCCGGGTCCTCGTCGTCGGCGCCGGCTCGATGGGCGCCCTGGCGGCCACCACGCTGACCCGCCGCGGCGCCGACGTCGTCGTCAGCAGCCGCACCCAGGAGCACGCCGAGCGCCTCGCGACCAGCCTCGGCGGCCGCGCCGCCGAGCTGACCGCGCTGCCCACCGAGCTGGCCGCCGCCGACGTGCTGCTCACCTGCACCGGTGCGACCGGCATCGTGATCGCCACCGACGTGGTCGCCACCGCCATGCGCGACCGGGCGGACCGACCGCTGGTCGTGGTCGACCTCGCGCTGCCCCGGGACGTCGACCCGGCCGTGGCCGCGGTGTCCGGCGTGCACGTCGTCGACCTCGCGCTGCTGCAGGGCCAGGGCGGTGACCAGGCGGTCGCCGCCGCCGACGTCGCCGCGGCCCGCACCATGATCGAGACCGAGGCCGCGCTGCTGCGGGCCGAGCGCCAGGCGGCGGAGGTCGCCCCGACGGTGTCCGCGCTGCGCAGCCAGGCCGCCGAGGTCGTCGACGCCGAGCTGCTGCGGCTGTCCACCCGGCTGCCCGACCTCGACGTCCGTCAGCGCGCCGAGATCGCCCGCGCCGTGCGCCGCGTCGTCGACAAGCTGCTGCACGAGCCGACCGTCCGCGTGAAGGAGCTGGCCGCCGACCCGGGCGGCACGGACTACGCCGGCGCGCTGCGCGCGCTGTTCGGGCTCGGCATCGACGCCGAGCCGACCGAGGGCACCCTCGCCGAGGCCGTCACCGCCGACCCCGAGCTCCGGTCGGGTGAGGTGTCGTGACCCTCACGACCGCCACCACGACGCTGCGCCTGGGCACCCGGGCCAGCGAGCTGGCCACCACCCAGTCGCAGACCGTCGCCGACGCGATCACCGCGGCCACCGGCGCGGCCGTCGAGCTGGTGCACATCAGCACCGAGGGCGACCGCTCGTCCAGGCCATCCAGCAGCTCGGCGGCACCGGCGTCTTCGTCGCCGCGCTCCGCGAGGCGCTGCTGGCCGGCGACGTCGACCTGGCCGTGCACAGCTACAAGGACCTGCCCACCGCACCGGCGCCCGGCCTGATCCTGGCCGCGGTCCCCGGCCGGGAGGACCCGCGCGACGTGCTCGTCGCCCGCGACGGGCTGACCCTCGGCGAGCTGCCCACCGGCTCCACGGTCGGCACCGGCGCACCCCGCCGGGCGGCCCAGCTGCGCGCGCTCGGCCTCGGGTTGGACGTCGTCCCGATCCGCGGCAACGTCGACACCCGGCTCGGCCGGGTCGCCGGCAGCGGGGGACCGGGCGATCTGGACGCCGTCGTGCTCGCGCGGGCGGGGCTGTCGCGGCTCGGCCGCCTCGACGTGGTCACCGAGACGCTCGACCCGCTGCAGGTGCTGCCCGCCCCGGCACAGGGGGCACTCGCCGTCGAGTGCCGCACCAGCGACGCCCGCACCCGGGAGCTGGCCGGCCGGCTGGAGCACCCGGCGACCCGCGCCTGCGTGGTGGCCGAGCGCAGCGTGCTCGCGGCGCTCGAGGCCGGCTGCAGCGCACCGGTCGCCGCCTACGCCGAGATCGCCGACGGCGACACCGGCCCCGAACTGTTCCTGCGCGCCTCGGTGACCGCGATCGACGGGAGCGACTCCGTCCGCGGTTCCACCAGCGGCGCACTGGCCGACGCGACGGCCCTCGGCCGGGCGCTCGCGGCCGAACTGCTCGACCGCGGCGCGGCCGCGCTCATGGCAGTCACGGTCACATGACCCTCACCCAAGGCTCGCGACCCGCCCCCAGACCCAGCAACAAAGGCCCTTCGGGCCAGAACCAGGAGTACCCGATGACGCGCAACCGCGCGACCACCGGCTCGGCCGGCACGATCGTCTTCGTGGGCGCCGGACCCGGCGACCCCGGCATGCTGACCGCCCGCGCGGGTGCCGCGCTGGCCCAGGCCGGCCTGGTGATCGTCGACCCCGACGTCTCCGCCGCCGTCCAGGACGCCGTCCGCGACCAGCACCCCGGTCTCGAGCTGACCACCGCGACCGGCGAGCCGGCCGAGGTGGCCAAGGCCGCCGTCGCCGCGGCGAAGAGCGGAACGGTCGTCGTCCGGCTCGTCGCCGGCGACCCGTACACCTCCGACGCCGCGGTGAAGGAGGTGCTCGCCGTCGGCCGCACCTCCGTGCCGTTCGACGTGGTGCCCGGCGTCGCCGTCGCGACCGCTGTCCCCGCCTTCGCCGGCGTGGCCCTCGGCGGCACGGCGATCACCGCCGACCTGCGCAGCGGGGTCGACCTCGCCGCGCTGGCCGGCGCGGTCGCCGCCACCGGCGGCACGCTCGTGCTGCAGGGCAACGCCGAGGAGCTGCCCGACGCCGCCGCCGGGCTGGTCGAGTCCGGCCTGTCGGGCAACACGCCCGTCGTCGTGACGACGCAGGGCTCGGGGACGGCGCAGAAGAGCGTCACCGCCAAGCTCGTCGCCGTCGCCGAGAAGACCGCCGGGCTCGACGCCCTCACCGGCCCGGTCGTCGCGACCGTCGGTGCGGCCGTCGACAAGCGCGCGCGGCTGTCCTGGTGGGAGAGCCGGCCGCTGTTCGGCTGGCGGGTGCTCGTGCCGCGCACCAAGGACCAGGCCGGCGAGATGAGCGACCGCCTCCGCGCCTACGGCGCCGTGCCGGTCGAGGTGCCGACCATCGCCGTCGAGCCGCCGCGCAGCCCGGCCCAGATGGACCGCGCCATCAAGGGCCTGGTCACCGGCCGGTACGGCTGGATCGTGTTCACCTCGGTGAACGCCGTGAAGGCGGTGCGCGAGAAGTTCGCCGAGCTCGGCCTCGACGCCCGCGCGTTCGCCGGCGTCAAGGTCGCCTGCGTCGGGGAGTCCACGGCCGACGCCGTCCGGGCCTTCGGCATCCAGCCGGAGCTGGTGCCCAACGGGCAGCAGTCCAGCGAGGGCCTGCTCGCCGACTTCCCGCCCTACGACGACGTCTTCGACCCGATCGACCGGGTGCTCCTGCCCCGCGCCGACATCGCGACCGAGACGCTCGCCGCCGGGCTCAAGGAGCGCGGCTGGGAGATCGACGACGTCACCGCCTACCGCACCGTGCGCGCGGCACCGCCGGCCGCCTCGGTCCGCGAGGCCATCAAGGGTGGCGGCTTCGACGCGGTCTGCTTCACCTCGTCGAGCACCGTGCGCAACCTGGTCGGCATCGCCGGCAAGCCGCACGCCAAGACGGTCGTCGCGGTGATCGGCCCGGCGACGGCGGCCAGCGCGCAGGAGTTCGGCCTGCGCGTCGACGTCCAGCCGGAGACGGCGGCGGTCGGCCCGCTGGTCGACGCGCTCGCCGAGTTCGCGGCGGCGCGCCGGGCTGAGGAGGAAGGCGAGGGCAAGTGACCTCGCCCCAGTTCGCCCGCGGGCGTCGGCTCCGGTCGACGCCCGCGCTGCGCCGCCTGACGGCGCAGACCCGGCTGTCGCCGGCGGACTTCGTGCTGCCGGTGTTCGTCAAGCAGGGCATCGACGCCCCGGTGCCGATCTCCTCGATGCCGGGCGTCGTCCAGCACACGCTGGACTCGCTGCGGAAGGCCGCCCACGAGGCGGCCGAGGCCGGCATCGGCGGGCTGATGCTCTTCGGCATCCCCGGTGAGAAGGACGCGGTCGGCTCGCAGGCCGACGCCGCCGACGGGATCGTCAACGTCGCGCTGCAGCAGCTGCGGGCCGACCTCGGCGACGAGCTCGTGCTCATGGCCGACCTGTGCCTCTGCGAGTACACCGACCACGGGCACTGCGGGATCGTCACGCCGGCGGGGGTGGTCGACAACGACCCGACGCTGGACCGGTACGCGGCGGTCGCCGTCGCCCAGGCGCAGGCCGGGGCCCACGTCATCGCGCCCAGCGGGATGATGGACGGCCAGGTCGGCGCCATCCGGCGGGCTCTCGACGGCGCCGCGTTCGCCGAGACCCCGATCCTGGCCTACGCCGCGAAGTACGCCTCCGGCTTCTACGGCCCGTTCCGCGAGGCCGCCGAGGGTGCGCCGCAGTTCGGTGACCGCTCGACCTACCAGATGGACCCGCCCAACGCCGACGAGGCGCTGCGCGAGGTGGCGCAGGACATCGCCGAGGGCGCCGACGCCGTGATGGTCAAGCCCGCGCTGCCCTACCTCGACATCGTCGCCCGCGTCGCCGACGCGGTGCACGTGCCGGTCGCGGCGTACCAGGTCAGCGGCGAGTACGCGATGGTCGAGGCGGCCGCGGCCAGGGGCTGGGTGGACCGGCAGCGGGCGGTGCTCGAGACGCTCACCGCGATCCGTCGCGCCGGCGCCGGCACGGTGCTCACCTACTGGGCGGTGGAAGCGGCGCAATGGCTTACCCGCGAGCCCACCCCTAGGTGAGCCCGTCGTACGTGGAGCAGGGCGGCTCGTGGCGGCCGTTCTGGCTGGTCACGGCGGTGCTCGCCGTCTTCCTCGTGCTCGACCTCGTGTTCCCGGGCCCGGACGTCCCGGCGCTGATCTGGCTGGTGGCGATCGTCGCGGTGCTCGGCATCATCGCCGGCGGCACGATGTCGGCCCGCCGCCTCTGGACCGTCCGCGTCGACCGCGACGCGCTCGTCGTCGGCCGTGAGCGGGTCGCCCGCTCCGACATCGACGCCGACCACCTCCGCGAGGTCGACTCCGGGGTCGACGCCGGGGCGCCGGTGCTCGGCGGCGGGTGGTCGATCCCGAACGGCCGCACCGGGCTCCCGTTGAAGCTGGCCGACGGCCGCACCGTGCTCGTTCCCACACGCGATCCGGCCGCCCTGCGGGCCGCCCTGCTCGAATCGCAAGGGACACTGGAGCCGTGACCTCGCTGGACAGCCCGCCCTATGCCTACGAGGCCCCCGTCTCGGCCGACCTGTTCGCCCGGGGGCAGGAGATCACCCCGGGCGGGGTGAACAGCCCCGTCCGTGCCTTCCGGGCCGTCGGGGGGACGCCGCGGTTCATGGCCTCGGCCTCGGGGCCGTGGCTCACCGACGCCGACGGCCGCCGCTACGTCGACCTGGTCAGCTCGTGGGGCCCGATGATCCTGGGCCACGCGCACCCCGCCGTCGTGGAGGCCGTGGCGGCCGCCGCCCGGCGCGGGCTCTCCTTCGGCGCCCCGACCGAGGGCGAACTGGACCTCGCCGAGGAGATCCGCGACCGGATGCCGCCGGTCGAGCGGGTGCGCCTGGTCAACTCCGGCACCGAGGCCGTGCTGTCCGCCGTCCGGCTGGCCCGCGGCGCGACGGGCCGCCCGCTCGTCGTCAAGTTCGCCGGCTGCTACCACGGTCACGTCGACGCGCTGCTCGCCTCCGCGGGCTCCGGCGTCGCGACCCTGGGGCTTCCCGACACCCCGGGCGTCACCACCGGCGCCGCCGCCGACACCGTCGTCCTCCCGTACAACGACGTCGCCGCCGTCGAGGCCGTGTTCGCCGAGCGCGGCGACCAGATCGCCTGCGTCATCACCGAGGCCGCGGCCGGGAACATGGGCGTCGTCCCGCCGCTGGACGGTTTCAACGCCGAGCTGCGCCGGATCACCGCCGCCTCCGGCGCGCTGCTGATCATGGACGAGGTCATGACCGGCTTCCGGGTGTCCCGCTCGGGCTGGTACGGCCTCGACCCGGTCCACGCCGACCTGTTCACGTTCGGCAAGGTCATGGGTGGCGGCCTGCCCGCCGCGGCCTTCGGCGGCCGCGCGGACCTGATGGCCCAGCTCGCGCCGACCGGGCCGGTCTACCAGGCCGGCACGCTGTCGGGGAACCCGGTCGCGGTGGCCGCCGGCCTCACCACGCTGCGGCACTGCACCGACGAGGTCTACGCGCAGTGCGACGAGGTCGCCGCCGTCCTCCGGGGCGCGGCCAGCGCGGCGCTGTTCGCCGCCGGGGTGCCGCACCGCATGCAGCAGGCGGGCTCGATGTTCTCCGTCTTCTTCGTCCCCGACGAACGCCAGGTGCGCAACTACGACGACGCCCGCACCCAGGACGTCTCGCGCTACACCGCCTTCTTCCACGCGATGCTCGCCCGCGGCGTCTACCTGCCGCCGTCGGCGTTCGAGGCGTGGTTCGTCAACGCGCAACTGGCCGGCGAGGCGCTCGACCGGGTGCTCGAGGCGCTGCCGGCGGCGGCCCGGGCCGCCGCCGAGGTCTCGGCATGAGCGAGCAGACCGTCGTGCACGTGCTCCGCCACGGCGAGGTGCACAACCCCGACAAGATCCTCTACGGCCGGCTGCCGGGTTTCCGGCTGTCCACCGCCGGCGAGGGGATGGCCGTCAAGGCCGCGAAGTGGTTCCTCGACAAGGACGTCACCCACCTGGTGTCCAGTCCGCTCGAGCGGGCGCAGCAGACCGCCGCACCGCTCGCCGAGGCGCTGTCGCTGCCGGTGACCGTCGACGATCGGCTGATCGAGGCGGGCAACGCCTTCGAGGGGCTCCGGGTCGGTGTCGGCGACGGCGTCCTGCGCGCGCCGCGGCACTGGTGGAAGCTGCGCAACCCGTTCCGGCCCTCGTGGGGCGAGCCGTACGTGGAGATCGCGGCCCGCATGACCGCCGCCGTCGAGGCCGCCCGGGACGCCGCCCGCGGACACGAGGCCGTCCTGGTCAGCCACCAGCTGCCCATCTGGACGCTGCGCCTGCACGTCGAGGGTCGCCGCTTCGTGCACGACCCGCGCCACCGGCAGTGCGGCCTCGCCAGCGTCACGTCGCTGACCTACGACGGCGACAAGGTCGTCGGCGTCGCCTACGCCGAGCCCGCGGGTGCCACCGACCCCGACGCGGTGCCCGGGGCATGAGACCCCTGCTGGCGCTGCTCGCGGTCCTGCTCGTCGCCGGGTGCTCGACGGGCGCGAACGCCGTCGACGTCAACAACGGCGGCGAGTTCCGCTTCGTCGCGGGCACCCCGGCCGGCGAGGTCATCCCGGAGGACGAGCGGGCGACCGCGCCCGAGTTCTCCGGCGCCCTGCTCGGGGGCGGGGAGTTCGACTCCGCCACGCTCGCCGACCAGGTCGCCGTCCTGAACTTCTGGGGCTCGTGGTGCGCCCCCTGCCGGGTGGAGACGCCGGAGTTCCAGGAGGTCTACGCCGACGTCCGCGACGACGGCGTCGAGTTCCTCGGGCTCAACGTGAAGGAGACCGACGAGCAGTTCGCGCTGGCCTTCGTCGAGCGGTTCGGCATCGAGTTCCCGTCGCTCTACGACCCGCGCGGCGAGGTGGCCCTGGCGTTCCGGGACTACCCGGCGAACGCGATCCCGTCCACCATCGTGTTGGACCGCCAGAACCGGGTGGCCGCCGTGTACACCGGCGCGGTGGCACAGGACGACCTGCGCCGCGTGCTCGACCGCGTGCTGGAGGAGGGCTGACGGTGGGGGAGACCTTCAGCGGCCTCGTCACCGACGGCCCCCTCCTCGTCGCCGCCGGCGTCGCGGCGCTGGTCGGGCTGATCAGCTTCGCCTCGCCCTGCGTGCTGCCGCTGGTGCCGGGCTACCTCGCCTACGTCTCCGGGCTGGTGGGCACGGGCGCTCCTGCCGACGAGCCCGTGTCCGGCGGCACCGCTACCGCGGTGCGCACCGCGGTGTCCCCCCGGACCCGGATGGTGCTCGGGGCGGTGCTGTTCGTCCTCGGCTTCACGGCGGTCTTCGTCGCCTTCGGGACGGCGTTCGGCGGCCTCGGTCGCCTGCTGCTGCAGCACGCCGACCTGCTCAACCGGATCTTCGGCGTCCTCACCATCCTGGTCGGGCTCGCGTTCCTCGGCTGGCTCCCGTTCCTGCAGCGCACGGCGCGGATCACCGCCCGCCCGGCCGCGGGCCTCGCGGGGGCACCGCTGCTGGGCATCGTCTTCGGGCTCGGCTGGACGCCGTGCCTGGGGCCGACGCTGTCGGCGGTGTACTCGCTGGCGTTCACGGAGGCCACCGCCACCCGGGGCGCGATCCTCGGGCTCGCCTACTGCCTGGGGCTCGGCATCCCGTTCGTGCTGGTCGCGCTCGGCGCGCGCTGGGCGGTGGGCGCACGACCTTCCTGCGCCGGCACGCCCGCACGGTGACCCGGGTGGGCGGCGCCGTCCTCGTGCTGGTCGGGCTGATGCTCCTCACGGGTGCCTGGACCGAGCTCATGGGGTGGCTGCGCTCCTGGCTGGCGGCGACCGGCTTCGCGGAGACGTCGTTGTGACCGAGCATGCGAGGTCACCGTGAGTACAGCACCCCGGGCGCAGCGCCGACGAGCGCCAGCGAGGAGGGGCTGTGACCGTCGCTGCGCCGCCGAAGCCGGCCGCGGCGCCACCTCCCGCGGGTCCGTCGGCCGCACGTCGCGTCGTCGCCAAGCTCCTGCAGTGGTGGCGGCGGCTGACCGCGATGCGCACCGCGATCGTGCTGCTCTTCCTGCTGGCCCTGGCCGCGGTGCCGGGTTCGCTGCTGCCCCAGCGCTCGCTGTCGCAGAACAACGTGAACCAGTACTTCGTCGACCACCCGACGCTGGCGCCGATCCTCGACCGGCTCTACCTGTTCGACGTCTTCAGCTCACCGTGGTTCGCCGCGGTCTACCTGCTGCTGTTCGTCTCGCTGATCGGCTGCGTGCTGCCGCGCACCCTGGAGCACGCTCGCGGTCTCCGGGCGGCACCGCCGCCGGCGCCCCGGCACCTCCTCCGGCTGCCCGACTCCGGTGAGCTCGCGACGCCGCTGCCTCCGGAGGAGGCGCTGGACGCCGTCGAGGAGGAGCTCCGGGTCCGGCGCTTCCGCGTCGTGCGGCGCGGGAACGAGGTGTCGGCCGAGAAGGGCTACCTCAAGGAGACCGGCAACCTGCTCTTCCACCTGTCCCTGCTGGCGCTGCTGCTCGGCCTGGCCGGCGGCAAGCTGTGGGGCTACGAGGGCAGCATCCTGGTCACCGAGGGCCAGGGCTTCTGCAACTCGTTCCAGCAGTACGACACGTACTCCGCCGGGCCGCTCGTCGACAGCGGGGACCTGAGCCCGACCTGCATCGACCTCGAGGACTTCCGCGCCGAGTACGAGCCGGACCTCACCGCGTCGTCGTTCACCGCCGACATCCGCTACGGCGGCCCCGGCGAGGAGGGCCGGCCGACGACGATCGGCGTCAACTCCCCGCTGCGCGCCGACGGCGACCGCGTCTACGTGACCGGCCACGGGTTCAGCCCGACGTTCGCGGTGACGCTGCCCGACGGCACGGAGTTCACCGACCTGTCGGTGCCGTTCCTGCCGTCGGACCCGACCACGATGGCCAGCGAAGGGGCGCTCAAGCTGCCCGACCTCGGCGCGGGCACCGACGACCAGCTCGCGCTGGAGGGCTTCTTCGCGCCGACCGGGCTCGTGCAGGGCGGCGTCCTCACCTCCGTCGACCCGCGGCCGCTGGAGCCGCAGGTCGCCGTCGTCGTCTACCAGGGCTACCTCGGCCTGGACTCCGGGATCCCGCAGTCGGTGTACTCGCTGGACGCCTCGCAGATCGACCGCGGCAGCCTGGAGCGGGTGGCGGCGGCGAACCTGGCCGTGGGGGAGTCGGTCGAGCTGCCCGACGGCACGACGGTCGCCTTCACCGGCTACCGGGAGTTCGCGGCGCTGCAGTACTCGCACGACCCCGGCCAGGTGTGGGTGCTCGCGTCTGCGATCGCCCTGCTGCTCGGCCTGCTGGGCACGCTCCTGGTGCGTCGGGAGCGCGTCTTCGCCCGCGTGCGGGCGGCCGACGACAGCGGCGGTACCGTGCTGACGATCGCCTCGTTGCTGCGCGGCAGTGGTGAGAGCGGGCCCCGGTTCGCCGCACTGTCCGACGACCTGGGCGCCGTTCTGGCCGACCGATCCGACGAGACCGCACCCGCACGTTCGCAGACGGAGGTTCCCCGGCGTGACCCCTGATCAGACGCTGGCCGACCTGTCGGACACCTTCTTCGCCGTGAGCGTCGCGGTGTTCTCGGTGGCACTCGTCGCGTTCTGCGCGCAGCTGGCCTTCGGCCGTCGCCCGGTCCGCGCCTCGGAGCTCGTGGGTGCCGGGGCGCCGACTGCGCCTGATCCGGCCGTCGAGGCGCCGGCCCCCCGGAACGCGAACCGCTGGGGCGCGATCGGGATCGGGCTGACCGTCCTCGGCATCCTGACGCTCCTCGCGTCCATGGTCACCCGCGGCCTGGCCACCGAGCGGTTGCCCTGGGGCAACATGTACGAGTTCGGGACGGCGGTCGTGCTCGTCGCGGTCGTGGCCTACACGGTGCTCGCCGTGCGCGCCCCGGTCCTGCGGCACATGGGCGCCTTCGTCCTGGCGCCGGTCGTGCTCGCGCTGGTGGGCATCGGCCTCTTCCTCTACGCCCCGGCCGCCCCGCTGGTGGCCGCACTGCGGTCGAGCTGGCTGGCCATCCACGTCACCTCGGCGATCCTCGGCTTCGGGATCTTCTTCGTGAGCGGCATCGCGAGCGTGCTCTACCTCGTCCGCATGCGCTTCGACGCCCGCGGCGACGGCGGGACGACGTCGCTGCTGTCCCGGCTGCCGTCGGCGGCCGCGCTGGACCGCGTCGCCCACCGCACCGCGGTGTTCGGGTTCCCGATCTGGACCTTCGCGGTCATCGCCGGGGCCATCTGGGCGGAGAGCGCCTGGGGTCGGTTCTGGGGCTGGGACCCGAAGGAGACGGTCGCGTTCGTGGCCTGGGTCGTCTACGCGGCCTACCTGCACGCGCGGACGACCGCCGGCTGGCGTGGTCGTCCGGCCGCCTGGGTGAACGTCCTCGGCCTGGCCGTGATGATCTTCAACCTGCTGTTCGTCAACCTGGTCTCGACCGGGCTGCACAGCTACGGCGGCGTCTGAACCCTGGGTGTCCGCTCACGGAGCGTGACCCCTGGACGCCGTCCCCTGCCGGACGGCGCGGCGAGCAGGTGACGCCCCCGCTCCGACGTGCTTCCATGCCCTTCGCGTCGCCGGAACCGGCGTCGACGGAGTACGCCGGAGGTCACCGTGGGTAAGCACGCCGCATCGGGATCCTCGTCGCATCCGCTCGTCGCGGAAGCGCTGGCGCACCGGTCGAGCGAGGGCGGGGCGCACCGCCAGGACCGTGCCCACGAGAACGACGGTCCGGTGGGGTGGCCGGGACCGGCGCCGTCGCCGGGTGGCGGGATCGGCTGGCCCGCCGATGCCGATCAGGCCGACGAGGAGCCCGCACCAGCGGGTGCGAGGCGGAGCACTGCGGCCTGAGCTGCCGCCTGAGCGGGGACGCGCGTCAGGCGTTCTTGGTGCCGTCGTCGCGGCGTGCGCGCCGCTCGAGCTCCCGCAGGAACTCGGGGTCGTCGTCGGGTGCCAGGGGGCGGGCAGAGCGCTGCGGTCGGGGACGACGCGCCGGGCGCGGGGCACCCAGAGCCCCGACCGGCCCCACCCGGCGCCGACGCCGCGCGCATGACCAGCACGACGACGACGACCGCGACCACGAGCACCACCAGGAAGACCACGCTTCCACCCCCTCGTCCACGCCCACCCTACGTCCGCAGCGATACTCGGGGGCGGGTAAGTACCCCGCGATCGACCACCCCATCAACGCGGCCGGAACGGAGACCTCTCATCGACGCCGTCGACCAGCAGCTGATCGACCTGCTGCGCGCCAACGGCCGGGCCAGCTACGCCGAGCTCGCGCGCCAGGTCGGCCTCTCCTCGCCGGCGGTCACCGAGCGGGTCGCCAAGCTCGAGGCGTCCGGCGTGATCACCGGATACCGCGCCGTCGTCGACCCACCGAAGGTCGGCCTCGACGTCACCGCGCTGATCGGCGTCATCGAGTCGGACTCCGTCGACGACGTCGGCGTCGAGGAGGCCATGCGCGCGATGCCCGAGGTCGAGGACTGCTGGCGGGTCGCCGGCAGCGAGGGCTACGTCCTGAAGGTCCGCGTGACCGACATCCCGGCACTCGAGGCCACCATCGGGGCGTTGAACCGCATCAGAGGCGTCGCGCGCACGCGGACGACGGTCGTGCTGTCGACCAAATGGGAAGGGCGTCATGGCTGACACACCTGCAGGTCCGGTCGGCCCCACCGGGGGGCCGGCGACTCCGCCCAAGGTTCTCCCGTGGCTGGTCATGTACACCGTCGGCCGGCTGGGGATCTGGGCGCTGCTGACGCTGGTCCTCTGGATGCTGGGCCTCGACTTCTTCTCGGGGCTGCTGTTCGGCCTGCTGCTCTCGATGGTGGTGTCGTACTTCGCGCTGCGGTTCGCGCGGGAGCGGCTGAACGAGGCCCTCGCTGCCCGGCAGCACCGGCGGCGCGAGGCCAAGGAAGACCTGCGCACCCGCCTCAGCGGGGAGTGACTCCGGTCAGCTCGCGTGCGTCCCGGCCGCAAGACGGCTGAGGACGTCGGCGTTGTAGGTCTCCGTCGCCTGGACGTAGGCCCATCGCTTCTGCCGGCGGGCCCCGAATCGGGCCTTCTGCAGATCGGCGCCCATGCCGTACCGCACGAGCGGTGCGCCGCGCCGCTGCGCCGACCGGAGCGCCTGCCACAGGAGCTGCTGGTAGCTGTGGTGGCTCGCGACGTAGGCGTAGTCGAGGCCGACGAACAGCGGCGTCACGGCATCCCTGCCGAGGTGCTGGACGGCGAACGCGACCGGATCGCCCCCCGCGTCCGGCAGGCGCAGCAGCACGATCTCCCAGCCGACGTGGTCGAGGACCGCGTCGATCACCCGCCGGGGGAGCGGGTGGACGTTCAGCTCGAGACCGCGGGCGTGCACGCCCCGGTACAGCCGATAGAGATGGTCGCGCAGGAGGGCGGGCACCGAGGTCGCGGCGGGTGTCCCGCCGTCGAGTACCTCGATCTCGAACGCCGGTTCCCAGGCGCGAACCGCAGTCCGCTGGTGGTACCGGTGCTTGCGGGAGAGCCCGGCCAGGAACGCCTCGTCGTCGGCGAAGTCCACCGTGCGCACCCACGAGTCGGGCACCGGGATGCGCGCCAGGCCCTCGCCCAGCAGGAAGTCGCGCAGCTCGTCGTCGCCGTCGGGCACGTCGCGCAGGATCACCGACGCGGCACCGGCCGCGTCCTCGCGCGCGCGGGCCGCCGCGAGCACCAGCCGCAGCGCGGAACGCCAGTCCCGCGAGCGGTCCAGGTACAGGTGATCGCCCTCGCTGAGCAGACATCCGGTCGCGACGACCGGAGAGGTCAGGAAGTAGGGGTCGTCCTCGTCGGCCCGCCGGCGCTCGACCTCACGGGACACCGCCGGCGGGGACAGGGTGTCGTCCTTCCAGAGCGCCGTCGTCGCGACCGTGGCGCAGACCGGGGCATCCGTGGCGTCACGGACGATCCAGTACGAGAACTCCCAGACCTCCTCGGGAGGCGCACCCGGACGGGGCGCGAACACCGACTCGTACGTGCGCAGGGCCGCGACGTCGAATGCGCCGCGGTGCCCGAGCAACTCGTCCCACTCGGTCCCGTCGAGCTCGTCGACCGAGCGGGACTCGTCCAGCCGCAGTGCACCCGGCGCGGCATGCACCTGGGGGAGCACCTCCGGGCGGCCGCGCAGCTGCCGGGCGAAGGCGCGGCGCAGGTCGGCCACGGTCGCGCCCTCGTCGGCGAGCGCTGCGGGCAGGTGCCGGGCCAGCGCGTCGACCACGCCGAGCACGTCGTCCTCGGTGTGGTGCGCGGTGAGGGCGAGTCGCACCCCGCACCGCTTGGCCGGCACCGCCGGGAAGGTGGCCGGATTGACGAAGAACCCCGCCTCCCGCAGCCGCTCGGTCAGCCGGTAGGCCACCGACGCCACGCCCGCCCCGACGAAACGGATCGGGGACTCGGACTCGGTGACGAGCGGCAGACGGGCGGCGCGCACCTGCCGGTTGAACAGGCGGATGCGGGACCGCAGCAGCTCCTGGCGGTCCGCGATCTCCGGGGTGCGGTGCAGGGCGGCCGTGGCGAGGATCGCGCCCAGCATCGGAGGCTGCACCGGGCCGGAGAAGATCAGCGGTCCGCCGACGGTCCTCACCAGCCGTCGCGACTCGTCGTCCGGGAAGGCGATCGCTCCGCCGGCCGCGGCGAACGACTTGTTGAGCGAGAGCGCCACGACCGTCCGGGCGAGCGTTGCGGGGGCCAGGTGCTCCAGGGCGTGCCCGCGGCCGTGGCGGCCGGTCCAGGACGCGGCGTGGGCGTCGTCCACGTAGAGCCGGAGATGGTCGTGCCGTGCGGCCAGCGCGTCGAGGCCGGCGGTCGGGAGGAAGTCCGCGTACATGGAGTAGAGCCCGTCCGCGGCGTACCAGACGTGCCGGCGGGAGGGCCCGAGGGCCTGGAGACGTCGGTCGAGGGTCCGCAGGTCGCTGTGCGGGACGAACTCCACGTGGGTCCCGCGCGCCTGGGCCAGCGTCGCGGCCGTCTGCACCGAGTGGTGCACCTGGTGGTCGAGCAGCAGGGCGTCGGAGCTGCCGACGAGGGTCGGGAGAGCAGCGAGATGACCCAGGGACGTCGACGGCGTGACGATCGTCGGCCGGCCGACGAGGTCGGACAGGGCCGACTCGGCGGCCCGGTAGAGCGGCGCGGACGCATAGGCACGGGACGAGGAGAACTGGGTGCCGAACCGGTCGACGGCGTCGCGCACGGCCGCCTTCAGGCGTGGATCGGTCTCCAGCCCCAGATAGGAACAGGAGCCGAAGTTGACCAGCTGTCGGCCGTGCACGGTGATGTGCCGGCCATCCAGGCGGTCGTCGTCCACGTCGTTGTGCAGCAGTCCGCGCAGGACGCCCGCGGAGATGACCTCGTCGACGGCGGTCTGCAGGTCGTCGGCGGTGGCCACGAGGCGGACTCTCTCGCAGGATTTCGGGCAGCGGTCAGCCGCTGAGCGCGAGGCCGGCGCCGAACAGGACGCCGGTCACCAGCGTCAGGCGGCCCGTGCCCTGCAGCGCGCCGATCAGTGCGGGCCCCTGCCCGCCGGTGAGCACGATCCGGGACGGCGGCACGGCGAGCGGCGCGGCGAGCAGCCCGAGGAGCGCCCACGGGCGCACGACGCCGATCCCGGCCACCACCGCGAACGCGACGACGAACAGCCCGACGTAGAAGGTCCGCGTGGCGCGGTCGCCGAGCACGACGGCCAGCGTCCGCTTGCCGACGGCGGCGTCGCCGGTGAGGTCGCGCAGGTTGTTGACCACCAGGATCGCGACGATCAGCAGGCCCGGCGGCACCGACGCCGCGACGGCGAGTCCCTCGACCGCACCGGTCTGCACGAACGTCGTCCCCACGACCGCGACGGGGCCGAAGAACACGAAGACGAAGACCTCGCCGAGCGCCCGGTAGCCGTAGGGCATCGGCCCGCCGGTGTAGGTCCAGGCAGCGACGATGCAGACCGCGCCGACCGCCACCAGCCACCAGCTCGACAGCGCGGCCAGCGCCAGCCCGGCGAGCGCGCCGACGCCGAACGCGATCCCCGCGGCGACCAGCACCTGCCGTGGCGTGGCCGCGCCCGAACCGACCAGCCGCATCGGACCCACGCGCTCGGTGTCGGTGCCGCGGGTGCCGTCGGAGTAGTCGTTGGCGTAGTTGACCCCCACCTGCAGGGCGAGGGCGACCACCAGCGCGAGCAGCGCCGGCACCAGCCGGAAGCCGTCGAGGGCGACCGCGACCCCGGTGCCGACGAGAACCGGGGCGACGGCGGCGGGCAGGGTGCGCGGCCGGGCACCCGCCACCCACTGGGCGGGGCTGGCCACTAGGGAGGCACCGCCACTAGCCGCGCACCGCCCGGGCGACGGCCCGCCGGTCCGGCTTGCCGGTGTGCAGCGTCGGCACGGTGTCGATCAGGTGCAGCTCGCGCGGCGCGGCCGGACCGCCCAGCCGCTCGGCGACCCAGGCCCGCAGCTCGGGCAGGGCGGGGGCGGTCCGCGGCGCCGGCACGACCGCCGCCACGACGCGGGTGCCCCACTCGTCGTCGGGCCGGCCGAACACGACGGCGTCGACGACGTCCGGATGTTCGCGCAGCGCCGCCTCGACGGCCTGCGGCGCCACGTTCACGCCCCCGGTGACCACGACGTCGTCCAGCCGACCGGTCACCGTCAGCCGGCCGTCGACCAGCTGCCCGGCGTCGCGGGTGCGGAACCAGCCGTCGACGAAGGCCTCGGCGGTGGCGGCCGGGTCGAGGCGGTAGCCCAGCGCCAGCACGGAACCGGACAGCTCCACGCCCCCCTCGTGGACGCGCGCCTGCACGCCCCTCAGGGGAACGCCGTCGTACACACAGCCGCCGGCCGTCTCGGTCATCCCGTACGACGTGACGACGCAGACGCCGGACGCCTGGGCCCGCGCCAGCAGGGCCGGGTCGGTGGCCGCACCGCCGACGACGATCGCGTCGAACGCGCGGAGCGCCTCGGGCTCGGCGTCCAGGGAGCGGCGCAGCTGGGTGGGGACCATCGACGTGTACCGCCGGCCGGCCGGCATGCGCGCCGCGGCGTCGGCGAAGGACTCCCCCCGGGCGAGGACCGTCAGCGCGCCCCCGGCCACGACCGACCGGCACAGCACCTGCAGCCCCGCGATGGCCGACACCGGCAACGTCAGCAGCCAGTTGCCCGGACCCCCGAGCCGTTCGTGGGTGGCGGTCGCGGACGCCGCCAGTGCCGCGGCGGACAGCAGGGCGGCCCGGCGGCCGCCGCTCGAACCCGAGGTGAGGACGGCGACGTCCGCGCCGTCCTCGAGGGGGACGTCCGGCCGGAACACCGCGCGCGCGGCCTCGACCACCGCGGTCGGGCCGTCGGGGAGGACGGCGAGGGGGTGCGTTCCGTCGAGCGCGGCCGCCACCATCGCGGGAGTGACCTCGGGCGCCGGCACGAGCGTCAGGTGCCGGGTCACGACAGGAAAGCCTACGGCGGGGCCTTCTCATAGTGTGTGCCGCGTGATCACTGCCCCCACCGGCCGGCCCGGGCCGGCGCTGGAGGCGCGGGTCTACCGGGTGCCGCTGCGCACGCGCTTCCGCGGGATCGACGTCCGCGACGGCGTCCTGGTGCGCGGACCGGCGGGCTGGGGCGAGTTCTCGCCGTTCTGGGACTACGACACGACCGAGAGCCGCCGCTGGTGGGCCGCCGCCGAGGAGGCCGCCGTCGAGGGCTGGCCGGCGCCGGTCCGGAGTTCGGTGCCGGTCAACGTCACGGTGCCCGCGGTCGGGCCGGAGCAGGCGCACGCGATCGTCACGGCCTCGGGCTGCCGGACGGCGAAGGTCAAGGTGGCGGAGCCCGGGCAGACCGCCGGCGACGACCTCGCGCGGGTCGAGGCGGTCCGCGACGCGCTCGGCCCGGGCGGGGCCGTCCGCGTCGACGCCAACGCCGCATGGGACGTCGACACCGCGGCCGCGCGGATCGCCGAGCTGGACCGGGTCGGGGCGCTGGAGTACGTGGAGCAGCCGTGCGCCACGCTCGCCGAGCTGGCCGGCCTGCGGCGTCGGATCGACGTCCGGATCGCCGTGGACGAGGGCGTGCGGCGCGCCGCCGACCCCCTCGCCGTCGACCTCCGCGAGGCCGGCGACGTCGTCGTCCTCAAGGTGCAGCCGTTGGGCGGCGTGCGCGCGGCCCTGCGGGTGGCCGAGGCGCACGGCCTGCCGTGCGTCGTCTCGTCGGCCCTGGAGAGCTCGGTGGGCATCGCCGCCGGGGTCGCGCTGGCCGCCGCCCTGCCGGAGCTGCCGTTCGCCTGCGGGCTGGCGACCGTCGCCCTGTTCACCGAGGACGTCACGAGCACGCCCCTGCTGCCGGTCGACGGCGTCCTCCCGGTGGTCCGGCCCGAGCCCGATCGCATCGAGCAGGTCGAGGCGGACCCGGTGACGGCGGCTCGCTGGCGGGCGCGGCTCGCGGCGGTGACCGCGTGAACCCGGCCACCGTCTTCGCCCGCGTGCTCGTCGACGAGCTCGTGCGCGGCGGGGTGACCGACGCAGTCCTCGCACCGGGCTCCCGGTCGGCCCCGGTGGCCCTGGCGCTGGCGGCGGCCGAACGGGACGGCCGGCTGCGGCTGCACGTCCGGATCGACGAGCGGACGGCGGCGTTCCTCGCCCTGGGCCTGGCCAAGGCGTCGGCGACCCCGGTGCCGGTGCTGACCACGTCCGGCACGGCCGCCGCCCACCTGCACGCCGCCGTGCTCGAGGCCGACGCGAGCGGGGTGCCGCTGCTCGCGCTGACCGCCGACCGCCCCCCGGAGCTGCGCGCCACCGGGGCGAACCAGACCATCGACCAGCCGGGGCTGTACGGCGGCGCGGTCCGCTGGGCGGTCGACGTCGCCGCCCCCGAGGCCGGCCGCGAGGAGGCGCAGAACCGCTACTGGCGCTCGCTCGTCGCGCGGGCGCTGCTGGTGGCGCGCGGCTCGCTGAACGGTGATCCGGGTCCGGTGCACCTGAACCTGGCGTTCCGGGAGCCGCTGCTGCCCGACGACGACGATCCCGCGCTCGAGGGGCCGTGGGCGGGGCGCGCCGGTCCGGGCGCCTGGATGTCGCCCGCACCGCCGCCGCGCACCGCGCGGGCTGCGGCCATGGGCCCGTTCCGGACGCTGGTCGTCGTCGGTGACGCGCCCCCGGCCGTCGGCCGGGCGGCCGCGGCCCTCGCCGACAGCTGCCGGTGGCCGGTGGTCGCGGAACCCAGCAGCGCCGCGTGGGGTGCCGAGGAGGTGCTGCGCAGCGGCTCGCTGCTCCTCGGTGTCGAGGGCTGGCTGGCCACGCACCGGCCCGAGCGGGTGCTCGTCGTCGGGCGCCCGACCCTGTCCCGCAGCGTGTCGGCGCTGCTCGCGGACCCCGACGTGCGCGTCGAGGTCGCGGCCGGGGCACCGCGGTGGGCCGACGCCGCGCGCGGCGGGGTCGTCGTGTCGCTGGGCGTCCCGGCCGACCGCCCGGCCGAACCGGTGGCACCCGGCTGGTCGCGACCCTGGCGGGACGCGGCCGCCACCGTCGGCGCCGTCGTCGACGACCTCCTCGACGTCCGTCCGGAGCTGACCGCCGCCCGGCTGGCCCGGGACGTCGTCGCGGCCCTGCCACCGGGGGCGCTGCTGGTCCTCGGTTCGTCCACGCCGGTCCGCGACGTCGACCGGCTGGCGGTCCCGCGCGGGGACGTCACGGTCCTGGCCAACCGCGGGGTGGCGGGCATCGACGGGACCGTCTCGACGGCGGTCGGTGCGGCGCTCGTCCACCAGCGGGCCGGCGGGGGGCCGGCGGTGGCGCTCCTGGGCGACCTGACCCTCCTGCACGACCTCACCGGGCTGCTCGTCGGCGAGGGCGAGGCCGTTCCCGACCTCACGATCGTCGTGCCGGACAACGACGGCGGCGGGATCTTCGCGCAGCTCGAACCGGGGGAGGAGCGGCACGCCCGCGACTACCGCCGGGTGTTCGGCACCCCGCACGGCCGGGACCTCGTCGCGGTGGCGGAGTCGCTGGGCTGGCCGGCGTCGGCCGTGGACTCGCCGGGTGCGTTGCGGGAGGCGCTCGCGCGGGGCGGGCCGCGGGTCGTCGTCGTCCGCACCGATCAGCGGGCCGAGGCGGAACTCGCCCGGTCGCTGCGCGACGCGGCCGTGCGCGCGCTCTCCTGAGCTGTTCGGGGTCCTTCCGGGGTCCCGGCATCTTGCGGAGTCCTTGCGGTTTCCTCGACGGGGGCCTGCGGATGCCCCCTCATCGTCGTTCCTGTCACCGGGACCACACGGACCCGGCCCACCAAGGAGAACGACGATGTCCAGCAGCATCAGCCCTCTTCGCCGCTTCGCGGTGACGTCGGCCATGATCGGTGCCGCGGTGTTCGGCTCGGTGGCCCTCGCGCCGGCGGCTTCCGCCGACGAGTCCGTGCCGGTCGTCGAGCAGGTCCCGGCTCCGGAGTCCGCTCCGGTCGTCGAGTCCGCCCCGGCCCCTGAGGCGGTTCCGGCCCCTGCCCCGGCCCCCGCCCCCGCTCCCCAGGCCGCTCCGGCGCCTGCGCCGGCCCCTGCCCCGGCCGCCACGCCGGCTCCGGCACCCGCTCCGGTGTTCACCGCGCCGCCGATCGCGTACGACAAGAACGGCAAGCCGATCAAGCCCCCGAAGGCCTGCACGGCCAAGGAGCTCGAGAAGGCGCAGAAGGACGCTGCCCAGTCGCTGAAGCTCGCCGACTCGCTGAACGCCGCTGCCCTGAAGCTGCGTGAGGCCTCCGGCAAGCTCCGTGCGCAGGCCGTGACCGCCTCGGCGTCGTCCGCCCGGGTGCTGGGCGCCCTGGCCAACGCCTCGGACCTGGCTGCCCAGCTGCTCGAGAACAAGGCGGAGGCGCTGATCGACGCGGCCTACGTCCTGCCCTGCATCCCGCCGAGCGGCGGCCGCTTCTGATCCCGGGCCCCGGCCCGGACCACCGGTGACCGGCGGCGCCCCCGCGAGGGGCGCCGCTGCCGCCGCACCGACCACCTTCCACTGCGACCGACAGGAGACCAGGAGATGACCAGCACGCTGTCCGCCCGCTTCGTCGCCTCGCTCCGCCTCGTCGGCGTCACCGTCGTCCTGGCCGCCGGCATCGCCGGCTTCGCCACGGTCGACAGCGGCAGCTCCGCCGCCCCCGTCCCGCTCGACCTCGCCGTCGTCACCACCCACGCCGGCTCCTGAACCACCCCCGCTCACCTCTGCAGGGCCCCCGCTTCTTGCGCTGTTCTTGCGGTTTCCTCGCGGGGACCGTGCGGCGGACCCCGGATCGTCATCGGTGAGACGGAGACCGACCCGGTCGCCGAACCGCCGAGGAGGAAGAACCATGAACAGCACGCTCGCCCGCCGCTTCGCCCTGACGCTCGCCACCGCCGGCATCGCCGTGCTCAGCAGCGTCGCGATCGCCCCGTCCGCGTCCGCCGCGCCGGCCGAGGACGGCTTCAGCCAGATCATCGAGGGGCCCGGCAACGGCAACGGCCCGGACGCCTTCATCGTCACCGAGCACGGCCGCGTCCCCGTCTTCTTCTGCGACGACTCCGGGAAGCACGCCAAGAAGTGCACGCCGACCGGTGAGGGAGACAGCGGCCGCTTCTGACGGCGTGTCCGCATCCTCCGCACCGGCCTCCCGGCGGCGCCCCGACTCACGGGGCGTCGCCGGAGCCGTTTCCGGAGGGGATCAGCCCTCCAGGGCCGCCTGGAACGCGGCGAACTTCGACTGCGTCTCCGCCAGCTCGGCGACCGGGTCGGACCCGGCCACGATCCCGCAGCCGGCGAACAACCGGGCGCCGGAGGCGCCGGTGAGCTCGGCGCAGCGCAGCGCCAGGCCGAACTCGCCGTTCCCGCGGGCGTCGAGCCAGCCCACCGGTCCGGCGTAGCGGCCCCGGTCCATCCCCTCGAGCTCGCCGATCAACGTCGCGGCGTCCTCGGTCGGGGTTCCGCACACGGCCGCCGTCGGGTGCACCGCGCCGACCAGCTCGAGGAGACCCGCCCGGCCCCGCGCGCCCCTGCGCCGCTGGGTGCCGGCGACGTCGCTGGCCAGATGCCGCACGTTGGCCAGCGTGAGCAGCGAGGGCTCGGCCGGGGCGGTCAGCCGCGTGCAGTACGGGTCGAGCGCGCGCACCAGCGACTCCACCGCGAGGTCGTGCTCGGCCCGGTCCTTCGCCGACCCGATGAGCTCGGCGGCCAACCGCTCGTCCTCGGCGCCGGCGCCGCGCGGCGCGGTGCCGGCCAGAACCCGGGCCGACAGCTCGCGCCCGGTCTTGCGCAGGAGGAGCTCCGGGGTCGCCCCGAGCAGCCCGTCGACGGCGAAGGTCCAGCAGTCGGGGAACCGTGCGGCCAGCCGGCGGAGCAGCCGCCGGGGGTCCAGGGGCGCGTCGGCGGAGACGAGCAGGTCGCGCGCGAGCACCACCTTGGCCAGGTCGCCGTCGGTGATCCGTTGGACGGCGGTGGCGACGGCGGCGCACCAACTGGCCGGGTCGAGGGCGCCGTCGGCGTAGCGCAGCCGCGGCGCGGGGCTCTCGTCGGGAAGATCCACGGCGGTCAGCGCGCGCGGGTCGACGTCGCCGGCGGACGTCACCCAGCCCACGCCGTCCCGACGGCCGACGGCCACCTCGGGGACGACGAAGACCGACGTGCCCACCACCGGGTCGAAGGCGATGCTCCCGAACAGGACCGGGCCGGAGCCGGGGACGGCGAGGTCGTCGTCGACGTCCAGGCCGGCGGTGTACTCGTCCCACCACGCGGCGGCCTCGGCCAGCGCATCGGGGCCGGAGACCTCGAGCCGCGCGGCCTCACCCCAACCGACCAGGCCCTCCCCGTGGCGCACCCACGAGAGCCCGCCCTCGGCCGGGAGCAGGCCGAGCAGCCCACCGGCAGCCTCGGCCCGCACGGTCGTGACGGTGCGCGCCGGGACCGCCGGGGAGGTCAGGGCGGCCGCGGTCACGGTGCCAGCGTAGGAGGCTCTGTAGCGTCGCCGCCGTGGGAGACCCGCGAGACGATGCGCACAGCGGCGGTCTGAGGGCCGGGCTCGACAAGCGGCCGGCCGACGTCGCGGCCATGTTCGACCGGGTCGCGAAGCGCTACGACCTCACCAACACCGTGCTCTCCGGCGGCCGGGACGTCGCCTGGCGGCGCGCCACGCGGGAGGCCCTGGACCCCCGCCCCGGCCAGGTCGTCCTCGACGTCGCGGCCGGCACGGCGGTGTCGACGGTCGAACTGGCCGCCACCGGTGCCCTCGCCGTCGCCTGTGACTTCTCCCAGGGGATGCTGCGCGCCGGTGCCGCTCGCCCGGTGCCGAAGGTGGCCGGCGACGCGATGGCACTGCCGCTCGCCGACGAGAGCGTGGACGGCGTGGTGATCTCGTTCGGGCTGCGCAACGTCGCCGACCCGGACGCGGCGCTGCGCGAGTTCCGGCGGGTCACCCGCCCGGGCGGGTCGCTCGTCGTCTGCGAGTTCTCCAGCCCCACCTGGACGCCGTTCCGCACCGTCTACACCGAGTACCTGATGCGCGCGCTGCCCCTGATCGCCCGCGCGGTCAGCAGCAACCCCGAGGCCTACGTCTACCTCGCCGAGTCCATCCGTGCGTGGCCGGACCAGGCCGAGCTCGCGGGACGGATCCAGGACGCCGGCTGGACCGACGTCGCCTGGCGCAACCTCACGGGCGGCGTCGTCGCCCTGCACCGCGCCCGCCGGCGCTGACGTGGCCGCGGTCCTGCCGACCGGCGCGCCGCTCGTCGGCCGCACGGTCCGGCTGGACCGGCTGACCGAGACCGACCTGCCGGAACTGTTCCCGCTGCTCGCCGACCCGGAGATCTACGCGGCCGGGTACGGGATGCACCGTCGGCCGGAGTCGGTCGAGGACGCCGTCGCGCTCGCCCGCGAGCGGTTCCTCCCGCCGGGAGTGCCCGACGGCCGCGGGGGAGTCGGCCGCCTGCCGTACGCCGTGCGGCTCCTGTCCGACGGCACCCTCGTCGGGACGTCGGCACTCATGGAGGCGCACCTGGTCAACGAGAGCATCCATCTCGGGTCGACGCTGTACGGCCGGCGCTGGTGGGGGAGCCGCGTCAACCCCGAGGCCAAGCTGCTGCTCCTGACGCACTGCTTCGAGGAGTGCCGGTTCGGGCGGGTGAAGCTCCAGACCGACCTCCTCAACACCCGCTCGCAGGACGCGATCGCCCGGCTCGGCGCCCGCCGCGAAGGCGTGCTGCGACGCGAGCAGCGACGCGAGGACGGCACCTTCCGCGACACCGTGGTGTTCAGCGTGCTGGTCGACGAGTGGCCGGCGGTGAAGGCCGGTCTCCAGGCCCGTCTGGAGGGCTAGCGTCGGTCCATGACGATCCCGCCGCCGCCGGAACCCGTCCCGCAGCCCGGTCCGGCGCCCACCCCGACCCCGGACCCGATCGATCCGATCGTGCCGCCGCCCGGCCCCGTGCCGAGCCCGGAGCCGTCGCCGACGCCGGGCGTCCCGCCGATCCCCGAAGACCCGCCGGCGCCGAGACCCATCTAGGCCGGTCGTGCGCCGCTTCGCGGACCGGCGCGACGCCGGCCGGGCGCTGGCCGAGGCGCTGCGCCCGCACCTCGGGGACTCCGTCGGGCCGGTCCTCGTCCTGGGCCTGCCGCGGGGCGGGGTGGTCGTCGCCGCCGAGGTCGCCGCCGCACTGGGTGCACCGCTGGACGTCCTCGTCGTCCGGAAGCTGGGGCTGCCGTGGCAGCCGGAGCTCGCGATGGGCGCGATCGCCGCGGTGGGCGACGTCGTCGAGACCGTGCGCACCGAGCCCGTCCTGAACGCTGCGCGGGTCGGCCAGGAGGCCTTCGAGGAGGTGCGGGCCGAGGAGCTCGACGAACTGCGCCGGCGCGAGGTCGCCTACCGCGGCACCCGGCCCGCCGTCCCCGTCCGTGGCCGGTCCGTCGTCCTGGTCGACGACGGCCTGGCCACCGGGTCGACGATGCGCGCCGCGGTCGCCGCCGTCCGGCGTCAGGAGCCGGTGCGGATCGTCGCCGCGGTGCCCGTCGGATCACCCGCCACCTGCGCCTCGCTCGCCGCCGAGGTCGACGACGTCGTCTGCATCTCCACCCCCGCGAACTTCCGCGCGGTCGGCCAGGCGTACGTCAACTTCGCCCCGACCAGCGACGACGAGGTGCGCGCAGGCCCTGGCGCGCGGAACGACGAGCGGCTGAGTCCGCCGGAGTTCCCGGCCCTGCTGTTCGCTGGCTCACATGCGGTCGTAGACTCGGAACCGGCAACTTTGTGAACGTTTTCACAAGCTCGGTCGTCACGCGGGGAGGGGGAGCCATGTCCGATGTCCCCGCCGACGTCTCCGCTGACGTTCTCGTCGTCGGGGCCGGTCCCGCGGGCTCCAGCGCCGCGTACTGGCTCGCCCGCGCCGGGCTCGACGTCGCCGTCCTGGAGAAGGCCGCGTTCCCCCGCGAGAAGGTCTGCGGCGACGGGCTGACCCCGCGCGGCGTCCAGGCGCTCGTGGACATGGGCATCGACACCTCGCCGGCCGCGGGGTGGGTGCGCCACAAGGGCCTGCGGGTCACCGGCGGCGGGCAGGTCGTCGAGGTGGACTGGCCCCAGCTGGCCCGCTGGCCCGACTACAGCCTGGTCCGCCCGCGCAGCGAGCTCGACGCGCTGCTGGCCCGCCACGCGCAGGCCGCCGGTGCGCGGCTGCACACCGAGGTCACCGTGACCGACCCGCTGCTCGACGACGCCGGCCGGGTCGTCGGCGTGCACGCCCTCGCCGGACCGGAGAAGCAGCCGACCACCTGGCGCGCGCCGCTGGTCGTCTCGGCGGAGGGGCTGTCGGGCCGGCTGGCCAAGTCGCTCGGCCTGGTCCGGCGCGAGGACCGCCCCCTGGGGATCGCCCTCCGCCGCTACGTCCGCACGAAGCACAGCGGCGACGAGTACCTCGACATCTCCTTCGACCTGTCCGGCGACGGCCCGACCCGCGACTCCATGCCCGGCTACGGCTGGGTCTTCGGCATGGGTGACGGAACGGCCAACGTCGGCTTCGGCCTGCTCGACACCCGTCGCGGCACCGGCGCCGACCACCGGGAGACGTTGCGCCGCTGGCTCGACACGTTCCCCGCCGACGAGCAGTTGGGCGAGGAGCACGCCGTCACCCCGCTCCGCGGCGCCGGACTCCCGATGGCCCTGCACCGCCAGGCCTACTCGCGGGGTCTGCTGCTCGCGGGCGACTCCGCGGGCACGGTCAACCCGTTCAACGGCGAGGGCATCAGCTACGCGATGGAGACCGGCCGCATGGCGGCCGAGACCGCCGTGGCCGCCCTCGCCGCGCCCGAGGGGCTCGCCCGCGAGGCGGCGCTGCGCCGCTACCCGGCCCGGCTGCACGCCGAGTACGGGCGGCACCACCGGCTCGGGATGGGCTTCCTCGCCCTGCTCGCGCGGCCGGACGTCGTCCGGTTCGCCACCTCCCACGGGCTCAAGCGACCGGTGCTGGTGAACGCCGCGCTGCGCCTGATGGGCAACCTCACCGACGGTCGTGACGGCGACGGCGTGGACCGCGTCGTCGCGGCGCTGACCCGACTGGCCCCGGCGGTCTGAGATGGGGGAATACCACCGTGCGTGAGATCACATGCCGGAAACAAGTCGACACACTGCGTGAGGTCACCCGACCTGCACGGAACGTGATCGCCCCCACCGTAGGGTGCCGCTGATGCTCTCGATCTATGCGCCGATCATCGGGCTGTTCGCCCTGGCCGCCGCCTTCGCGCTCTTCTCGGTCACCGCCGCACCGTTCGTCGGGCCGCGCCGCTACAACCGCGCGAAGCTCGACGCCTACGAGTGCGGGATCGAGCCGGTGGACCAGCCGCTGACCGGCGGCCGCTTCCCGGTCAAGTACTACCTGACGGCGATGCTCTTCATCGTCTTCGACATCGAGATCGTCTTCCTCTACCCGTGGGCCGTCGCCAACGACGCGCTCGGTGTGTTCGGGCTGATCGAGATGGTCGTGTTCATCGGAACCGTGTTCATCGCGTACGCCTACGTGTGGCGCCGCGGCGGACTCGAGTGGGACTAGGGGACGACTGATGGGTCTCGAGGAGAAACTGCCCAGCGGGGTCCTGCTGACCACCGTGGAGAAGCTGGTCAACTGGACGCGCAAGTCGTCGCTGTGGCCGGCGACGTTCGGGCTGGCCTGCTGCGCCATCGAGATGATGGCCTCGGGCGCGGGCCGCTACGACCTCGCCCGCTTCGGCATGGAGGTGTTCCGCGCCTCCCCGCGCCAGGCGGACCTGATGATCGTCGCCGGGCGCGTGAGCCAGAAGATGGCGCCGGTCCTGCGGCAGATCTACGACCAGATGCCCGAGCCGCGCTGGGTGCTCTCGATGGGCGTCTGCGCCAGCTCCGGCGGCATGTTCAACAACTACGCGATCGTGCAGGGCGTCGACCACATCGTGCCGGTGGACATGTACCTGCCCGGCTGCCCGCCGCGGCCGGAGATGCTCATGGACGCGATCCTCAAGCTGCACCACAAGATCCAGAACGAGCCCCTCGGCCCCAAGCGCGCCCGCCAGCTGGCCCGGGCGCAGGCCGACGGCTCGGCCAAGGACCTGCACGTCGAGATGCCCTCCACCGTCCGCGCGGACAAGAAGCTCCGCCGCGCCTACGAGGACGCCGCCGCCGAGGGCCGCACCGGCCAGTTCCTGATCGAGCAGCGCGAGGGCAACGCGGTGCTGCTGCCCGAGGATCGTCCGGCCGGCCTCGGAAAGGCATGGCGATGACGGGCCCGGGCGACCGCAGCGGTGCCGACGCCGAGGTAGGGGTGAACGCCCCCTCCGGGGGCTTCCGCAAGGGCGCGTTCGGCGTCAGCGGCAGCGGCGACACCTCCGGCTTCGGCGGCCTGGTCCGCGTCGAGCCCGGTGGCGCGGTCGCGCTGCACTCGACCGAGCGCCCGTACGGCGGGTACTTCGACGAGGTCACCGATGCGCTGATCGAGGCCGTGGGGGAGAAGATCTACGCCGCCGCGGTGATCCGCGTGCTGGTCGACCGCGGCGAGATCACCTACTTCGTCACCCGCGAGCACCTGCTCACGCTGGTGCACGCCCTCCGCGACGACGAGGCCCTCCGGTTCGAGCTGTGCAGCAGCGTCTCGGGCGTCGACTACCTCGACAGCGGCGGCCCGGTGACCGGCCCCGGCCGCCCGCGGCTGCACGTCGTCTACCACCTGACGTCCATGACCTACCGACGCCGGATCCGGCTCGAGGTCGCCGTCACCGCCGAGGACCCGCACGTCCCGTCGGTCGTCGGCATCTACCCGACGGCGGACTGGCACGAGCGCGAGACCTGGGACATGTTCGGGATCGTCTTCGACGGCCACCCGGCGCTCACCCGGATCCTCATGCCCGACGACTGGGACGGGCACCCGCAGCGCAAGGACTACCCGCTCGGCGGCATCCCGGTCGAGTACCACGACGCGACGATTCCTCCTCCCGATACACGGAGGGCTTACCGATGAGCCGGGACCTGACGATCGCGCCTCCTCCCGACCGAGCTACCGATAGCCGGACTGACTCCGGGCCTCCCCCCGACACCCGGAGGGCATACCGATGACCACGACCTCCGACCCCTACGCCGGCTCGCGCGAGACCACCGAGGGCCGCGTCTACACGGTCACCGGCGGCGACTGGGACTTCACGTTCGGGGCGGACCCGCACGGCGAGGAACGCCTCGTCGTCAACATGGGCCCGCAGCACCCCTCGACCCACGGCGTCCTCCGCCTGGTCCTCGACCTCGAGGGCGAGACGGTGACCAAGGCCCGGGTGGTGATCGGCTACCTGCACACCGGGATCGAGAAGAACACCGAGTACCGCAACTGGACCCAGGGCACGACCTTCGTGACGCGGATGGACTACCTGGCCCCGCTGTTCAACGAGGCCGGCTACTGCCTCGCCGTCGAGAAGCTGCTCGGCATCGAGGCACCGCAGCGCGCGCAGACGATCCGCGTGCTGGTCATGGAGCTCAACCGGATCGCCTCGCACCTGGTCGCCCTGGCCACCTTCGGCATGGAGATGGGCGCCCTCACCGGCATGACCAACGGCTTCCGCGAGCGGGAGATGATCCTCGACCTGCTCGAGGAGATCACCGGGCTGCGGATGAACCACGCCTACATCCGCCCGGGTGGGCTGGCGCAGGACCTGCCCGAGGGCGCCGTCGAGCACATCCGCGAGTTCCTCGAGATCATGCCCAAGCGGGTGGCCGACTTCCACCGGCTGCTCACCGGCCAGCCCATCTGGCAGGCCCGGCTCAAGGACGCCGGCTACCTCGACGTCACCGGCTGCGTCGCGCTCGGCGCCACCGGCCCGGTGCTCCGCGCCGCCGGCCTGCCCTGGGACCTGCGCAAGGTGGAGCCGTACCTCGGCTACGAGACCTACGACTTCGAGGTGCCGACCGCCGACACCTGCGACGCGTGGGGCCGCTACCTGGTCCGCATGGCCGAGGTGAACGAGTCGCTCAAGCTCATCAAGCAGGCCGTCGACCGGCTCGAGCCCGGCCCGGTCATGGTCGACGACCGGAAGATCGCCTGGCCCGCGCAGCTGTCGCTGGGCGCCGACGGCATGGGCAACTCGCTCGAGCACGTCCGGAACATCATGGGCCAGTCGATGGAGGCCCTGATCCACCACTTCAAGCTGGTCACCGAGGGCTTCCGGGTCCCGGCCGGCCAGGTCTACGTGCCGATCGAGTCGCCCCGCGGCGAGCTCGGCTACCACGTGGTCAGCGACGGCAGCACGCGCCCGTGGCGCGTCCACGTCCGGGACCCAAGCTTCGTGAACCTGCAGTCGACGGCGGCGATGAGTGAGGGCGGCATGATCGCCGACGTCATCGCCGCGATTGCCTCGATCGACCCTGTGATGGGTGGAGTGGATCGCTGATGAGTGCACTTCCTGGTTCGGCCGAGGGGACGGCGGTGACGGGGCTCGATTCGAGCCCGGTCGAGCCCGCGCCGGCCGACCTTCCGCCGCTGACCGAGCAGACCCGGCTCGAGGCGGCGGAGATCATCGCCCGCTATCCGGTCGCCCGCTCGGCGCTGCTGCCGATGCTGCACCTCGTGCAGTCGGTGCAGGGCTACGTCTCGCCGGAGGGCGTCACCTTCTGCGCCGAGCAGCTGGGCCTCACCAAGGCCGAGGTCGGCGCGGTCGCGACCTTCTACACGATGTACAAGCGTCGTCCCACCGGCCGGCACCTGGTCAGCGTCTGCACCAACACGCTGTGCTCGGTGCTGGGCGGCCAGCGGATCATGGACGCGCTGTCCGACGATCTCGGCGTCCACCACGACGAGACCGCCGCCGACGGCTCGATCACCCTCGAGCACGCCGAGTGCCTGGCCGCCTGCGACTACGCGCCGGTCGTCACCGTCGACTACGAGTTCTACGACCAGCAGGACGTCGAGAGCGCGCGCGAGCTGGTGGCGGCGCTGCGGCGTGGCGAGAAGCCGCTGCCCACCCGCGGCGCGCCGCTCACCGACTTCAAGGGCATCTCGCGCCAGCTGGCCGGGTTCGACCAGCACGGGAGCGCCGCCGCGGCACGGGCCGCCGTCGACCACCCCGGCGAGTACGGCCCGACGCTGATCGGCCTCCGCCTGGCCGAGGAGCGGGGCGAGTCCGCGCCCGCGATGCCGCGTTCGGCGTCCAGTTCCTCCGGCGCTCCCGCGGCCGAGGCCGCGGGCGTCGAGTCCGCCCAGCGCGGAGCCCCCGAGCCCGCCCGCCGCGACACCGGCGACGGCCGCACCGGCACCGACACACCCGCAGGGAGCGAGCCGGGCACGTCCCAGCAGGCGGGATCTGTGTCGCCCAGCCCGAATCACCCGCCGGCGGCGGAAAGGCCTGATCCGATGCCTCTCACTCCCGTCCTCACCATCCGCTGGGGCGCCGACCAGTCCTGGCGGCTGGCCACCTACGAGCGGCTCGAGGGCTACTCCGCCCTGCGCACCGCGCTCCGGATGACCCCCGACGAGCTCGTCGGCATGGTCAAGGACTCCGGCCTGCGCGGCCGCGGTGGCGCCGGCTTCCCGACCGGCATGAAGTGGAGCTTCATCCCGCAGCCCAAGCCGGGGGAGACGCCCACCGGTCCCGCGGCGCTGCCCAAGTACCTCGTGGTCAACGCCGACGAGGGCGAGCCGGGCACCTGCAAGGACCTGCCGCTGATGATGGCCGACCCGCACTCCCTGATCGAGGGCGTGATCATCTCGGCCTTCGCGATCCGGTCGCACTTCGCCGTCATCTACGTGCGCGGCGAGGCCGTGCACGCCCACCGACGGCTGATGGCCGCCGTCGAGGAGGCCTACGCGGCCGGCTACCTCGGCACCGACATCCTCGGCTCCGGCTACGACCTCGAGCTGGTCGTGCACACCGGCGCCGGCGCGTACATCTGCGGCGAGGAGACGGCGCTGCTCGACTCGCTCGAGGGCTATCGCGGCCAGCCGCGGCTCAAGCCGCCGTTCCCGGCCGTCGCCGGGCTGTACGGCGCCCCGACCGTCATCAACAACGTCGAGACGCTGGCCAGCGTGCCGTTCGTCGTCCGCGCCGGTGCCGACTGGTTCAAGCAGTTCGGTCCGGAGAAGTCGCCCGGCCCGAAGATCTACTCGCTGTCGGGCCGCGTCGTCCGCCCCGGCCAGTACGAGGCCCCCATGGGGACGACGATGCGCGAGCTGCTCGAGATGGCCGGCGGCATCCGCCCCGGTCACGAGCTGAAGTTCTGGACGCCGGGCGGCTCGTCGACGCCGTACTTCACCGCCGAGCACCTCGACGTCCCGCTGGACTTCGACTCGGTCGCCGCCGCCGGTTCCATGCTCGGGACGACGGCGCTCATGGTGTTCGACGAGACCGACTCGATCGTCGAGGCGACGCTGCGGTTCACCGAGTTCTACGCGCACGAGAGCTGCGGCAAGTGCACCCCGTGCCGCGAGGGCACCTACTGGCTGGTGCAGATCCTCGAGCGGATCGCGCACGGCCGCGGCACCGCCCAGGACCTCGACGTCCTGATCGACACCTGCGACAACATCCTGGGCCGGTCGTTCTGCGCCCTCGGTGACGGCGCGACGAGCTGCATCACCAGCTCGCTGAAGTACTTCAAGGACGACTACGTCGCCCTGCTGCCCCCGGAGGAGCAGGCCCGGCTGGGCCGCACGCTCCGGCTCGAGCCCGTCGGAGCTGCATCGTGACCCTCACCTCCCACGTCGCCGCAGCCCGCCCCGGCGGTGCCTCCGGGCGCCCCCGGCCCGCACACCCCGCCGGACGCCGTCCACTGCGTCATCGACGGCTTCGACGTCGCCGTGCCGAAGGGGACGCTGATCATCCGGGCCGCCGAGATGATCGGCGTCCAGATCCCGCGGTTCTGCGACCACCCGCTGCTCGAGCCCGTCGGTGCCTGCCGCCAGTGCCTGGTCGAGGTCGAGGGCCAGCGCAAGCCGGTCGCCTCCTGCACGATGCCGGTCACCGACGGCATGGTCGTGCAGACGCAGCTCACCAGCCCGGTCGCCGACAAGGCGCAGCAGGGCACGATGGAACTGCTGCTGATCAACCACCCGCTCGACTGCCCGGTCTGCGACAAGGGCGGCGAGTGCCCCCTGCAGAACCAGGCCATGAGCAACGGCCGCACCGACAGCCGGTTCGTCGACGTCAAGCGGACCTATCCCAAGCCGCTGCCGATCAGCAGCGAGATCCTGCTCGACCGCGAGCGCTGCGTCCTCTGCGCCCGCTGCACCCGGTTCTCCCAGCAGGTGGCCGGCGACCCGTTCATCGAGCTGTTCGAGCGCGGCGCGCTGGAGCAGGTGGCGATCTACGAGGACGAGCCGTTCGAGAGCTACTTCTCGGGCAACACCACGCAGATCTGCCCGGTCGGCGCGCTGACCAGCGCCCAGTACCGGTTCCGCGCCCGCCCGTTCGACCTGCGCAGCGAGCCGAGCGTCTGCGAGCACTGCGCGTCCGGCTGCGCCCAGCGCACCGACTACCGCCGCGGCAAGGTCACCCGCCGGCTCGCCGGCGACGACCCCGAGGTCAACGAGGAGTGGAACTGCGACAAGGGCCGCTTCGCGTTCCGCTACGCGACCTCCAACGCGCGGCTGACCACCCCGCTCGTGCGTGGCGCCGACGGTGAGCTGCACCCCGCGTCCTGGCCCGAGGCCTGGGCCGTCGCCGCGGAGGGCCTGCTCGCCGCCAAGGACGAGGGCGGCGTCGGCGTGCTGCCCGGCGGCCGGCTGACCGTCGAGGACGCCTACGCCTACGCGAAGTTCGCCCGCGTGGCGCTGGGCACCAACGACGTCGACGCCCGGGCCCGCGCCCACTCGGCCGAGGAGCTGGCGTTCCTCGAGGCCCGCATCGCCGGCACGGGCCCCGGCCGCGGTGCGGTCACCTACCAGCACCTCGACGAGGCCTCCGCCGTCCTGCTCGCCGGCTTCGAGCCCGAGGAGGAGTCGCCGATCGTCTTCCTGCGACTCCGGCGCAACGTCCGCACCCGGTCGCTGCCGGTCTTCGACCTCGCGCCGTTCGCGACGCGGGCGGCCGAGAAGCTGAACGCCACCGTGCTCGCCACGCTGCCGGGTGCCGAGGCGCAGTCGCTGCGCGCGCTGACCGACGGCACCTGGGGCGGCCCCGCTCTCGAGGCGCTGCGCCTGCCGGGCGCCGTCATCCTCGCCGGCGAGCGGCTGGCCGAGGTGCCCGGTGCCTTCTCCGCGCTCGTGGCCCTCGCCCAGCGCACCGGCGCCCGCGTGGCGTGGGTGCCGCGCCGGGCGGGGGAGCGGGGAGCGCTCGAGGCCGGTGCCCTGCCGAGCCTGCTGCCCGGCGGCCGCAGTGTCGCCGACCCCGCCGCACGGGCCGACATCGCCGCACGCTGGGGTCTGGACCTCGACGAGGTGCCGGCCCGTCCCGGGCGCGACACGACCGCGATCCTCACCGCCGTGCGCGACGGACAGCTCGGCGGCCTGCTGGTCGGCGGCGTCGACGTCGCCGACCTGCCCGACCCGGCGCTGGCCGAGGCCGCGCTCGCCTCGGCCGGCTTCGTGGTGAGCCTGGAGATGTTCCCCAGCGCCGTCACCGAGCACGCCGACGTCGTCCTGCCGGTCGCCGCCGCGTCGGAGAAGGCCGGCAGCTACCTCGACTGGGAGGGCCGCGTCCGCGCCTTCGACGCGACCCTGCACGGCACCGGGTCGCTGCCCGACGGCCGCGTGCTGCAGGGCCTCGCCGACGAGATGGACGTCGACCTTCGACTGCCCGCCCCCGAGGCGGCCCGCGCCGAGCTCGCCGCCCTGGGCACCTCGCGGCGCCTCGCGGAGGGCGTCGGACTCGACGTCGCCGCGGCACCCGTCGCGGAGCTCGGCGACGGCGAGACGGCCCTGCTCTCGTCGTGGCGGCAGCTGCTCGACGCCGGCACGCTGCAGGCCGACGAGCCCGAGCTGGCCGGTACCGCCCGTCCCTCCGTCGTGCGGATCGGTACGGAGGCCGCCGCCCGGATCGGCGTCGTCGACGGAGACCGGCTGACGGTCAGCGGCGCGCTCGGCTCGGTCACCCTGCCGGTGCGCGTGACGGCGATGCCCGATCGGGTGGTCTGGCTGCCGATGAGGTCACGGGACTGCGAGGTGCGGGCCCACCTCGGCACCGCTCCCGGCGGCGTGGTCAGACTCTCCGCCCCCGCCCGGCCCGCCCCTGTCGGAGGCGCTCGATGAATCTCTTCGCCGCACGCGACCAGCCGACCCTCGAGGACTTCGGCGGGGACGTCTGGTGGATCGTGCTGATCAAGGTCATCGGGATCTTCGTGATCCTGGTGCTCCTGACGCTCTTCGCGATCGTCTTCGAACGCAAGGTCGTCGCCCGCATGCAGCAGCGCATCGGCCCCAACCGGGTCGGCTGGCGCGGCTACCTGCAGAGCCTCGCCGACGGGCTGAAGCTGGCGTTCAAGGAAGACATCATGCCGGCGCTGGCCGACAAGCCGGTGTACTTCCTGGCCCCGGTCATCGCCACGATCCCGGCGTTCGTCGCGTTCTCGGTCATCCCGCTCGGCCCGACCGTGAGCCTCTTCGGCGAGCGCACCCCGCTGCAGCTCACCGACGCCCCCATCGGCGTCTTCATCGTGCTGGCCTGCTCGGCCATGGGCGTCTACGGCATCGTGCTGGCCGGCTGGGCGTCCGGATCGACGTATCCGCTGCTCGGCAGCCTGCGGAGCGCGGCCCAGATGGTCAGCTACGAGATCGCCATGGGGCTCTCGATCGTCGCGGTGCTCCTCTACGCGGGGTCGGCGTCGACCTCGGAGATCGTGGCGGCGCAGGCCGACGGCAACGAGCTGTCGTTCTTCGGCCAGGAGTTCACCGGCCCGAGCTGGTTCGCCGTGCTGCTGCCGGTGTCCTTCGTGATCTACACGATCGCGGTCGTGGGTGAGACCAACCGCGCGCCGTTCGACCTCGCCGAGGCCGAGAGCGAGCTCGTGGGTGGCTTCCACACCGAGTACTCGTCGCTGAAGTTCGCCCTGTTCTTCCTCGCCGAGTACATCAACATGGTCACCGTCTCGGCGCTGGCCGCGACCCTCTTCCTCGGCGGCTGGCGGGCCCCGTGGCCGATCTCGATCTGGGACGGCGCGAACACCGGCTGGTGGCCGCTGCTCTGGTTCTTCCTCAAGGTCGTCGTCGCGCTGTTCGTGTTCATCTGGCTCCGCGGCACGCTGCCCCGGCTGCGCTACGACCAGTTCATGCACTTCGGGTGGAAGGTGCTGGTCCCCACCGCGCTGGTGTGGATCCTCGCCGTCGCCACGATGCGCACGGTCTCCCGCGAGGCCGACCTCTCCACCGGTGAGGTCGCCCTCTACGTGGGTGTGCCGATCGCTCTGCTCGTGCTGATCGGGCTCTGGCTCGCGGGCCGGGCGGCGCAGCGCGACACCCGGCTGGCCGCCGTCGAGGCGGCCGCGGGCTCCAACCATCCGACGGTGGCCGAGCCGGAGGTGCTGCCCCCGACCGGGCCGCGGCGCCGGCCGACCGGTGGCCCGAGCCGGTCCGCCGGTGGGTTCCCGATCCCGCCGATGGACCTGAAGGTTCCGCCGTCGCCGCGGCTGCGGCGGGAACCTGCCACGACCGGCGCGGCCGCTCCGGGTGCCGTCGTCGGTACCGGACGCCGGGGCTCCAGCACCAGCACCACAGTCAAGGAGGACGGCGATGTCTGACCGCGAGCCGGGCGAGCGGGAGCTGGCCCGCCGCTCGACCGGCGAGGTCGAGCGGTCGACGGGGGCGGCGGGATCCACGCCGGCGGCCCCGCGCAGCTTCCTGCCCGCCCCCGCCCAGGGCTTCGGCGTCACCTTCGCGCAGATCTTCCGCAAGGTGACCACCGAGCAGTACCCGTTCGAGCCCAAGGTGACCAAGCCGCGCTACCACGGCCGGCACGTGCTCAACCGGCACCCCGACGGGCTGGAGAAGTGCGTCGGCTGCGAGCTGTGCGCCTGGGCCTGCCCGGCCGACGCGATCTACGTCGAGGGCGGCGACAACACCGAGGACGCGCGCTTCTCGCCGGGTGAGCGCTACGGCCGCATCTACCAGATCAACTATCTGCGCTGCATCTTCTGCGGGCTGTGCATCGAGGCCTGCCCCACCCGCTCGCTGACGATGAGCAACGACTTCGAGCTCGCCGACGACAACCGGCAGGACCTGATCTACACCAAGGAGCAGCTCATGGCACCGCTGCTGCCCGGCATGGAGGCGCCGCCGCACCCGATGCGGCTCGGCGACGACGAGAAGGACTACTACCTGCGGGTTCCGGGGTCGTCCCCGGCGGAGCCGGTCGTCGAGGAGACGGTATGAGCCTCCTCGCAGCAGCGGCCGAGAGCACCGTCGAGGTCGGCGGTGCCGAGGAGGTCATCTTCTGGATCCTCGGCCCGGTGGCGCTCGCCGGGGCGCTGGGCATGGTGTTCAGCCGCAACGCCGTCCACTCGGCGCTGTGGCTGGTCATGACGATGCTGTCGCTGGGCGTCTTCTACGTCGTCCAGGAGGCGCCGTTCCTCGGCGCGGTGCAGATCATCGTCTACACCGGCGCGATCATGATCCTCTTCCTGTTCGTCCTGATGATGGTCGGCCGGGACAGCTCGGACTCGGTCGTCGAGACGCTGCGCGGGCAGCGGGTCGCGGCCACCGTGTTCGGCATCGGCTTCGCCGCGCTGGTCGGCGCCGGCATCGCGCGCGCCACCCAGGACCTCCCGATCACCGGCCTCACCGAGGCGCAGGGCGAGGGCGGCAACATCCCGGCGATCGCCGAGCTGCTGTTCACCCGCTACCTGCTCGCCTTCGAGGTGACCAGCGCCCTGCTGATCACCGCCGCCGTCGGCGCCATGGTGCTCGCGCACATCGAGCGCGAGCCCGGCAGCCGGCGCACCCAGAAGGAGCTGTCGAAGGCGCGCTTCCTCGACAACCCGCGGCCGCAGACGCTGCCCGGTCCCGGCGTCTACGCCCGGGCCAACTCGGTGGCCGCGCCCGCGCTGCTGCCCGACGGCACCGTGACCAAGGAGAGCTTCGCCACCGGGGTGGAGCCCCAGGTCATCGACGAGATGTCCCGGCCGACCGGCCGCGGGCAGCTCGGGTCGCCGGACGGCGCGCTCGGCACGCTCGACCCCGCACCCCTGGACGGAGGCCGTCAGCCGTGACGCTCACCCACTACCTGGTGCTCGCCGCGATCCTGTTCACCATCGGCGCCGTCGGCGTCCTGGTGCGGCGCAACGCGATCGTCGTGTTCATGTGCGTCGAGCTGATGCTCAACTCGGTGAACCTGACCCTGGTGACCTTCGCCCGGTCCACCGGCACCGTCGACGGCCAGATCATGGCCTTCTTCGTGATGGTGGTCGCCGCCGCCGAGGTGGTCATCGGCCTGGCCATCATCATGTCGATCTACCGGACCCGCCGGTCCGCGTCCGTCGACGACGCCAACCTGCTGAAGTACTGACGGGGATCCGGACACCATGGAACTTGTGCCCGCCGAGGGCCTGCTCGCCTCGTCCTGGCTGCTGATCGCGCTGCCGCTCGCCGGCGCCGCGATCCTGCTGCTGGGCGGCCGGCGCACCGACCGCTGGGGCCACCTGCTGGGGACGGCGACCGTCGTCGCCGCGTTCGTGCTCGGCCTCCTCTACACGTTCCAGCTCGCCGGGCTCGCGGAGCCGCGGGTCGAGCTCGACCTGTACACGTTCATCGCCTCCGGCGACCTCGACGTGCGCGCCGGCCTGCTCTACGACCCGCTGTCGGCCGCGTTCGTCCTGCTGATCACCGGCGTGGGCTCGCTGATCCACATCTACTCGATCGGCTACATGGCGCACGACCCCGGCCGCCGCCGGTTCTTCGCCTACCTCAACCTGTTCGTCGCGGCGATGCTCCTGCTGGTCCTCGGGAACAACTTCGTGGCGCTCTACGTGGGCTGGGAGGGCGTCGGCCTCGCGTCCTACCTGCTGATCGCGTTCTGGTACGTGCGCCCGGCCGCGGCGACCGCGGCCAAGAAGGCGTTCATCATGAACCGGGTCGGCGACGTCGGCCTGGCCCTGGCGATCTTCCTGATGTTCGCCCAGCTCGGCACCGTGTCCTACGAGGGCGTCTTCAGCGAGATCGGCACCCTGGCCGGCGGCACCATCACGGCCATCGGCCTGCTCCTCCTGCTCGGCGCGTGCGGCAAGTCCGGTCAGTTCCCACTGCAGGCGTGGCTCCCCGACGCCATGGAGGGCCCGACCCCGGTCTCGGCCCTCATCCACGCGGCGACCATGGTCACCGCCGGCGTCTACCTGATCGCCCGCTGCGCGCCCATCTACGACGAGACGCCCACCGCGCGCACCGTCGTCCTCGCCGTCGGCGCGATCACCCTGCTCATCGGGGCGATCGCCGGCTGCGCGTACGACGACATCAAGAAGGTGCTGGCGTACTCGACGGTCAGCCAGATCGGCTACATGTTCCTCGCCGTGGGCCTCGGTCCGGCCGGGTACGTGGCCGCCCTCGCCCACCTGTACGCGCACGGGTTCTTCAAGGCCGGCCTGTTCCTCGGCGCCGGGTCGGTCATGCACGCGATGAACGACCAGGTCGACATGCGCCGCTACGGCGGGCTGTGGAAGAAGTTGCCGATCACCTTCGGGACGTTCGCCGTCGGCTACCTCGCGCTGATCGGCATCTTCCCCCTCGCCGGCTACTGGACGAAGGACGCGATCATCGAGGCCGCCCTCGACCTGGGCGACGCCTGGGGCTGGGTGCTGGGCGGCGCGGGCATCCTCGGCGCCGGGCTGACCGCCTTCTACATGACCCGGCTGATGCTGATGACCTTCTTCGGCCGTCCCCGCTGGGAGGAGGGCGTGCACCCGCACGAGTCGCCCGCCGTCATGACCGTGCCGATGATCCTGCTCGCCGTCGGTTCGGTCGCCTCGGGCTTCCTGCTGGTCTCGCTGTTCCCGCTCGCCGACTCGCTGGAGCCGGTGTTCGGCGAGGCCGCCGAGGCCGAGCACGTCATCGCGCCGCTGACCGTCGCGCTGATCGTCACGGCCGTCTCGCTGCTCGGCATCGTCCTGGCCTGGCTGTTCGTCGGCCGCCGGGAGGTGCCGGTGACGGCGCCGGTCCGGGTCTCCCCGGTCACCCGCGCCGCGCGCCACGCGCTGTACGCCGACGCGGTCAACGAGTCGCTGTTCATGCGCCCCGGCCAGTGGCTGACGCGGGCGCTGGTGTTCTTCGACAACCGCGGAGTCGACGGGGCGGTCAACGGCCTGGCCGCCACGCTCGGCGGATCGTCGTCGCGGCTGGGCCGCACGCAGACCGGCTTCGTGCGCACCTATGCCCTCGGCATGCTCGGCGGTGCCGTGATCGTGGCCGGTGCACTGCTGGCGGTGACGGCGGGATGACCTCCCTGCAGACCTCTCCCCGAAAGGCCACCTCGTGAGCGACCTGCCGTTCCTGCTGCTGATGATCGCCGTGCCGGCGATCGGCGCGGCCGTCGTCGCAGGGCTGCCGAAGGGCCGGGACGAACTGGCCCGGCAGATCACGCTGGCGCTGAGCCTGGTCGTGCTGTTGCTGGCCGTGCTCGCGACGATCGCGTACGAGGTCGACGGCGAGCGGTTCCAGCTGACGTCGTCCTTCGCGTGGATCCCCGACTTCGGCGTGTCCTTCGCCCTCGGCGTCGACGGCATCGCGCTGGTGATGCTGCTGCTCATCGCCGTGCTCGTGCCGGTGGTGATCGCCGCGTCGTGGAACGACCGGGCCGGCGACAGAATCAGCGACATCGCCACCGACCGGCGCTCGATGAAGGCGTACTTCGCCTGGCTCCTGCTGCTCGAGGCGATGATGGTCGGCGTCTTCGCCGCGACCGACGTCTTCCTGTTCTACGTCTTCTTCGAGGCGATGCTCGTCCCGATGTACTTCATCATCGGGAGCTTCGGCGGCCCGCGCCGTCAGTACGCCGCCGTGAAGTTCTTCCTGTACAGCCTGGTCGGCGGTCTGATCATGCTGGCCGCCGTCATCGGGCTGTACGTGGTGAGCAACAGCCAGCTCGGCGAGGGCACCTTCGCGTTCGATGCGCTGCGCGAGCTGGACATCGACCCGGGCGTGCAGAAGCTGCTGTTCCTCGGCTTCTTCATCGCCTTCGCCATCAAGGCGCCCCTGGTGCCCTTCCACACGTGGCTGCCCGACTCCGGTTCCGAGGCGCCGATCGGCGGCGCGGTGCTGCTGGTCGGCGTCCTCGACAAGGTCGGCACGTTCGGCTTCCTGCGCTACTGCCTCCCGCTGTTCCCGGACGCCTCGCGGTACTTCGCGCCGTTCGTCCTCGTGCTCGCGGTGGTCGGGATCCTCTACGCGGCGCTGCTGGCGATGGGCCAGAGCGACATGAAGCGCCTGGTCTCCTACACGTCGATCTCGCACTTCGGCTTCATCGCGCTGGGCATCTTCGCCTTCACCCAGGAGTCCGCCACGGGCGCGGTTCTGTACATGGTCAACCACGGCATCGCGACCGGCCTGCTCTTCATCGTCGTCGGCATGGTCATCGCCCGCGGCGGGTCGCGGCAGATCGGCGACTACGGCGGCCTCGCGGCCGCGGCGCCGCTGCTGGGTGGCGCGTTCCTGATGGCGGGTCTCGCCTCGCTGGCGCTGCCGGGCACCAACAGCTTCGTCAGCGAGTTCCTCGTGCTGATCGGCTCGTTCCAGACCCGGCCGGTCTTCACGATCCTCGCGACGGTCGGGATCATCCTGGCCGCGCTCTACGTGCTGCTGATGTACCAACGGACGATGCACGGCCCGCCCCGGGGCGTGCTGCTGCAGGCGTCGCCGGCGGAGCCCGTCCGCGCGGGCCGCGGGGCCACGGCGGTCGCCACCGCCCCGGCACCGGCGCGGCTGCGGGTACGCGATCTCGACCGGCGTGAGCTGGCCGTGGTGACGCCGCTGATCGCGCTGATCATCGCGCTCGGCGTCTACCCGCAGCCCGTGCTGAACCTCATCGAACCGGCCGTCGCGGCCACCCTGAGCGACCTCGGAGGGTCCGACTGATGATCGAGGCCCCTGACCTCTCCCTGGCGGCGCTGGCCCCGCTGCTGTTCGTGTTCGGCGCGGCGTGCGTCGGCGTGCTCGTGGAGGCCTTCGCGCCGCGCGACATCCGGCACCCCGTCCAGGTCGCCGTCGCGCTCGTCGGCACCCTCGGGGCGCTGGTGACCACGCTGCTGCTGTCCGGCAGCCACGAGGTGACCGCCGCCGGGGCGCTCGCCGTCGACGGCGCCGCGCTGTTCCTGCAGGCGACCATCGCCGGGCTCGGGTCGCTGGCGATCCTGCTGTTCGCCGAGCGCGCCCTGGACCCGGCCCGATCGGCGTTCGTGACGTCGGCGGCGGTGCCCGTCGGCAGCCCGCGCGACCGCGACCAGCTGACCTCCGAGCGGGTGCAGACCGAGATCTACCCGCTGGCGACCTTCGCGATCGGCGGCATGATGCTGTTCGTCGCGGCGAACGACCTGCTGGTCATGTTCGTCGCGCTCGAGGTGCTCAGCCTGCCGCTCTACCTGATCTGCGGGCTGGCCCGGCGCCGGCGCCTGCTGTCGCAGGAGGCCGCGGTCAAGTACTTCCTGCTGGGCGCCTTCGCCTCGGCGTTCTTCCTGTACGGCCTCGCGCTGGTCTACGGCGCCACCGGCACCGTGCGGCTCTCGGAGATCCGCGAGGCCTCGGGCGCCGCCGGCGGCAACATCCTGCTCGTCCTCGGCCTGGCGCTGCTCGTCGTCGGCCTGCTGTTCAAGGGCAGCGTCGCGCCGTTCCACACCTGGACGCCGGACGTCTACCAGGGCGCTCCGACGTCGGTCACGGCCTTCATGGCCTCCTGCACGAAGATCGCCGCGTTCGGCGCGATCCTGCGCCTGCTCTACGTGGCCTTCGGCACGCAGGAGTGGACCTGGCGGCCGCTGGTGTACGGCGTCGCGATCGTCTCGATGATCGTGGGCGCGGTCCTCGGCCTCACCCAGACCGACCTCAAGCGCATGCTCGCCTACTCCTCGATCGCGCACGCGGGCTTCCTGCTCACCGGCGTGATCGGGCTGGGCGCCGGCGGCGAGGGCTCCGGCCTGTCCGCCACGATCTTCTACCTGCTCACCTACGGCATCATGACGGTGGGCTGCTTCGCCGTCCTCACGCTCGTGCGCGACGGCGACGGCGAGGCCACGCACCTGTCCCAGTGGGCGGGGCTCGCCTCCCGGTCGCCCCTGACGGCCGCGGTGATGAGCCTGTTCCTGCTCGGCCTGGCGGGCATCCCGCTCACAGCCGGCTTCACCGGGAAGTTCGCCGTGTTCCGGGCGGCCATCGAGACCGGTGCCTGGCCGCTGGCCCTGGTGGCCCTGCTGGCCAGCGCCGTGGCTGCGTTCTACTACCTCCGGGTCATCGTCCTGATGTACTTCTCGCCCCCGGCGGCCGACGGTCCCACCGTCGGCGTGCCCGGCCTGCCGACGACGATCGTCCTGGCGGTGACCGCGGCGGCCACCCTTGCGCTGGGCATCGTGCCCGGGTCGGTGCTCGAGCTGGCCGATCGGGCGGCTATCTTCGTCGGTTGATGACCGGAGCCCGCGCCGCCGTGGAGCGCATCAGGAGGACCTTTCGGCACCGGATCTCCACTCCGGCGTCGACGATCGGTCCCTGGCTGCCTCCCGGCGCCCTCGGGCGGTCCCTCGCCACGGGCCTGGCCGACGTCGAGGCCGAGCTGGTCGCCTCGGTCGGCAGCGAGCACGCGTTCATCCGCGAGGCCGCCGGGCACCTGATGTCCGCCGGCGGGAAGCGGTTCCGGCCGATGCTCGCCCTGCTGGTCGCGCAGCTCGGCGACGCCCGGGCACCCGAGGTGACCCGGGCCGCGGTGGTCTGCGAGCTGACCCACCTGGCCACGCTGTACCACGACGACGTCATGGACGAGGCCGACGTCCGGCGGGGCGCGCCCAGCGCCAACAGCCGCTGGACCAACAGCATCGCGATCCTCACCGGCGACCTGCTGTTCGCCCGTGCGTCGGACATCCTGGCCGACCTCGGGCCCGAGGCCGTGCGCATCCAGGCCCGCACCTTCGAGCGGCTGGTCAGCGGGCAGATCCGGGAGACGGTCGGCGCCGGCCCGGGCGAGGACCCGGTCGACCACTACCTCACCGTCCTGGCCGACAAGACCGGTTCCCTGGTGGCGACCTCGGCCCGGTTCGGGGCGCGGTTCGCCGGTGTCGACGAGGAACTGGTCGCCGCGCTCACGGCGTTCGGCGAGGAGGTCGGCGTCGCGTTCCAGATCTCCGACGACCTGCTCGACATCGTCAGCCCCGGCGAGGAGTCCGGTAAGTCACCCGGCACGGACCTGCGGGAGGGGATCGCCACCCTGCCCGCGCTGTTCGTGCTCGCCGGCGACGACCCCGCCGACGCCCGCCTGCGCGAGCTGGTGTCGGCCCCGGTCACCGACGACACCGAGCACGCGGAGGCGCTGGCCCTGCTGCGCGCGTCCTCCGGTCTGGAGCAGGCCACCGAGGTGCTGCGCCAGTACGCCGACCGGGCGCGGGCGCTGCTGACCGCGGTGCCGGAGGGCGACGTCCGCGACGCCCTCTCGGCGCTCTGCGACTACGTGGTGACGCGCACCCGCTGACGTCCACACCCATCATGTGGTAGGTCTATGGTCAGACCAATCGCATGGAGAGGCACGTCATGGCGGAGCGGTACCAGGTGGTCATCGTCGGCGGGGGGCCCGTCGGCGTCGGTCTCGCCGTCGACCTCGGCCTGCGCGGGGTCTCGTGCATCGTCGTCGAGAAGCGCACCGCGCTGTCGAGCATCCCGAAGGGCCAGGGCCTCTCGCAGCGCACCCTCGAGCACTGCTGGTTCTGGGGCGTCGCCGACGAGATCCGTGCCGCCCGCGTCATGCCGCCGGACCACGCGATCGGTCAGGTCACCACCTACCTCGACCTGACCAGCGAGTTCTGGCACGCTCCGCCCGCCCGCGAGCTGGTCGCGCCCTACTACTTCCAGACCAACGAGCGGCTGCCCCAGTACCGCACCGAGGAGGTGCTGCGGAACCGCATGGCGACCCTGCCCGGGGTCGACTCCCTCTGGGGCTGGGCGGCGACGGCCGTGGAGCAGGACGACGACGGCGTGCGGGTCACCGTCGAGCGGGACGGCGAGCGGCGGGTCCTCGAGGGCGACTACGTGGTGGGCTGCGACGGCGGGCACTCGCTGGTGCGGGAGCAGGCCGACATCGAGCGCCGCGGCACCGACTTCGACGAGCTCGTCGCGCTCGTGGTCTTCCGCTCCAAGGAGCTGCACGCGTTCCTGGAGCGGTTCCCCGACCGCTCGACCTACCGCGTCATGCACCCCGACCTGCAGGGCTACTGGATGTTCTTCGGCCGGGTCGACGTCGGCGAGGAGTTCTTCTTCCACGCTCCCGTGCCGCGGGGCGCGACGGTCGACACGTTCGACTTCGCCGGGCTGCTGCACCGCGCGGCCGGCTTCGAGTTCGAGTGCTCCGTCGACCACGTCGGGTTCTGGGACCTGCGGGTGCAGGTCGCCACCCGCTACCGCGCCGGGCGGGCCTTCATCGCCGGCGACGCCGCGCACACCCATCCGCCCTACGGCGGATTCGGGCTCAACAACGGCCTCGAGGACGCGGCCAACCTCGGCTGGAAGCTCGCCGCGACGCTGCAGGGCTGGGGTGGCGACGCGCTGCTGGACTCCTACGGCCTGGAGCGGCAGCCGGTGTTCCGCGACGTCGGCGAGGACATCATCGGCGGCTGGATCCGCGACGACCGGGCCTTCCTGGAGCGGTACAGCCCCGAGCGCGACCGGGAGGAGTTCGCGCGGCAGTTCGAGGAGCAGACCAAGGGCTTCGGCCGGCGGCTGCGCGACTTCGAGCCGCACTACGAGGGATCGCCGGTCGTGCTCGGCCCGCCCGGCGCCGTCAGCAGCGCGCACGGCAGCCACACCTTCGAGGCCCGCATCGGCCACCACCTGCCGCCGCACCAGCTCTCGAGCGGGCGCAACGTGTTCGAGGAGCTGGGCGCCGGCTTCACCCTGCTGGCCCTCGACGCCGACGACGCGGCGGTCGAGGAGTTCCAGGCCGCGGCCGGGGTCCTGGCCGTGCCGCTCACGGTCGTCCGGGACACCCTGGCCGACGGCCGGGACGCCTACGGCCATCGGCTGGTCCTGGTGCGGCCGGACCAGTACGTCGCGTGGGCCGGGGACAGCGTTCCTGGCGATGTCGACGCGGTCCTGCGACAGGTCACCGGACGCGGCTGACTCCCGGCCGCCGCCGGGACCGGCAATGCTGGGTGGCGTGTGGAGTCGCCGCGGTTCTCGCCTGTGCCTGGCCGGGCTCTGCGCCGTCCTGGCGGCAGGCTGCACGACGGGGACGCCACGGCCGGCGAGCGGCACGGCCGGACCCTCCGCGACGGCACCCGAACCGGTGACGCCGCCCTCGGGAGCTCCGGCCCTCGACGTCGAGGTGGTCGCCGACGGCCTCGACCACGCCTGGGACGTCGTGCAGGCGCCGGACGGCACGCTGCTGGTCGACCAGCGTCCGGGCGGGTTTCTCGCCGTCCTCGCCGACGGGGGCGTCCAGGAGGTGGAGGCCGACTTCGGGGACCTGTTCGCCCAGGGGGAGACCGGGCTCATGGGGCTGGTCCTCGATCCGGCGTTCGAGGACAACCGCCGGCTCTACAGCTGCCAGGGCGTGACCGGAGGCGGCGGCGCCTCGATCTCGGTCATCGCCTGGTCGGTGGCCGACGACTGGAGCCGGGCCACCCGCACCGACGACCCGCTGATCGGCGACATCCCGGTCAACGAGCGGTCGGGCCGACACGGTGGCTGCCGGCTGCGCTTCGCGCCCGACGGCGCGCTCCTCATCGGCACGGGCGACAACGCGCTCGGCACCAATCCGCAGGACCCGGAGTCGCTGGCCGGGAAGGTGCTCCGGGCCGATCCGCGCACGGGCGACGTCGCCGTCTGGACGCTCGGGCACCGCAACGTGCAGGGACTGGCCGTGCGGCCCGGGACCGGCCAGGTGTTCTCCGTCGAGCACGGCCCGACCCGGGACGACGAGGTGAACCTGCTGCGCGAGGGCGCCAACTACGGCTGGAACCCGGTCGGGTCCGGTGAGTACGACGAGAGCGTGCCGATGACCGACACGTCCATCCCGGGCGCCGTCCCGGCCGTGTGGTCCTCCGGGGTGCCGACCCTGGCGGCCAGCGGCGCGACGTTCCTGGACGGGCCGCAGTGGGGCGACTACGACGGGCTGCTGCTGCTCGGCCTGCTCAAGGAGCAGGGGGTGCTGGCACTCCGGCTCGATCCCGCCGGCGCCCTCGTCGAGCAGTTCCGGCTGCCCGAGCTGGACGGCACGCAGGGCCGGATCCGCAGCGTGCAGCAGGGCACCGACGGCGCCCTCTACGTGACGACCGACAACGGCAACGGCGCGGACCGCCTGCTGCGGGTCACGCCGAGGTAGCGGCCTCCACGGTCCACGTGTCCGGTCCGCTGAGCAGCGTGTCGAGGTCCGGCGCCTGCTCGGTGCGGGCGACGTCGAGCTGCTCGGCCATCATCTGCTCGTAGGTCGCCTTCTCGATGGAGCGGAAGACGCCCATCGGCGTGTACCGGAGGTCCTGCGAGGACAGCCGCGACAGCGCGAACGCGTAGGACGGGTCCTGGCGGGTGGCGTCGTGGACGACGATCTCGGCCGCGTCGACCTGGTTGGTCTCGGCGATCCGCAGCCCGCCGAACTCGTCGCGCACCACGCACGAGGCGCCGTCCGGACCGAACACCAGCGGCTCGCCGTCGACCAGCGGGATGGTCCACATCGGGCCGGTCGTCGAGTCCTTGAGCAGGTCGAACGCGCCGTCGTTGAAGATGTTGCAGTTCTGGTAGATCTCCACCAGCGCCGTGCCCTTGTGCTCCGCCGCCCGGCGCAGCACGTCGGTGAGGCCCTTGCGGTCGGAGTCCATGGCGCGACCGACGAAGGTCGCGTCGGCACCCAGGGCCAGCGACACCGGGTTGAACGGGTGGTCCAGCGAGCCCATCGGCGTGGACTTGGTGACCTTCCCGACCTCCGACGTCGGCGAGTACTGGCCCTTCGTGAGTCCGTAGATCCGGTTGTTGAACAGCAGGATCGTCATGTTCACGTTGCGGCGCAGCGCGTGGATCAGGTGGTTGCCGCCGATCGAGAGCGCGTCGCCGTCACCGGTGACCACCCACACCGACAGGTCGGGCCGGGACGCGGCCAGGCCGGTCGCGATCGCCGGCGCGCGGCCGTGGATCGAGTGCATCCCGTAGGTGTTCATGTAGTACGGGAAGCGCGAGGAGCAGCCGATGCCCGAGACGATGACCATGTCCTCGCGCGCGATGCCGAGGCTGGGCAGGAAGCTCTGGACCGCGTTGAGGATGACGTAGTCACCGCACCCGGGGCACCAGCGGACCTCCTGGTCGGTCTTGAAGTCCTTGGCCTTGAGCTCGCTCTGCTTCTCGCCCTGGGTGTCCACCGACGCGCTGATGGCGTCCGCGATCGGGCCTTCAGCAGGCATGCCCAGTTCGATGGTCATTCCGCGCCTCCGGTGGGGTCGGCGCCCAGCGGGGCGCCGTGCGTCGCGTCGATCGCGTCCTGCAGGACGGCGGCGAGCTCGGCGGCCCGGAAGGGCAGCCCGCGCACCTGCGTGTGGCTCTCGACGTCGATCAGGTACTTGGCGCGCAGCAGCAGCGAGAGCTGCCCGAGGTTCATCTCCGGGCAGACGACGCGGTCGTAGCGGGCCAGGATGTCGCCGAGGTCGGCCGGCATCGGGTTGATGTGGCGCAGGTGGATCTGCGCCACCGGGCGGCCGGACCGGCGGATCCGGCGGCAGGCGGCGCCGATCGGGCCGTAGGTCGATCCCCAGCCGATGACGGCGACGCTGGCGGTGCCGTCCGGGTCGTCGACCTCGGTGGGCGGCAGGTCGGCGGCGATGCCGTCGACCTTGGCCTGCCGGGTGCGGGTCATGAAGTCGTGGTTGGCCGGGTCGTAGGAGATGTTGCCGGTCCGGTCGGCCTTCTCCAGCCCGCCGATGCGGTGCTGCATGCCCGCGGTGCCGGGGATGGCCCACGGGCGGGCGAGCGTCTCCGGGTCGCGGAGGTAGGGGAGGAACTCGCCCTCTTCCCCGTCGGCGGCCGACCCGTTGGGTGCGGTCGCGAAGTCGACGGCGGCGGTGAGGTCGGGCAGCTCGTCGACCGCCGGGATGGCCCACGGCTCGGCGCCGTTGGCCAGGTAGCCGTCGGACAGCAGGATCACCGGCGTCCGGTAGGTGATCGCGATGCGGGCCGCCTCGATGGCGGCGTCGAAGCAGTCACCGGGGGAGCGGGGGGCGATGACCGGCACCGGGGCCTCGCCGTTGCGGCCGAACATCGCCTGCAGCAGGTCCGACTGCTCGGTCTTGGTCGGCAGGCCGGTCGACGGGCCGCCGCGCTGCACGTCGACGACGAGGAGCGGCAGCTCGGTCATCACCGCCAGGCCCAGGGCCTCGGACTTCAGCGACACACCGGGTCCGGACGTCGTCGTCACGCCGAGCGCGCCGCCGAAGGACGCACCGATGGCGGCGCTGATCCCGGCGATCTCGTCCTCGGCCTGGAACGTGCGCACGCCGAAGGCCTTGTGCTTGGACAGCTCGTGGAGGATGTCCGACGCGGGAGTGATCGGGTACGCGCCGAGGAACAGCGGCAGGCCCGAGCGCTGGCCGGCGGCGACGAGGCCCAGTGCGAGCGCCTGGTTGCCGGAGATGTTGCGGTAGCGCCCCGCCGGCATGGGGGCCGGCTTGATCTCGTAGGAGACCGCGAAGGCCTCGGTCGTCTCGCCGTAGTTGTAGCCGGCGCGGAAGGCGGCGATGTTGGCCGCGGCGATCTCCGGCTTGCGGCGGAACTGGCGCTCGAGGAAGCGGACGGTGCCCTCGGTGGGCCGGTGGTACATCCAGGACAGCAGGCCGAGGGTGAACATGTTCTTGCTGCGCTCGGCCTCCTTCTTGCCGAGGCCCGAGTCGGCGAGTGCGTCCAGGGTCATGCTCGTGAGCGGCACCGCGACGGTCTGCCAGCCCTCCAGCGAGCCGTCCTCGAGCGGGTTGGTCGCGTAGCCGACCTTCGCGAGGTTGCGCGGGGAGAACTCGTCGGAGTCGACGATCAGCAGGCCACCGCCGGGCAGGTCGGCGATGTTCGCCTTCAGCGCCGCCGGGTTCATCACGACGAGGACGTCCGGGGCGTCGCCCGGCGTCATGATGTCGTGGTCGGCGAAGTGCAGCTGGAAGGAGCTGACGCCGGGGAGGGTGCCCGTCGGCGCCCGGATCTCGGCGGGGAAGTTGGGCAGGGTCGACAGGTCGTTGCCGAAGCTCGCCGTCTCGCTGGTGAACCGGTTGCCCGTCAGCTGCATGCCGTCGCCGGAGTCGCCCGCGAGCCGGATGACCACACGGTCCAGCTCGACGACGCTCTTCACGAGCCCGCCGGGCGCCGAGGGAACGGCCGTGTCGGGCCGGTCGATCGCTGTCATGGGTGGTGTACCTCCACCCGCTCACGTTACGTGTGTGTGTCCACAGGCGGGATGTGCAACGGGACACGATCTTCCTGGGCGCAACCGGCGCGTGCAGCAGTCATTCCGACGGGTGACCGTCGGGCTGACCCCGGGGAACGAGGACCCCACCGGCGCCGTTGTCACGGACGTGCAGCGGTGGACCAACGGAATGAAGACTGCCCTGCTCCTGGGGCTGATGGGCGGACTCATCCTCGCCGCCGGCGCACTCATCGGGGGTCGCAGCGGCCTGCTCATCGCCCTGGTGATCGCTCTCGGGGTCAACGGCTACGCGTACTTCAACTCCGACAAGCTGGCGCTGCGGGCCATGCGCGCGTTCCCGGTGACCGAGACCCAGGCCCCGCAGTACTACGGGATCGTCCGCGAGCTCGCGACCGAGGCCCGGCAGCCGATGCCGCGGCTGTACGTGAGCCCGACCCACCAGCCCAACGCCTTCGCCACCGGGCGCAACCCGCGCAACGCCGCCGTCTGCGTCACCCAGGGGATCCTCGAGCTGCTCGACCGGCGGGAGCTGCGCGGTGTGCTCGCCCACGAGCTGTCGCACGTCTACAACCGCGACATCCTGATCAGCTCGGTCGCCGGAGCCATGGCCACGGTCGTGACCTACCTGGCGCACATGGCGATGTTCGCGTCCCTCTTCGGCGGGCGGTCGGACGACCGGGGCGGCGGCAACGCCCTCGGCAGCCTGCTGCTCATCGTCCTCGGCCCGCTGGCTGCCGGGCTCGTGCAGATGGCGGTCAGCCGCAACCGCGAGTACCAGGCCGACGCGTCCGGGGCGACCCTCTCGCAGGACCCGTTGGCCCTGGCGAGCGCGCTGCGCAAGATCGACCGGGGCACCAGTGCGCTGCCGCTGCCGCAGGAGGACCGGCTGGTCACCCAGAGCCACCTGATGATCGCCAACCCGTTCCGCGGTCAGGGGCTGGCGTCGATGTTCGCCAGCCACCCGCCGATGGCCGAGCGGATCGCCCGCCTCGAGCAGATGGCCCGGGAGTAGCAGCACCTCTCGCCCCTCCCGACATCGTGGCCAGCCACAGTCGTTCGGATCCGAGTTCTGGTACTGGCACGGTCGGATCGCGTCCACGTCGTCCCTAGCGTCGCCACCACGCATCGGCGGAAGGGACTGTCATGGGCATCACCAGGGCGCGAGGTCGCGGCCGGGCGGCAGTGATCGGGGTGCTCGTCCTGCTGCTCGCGGTCGTGGGGGCACTTCCCGCCGCAGGATCGGGCGGGACGGAGAACGGGCGGATCAGCTTCGGGCGGTTCGACCCGGCGGTCGGTGCCACGACTCTCTGGACGGCGGACGTCGACGGCGGGAACCAGCGCCGGCTGACCTCTGATCCATCCTTCTTCTCCGACTGGTCGCCGTCGGGGACCCGCATCGCGTTCGACCACGAGGACTCGACCGGCGTCCACATCGCCACCATCCGGCCCGACGGCACCCAGCGACGGGCGCTGACGTCCGCGCCCGGTGTCCAGGAGGCACCGGACTGGTCGCCCGACGGCCGGTGGATCGCCTACGACGCCTACAGCCCCACGCAGCCGGTGTTCAGCACCTCGATCTGGGTCATGAAGGCCGACGGCACCGGAGCCCGACGGGTGACCCGGGGCGGCTTCGACGTCGAGCCGGTCTTCTCGCCCGACGGTCGCCGGATCGCCTTCGGCCGCATCACGGGCGACAGCGCGGCCGGGCAGCTGGAGGCCATCTACGTCGTCGACGTCGACGGCACCGACCTGCGCCAGGTCGTCCCGCCGCGGCCGGGCCTCGAGCATCCCGACTGGTCGCCCGACGGCCGGTGGATCTCGTTCGGCATCGGCCCCGAGTACACGGACGCACCGGACAACGGGGCCCTCCTGTCGGTGCATCCCGACGGAAGCGGACTGCACGTCCTGCTCGCACCCACGGCGTCCCTCGGTTTCTTCAAGCCGACCTGGTCGCCCGACGGACGCCGGCTGCTCATGGGGTGTTTCGACAACCGGGTGGGCCGCGACCGGCTGTGCACCAGCACTGCTGACGGTGAGCGGGTCCGCGTCGTGCCGCTCGGCTCGGAGTGGGTCAACTTCCCGGCCTGGGGAGCCAGGCCGCGCTGACCCGGAGCGGCTCGGGAGACGAGGATGCCGCGATGGCCCGTCTGCTGTTCACCTGTCGACCGATGGCCGGGCACTTCGAACCGCTGCTCCCGCTGGCTCTCGCCGCCCGGGACGCCGGCCACGTGGTCGCGTTCGCCACCGGCGCGCCGGTGACCACCCGGGCGCGGGAGAACGGCTTCGAGGCCCTGCCGGCCGGTCCGGGTGCGGACTTCCGTGCCGAGTGGGGCCCGCGGTTCCCCGGCTGGGAGCGGCTGGTCGGGAACGAGCAGCGGCGCTTCTTCCTGACCGAGATCTTCGCCGACCTCGAACTGGTGCCGAGGGCGGAGGACCTGGACCGCGTCCTGGACGAGTGGGGCCCCGACCTGGTCGTCCACGAGATGGCGGAGTTGGCCGCCCCCCTGGTCTGCACCGCCCGAGGGCTGCCCTACGTCGACGTCAGCTACGGCCCGCTGATCCCGGCCGACCTGCTGCGGGCCGCCGGACGGGGAGCAGCGCCGCACTGGCGGGCGCGGGGGCTCGAGCCCCATCCGTTCGCCGGCCTGCTGCGGCACCTCTACGTCGACATCTGCCCGCCCGGCCTGCAGAACCCGGAACTGAGCACCGTCCCGGCGGTGCAGCCGCTGCGCCCTGTCGTGGCCGCGCCCGCGGGACCTCTGCCGGACGAGCTCGTGGCGCTGCCGGACCGGCCGCTGATCTACCTCACGCTCGGGACGGTCTACAACCGCGACCTGAGCGTGTTCGCCGCCGTCCTGGAGGGGCTGCGCGACGAGCCGGTGTCCGTCGTGGTGACCATCGGACCGAACAACGAGCCGTCGGCGTTGGGTCCGCAGCCGGCCAACATCGCGGTGCACCGCTACGTGCCGCAGGCAGCGTTGCTGCCGCACTGTTCCGCGGCGGTCATCCACGGGGGTGCCGGCACGATGCTGGGCGCACTGGCGGCCGGCCTCCCCCTGCTCTGCCTGCCGCAGGGAGCCGACCAGTACGGCAACGCGGACCGGGTCGTCGCGGCCGGTGCCGGACTCGCGCTCGTCCGCGACGAGCTCGCGCCGCAGGCGGTCCGTGCCGCGACGAGGGCCGTGCTGGACGAACCCGGCTATCGGCTGGCTGCCCGACGCATCGCCGACGAGATCGCCGCCATGCCGACACCGGCCGAGGCGCTGACTGCGATCACCCGGCTTCTCGACCGGCCCGGTCAGCGGTAGTTGTCGAACTGCAGGGCGATGTCGAGGTCCTTGCCGCGGAGCAGCTGCTGCACCGCCTGCAGGTCGTCGCGCTTCTTGCTGCTCACCCGCAGCTGGTCGCCCTGGATCTGCGCCTGGACACCCTTCGGGCCCTCGTCGCGGATGATCTTCGCGATCTTCTTCGCGGTGTCGCTCTCGATGCCCTGCTTGATGCGCGCGGAGATCTTGTAGCCCTTGCCGGAGGACTGCGGCTCGTCCGCGTCGAGGGACTTCAGGGAGATGCTGCGCTTGATCAGCTTCTCCTTGAACACCTCCAGCGCGGCGCTCACCCGCTCCTCGGTGTCGGCGGAGAGGGTGACGCCCTCCTCGCCGGCCCAGGCGATCGTGGCGTTGGTGCCGCGGAAGTCGAAGCGCTGCGAGAGCTCCTTGCCCGCCTGGTTGAGGGCGTTGTCCACCTCCTGGCGGTCGACCTTGCTCACGACGTCGAAGGACGAATCGGCCATGGTTGCTGTCTCCTCCTGCTGTCGGACGCGGGCCCGGGTGGTCCGGGAACGCCGTCCGAGGTTCTTGTACGCTGCTCCGGTACCACCGCACGGCGGGTTGCCCGAGTGGCCAATGGGAGCGGACTGTAAATCCGTCGGCTTAGCCTACGAAGGTTCGAATCCTTCACCCGCCACGCCTCGGTACGACGGCCCCCGACCTTTCCAGGTCGGGGGCCGTCTGCACGTCACGGGGCGGTCGGAGCCCGGGCACTGGAGACGGCGGTTCGCTCCAGGGGCTGCCCGCCGAGGAAGAGCCAGCCGAAGGCGATCTCCACCTGCCGCGTGCAGCGCACGGTGACCTCGGCCCCGTCGGTCTCCGCCGACCAGGCGTCCAGCAGGGTGCCCCCGTCGGCGAGCTGGTCGGCCACCGCGGCCTGGGCGCCGGCGCGGGTCAGGGGCAGGTCCGTGCCGATGCCCTCGGTGTAGAGCACCGCCTCGTCGGCCTGGTTCGCCGCCGCCAGCGCGGCGCCGTCGCAGACCGCCTGCACCTCCTGCTGCTCGAGGAAGGCGTCGGACGCCGCGATCGCGCCGAACGCCATCAGCGCGGCCACCAGCCAGCAGACCAGCACGAACGGCATCGTCGAGCCGCGCTCGCCGTCCTCCCGCCGCTCCCCGCCCGCTCGCACGCCGGGCAGCGTAGGTGTTGTCCACCGCCTGTGGACGAAGCCTGTGGACATTGTGGACGACCGGGTGACACGGCGCCCCGTTCCGCCGCCGTGCCTGTGGAGAACGCCGGACCGACTCCGGAAGCGGCCGCAGACTGCAGGCATGTCCATCGAGATGCCGGCCGCGGAGGTGTTCGCGCTGGCGCACACCCTCACCGGACAGGCCGAGACCGCCGACGACGCCCGTGCCCGCCTCACCGGGGCCGACGGTGTCGGTCCGGACCTGCAGGCGGCGGCGGAGGAGTTCCTCGACTGCCACCGGATCGGCGCCGGGGCCCTCGCCGGCGAACTGCGGCTGCTCGGCGCGACCGTGGCGGGCGTCGCCGAGTCGTGGCTCGGGCTGGACGAGGTGCTGCTCGCCGCGGACGACCGCGCGCCCCGCCCATGACCCTTCCGCTGCCGGAACGGCTCCCGCTCGACCCGCCGCCGGGGGATCCCGGGGCGGTCGACGACCTGGTCCAGCGGCTCGCGAGCGCGGTCTTCTGCCTCGGGGTGCTCGAGGCGTCGCTGGGCGGCCCGGCCGCTGCGGCGCCGCGGTGGATCGGGGACGACGCCGAGGCCGCCGCGGGGCGGGTTGCCGCCGTCGCCGCCCTCGCACGCGACAGCTCCGCCGCGCTGTGGCGGGCCGTCGGGCGGCTGGGGGCCCACCGCGATCTGCTCGAGGAGGTCCGCGACCGGATCCGTGCGCTGTCGGCCCAGCAGGAGGAGGACTACGCCGCGGCCTGGGGCCGGCTGGCCGTCCTGCCGGACCCGGCGACGGCGCTGCGTACGGCCGATCCCGCGGCGGTGGCCGTCGCGGAGGACCTCGCTGCCGCCGAGGCGGCCCGCCGTCGCGAGCACGCCGCCCTGCTGGCGGAGGTGGCAGCGGATGCCCGGGCGACGGGGCACGTGCTGGTGGAGTGCAGCGCCGTCGTCGGCGGCACCGGCCGCGCGGGCGACGCCGGCCGGGCGGTCGCGTACCTCGCCGTCGCGCTGCCGGAGTGGGGCGACGCGGAACTGGCCGTCCGGGGCGAGCAGCTCGCCGGCGGACTGCTCGGCGGCGCGACGCCCGAGGAGCGGGAGGCCCTGGCCGCGACGGCTCTGGACTACGCGGACAACGGCGCCTTCGCGCGTGCCGTGCTCGGAGAGCTGGGGGCCGAGGGCGTGGAGCTTCTGCTCCTCGCGCTCGGGTCCGGGCAGTACGAGCAGGACAGCCCGATCGCCGCGCGTGCTGGCGGCCGCGCTGGGGGCGGCAACGCCGACCGGATCGGCCACCGACCCGGTGGGGGAGGTGCTCGCCGCCACGTACGTGCGTCCGGACGAGCGGTACGGCAGCTCGGACGTCGTCGCCGCGGGCATGGCCGCCGTCCTGGCTGCGGGTGCCACCCGGTCCTCGGGCGGTCTGCGTCCGGAGACCGTGGCGCGCTGGGCCGGTCAGCTGCTGCGGCGGGAGCACGCGCAGGGGGTGTACGCCGGCGCGGGTGCGGTGCCCGCCTCCTGGGACGGTTCGCTGTCCGATCCCGCCGCGCTGGCCGTCGCCGTCCTGGCCGACGCCGGCGAACCCGGGCCGGTCGCGTCGTTGCTGGCGAGCACCGAGATCTGGCAGACGCTTCTCTCGCGGTTCTGGGCCGACGGAGGCGCTGCCCTCGGCGAGCTGATCACCGTCGCCGCGCAGGCAGCAGGCCCGCCCGGGAACGAGGCGGTGCGCGCCGGGCTGACGGCGATCGGCGACGGCCTGTTCGAGGGGGACCCCACCGACCGGGAGGTCGGCCGAGGCAACGTGGCAGTCGTGGCGCCCGCACTCGGGCGGGCGGTGGCCGCGCACGTCGACGTCGCCGTGGACGCGCTGTGGGTGGGCGTCGACGACTCGCGCTGCCTCGGTGCCTCGGACGCGCTGCGCGGCCTGGGCTACCTGACGGTCGACCGGGACGCTGCCCGAGCGGTCGGGGAGGCGCTCTCCGACTGGAGCCGCGATCAGCCGTCGTCCGTCGACGACGGCCCTGTGCCGGCTGTCGCGGTGCCGAGCGCCTACCTGGCGACCCAGGAGTACGGCCAGCGCCTGTCCTACGTCCTGGACACCTTCGAGGCGCAGGAGACCGCCCAGCTGCGTGCCGCCGCCTGGGACGGGTCGGTCGGCCTCGTCCCCCATCTCCTCCGGGGCCTCTGGGGCACGGCCGCCGGTGTGCTCGAGGGCTATGCCGCCATCCTCCTGGGGGCCGACGGGACCTGGGAGAACGGTCCCGATACGGGGCTGGTGTTCGATGCGCGCACGGCCATCCAGCAGGCCCTCGGCGGAGCCGACAGTGCATCGGCGCCCGACGCGACGGCGATCGTGGGACAGGCCCGCGAGGCGTTCGCCCGGACCGCCGGCGCCCTCGGGGATCCGGCGCCGGCGGTGTCGCCGGACTCCGACTTCCTCGCCCCGGTGTTGGACGCCGTCATCCCCGACGCCGGGGGGCGGCGCGGGCCGCACGGGCCGGGAGTGACTCCGCGACCGCACGGGTAGCGCCTCGACCGTGCAGCCGTACTCGGGAGGGAGCGAGGAGGCGCGAGCGCGACCTGGAACTGCCCCGATGTCACCCGATCGGTGACGTCTCGTTGAAATCCGCTCACAGAAAGTGACGACGCGAGCAACCGTCACCCGGTCGTGATCTTCGATGCTTGTCCGGGCGGGTGACGGCAAGCAATGTCTCCAGCGCGGTCCGTACTGAACGACGCTCTGCCCCCGCGCGTAAGCGGCTGCCGCACCACCGCAGTCGGCGCATGCCTTGGAGGGCATTATGGGGAGCAACGTGCAGTCTGGTTCGAACGTAGCCCGTGGGGCTCGTTGGGGTCGCGGAGCCCGCTGGGGCCGCGGCGCCCGTTGGGGTCGCTGACCTCCGCTCCGAACTCGCCTCAGGGCAGCCGGTCGACCGACCGGCTGCCCTGACGCGTTTCCGGGGCCCGATCCGACGGAACGGCACCGGGACGCGACCCCCGTTGGAGGGTGATGAGCATCGCGCGGGGGCGTTCCGCTGTTAGCCTCGGCGCCGCCCATCTCCCCGGGGAAAACAGGTACGAGTGTCCGAGCAGCTGGACCGTGCGCAGCGTCGTCCGCTGTCCGCCGGACCCTGGACCGTCGCCTGGGCAGGGCTCGCCCTCGCCGTGCCGATCTCGCTCTGGGTGCTGCTGCCCGGCTCGGAGACGCCGAACGTACCCATGCTGATCGCGGTGTTCCTGGGCCTCCTCGCCGCCGAGTCGTTCAGCGTCCAGTTCGAGTTCCGCAAGCAGAGCTTCTCCTGGTCGCCCAGCGAACTGGCGTTCGTCATGGCCCTGGTCGCCATCGGGGGAGCGTGGACCGCGGTCGCCCGGGCCGCGGCGGTCGGGATCGCCGTCTCCGTCCAGGGCTACCAGCGACCGAAGGCGGCCTTCAACGTCTCCGTCGTCGTCCTCGAGGTGTGCGCCGCCGTCGGCGTGCTGCGCCTGCTGCCCCCCGGTGACATCTCCGAGCCGACCACCTGGCTGGTCTACCTCCTGGCCGTGCTCGTCGGCAGCTCCCTGGGAGCCGCCCTGATCGCCGCGGCCATCTGCGCCACGCAGGGGTATCCGGGTCGGGAGCTGTGGACGTCGCTGTTCGTCCCGGTGCTGCTCGTCGGCCCGGTCTCGGTGCTCGTCGGGCTGGCCGTCCTCCTGCTGGTCAGCGTCACCGCGTGGGCCTGGCTGCTGATCACCCCGCTGCTGGTCGCCCTCGCCCTGCTGTACCGCCGCTTCGGGGCGGTGACCCGCGAGGGCCACAGCGTCGAGCGGGTCTACGACTTCGCCCGCCGGGTGGAGCAGGTGCCACCGACCGAGGTCGGCACCCTGCAGATCGTGCAGGCGGTCCGTGAACTGCTGAACGCCGAGCGCGTCGCCCTCTGGCTGCCGCCCTACCTCGACGAGGAACCGCGACTGGTCGTGGACGCCGAGAACGGTGCGGTCTGGTACGACGGCCCGGGCGACCCCGACGACGTGTTCCGCCGCCGGGCGGTGGGCGGTGCCGACGGCGCGATCCTCGTCTCGCGCGACCGCGCCGACGACGAGGAGTCCGCCGCCCTGGCCCGCCGCGGCGTCTCCGACCTGCTGGGCGCGCCGATCAGCACCGCGGCCGGCGAGCCCGGCTACCTCGAGGTCTGCGACCGGCGCAGCGACATCGTCTCCTTCGCCGACAGCGACCGGGCCGCGCTGGACTCGATGCTGACCCACGTCAACGCGGCCATCCGCCAGCAGCAGCTGCTCACCCAGATCCGGTACGACGCCGACCACGACCGGCTCACCGGTCTGCCCAACCGGCAGCGGCTGGCGGCGGAGATCGACGCGCTGCTGACCGCCGACCCGGTCGGCGCCCGGGCGGGCCTCATCCTCGCGGCGCTCGGCAACTTCACCGAGGTCACCGACACCCTCGGCCACGCGGCCAGCGACGAGCTGCTGCTCGTCACCGCCGGACTGCTGCGCGAGCACGCGCCGCCGCAGGCGCTGCTGGCCCGCATGGAGGGCGAGCAGTTCGCCGTCCTGCTGCCCGGCCTGTCCCTGGCGGCCACCGAGCGGGCCGCGCGGCGGCTGCGCGAGGCGGCGTCGACCCGTGCGCGCGTCGCCGGCCTGGACCTCGAGGTGACGCTCACGATCGGTGTCGCGGCCGCGCCGGTGCACGGCACCGACGCCGGGATGCTCATGCAGCGCGCCGACGTGGCGCTGCTGGCCGCCGCGGACTCCGGCGGCGTCGCGAGCTACCACCCGGTCCTCGACCAGCAGAGCCTCCGCCGCCTGCAGCTGGGCACCGAGCTCGAGCAGGCGATGGCCGACGGGCAGATCAGCGTCGTCTTCCAGCCGATCATCGACGCGCAGACCTCCGACATCGTCTCGGTGGAGACGCTGGTCCGCTGGGCGCACCCGCGGTACGGGTCGATCCCGCCGGACGACTTCATCCACCTCGCCGAGCAGATCGGCCGGATCGGCCCGCTCACCGACCACGTGCTCGACCTGGCGCTCGCCCGGTGCCGGCGCTGGCTCGACCAGGACATCGCGCTGTCGGTCGCGGTGAACCTGTCCGCGCACTGCCTGACCGAGCCCGACCTGGTGGCCCGCGTGCGCCGCGCCCTGCAGCGCCACGGCGTCCCCGGCGAGCTGCTGACCCTGGAGCTCACCGAGGGCAGCGTCATCGACGACTCGGTGCGCGACAGCACGGTGCTGGCCGACCTGCATGCGCTCGGCCTCCGCCTGTCGATGGACGACTTCGGGACCGGCTACTCGTCGCTCTCCCAGCTGCGCCAGCTGCCCATCGACGAGGTCAAGATCGACAAGTCCTTCGTGCTCGGGATGTCGACCAGCCAGGGGGAGTCCTTCATCGCCCGGTCGATCATCGAGCTGGCGCACAACCTCGGCCTGCGGGTCGTCGCCGAGGGCGTCGAGGACGAGCTCACGCGCAAGCTGCTGGCCGAGATGGGCTGCGACAAGCTGCAGGGCTTCCTGGTCAGCCGGCCGCTGCCCGACGACCGCCTGGAGAGCTGGCTGCTCGCGCGCACCGGCGTCCGCAGTGCCGCGCCGGGAGCCACGCACCGGCGGCTGTTCGTCCGCACCTGAGCCGCGCCGCGCCGACCCCCTCGTCGGGCGGGCGGCTCTGCCGAGGTACAGTTTTCGACGGCTCTTCGAGCACGCCCCTTTAGCTCAGTCGGCAGAGCGTCTCCATGGTAAGGAGAAGGTCTACGGTTCGATTCCGTAAAGGGGCTCTAGCGTTTCGAACGCAGCAGTTCGAACGGCAAGAAGCGACCCACGGTCGTCCTGGCGGTGTAGCTCAGCCTGGTAGAGCAAGCGGCTCATAATCGCTGTGTCACCGGTTCAAGTCCGGTCACCGCTACTCCCGACGGACCCCGCGAGGGGTCCGTCCGCATGTTGCAGAAACCGCCCGGCACCCGCCGGGCGGCAGGCCCTCAGGGTCTGACCTACAAGGCTAGGAGCGCTCCATGGCAGCCACCGACATCCGTCCGAAGATCACCCTGGCCTGCCAGGAGTGCAAGAACCGCAACTACATCACCCGCAAGAACCGGCGGAACGACCCCGACCGGCTCGAGCTGAAGAAGTACTGCCCGCGCGAGCGCAAGCACACGCTGCACCGCGAGACCCGCTGACCGCGGTCCGCTGAGAACGGCTGGAGGGCGGGAGCATGGCGCTGGACCGAGAACTGGTCGGGCGCAGCTACCCGCCCTCTGCCGTCTACGAGGTCGGCCGGGCGAAGATCGCCGAGTTCGCCACCGCGATCGGTGACGACTCCCCGCTGTACCGGGACGCGGACGCCGCCCGCGCGGCCGGTCACCCCGACGTCATCGCGCCGCCGACCTTCGCGATCGCGGTGAGCCTGGAGGCGGCGATGGTGGTCCTCGAGGACCCCGACGTCGGCATCGACTACAGCCGCGTGGTCCACGGCGAGCAGCGGTTCGTCCACCACCGCCCGATCCGGGCGGGGGACCGGTTGGTCGCGACGACGACGATCGACGCGGCCCGCACCGTGGCCGGCAACGACATGCTGACCGCCCGGGTCGACCTCGCGACGGAGGACGGCGAGGCCGTCTGCACGGCGACGTCGATGCTCGTGGGGCGGGGAGCGTGAGCGGCCCGCTCGCCGACCTGGCCGTCGGCACCCAGCTGCCCGAGCAGGTCTACCGGGTCACCCGCGCCGACCTCGTGCGGTACGCCGGCGCCTCCGGCGACTTCAACCCCATCCACTGGAACGAGCGGGTCGCGACCTCGGTCGGCCTCCCCGACGTGATCGCGCACGGCATGTTCACGATGGCCCTCACCGGCCGCGCGGTGACCGACTGGACGGGGGATCCGGGCGCGCTGCTCGAGTACCAGGTCCGCTTCGGCCGTCCGGTCGTCGTCCCGGACGACGACGCCGGCGCCGAGGTGACCGTCCGCGGCACGGTGGCCGCACTGCTCGAGGACTCCCGCGCCCGCGTCGACCTCACCGTCACCAGCGGTGGGGAGAAGGTGCTGTCACTGGCCCGCGCCATCGTCCGGGTGCCGTGACGCGACCCCTCCGAGCGGCGGCGGTCGCCGCCGCGGTGCTGCTGCTCCCTGCCTGCACGTCGTTCGCCGAGACGGATGCCCCCGGTCCCGCCGCCGAAGGGACCGCCGAGCCGTCGGACCCGGCCCCCGACCCGGTCGGCGCGGCCGCCTGCCCCGCCGAGCGGGCCGAGCCCGATCCCGATCGTCCGCGGATCAGCCTCGACATGCGCCTCGAGGACGACCTGGTCACCGTCACCGGCACCGAGACGGTCGTCTTCACCCCGGATCTCGACATCGACGAGCTGGTCTTCCGGCTGGTGCCCAACGCGCCGGATTCGGCGGCGGCGGGCAACCGGCTCGAGGTCGGCGAGGTCACCGGGACGACGTCGCCGGTGGTGGGTACGAGGACGCCGGCGCGGGCGACCCGGGCGGGCTGTACGTGGTCGAACTCGACGGCGAGCTGGCGGCGGGGGAGTCGACCGAGGTCGAGCTGACCTTCACGCTCACCCTCGGGCAGGGCACGTTCGACCGTGTGGGCACCGACGACGGCGTCAGCTGGTGGGCCAGCGGCGCGCCGCTGCTGGCCTGGGAGCCGGGCTCGGGCTGGGCCCGCGACCCCTTCGTCGGCATCCTCGGCGAGACCGCCACCAGCACGGCGGCCGACGTCGAGCTGACGGTGTCCGCGCCCGAGGACCTCACCGTGCTGATGACCGGCGACCAGGCGGCACCCTCGGAGCCCGCCGACGGTCGGCGCACCTGGACCTCGACCGAACGGGTGGCGCGCGACGTCAGCGTGGCGGTCGGCGAGTTCACCACCGAGGAGCGGACGACGCCCGGCGGCACCCGCGTCACCGTGGGCGTGCTGCCCGATCCCGAGCTGCGCGTCGACCGCCTCGCCGAGTGGTCGGTCGACGCGATCGCCGACCTGGAGAGCCGTTTCGGCGCCTTCCCCTACGACACGTTGAGCATCGCGCTGCTGTCCGACTACGGCGGCGGGATCGAGTACCCGAGCATGATCCTCGAGGCCACGCCGAGCCGATCGGTGCTCGTGCACGAGGTCGCCCACCAGTGGTTCTACGGGATGGTCGGCAACTCGCAGTTCCGCGACCCCTGGCTCGACGAGGCGTTCGCGACCTACGCCGAGGCGACGGTGAACCCGCAGTCGGTGGGTCAGCTGGAGGGAGCGCTCGGGCTGCCCGGCGAGGTCGGCGGCAGCATGGCCTACTTCGACGGCGACACCGGCAACTACTTCGACGTCGTCTACGGCAAGGGCGCCGCCGCGCTGCTCGCCGCCCGCGAGGCCGTGGGGGCGGACGCGTTCGACGCGGCGCTGCGCTGCTACGTCGACGCCAACGCCTGGGCAGTGGCCACGCCGGCCGACGTCGCCGTCGCGCTGGCCGACCTGCCCGAGGCGCTGGCCGTCCTCGCCCGGGCCCAGGCGGTCGGCAAGGACGACGTGCCGGGCCGCGACGACTGAGCTACTCGGCGGAGCCGAGCAGCCGCTGCAGCCGGCTGACGCCTTCCACCAGGTCGGCGTCGCCGAGGGCGTAGGACATCCGCAGGTAGCCGGGGGTGCCGAACGCCTCCCCGGGGACGACGGCGACCTCGGCCTCCTCGAGGATCAGCTCGGCCAGCTGCACGCTGTCCTCCGCCGTCCGGCCCGCGATCGGCCGGCCGAGCAGGCCCTTCACCGACGGGTAGACGTAGAACGCCCCCTGCGGCTCGGGGCAGGCGACGCCCGGGATCTCGCGGAGCATCGACACGATCGTCTGCCGGCGCCGGTCGAAGGCCTCCCGCATGGTGGCGACGGCCGAGAGGTCCCCGGTCAGCGCCGCGATCGCCGCCGCCTGCGAGACGTTGGCGACGTTGGACGTCGCGTGCGACTGCAGGTTGGTCGCGGCCGTGACGACGTCGGTCGGGCCGAGGATCCAGCCCACCCGCCAGCCGGTCATCGCGTAGGTCTTGGCGACGCCGTTGACGACGACGCAGCGCTCGGCGAGCTCGGGGACGACGACCGGCATCGACGGCGCGCTCACGCCGCCGTAGGTGAGGTGCTCGTAGATCTCGTCGGTGAGCACCCACAGGCCGGCCTCGAGCGCCCAGCGGCCGATCTCCTCGACCTGCTCGGCGGGGTAGACGGCGCCGGTGGGGTTGGACGGCGAGCAGAACAGCAGGACCTTGGTGCGGGGCGTCCGGGCCGCCTCGAGCTGCGCTGCCGACACCAGGTAGCCGCTCTGCTCGTCGGCCACCACGGGCACCGGGACGCCACCGGCCAGCCGGATCGCCTCGGGGTACGTCGTCCAGAACGGTGCGGGCAGCAGCACCTCGTCGCCCGGGTCGAGCAGCGTCGCGAAGGCCTCGTAGACGGCCTGCTTGCCGCCGTTGGTGACCAGGACGTTGGCCGGCGTCGCCTGGAGGCCCGAGTCGCGGGCGGTCTTGGCGACGATCGCCTCCTTCAGGGCCGGCAGGCCGCCGGCCGGCGTGTACCGGTGCATCGCCGGCTGGCGGCACGCGGCGATGGCCGCCTCGACGATGTAGTCCGGCGTCGGGAAGTCCGGCTCCCCGGCGCCGAAGCCGATGACCGGCTTGCCGGCCGCCTTGAGGGCCTTGGCCTTCGCGTCGACCGCGAGGGTCGCCGACTCGGTGATGGCGGCGATGCGGCGCGAGATCCGTCCCCGTTCAGGGGAGAGGACGGCGGCAGGGGCGGCGGACTCCGACGAGGAGGCGGCGGTCATGCCCCCATCGTGTCAGGGACCCCGGATCAGGGCCGACGCAGGCGGATGTGGGTGACCGAGCGCGACGCGTGAACTCGGGAGCAGTGACCGTTCGGGAACCGCAGAGTCATCGGCTCGGGTCAGCTCGTCCGGGACGTTGGCTGTCGCCCTGCGCGGTCCCGTACACTGGCCGCCTGGGGCAGCTGACCCCGCCACCGGCGTGCCCCGGAACCTCCCTGAGGCTCGGCGCTGCCGTGGTGAGGCGGGCGGTCCCGGGCCCTCCCCAGGGCACTAGGGGTGTAGCTCAATTGGCAGAGCAGCGGTCTCCAAAACCGCAGGCTGCAGGTTCAAGTCCTGTCACCCCTGCCACCCGTACGACACGCAGGTCACCCACGGCCGCTCCCCGGAGCGGCCACCACCACGAGGCGAGCGAGGCGCAGTGAGCGACGAGAAGCCGGAACGCGAGGACGACGCTCGCGACGCCGAGCTGACCGACGAGCAGCTCGACCGCGAGACTCCGGGTGTCGACGACGCCGCCGAGCTCGAGGCGGCCGAGGACGAGCTCGCCGCGGAGGCGGAAGAGGACGAGGACAAGGTCGTCACGACGCCGGCTCGCCGGCGCCGCGGTCGGATCACCGCCGCGGCCGACGACGACGAGGACGAGGACGACGACGAGCCGGCGCCCACCCGTGCCCGCCGTCCCGCCCGCGCCGGCTCCCGGCCCGCCGCCCGCGAGGGCACGGGCACCCGCTCCCGCGCCGCTGCCGAGCGGGCGAAGGCCGCCGAGACCCGCCAGAAGCGGTCCCTGGTCCGGTTCCTCCGCGAGGTGGTGGCCGAGCTCCGCAAGGTGATCTGGCCGGGCCGCCGCGAGCTCATCACCTACACGACCGTGGTCATCATCTTCGTGGCGTTCATCGTCGCGCTGGTGGCCGGACTGGACCTGTTGTTCGCCAAGGGCGTGATCGCCGTCTTCGGCTGATCCCCGTTCCGCGACCGACCGCCACCGAACAAGGAAGAGATCCCCGTGACCGACCCCCGCGAGCCCTTCGAGACCGACACCCCGGTCGAAGGCCTCACCAGCACCGACCTCGACGACGCCGTCGCCGAGGAGCGCGGCACCGCCGACCTGGAGACCGGTGCCGGTGAGACCGGTGCCGCCGAGGGCTCCAGCGACACCGCCGACCTGGGCGCCGGGATCGCGATCGCCGACGGCGAGATCGCGGACGAGGTCCCCGAGATCGAGAGCGGCGACCCGCAGAGCCTGGTCAGCGACCCGCTGGTCGAGCCGGAGGACGAGGACCCGGCCGAGGCGATGAAGAAGGCGCTGCGGATCGCCCCGGGCGACTGGTACGTCGTCCACTCCTACGCGGGCTACGAGAACAAGGTGAAGACCAACCTCGAGGCGCGCATCCAGTCGCTGGACGTCGAGGACTACATCTATCAGATCGAGGTGCCCACCGAGGAGGTCACCGAGATCAAGAACGGCAAGCGCGCGCAGGTCAACCGCAAGGTCCTGCCGGGCTACCTCCTCGTGCGCATGGAGCTCAACGACGAGTCCTGGGGTGCGGTCCGCAACACCCCGGGTGTCACGGGCTTCGTCGGCGCCACGTCCAAGCCCTCGCCGCTGACCCTCGACGAGGTCGTCAAGATCCTCGTCCCGGCGACGGCGCCCCAGGCCGCCCGTGCCGCCGGCGGCGAGGCGACGTCCGGCGGTGCCGCCGCCGCGCCGGTCGCCGTCGTCGACTTCGAGGTCGGCGAGTCGGTCACCGTCATGGACGGGCCGTTCGCCACGCTGCCTGCCACCATCAACGAGATCAACGCCGAGCAGCAGAAGCTGCAGGTGCTCGTGTCGATCTTCGGCCGCGAGACGCCGGTCGAGCTGTCGTTCAACCAGGTCACGAAGATCTGACCCGGTTGCACCACCCGAGCTGAAACCAGCAGAGACAGAAGGAAGTCATGCCCCCCAGGAAGCGGTTGACCGCGGTCATCAAGCTCCAGATCAACGCCGGTGCGGCCACCCCCGCGCCGCCCGTCGGTCCGGCGCTCGGCCAGCACGGCGTCAACATCATGGAGTTCTGCAAGGCCTACAACGCCGCGACCGAGTCGCAGCGCGGCAACGTGATCCCGGTCGAGATCTCGGTCTACGAGGACCGGTCGTTCACGTTCGTCACCAAGACCCCGCCGGCCGCGCGCATGCTGCTCAAGGCCGCCGGTGTCGAGAAGGGCTCGGGCGAGCCGCACAAGACCAAGGTCGCCACGGTCACCCGTGACCAGGTCCGCGAGATCGCCACGACCAAGATGGCCGACCTCAACGCCAACGACCTCGACCAGGCCGAGAAGATCATCGCCGGCACCGCCCGGTCGATGGGCATCACGGTCACCGGCTGAGAACCAGCACCACCAGCACCTGTGGGAGGGCCTCGCCAGGCCCGCACACCACACGATCGGAGCGCACGCTCCGCGAGAGGAACCACCATGGCGAAGCACGGCAAGAAGTTCCGCGCCGCGGCCGAGAAGGTCGACCGCGACAAGCTCTACAGCCCGCTCCAGGCCGCCGCACTGGCCAAGGAGACGACGACGACGTCCTACGACGCCACCGTCGAGGTGGCCATGCGGCTGGGCGTCGACCCCCGCAAGGCCGACCAGATGGTCCGCGGCACGGTCAACCTGCCCCACGGCACCGGCAAGACCGCCCGCGTCATCGTCTTCGCGACCGGTGACAAGGCCGCCGAGGCCGAGGCCGCCGGCGCCGACGTCGTCGGTTCGGACGACCTGATCGAGCGCATCCAGGGCGGCTTCCTGGACTTCGACGCCGCGATCGCGACCCCCGACCAGATGGCCAAGGTCGGCCGGATCGCCCGCATCCTCGGCCCCCGTGGCCTGATGCCGAACCCGAAGACGGGCACCGTGACCCCCGATGTCACCAAGGCCGTCAACGACATCAAGGGCGGGAAGATCAACTTCCGCGTCGACAAGCAGGCCAACCTGCACCTGGTCATCGGCAAGGCCTCGTTCGACGACGCCAAGCTGGTGGAGAACTACGCCGCGGCGCTCGACGAGGTCCTCCGGGCCAAGCCGGCCGCTGCGAAGGGCCGGTACCTGAAGAAGGTCACCATCTCCACGACCATGGGCCCGGGCATCCCGGTCGACCCGAACCGCACCCGCAACATGCTGGTGGACGAGCCCACCGCGTGATGACGATCAGGGCCCCTGCACTCGCCGGCGGGGCCTGCGCTCACTGTCGACGGTGAGCCAGGCCCCGCCGGTGAGCCAGGAGGCCCCGCAGTGCGTCGGCGCCGCGGTGGCCGCTGAGATCCGGGGGGCTGCCTGCCTCGCCCGAATCATCACGTACTCTTGTCGACGTTCCCCCCAAGACCGCTGGTCGTCGCACGTCCGCGTGCGATCGAAGGTCCCGGAGTTCCGGGCGACCCGCGCAGGAGGACGGTTCGATCGGCGGGCCCCCGTGCCCGCCCCTCGCCCCGTGCGCCCTGCGCCGGGGCGTTCCTCGTCTCCAGGGCTGTTGATCGCACGAGGTCGTGCAACCGACCGGTGGTCGCCCGACAGACGAGAGGAGGCCCATGCCCACGCAGGCGAAGGCCGCGGTGATCGACGAGATCACCGAGCGGTTCCAGAACTCGAGTGCGGCGGTGCTCACCGAGTACCGCGGGCTGACCGTGGCGCAGCTGACCCAGCTGCGTCGTTCCCTCGGTGAGGGCAGCAGCTACGCCGTCGTCAAGAACACCCTGACGAAGCGGGCAGCGGACTCGGTCGGCTTCTCCGACCTCACCCCGCTGCTCACGGGCCCGACCGCGATCGCCTTCATCGAGGGCGACCCGGTCAACGCGGCCAAGGCCATCCGTGACTTCGCCAAGGCCAACCCGGCCCTGGTCGTCAAGGGCGGCGTGGTCGAGGGCCGCACGGTCGACGCGCGTGAGGTCACCCGCCTCGCCGACGTCGAGAGCCGTGAGGTCCTGCTGGCCAAGCTGGCCGGCGCGATGAAGGGCAACCTGACCAAGGCTGCCGGGCTGTTCCAGGCCCCGCTGTCCCAGATGGCCCGACTCGTTGCCGCCCTGCAGGAGAAGAAGGCTGCCGAGTCCCCCGAGGCTCCCGCCGCCGAGGCTCCTGCCGACGCCGCTCCGGTCGACGAGGCTCCCGCGGAGGCCGCACCGGCCGCCGACGACGCTGCTGCTGACACCACCGACACCGACACGGCCGCCCAGGCCACCGAAGACATGGCCGCCGACGCGGCCAGCGACGACTGACCCAGAAGGAGACAGACATGGCCAAGATTTCCAGCACGGACCTGCTCGACGCGTTCAAGGAGATGACCCTCCTCGAGCTGTCCGACTTCGTGAAGCAGTTCGAGGAGACCTTCGAGGTCACCGCTGCTGCCCCCGTGGCCGTCGCGGCCGCCCCTGCCGCCGGTGGCGGCGGCGGTGGTGGCGAGGAGGCCGCTGCCGAGCAGGACGAGTTCGACGTCATCCTCGAGGCTGCCGGCGACAAGAAGATCCAGGTCATCAAGGAGGTGCGCAGCCTGACCTCGCTCGGCCTCAAGGAGGCCAAGGACCTGGTCGACAACGCGCCGAAGCCGGTCCTGGAGAAGGTCGCCAAGGACGCCGCCGAGAAGGCCAAGGCCGCTCTCGAGGGCGCCGGCGCCACCGTCACCGTCAAGTGACCCCACCACCCGGCCTAGCGCCGGGTCGAGCACCACCCTCAGGGGCCGTCCTTCCTCCGGGAAGGGCGGCCCCTGCTGCTGCTCGGGCGACGCCCGGTGCGGGTGTGGCTGCCGGGTCCTCGCATGACCGGAACCGGCCCGACCCGCAGGTACTGTCGATCGGCGGACGGTGGCGCAGCGCCCGGTCCTCGGGACGGGGAAGGGACCAGTCCGTGCTACGCAGAATGACCCGGCTCGTCCCGCCGTCGGTGGTCCTGGCCTCGGTCCTGCTCTTCCTGGCCTCCCTGATGTGGTCCGCGCTCACGCCCGGCTTCCAGACCCCGGACGAGCTCCAGCACACCAACAGCGTCATCCGGATCGCCGAGGGCGGCGGTTGGCCCGCCCCCGGTGACCCGCTCGTCGAGGACGAGACGCTGGACGCGCGCTACCTCGCCGGCGCCGTCCGGGACGGCCGGAGCATGGCGTTCCCCCGCGGGACCGACCCGATCCCGCCCGAGGCGCCCTACTTCGCGAACGTGACGCCGACCGGCGTCGACGACCGGCTGTCCTTCCGCGAGCTGGACGACGGCCCCGTCGACGAGGGCCCGATCGACCAGATGACCCAGCACCCGCCGGGCTACTACGGCGTCGCCGCGGTCGTCTACGACCTGCTGGGGGCGGGGGACTGGCGCTACGACCGCGCCATGTTCCTGATCCGTTCTCTCACCGCGCTGATGGTCGCGCTCACCGTGCCGGTGTGCTGCTACGTCGCCGGTCGGGAACTGACCGGCAAGTCGTCGGTGGGTCAGATCGCCGCCTTCGTCCCGCTCCTCATCCCGCAGCTCTCCTACATCAGCGGGGCCGTGACCAACGACGGCGCCGCCATCGCGACCACCGCGGTCATGTGGGCCGCGATGTTCCGCGTCACCTGCTCCGGTCCGACGCTCAGGCGCCTGGTGTTCCTGGCCGTCGCCGTGGCCGCGGCCTGCTGGACGAAGGGCACCGCGGTGGCGCTGTTGCCCACCGTCCCCCTCGCCATCGCGGTCGCCTACCACCGGCACGTCGGCGGGACGTTCCGCACCTGGGCGCGGCCGGCGCTGCTGGCCATCGTCGGCACCTCGAGCCTGGCCTTCGTCCTCGGCGGGTGGTGGTGGGGCCTCAACCTGTTGCGCTACGGGCGGATCCAGCCCGCGGCCTACGAGATCCCGCCGAGCGGTTCCGGCGAACTGCTGTCCATTCCGGACTTCGCACTCGTGTTCGTCGCACGGATGCGGTGGACGTTCTTCGTCGAGGTCGGGGTGCGGGAGCACTACTCGCTGCGCCTGCTGACGCTCGTGCTCACGCTCGTGTTCGTCGTCCTGATCGCCGTGGGGTTCGCCTCGCGCCGCCACCTCGGGGACCGTTTGGTGATGCTGCTCGGCGCCGGCGCCACCATCGGTGTCCTGTTCGGGACGACGTACTCGGCGCACCTGCAGTCCCATCGCCTCCAGGGCATCCAGGGGCGCTACCTCTTCGTCCTGCTCGTGCCGATCGCCGCCCTCCTCGCCATCGGGCTGACCCGGCTCGCGGGACGGATCCGGGTGTCGGACGCCTGGCTGCTGCGGGGCACGGCGCTGGCCGGCTTCTGCGTCACGGCGCTCGCGCTCTTCCTGGGGTTCCGCATCTTCTACACCGTTCCCGGACGCTCGTTCGGCGAGGGCGTCGACCGGTTCCTCCTGTGGGTGCCGTGGTCGCCGGCCGTGCTGCTGGCGATGGCTGCTGCCTACGTCGTGGCCGGGCTCCTGCTCGTCTGGGTCCTGGCCCGACGACGCTGGATCGACGCCCTGGACGCCGGTTCACCGACGGATCCGGGTGCCCCCACCGACTCTGCCGGTGGATCTTCCGTTGCCCCGGGCGGGCGGAAGAAGGAGTTCCAAGTCACGCAAACTCCGTGACACACGTAACCTGTGGGCGGCGTGTTCGTTACTGACCAGTAGTGAGCGATACGACGTCGTCCGGATGCGGACGCCGGGCAGGTGTCGCACACTGCCGGGGCTCGCCAGTGCGGCGGGGCGGGGACCGGCAGAGCAGCCGGAGCGGGAGGCGGAACTCAGGTGGGCGTCGCGGTCGAGGTCGAGGGGCTGACCAAGTCGTTCGGCAGCCAGAACATCTGGAGCGACGTCACGCTCACGCTGCCGCCAGGGGAGATCTCGGTCCTCCTCGGCCCCTCGGGCACCGGCAAGTCGGTGTTCCTGAAGTCCCTCGTCGGGCTGCTCAAGCCCGAGAAGGGCTCGATCGTCATCAGCGACGTCGACATCGTCCGCGCCAGCGAGCACAAGCTGTACGAGATCCGGAAGCTCTTCGGCGTCCTGTTCCAGGACGGCGCCCTGTTCGGGTCGATGAACCTCTTCGACAACATCGCCTTCCCGTTGCGCGAGCACACGAAGAAGAGCGAGTCGGACATCAAGCAGATCGTCCTCGAGAAGATGGACATGGTCGGCCTGCAGGGTGCCGAGGGGAAGCTCCCGGGTGAGATCTCCGGCGGTATGCGCAAGCGCGCCGGCCTGGCCCGCGCCCTGGTGCTCGACCCCGAGATCATCCTGTTCGACGAGCCGGACTCCGGCCTCGACCCGGTCCGCGTCGCCTACCTCAACCAGCTGATCGTCGACCTCAACGCGCAGATCGACGCCACCTTCCTCATCGTCACGCACGACATCGGCACCGCGCGCACGGTGCCCGACAACCTCGGCCTGCTCTTCCGCCGCAACCTCGTCATGTTCGGCCCGCGGGAGCAGCTGCTCACGTCGCAGGAGCCCGTCGTCCGGCAGTTCCTCAACGGCCGGCGCGAGGGCCCCATCGGCATGAGCGAGGAGAAGGACGTCGCCCAGGTCGAGGCCGAGATGAAGGCGCTCGAGGAGCGCGGCGGCGACTCGCACAACGGCGTCGGACCCAAGGGCGCCAGTGGCGGCGAGGCCGTCCCGCCGCAGCTGACCCCCAGCGAGGGCCTGCCGGAGCGCAAGGCCGAGCGCCGCCGGCAGGAGCGCGTCGCCCGCATGCTGCACGAGTTCGACGAGGACACCCAGGAGGCGATCCGCAAGGCACTGCCCGAGGACCTGCTCGCGCAGGCCGACTCCGGTGCCTACACCCCGACGGAGGGCCCCGGTGGCCGGCACTGGGCACCCGAGCCCGACGCCGTGGGCCAGCCCGCCCGCGCCGGCACCGCCACGCTGCCCCGGCAGGGAGGCGACGGGTGACGGCGACCGACAAGCCGAAGGCCCCCGGTCTGCTCGACGGGCGGTTCTCGCCGACCCGGCCGCTGGCCGCCAGCGGCAATCTGTTCGCGTTCTTCCTCGACGTCGTGAGGTCGCTGCCCAAGCGCCCGTTCCAGATCCGCGAGTTCCTGCAGCAGGCGTGGTTCATCGCCAGCGTCACGATCATCCCGACGGCGCTGGTCGCGATCCCCTTCGGCGCGGTCATCGCCCTCCAGCTCGGGTCACTGACCCGGCAGCTCGGCGCCCAGTCCTTCACCGGATCCGCGTCGGTGCTCGCCGTCCTCCGCGAGGCCGCGCCGATCGTGACCGCCCTGCTCATCGCCGGCGCCGGCGGCTCGGCCATCTGCGCCGACCTCGGAGCGCGGAAGATCCGCGACGAGATCGACGCGATGGAGGTCCTGGGCATCAGCCCGATCCAGCGGCTGGTCGTGCCCCGCGTGCTCGCCTGCATGCTGGTCGCCACCCTGCTCAACGGTCTGGTCAGCGTCGTCGGCGTCGCCGGGGGCTACTTCTTCAACGTCATCCTGCAAGGCGGCACACCCGGTGCCTATCTGGCGTCGTTCAACGCCCTGGCACAGGTGGAGGACTTCTGGTCCGGTGAGATCAAGGCACTGATCTTCGGGCTGATCGCGGCCATCGTCGCCTCCTACAAGGGGCTGCGGGCCGGAGGTGGACCCAAGGGCGTCGGCGACGCGGTGAACCAGTCCGTCGTCATCACGTTCCTGCTGCTGTTCGCCGTGAACTTCGTGATCACGGCGATCTACTTCCAGCTCGTGCCGCCGAAGGGGCAGTGACATGGCCCTTCTGTCGCCCACCGACCGCGTCCGCGTCGGCCTGCGCAAGCTCAAGAAGACCTACCAGAAGCCGCTGGGCACGCTCGACGACCTCGGCGACCAGATCAGCTTCTACGCCCGGGCCCTGGCCTGGACCCCCCGGACGATCCGGCGCTACAAGAAGGAGACGCTCCGGCTGCTGGCCGAGGTCACCTTCGGCACCGGTGCCCTCGCCGTCATCGGCGGCACCGTCGGCGTCATCGCGTTCCTCTCGTTCTTCACCGGCACCGAGGTCGGGCTGCAGGGCTACGCGGCGCTCGACCAGCTCGGCACGTCGGCGTTCACCGGCTTCCTCTCGGCGTACTTCAACACTCGCGAGATCGCCCCGCTGGTGGCCGGCCTGGCGCTGTCGGCGACCGTCGGCTGCGGCTTCACCGCGCAGATCGGCGCCATGCGGATCAACGAGGAGATCGACGCCCTCGAGGTCATGGGCGTGCCGTCGCTGCCGTTCCTGGTGACGACGCGCATCATCGCCGGCTTCGTCGCCGTCATCCCGCTCTACGTGCTGGGGCTGCTCACCAGCTACTTCGCGACCCGGCTGATCGCCACCCAGGCCTACGGCCAGTCGGCCGGCACCTACGACCACTACTTCAACCTGTTCCTGCCCCCGCAGGACGTGCTCTGGTCGTTCGTGAAAGTGCTCGATCTTCTCGGTCGTGATCATCCTGACCCACTGCTACTACGGCTACCGGGCCAGCGGCGGTCCCGCCGGTGTCGGCCTGGCCGTGGGCCGCGCGGTCCGCTTCTCGATCGTCGCGGTCAACATCATCGACCTGTTCCTGTCCCTGGCCATCTGGGGATCCACGACGACTGTCCGGATCGCGGGGTGAGACGAGCATGAGCAGCACACGGGGGAGGGGCCTGGTCATCCGGCGCCGCATGCAGGGTCTGGCGTTCCTCGTCGTCCTGGCATTGCTGCTCGGCCTGTCCGTGGCGCTGTACAAGAAGGCGTTCACCGACGTCGCCATGGTGACGCTGGAGACCGACACCGCCGGCAGCCAGCTGCAGCAGGCCTCCGACGTCAAGGTGCGCGGGGTCATCGTCGGCGAGGTGCGCGAGATCGAGGCCGACGTCGAGGGCGCCACGATCTCGCTGGCGATCAATCCCGAGTACCTGGACCAGATCCCGGCCGACGTCACCGCGCGGCTGCTGCCCAAGACGCTGTTCGGCGAGCGGTTCGTCTCCCTGGAGCTCCCGGAGGCGCCGGCCGAGGAGCGCCTCGGTGACGGCGACGTGATCGGGCAGGACCGCTCGGAGAACGCCATCGAGCTGCAGCGCGTCATCGACGACACGCTGCCGCTGCTGCAGGCCGTCCAGCCGCAGGACCTCGCGTACACGCTGGGTGCCATCGCCGACGCCGTCCGCGGCCGCGGCGAGTCCCTGGGCGACAACCTCGTGGCCACGGGCGAGTACTTCGGCGAGATCAACACCGTGATGCCCGAGCTGCAGGAGGACATCTCGCTGCTCGCCGACTTCGCCGACACCTACGACGGCGCCGCCGATGACCTCCTCGCCGTCCTGGACAACCTGGCGATCACCAACACCACGGTCGTCGACCAGGCCGAGCAGCTGCGCCGGACCTTCACCGTGGGCTCGAGCTTCTCGAACACGACGGCCGGGTTCCTGGAGACCAACGAGCGGAACCTGATCTCGCTGGCCGAGACCTCCCGCCCGGTGCTCGGCGTCTTCGCGGAGTACTCGCCGATGTACACCTGTCTGCTCGAGGGCCTGTCGCGGTCGAACCCGATGATCGCCGAGTCCTTCGGTGCCGACGGCGACCCGGCGCTGAACCTGAACATCGTGGTCAGCCTGCCGCCGCGGAACCCGTACATGCCGGGCGACCAGCCTGCCTACGCGGACAGCTCGGGCCCCGACTGCCGGGGGTTGAGCAACATCGACGCGATGATCGCGGCGGCGCAGAACGGCGAGTACTACTGCCCGGACGCCCCGCGTGACGGCGTCAACTCGCCCGACAGCCCGTACTACGGCAACCCGAACTGCCTCGGCGGCCGTGGCCCCGAGGACGTCCCCGAGGGCGCCGGTGACCCGAACGCCAGCGCCGGGCAGTCGTTGCCCTTCAACCTGCCCGGATCGACAGCAGAACTGGACTTCGTGCGCAGCATCCTCGGCTACCAGACCGGCACCGACCCCGCGGAGGTCTCCGACCTGTCCGCCTCGACGATGGCGCCTCTGCTTCGCGGAACGCAGGTGATGTTCCGATGACCGCGCGAAGGAACGCGCGGCACCCGTTGGCATCGGCCGTGTCCGTCGCGGGGGTGAAGTCATGAAGGGCCAGATGCGAGGCATGGCCGGACCATTGGTCAAGCTCGTCGTCTTCGCGCTGGTGACGATCCTGGCTTCCTACGTCCTGATCAGCACGATCACGAATGCGGGCTACGGCGAGCAGACCGTCTACCGGGCACAGTTCACCGATGTCGCCGGCCTCGTCGAGGGCGACGAGGTCCGCATCGCCGGCGTCCGCGTCGGCCAGGTGGTGAGCATCGGTCTGGTGCCCGACCAGACCGACCGTCCGGTGGCCGAGGTCGCGCTCGAGGTCGATGCCGACGTGCCGCTGCCCTCCGGTGTCCAGGCGACCATCCGGTACCGCAACCTCGTCGGCCAGCGGTACATCGCGCTGACCGAGGGCGACGGCGGCGAGACCCTGGACGAGAACGCGGTGATCCCGCTGGCGCAGACCAAGCCGGCGCTGGACCTCACCATTCTCTTCGGCGGCTTCCAGCCGCTCCTGACCGCCCTCAATCCCGAGGACATGAACCGGCTCTCGTTCGAGATCATCCAGGTCTTCCAGGGCGAGGGCGGCACGGTCGAGAGCCTGCTGTCCCACGTGGCCTCGTTGACGAGCTCGCTGGCCGACAAGGACGCCGTCATCGGCGAGATGATCGACAACCTGACGACGGTGCTCTCCAGCGTGGCCCAGCGCGACCAGCAGCTGTCCAACCTGATCGTCAGCCTCCAGCAGTTCGTCACCGGGCTGGCGAGCGACCGCGACGCGATCTTCGACTCGCTGCAGACCATCGACACGCTGGCCACGACCACGACCGACTTCCTGGCCGAGGCCCGCGCCCCGCTCGCCGCCGACATCGTGGCGCTCGGGGATCTCTCCACCAATCTGGCCGAGGACGGCGAGCTGGTCGAGGACTTCCTGCAGCTCGCCCCGACCAAGATCGACCTGATCACGAGGACCGCGATCAACGGCAGCTGGTTCAACTTCTTCATGTGCAGCTCGAACGCGACCGTCACGCTCCCCGCGACCGGCCTGCCCGGCAACGAGCAGGAGACCGGCGTCCTGTCGCCCACGATCGAGAGCGGCGCGGAGGGGTGCAGCTGATGGCCCGCGAGTCCAAGCCGTTCCGCGACCGCAACCCGGTCATCATCGGCGCGATCAGCCTGAGCGTCATCGCGCTGCTGGTGTTCCTCGCCTTCAACGCGCAGAGCCTGCCGTTCATCGGCGGCGGCACCGTCTACCAGGCGCAGTTCTCCGAGGCGGCGGGCCTCCAGCCCGACGACCCGGTGCGCGTCGCCGGCGTGAAGGTCGGCAAGGTCGAGAGCCTCGCGCTCGAGGACGGCGCCGTCCTGGTCGAGATCCGCGTCAACGACGTCTTCGTGGGGGACCGCACCGAGGCCGCCATCAAGATCGAGACCGTGCTCGGCGCCAAGTACGTGGCCCTGGTGCCGCGGGGTTCCGGCGAGCTCGACCCCGACGAGCCGATCCCGCTGGAGCGGACGGCATCGCCCTACGACGTCGTCGAGGCCTTCGCCGACCTGTCCTCGACGATCGACGACATCGACACCGCGCAGCTGGCCAGCAGTTTCGAGGTGATGGCCGAGACCTTCGCCGACACCCCGGACGAGGTGCGGACGTCGCTGGAGGGCCTGGCCCGGCTGTCGGACACGATCTCCTCGCGCGACGCCCAGCTCGGCCAGCTGCTCTCGGCGACCCGGCAGGTGACCCAGGTGCTCGCCGACCGCAACGGGGAGTTCCAACAGCTGATCATCGACTCGAACACGCTCCTCACCGAGGTGCAGGAGCGGCGCGAGCTGATCGACTCCATCCTCACCAGCACCCAGCAGCTGTCCGAGCAGCTGTCGGGCCTGGTCGCGGACAACCGGGAGGCGCTCACCCCGGCCCTGCAGCAGCTCAACACCGTCACCGACATCCTGTCCCGCAACCGCGCGGCGCTGGCCCAGACGGTGAACAACCTCGCGCCGTTCGTCCGGGTGTTCACCAACACCCTGGGCAACGGCCGCTGGTTCGACAGCTTCGTCAACGACCTGCTCCCGACGATCCTCGGGTCGGCGGTCTGCACCGGCGCCGATCTGTCGCAACTGCCGGTGTCGTGTTCGGAGGGGACGGGATGAGCGGCACTCTGCAGCGCGGCGTCGCGTTCGCCGCGGCGATCGTCCTCCTGGCGGCGCTGGGCTGGACGATCCTCAAGCCGGCCGGTCAGTACCGGGTGACGGCATTCTTCACCGGGACGGTGGGCCTCTACCCGGGCTCCGATGTCCGGATCCTCGGCATCGACGTCGGCGAGATCACCGACATCACCGCACTCGGCGACAAGGTGCGCGTCGAGATGATGATCGACGAGGAGTACGACATCCCTGCCGACGCCGATGCCGTCGTCCTCGCGCCCTCGCTGGTGTCGGACCGCTACGTGCAGTTCGCACCGGTCTACGACGGCGGCCCGACGATGGAGGACGGCGCCGAGGTGCCGCTGGACCGCACCGGCACTCCGGTCGAGCTCGACCAGGTGTACGGCGCGCTCGACGAGCTGTCCGAGGCGCTCGGCCCCACAGGCGCCAACGAGAACGGTGCCCTGTCGGACCTGGTCGACGTCGGCGCGGCCAACCTCGAGGGCAACGGCGAGGCGCTCAACCGCACGCTGACCGGCTTCTCGCAGGCCGTGGAGACGCTGGCCACCCACCGCGACGACCTGTTCTCCTCGCTGGACAACCTGCAGGTGTTCACCAGCGCGCTGGCCACCATCGACGCGCAGGTGGGCGCCTTCAACGACAACATGGCGGCGGTCGCCGACCTGCTCGAGGGCGAGCGGGAAGACCTGGCGCGGGCGTTCGAGCTGCTCAACCAGGCGCTGGCCGACGTCGCCGGGTTCATCCAGGACAACGTCGACCTGGTCAGTGCGAACGTGAACAAGCTGGCCGACGTCACCCTGGCCCTGGTCCAGCAGCGCACGGCGCTGGCCGAGGTGCTCGAAGTCGCCCCGGCGGCGCTGGGCAACCTGTCGCACGCCTACAACCCCGACTACGGCACCCTCGACACCCGCGACAACGGCCTCGGGGCCAACAACCCGGAGATCGTCGTCTGCGGTGTGCTGGCCCAGCTCGGGCGCCTGCAGCTGCCGGCCGGGATCGACCTCAGCGACCCGCTGGCCCTGCTCGCGCTGCCGCAGACCGAGCGCATCTGCGCCCGCCTGCTCTCCGGCGACGCGGACAACGACGGCGCGATCGACGACCTCGACGGCAACGGGCAGAGCGACCTCGAGCAGCTGTGGGAGGCGATCTGGGGCGGCGGCGCTCCCGGCTCGCCCGGCGGCCCGCCGATCGGGTTCCCGCCGGTCGCGGTCGGAGGCCAGTCATGAACCGGCGCGTGCAGCGCATCGCCGCTGCCTCTTCCCTGCGGCGGTCGGCCGCCCTCGCCGCCAGCGTGCTGCTCCTCGGGGGCTGTGGCTTCCGCGGTGCGTACTCGTTCGACCTGCCCGGCGGCGCCGACCTCGGCGCCGAGCCGTACAAGGTGCAGGTCGAGTTCCTCGACGTGCTCGACCTGGTGCCGCAGTCCGGCGTCAAGGTGGCCGACGTCCCGGTGGGGCGTGTCGAGGAGATCGAGCTCGGCGACGACTGGACCGCCGTCGTGACCATCTCGGTCAACGGCGACGTCGAGCTGCCCGCGAACGCGGTCGCCGCCATCCAGCAGTCCTCGCTGCTGGGCGAGAAGTTCGTCGAGCTGGCCGCGCCGGGCAACGAGGAACCCTCCGGCACGCTGGAGGACGGCTCGCTGATCCCGCTGGAGCGGACCAACCGCAACGTGGAGGTCGAGGAGCTGCTCGGCGCCCTGTCGCTGGTGCTCAACGGCGGCGGGCTCAGCCAGCTGCAGACCATCAACCACGAGGTCGGCATCGCGCTCGAGGGCCGCGAGGAGGGCATCCAGAACACGCTGGGCCAGCTCGACACCTTCATCGGCGGCCTGGACGAGCAGAAGGAGGAGCTCAACCGGGCGCTCGACAGCGTCAACGCGCTCGCGGCGACCCTGGCCGACCGGACGGCGACGATCGAGACCGCCCTCGACACGATCGGCCCGGGCCTCGACGTCATCAACGAGCAGCGCGACCTGCTGGTCGACATGCTCGAGGGCCTGGCCCGGCTCGGCGACGTCGGGACGCGGATCATCAACCAGTCGGCGGAGAACACGATCGCCGACCTGCAGCTGCTGCAGCCGATCCTCACGCAGCTGGCCGCGGCCGGCCCCGACCTCGCCCGGTCGCTGCCGCTGCTGCTCACCTATCCGTTCCCCGACAGCTCGCTGTCCGCGCTGAACTACCGCGACGCGCAGACCGGTGGGTACGCGCTGTTCACCAACATGACGGCGACCATCGACCTCGACCTGTCCAACCTGCTCTGCCGCTACGCGATCGACCCGGTCACCGGGGGGGTCGAGGAGCTGGAGCCGCAGGACCTGGTGGGCGACGAGTGCGGCCAGCCGGGCAGTCCGCCGGGCAACCAGACGGGCGGCACGGACTCGTCGTCGGACGGCTCGACCGGCCTTCCGACGCTGCCCGGTGACATCCCCGGCGCCGTCGTCGACGGAACCGAGGGCGACGCCGGGTTGCCCGGCCTGCCGCAGCTCCCGGGAGGCCAGGGATGATCGCCCGCAAGACGAAGCTGAAGCTGGTCGCGTTCGCCATGCTGGCCGTGCTGGGCATGGCCTACCTGGGGTTCAAGTACGTCGGCCTCGACCGCGTGATCCTCGGCAGTGGCTACGACGTGGCGGCCGACTTCACCAACTCCGGCGGCATCTTCGTCAACGCCGAGGTCACCAACCGCGGCGTCGCCGTCGGCCGCGTCACCGACATGCAGTTGGTCGACGACGGCGTGCGGGTCACCCTGACCATCGACCCCGACGCCGACCCGATCCCCGCCGACACGGAGGCGTTCGTCGCCACCCGGAGCGCGGTGGGGGAGCAGTACGTCGACCTGCGCCCCGCGCGCGAGGGCGGGCCGTTCCTCGAGGACGGCTCGGTCATCCCGGTCGAGAACACCGCGATCCCGGTGCCGGTCGAGCAGCTCCTCCTGCACATGGACGGGCTCGCCGGGTCGATCGACCAGGACAACCTGCGGATCGTCGTCGACGAGCTCGGCCAGGCCTTCGCCGGCGCCGGCGACGACCTGGGCCGGCTCATCGACAACGGCGACCTGCTGCTCGCCCGCGCCGAGGAGTCGCTGCCGCAGACCCTCGCGCTGATCACCGACGGGCAGACCGTCATGACGACGCAGGTGGAGAGCCGCTCGGCGATCCAGCAGTGGGCCGCCGACCTGCGGCTGGTCACCGACACCCTGGTCGACATGGACCCGACGATCCGCGAGTTGCTGGTGAACTCGCCCGACGCGGGCGTCGCCGTCCAGCAGCTGGTGGAGGACGCCGGGCCGGGCCTCGGCTCGCTGGTCCGCAACCTGGACATCCTCAACCAGGTCACGATCCCGCGGCTCGACGGCGTCGAGCAGATGCTGGTCACCTACCCCGACGTCGTCTCCGGCGGGTTCACCGTGGTGCGGCGGGACGCCGACGGCGTCATGCGCTCGCACTTCGGCTTCGTGGTCAACGCCGGCGACCCGCATGCCTGCCAGTCCGGCTACGTCCCGACCACGCAGCTGCCCAGCCCGGGCGCCGTCGCGAACGCCAACGTGGACGCGGTCGAGTGCAACGTGGTCAACGGCCGCGACCCGAACCCCGGCGACTCCACCGACGAGTCGGGATCGAACATCCGGGGTGAGCAGAACATCGGTCGCGACGGCGGAACGGGGTCCAGCGGGCCGTCGGGCCAGACGGGCGGGCAGCCGCCGGTCACCACCGTCCTCGACGAGGTGGTCGGCGGGCTCCTGAGCGCCAACCCGTTCGCTCGCACGTTGGGGTGACCTCGGCAGTGCCGACAGCGCCGACGACGAGACGACAAGGAGAATCCCCCGGGTGATCAACGATGCGCGGGCGCGTCCGGACGAGACGGACGCCGACGTGTCCGCCCCCGAGGAGCGGGGATCCGAGGAGACCGTCGCGGAGGAGCAGGTCGAGCCGACCGTTGCGCGGCGGAAGAAGAAGGCCGTCCCGGCCGAGGAGTCGCCGATCGACGAACCGCCGGTCGACGACGGCGTGCGCACGCGGCGCCGTCCGTCGCTCCCGCTGGTCCCCGTGCTCGCGATCCTGCTCGTGCTGCTGCTCGGTGCCGGGGCGTTCCTGTGGTTCACCCGGGCCGAGCCGTCGTCGGTGACGACGGAGGACTACGTCGAGGCACTGCAGGCCGCCCGCTCGAACGTCGTCGACTTCACGTCGTTCGACCACCTGACCCTCGACGACGACATCGAGCAGATCCGTCGGGTCGCAGCGGGCGACCTCCGCGAGGAGGCGGTCGACCGGCTCGAGAGCAGTCGCCAGCAGATCACCGAGAGCGAGGCCATCGTCAGCACGGAGGTGATCGACGCCGGCGTCACGCGCGCGAACGCCGAGGAGGCGACCGTCCTGCTGGTCATCCAGACGACGCGGGAGACCAACGCCAGCGAGCAGGCGGAGGTCGTGAAGTACCGCATCGAGGTGGAGATGCAGAAGGACGGCGACCGCTGGGTCCTCACCGCGATCAGGGGAGCGTGAGGCGGCGATGACCGACACCCCCGACGAGCAGCGTCCCCGCCCCACGCCGCGTCCCCGCCCCGCGCCGGGCCCGCGACCCAGTCCCCGCCCGCGGGTGGCCGGCAGCCGCCGCGACCGCGAGGACGAGGCGGGAACCCGCACGCCCCGGCCGGCCCCGACGCCGCGCCCGGAAGTCACCGACTCCAGCGCACCCGCCGTCGAGAAGCCGAACGTCGAGAAGCCGGCCGAGAAGCCGGCTCCCAAGGCAACAGCGCGCCCGGCCAAGGGCGGCGCGTCGACGACGAAGGCCGCGACGACGAAGGCCGCGACCGCGAAGGCCGCGTCCAAGGCCGGGTCGGGGAAGGCCGCCACCGCCAAGCGCGGCACGCGCGCCGCCGCGGCGGCCGGTGCCCCGCGGGCCCGTCGGCGGCTGCCCGCGCTCGCCCTCGTGCTGGCGCTGCTGTGCGTGGCGGCTGCCGTGGGCGTCGGCGCTGCTGCTGTGGCAGCGGCTGAACCCGAGCTACGTGAACTCCTCGATCTTCACCGCGGCGCGGGAGGGTGTGCAGGCGCTCTACGCCTACGACTACCGCGACTCCGAAGGGAGCATCGAGAACAAGCTCGCCGTGCTCACCGGTGACCTGCGGCAGCAGTACGAGACCGACCTCGAGCAGGGCGGGATCATCGAGACCTACCAGCAGGTCTCGGCGACCACCCGCTACGAGGTGCTCGACATCGGGCTGAAGCAGGTGAACGACGCCCAGGACACCGCGACGCTCGTCGTCTTCGGGCAGTACGTCGTCGAGTCGGTCAACAGCGGTGACCAGGAGGCGCCCGAGGGTTCGGAGTGCCAGGTGACGCCCGAAGGCGCGCAGTCGTGCACGCAGACCGTCGAGCTGCGCCTGCTCCAGGTCGACGGCGAGTGGAAGATCAGCGAGCTGACGCTGCGCACGACCAGCTGAAACGTCTCCGGACGGGCCGCGGCGCCGGCCGCGCCGCAGAATCCCCGCGGCGTGGCAGTGTCACGGAGGCGGTCTCTTTGGCATCATGGGTGCCGCATCTCCCCGCTCCTGCGGGGTCGCTGTCCTTCCGGGTGTGGCGTCGGTCGCTACCGGCCCCCCGACGTGGACAGCGTCCCGAGACAGGGGTAGGGTCTCCTGTTGCGCTGCCCTCTGACTGCCTGCCCGCCACAGACGGGTCACCAGGGGTGCCCGGGGGACGTTCCCGGACACCTGGGGACCACCGGACAGGACTACCAGCCCAGTAGGACAGCCTCGCCGATACCGACGACGACCCAGGACGAACCCCGCACCCACCGCCCGCACGTCGTGAGGTCCTTGGAAGGACGCATCTTGGCAGGCTCTCGCCCCACCAGCACGCCCACCACCAGCACTACCCAGCAGAACCCCCCAGGCCCCCGCACCGGTGAGGCCGACCAGCAGAAGATCCCCGGCGCACCGCTCCGGGTCTCGTTCGCAAAGATCTCCGAGCCCCTCGGCGTCCCGGACCTGCTGGCTCTGCAGACCGCTTCGTTCGACTGGCTCATCGGCAGCCCCGAGTGGCGGGCGACGCTCGCCGCCGAGGAGCAGGCCGACGCCGTCGGCGGTCTCGCCGAGATCCTCGAGGAGATCTCCCCGATCGAGGACTTCAGCGGCTCGATGTCGCTGTCCTTCTCCAACCCGCGCTTCGAGGACGTCAAGGCGTCCCTCGAGGAGTGCAAGGACAAGGACATGACCTACGCGGCGCCGCTGTTCGTCACCGCCGAGTTCATGAACAACACCACTGGCGAGATCAAGAGCCAGACGGTGTTCATGGGCGACTTCCCGATCATGACGAACAAGGGCACCTTCGTCATCAACGGGACCGAGCGCGTGGTCGTCTCGCAGCTCGTCCGCAGCCCCGGCGTCTACTTCGACAAGACGCTGGACAAGACGTCGGACAAGGACGTCTTCAGCGCCAAGGTCATCCCGAGCCGCGGTGCGTGGCTCGAGTTCGACGTCGACAAGCGCGACACCGTCGGCGTCCGGATCGACCGCAAGCGCCGGCAGCCGGTCACCGTGCTGCTCAAGGCCCTCGGCTGGACCGAGGACCGCATCCGCGAGCACTTCCAGTGGTCGACGACGGTCCTCGCCACCCTCGAGAAGGACCACATCGCCGGGCAGGACGAGGCCCTGCTCGACATCTACCGCAAGCTGCGGCCGGGCGAGCCGCCGACGCGTGAGTCGGCGCAGGCGCTGCTGGAGAACCTGTTCTTCAACCCGAAGCGCTACGACCTGGCCAAGGTCGGCCGGTACAAGGTCAACAAGAAGCTGGGCGTCGAGGTGCCGCAGGGCACCAGCACGCTGACCGAGGACGACATCGTCGCCACGATCGAGTACGTCGTGCGTCTCCACGCCGGCGAGCCCGACCACGGCACCGACGACATCGACCACTTCGGCAACCGTCGCCTGCGCACCGTCGGCGAGCTGATCCAGAACCAGATCCGGGTCGGCCTCTCCCGCATGGAGCGCGTGGTCCGCGAGCGGATGACGACCCAGGACGTCGAGGCGATCACGCCGCAGACCCTGATCAACATCCGGCCGGTCGTCGCCTCCATCAAGGAGTTCTTCGGCACCAGCCAGCTGTCCCAGTTCATGGACCAGACCAACCCGCTCGCGGGCCTGACCCACAAGCGCCGCCTGTCGGCGCTGGGTCCGGGCGGTCTGTCCCGTGAGCGGGCCGGCATGGAGGTCCGCGACGTGCACCCGAGCCACTACGGCCGGATGTGCCCGATCGAGACCCCGGAAGGCCCGAACATCGGCCTGATCGGCTCGCTGTCCGCCTTCGGTCGCGTGAACGCGTTCGGCTTCATCGAGACGCCGTACCGCCGCGTGAACAACGGCGTGGTCAGCACCCAGATCGACTACCTGACCGCCGACGAGGAGGACCGCTTCGTCGTCGCCCAGGCCAACTCGCCGCTGGACGCTGCGGGCCGCTTCGCCGAGGAGCGGGTCCTCGTTCGCACCAAGGGCGGTGAGGTCGACTACCTCGCCCCCGAGAACGTGGACTACATGGACGTCTCGCCGCGGCAGATGACCTCGGTCGCGACCGCGATGATCCCGTTCCTCGAGCACGACGACGCCAACCGCGCCCTCATGGGCGCGAACATGCAGCGTCAGGCCGTCCCGCTGCTGCGCAGCGAGGCGCCGCTGGTCGGCACCGGCATGGAGCTGCGTGCCGCCGTCGACGCCGGCGACGTCGTCACCGCGGAGAAGGCCGGTGTGGTCGAGGACTCCACCGCCGACTACGTCACCGTCATGGCCGACGACGGCACCCGGCAGACCTACCGGCTGCTGAAGTTCCGTCGCTCGAACCAGGGCACCTCGATCAACCAGAGCCCCGTCGTCGACGAGGGTCAGCGGGTCGAGGTCGGCCAGGTCATCGCCGACGGGCCGTGCACCGACCAGGGTGAGATGGCGCTGGGCAAGAACCTGCTCGTCGCCTTCATGCCGTGGGAGGGCCACAACTACGAGGACGCGATCATCCTGTCGCAGCGCCTCGTGCAGGACGACGTCCTGTCCTCGATCCACATCGAGGAGTTCGAGGTCGACGCCCGCGACACCAAGCTCGGTGCCGAGGAGATCACCCGGGACATCCCGAACGTCTCCGAGGAGGTCCTCGCCGACCTCGACGAGCGCGGCATCATCCGCATCGGTGCCGAGGTCGTCCCCGGCGACATCCTCGTCGGCAAGGTCACGCCCAAGGGCGAGACCGAGCTGACCCCCGAGGAGCGGCTGCTCCGCGCGATCTTCGGTGAGAAGGCGCGCGAGGTCCGCGACACGTCGCTCAAGGTCAAGCACGGTGAGTCCGGCAAGGTCATCGGCGTCCGCGTGTTCTCGCGCGAGGACGGCGACGAGCTGCCCGCCGGCGTCAACGAGCTGATCCGGGTCTACGTCGCCCAGATGCGCAAGATCTCCGACGGCGACAAGCTCGCCGGACGCCACGGCAACAAGGGCGTCATCGCGAAGATCCTGCCGCAGGAGGACATGCCCTTCCTGCAGGACGGCACCCCGGTCGACATCGTCCTCAACCCGCTCGGCGTGCCCGGCCGCATGAACGTCGGCCAGGTCCTGGAGACCCACCTCGGGTGGGTCGCCAAGCAGGGCTGGCAGGTCGAGGGCACCCCGGACTGGGCGAAGAACCTGCCCGAGGCCGCGAAGTCGGCCGGTCCGGGTACCCGGACCGCGACGCCGGTGTTCGACGGCGCCAAGGAGGACGAGATCATCGGCCTGCTCGGCTCGACGACGCCGAACCGCGACGGCGACCGGATGGTGGAGCCGACCGGCAAGGCGCGGCTGTTCGACGGCCGGTCGGGGGAGCCCTTCCCCGAGCCGATCTCGGTGGGCTACGTCTACATCCTGAAGCTGCTGCACCTGGTCGACGACAAGATCCACGCCCGTTCGACCGGTCCGTACTCGATGATCACGCAGCAGCCGCTGGGTGGTAAGGCGCAGTTCGGTGGCCAGCGCTTCGGTGAGATGGAGTGCTGGGCGATGCAGGCCTACGGCGCCGCGTACGCGCTGCAGGAGCTGCTCACCATCAAGTCCGACGACATCCTGGGCCGCGTCAAGGTCTACGAGGCCATCGTCAAGGGCGAGAACATCCCCGAGCCGGGCATTCCGGAGTCGTTCAAGGTGTTGCTCAAGGAGCTGCAGTCGCTCTGCCTGAACGTCGAGGTCCTCTCCGGCGACGGGCAGGCGATCGAGCTGCGCGACACCGACGACGAGGTCTTCCGGGCCGCGGAGGAGCTGGGTATCGACCTCAGCCGCCGCGAGCCCTCCTCGGTCGAAGACGTCTGATCGGCCGCCGGCCGGCCCTGAGCACATCGGGGCCGGCCGGCGCGCCCACCCAAAGCAACAGATAAGTAGTTCCGTAACGAGCCCCGGAAAGGGGTCATCAACTTGCTGGACGTCAACTTCTTCGACGAGTTGCGCATCGGCCTGGCCACCGGCGACGACATCCGCCAGTGGTCGCACGGTGAGGTGAAGAAGCCCGAGACCATCAACTACCGGACCCTGCGTCCGGAGAAGGATGGCCTCTTCTGCGAGAAGATCTTCGGTCCCACCCGGGACTGGGAGTGCTACTGCGGTAAGTACAAGCGGGTCCGGTTCAAGGGCATCATCTGCGAGCGCTGCGGCGTCGAGGTGACCCGGGCCAAGGTCCGCCGTGAGCGGATGGGCCACATCGAGCTGGCCGCTCCGGTCACCCACATCTGGTTCTTCAAGGGCGTCCCCTCGCGCCTGGGCTACCTGCTCGACCTGGCGCCCAAGGACCTCGAGAAGATCATCTACTTCGCGGCCTACCTGATCACCACGGTGGACGACGAGTCGCGGCACCGCGACCTCCCGACCATCGAGGCCGAGATCAGCGCGGAGAAGTCCAACCTCGAGGGCCAGCGCGACGCCAACGTCGAGGCCCGCCAGCAGAAGCTCGAGGCCGACCTGGCCGAGCTCGAGGCGGAGGGCGCCAAGTCCGACGTCCGCCGCAAGGTGCGCGAGGGCGGCGAGCGCGAGATGCGCCAGCTGCGCGACCGCTCCCAGCGGGAGATCGACCGCCTCGAGGAGGTGCTCGACACCTTCCGCAAGCTGGAGGTCAAGCAGCTCATCGCCGACGAGGGCCTCTACCGCGAGCTGCGCGACCGCTTCGGTGAGTACTTCGAGGGCGGCATGGGTGCCGCGGCGCTGCAGAGGCTGCTCGCCGACTTCGACCTCGACGCCGAGGCCGCCTCGCTGCGCGAGACCATCCGCAGCGGCAAGGGCCAGCGCAAGCTGCGGGCCCTCAAGCGGCTGAAGGTCGTCGCGGCGTTCCTGCAGACCCGCAACTCGCCCATGGGCATGGTGCTGGACTGCGTCCCGGTCATCCCGCCGGACCTGCGCCCGATGGTGCAGCTCGACGGTGGCCGCTTCGCGACCAGCGACATGAACGACCTGTACCGCCGCGTGATCAACCGGAACAACCGGTTGAAGCGTCTGCTCGACCTCGGCGCCCCCGAGATCATCGTGAACAACGAGAAGCGGATGCTCCAGGAGTCCGTGGACGCGCTGTTCGACAACGGCCGGCGTGGCCGTCCGGTCACCGGTCCGGGCAACCGTCCCCTGAAGTCCCTGAGCGACCTGCTCAAGGGCAAGCAGGGCCGGTTCCGCCAGAACCTGCTCGGCAAGCGCGTCGACTACTCCGGCCGTTCGGTCATCGTCGTCGGCCCGCAGCTGAAGCTGCACCAGTGCGGCCTGCCCAAGCAGATGGCGCTGGAGCTGTTCAAGCCCTTCGTCATGAAGCGGCTGGTCGACCTCAACCACGCGCAGAACATCAAGTCCGCCAAGCGGATGGTCGAGCGTGCGCGCCCGGTCGTGTGGGACGTGCTGGAAGAGGTCATCACCGAGCACCCGGTGCTGCTCAACCGCGCGCCGACGCTGCACCGCCTGGGCATCCAGGCCTTCGAGCCGCAGCTGGTCGAGGGCAAGGCCATCCAGATCCACCCGCTCGTCTGCACCGCGTTCAACGCGGACTTCGACGGTGACCAGATGGCGGTGCACCTGCCGCTGTCGGCCGAGGCGCAGGCCGAGGCCCGGATCCTGATGCTGTCGTCGCAACAACATCCTGAGCCCGGCCGACGGTCGTCCGATCACCGCGCCGACCCAGGACATGGTGCTCGGCCTGTACCACCTGACCACCCTGGTGGCGTCGCCGCGCGAGGCCGACGGCGGTCACGCGCGGTCGTTCTCCTCGGCGGCCGAGGCGGTCATGGCCTACGACCAGGGCGGCCTCGGGCTGCAGGAGCGGGCGTGGATCCGTCTCGACGAGGTCTTCGGCGTCGACAACGGCTCGGTCAACGAGGCGTGGGAGCAGCCGGAGGACTGGGAGCCCGGCGCTCAGGCGAGTGTGCTCACCAGCCTCGGTCGGGTGCTGTTCAACGAGGCCCTGCCCGAGGACTACCGCTTCGTCAACTACCAGGTGCCGAAGAAGGAGCTCGGGGCGATCGTCAACGACCTCGCCGAGCGCTACCCCAAGGTGCAGGTCGCGGCGACGCTGGACGCGCTGAAGTCCGCCGGGTTCCACTGGGCCACCCGCGCCGGCATCACGATCGCCATCGACGACGTCGTCACGCCGCCGTCGAAGCAGGCGATCCTGGACCGGCACGAGGCCGAGGCCGCCAAGATCGAGAAGCAGTACGAGCGCGGTGTCATCACCGACACCGAGCGTCGTGGCGAGCTGATCGAGATCTGGACCCGCGCGCGGGCCGAGGTCAGCCAGGCGATGGTCGACAACTTCCCGACCACCAACCCGGTCTGGGTCATGGTCAACTCGGGCGCCCGAGGCAACATGATGCAGATCAGCCAGATCGCCGGTATGCGTGGTCTGGTCGCCAACCCGAAGGGCGAGATCATCCCGCGGCCGATCAAGGCCAACTTCCGGGAAGGTCTGTCGGTGCTGGAGTACTTCATCTCCACGCACGGTGCCCGCAAGGGTCTGGCCGACACGGCGCTGCGTACCGCCGACTCCGGCTACCTCACCCGCCGGCTGGTCGACGTCTCCCAGGACGTCATCATCCGCGAGGAGGACTGCGGCACCGAGCGTGGCGTCGTCATGCCGATCGGCACCGTTCGTCGACGGGCAGGTCACCCGTGACCCGCACGTGGAGACCAGCGTGTACGCCCGCGCCCTGGCCGCCGACGCGGTGGCCGAGGACGGGACCGTCATCGCGCAGGCCGGTCAGGACCTCGGCGACGTGCTCATCGCCGCCCTGGTCGAGGCCAACGTCTCCGAGGTGAAGGTCCGCTGCGTCCTCACCTGCGAGTCGCTGCTCGGCACCTGCGCCACCTGCTACGGCCGCTCGCTCGCGACCGGCAAGCTGGTGGACGTCGGCGAGGCGGTCGGCATCATCGCCGCCCAGTCGATCGGTGAGCCCGGCACCCAGCTGACGATGCGCACCTTCCACACCGGTGGTGTCGCGGGTGAGGACATCACCCACGGTCTGCCGCGTGTGGTGGAGCTCTTCGAGGCCCGCGTGCCCAAGGGCAAGGCGCCGATCGCCGAGCTGGCCGGAACCATCCGGGTCGAGGACGGCGAGCAGTTCCGGAAGCTCACCATCACCCCGGACGACGGCTCCGAGGAGGTCGTCATCGACAAGCTGTCGCGTCGTTCGCGGCTGCGGGTCGAGGACGGCTCAGCACGTCGAGGTCGGCGAGCAGCTCACCGAGGGTGCTGTCGACCCGCACGAGGTGCTGCGGATCATGGGCCCGCGCGAGGTGCAGCTGCACCTCGTCCGCGAGGTCCAGGAGGTCTACCGCAGCCAGGGCGTGTCGATCCACGACAAGCACATCGAGGTGATCATCCGCCAGATGCTGAAGCGGGTGACCATCATCGACTCGGGCGCCACGGAGTTCCTGCCCGGTGCGCTGGTCGAGCGGACGATCTTCGAGACCGAGAACCGTCGCGTCGTCGCCGAGGGCGGCGAGCCGGCCTCGGCCCGTCCGGTGCTCATGGGCATCACCAAGGCCTCGCTCGCGACCGAGTCGTGGCTGTCGGCCGCCTCCTTCCAGGAGACGACCAAGGTCCTCACCGACGCCGCGATCCAGGGCAAGAGCGACAGCCTGCTCGGCCTCAAGGAGAACGTGATCATCGGCAAGCTGATCCCGGCGGGTACGGGCATCAGCCGCTACCGGAACATCACGGTCGAGCCGACCGAGGAGGCCCGCGCCGCGGTGTACACCATGGCCGGCTACGACGACGGGCAGTACTACAGCCCGGATGTCTTCGGTCAGGGCACCGGCGAGGCCGTGCGCCTCGAGGAGTACGACT
>CAWAQI010000019.1:0-529602 GCA_963784165.1 uncultured Actinomycetota bacterium
GTATTTCGCCGTCGCTGCTAGCGCACGACCGTATGAAACACCCAAGGTCATGCCGTCCTGCAGGATCAACTGCAGGTAGTCCGCCGCCGCTCGGCCGAGGTGGTCGACGGAACCCGAAACGCCGGACGGTGCCGCGACGACTCGGCACTCGGTCAGACCGAAGCGCTCGACGAGCGCCTTCTCCAGGTCCTCCACGCGGTCGAGCGAGGACCTTGATCTCGATGTGGACGATGCCGCGCTCGCGGGCCGCGGCCAGCATGCGGACACGGTCGGCCTGGACTTGTTCAGCGCCCGGGCGATATCGTCCTGCGGAAGGTTCTCCTCGTAGTACATGCGCGCAGCGCGCACGAGCGCATGTACCTGCTCGTCGGACCGGTTCTCGGTCACCGTTCCCCTCCCGTGGCCGGCGTGGTCGTCGTTGACACCGGCGAAACACGCACCCTACGCTTGCATCATTGTCCACCCGAAATGCACGAATGTGCAACAGTCGGGCGGCCGGCTCCGCCGTTCCGAGCGTGCCGGGCGAACACGGACCGGGCATCGGCCCCGGGATCCGCACGCACGACTCGGCCGGGCATGACGACGGAGGACAGATCGTGACAGCTCTCGAGCCTGCACAGGTACTCATCACCCCCAGCCTGAGGGAGGCGGCCCGCTCCGCAGTCAGCGGTGGCCGCAAGGTCCAGCTGGCCCTGGACACGCGGGACATCCCCACGGCGCTCGCGGCTCTACACCTGGTCGCGCCCCACGTGGACGTCATCGAGGTCGGCACCATCCTGTGCCTGAGCGAGGGCATGCACGCCGTGCGGGCTCTCCGTGCCGCCCAACCCGACCATGTGCTGCTGGCCGACATTCGCATCGCCGAGGCGGGCGGCCTGCTCTCGCGCCTCGCCTTCGAGGCAGGAGCTGACTGGGTCACGGTCGTCGCGGCGCCGCACCGTCCTCCTTCGAGGTGGTCGCCAACGTGGCGGCGAGGCCGGCGGCGACGTGCAGGTCGAACTGTCAGACGGATGGGACTGGGACCTCATCCGGCGGTGCCGCGATCTGGGCATCGCACAGTTCATCCTGCATCGCAGCCGCGATGCCGAGGAGCAGGGAACCTTGGACTGGCCCGCGGCGGATCTGGAGGCGATCTCACGCATCCACGACATGGGCGGCCGAGTCAGCGTCACCGGCGGAATCGCCGCCAGCCAGGTGCTCGAGTTCAGCGATCATCCTGTCGAGATCTTCATCGCCGGACGGGCCATCTACGCGGCGGCGGACCCCGCGGCGGCTGCCGCCGACTTCCGCGCGGCCGTCGCCGGGCTGCCTGCGTTGCCCGTGGCGTCCCGATGACCGGCGCGGAGGGGCGCGCGTGAGCGCTCACGGACTCGCGGACCGGCCGATCGGCATCTACGAGAAGGCCCTCCCGCCCCTGGAATGGCCAGACCTGCTCGAGGCCGCGGCACAGGCTGGTTACCAGTTCGTCGAGATGTCGGTCGATGAGACCGACGACCGTCTATCCCGGCTGTCATGGAGTGGCGCCGAGCGGCGGGCGATCGCGAGCGCCATGGCGGCGTCCGGGATGCCCATCTACTCGATGTGCCTCTCCGGGCACCGGCGCTTCGGGCTGGGCAGCGCCAATCCCCTCGTCCGTGCCGAGGCCGGGCGCATGCTGGATGCGGCCATCGGACTGGCTTCCGACCTGGGTATCCGCGTGATCCAGATCGCCGGCTACTTCGCCCACTACGAACCGCCGAGTTCGGAGGCCGGGTCTCGATACGTCGAGGGTCTCCGAGCCGGGCTGGCCGTGGCGTCGCAGCGGGGCGTGATGCTCGCGGTCGAGAACATCGATACCGCGGACATGGCGGGTGCCGATGCCGCGGTCGAGTTGGTGACCGCGCTGGCCAGTCCGTGGTTCCAGATCTATCCCGACGTCGGCAACTTCGCCGTGCACGGCCTCGACGTCGTCTCCAACGTGCAGCGTGTGCTGCCCCATGCGGTTGGCCTGCACCTGAAGGACGCCCGGCCGGGCGAGCCCCGACGGGTTCCCTTCGGGCAGGGCACGGTGCCATTCGGCCCCGTCTTCCGCACCCTTCTGGACGCGGACTACCGGGGGCCGCTGACGATCGAGATGTGGAACGACGATCCGAGAACTGCCACGTCCCGCGCTGCTGATGCGCTGGCGTGGATCAAGAGCGGCCTCCAGGCCGCCGACGACCAAAGGATTCTCGCGTGATCTGCGAACAACTCCGAATCGACGTCTGCGACGCCAACCGTCGACTTCCAGCCCTCGGCCTCGTCACGGGGACGTCTGGCAACGTCAGCGGCCGTGACCCCGACACGGGCTACGTCGCCATCAAGCCCAGCGGTCGCCACTTCGACGAACTCACGCCGGAGGACATCGTCCTGCTCAGTCCGGACGGCACGGTCGTCGACGGAGCACTCGGCCCGTCGTCGGACACGGCCGCTCACCTCTACGTCTACGCCCACCGCGCTGACGTGGGCAGCGTCATCCACACGCACTCCAACTACGCCACCGCGTTCGCCGCCGTCGGTCGCTCCATCCCGCCCTACCTCACAGCGATCGCCGACGAGTTCGGGGGCGAGATCCCCCTCGGTGCGTACGCGTCCATCGGCGGCGACGCGATCGGCAAGGAGATCTGCCGGAGCATCGGCACGTCAGCTGCGATTCTCATGCGGCAGCACGGCGTGTTCACCGTCGGCGCTTCCATCACCGCAGCGCTGAAGGCGGCGGTCATGGTCGAGGACGTGGCGAAGACCGTGTGGCTCGCCACCCAGATCGGCGAACTCGAGGTGCTCCCCGAGGACGAGGTACGGGCCAACTTCGAGCGATACACGCACCGGTACGGCACCGCCGCCGCCAGCGCCGGGTAGACAGCGCACATGAGTCCGCAGGAGGGGCCGATCGATGCGGTCGCAATCGGCGAAGGACAGCTGCGCCTGGCGACGCAACCGGGTGTCCCGCTGGTGCAGACGACGGGGCTGCAGCTCTCGTGGCCGGGACCGAAGGGAATGTGCTCGGACTGCTCGCCCGGCTGGGCAACCGGGTCGGACTGATGACGGCGCTCCCCGACACCCCTCTGGGCCACCGGGTCAGCGCCGACTATCTGTCAGCCGGAATCGATCTCTCGCGCGTGCTGTGGCGCTCGACCGGCCGCGTGGGCCTCTACTTCGTCGACCAGGGCACTCCCCCGGTCCCGAGCCGTGTCTTCTACGACCGCGCCGACTCGTGCGTCGCCCAGCTGACCGTCGAAGACCTCGACTGGACCTACCTGGACCGGGCGAGGCTCGTGCACTTGTCGGGCATCACAGCCGCATTGACCGACAACCTGTACACCGTCGTCCGCGCGGCGGCCGACCGAGCCCGCGGCAACGGCCAGATGCTGTCGTTCGACGTCAACTACCGCAGTCTCCTCTGGGACGCGGCGTCGGCGCGGGAGCGGATGGAACCGCTATTGATTCAGGCGGACGTCGTGTTCTGCTCGCGCCGCGACGCCGCGCATGTTTTCGGCATTGACGGCTCCTGCGGCGAGGTCGCCCAGAAGCTCGCGTCTCGCTTCGGCGTAGACAACGTCATCGTTTCCGACGGGCCGCGCGCGGTGGAGGTGCTCGCGAGCGGTCGGCGCATCAGCAGGACTCCCCCCGCGACCACCATCGTCGATCGAGTCGGAGCAGGGGACGCCCTCATCGGAGGATTCCTGCACGGCGTCCTCCGAGGGGATCCGGACGAAGGCCTGGACCTCGGTGTGGCGGCCGCCGCGCTAGCTCTCACCCGGTACGGCGATCAGTTGCACACGTCCCTGCAGGAACTCGTCGAACTCCGTGCCGCTCTAGACGGGGGCCCCGACATCGTGCGGTAGCGCACCTGCCCTCCTTGGGTGGATCTGAGGGGACTCGAAACCCCTGCCCCCCACGCTGTCAGGCCGTCACGTTCGCGTTCGGCGCGATGTATCGTCGTTCCAGAGAGTCGTGAACGTCGGCGGCCGGCGTACCACCCGAGCGCGGCGAAACTGCAGCCACCAACGCAACCAGCATGAGCTGATCCTTGGCGGAGGCGTTGCCGCTGGGGGCGCATCTGTCGAGAGCGCGGAACGCCGTCTCCCCGTGGGACGTTCTCGGTGGACGGTTGACTTGAGTTCCGACGCCGCGCTGCCGATGTGCCCGGTGGCGTGCGCCGGCAGTTCACGTCCACAGTGGGTGGTTGGCGCGCGCCAGATCACCGGACCCGAGGAGACGTCATGGACTACCTGCGCCGACTGCAGATCGAGCAGCCTGCCGTCTTCTGGGTGCTGATGGCGCTGGGGCTCTTCGTGGGCTTTCGGCTCGTGCTCTTTGTCGCAAGCCTGCTGCTCGGACCTTTCGGGCTGCCGTCGTGGGCCCCCATCGTGGTCGTCGTGGGCGGCCTCATCCTGATTGCCCGCGGCCAGCAGAAGTCCCGGTAAGACCTCCTGCCTCAGGGCGGCTCACTGCCCAGCGCCCCGACGGCAGATCCATGGACCAGATTGCCTGACGCAACGTCGTGTAGCCGAGGACCATCTCCATGGGCTCGGGGAGATCGGCGACGGCCACGAGATGGCTCGCGAAGCGGACATCCGCGATTGAGAAGGCCTCCAGGCGGCAGACGTCCGTCACCATCGTCGCCCCCATGGAGTCGGTTCCACTGGCGCTCCGCACAGCGGTGAACAGCTCGGGATGCGAGGTCACCAGCTCCCGATCGACCACCGTGATATCGGCACCGGTGTCCCACAACGCCCGGACCACCCTTCCTCCGGGCAGGGCCACCGGCAGGTAGCAATGCCCCCGTGTGCCGCGCTCGAGGGGCAGACTGGCTGCCAGACCTCCGGCCACCGTCGTGTGGAGGGTCCCTTCCGGGCCGTTGAGCAGGAGCGCGTGATCACCGAGGACGTCCAGCCCCAGCAGCGACCGCGCACCGGCACCGCCGGTGCGGAGCCGGGCGACGGTGCGACGTCCTGCAGTGAGACCGGGCACGGTGAGATCCGAGAGGACTATTCGCTCGACAGGGGCGCGGCCGAAGAGACCCTCTCCCGTGTCCTCACCGACCACGGAGGCGGAGATCACGGCATCGGGGTCCGAGATCTGCGTCGTGGGACTTCCGGAATCCAGCACGAACCGATGCCGCGCTCCGGACACCGTCCCGTCCACGCAGAGGAGGGCGCACTCTTCGAACTCCTCATCGGGTTCTACCCGGAGGACAACTGGCACCACTCAGCCAGCATCGCACTGCGCCCGTGGCCGCTGGCACGCCTACCGGAAGTCGGTGGTGTTGGTCCGGCGAATGGTTATCGGGTGGAGCCGAGGGGCCTCGAACCCCTGACCCCCACACTGGAAGGCCGTCATGATCGCGTTCAGGGCAGTTCGCCGCAGTTCCGTAACGGCATTGAGCTGCGCGTTCGATCTCCGGTGAACACCTGGGTACAACCGCGAACGGCGTGAACTGCAACCACAACTGCAACCAGCTGAGCGACCTGGGGGCGGAGGGGTGGCACACGCGCGGACGTCTCCGCTGAGCAGCGGCAAGGTCCTGACAACTCTCCCGCCGGATACCCACAGGCTAGAAGCGCAGTCGGGGCTCGTCATAGATGATCGGCGGCCCGGGACCGAACTCGATTCCGCCGAATGCGCCTGGAGGCCCGGTGTGCGCACCGGCCACGAAGCGCAGCACCGTCCCGTCCGGGTCGGCAATGTCCATCGCAATCCCGAAGTCTCCGCGGTCATGGACGTCGCCATGTTCAATACCCAGCGCGTCGCAGCGATCGATCACGGTGGCCATTTCTTCTGTCGTCCGGAGCATGAAGGCACATACATCGAAGCCGTCCAGGACCGGACTGCTCGCACAATATTCGCGCTCGCGCAGCCCGATCACGAACCCTGCTTCGTGATCCGCAAGGACGACACCTCTGACTGCGCCGGCCTCAAAGAACTCGTTGGCCAGTTCCAGATCGAAGAGGTCTGCGTACCACCGGGCGCTGATCGCCAGGTCGGTCACAGGCAACTTGATTTGGCGGACGCCAACAATGGGGAGCTTCACAACCGCAGTGTGTCAAAGGCGCCGCCACCCGCGGTATCGCTCATACCGAAGGTGGCGTCGCCGACCGCGCTGACTGGAGCCGCCGGGCCCCCGACCTGTGATGAGGTCGGGGTCCGGCGTCTGGTGGAGTCAACGCGAGCGATGTGCCGATGTCACCCGAGCATGAGGACTCCGGCCAGCGAGACACCCGCGACGAGCAGCGTCGACAGCGTGGCCACGATGAGGACGGGGCCGCTGCGGCGGAACAGCGCCTTGATCTGCACCGCGGCGCCCATGCCGAACAGTGCGGCCCCGAGAGCGGCGACCTGCACCTGGGAGATCGCGGCGAGCGCGCCGTCCGGGATCATCCCGGTGCTGCGGAAGGCGACGCAGGCGAGGAAGCCGAGCACGAACAGCGGCACGATCGGCGGCCGCTTGCCCTCGGTCTTGCCGCCGGCCAGCCGCTTGCGGACGCTGACGGTGGCCACCACCGGGGCCAGCATCAGCACCCGGGTCAGCTTGACGACGACGGCGATGGCGACGACGCCCGCCCCGCCCGCGCCGGCCGCGGCGACGACCTGGCCGACCTCCTGGATGCTGGCCCCGGCCCAGATGCCGAACTGCTGGTCGGTCAGGCCCAGCGGACCTGCCAGCAGCGGCAGCAGGACCATCGCCAGCGTGCCGAACAGGGTGACCATCGCGATGCCGACGGTGACGTCCTCCTCGTCGGCGCCGGCGGTGTCCTCCATCGCCGCGATCGCCGAGGCGCCGCAGATGGCGAAGCCGGTGCCCAGGATGAGGCTGCGGGCCGCACCGAGGCGGGCCCGGTTACCGAGCCAGGTGGTGACCACCAGGGTGATCACCAGGGTGGCCGCGACCAGGCCGATGGTCCCCACGCCGAGCGCGGCGATCGCGCCGAAGGAGACCGAGAAGCCCAGCAGCACGATCCCGACCCGGAGCAGCCGCTTGGTGATCTTGCCCAGCGCCTGCCGCGCCCCGGCGGGCAGCAGCCGGGTGTTGCCGGCCAGCATGCCCAGCGCCACCGCCCAGGTGAGCACGCCGATGGCGGGCACGAACTGGTGCGCCAGCATGGCCCCGCCGAGCCCGAGACCGGCGGCGAGCAGCCCGGTCCACACCTTCCGGCGGGGTGCCGCGACGGGGGTCGCGACAGCGTCGTCGATGTCGTTCGCACGCACGTCGTCGAGGGACAGCGACAGCGGTCATCGGGTGACCGCCTGGGCGTTGACCTTGGCGAGGCTGCGCAGGTAGAACTTGCGGCCGATCAGCAGTGCGATCAGCGCGCCGACGGCCACGATCGGGACGATCTTCATGGCGCCGACCAGGCCGAACTTGTCGGCCAGGATGCCGGTGACCAGCGGGCCGGCGGCGAGGCCGAGCAGGTTGTTGGCCAGCGTGAGGGTGCCCAGCGCGGTGGCGCGGATGGACTCGTGGGTCAGGTTGGAGACCATGGCCCCGGCCGGGCCCGAGGTGCCCGCGGCGAAGAAGACGCCGACGGCCAGCAGCAGCAGCTGGGCGCCGCCCGGGTTCAGCGAGAAGCCGACGCCGAGGGAGACCAGCGAGGTCGCCGTGTAGACGATCGCCGTCGTCCACTTGCGGATGGCCACGTGTCCGGCTGAGCCGGTCGGTGACCGCACCGCAGACGATCATGCCGGTGCCCATGAGCAGGATGGCGATCGCGGCGACGCCGGCGGCCTTGTCCGGCGCCAGGCCGTAGGCGCGGCCCAGGTAGCTGGGCAGCCAGGCGAACAGCGAGCCGGCGATGAACAGCTGCAGGCCGCTGCCGACGTAGGCGGCGATCACCGACGGGGTGCTGAACAGGGTGCGCAGCTTGGCCCGGCCACCGGGGGCAGCCACCGGCTCGCCGTCGGCGAGGTTGGCGACCCGATTCGCCTCGAGCTTCTTGTCGCTGATCAGCGCCCGGTAGGCGACGACGAGGACCAGGCCGAGGATGGCCATGGCGGCGAACGACCAGCGCCAGCCGAACTGGACGGCCAGCGCGCCACCGAGGGCGACGCCGAGCACCGAGCCGAACGAGCCGCCGGCCATGAAGGCGCCGGTGAGCGACGCCCGGCGGTAGGCCGGGAAGACGGCGAGGACGACGGCCAGGCCGACGCTGCCGTAGGCGGCCTCACCGACGCCGATGAAGACGCGGGAGAGCATGAGCTCGCCGTAGTTGGCCGCGATCGCCGAGCCCATCGTGGCCACGCTCCAGACCGTGGCCATGAGGATGATCGACTTGACCCGGCCCCAGCGGTCGCCGAGCAGGGACAGCGGGACGGCGAGGAGGCCGACGGTCAGCGCGACGACGCTGGTGAGCGCCCCGAGCTCGGTGTCGGTCAGCGCCCATTCCACCTTCAGGAACGGGAAGACGGCGGACAGGACCTGCCGGGACATGTAGTCCGACAGCAGCAGGGCGAAGGTGAGAGCGAAGACCAGCCAGGGGAAGTACTTCCGGGCCCGGGGGGCCGCAGCGGTGGAGGACTGGTCGACGACCGTGTCGACCGCCCTCTCGGTGAGCATTGTTGCCATGACGAAGCTCCAGTTCGACGAGTCGATGCGCGATCCAGATGCCGGCCCGGGACGGGCGGAGGATCGAGGGGTCGACGTCGAACCAGGAGGTCCTCATCGACATGGGCGTGGGGTGCGGGACGCTCGGCGGAGGAGGCCCCGCACCCCACGTCGGGCCTGATCAGGCGTGGTGCAGGAAGCCGCGCTGGCCGGGCGGTGCGGTTGGGCGGGTAGCCGAGCTTGGCCAGGGCCTCATCGGCGCTGCCCCAGTACTCGTCGAGCTGGTAGATGTCGCGGGCTTCCTTGCCGGTGGCGACCTCGCGGCCGAGCTCGCCGGCGATCCGGACCAGCTGGCGGACGGCGTCGGCCGACGTGCACTTCTCGCCGAGCCGGCCCCAGAGGGTGTCCTCGTTGCCGCAGCGCGGGTGCAGGCCCAGGGCGATCGCCATGGTGTTGATCGGCAGGACGTTGCGCATGATGCTCTCGAGCGTCAGCGTGGCGCCGTCCGGCACCCGGCGGACGAACTCCATCATCGTGTAGGGGTTCGGGCCGTCGAACCCGCCGCCGATGGACACCCAGCTGATGTTCAGCGGGCCGGTGTAGACGCCGCGGCGCACGAGGCGCTCCACGGTCTCCAGCTGCGCGGAGTGGGCCAGCTGGAAGTGCGGCTGGATGCCGTTGGCGGTCAGGCGGCGCAGGTGCTCCTCGACCCACTCGGGGCCGGCCGGGACCTCCATGTTGCGGTAGGCCTCATACAGCTCCGGGCGCTGGAACGAGGTGCCGGCGATGTCGGAGTCGGTCATCAGCTCGACGATGTTCATCTGCGAGGTGTTGATCGCGATCGTCACCTGGTCGGGCTTCGGGTCGAGCTCGGCGAGCATGTGCCGGGTGTCATCCGACAGCCACTTCGCGTCGCCCTCCTCGCCCTCCGGGGAGAACGAGATCGAGCCGCCGACCTGCAGGATCATCTCCGGCACGGCCTCACGCAGCCGGCGGAGCAGCTCGTTGAACTGCGACAGCCGCTTGGAGCCCTTGCCGTCCAGCTCGCGCACGTGGATGTGCAGCACCGTGGCGCCGGCCTCCCAGCAGTCCACCGCCTGCTGCACGTGCTGGTCCATGGTGACCGGGATGTCCTCCGGGAAGTCGGCCGGCTCCCACTCCGGCCCGTAGGGGGCCGCGGTGATGACCAGCTTCTCCTGGTTCTCGGGGAACAGGGAATCGTCGAGGAAATGCATGTGGAGTCTCCGTTTCGAAGGTGGATCAGAGAGCGGAAAAGTCGCCGTTTTCCCGCGGTGCCGAAGCGCAGAAGCTGCTCCGGAAGATCGGCACGAGCCTTGGGCGCTGGATTCGCGCCCTGCTCCGTGATGCAACAATTGTGAAGCTCTTGAGGCTGAAACGCTGCACCGTTTCAGACAGATGCCTTGACCTTCTCGGACACGCCACGAGCCGCCTCACCGATTGCGAGCCGGGCGGCACGCCGTCCGCCCCCGACTGGATGCTGGGCGAGGACACGTGGAGTCCTACGAACTCGTGGCCCTCGGCCGGGCGGATTCAACTGGTCGTTGCTTGGTGTCGCGCTACGCAGCCGGGGACCACCGCCCCCGGAGGGGGACGGCGCATCGAGTTGTGGAGCACGGTCTGGGACCGGCACCAGCGGTAGGCGTTTTCTCCTCTCGTCCGCGGATCAAGGGACGCTCGATGGCGGTGACGACGCCCTAGAGTTGAGGCATGTACGCGGTCCATCTCACGGACGCCGAGCTGGAGACGGCCCGGCATGCACTGCAGGCGTATCTGCTGGCTTTCGGTCACGATGAGGCCGAGACCGTAAGTGAGATCAAGCGCGTGATCGCGAAGCTCCGCGCCGCCCAGGTCGAGGACGACGACCCACGCGCCACCGCCTGAATACCCGCGAACGCGCGAGATGTCGCACGGTCTGGTCTTCGCTCAACCCAACGGCCGGCCGATCGAACGGAGTTCGGACTGACAGGCGTGGGAGGCCCTTCTGCGCGAGGCAGGCGTGCGCGAGGTCCGACGGCACGGCGGGCGGCACACCGCAGCGACGCTGCTGCTGTCCGAAGGCGTGCACCCGCGGGTCGCCATGGGCTCCAGGGACAGCCGTACCAGCCGATGAGTCGTACTCCGCGCGGGTATCTACACCGCACGAGGCGCGTCAGCGGCGACCGCCCGGCGAGAGGAGTGCACGTGGGCAAGGTCCTGTACTCGGCAACCATGTCCCTCGACGGATACATCGCCGGCCCTGACGGTGACATGTCATGGCTCGCGCCGTACTTGGGCCCTAATCCGCAGGTGGACGTATTGCAACGCGAAATCGGCGCTCTGCTCATAGGCGGTCGAACGTTCCGCGGGGATGACCCGAATCGCGGCACGGACAAGGAGGGAGCATTCAGCGGAACGTGGACCGGCCCGTCCTTCGTCGTGACGCACCGCCCGCCCGCCGACGCGGTGGGGGCAGGGTTGGCGTTCCTGCCCGACGTTGCGTCGGGTCTCGCCGCGGCCAAGGCCGCCGCAGGCGACGGCTACGTCAACGTGCTCGGCGCCGACATCGCTCGGCAGTGCCTTGAGCTGGGCGAGCTCGACGAGGTCCTGGCGATCATTGCTCCGGTTCTTCTCGGAGACGGAACTCGGCTGTTCGAGCACCCGGGTGGCAGAAAGGTCCGGTTGGAACGACTCAGCGTCGAGACCGTCCCTCATGCGACGAACGTGTGGATGCGCATTCTTCGCTAGCTGAACTGACCCGACTGGGGTGACGCCGCTCGGGGGACCGCGGATCGTGGCTTCTGCGCATGTCCCGGAGTGGGCCGCTAAGGCACTGAACCCTCACGGGTCTGCGCGTTCATCGACTCCATGCTCCTGCGGGGGCCGAGGCCCGGACGAGCGGTCGTGACTTCCGCTTCGAGGCGTGACGAAGGCCGGCAGCTAGGACCCTTGCAGCCCGCGGGCCGTCGGTGTCAGTCCGGTCGGGCCCCGAGGGACCCGGATGCGCAGGGCGCCCGGCCTGGTGGCGAAGCGCAGCGGAGGGGGCAGCTGGAGCGCCTCGCCGTCGATCCCGACGTCGACCAGCTCCTCGGCATCCACCTGAAAGTCCACCGGCTCCCAGGCGAGGAAGCCTGGGTAGCGCTCCGGATGTCCGGCTGCGAGTGCGGAGACGAACGTCCGGTCTGGCCCGCCCTGTGGGAGCTCCACCGCGATCACCCCGAGGCGGCCGGCATCGAGGCGCGGGCGGCTGATGAGCGTACGGACGGTGCGTCCGTAGGCGTTGTTGGAGACCTGGACGACGTGCGCTCGGGTGTGGGGTTCCCCCGCCGGGCCGGCGAAGCGCAGGTCGAACGGCCGGCTGCCCGGCCCGAGGAGCTGGGGCAGCATGCTCACGGTCGTCTCGACCTTCGCGTCGCGGTACTCCGGCGAGCGGACGATCTGGGCGTACAGGCCGAGCGACACGTTGTTGATGAACGGTCGACCGTTGACATCCCCGAGGTCGACCGGGAGTTCCCATGCGGCGCCGAAGGCGTCGAGCGCGCCGACCACGTTCCCGCGGTCGAGGCCGAGATCCATCGCCAGGTGGTTCCTGGTCCCCGCGGGCACGACCACCATGGGCACCCCGTGCCGCGCGGCCACACCCGCCACGAGGGCCTGCGAACCGTCGCCGCCGGCCATGCCCAGCACATCCGCCCCGCCGGCGATCGCGGCCTCGGCCACCTGCACCGGGTCGTCCCCCGGGCCCAGAACCGCCGGCTCGATGCCGCGTGCCTGGCACTCCCGGACGACGCCGAAGCGCTCGGCCTTCCCGTCGCCGCTGCGCGGGTTGACGATCAGCACCGGGCGCGCGGCGGCCGGCACGGCCCGCCCGCGCGCCTGTTCGACCGGCAGCATTCCGGTGCGGTCCCCCGCTGCGTTTCCGGGCACGGCCCTCACCGGCCTTCCGGCCCAGGCCGGCTCGCGGACCGCATGCGCCAGCCGACGAGCTCACCGATGCCGGACCCGATGAGCGCGCCCAGGACGACGTCGCCCGGGTAGTGCACCCCGGTGTGCACCCGTGAGTAGCCCACCGCTCCCGCCAGCAGGCGCAGCGGTGAGGCCACCGCGGGAAGCGTCTGCCCGACCGCGTCGGCGAAGGCGAAACCCGAGGCGGTGTGCCCCGAAGGGAAGGACCCGGACTGCGGCATCGGCACCTGCCGCGGAACCGGCACGTTGGCTGCGACGCGATCGGGCCGCCTGCGACGCGCGACCAGCTTGACGCCGATGTTCACGACGGCGGAGTCGACGGCGAGGGCAACCAGTCCGGCCCCGGCGGCGCGCCGGCCATCCCGGCCGCCGATCGCGGCCATGGCCGCGGCTATCCCGATCCACAGCCGGGACCGGTCCGCGACCTGCGACAGCCGGCGTACCGGACCATCCAGCACCGGTGTCGGCGTCCCGGCCACGGCCCGGTAGACCGCCCGATCGATCTGTCCGAGTTCGGTCAGGACGGTGATTGCCGTGGTCCGCGCCGACGTCGGCCTGCGCGGCTGCTGGGCGGCCAGCCGCCCGGCGAGCCGCTCCTCGGCCGGCGGGATCCCGGTGTTCTGCTCATCCGCGTCCATCGCGGCCACCTCCTGATCCGATCCGCTCCCTGCGGCACCTCCGGCCGTCGATCACGGCCGCCTCAGCTGTCGAGTACGTAGCTGCCGGGCGCATCCTCCAACACCCGGAACCGCTGGTTGCCCAGCTCGGTCGGCGCAGGCTTCTGCTCCCCCGACCGCTCCCCGAGCCAGCTGGCGAAGTCCGGCCACCACGACCCCTTCTCCGTGGGTGCGTCCTGCGCCCAATCGCCGGCTTCCGGCGTGTTGTCGTCGGCGACGCGGTAGCTGGACTTGGGGTTGGACGGCGGATTGACCAACGCGGCGATGTGCCCGTTGGTGGACAGCACGAAGCGGACCTTGCCGCCGAGCAGTTGACTGCTGCGGTAGCAGGACTGCCAGGGGCAGATGTGGTCCGCGGAGCCCGCCACCACGTAGGAGTCGACGGTGACCCGCTGCAGGTCGATCGCCGAGCCGAGCACCGTGACCCCACCCGGACTGACCAGGCGGTTGTGCAGCGCCACGTCGACGAAGTCCCGGTGCAACGTCGCCGTCATCCGCGTGGTGTCGGCGTTCCAGTAGAGGATGTCGAACCTCGGCGGCGGCTTGCCCTCGAGGTAGTTGTTGACCCAGTAGTTCCAGACGAGGTCGCCGGGCCGCAGCCAGGCGAAGACCTCGGCCAGGCTGCGGCCGTCGAGGTAGCCCTTGCGCCGGGAGGCGGCGACGGCGCGGGCGGCGGTCCGCTCGTCGGCCAGTGCCGTGGTCAGCCCGGCCCGGGACTGGTCGAGCACGGTCACCAGCAGGTCCAGGCTGGCCAGTCGGTCCTGCTGCCCCCGGGCAGCTGCCGATCTCGGCCGACTACCCCTGGCCGAGATCGCGGTCCGACACGGGTACGCCGACCAGAGTCACCTCACTCGCGACTTCACCCGCTACACCGGCGAGACGCCAAGGGAGTTCGCGCTAGCACGGCGCCCCACGCCGTCGACCGCTCTGGCTCGAACCCCTCCTTGATGACGGAGACGGCCCTTTTCGACCACCAAGAGGACGCGGCCCGACCCGGTCTGGCCGGTCCAAACCATGGACCGACGAACGCCAACCCCTTCACGGACCGACCAGCTCAGCGCCCGCTGTGGCCGTGTGCATCCCTGACGTCACCCGCCGGTCCCGGATCGGAGCCCCGACTGGGCGACTCCGCGCCCCGGCACAGGCGACGACGTCTCCTGGCTATGCCGGGTTTCCCGCAGTAATCCTCGTTGGCTGATCCGGAGCCGTGAAGGCGCGTGAGTGTGGCATCCAGTGCTCATTGCGCTTTCGTCCGCACGGGCTTGGTGCTCACGTCGAAGGACGTCCGGGTTCGGAGCTGACCCGCCTGGTCACTCTCGCCCGATGGGCACGCCGCCTCTGCCGGCCTATCGAGCTTCACCGACCGCTCGTTCAGCGCGCGTGCAACCCGCAGGTCGCCGAACGATGTCGCGAGAGTGATGCCGTCATAGGACCAGTGATAGAATCGAGGAGACTCGGATGGTGTGCATCTCGGCCCGACCCAGCGCGATCATTGCCCGCCCCAACCAGCAGGAAACACCTTGGCGTTTCCCGCTCCAGCGCTCACCCATCCTCATCGCACACGATGACCACGATCAGGACCGACGGCACCTGCATGCCTGGTGACTCAGCGCTCCGGCGATTGTCGCTGCGCGAGAGCTGTTTCCGCATTGGAGCGGCTCCGCGGCTCCCACGCGCTCCCGGCAAGACGCTCATCGGTGGCCGGACTCCCATGACCGACGAGGAGTTCGGCGACATCTCTCGAAAGATCGGACCCGACGACTTGCGGTGAGCCAGGCTCGCGGCCGCGGCCGCTACATACACAGCTACAACGACCGGCCACCTGCGCCCCGACTGGCCGAGGTGCTGGCCGACTGCGACCGGCTGCACGGCACGGCGGGCAGCCGCGTCTACTACTTCTCCACCCCTCCCCGGCTGTTCGGTCCGATCGCGCTCAGCCTCGGCAAGGCCGGGCTCGGCGTTCCGGAGGGCGAGGGCTTCGTGCGGCGGCATCGAAAAGCCGTTCGGTTGGGACTACACCAGCGCCCGAGAGCTGTACGCCGACCTGTCGACGGCGTTCGACGAGACGCAGATCTTCCGCATCGACCACTACCTAGCCAAGGAGACGGTGCAGAACCTGCTCGCGCTCCGCTTCGCCAACTCCTCTTCGAGCTCATCTGGCACCGCATCTGGATCGCTAACGTACAGATCACCGTCGCCGAGACCTCGGGCGTTGGCACCGGGGCCGCTTCTACGAGACGACTGGTGCTATCCGCAACATCCTGCATAACTATCTCCCCCAAGTGCTGGCCCTCATCCTCATGGAGCCGCCCGCCTCCTTCCACGCCAACGCGATCCGCGACGAGAAGGTGAAACTGCTCCGGGCCATCCGGCTGCTGGACGACGAGGCCGACATCGCCGCCAACGCCGTCCGCGGCCAGTACACCCGCGGCGGCACGCGGGAGGAGCTCATGCCCGGCTACCGGGAGGAACCCGGGGTCGACCCGCTGAGCTCGACGGAGACGTTCGTGGCCATGCGCCTCAACGTCCAGAACTGGCGGTGGAACGGCGTCCCCGTGTACGTGCGCACCGGCAAGCGACTGCCCGTGCGGACCACCGAGGTGGCCATGCAGTTCCACCGCCCGCCACACCTGCCCCTGTTCCCGGGCACCGATGCCGCCCTAGAGCCGGACGCCTTGATCGTCAGGGTCCAGCCGGATGAGGGTCTGAGCCTGCGGTTCGGCGCGAAGGTCCCCGGCCACGCATTCCGGGTGCAGAAGGCATCGATGGACTTCTCGTACGAGAGCTTCGAAGAGAAGTCGATCGACGCCTACGAGCGGGTCATCCTCGACGCGCTCATCGGCGATCCGACGCTCTTCATCCGGGCCGACGAGGTCGGCCGCTCGTGGCGAATCGTCGACCCCGTGCTGGAGTACTGGAGCGCCGACACGCGACCGATCCCGCTCTACCAAGCGGCTACCTGGGGCCCGCCGGAGGCGGACGCATTGATCGCCCGCGACGGCCGGAGCTGGCGCCAGTCGACGTGACCCGCCGTCCATTTCCGCAGGTTAAGGGCGAATGCCGTCGTCAGCGAACAGCTGCGGATAACCGCGAACGTCGCCAGTTGGCCACCATCGTGGCACCACCGCGGAGCCCGCGTGATGGTCCGGGCAGCGCAGCCCGTTCCCCCGATCATCTGCGAACGACGGGACCGGCGTGGATCTTCTTCACGAGACCGGGGTCGGGGAGGGGCCGCCGATGCCAATGGCGACGCCGCGGAGCTTGAGCACTTCTTGTCGTGACTGCCGGCGACAAGCGTCGCGACCACCAACGGGGCGTCCGCACTCGCGCGCGACGCGCGGGTCAATTCCTCGAGTGCCGCGCCGAACTTCGCCGCGCGCCAGTGGTTGGGCGCATCGCCAGCTGGGCTTTCGGGCTGGCTCGGCCGTCGGGGTGGGCGGTCGGCTCGTTGGCCCGTAGCCCGCGTAGGTGAGCGGCTGTCGTCGCTTTCACTCCTCCGGGAGTGGGAAGACCAGGCAAGTGCTGGACGCGGTGGCGATCAACCTCCCGTGTTCGTCACCTACCTCGCCGTCGGCGAAGGCGGCTCGTCGTCCGGGTTTGGTGACCCGCCCGATCGCGGTCAGCTCGCCGTCTCCCTGCCGGACGGGGCGCAGATAGCTGACCTTGATCTCCAGGCTGGTGAAGCCCACGCCCGCGGGCAGTGTGCTGTGGACCGCGCACCCGGCGACGGAGTCCAGGAGAGTGCACACGAGTCCGCCGTGGACCACGCCGATGGGGTTGTACGCCGACTCGTCCGGCCGGCAGCGGAACTCAACCGTCCCCTCGCCCACCGAGACAGCGGTCATGGCGATCAGTCCGCCGATCGGCGCTGGCGGCAACCGGCCATCGATCATGGCCTGCAGGTACTCCCGGCCGCTGAGGCTGCGCATCGCGCGGGCGCCGATCATCGGATCCCACCAGGAGACGGTCCTCGATCGCGGTTGTCCCCAGCCGTCGGAGGGTGACTCTGCGTGGGATCTCATGCCGCCTCCCGGGGTCGATCGTGCTCGAGCGCCCCAGCGACAGCTGTCGGTTGGACGGGCCGGGCCAGGACCGCGAGGCACACTGCCCCTGCGGCGACGAAGAGCGTGATGATCACGAGGATGCCGTACCGGAATGCGGTCAGCGGATCTGCGGCCGGGGCACCGAGGGCCGCCACCAGCCCCGCCACGCCGAGCACCGTGCCGACCTGGCGGGCCATGTTCAGCACGCCGCTGCCGGTGCCCAGGCGCGCCGCGGGCATCCCCACGCTGCCCGCCCCCAGCAGCGACGGGATCGTCAGCCCAACCGCGGCGCCGCCGAGCAGTTGAACCGGCAGCAGATGAGTGAGATAGGCAGGCTCAGCCTGGATCAGCATCAGCCACATCAGCTGCGCCACGGCGCCGACCCCGCAACCAAGGGCGGCGACCCGCCCGACCCCACCCACGAGCGAAATCAATCGGGGCGCGATCAGTCTCGCGAACGGCAGCACCATCAGCGGCCCCGGGGCAATGGCCAGCCCCGCCTGCAAAGGCGAGTAGTGCCAGACCCCGGTGAGGAACTCCACCGTGTGGAGGAGGAAGGCGCCGAAGCCCGCGTAATAGAGCACCGACGCCGCGCTGGCGCCCGCGAACGCCCGGGACCGGAACAGGCCGGGCTCCAGCACCGGCGCCGAGTGACGCGACGAGCGAAGGACCAGCGCTCCCGTGCACAGCGCCGCCGCCAGCAGCAGGCCCCAGAAGCCTGCCGACGCCCAGCCCCAGTCCGGCGCCATGACCAGGGCGCCGGCGACCAACCCGACAGCGAGCGCCAGGAACAGTGCGCCGAGCAGATCCGGGCGAACCCTCCGTGCATCGTCCCGACTCTCGGGTACCAGGCGCAGTGCGAGCAGGATCGCCACGACCCCCACCGGCAGGTTCACCCAGAACACCCAGCGCCAGCCGACCTCGACCAGTCCGCCACCGATGACCGGACCCAGAGCAGCACCCAGCGCGCCGAGTGCCGACCAAGATCCCAGCGCCCGAGCCCGCTGCTCCACGGGGACGACGGCCAGCAACAAGGACAACGACGCCGGCACCATCACACCCGCGCCGATCGCCTGCACCATCCGCGCCGCCACCAACCAGCCCACCCCCGGGGCCAGCCCGCAGAGGAGCGATCCGCCCGTGAACACGGCAAGGCCCGCGACCAGCGCCCGCCGGCGCCCCACCTGGTCCGCCCACCGTCCGGCCGGGATCAGCACAGCCGCGAACACGATCGTGTACGCGTTGAGGACCCACGACAACTCACCCAGCCCCACCCCGACGAACTCCTCCCCGATCGACGGGAAGGCCAGGTTGACGATGAACAGGTCCAGGCTGGACATGAACACCGCGATCGCCAGTACCGCCACGATCGGCGCGGTGCCTCCGTTCGGCCGGGGCTGGGCCACGGGTGCAGACAAGCGCTTACCGAGCCCCATGACCGGCCCCCAGGGTGAGTTTGAATTCTGGATGCACGGTAGCTGGTCTGGATGAGTCCGTCCAGATTCTGGACTGACCGCGGTACGCTGGCGTCATGGCCGCACCGACGGAGCCCCGCGCCTGCTCGATCGCCCGCACCCTCGAGGTGGTCGGCGAGAAGTGGGCCCTACTGGCGGTCCGCGAGGTCTTCCTGGGCAACCGCCGCTTCGACGAGATGGTTCGACGCACCGGCGCGCCGCGGGACACGCTGACCGCCCGTCTGCGCACCCTGGTCGACTCCGGCGTCCTGCAGCGTCGCCGGTACAGCGACCACCCGCAGCGCTTCGAGTACCACCTCACTGCCGCCGGCCGCGAGCTCTACCCGGTCGTCCTGACCTTGCTGAGGTGGGGCGACGAGCACCTCGCCGGTCCCGACGGGCCGCCACTGATCCTCGAGCACGACTGCGGGCACCGCCTGATCCCCGAAGTCTCGTGCCAGGCCTGCGGAGAGGTCGTCGATCCTGCGGACATCACGAGGCGGTTCCCCACGAGCTCGTGACCTCCGGAACCTCGACGTCCTCGACTCCCCGTCACGGTCCACGGCGGTATCAGGTCGCCGAACGGGCCACAGGCTGTTCGGCGGGCTCATGACACCGGCACTCCGCGAACGACAAGCCTCACCACATCACTACGGAAGCAGGGGCAGGCTTGCATGAAAGCGTTCATCGTCGATTCCTACGGCACGGACGGACTCCGGGCCGCGGACGTACCCCAGCCCACCGTGGGCCGCCGTGATGTTCTGGTTCACGTCCGCGCGGCCAGCATCAACCCCCTGGACAAGATGGTCCGCAACGGGGAGTTCAAGCGACTGCTGAAGTACCGGCCACCGTTCATCCTGGGTCACGACGTCGCCGGTGTCGTGACCGAGGTCGGCACGGATGTCCGTGCCTTCACGGTCGGCGACGAGGTGTATGCGAGGCCCCGAGACCTTCGCATCGGGACTTTCGCCGAGTTCATCGCGATCGACGCGGACGACGTCGCACTCAAGCCGCGGTCCCTGTCGTTCGACGAGGCCGGCGCCGTACCCCTCGTCGCGCTGGCGGCGTGGCAGACGCTCGTCGACCTCGCCCACGTCGAGCCCGGCCAGAAGGTGCTCGTCCACGCCGGAGCGGGCGGCCTCGGCTCGACGGTCATCCAGGTCGCCAAGCATCTCGGCGCCTACGTGGCCACAACGGCACGCACCGGCGACGTCGAGAGGGTGCGCGCCCTGGGCGCCGACGAGGTCATCGACTTCACCGAGCGGGACTTCGCCGAGGTGCTCTCCGGATACGACGTCGTCCTGGACTCACTCGGCGGCACCAACCTGGCGAAGTCCCTGACGGTCCTCCGGCGGGGCGGGCTCGCCATCAGTGTCGCCGGCCCGCCCGACCCCTCCTTCGCCGCCCAGCTCGGACAGCCGATCCTGGCCCCGGTGATGGCGCTGCTGAGCCGCACGGTGCGCAAGCGAGCAAAGCAACTGGGCGTGCGGTACTCGTTCTTCTTCATGAGAGCGAACGGCGCGCAACTCGAGGAACTGGCCGCGCTCTACGACAGTGGCACGCTGCGGCCGGTGCTCGACCGCACCTTCCCCTTCGAGGAGACCCTCGAGGCCATGGCGTACGTCGAGCAGGGCCAGGCCAACGGCAAGATCGTCGTCACACGCTGAGCGAGGGCGTCCCGCTCCGGAGCGCCTGCACCGTCCGGAGGGCGACCTCGACGCCGCTCGAGACGGCGCGCCTACCGGCGAGGCCGGGACCGCCGCCGATCACCCCAGGACGCCCACAGCTCTCTGCAAGCCCCGACCCACACAGGAAGAGCCACATGCCCTCGCTCAACGGAGCCGTCGTCCTCGTCACCGGAGCCAACGGCGGCATCGGAACCCATTTCGTCCAGGAAGCGCTGGAGCATGGTGCCGCGAAGGTCTACGCCACCGCCCGCAGCCCTCGCACCTGGGACGACGATCGCATCGTGCCGCTGCCCCTCGACGTCACGAGTCCCGCGTCCATCCAGGCCGCCGCCGGCGCCGCCCCGGACGTGAGCGTCCTGATCAACAACGCGGGCGTCTCCACGTCCAGCTCCGGCATCCTCACCCACACCGACGAGGAGATCCGCACCAACGTCGAGACCAACTTCCTCGGCCCACTGTTCCTGGCCCGCGCCTTCGCCCCGATCCTGACGAGCAACGACGAGTCGACCCTCGTCCAGCTGCACTCACTCCTGAGCTGGTACGCCGTCGCAGGGATCTACAGCGCCACCAAGGCAGCGCTGTGGTCGGCGACCAACTCGCTGCGCCTCGAGCTCGCCCCGCACGGTGTGCACGTGGTCGGCGTGCACGTGGGCTACGTCGACACTCCTATGGCGGCGCACGCCAGCACGCCGAAGACGCAGCCTGCGGACCTCGTGCGCGCCGTCTTCGACGCCGTCGAGGCCGGACAGTACGAGGTCCTCGCCGACGAAGGCTCTGTTCGGGCCAAGGCCGGACTCAGTCTCCCGGTGGAAGAGGTCTACCCGCAGTTGAGGGCCACGACCGCCTGACCCAACCCCGGGGTAGAAGGAGAACGGACGGCGCGACCGCCGCCACGTCTCCGGTGCCAGACGTGCCGATGTCGTGGCGAAGGTGCGCGCCATCGAGACCCGGCGCGACGCCGGCCTGGTCGACGCAGCCGGCCGCGCGCCCACCGTCGGGGAATGACGGGACCCCGGGCTGGACAACATCGCGGCCCGCAGGGTCCGCGCGCGGACGGCGGAAGTCTGACTGGCAGGCATGGAAAGCCCTTCGGCACGAGGCAGGTGTGCGCAACCTCCGCCTCCACGAGGGGCGGCACGCGGCAGCCACGCTCCTGCTCTCCGAGGGCGTGCACCCGCGGGTCGTCATGAAGGTTCTCGGCCACGCACAGATGCGCACGACCACGGACACGTACAGCCACGTCATGCCGGCCCTCGGCCGCGACGCCGCCGACCGGATGGGCCATGCGCTGTGGGGACCGCCGGCACCGTAATGGCCCCAGTGGCCACCACGCTGGCACCAGAAACGACGAAGAGCCGCTCTCCGAATCGGAGAACGGCCTGGTCACAAGGGTGGAGCTGAGGGGACTCGAACCCCTGACCCCCACACTGCCAGGCCGTCATGATCGCGTTCAGGGCGGTTCGTCATCGTTCCGTAAGCCGGGTGACCAGCGGATAAATACGGCCGCGTACGACTACGAATGACCGTGAACGCGGCCAACTGCAACCACAACTGCAACCAGAACATGAACGGTCTTGCTGGCAGCGCGCTGGCAATGCGACGTCCATCCGCCCAGCCGACTGTGATGGCGCTCTGGTCGACCGACGGATCGAGGTCACACGACCGGTGACCGACGAAGCGGCTGCAGCCTGAGGACCCTGAATGCGAGAGCTACGGCCGGGCCCGCACTGACGACGAAGACGACGGTTCCCGCGCCGACCGGCCCGCCCAGCAACCACCCCAGGGCCAGTCCGGTCGACTCCGAGATCGCCCGGGCAACGCCGATGGACACGCGACCCCGAACGTGCACCGCGACCATCAGCCCGTCGCGCGGCCCGGGGCCGAGGTGTGCCCCCACGTAGATCGCACAGCCGAAGGCGAACACCACGATCCCCAGGCACAGGACCGCGACCCGCCACACCGGCGCGGCGTCGGCGGCGCCGTCCAGCAGCGGCAGTGCGAGCAGGAGGTTGAGCATCGCCCCGATGGTCAGCACGTTGAGGACGGTGCCGATCCCCGGCCGGATCCCGGCCAGCGTCACTGTGACCACCAACAACGCACCGACGAGGATCGAGGCCGTCCCGACACCGACCCCCAGCCGAGAGGCGAGGCCGATGTGCAGGACCTCCCACGGGGCCACCCCGAGCCGCGCCTGGATCGTCAGCCAGATCCCGACGGCGCTGATCACGAGGCCGCCGAGCAGCTGGACGACGCGGCCCCCGACGGTCACCGGCCACCGCACGAGACGACGCGGCTGAGGTGGCTGGACGTGCCCTACGACGCCCCCCAGGTCACCGGCAGCGACGTCAGGCCCCGGAACACCCAGCCGAACCACTCCTCGGAACGCCGGACGTCCGTCCGCAGGCCCGCCAGGCGGGAGTAGAGGAGCGGGACGGCGATCTCACCGATGGAGATCCGCGCCGCCCAGTGACCGGCACAGAGGTGGACCCCGCTGCCGAAGCCGAGATGAGGCTGCTTCGGCCGGGCGATGTCGAACTCGGCGGGGCGCTCGAACGCCGCGGGATCGCGGTTGGCCGCGGCGACGACCACGCCCAGCGTCGCGCCCGCGGGCAGCTCGACGCCCTCGAGGACCACCGGCCGCGTCGTCTCGCGCGGGTACATGCCGATCGGGGACAACCATCGGACGGTCTCGTCGAAGACCGCCGGCCACAGCGATGCATCGTCCAGCACCCGGTCCCGCTGCTCGGGATGCCGGCTGAGTGCCCACACGATGTTGGTCACCATGTGCTGCGGCTCGTTCATGCCGCCCGAGATGGTGAGCTTCACGTTGGCGCGCACCGCCCCGTCGGGGAGCTCCGCATTCGCCCACGCCGAGATCAGCGAGCCGTCCGGGTGCTCCCGGTAGTGCGGGACGAGCTCGTCGAGCAGGGTGTCGACCTCCCCCTGCGCGGCGTCGCAACGGGCCCAGATGTCGGCGTCGTCGTGCAGGTTGCCGATGCCGGCGATGAACGCGTGCGACCAGCGCGTCATGTCCGTAGGGCTGGCCCCCCGCATGCCGAGCATGTCGACGAGGTTCTGCGCGGCCAGCGGTGCGGCGTAGTCGCGGTTGAGATCCGCGTCGTCCGGTCCCCGCTCGAGGAGCGCGGCGAGGTAGGTCTCGGCGTTCCGCTCGAACAACGGCACCCAGGTCTCGCGCACCTGCTTCGGTCGCATGGCCCGATTGATCGGGGTGCGTTCCGTCGCGTGGTGCGGATCGTCCTTCCGCAGCAGAGGGGTGCCGCCGAGCGCCCGGGCCATCGTGGCCCCGCTCCCGGAGACGGCGGCGGAGTAGGTCTCCTGATCGGCCTCGATGAGCCGGCATGCCTCGAAGCTCGTGGCCAGATAGCGGTTCATCACCGGCACGCGGACCACCGGGCCCAGCGCACGCAGGCCGTCATAGCTCGGGTACGGATCCCCCAGCATGCTCGCCGGATCGACCCAGTCGGCGGTGGCTGCCGGAGTGGGTGGCGCAGGCGGGGACGTCGTGGTCATGCGCTTCCTCCAGGGGTCAGCTCGCCGTGGCGGCGAGCTGGTGGACGTGGGTCTTGAGGCTGAAGTCCGGGTCGGCGACCTGTTCCGCCGTCGGCCGGTCGTCGGTCGCCAGCACCCGCCGGGCGGCCACGTGGTCGGCAGGCTTGTTCAGCGACTCGACGGCGACGAGCCGCGCATCGCGGTAGCAGAAGACCGAGAAGCGACCACTGGCGACGTCGCCGGTGACCACGGTGCTGTCCCCGGGCCGGCGCACGCCGGCGATCTGCAGTCTCAGCGGGCCCTGGTTGCTCCAGAACCACGGCACCTCGGCGTTCCGGGTGCTCCCGCTGATGATCGCGTCGGCGGCCCGCCGGCCCTGGTCGGTCGCGTTCTGCACGGACTCCAGCCGGAGGCGCGCGCCGGCACCTTCCGCCGGGGCGCTGGCGCAGTCGCCGACCGCGTAGATGTCGGGATCGGTGGTGCGCAGGTGCTCGTCGACGACGATCCCGTCGTCCACCACCAGGCCTGCCTCCCGGGCGAGCTCGTCCCGCGGGCGGACGCCCACGGCGAGCACCACCAGGTCGGCGGGATACTCCCGCCCGCTGGTGCCGACGGCCGCAGCGACCGAGCGACCGCGCCCGGCGAGCGCGGCCAACCCCTCCCCCAGGCGCAGGTCGGTGCCCATCCGACGGTGCGCGCCGGCGAGGTGGTCGGCCATCGCCGGTGACACCCCGCGGGCCAGCGGCAGATCCGCGGCCTCCAGCACCGTCACGTCGATGCCGCGCTTGCGGGCGGCGGCGGCGAACTCCAGCCCGATGAACCCGGCGCCGACCACCACGGCGGAGCGGGCCGTGCCGAGGGCCCGGCGGAGCGCCTCGGCGTCGGCCAGGGTCCGCAGCTCGTGCACCCCGGCGAGGTCCGTACCGGGGACGGGGAGCCGGCGATTGGCCGCCCCGGTGGCGAGCACCAGGCTGGACCAGGACAGGGTGCCGCCGTCGTCGAGGACGACGATGCGGTTGCCGCGGTCGATCCGCGTGACCGCCACGCCGGTGCGCAGGGAGATCCGCTGCTCGGCGAAGAACGACTCGCGCCGCAGGGGCGGGGCGATCGGGTCGCCCGCCTCGGCCAGGTAGTCCTTCGAGAGCGGTGGACGCTCGTAGGGCACGGCAGGCTCGTCGCCCACCACGGTGATCGCACCGCCGAAGCCCCCGAGGCGCAGGGAGTCGGCGACCTGGATCCCCGCCTGCCCTGCTCCGACGACCACCACGTGCTCCACCACGTCGGCCCTTCAGACCTGGGTCGCCGGGACGTCGACCTGGAGATCGTCCAGCTCCCCGCCGACGACGACCTGGCAGCCGAGCCGGCTGCGTCGCTCGTCCCGTGGGGCGACGGTGCAGTCGAGCATCTCGTCCTCGTCCTCGCTCAGCTCGGGCAGCGCGTCGAGGTACGGCTCGCGGACGTACACGTGGCAGGTCGCGCACATGGCCTGCCCGCCGCATTCCCCGACGATGCCGCGCACCCCATGGCCGACGGCCGCCCTCATCAGGCTGGTGCCAGCCGGCACGTCCAGGACGTCGGAGTCCCCGCCGTCGTGATGGAAGGTCACCTTCGGCATGGCCGGCTCCTCACGCTGTGCTCGTCCTCAGAGCATCAGCGGGGGCACTGCATCTGTAAAGCAGTAGTTTCAGCGGATAAAGTTGAGGAAAACTCATCTGACGCGGCGGAGCGACACCATGGTCGGCACCAGCGGGAGGCTCAGCCTCCGGCAGCTCGAGTACTTCGTGACGGCGGCCGACGAGGGGACGATGGCCGGCGCCGCCGAGCAGCACCACATCTCCCAGTCGGCGGTCTCGCTGGCGATCAACGACCTGGAACGCACCCTCGGCGTGCAGCTCTTCATGCGCCGCAAGGCGCGGGGAATCGAGCTCACGGGTGCGGCCCGGGAGTTGCTCCCCGAGGTGCGGCGCCTGCTCGAACACGCCGCGGAGGTGCAGTCGACCGCCCGCAGCGTGGGCCAGACGGTCGCCGGCGACCTCGTTCTGGGGTGCTACCCCACGCTCACGCCGTTCCTGCTGCCCGAGATCCTCCGGCGCTTTCCCGAGCAGCACCCGTCGGTGACCGTGCGCCTGTTCGAGGGGTCGGTCGCCGAGATGACCGGCCGGCTCCTCGACGGCACCTGCGAGGTGGCGTTGATGTACGACCTCGGCATCGGCCCGGAGATCGCCACGACGGTCCTCTACCGGGTGCGCCCGTACGTGCTGCTGGCCGCCGACCACCGGCTCGCGGCACCCGAGCCGATCTCGCTCGCCGAGCTGCGCGACGAGCCGATGGTGATGCTGGACATGCCCCCGAGCGCGACGATGTTCCGGGAGGTCCTCGCCGCGGGCGGGGTCGAGCCGAACGTGCGCTTCTCGTCGGCCAGCTTCGAGTCGGTGCGCTCGCTGGTCGCCAGCGGTGCCGGCTACTCGCTGCTGCTCCAGCGCCCGTCCCCGCAGGCGACCTATGCCGGCCCTCCGCTGGTGCACCGGGAGATCGTCGAGGACGTGCGCACGGTCGACGTCGTGCTGGCGCACGCCCGCAGCGCCCGCCTCACCCGGCGGGCCCAGGCGTTCGCGGAGTTCTGCCGCGAGACCTTCGCCGACGCGTCCGAGCACCAGGGCCCGACGGCTACATGATCGCGCTGGCGCCGCCGTCGACCACGATGTTCGTGCCGGTGACCCACGCGGCCTCGTCCGAGGCCAGGTACAGACCCGCGTAGGCGACCGCCATCGGGTCCCCCGGTGCTCCGGTGATCGTGCGCTCCACCACGGGAGCGACGGGCGCCTCGGCGCCCAGCTCCTCGTACATGGCCAGCACCGGCGGGGTGCCCATGACGCCCGGGCTCACCGAGTTCACGCGGACCCCGACGGCGATTCCTTCAGCGGCCAGCTGACGGGTCAGCGCCATGACCGCACCCTTGGCCGCGGCGTGCGCGGCCTGCGGCAGTGCGCGCACGCCCTCGAGGCCCGCGCCGGAGCCGATGTTGACGATGGCGCCGCGCGATGCCGCCAGATGCGGCCAGGCGATCTGCGAGGCCCGCCAGACGAGGTGCAGCTCGTTCTCGATCGTGAAGAGGTAGTCCTCGTCGCTCTGCTCGGCGAAGGGTGCGAACTTCGGCTTGCTCGCGTTGTTGTAGAGCACGTCGATGCGCCCGTGCGTCGCCACCGCGTCGTCCACCCACCTCGCGACGTCGGACCGTCGGCTCAGGTCGACAGGCGCGCTGGAGTCGATCGTTCCGCCGTCGGCCTGGACGAGACGGACGGTCTCGGCCGCGCCGGCCGGGTCGAGGTCGCAGCCCACCACCGTGGCGCCCTCCCTGGCGAGGAGCTGCGCCGTGACCCGCCCCATTCCGCTGCCGATGCCGGTGAGCAGCACGACCTTGCCTTGCACACGACCGGACACAGTCGACTCTTCTCGTCTCGGGGCTGACCTGTCCGATACCAGCACCGCGCAGCCTGGCGAGCGCTCTCCGGGCGGGACTCGTGCACGGAGTGCACAACTCTGTGCGGAATCTGCCCAGTCCCCGTCCACGAGCTCCGGCTCTGCCGGCGCGCCCGTAGAACGCCCTCAACGGCTGTCCCGCAGACCGCTCGAGGAAGAGACCAGGAGCCATGACCGACACCCTCCGCCCGATCCCGCCCGGCGTCACCGAGGCCGACCTCGACCGTGCCCTCACCGCCATCGCCGCCGCCATCGGCGAGGACAAGGTGGCCACCGACGAGAAGTCCCTCGAGGACTTCCAGGACCCCTTCCAGGTGCCCGGCTCGGCCACCAACGTCCCGTCGGGCGTGGTCAGCCCGACCACCGTCGAGGACGTCCAGGCGATCGTCCGGATCGCCAACGAGTACCGGGTTCCCCTCTGGCCGATCGGCCGCGGGAAGAACAACGGGTACGGCGGCGCCGCTCCGCAGGTGCGGGGCGCGCTGATGCTGTCCTTCCGGAACATGAACAAGGTCCTCGAGATCAACGAGGAGCTCGGCTACGCCATCGTCGAGCCGGGCGTGAGCTGGTTCGACCTGCACGACGCCATCGAGGCGGGCGGCCACGACCTGGTGGCCTCCATCGTCGACATCGGCTGGGGCGGCGTCGTCTCCAACACGCTGGAGCACGGCCTGACCTATCTGCCGTACAGCATCGACCAGGCGTCGCACTGCGGCTTCGAGGTCGTCCTGCCCGACGGTGACCTGCTCCGCACCGGCTCCGGCGCGATGGACAAGAACCCGACCTGGCCGCTGTACAAGCGCGGGCTCGGCCCGACGTCCAGCGAGCTGTTCATGCAGTCCAACTACGGGGTCGTCACGAAGATGGGCTACTGGCTGATGCCGAAGCCCGAGATCTACATGCCGTTGTGGCTGCAGCTGTGGGACGACGCGCAGCTGCCCGCCGTCGTCGACGCGCTGCGCGAGCTCATGCTCGACGGCACGATCGCGATGCGCCCCCAGCTCTCCAACACCCTCTGCATGGCCTCGATGATGACCGCCCGCGCCGAGTGGTACGACGGCCCGGGCTCGGTGCCGGAAGAGGTCATCGACAGGATCGCGAAGGAACTCGGACTCGGGCGCTGGATGATGCGCTTCGCCCTGTACGGCGACGAGGCCGTCGTCGACCACAATTTCGCCAAGCTCAAGAAGCGCTTCGAGTCCATCCCGACGGTGGCGGTCTTCGGCGAGAAGCACGGCGCCGACGAGTGGGAGACCCTTCCCAACCCGCACGAGCGGGTCCAGATCGGCGTCCCGAGCCTCGACCTGTACAAGATGGCCGGCTGGTCGGGCGGCGACGAAGGCGGTCACGTCGACTTCTCGCCGGTGATCCCGCTGACCGCGCAGCACGCGAAGGCCGCGCAGGACCTGTTCTCGACGATGTGCACCGATGCGGGCTTCGACTACCTCGGCGGCATGCTGCCGATCAACGCCCGCGCCACGACCTTCATCAACGTGATCCCGTTCGACACCAAGAACGAGGCGCAGGTGCACGCCGCCTACGAGCACGCCAAGCGGATGGTCGCGGTCGCCGGGAAGCTGGGCTACGGCGAATACCGCGCACACCTGTCCTTCATGGACCTCGCCGCTGACCAGTTCGGCTTCAACGACCACGCGCAGCGGCGGTTCAACGAGACGCTCAAGGACACGCTCGACCCGAACGGAATCATCGCGCCCGGGAAGTCCGGCATCTGGGGGACGCGCTTCCGCCAGGCCGGCTTCCCTCAGCCGTAGGCCGTCGCGGATGCGGGCCCCGTCGATCCGGACGGGGTCCGCGTCAGGGCCCCCGACGCAGCTCGCGCGGGGAGCAGCCGTAGGTCTGCCGGAACGCGCGACTGAAGCTGGCCGGGTCGCGGTATCCCCACCGGGCTGCGACGGAGGCGACCGAGGTCTCGCTCGACCGGCGGAGATCGGCCCACGCCCGCTCGAGCCGCTGCTCGCGCACCCAGGCGGCCACCCCGCAGCCGGCTGCCGCGAACAACTTGTGCACGTACCGCGTGGAGACGAAGTGCGCGCGGGCGATCTGGTCGGGCCCGAGCCCGGGGTCGTGCAGGTGCTCCAGCGCATACCGGCGCATCCGCTCCAGCAGCGCATCCGGACGCGTCGCCGCACGGAGGTCGCCGTCGCTGGAGCCGTGGAGTGCCCACAGCATGCCGACGAGCATGTCCGAGAGGCCCTCGGCCTCGCGTTCGGAGACGGGTTCACGGTCGACGGTGCGGGCCAGCGCGGCCAGGAACGGCGTGCCCAGCCGGACCACGGACTCCGTGCCGGACGCGGACTTCGTCGCCGTCCGCCGGCCGATCCCGTTGCCCCGCGCGCCCAGCAGCCACTTCGGAAAGCTGAACACCGCCACGTCGAGGCCGTCGCGCGACTCGAAGGAGGACGGCCGCGAGGTGTCCTGCAGCGAGAGATCGCCCGGGCCCAGCTCGCAGGAGCGATCGTCCTGCTCGACCCGGCACGACCCGCTGCGCAGCAGGTAGAGCAGGAAGCAGTCCGGGTCTCCCGCGGCGACCATCCGCGCGGTCCGCCGGACGCTGTGCGGCGGGGCGACGATCGAGCGCACGGTGACGGCACCCACCGCGCCGCCGGTGAGCCGCGCCTCGAACGGGCGCGACCCCACCGACTCGACCCCCATCGGGAAGAAGTGCTCGGCGATGCCCGCCGTCCAGTAGTCCGGACGGTCGGATGCCGGAACGGCGCGGGTGTCCAGCAGGGTGGTCATCGCGCCACGGTCTCAGTGCTTCTTCTTCGGGAGGGCACGGGCGACCGCATCGGCCGCCTTCATCAGGACGGCATTGCCCGCGGCCCAGACGGCGAAGTCCTGGCCCAGCGACGAGCGCCTCGGCGGCCGGGATCCTCGCGGCCCATCTCCGGGTTCTTGTGGCAGGCCACCGGCACGTTGAGCACCAGCCGCCGCAGGCAGGAGTTGGCGTGGTCGCACCACACGATCTCCGAGGTGCGGCCCTCGACCACCTTCTGCGGATAGTCGGGGTCGGCGAGCAGCTGCCGGGCGAGCATCGTCGCATCGGCGTGCCCGGCCGTGATCGCCTCGGCGGCCTGCTGCGGGTCCGGCGTGCTCGAGAGGAACAGCCGGACGCCGTCGCCGACCGCCGCACGGAACGCCTGCGGCTCGCCGTGCGCCAGCATGTTGCCCGATGTCGACGGGACGTTCTCCCCCATCGACTCGTAGTTGCCCTCGCTGAGCGAGATGAAGTCGACGCCGGCCGCAACGATGTGCCCGGCCACCTCGGCGAACCCCTCGGCGTCCTGACCGCCGGGCAGGTGGTCGTTCACGCTCATCCGGATGCCCACCGGGAAGTCGGCGCCGACCTCGGCGCGGACCGCGGCGACGATGTCCCGCAGCGCGCGGGCCCGGTTCTCGGCGGACCCCCCGTACTCGTCGGTGCGCTCGTTCGCCAGCGGCGAGAGGAAGGACGAGTAGAAGTAGCACATGTGCGCGGCGATCTCGACGCCGTCGAAGCCGGCCTCCTTCGCCCGCCGCGCGGACGCGACGACGTCGCGCTCGAGGTCCTTGATCTCCTCCACCGTCGCCTCGTGCGGGGTCGGCGTGACGCGGCCACCAGGAACGTAGAAGTGGTCGGGCAGACCGCCTGACCCGAAGTCGACGGGCTTCGGGCTCGCGGCCGAGATCCAGGCACCGTTCCGCGGCACGCCCATGCGGCCGAAGCTCGGGAAGAGCTGGGCGAACAGCGGCGCGCCGGCCGCGTGCACGGCGTCGACGAGGCGGGTGAGGTCCGCGACGAACTCGTCCTTGTCGAGGCGGAGGTTCGGGAAGAAGGGCGACTCGCTCCACGCGCGGTCGCTGGCCACCGAGCCGCCGACGATGATCAGGCCCGCACCGCCGCGGGCACGCCGCGTGAGGAACGCGATGGTCTGCTCGCTCGGGCGCCCGTCGGCCGTCGGCCGCAGCACCGCCATCGGGCCGAGCACGATGCGGTTCTTGACGGTCAGCGTGTTGATGGTGAACGGGGAGGCCAGCACCTCGGTGGCGGTGTCCGACGTCGTCGCACTCATGTCTTCTCCTGGATCGGTCGTGGATGGGGGGATGTCAGGAGAGCCGCTCGAGGACCATGGCCATGCCCTGGCCGCCGCCGACGCACATCGTCTCGAGCCCGAACTGGCCGTCGCGCTCCTGCAGGGCGTGGATCAACGTGGTCGCGATCCGCGCGCCGGTCATGCCGAAGGGATGACCCACGGCGATCGCGCCGCCGTGCACGTTGAGCCGGTCCTCGTCGACGCCCAGGCGCCGGGCGGACGGGATGACCTGCGCCGCGAACGCCTCGTTCATCTCGACGAGGTCGAGGTCCGACACGGACAGACCCGCCCGGGCGAGGGCCCGTTGCGAGGCGTCCACGGGGCCCAGCCCCATGATCTCCGGCGACAGCCCGGACACGGCGGTGCTCACGATGCGGGCCAGCGGGGTGAGGCCGAGCTGCGCCGCCTTGCGGTCGGACATCACGACGACCACTGCCGCGCCGTCGTTCAGCGGGCAGGCGTTGCCGGCGGTCACGGTGCCGTCCGGGCGGAACGCCGGCTTCAGCTGGGCCACCGCCTCCAGCGTCACCCCCGCCCGCGGGCTGTCGTCCCGGGAGACGACGGTGCCGTCGGCCAGCGTGACCGGCGTGATGTCGCGCTCCCAGAACCCGTCGGCCGCCGCCTTCTCGGCCCGGTTCTGGCTCAGGACGGCGAATTCGTCCTGTTCCTGCCGGCTGATGCCCTCCAGCTGGGCCACGTTCTCCGCGGTCTCCCCCATCGCCAGGTACATGTCCGGCAGCTCGCCGGCACTGCGCGGGTCGGCCCAGGACAGCTCCCCCGCTGACAGCCGCGCGGTTCGCTGCTTCGCTCCGGCGAACACGGGGTTCTCGGTGTCGGGGTACCCGTCCGGGATGCCCTTGCCGAAGCGGCTGACCGCTTCCACGCCGGCGGCGACGAAGGCGTCGCCTTCGCCGGCCTTGATCGCGTGGAACGCCATGCGGATGGCCTGCAGGCTCGACGCGCAGTAGCGGTTCACCGTGGTGCCGGGCAGATGGTCCATCCCGGCGAGGACGGCGACGACGCGGGCCATGTTGAAGCCGGCCTCGCCGCCGGGCTGTGCGCAGCCGAGCACCAGGTCGTCGATGTCGTGGGGGTCGAGCTCAGGCACCTGGGCGAGGGCCGCCTGCAGCATCTGGACGGCGAGGTCGTCCGGGCGCATCGACGTGAGGGAGCCCTTGACGGCGCGGCCGATGGGCGAGCGGGCGGTGGCGACGAGAACGGCTTCGGGCACGGAATCTCCTGGGGTGGGGCGGGGCAGGTCAGTGGGCGGGCACGAGCCCGGCGGCGCGGAGTGCCCGCAGGTCCACGAGGTCGGCGACGTCGGGTGCGCCGGGGACGGCCATGCCGAGCTGCTGACGAAGGCGGCCCAGCACACGGAGGCCCTCCGGCGAGGGCTCGAGCGTGGCGGGGACGGTGGCGAGCGACGAGGCGAGGGCAGCTGCCCCGAAGCCGGCGGCCAGGAGCTCCCGTTCGACCTCGTCCCCGGGGGCGTCGCGGAGCCATCGGTTCGCGTCGTCCAACGCGCGCAGATAGGCGGCCGCCTCGTCGAGGTGCGCCGCCAGCCACGACCGTCGGGCGACGACGCCGAGCCCGGGATACGCGGGGGCCAGCTGCCCGATGCGCATCGCGGCGGTCATCCCCCGCCCCCGGCCCAGCTCGTCGAGCGGCGGGGCGAGGAGCGACGCGTCGACGCTGCCGCCGGCGAGCGCGTCGAACCGCTCGCGCACGCCGCCGACCTCGACGACGTCGTACTGCGACGGCGTGCGGCCCAGCGCCGCCATCATCGCGTAGGCCACGATCGCGAACCCGTTCGTCGGCGCATCGACGGCCAGCCGGACCACGTCGGGTTCCTCGATCGACCCCAGCCCGGGGCGGAGCATCAGGGCCAGGTCCGTCGTCGTCTCGATCTGGGCGACCACGGCGATGTCGGAGCCGGCCGCGTTCCACGCGAGCAGGTTGTCGGTGGCGGTGATCGCGAGGTCGGCGACTCCTGCGTCGAGGTCGTGCCGTTGCGCGGTGGACGACGGCACGGTCGCGGTCGACACGTCGAGCCCCGCCGCGGCGAACAGCCCCCTGCGGCGGGCCACCTCCACCACCGCCGGCACGACGAACACGGACTGGCGCACGCTGAGCACTCCGCCACCTCCTGAGCGCGGCGCACTCGACGATGCCGAGGGGATTGTGATGTGGGCCGCTCGGGCCTACAGTACGGCGAACCGATACGGGACGTCTAGTACCGAACCATCGAGCAGAGGAGCCCCCCGTGCCCCAGGACTACGAAGTCGTCGTCGTCGGCGGCGGGCCCGTCGGGGTGATGGCCCTGGCACTGCTCGGCCATGCCGGCATCTCCGCGGTCGGGATCGAGCGGGAGGCGACGCTGTGGCCGCAGGCCCGCGCCGTGCACTTCGACGGCGAGATCATGCGCGCCTTCCAGACCGTCGGCCTCGGCGAGGACGTGTTCGCCCTCTGCAAGCCCATGCTCGACTTCCGGATGGAGAACGAGGCCGGCGAGACGCTGATGGCCTTCCCCACCGGTCAGTGGGGCTCGCAGGCGTGGCACGACGACCTGATGTTCCACCAGCCCGAGGTCGACAGCCTGCTGCGCGCCCAGGTGGAGCGACTGCCCGGCGTGGAGCTGCGGCCGGGCACCACGCTGCAGGAGATCGAGCAGGACGGGAGCACGGTCACCTGCCGCGTCGGCACCGCCGACGGCGGATCGACGACCATCACCGCGCGCTGGGTCATCGCGGCCGACGGCGCTACGTCGACCGTCCGTCGCCTGCTCGGGATCGCCAACGAGAGTCTCGGCACCGACGACCCGTGGCTGGTCGTCGACGGCCACCTGCGCGACGCGCCGGGTCTCGCCGGCGACATGACCTTCCTCGGCCACCACACCCGGCCGGCCCTGTGGGTGCGGCTCCCCGGTGACCGGGTCCGCATGGAGTTCAAGGTGATGCCCGGCGACGACCCCGCGGAGATCGTCACCCCCGAGGCGATCGCCCGGATCAGCCGCGGGGTGCTCCCGCTGGGCAAGTTCGAGCCGGACCGGGCCGCGATCTACACCTTCCGGGCACGCGTGGCCGAGAAGTGGCGGTTGGGCAACGTCTTCCTGGCCGGCGACGCTGCCCACCAGGCGCCGCCGCTCTTCGGGCAGGGTCTGTGCTCCGGCCTGCGCGACGTCGCGAACCTGGTCTGGAAGCTCCGCCTCGTCTCGGAGGGCCTGGCCGCCGAGGAACTGCTCGACACCTACGAGAGCGAGCGGCGTCCGCACGCCCGCTACTGGGTGGAGAAGGCCGCGAGCATGGCCGGCCTGATGCAGACCACCGACCCCGAGACGGCCGCCGGCCGCGACGCCTACCTGCGCGCCAATCCGGCCGCCGCCGCACCGCCGTCGGCACCGCCCCTGGGGCCCGGCCTGCACGACGGCGGCCGGGACGAGCGCGCCGGGCGACTGTCGGTCCAGCCCGTCCTGCCGGACGGACGACGTCTCGACGACCTGGTCGGCGCCCGCTTCCTGCTGGCCACCACTCCGGAACTGCTCGACGGCCTGCCGCCGGAGGTGCGCGCCGCCGTGGACGCGGACCCGGAGACCGTGGTCCTCACGGCGTCCGACGAGGTCGGCGAGCTGCTCACGACGGCCGGGGCGGGTGCGGTCGTGATCCGCCCCGACCACTACGTCCTCGGCCTGGCCGACACGACGGCGGAGCTGGACGCACTGCTCCGCCTCGTGCCGACGCTGCCCCTCGGCGACGTCGCCGCCGCGCCCGCGCCGGTCGCCTGAACACATCCGATCCACAGCCCGCTTCGCCCGAAGGAGACCCCGTGCCCGACCGTCCACTGACCCATCTCCGCCACGTCGACATCGCGGTCCCCGACTACGAGAAGCAGGTGGCGTTCTACAACCACCAGTGGGGCCTCACCGAGGTCGGCACCGAGTCCGACGTCACCTACTTCGCCGCCGTCGGGTCACCCGAGCAGTACGTCGTCCGCGTCCGCCGCGCGCCGGAGAAGCGCCTGGATCTCGTCGCGTTCGGTGCCGCCGACCGGGAGACCGTCGACCAGCTGGCCACCCGCCTCGCCGGCGAGGACATCCCCCTGGTGTCCGAGCCCGACACCCTGCAGACCCCGGGCGGCGGGTACGGGTTCCGCTTCTTCGACGTCGAAGGCCGCACCGTCGAGGTGTCGACCGAGGTCGAGGACCGGGCGCACCGCAGGGTCGAGGAGAAGGAGGACATCCCCGTGCGCCTCTCGCACGTCGTCCTCAACTCCCCCGACCCCGAGAAGATGCGGGCCTGGTACGAGCAGCACCTCGGCTTCCGGCTCTCCGACACGCTCGTGCACCCGCACATGGGCGGGCTGATGTGGTTCATGCGGATCAACAGCCGGCACCACAGCATGGCCATCGCCCGCTGCCCGCACACGTCGCTCCACCACGCCTCCTTCGAGCTGCGCGGGATCGACGAGTACATGCGGGGCAGCGGTCGGCTGATGCGCCAGGAGGTCCCGAAGATCTGGGGCCCCGGGCGCCACCTCGCCGGCGACAACACGTTCACGTACTTCCACGACCCCAACGGGAACACGATGGAGTACACGACCGAGCTCGAGGAGCTCGACGAGGACACCTGGCACCCCAGCCTGCTCGACACGAGCCGGCCCGAGGTGTCCGACCAGTGGGGCACCTCGAACCCGATGAACGAGTTCGTCAGCAAGCAGATGTTCAACGACCCCGACAAGAGCGGGTTCGTCGCGCCGCCGGTCTGATCCCGCACACGAAGGGGCCTCCCACTCGATGGTCGAGCGGGAGGCCCCTTCGTGTGGACCGTGCCGGGGTCAGGCGGGGTTGCGCCCGATGAAGAACTCCCGGAACGGGTCCATGGAGGGCTCGAAGCCGGCGTCGACCAGGCCCTTGCGCAGCGCGGCCATCTGGTTGTCCTGCAGCCGCATCGTCGGCTGGCGGAGCGGGCCGCCGTTGTAGCCCTGCAGCCAGCCCTGGAACTTCCAGGCCTGCCGGTTGAGGACGGATCCGCCGTGCAGCCCCGGGAACAGCGCGGCCTTGACCTTCCGGGCGGGGTGCAGCCGCCAGAAGATCTCCGTCGCGTCGTCGTACTTGCCGTCCCGGAGCAGCTGCATCACCTGCGGGATCACCGGCCCGTAGAACTCGTGGTCGCTGGTCGCCGAGAGCTGGATCGGCATCACCTGCGACAGCGGGATCAGGTCGGCCTCGATCGGCACCGAGATGACCACCTCGTCGCCGAAGAGCCGGTTGCACTCGACCGCGCTCTGGATGTTCGGGAAGCCACCCTCGGTCTTGATGACCGCCACGTTCGGGATGTCGTCGATCAGGCGACGGATCAGCCGGGTCGGGATGTCGGAGGGGTGGATCCGGGAACTGAAGTTCCAGATCGTCATCGGGAACAGGATGATCCCGAGGCTCGTGGCGTCGCAGACGGCCTTGGTGTAGTCGTAGACCTCCTGCTCGGACTCCGGGTAGAAGTTGGGCGGGTAGGCCAGCAGCACCAGGTCGGCCCCCGCCTCCTCGGCGCCGCGGACCGCCTCGAGGTTCTGCTCGAGGTCGTTCCAGCTCGCGTGGTGGACGACGTAGAAGTCGTCGCCGGCCTCGTCCTTGGCGATCCGGAGGAAGTCCAGGTACTCGGGGAGGGTGATGCTGACCTCCGAGACGCCGAGGGTGCCGATGAAGCCGTGCTCCTTGGCGAGGCGGACGTCGTGGCGGATGGCCTGCTCGTTGATGGCGCGCAGGTCGTTCGTGAAGGAGGGGATGGTGCAGTTGACCGCCCCGACGAGCTTCTCGCGGGCCCACTGCCGGGCCTCGGCGCGGGTGTAGGAGGACATTCCGGTGTTCCTTTCTGTCGTGGCGTGGAGCGTGCTGCCTGGATGGCGGTCTACGGAGCGCCGGCGCCCTCCCACGACAGGTACTTCATCTCCAGGTACTCGTCGATGCCGTAGACGGAGCCCTCCCGCCCGAGGCCGGACTGCTTGATGCCGCCGAACGGGGCGATCTCGTTGGAGATGTAGCCGGTGTTGATCCCGACCATCCCGGCCTCCAGCGCGGCGGCCACCCGCCAGGTGCGCGCGGCATCGCGGGTGAACAGGTAGGCGGCGAGCCCGAAGTCGGTGTCGTTGGCCATCCGCACGGCGTCGGCCTCGTCGGTGAACCGGAGGATCGGGAGCACGGGCCCGAACGTCTCTTCCCGGGTGACGAGCATGCCCGGGGCGACGTCGGCGAGCACGGTGGGCTGGAAGAACTGGCCGCCCAGCTCGTGCCGGGCGCCACCGCACAGCACCCGCGCACCTGCGGCGGTCGCGTCGGCGACGTGTTCCTCGACCTTCGCCACCGCGGCCGCGTCGATCAGCGGGCCGATCTGGCTGCCCGGCTCCAGCCCGTTCCCGACGGCGAGCTCGGCGACCCGCGCCGCCAGCTCCGCCGCGAAGCGGTCGTGGATGCCGGCCTGCACGTAGACGCGGTTGGCGCCGATGCAGGACTGGCCGGTGTTGCGGAACTTCGCGGTGAGCACCCCGGTGACCGCGACGTCCAGGTCGGCGTCGTCGAACACCAGGATCGGGGCGTTGCCGCCCAGCTCCATCGACGTCTTCTTGATCGTCTCGGCCGACTGGGCCAGCAGCAGACGGCCCACCTCGGTGGAGCCGGTGAAGGTGACCTTGCGGACCAGCGGGTTGCCGGTCAGCTCGGCGCCGATCTCCCGGGCGCCGCCGACCACCACGTTGAAGACGCCGGCCGGCACGCCCGCGCGATCCGCCAGCTCGGCCAGAGCCAGCGCCGTCAGCGGGGTCTGGGAGGCCGGCTTGACCACCATGGTGCAGCCGGCGGCCAGCGCGGGAGCGGCCTTGCGGGTGATCATCGCGGCCGGGAAGTTCCACGGCGTGATGGCGGCGCAGACCCCGACCGGCTCCTTGAGGACGACGATGCGCCCGGTGGGGCCGGGCGCGGGGAACACGTCGCCGCGCACCCGCTTGGCCTCCTCGGCGAACCATTCGAGGAACGACGCCGCGTAGGCCACCTCGCCCCGCGCCTCGGCGAGCGGCTTGCCCTCCTCGAGCGTGATGATCCGGGCGAGGTCGTCGGTGTGCTCGACGACCAGGTCGAACCACCGGCGCAGCACGGTGGCCCGGTCCTTGGCCGACCGCGCCCGCCAGCCGGGCCAGGCGCGGTGGGCCGCGGCGACGGCCTCGGCGGCCTGGCCGCGGCTCAGCGATGGGAGGTCGGCGACCGTCTCCCCGGTCGAGGGGTTCTCGACGGTGAAGCGGCCGGCGTCTCCGTCGGCGACCCAGGTGCCGTCGACGTACGCCGAGTCGCGCAGCAGCGCCTCGTCGCGGAGACCTGCGGCGGACACCGTCGAGACGCTCACCGGGCCGCTCACTTCCGGACCGGCTGGATGCGGATGGGGAGGGTCGCGCCGACGCCGGACTCGCGCGCCCGGCGCACGCACATCGCCGCCACCGCGAGGTCCTGGACCGCCGAGCCGACGGACTTGTAGACCACGATCTCGTCGGCGCTCGTGCGTCCGGACTCCCGGCCACCGACCAGGTCGGCCAGCGAGGCGGCCCGGCGGCGGCTCGATGCCGGCCTGCCGCGCGGCGACGAGGTCGCCGCTGTCGCCGATCACCTCGGCGAGGACGTCGGCGATGACGACGTCGGCCCGGGCGATGACCTCTTCGTCGACCTCGCGCTGCTCCCGGACCGTCGAGCCGATCGAGACGACGGTCATGCCCGGCTCGAGCCACCGGCCGAGCAGGATGGGGGTCTCGTCGTAGGACCGTGCCGCGCAGATCACCAGCGAGGTGCCCGCGACCGCGGCCTCGGGCGACTCGGCCGGCACGATCGCCGTCCCCAGGTCGGCCAGCTCGGAGGCGAAGCGGTCGCGGCTCTCCGCCCGCGGGCTGAACACCTGCACGGACTTCAGCTCGCGCACCGCCGCGAGTGCCCGGACGTGCTTCTTGGCCTCGAAGCCGGAGCCCAGGACCGAGACCGTCAGCGGGCCGGGCGGTGCGAGCAGGTCGGCCGCCAGCGCCGAGGTGGCGGCGGTGCGGTAGCCGGTGATCGAGTTGCCGTCGAGCAGGGCCACCAGCTCGGCCGAGCCCTGGTCGAACAGCGAGATGAGGTAGGAGACCTCGCGGACGCTCATGGCGCCGGCGATGGTCTTCGCCCCCATCAGACCGCTGTCCCCCGGGACGCCGCTGAGCGTGCGCAGCCAGTTGCCGCCGCCGCGGGCGATGACCCGGGCGGGGTAGCGGGTCTCGTCGTCGGCCGCCGCGTAGGCGTTCGCGCAGCGCAGCGATGGCGAGGTTCCAGTCGAACACCGACTGCACGGTGTCGTCGTCGAGCAGGAGCGTCATGTCCGGAGTCCTTCCGATTCAGCGGGTGGCCGGGACGCAGCGCGTGCGCTGCACGCCCAGGCCGTCGATCTCGCACTCCAGGACGTCGCCGGGCTGGAGGTAGCGGCCCCAGTGGGAGCCGTTCCCGGGCGGGGAGCCGGTGATGACCATGTCGCCCGGCAGCAGCACCGTGTGCCGGGAGATGTAGGAGATGAGCTGCGCCGGGCCGAAGATCATGTCCCCGGTGTTGCTCTTCTGCATCGTCGTGCCGTTGAGGGTCAGCCGGATGCCGAGGTCGAGGGGGTCGGCCACGAACCGGGCCGGCACCAGCCACGGGCCGGTCGGGTAGAAGGTCGGGAAGTTCTTCGCGCGCAGCCAGTCGGTGCCCATCATCGGGATGTCGGTCCGCGGCACCAGGCTGCGCGTGGTGAGGTCGTTGCAGATCGTGTAGCCGGCCACGGAGTCGAGGGCATCGGCGACGGACACGTTGCTGGTCCGCCGGCCGATGACGACGCCGAGCTCCAGCTCCCAGTCGTGATCGGATCCCACGGCGGGCAGGACGACGTCGTCGTAGGCGCCGCTGACCGCCGACGGGACGCCGGCCCACACGTAGGGCTCGCCGGAGGCCTGGCGCTCGTCGATCTCCCGTCCCGCCTCGGCCGCCAGCTCTTCCGCGGCTCGCCCCCGACCGGCCCAGCTTGTGCGCGACCGCCATCTGCACGACGTGCTCGCGGTAGTTCGCCCCCGCGCCGAAGATCTGGCCCGGCGGGGTCACCGGTGGCAGGACGCGCAGCGCGGACACCGGCCGCCCCTCCCCCGCGGGCGCGTCCGCCGTCGCGGCCAGCACGGGCAGCGCGGCGTCCCAGTCGGCGAGCAGCGCCGCCGTGGTGGCGTGGGGCAGGACGTCGCGCGTGTCGAACACGACCTCCTCCACGACCAGCCCCGGGAACGGCCCGGTTCCTGCGTCGAACGTGCCGAGCGCGAACCTCGTCTGGTTCATCGCTGTCTCCTCGGATCGGTGGTGCGTGGGCACGGCGCCGGTGTCAGGCGGGTGAGGTGCTGCGGAGCCGGGCGCTCCGACCGCGGTACTCGGCGACCACGCGATCGCCGCAGCGGACCGTCACGTCGACGAGGGACTGTCGCTCCCCCGCGTGCCGGACCTCCGCCTCGGCGATCAACTCCTCGCCGACGTGCGCGGCGCTGAGGTACACGATGCTCGCCGCGGCGGTCACCGAGCCCGGTGTCTGACTGTTGACCGCGCAGGCGAAGGCGGTGTCGGCCAGGGTGAACACGAGCCCGCCGTGCGCGATGCCGTGCCCGTTGGCGCCCTCCGGGGTCACGGTCATGCCGGCCACGGCGTTGCCTGCCGCCGCGGACAGGACGGTGATGCCGAGGCCCTCCGAGCTGCTGTCGGCGGCCAGCATCTGCCGGACCGGTTCGGCGATCATGCTGGTGCCGGGCGTCGGGCGGTGTCGCGGATCTGGGCGAGAACGGCCACGTCGTCGACGGAGCCGGGGTCGACGACGTCCTCCAGCCGATGGCCCTGGAGCAGTCGCTTGACCGGCACCTCGAGCTTCTTGCCGGTGCGCGTGTGCGGGATCCGGGCGACCGCGATGATGTCGTCGGGCAGGTAGCGGGGCGAGAGCGCCGCGCGGATGGCGGCCCGGATGCGATCGGTCGCCTCGTCGGGGTCGACGTCGTCCTGGAGGTGCACGAACAGCGGCATGTAGTAGCCGCCGTCCTCCTCGACGCCCACGACGAGCGCCTCCCGCACCTCGGGCAGGTTCTCGACCACGCGGTAGATGTCGGCCGGACCCATCCGGATGCCGTTGCGGTTCAGCGTGGAGTCCGACCGGCCCAGGATCACCGAGCTCCCGTCGTCGTCGAACTCGACGAGGTCGCCGTGCCGCCACACCCCCGGCCAGGTCGAGAAGTAGCTGTCGCGGAAGCGCGACCCGTCCGGGTCGTTCCAGAAGTACAGCGGCATCGACGGCATCGGGCGGGTGATGACCAGCTCGCCGGGATGGCCGGTCACCGCCCGGCCGTCGGAGTCCCAGGCCGCGGCGGCGACGCCGAGCGCGGGTGGCTGCAGCCGGCCGGTTCGCACCGGTTCCGTCGGGGCACCGCCGAGGAAGATGGACGCGATGTCGGTGCCGCCGCTGACCGAGGCCAGCCAGACGTCCGGGACGGTGTCGTAGATCCAGCGGTAGGCGTCGGGAGTGAGCGGGGAGCCGGTCACCTGGATCATGCGCAGCGCGCTGAGGTCGCAGTCCCGGCCGGGAGCCAGCCCGGCGCGCATGCCGGCGTGCACGTAGGCGGCCCCGAGGCCGAGCACGGTCACGCCCTCGTCCGCGGCAACCCGCCACACGCGGCCGAGGTCGGGATGCGCGGGGTTGCCGTCGAGCAGCACGATCGCCGCGCCCCGGAGGAGGCCGGAGACCAGCATGTTCCACACGACCCAGCTGGTGTTGCCGACGACGAGGAGCTTCTCCCCCGGCCGCAGGTCGGAGTGCAGCCCCAGGGTCTTGAGGTGCTCGAGGACGACGCCGCCGTGGCTGTGCACGATGCCCTTGGGCACACCCGTGGTGCCGGAGGAGAAGAGGACCCACAGCGGGTGGTCGAACGGCAGCGGGTCGGCCGTCCACGCCTGCTCGCCCGCCAGCGCGTCGTCCCAGCTGTGGGGTCGCGCCTCGGAGACCGGCACGTCGACGGGACGGTCGACCCAGACGACGTCCCGGAGGGTCGGCAACTGGGCGAGGACCTCGGTCAGCACGTCGCTGCGGTCGATGTCCCGACCGCCGTATCGGTAGCCGGGCACGGCGATCAGGACGACGGGCTCCAGCTGCCGGAGCCGGGAGATGATCGCGCCCGCCCCGAACTCCGGGGCGACGACCGACCACACCGCGCCCACCGACGCAGCGGCGAGCAGCCCGACGACCGCCTCGATGCGGTTGGGCAGGACGGCGGCCACCCGATCGCCGGGCCGGACCCCGCGCTCGCGGAGGAAGCCCGCCAGGGCGCCGACCTGCCGGCGCAGCTCCGCCCGGCTGGTCGCCCGACGCGTGCCGTCCTCGTCCAGCGCGACGACGGCCTCGCCGTCTCCGGCCAGCGCCCGCGCGGCGTAGTTCACGGTCGTTCCGGGGAACCAGCTGCCGCCGGGCATGGCATCCGGCGCCACCGACCGGTCCGCGGGCGTGCCCACCTCGACGCCGAAGTAGTCGGCCACCGCTCGCCAGAACCGGTCCAGGTCGCGGATCGACCAGTGCCACAGCGCCGCGTAGTCGGCGATGTCGGCGTCGTCCGCGGCGCCGCTGTCCCGCGCCCAGCGGGCGAAGCGGGTCAGCTCGCTCCGCTCGATGCGGTCGGCATCCGGCTGCCACAGGACGTCGCCGGGCTCAGCGGTCACGTCTGACGCCCTGCGAGCTGCTCCTCCTCGGCGGCGGCCTCCGCGGCCGGCACCGGGAGGGCGCCGAGCAGGAGGAACGCCATGCGGCACGGCTTGCCCGACCGGTTGGACCACGAGTGGGCCGTGCCGCGCTGCACGATCACGTCGCCCGCCTTCAGCAGGCACTCGTCCTCGTCGAGGAGCATCCAGATCTCGCCCTCGAGGACGACGGCGAAGTCGATCGAGTCGGTCTTGTGGAACCAGAAGTGACGGTCGGCGCTGTGGGTGGCGCCGTCACGTGCCTCGTCCCCGCCGATGTCGGCGAACAGACCGCCCTTGCCCGTCTCGTCGTAGGCGCTGTCGGGTGGGAAATCCGCCACCCGGAAGACGGTGCCGCCGAGCTCCGGGTACATCGGGATCTCGGCGTCCGCTGCGGCCGGGTCGGTCGAGCCCTCGTTGGACACCGGGCCGGGCTCGGTGGCCCAGACCTGTGCGGCGCCGAAGCCCGACACGGTCGGCGAGCGGAAGACGTTGGGTGCCTCCCCGTCGCTGACGACGTACGAGCGACCGCGCTCGTCGACGCCGGTCACCACCCGGCGGACGCGAGCAGTGCGGACGGCCCCGTTCTCCAGCGCGCTCACGCCACGACCTCTTCAGCACGGGCCGGTGCCGCGGAGAACGGGTAGGGCTTCGGTTCCGGCCACCACGGCGCGGTCTCGCGAGCCCCGATTCGGTTGCGCAGCACCCCGACGCCGTCGAGCTGCAGTTCCAGCACGTCCCCCGGGCTGAGCCGCCGGTCGATCTCCAGACCCGACCCGTTGCCGAGCGTGCCCAGGCCGACGAGGTCGCCGGGCTGCAGGTTGTCACCGAGCGACACCCAGGCGAGGAGCTCCGCCGGCGGGAAGATGCCGCCGTCCGCCGAGCAGGTGGACCACAGGTCCCCGTTCACCGTGATGGAGCCGGACAGCTGCGCGAACGGCGGCAGCTCGTCGGCGGTCACGATCCACGGCCCGATGCCGTACGCGAAGTCCTTGCACTTCTGCGGGCCCATGCCCATGCCCATCTCCGCTGCCTGCAGGTCGCGGGCGGAGAAGTCGTTGAAGATCGTGAAGCCGAAGACGCGGTCCTGTGCCTGGTCCGGCGTCAGGTTGTGGCCGGTTCCGCCGACGACGACGCCGATCTCGAGCTCGTAGTCGAGGAAGTCGGTGAACGACGGGTACGGGACCTCGGCGCCATGGCCGAAGACGACGCCGGTCGACCCCTTGAAGTAGGGCGGCGTCTTGAAGATCTGCGGGTTGGGCAGCCCGCCGCCGACCTTCTCGCTGAAGTGCTGCATGTGCACCGGGTAGGTCAGGCCGTCACGGATCACCGGCGGGTCGACCGCCGCTGCCCAGGTGACCTGCTCGAGAGGCGTCGACGCGTCGTCGGCCGCGGTCAGCGCCTCCTCGGCGGCCTCGCGGAACAACGGGCCGGCACCGAGCGCGGCGGCCATGCTCGACGGGAACAGAGCCCGGGCCAGCCGGACCGCCGCGTCGGTCGTGGCACCGCGACGCTCCAGGGTCAGGGCATAGGCCCTGCCGAGGTCCACCACCCTGTCCAGCTCGGGCTGTGCTGCGACGATGCGGGTCTGGGTGCCCTCGGGCGTGCCCACCTGGATGCGTCCGAACTTCACGAGTCCTCCAACCGATTCGATACGTCCCGTACCGTACCGCTCGTTGTCGCTCCCGTCACCCCTCTGGGGCGATCGATCTGCATCATTCGAGACGGTCCGGCCAGGATGGATTACCGTTTCCCCATGGCCGTACGCAGCGAGACCAGTCGCAAGGCCGTCCTCCAGGCGACCTTGGATCTCCTCGGCGACCAGCCGCCGGGACCCATGTCGCTGCAGAAGCTGTCGATCGAGGGCATCGCCCGGCAGGCCGGCGTCAGCAAGATGACCATCTACCGGTGGTGGCCGAACAAGGCCGCGTTGGTCATCGACTCGTTCATCGACAACCACGTGGCGCGGACCCCGGTCGAGGACGAGGGCCCGGCCCTGGAAGCCCTGCGCCACCATCTCGTGTCGTTGGCCCGCATCTACGCCGGCCCTGAGGGTCGCCTGGTGGCCCAGCTGGTCGGCGAGTGCCAGTTCGACCAGGCCACGCTGCACGAGTTCAAGCAGCGGTTCTGGGAAGGCCGCGCCCAGGCCGTCAGCAAGCTGATCCAGCGCGCCATCGACGAGGGCGACCTGCGCCCGGACGTGACCGCGGACGAGGTGGCCGAACTGCTCTACGCACCCATCTACTTCCGCCTGCTGTTCCAGACCGGCTCACTCGACGTCGAGTCCACCGAGCGCCTGCTGGACGTCGCCCTGCAGGGATTGAGCACGCCGGCGGCGCGCTGAGCCCGCAGCAGGGCAAACGCCGGGCCACCGCACTCAGCCGGCGCTGCCTCCGGTCCTCGCCGATCGAAGGGCCTTCCGGACGTGGCCGGAGAAGATGGACCCGACGATGTCGTCGGGCGTGAAATCGCCGGAGAGCTCCGTCACCCGCCGCCCTTCACGGAACACGACCACCCGGTCGCAGAGCAGGGACAGCTCCGTCTCGTCCGTGCCGGCGACGAGGACGGCGCAGCCCTGCTCGGCCGCACGGCGCACCGCCGTCGTGATCACCTGTCGGGCTCCGACGTCCACCGCCTGGGTGGGTTCGTGCAGGACGAGCAGGGTCGGTCCCCCGGCCAACCACTTCGCGAGCAGCACCTTCTGCTGATTGCCCCCGCTGAGCTGGCCGACCGTCATCGTCGGATCAGCGGGCCGCACATCCAGCGCCTGCACCCACTCACCGACCATCCGATTCTCTGCTCCCCGGTCCACCGGGAGGACCGCCGCGCGCCGCCGCCGCCGAGGAAGGACGATGTTCTCCGCGACGGACAGGGCCGAGGCCAGGCCGTCGCTCTCCCGGCTCTCCGGAACCAGCGCGACGCCCGCGGCGATCGCCGCCGCGCTGTCGCACCGGGCCAGGTCCAGGGTGACCGAGGAGAGGCGCAGGGTGCCCGTCCGGGCCGCCCGGGCGCCGGTGAGGAGGTAGGGCAGCTCGTCGTGACCCGAGCCCGCGAGCCCGGTGACGCCGACGACCTCGCCGGGCCGGAGGTCGAGGTCGACGTCGGTGGCGACGCTGCCGCTGACCCCCCGCACGGCGATCGCGCCGTCCGGCGAGTTCCCCGCGCCGTCCTGGGCCGAGTGGCGCTGGGGCGTCATCGACTCCAGCGTCCGGCCCATCACCGCGCGCACCAGGTCGTGCTCGGTGAGCTCGGCGGTGCGAAGACCGCGTTTCCACCGCGACACCGTCGCGGAGCACCGTGACGCGGTCGGCGGCCTCCAGGACCTCGTCCATGTGGTGGCTGATGAGCAGTACCGACGTGCCGGTGGCGACGATGTCGTCGAGCAGGGCGTAGAAGTGCTCGAGGCTCGCCCGGCTCAGCGACCGCGTGGATTCGTCGAAGATGATGATCCCGCGGCCGGGCTCGGCGTCCTGCAGCGCCCGGGCGATGGCGACGGTGGCCCGGTCCTCCTCGGACAGCTCGCCGACACGGGCGTCCAGGGGTACGGCGTGCCCCAGCCGCTCGAGCACGGCGGCGGCATCGGAGCGCTCCTCCCGCCACCGGATGGCCCGGGTGAGCCGGTTCGCGCGGAACCGGCCCACCCGGAGGTTCTCCACCACGGTGAGTTCGTCGACCAGCCCGAGGCTCTGGTGCACGACGGCGAGCCCCTGCGCCTGCGCCTCCCGCGGGCGGACGGGCAGCCGCAACGGCGAACCGTCGACGAGGACCCGGCCGCCCGGGTCCGGCGGGTGGTAGCCGGTCAGGACCTTGGCGAGGGTGGACTTCCCCGACCCGTTCTGACCGATCAGCCCGTGGATCTCACCCGGCGCCACGTCCAGGTGGACGTCCCGCAGCGCTCGGAACCGGCCGAAGGTCTTGGAGACTCCTTCGACGCCCAGTCGCTGCATGATCGGGCCTCCGTCGCCCATGACGGGTAGGCGCACGTCGGCTACGTCGAGACTCAACTCTGTCCCCACAGGGCGGCGAACTGCTCCTTGTAGTCGGTGGGGCCGTACCACTCGCCCGACGCCTCGGCGTCCTCGGTCGGCTCGATGTCACCGATGTTGTCCTGGGTGAAGAGCCGGTACGAGATGGCGTACTCAGGCAACTCCTGGCCGGCGACGAGACGGAAGATCGCGTCCGCGGTGCCCCACGCCTGGTAGGGGATGTTCGGGGCCGCCATGGCGAACACCGGGCTGTCCTCAGAGATCTGCTGGAGCCCCGCCGCGGTGGCGGACGCGGCCGCGATCTTGATCTGGGCGGCGTTGGGAGTCTGCTGGATACCACCGATGGTGGGCTGGATGAAGTGCTCGAACAGCGGGAACACGTAGCCGGTGTCGGGGTTGCTCAAGATGGCGGAACTGGTCGAGGGCGCGACGAGCGGGAAGTTGGCGGCCGTGACCTCGTTGACCACCACGGTGCAGTCCGGGCACCGGTCGGCGAACTCCTGCTCCACGGCGTCGGCCATGCCGATGGTCGAGTAGTTGTCGGTGACCTCCTGGAGCACCACCGTGGCCTGGCCGTCGGAATCGGCGATCATCGCGTCGGCGACGCTCGTGACCATGTCGATGGCCGGCTGAGGCATGTAGAACAGGGTGTCGTCGGCCGGGTGCTCAGGATCCTCGAGCAGGTTCGTGATCACCACCGGGATGCCGGCCGCACGCGCCGCATCGAAGGAGTTGGCGGCCATCCCGTACGGGATGCCGTCGGCCACGATCGCCGCCGCATCGGCTCCGATGGCCTGGTCGAAGCAGCCGGACACCTGCGACGGGTTTGCTCCGCCGTCGCACGTGGTCAGGCTGGCTCCGGCGGTCTCCAGGGCCTCACCGATCGTGCTGCCGTTCAGCTGGAAGATGCGGACCTGCGCGGTGAGCGGGATGTGGTAGACGGTCTTGCCGGCCAGTGCGGAGGTGTCGACAGGATCACTGGGCACCTCGAAGGAGTCCTGGGTCTCCATCGCCGCTTCGACGTCGGCCTGGACGTCGGCGACCGGGGAATCGGCGCCCGACGACGAGCCGCTGCCGGAACCGCTGTCGTCGGTGGTGCCCGGGGAGCAGGCGGCCAGCAGCATCGCGGCCACGGCCGTCGCCCCGGCGGTGAGGAGGGTGTGCGTGCGGTTGGACATCGGGAGAGCCTTTCGACGGTGCGGAGTGACCCGCGATGAACAGGACGGAGGACGCGGCGGGTCAGCCGGATCGGCGGTGCAGGAGAGAGGAGATGGTCACGGCGAGGACGAGGACGCCGCCGTAGAAGACGCTGGTCACCCAGCCGGTGAAGCCCAGGAGGTTGAGCCCGAGGATCCCGGTGGCCAGGAAGAAGACGGCGATCCACGTTCCGAGCGGGTTGAACCGGCCCGGCTGCAGGATCGCGGTGCCGAGGAAGGTGGCCGCGAAGGTCGGCAGCAGGTAGCTCTGCGACGTCGTCGGATCGAATCCACCGACTGCTGCGGCGGCCAGCACGCCGCCCACTCCGCAGATCACACCGGCAGCGACAAAGGCACCGAACCGGATCCGGTCGACCCGCACCCCGGCGAGCCGGCTGACCTCGCGGTTGGCGCCGACGAAGCGCATGTTCCGGCCCAGCGGTGTGAATCCGAGGACGTAGGCGAAGCCGACCATGAGCAGCAGGCCCCAGTAGAAGTTCACCGGCAGACCGGCCACGCGGTAGAGGGAGATCTCGCCGAATTCCCGGGGCAGTCCGCTCTTCGCCGTCAGGTTGGTCAGCCACAGTGCGACGCCGAAGATCAGCGTCCCCATGCCGAGGGTGACCACGATGGTGTTGACACCCAACCGGACGACGAGGAAGCCGTTGACGGCGCCGACCAGGGTCGTGGCGGCGATCGCGGCGAGCGAGGCCGCCCACACGTTCCACCCGTGGTCGACGACCAGGACAGGCAGCAGGATCCCGGCCAGCCCGAGGACGGAGGCGACCGAGAGGTCGACGAACTCGCCCACGCAGATCGTGCAGAGCAGTGCGGCGCACAAGAACACCAGCGCCTGCTGGCTGCCGAAGATGGTCTGGAAGGTGCCGGTCGTGAGGAACCGGTCGGGCTCGAGGACGCCGTAGAGGGCGATCAGCGCGAGCCAGACCCCGATCACCGCGAACCGGGCACCGAGGGCGCCGGCCGACGACCGGCGGGCCCGAGTCTGATCCGACGCGGCGGCGTCGGGCGACGCGGGTGCCTCGACCGTCACGGCAGGAGAGTTCGACGTCATGGACGTGAGGCTCCGTTCACAGGGTTGCAGGACACGGCCTGGCCGGGGACGTTCCGGATCACTATTCGATGCGATACGTCTCGTAGCGAATGCTGTGAGATGATGCACAGGCATGCCGGGATGCGCAAGCCCCGACCCCGGATCGGCGGGTTCGCCTCTTCGCCGCCGCAGCGCCTTGCTCGACTCCGACTCCGCTGGGCCACGGCTCTTGCCGTGGCGGATCGGCCTCCAGTACCGTCGATCGCAATCCGAAGTGCTCGACCGATTATCGAACGAGGTTCCCGTGTCGCAGAAGCCGTTCGCCTCCAGCGCCGACCTCGGCGTCAAGGAGCAGACCCTCGAGGTGCTCGCCGACGGCGTGTACGCGCTGACCGCCGAGGGCGATCCCAACCTCGGCGCGATCGAGGGCGAGGACTTCCTCGTCTGCTTCGAGGCGCTGGCCACGCCGGTCGCGGCCCGCCGCTGGCTGGCGAAGCTGCGCGAGCACACCGACAAGCCGGTCCGCTACCTGGTGCTCAGCCACTACCACGCGGTCCGCGTCCTGGGCGCCAGCGCGTTCGACGCCGAGATCATCGTCAGCTCCGAGCAGACCAAGCACCTGATCGCCGAGCGCGGGCAGCAGGACTGGGAGAGCGAGTACGGCCGGATGCCGCGGCTGTTCGAGGAGCCCGAGTCCATCCCGGGCCTGACCTGGCCGACGATGACGTTCCGCGACAAGCTCACCATCGAGCTGGGCGGCGACCGCGGCGAGCTGGTGCTGGAGTTCCTCGGCCGTGGGCACACCGAGGGCGACATCGTCGCCTGGATCCCCAAGCACGAGATCCTCTTCGCCGGCGACCTGGTCGAGTCCCAGGCCGCGCTCTACACCGGCGACGCGTTCCACTTCGACTGGGCCGCCGGCACCCTGGACCGGGTCAAGGCCCTCGGCGCGCAGCAGCTCATCGGCGGGCGAGGAGCCATCGCCCGCGGCCGGGAGCAGGTCGACGCCGCCGTCGAGCAGACCCGCGACTTCCTGCTCACCATGCAGCGCACGGTCGGCGACGCGCACCGCGCCGGCGGCACCCTCAAGGACGCCTTCGCCGCCACCCATGCCGCGCTCGCGCCGAAGTACGGCAGCTGGCCGATCTTCGAGCACTGCCTGCCCTTCGACGTCCAGCGGCTCTGGGACGAGCTCGACGGCATCGAGCGCCCGGTCATCTGGACGGCGGAGCGCGACCGCGCCGTCTGGGACGAGCTGCAGGGCTGACCGCGGTGGCTCCCCCGGTTCTCGTCCTCGGCTGCGGGCCGGTCGGGCAGACGACCGCGCTGCTGCTCGCCCGGTGGGGCCTGGACGTCGTCGTCCTCGACGGCCGCCCCGAGCGGGACCTCGTCGGCAGCAAGGCGATCTGCCAGCAGCGCGACGTCCTCGACGTGTGGGACTCCGTCGGCGCCGGCGCCGAGATCGCCCGCCGCGGTGTCACCTGGACCACCGCGCGGACCTTCCACCGCGACCGGGAACTGTTCAGCTTCACCTTCGCCGATCGCGGCCGCTCCCCCTTCCCGCCGTTCGTGAACATCTCGCAGGGCGAGACCGAGGAAGTGCTCGACCGGCGCATCGCCGTCGAGCCGCGCATCGACGTGCGGTGGGGTCACCAGGTGACCGGCCTCGAGCAGGACGAGGACGGGGTGACGGTCACCTGCGCGAACGGCGAGACCGTCCGGGGCACGTACGCCGTCGCCTGCCCGGGCCCCCGGTGCGACGACGTGCGGGGCATGCTGGGGCTGAGCTTTCCGGGCGAGTCGTTCGAGGACCACTTCCTGATCTGCGACATCCGCACCGACCTGCCCGGGCTGGGAGACCGAGCGGCGCTTCTACTTCGACCCCGAGTGGAACCCCGGCCGGCAGGTGCTCATCCACCCCTGCCCCGGCTCGACCTTCCGCATCGACTGGCAGGTGCCGCCGGGCTTCGACCTCGGCGGCCGAGGAGTCCTCCGGCGGGCTGGACCGGCGGATCCGGCAGGTCATCGGCGACCGCGACTACGAGATCGTGTGGAAGTCGGTCTACCGCTTCCACTCGCGGGTGGTCGACCGGATGCGGGTCGGGCCGGGTGCTGGTCGCCGGCGACGCCGCCCACCTCGTCTCACCGTTCGGCGCCCGTGGCCTGAACTCCGGCGTGCTCGACGCGGAGAACGCCGCCTGGAAGATCGCCTTCGTGCTGCGCGGCTGGGCGCCGGAGTCGCTGCTCGAGAGCTACCACGACGAGCGGCACGCCGCCGCGATGGAGAACATCGAGGTCACGACGGCGACCATGCGGTTCCTGGTCCCCGGCTCCGAGGCGGAGGCCCGCCATCGGCTCGACGTCCTGGAGCGCGCCGCCACCGAGCCGGCCGCCCGGGCCCAGGTGGACTCGGGGCGCCTCGCCGAGCCGTTCTGGTACGTCGACTCTCCGCTCACGACCGCCGACGAGCGCCGTCCGTTCCCCGGCCGGCCCGCCCGCGGCGACGTCCCCGTGCCGGCGCCCGGGCGTGCTCGTCCCGGACTGCCCGGTCGTGGTCGCCGGCCGGCCGGACGATCGTCCGGCTGCGCCAGCTGGCTCGCGAGGGCATCACCGTGCTGGTCGGCGACGACGCGGCGCTGCCCGAGGATCTGCCGGCCGGCCTGCCGGTGGCCGTGCACCGCATCGCCGACCTGGACCCGACACCGGTGCTGCGCGAGGCGCTCGACGCGCGTCCCGACGAGATCTGGGTGCTGCGTCCGGACGCGCACGTGGCCGCCGTCCTCACCCGTGCGGCCGACGTCGCACCCGCCGTGTCCCGGCTGCTCGGCCGCCCCGTCCCCGTTCCCGCCTGAGAAAGGACCCCCGATGGCGTTCTACCGGCAGGTGGGCGAGATCCCGCCGAAGCGGCACACCCAGTTCCGTCGCCCCGACGGCGGGCTTCTACTACGAAGAACTGGTCGGCGAGGAGGGCTTCTCCTCCGACTCGTCGCTGCTGTACCACCGGGGCATCCCGTCGGCGATCGTCGACGCCCGACCGTGGGAGCTGCCCGACCAGACGCTCACCCCGAACGCACCCCTGCTGCCGCGGCACCTGAAGCTGCACGACCTGTTCCCCGGCGAGGAGCACAAGGCCGTCGACCCGGTCACCGGCCGGCGGCTGGTCCTCGGCAACGCCGACGTCCGCATCTCCTACGCCGTCTCGTCGCTGACCTCGCCCTACTACCGCAACGCGACCGGCGACGAGTGCGTCTACGTCGAGCGCGGGACGGCGACCGTCGAGACGGCGTTCGGCGTGCTCGACGTCGGCCAGGGCGACTACGTGATCCTCCCGCGGGCCACCACGCACCGCTGGGTCCCGACCGGGGACGAGCCGCTGCGCACCTACGCGATCGAGGCCAACAGCCACATCGCCCCGCCCAAGCGCTACCTGTCCCGCTACGGGCAGTTCCTGGAGCACGCTCCGTTCTGCGAGCGCGACCTCCGCGCCCCAGCGGAGCCGCTCGTCGCCGAGGGCAGCGACGTCGAGGTCTACGTCAAGCACCGCGGCAACGGCCCCGGCGGCCTGGCCGGGACCATCCACGTCGACACCCGAGCACCCCTTCGACGTGGTCGGCTGGGACGGCTGCCTCTACCCCTACGCGTTCAACGTCGCCGACTTCGAGCCGATCACCGGCCGCGTCCACCAGCCCCCGCCGGTGCACCAGGTCTTCGAGGGCCACAACTTCGTCATCTGCAACTTCGTGCCCCGCAAGGTCGACTACCACCCGCTCGCCGTCCCGGTGCCCTACTACCACTCCAACGTCGACTCCGACGAGGTCATGTTCTACGTCGACGGCGACTACGAGGCCCGCAAGGGCTCCGGGCATCGGCAAGGGCTCGATCTCGCTGCACCCCGGCGGCCACAGCCACGGCCCGCAGCCCGGCGCCGTCGAACGCTCCCTCGGCGCGGAGTTCTTCGACGAACTCGCCGTCATGGTCGACACCTTCCGCCCGCTGGACCTCGGCGAGGCCGGCACCGCCAGCGACGACGGCAGGTACGCCTGGACCTGGTCGGGACGGGGACCCTCGGCGTGACCCCGCTCTTCGACGGGCTCTTCGACGACGCGGCGCTGTTCCCGCCCGGCAACGCGCCCATGGCCGACGCCGTCCACGCCCACCGCGAGCTACGCCGGCGTCTCGGGGACCTCGTCGGGCCGTTCGTCGTCCCCGCGGCCCGGCTCGACGAGCTGACCCAGCACCTGGCGTCCGGCTCGGCATTCGGCGTCTCGCTGATCGCGGCGCCCGGTGACCTGCTGGCAGCCGCACTGCGAGTGCAGGACGACCCGCGGCTCTCGTTGACCGCCGTCGAGGTGCCTGTCGTCGCCGACGCCGCCGCGGCCGCCCAGGCAGTGCGGACTCTCGACGCGGTCCTGCCCGCCACCGCGACGGCGGCCGTGGAGCTCCCCCGCACATCGGCGCGGGACGAGGTGCTCGATGTCCTGGCCGGCACGCGGTACCGGGCCAAGCTGCGCACCGGCGGCGTCCGGGCCGAGCTCTTCCCGTCCTCGGCCGAGCTGGCGGGGACGCTCGAGGCCTGCGTCTCGCGGGGCGTCCGGCTCAAGTGCACCGCCGGCCTGCACCACGCCGTCCGACACACCGACCCGGCGACCGGCTTCGAGCACCACGGCTTCCTCAACGTGCTGCTCGCGGTCGAGGCCCTGACCGAGGGGGCATCGGCCGGTGTGGCCGAGGACTGGTTGCAGGAGACCGATGCCCGCGTCCTGGGGCGCGCCGTCGATCTCTGGTCGCCGGCCGACATGGCTCGCACGAGAGCGGTCTTCACGTCCTTCGGCACCTGCAGCGTCCTCGAGCCGGTGGAGGACCTGGTCGCCCTGGGCCTGCTCTCCCCGACGGAACGGATCTCCGCATGACCTGGCTCGACCTGCCCGCCGACACGGGCTTCGGCGTCGACAACCTGCCCTACGGGGTCTTCTCCACCCCCGGATCGAACCCGCGGACAGGCGTCGCGATCGGGAACCTCGTGCTCGACCTGGCCGCCGTCACCGGGGACGACGTGCACGCGACCGGCTCACTCAACGCCTTCATGGCCCAGGGCCCGACCGCGTGGCGGGAGTTGCGGGACCGGATCACGACCTGGCTCACCGACCCGTCGCAGCGCGAGCACGTCGAGCCGCACCTGGTGCCGCGCGAGCGACGTCACCCTGCACCTGCCGGTCGAGGTCGCCGACTACGTCGACTTCTACAGCTCGCAGCACCATGCCGAGAACCTCGGCCGCATGTTCCGGCCGGACTCCCCGCCGCTCACTCCGAACTGGAAGCACCTGCCCATCGGCTACCACGGCCGCGCCGGCACCGTGTCGGTCTCCGGCACGCCGGTGGTGCGGCCCTCCGGCCAGCGCAAGGCGCCGGCGGACGACGCACCCACGTTCGGCCCGTCCCAGCGGCTGGACATCGAGGCGGAGGTCGGCTTCGTCGTCGGTGCCGGGTCCGAGCTCGGCTCGCCGGTGCCGCTGGCCGCCTTCCCCGAGCACGTCTTCGGCGTCTGCCTGGTCAACGACTGGTCGGCCCGCGACCTGCAGGCCTGGGAGTACGTGCCGCTGGGCCCGTTCCTCGGCAAGTCGTTCCTCACCTCGGTGTCGCCCTGGGTGGTGCCGCTGGCCGCCCTCGAAGCCGCCCGAGTGCGGCCACCGGCGCGCGACGTGCCGCTGCTCCCCTATCTCGACGACGACGCCGGCGATCCCTGGGGTCTGGACATCCGCCTGGAGGTCCGCCTCAACGGCGAACTGCTCAGCTGCCCGCCGTTCGACCTCATGTACTGGACCGCAGCCCAGCAGCTGGCGCACATGACGGTCAACGGCGCCTCGCTGCGCACCGGCGACCTGTTCGCCTCGGGCACCGTCTCCGGGCCGGCCAAGGACCAGCGCGGCTCGTTCATCGAGCTCTCCTGGGGCGGCAAGGAGCCGCTGACCCTGCCCGACGGATCCACGCGGACGTTCCTCGAGGACGGCGACGTCGTGAGCATCTCCGCCACCGCCCCCGGCGCCGGCGGAGGCCGGATCAGCCTCGGCGAGGTGACCGGCGCGGTCCAGCCGGCCCGGTGACGCGACGTCCGCTGAGATCGAAAGCTGCCGGTCCCCGATCCGTAGTGTGAACACCCCACCGACCGACGGAAGGACGGCGATGGCCGCAGACGACGACGCCGGCCCGCCGCCGTCCCAGACGCTGGACCGCGGGCTCCGGATCCTCGAGCACCTGGCCGCCGTTCCCACTCCGCAGACGGTCATGGACATCGCCACCGCGGTCGATCTGCACCGTTCGATCACCTACCGCCTGCTGCGCACCCTCGAGACGCACGAGCTGGTGGAGCGCGACGCGGCCGGCCGGTACTGGCTCGGCGTCGGGGTGTCGGCCCTGGCCAGGAGCGTCCGCAGCGATCTGCAGACCGCGGCGATGCCGAGGCTCCAGGCACTCGCCGAGGACCTCAAGATGACTGCCTTCCTGGTGGTCCGCGTAGGCAACGAGGCGGTCACGGTCGCGACGGTGGAGCCCCACGACACGGCGGCGCACGTGGTCTACCGGCCGGGTACCCGCCACCCGCTCGACCGCGGTGCGCCCGGCCTCGCGCTGCTCATGCCCGAGGCCCCGGCGACCAAGGACAGGGACGCGCTGCGGGAAGCCCGCCAGACCGGCTGGGCCAGTTCGCACGGCGAGGTGATCCCGGGCTTCCGGTCGGTCGCCGCCCCGGTCCTCGGTCCCGACGGCGGCGCCCGGGCAGCCATCGCCGTCGTCTACGTGGACGAGACGGCTGATGTGGTACAGATCGGCCACGCGGTTGTCGCCGCGGCGAACAAGGTCGCGGCCGCGCTGAGTTGACGAGCCCTCGCGGGAGCCGGACGAAGGCATCCAAGCTGCAACCACGGAGTTGGTTGACGCGGGCCACAACGAAGAAAGCCCTACTCAGATGGGTGGAGCTGAGGGGACTCGAACCCCTGACCCCCCACACTGCCAGGGCGGCTTGAGGGGGTTCGTGGGTGTTCGCCGAAGTGCATCTCTGCAGGTCAGGCGCAGATGGGAACTTCGGCGAACCCTCCCGAACAACCCTGAACGACGCGGTTGGCCACCACAGTGGCACCATTTCGTGACCCCGGGAACGGCGTTCGGACGGCCGTGCAGCCGACGGCTCAGGCCTCCGCCGCACGGGTCGCGAACAGGCGGTCACGCGACCGCACGGCTCGCGACCGGAGGTCGAGGCCTCAACCCACGCCAGGCTCGACCAGCACCGCCTCGCCGAGCTCGCGGACCAGCAGCAGTGCCGTCTGCAGTTCGTGACGCCGTTGCCGCCACTCCGTGCCGAGAAGCTCCTCCGCCCGCTTGACCCGGTACGAGACCGTGTTGCGGGAGACGTGCAGCCGCTGGGCGGCGGCGTGCGGGCTGTTCTGCTCCTCCAGGTACGCCAGCAGCGTCTCACGCAGATCCGCCGCCGGGCCGCCCGGCTTCGCCAGGGCGCCGAGCTCCCGCTGCACGAAAGCCCGGGCGGCGGGCAGGTCGGCGGTGAGCAACGCGGGCAGCTCAACGTCGCCGTAGGAGGTGGCCCAGCCGCGCGCTCCCGCCCGAGACCGGGTGAGCCGCTCGGCCCCCTCCGCCTCCCGATGCGACCGCCGGAACCCCTCGATACCCCCGGCGGGCAGTCCGTGGGCCATGCGAACGTCCGCGCGCTCGGGCACGTAGCTGTCGATCGATAACCGACGTGGGAGCTCCAGCCGGCTGCCCCAGGCCCACAGCCGTCCGCGGCCGATCGGCACGATGAGGTGCTGGGAACAGCCCCAGTGCCGGAGGACGTCAACGGCTACGCGTTGCAGCTCGGCGGTGTCCGCGCGCACCCGAGCCGGCTGGAACCACAGCAGCAACGCCACATGCTGCCGCGACAAGTCGTAGCTCAGCGCGGCGCTGGCGGGCCCGGGGTCGCTCATGGTGCCGTCGAGCAGGCCACGGACCACTTCCTCACGAGCCGCGGCGGCGCTGGTGACCCAGCGGTCCCGCTCGTTGATGTACTCGCTGGCCATGCTGCCGGAGAACTCGTCGATGTAGTCGAACAGCTGCTCGGAGACCACCCGCATCGCCTCCGAGCGCTGCTCCTCCGGCAGGAGGACATCACAGGCAGCCATGAACGCCCTCGCCATGCCCGCGTGGCCGAGCCGCACGCCGCGCAGCACACGGTCGAGCGCCACGCCGCGCCGGACGAACTCGCGATCTCCCTGCAACGCCTCATCGGTGATCGCCGGCAGATCGGCAGCCGACCTGGTGATGCGGACCAGCGCCCGGATCGTGGCGGACTCCGTTCCCATGCGCAGGCTCTGGAACGGCCCCTCTCCACCGCCGAGTTCCGGGATCTCCTCGATGATGTGCGTGGCCATCCCGTGGCCCACCTGCACGGCCCAGTCGACCGGATTCCGCCCGAGCAACTCGACAGCGTGCGCCACGGTGGCTGGGCTGCTCGCCGGCGGTGGGAGCGGCCGTCCCGGATCGGGACGTACGCCCATCAGCCACCGCATGGCCCGATCGTGAGTGCCGCGTTCCTCGAGGTGTTCAGCCGCTGCCACGCCGCGCACCTCCGATCTCAGGCGAGCCTCTTCCTGCGCGCGAAAGGGTCAGTACCAGCAGTCTGCCCGGCTCTCATCGACCGGAGAACCGAGGACCGCCCGTCTCGGGTGGCGCCGATCAACGGACCCAGCACGCCGTGCAAGAGCATCAAGCCGTCTGCCGTGCAGAGCGGGACAGCGCAGTGCAGGGGCCTGGACTCTCGCGTTTCGTCGTGGGGCCGGTAAGTCCCCCAGCCGTAGGTCTTCCGGGCAGTGACACGGCACCCGGTCTGAACGTGGGGCGTCCCGACCCCGACCGTTGCGGGAGCGGGACGCCCCAATCGTCAGTCGTCGCTGGGAATCACCGGGACGAGGAGGTGCGAGTCGTACCGGGCGCCGGTGTGCAGGACGTGCCGGCCGGCGTTGACCGTGTAGGCGTGCCGCTGAGCGAATGCGTTCTCGGCGTACACGTGCAGGTCGTGCCCCTGGACGACGAGGCGCAGGGTCTCCCCGGCGCGGAAGAGGGTCCCGGACGGCCAGATCTCGATCTCGACGGGCACGACCTGACCCGGGCTGAGCAGATCGTCCTTCTGGTGGCGGTAGACCGGCTGGTGCGGGGTCGATGCCTCCTCGTCCAGCTCGCGCCGGCTGACGCGCAGCCAGCCGAGGGCGACGTCGCCGTCGTCGAAGGTGGAGAAGAACGGGAAGGGGACCCGCTCGCCGTCGGCGTTCAGCTTCTGCACGCCGACGAAGAGGTCCATGTTGTCGGCCCCGTCCGCCTCCACCCACAGCCGCAGCTTCATGTAGCCGGTCAGCTCGGTGTCCGCTTCGAAAGCGTGGTCGAAGACGGCCTGTCCTTCGGTGGCGTCGTAGGCCGCCTCCCCCTCCTCTGCGGGCAGGTCCGCGGCGAGCGACCCGGCGCGCGCGTCCAGGTACCAGGGGGTGTACTGGGTGCGCGCCAGCGGCCACTCCTGCTCGTCGCGGAAAGTCCCGACGTTGGCCTGCTCCCGAACCTCGAGCCGCACCGGCGGCCAGTTGTCGACCGCGTTGGGCTCGTCCTTGAGGAATCGGTCGAAGAAGGCCGTCTGCCGGGCGACGCTGTCGGGTGCGTAGAAGTAGGCCCACTTCTTGCGGCCGTGGATCTCCAGCCACTTCTGCGTCGACGCCATGCGGCGGAAGGCTTCGAGCGTGCCGCGGGTGTGCAGCCCGTGGTCGGTCCAGCTGGCGACCACGTAGGCCGGCACGTCGATGGCGGATAGGTCGCCGATCTTCCCCTTCCAGTAGTCGTCGTAATACGGGTGGTTCATCGCGTTGGCGGCGACGTCCTCGACCTGGCCGTGGGTGTTGGCGATGAGCGGGCCCAGCATGGGGGTGAACTGGGTCTCCGGGATGCCGCCGTGGGTGGCCACCTCGTAGTACAGGTCGGAGAACCCCTCCCATGGGTTGATGGCGGCCAGGTGCGGCGGCCGCAGCGCGGCCACCGCCCACTGGATGACCGCGTACCAGGAGACCCCGGACATGCCGACCTTGCCGTTGCTCCATTCCTGGGTGCCGGCCCACTCGATGAGGTCGTAGCAGGCCTCGGCGTCGTCACGGTCGAACATGGTGACGTCGCCTTCCGACCCCCAGGCGCCGCGCGCGTCGGCCATGATCACGGAGTAGCCCTGCCCAGCCCAGTAGGCCGGGTCGGGGGTCTCGAAGGCGGTGTAGGGCGACAGGTTGTCGAGGTCGACCTCGTGGCCGGACCAATAGCTCCAGTCGAGGGCACCGTGCTTGCCGTACGGCGACCACGCGACCAGCACAGGAGTCGCCGCTGTGGTGCCGGCCGGCCGGTAGAGGTCGACGAGCAGGTTCAGGCCGTCGCGCATCGGCACGGCGACGTTGCGCTGGATGCGCAGATCACCGATCGTCTCGTCGCTGTAGTCCCCGCCGGGCCAGCCGGCGGCTTCGGGCGGGTTACCGGGGATGAAGAGGATCGAGGTTTCTCGGGTAGCGGTCACGGGCTGCTCCGTTCATCAGTGAGGGAGGCGTTCGGGTCCGGGAGGACCCGGTCCCCTGCCGCGCCGAGAACCGGCGGCGCCAGGGCGTCTAGAGGGGCGTCGGGCCGGTAGGCCCGGCTGGTCCTGGCGGCGCTCAGAGGGACCTCCCTGGCGGTCACAGGTCCCACCACTGCAGGGGATGGGTCTCCACCCGCCGCGCGGAGGCCGCGTGCAGCCGGCAGAGGGACCCGCGGTAGAAGATCAGCGGGTTCTGCGGGCCGGGCGCGTCGGTGAGGTGCTCCACCCGGCCCATCACGCCGAGGTGATCGCCCGCCTCGAAGACGGCGTCGATGGTGCATTCCAGCCACGCGAGCGCCCCTCGAAGCCGTGGTGCACCGGTGCAGCAGCTGTCCCAGGCGTCGTCGCTCACCTCGGTGCGTCGGGATGACGCGAAGAGGTGGCACAGCTCGCCCTGGTCCTGCCCGAGCAGATTGGCGCAGAAGACGCCCGCCTTCTCGACGGCCTGCAACGTCTGCGAGCCGCGCTTGACGAAGAAGGCGATCAGCGGCGGCTCGAGGGAGACCGAGGTCAGGCTGCCCACCGTCATCCCCACCGGCCCGCTCGCGGCGCGGGTGGAGATGACCGCGACCGAGGTGGGAACACGTCCCAGGACCCGGCGGAAGTCCCGTGGTTCTACGGGAGCAGGCGCCGCCGTCTCGGTGGCAGGTGGAGCGGTCTGGTGGATCGTCTGGTTCGGCATCGGGGTCTCCTCGGAGCGTCGCGGGCCGATGTCAGGAAGTAGAGGGCAGTCGCGCGGCGAGCACTTGGGCTGGTGGCCCAAGTCACGCCCTGCGCTTTGGGCTGAGGTGACAGAGGCCACAGCCCAGTGCGCATGTGACCCAGGCAACTTCGGAGACTTTGGGCTGTCAGCCCAAGAACAGGACGTCGGCGGGACTGGACTCTCGGCGCATTCCAGATCGCATGCCGCGCCGCTCAGACGGCGAGGTCCACCGCATCAGCGAGGTTGTCATGACCCTGACCGAAGACCGTGCCAGCAGCGTGCCCCCGACCGGTGACCCGGCCGTCGACCTCCCGGCGCGGGCCACCGTGCTGGTGGATCTGCTGCGCAGCAACGCCCAGCGAGCTGACGCCGAGCGCCGGGTGCCCGAGGAGAACATCCAGGCCCTGGCGGACGCCGGCCTGTTCCGAATCGCCACGCCCCGGCGCCTGGGGGGCCACGAGGCCGACTTCCGGACCTTTCTCTCGGTGAGCTCGATCCTGGGGCAGGCCTGCGGCTCCACCGCCTGGGCCACCACGCTGATCAACGTCTGCGGATGGCTGCTCGGGGTCTACCCCGAGCAGGCGCAGCGGGATGTGCTCGAGGCCGACCCGGACGCCCGGATCTGCGGTGTCGTCGCCCCGAGCTCCAGCTCCCGGGCCGTCGACGGCGGCCTCGTCGTCACCGGCCAGTGGGGCTTCGCCTCCGGCTGTCTGCACTCGCAGTGGGCCATGCTCGGTGTGCCCGTCGTCGACGAGAGCGGCCAGCAGATCGACCAGGGCCTCGCCCTGATCCCGATGAGCGACCTGAGCATCAAGGACACCTGGTACGTCGCCGGCATGCGCGGCACCGGCAGCAACACGCTGATCGCCGAGGACGTCTTCGTGCCGTCGCACCGCATCCTGTCGGTGACGAAGGCTATCGGCGGGCAGTACGGCACCGAGCACACCGACGAGGCCCTGTACCGCTCCGCCTTCGTGCCGGTGCTGTCCCTGGTCCTGGTCGGCCCGCAGCTGGGCCTGGCGAAGGGCGCGCTCAACGACGTGAAGGCGTCCCTGGCGAAGGGCAAGGGCATCTCGTACACCTTCTACGAGAAGGCCACCGACGCCGGCTCGACGCAGATCAACATCGCCGAGGCCGACTCGCTGATCGACACCGCCGAGTTGCACATGTTCCGGGGCGCCGACGACATCGACCGCGCTGCCCGCAGTGGGCAGTACATGGACCCGCTCAACCGCGCCCGCGTCCGCATGGACGTCGGCGTCGTCGCCCGACGGGCTCGCGAGGCGATGGACCTGCTGCTGTCGGTCCAGGGGGCGGGGAGCTTCGCCGAGGTCAACCCGCTGCAGATCAAGTGGCGCGACCTGGAGACGGGGTCGCGGCACGCGGTCGTCAACCCCTCGATCGCCAGCGAGGCCTACGGCCGAGCCCTGCTCGGTGTCGAGGAACAGGTCACCCCACTGATCTGACGCAGGTCGCGTCCGGGTCGGTGGCAGTCCCACCGGCCCGGGCCGCGCCCGATCCGGAAGATGCCGCCGGCCGCTGTCCAGCGCGCGGTCGGTCGCTCTTCTCGTTTCGACCGCATGAGAGAGGAACCGGTGATGACAGACCTCCCCATGGCCGTCACGTCGACTTCGTCGGCCGGCTCCGTCGGACCGTTGGCGGGCCTCGTCGTCGCCGACTTCTCCCGGGTGCTGGCCGGCCCGTACGCGACGATGCTGCTGGCCGACCTGGGCGCCGAGGTGATCAAGGTCGAGGGCCCGGGCGGGGACGACACCCGCGGCTGGGTGCCGCCCGTCCGCGACGACGTCGGCACCTACTACCTGTCGATCAACCGGAACAAGCGCTCGATCGCGCTGGACCTCAAGGACGCCGACGACCTGGCGCTCGCGCAGGAGCTGTCCGCCCGCGCCGACATCATGATCCAGAACTTCAAGCCCGGCGGCCTGACCCGCTTCGGGTTGGACTACGACGCCGTCCGGGCCCGCAACGAGACGGTCATCTACTGCTCGATCAGCGGCTTCGGCGCCGCCGGCGGCGCGAAGCTGCCCGGCTACGACCTCCTGGTCCAGGGCATGTCCGGGCTGATGAGCCTCACCGGTGCCCCGGGCGGCCAGCCGTTCCGCGCCGGCATCTCCGTCTTCGACGTGATGACCGGCATGCACTCGGTCATCGGGATCCTCTCCGCGCTGCACCACCGCGACCTCACCGGCGAGGGCCAGCACGTGGAGACCAATCTGCTGTCCACCGCCCTCTCGGCGCTGGTCAACCAGACCTCGGCCTACGTCGCCGGCGGCGTCGTGCCGACCCGGATGGGCAACAGCCACCTGAGCCTGTTCCCGTACGAGCCGCTGCAGACCGGCGACGGCGAGCTCATCGTGGTGGCCGGCAATGACGGCCAGTTCCGCAAGCTCGCCGAGGCCATCGGCCGCCCGGAACTGGCCGACGATCCGCGGTTCGACACCGTCGGCAAGCGCAACGACAACCGCGAGGAGCTCCGGCCGCTGCTGCTGGAGGCGCTGTCGAGCAAGAGCGCGCAGGACTGGTTCGGCATCCTCACCGACGCCGGCCTGCCGTGCGGGCCGATCAACACCGTCGCCGGCGGCGTCCAGCTCGCCGAGGACCTGGGCCTGGAACCGGTCGTCGAGGTCGGCGACGACGCCGTGCCGACGGTGCGCAACCCGATCCGGCTGTCGCGCACCCCGCCGAGCTACCGCCTCGGCCCGCCCGGCGCTCGACGAGCACGGCGCCGACGTCCGCTCCTGGCTCAGCCGTCCGCGCGAGGGCGACCGTGGCTGACGCAACGGCCCGTCTACCCGACGGCGCTGGGCGCCTCAAGCCTGCACGACATCACCCTGCTCGGGCACAGCCTGGCCGACGACGTCATGGGCACGGTCGGCTTCGGTGAACTCGCGTTCTGGCTGGCCACCCAACGCCGGCCCACCCGCGGCGAGACCCGGGTGTTCGAGGCGGTGCTCGCCGCGCTGGCCGACCACGGCTTCACGCCCACCGCGATCGTCACCCGGCTGACCTACCTGTCGGCACCGGACTCCGTGCAGGGGGCGCTCGCCGCCGGCCTGCTCGGCGGCGGCTCGCGCTTCCTCGGCGTCACCGAGGACTGCGGCCGCTTCCTCCACGACGTGCTCGATGTCCGGCGGCCGAGCTGCCGACCGACGACGCCGGCTGGGACGCCCTGGCCCTGGAGACGGTGACCACCGCGCGGGCCGCGAAGCGGTTCGTCCCCGGGCTGGGACACCACGTGCACAAGGACGGCGATCCGCGCACCCCGCGGCTGTTCGAGATCGCCGCCGAGGAGGGGATGCTACGGCCCGCACCTGTCGCTGTTCGCCGCGATCGGCCGGGTCCACCCGCAGGTGCTGGGCAAGACGCTGCCGCTCAATGGCGCCGGCGTCTGCGGTGCCGCTCTGGCCGACCTCGGCCTGCCGCTGGAGCTGCTGCGCGGCTTCGCCCTCCTTGCCCGCACCGCCGGGCTGATCGGGCAGCTGGCCGAGGAGCTACGCCACCCGGTCGGCAACGAGATCTTCCTGTCGGTGGACCTGAACAACCGCTCCGTCGATCCCGACCCGTACCGAGCCCAACCGCTCCCCCACCCTGACACCGACGGAGGTCGTCGTGGCTGAACTCGCCGCGGTCATCGCGTCCACGCACCACCCGTTCTACTACCGGGCCAAGACGTCGACCGGTGCGGACCGGCCGCCCTTCGCCGACGAGTGGGTCGCCAAGCAGGAAGCGTTCGCCGCAACGCTGACCGCCGCGCAACCCGATGTTCTGGTGATGGTCGGGTCTGACCACTTCCACCAGCTGTGGCTGGACAACATGCCGCAGTTCCTGGTCGGCAAGGCGCCGTTCTTCGACGCGAATTGGTACAACGAGGAGCGCGAGTTCGGGCTGCCGCGGATGACCCTGCGCGGGCAGGAAGACCTGGCCGCGCACATCCTGCGCACCGGCCTCGACGACGGGTTCGATCTGGCGTTCTCCAACGAGCTGCGGATCGACCACAGCGTGACCTGCCCGATCATCGCGCTGCGGCCCCAGGCCGACCTGCCGATCGTGCCGGTCTACACGAACATCTTCGCCCCGCCGCTGCCGCAGCCGCGCCGGTTCGTCCAGCTCGGACAGGCCCTGCGCTCCTGGGTGGAGTCGTGGGAGTCCGACCAGCGGGTGGCGGTCATCGGCACCGGCCACCTGTCGCTGGAGCTCGGCGGACCGCGCCAGTTCGGCGAGCACGGACCCGACCCGGAGTTCGACCGCAAGGCGGTCGACTGGATCGCCTCCGGAGACATCGAGGGCTGCCTGGCCGAGGTGTCGCTGGACTCGCTGCACCAGCCGGGCAACGCCACTCACGGCTTCATGGACTTCATGCTGATGATGGGCGTCGCCGGCCAGGGCCAGAAGGCCGACCACGTCGACAGCCTCGACCTGTTCCACACCATGGAGGCCTACTTCACCTGGTACCCCAACGGCGTGCCGGCGACCGGCGTGGAGGCGAGCGACCGATGAGCAAGTACCTGCTGGACAAGTTCCTCTACACCGTCGACCGCGATCCCGATCTGGTCGAGCGTTACCGCACCGACCCCGCCGGGACGGTGCAGTGGTGGGAGGCCGAGATGGCCAACCGCATCCTCAACTGCACGACCCCCGAGCAGAGCACCTGGCTCGCCTTCACCGACGAGGAGCGACGGGCGCTGGCGGAGCACGACCACGTGACCCTGTTCGAGATGGGTGCGCACCCGTTCCTCACGCTCACCCTGTTCATCGCCATGTTCGAGCGCGACCACGGGCCGCTGGAGTACCAGAAGGCCTACGGACGGGCGATGGAACACATCACGATGCCCTACCCCGACATCGCCACCTGACGGCAAGGGAGCCCATCCTCGGGAGGGCCGCTGGGGCGGCGCCGATCCAAAGGCGCACCCCCGATGGAACGGGCGCGTGCTTCAAGGCTCGATCGACCTGCCTCTCCCCGCACTGCCAGAGCGGCTTGAGGTGGTTCCGGGGCGTTCGCCGAGGTGCATCTCCGCAAGTCAGATGTGCATTCGGTCACCGACGAACCCCGTGGAGCGCGCCTGAACGACGAAGTCTGGCCACCACGGCTGCACCATTCTGCGACCCTGAGAGGTGGTCAGTCGGTGAAGTCGATGCTGCGGCTGCCGTCCTCCCAGGCGTCGAGAGCCGCCCGCAGTGCGTCGATCAACGCGGCCGCTGCCCGCGCCGGGTATCCGGGCTGCATGCCGTGACCGGCGCGGTGCTCCTTGCGGCGCTTGCCAGCGGTCTCGACGTAGTCGGCGATCGGCGTCTCCGGCTGGACGAGCGACCGGCCGGCGAGATCGGTGCGGAAGCCACCGGCCGCGACCGTCATGGCGGTGATGCCGAAAGGGGTGACCTCCCTGCGCAGTGACAGGGTTAGCCCCTCGATCGCCGCCTTGACCACGGAGTATGTAGCCCGACCCTTCGGATGTGCGAGGCGTACCTGGCCAACCCGGCGGGATGCACCCCTCGCCTCCCGGCGGAGGGCCGAGCAGGCGCCTCACTCGCCGAGCACTTCGATGCCTCCCCGCGCTTCGCGACAGACGTCGCCTTGGCGGGCATAGAAAGGTCTGAACGTGAGGCACCAGCGGGCGACACCATCGACCCGTAGAGGAGTACAAGGCTCCAGAGGTCCAGGCCCCTATTGAGCCAAATAGTTGAGCTGGGGCGGGGAAAGCTGGCGTCGTCCGCCGACTATTTCTTCTCTACAGTGAACCACTCCGGCTGAGGAGCGAGGAGGAGATGGCCATGTTTCTCGAGTCCTTCATCCGAGATGCCGGGAGTCCTCGATGACTACCGCGGTCGCCGAGCACTGGGCCAGCGGGGATGTCTACGGTCGGATCGTCACCGCGCTCCACGCGGCGGGGAAGTCACTCGACGCGCTGACCATCGAGGACCTCGCCCCGGTCGACCACTTTCACGCTCGCGGGTTACCGGCCACGATCGAGCTTGGCGGCTCCCTTCCAGCGAGGGCCGGGGACCACTTGCTCGACGTCGGTTGCGGGCTCGGGGGGCCGGCTCGCTACTTCGCCCGGCGCTTCGGTTGCCGGGTCAGCGGCATCGACGTGACTGAGCCGTTCATCGACGCCGGCCGGCGGCTGACGGAGTTGCTCGGGATGGGGGCAGTGGTCGACCTGCGACAGGGGGACGGTCAGGCCCTGCCATACGGCGACGGAACGTTTGACGGCGGCTACGCCCAGCACGTCACGATGAACGTGCCGGACCGGCCCTCCTTCTTCGGTGAGGCCTGGCGGGTGATCCGACCTGGTGGATTCTTCGCGATCACGGAACACGGCCGAGGAAACGCGGGTCCGACATACCACCCGGTGCCCTGGTCGGAGGACGGCCGGGGGGAGTTCCTCGTGACGCCCGAGGAGACCGTAGAACTCCTCGGCGCAGCGGGTTTCGTCGACATCGACGTCACCGACACCGGCCAGGACTACCTGCAGGGATACCGGGCGACCCTGGCAGTGGCGGAGCGTGGCGAACTGCCGGCCCTCGGCCTGCATGTGCTCATGGGGCCTGGGGCTGCTGAGAAGTCGCGCAACTCGGCCCGCAACATCGAGGAGGGCCGCACGCATCCGGTGAGGGTGATCTGCCGTAAGCCAGGATGAGGTCTGCGTCTGGGGTTGCTCGCCGGCCTGAACATCGAGTACCTGCGCGGCGACCCAACCGATCAACCGAGCGGGTCTCCGGGCCGACGGGCGGCGCTGATCGCGCACTGAAGGGCTGAGGACCAGATGGTCCTACCCCGAGGATCTCACCGCGGGTCGGCTGCTTGCTGCCGGACGAGGAGCACGAAAGGCCAACCTGGCCCGCCAGATGTTGCGCGTTCGAGCTCGATGTCCGCGTGAGGCAGGAGGCACCTTTCGGATCAAGAAGCGTGCGGGCTGTATCCGACTCGGTCGTTGACGGGTCGACCACACGGTCCTCGTCGCCGGGGCCGGCGGTGTTGGGCGCCCTGCTCAGATGGGTGGAGCTGAGGGGACTCGAACCCCTGCCTCCCACACTGCCAGGCCGTCATGATCGCGTTCAGGGCGGTTCACCATCGTTCCGTAAGCCGTGTGACCAGCGGATAAATACGGCCGCGTACGACTACGAATGACCGTGAACGCGGCCAACTGCAACCACAACTGCAACCAGAACACGGGCCGCCCCGGCGCGAGGACCATCCGACGGGTCACCCGCCCATCGCGTTATCGAGTCTCCTGGCTCGCGTCCTTCCTATAGATCAGCGCACGGCACTCTCACACCACCCGGAGACCCAGGCATCGCCGTGGATCTGCTTCAGCAAGCGGGCGCGGGCGGTGGCCAGCGAGGGCCCGTACCAGGTCAGGTCGCGGCCGGAGACCAGGACGGTCCGAAGGCCCGGAAACGCCTCCGGGCCGTCGTCGGCCGTGAAGACGTAGGGCTCGTCCGGGCAGCAGGGCCAGGTCGGCTCCCGCCGCGAGGAGCTGCTCGATGTCCACGCGCGGGTACCGCTCGGCCGAGGTGCCGAAGACGTTGATCAGTCCGAGCCGGCTCAGCAGGTCACCGGTGAACGTGCGCGACCCGATCACCATCCACGGATCGCGCCAGATCGGGACGACGACTCGCAGCTCCGTCGCTGGACGGCCGGGCGGCTCCACTCGGTGGCGGCAGCGCTCAGCCAGGCCGGCTCGCCGACCTGCAGCACGTCGGCGAAGAGCCGGCGCATCGAGCGCAGCGCGTCGTCGAGCGATTCGATGACCGTGACCCAGACCGGCACGCCGGCCGCCCGCAGCCGCTCTACGTCCAGGCGCCGGTTCTCCTCCTGGTTGGCGACGACGAGGTCCGGGCGCAGATCGACGATCGCCTGCCCGGTCGGGGTTCTTCGTCCCGCGGACGCGCGGCGACATCCAGGTCCGCGGGGTGGGTGCACCACTCGGTCGCGCCGACCAGCCGCTCCGGCACGGTGACGGCGAGCGCCTCGGTGAGCGATGGGACCAGGGACACCACCCGCCGCGGCGGGCCGCGCGCAGCGGCACGGGGTGGCCCAGGTCGTCGAGCTGGGTACCCCCGGCTCGGCTGCCTCATCCCGTGAAGTCGCCGGCCGCACGCCGCAGGTCCCGAAGGATGTCGACAGGCTCCCGCATCCGGGCGTTGCTCAGCTCGGGTGCGGCTGAAGACCTGCTCGTTGAGCAGGTCGGTGGCCTTCGACGCCAGTGCCCGGCCGGCGTCGGTGATCTCGACGAGCACCCGCGGCCGTCCGCCGGGTCCGGTCGGCGTTCGACCAGCCCGGCGTCCTCCAGACGGCTGGCGGCGTTGGTGACGCTGGCCGGGTGCACCTGCAGCCGCGCGCCTGCCTTCGCCATCGGAGGCAGCCGTCCCGGGTGAAGGACAGCAGCATGAGCAGCTCGTAGCGGGCGAAGGTCAGCTCAGCGGGCGCAGCACCTCGTCGACCCGCGCCTGCACGATCGCCTGGGCCCGCATGAGCGAGGTGACGGCCGCCATGCCGTCGGCGGCGTCGCTCCCACCCGTGCTCGCGCCAGTGCCGGGTCGCCTCCGCGATGGGGTCGAACGGGAGCGGGGCGTGCTCACGGTGCCTCCCGCAGGTGCAGCAGTCCTGCAACGTCCGCGCCCTGCGCATCGCATGGCTGCCGCAGCGCTGCGGAGCGGCGCCGTCAGACGTTGCGCCGGTACGGCCGCCGACCTCGAAGAACGCCTCGCTGATCTGGCCGAGCGAGCAGACCCGGACGGCGTCCATCAGCGCGTCGAACACGTTGCCGCCGCCCATCGCCACCTGCTGCAGGCGGGCGAGGGCGGCCGGGGCCTCGGTCGGCGTGCCGGGCGTGGAAGTCGGCGAGGCGGTCGAGCTGGGACTGCTTCTCGTCCTCGGTGGCGCGGGCCAGCTCGACCGGTCGGCGGCACGTCGTCCGCGCTGCGGGGCGAGGAAGGTGTTGACGCCGATGATGGGCAGGGAGCCGTCGTGCTTGCGGTGCTCGTAGAGCATCGACTCGTCCTGGATCCGGCCGCGCTGGTAGCCGGTCTCCATCGCGCCCAGCACCCCGCCGCGCTCGGCGATCCGGTCGAACTCGGCGAGCACGGCCTCCTCGACGAGGTCGGTGAGCTCCTCGACGATCGAGCGAGCCCTGCAGCGGGTTCTCGTTCGCCGCCAGCCCCCACTCCCTGTCGATGATCATCTGGATGGCCAGCGCGCGGCGGACCGAGTCCTCGCGACGGGGTGGTGACCGCCTCGTCGTAGGCGTTGGTGTGCAGGCTGTTGGCGTTGTCGTAGATCGCGCACAGCGCCTGCAGCGTGGTGCGGATGTCGTTGAAGTCCATCTCCTGGGCGTGCAGCGACCGGCCCGAGGTCTGCACGTGGTACTTCAGCTTCTGCGACCGCGTCGGCCGGCGCCGTAGCGCTCGCGCATGGCGACCGCCCAGATCCGCCGGGCGACCCGGCCGATGACGGTGTACTCGGCGTCCATGCCGTTGGAGAAGAAGAAGGACAGGTTGGGCGCGAAGTCGTCGATCGCCATGCCGCGGGCGAGGTAGGCCTCGACGTAGGTGAAGCCGTTGGCCAGCGTGAAGGCCAGCTGGCTGATCGGGTTCGCCCCGGCCTCGGCGATGTGGTAGCCGGAGATCGACACCGAGTAGAAGTTGCGCACCTGCGTGGTCGATGAACCACTGCTGGATGTCGGCCATGCAGCGCAGCGCGAACTCGGTGGAGAAGATGCAGGTGTTCTGGCCCTGGTCCTCCTTGAGGATGTCGGCCTGCACCGTGCCGCGGACGTTCGCCAGCACCCAGGCGCGGATCTCCTCGGCCTCGGCCTCGTCGGGCTCGCGGCCCTCCTCCTCCTCGAAGGCGGCCAGCCGCTGGTCGATGGCGGTGTTGAGGAACATCGCCAGGATCGCCGGCGCCGGGCCGTTGATGGTCATCGACACCGACGTGGTCGGCGCGCACAGGTCGAAGCCCGCGTAGAGCACCTGCATGTCGTCGAGCGTCGCGATCGAGACGCCGGAGGTGCCGACCTTGCCGTAGACGTCCGGCCGCAGGTCGGGGTCGCGGCCGTAGAGGGTGACCGAGTCGAACGCCGTCGACAGCCGGGTCGCGCTGGCCGCCGGCCGACAGCAGCTGGAACCGGCGGTTGGTGCGGAACGGCGTCGCCCTCGCCGGCGAACATCCGCGCCGGCGCCTCCCCCTCGCGCTTGAACGGGAAGACCCCGGCGGTGAACGGGAAGACGCCGGGCAGGTTCTCCCGGCGCAGGAAGCGCACCAGCTCGCCGTCGTCCCGCGTGCGCGGCAGGGCGACCCGGCGCACCTTCGATGCCCGACAGCGTCTCGCGGGTCAGCGGGGTGTGGATCTCCTTGTCCGCGCACCCGGTAGACCAGCTCGTCGCCGGAGTACTCCTCGACCCGGGCGGGCCAGCGCTCCAGCAGCTCGCGGACCTCGGGCAGCAGCTCGCCGTCGGCGGCCTCGAGCAGTTCGCCGACGCGGCCGGCGGCCGGCGTCGCGCGCCGAGCATCCCGGCCGTGGTCCGCAGGTGCTGGCGGCGGGCGGACGAGCTCGGCCTGCTCCTCGGTCGTCCGGTGGTGGCCGCGGACGGTGTCGGCGATCTCGGCGAGGTACCGCGCGCGGGCCGCCGGCACGACGCTGGTCAGCCCGGTCGAGGCCCGGACGTCGACCCGCGGCAGCACGCCCGCTCCCGACCGGCAGGCCCTTGTCGGCGAGCAGGCTCCCGCAGGTGCTGGTACAGCGCGGTGACGCCGTCGTCGTTGAACCGGGCGGCGCTGGTGCCGAACACCGGCATCTGCTCCCACGGGACTGCCGAACGCCTCCCGGTTGCGCACCAGCTGGCGGGCGACGTCGCGGCGGGCGTCCTCGGCGCCGCGGCGCTCGAACTTGTTGATCGCCACGACGTCGGCGAAGTCGAGCATGTCGATCTTCTCCAGCTGCGACGCGGCGCCGAACTCCGGCGTCATCACGTACAGCGCGACGTCGGAGAACGGGACGATCGCGGCGTCGCCCTGGCCGATGCCCGGCGTCTCCACGATGACCAGGTCGAAGCCGGCGGCCTTGACCGCGGCCAGCACGTCGTCCAGGTGCTCGGGCGTCTCCGCGCCGGCGGTCCGGGTGGCCAGCGAGCGGAAGAACGTGTGCCCGCCGTCGCCGGCTCTCCAGCGCGTTCATCCGGATCCGGTCGCCGAGCAGCGCTCCCCCGCCGCGGCGCCGGGTCGGGTCGATGGCCAGGACGGCGACCCGCAGCTTGTCCTCCTGGTCCAGCCGCAGCCGGCGCAGCAGCTCGTCGGTCAGCGACGACTTGCCCGACCCGCCGGTGCCGGTGATGCCCAGGACGGGCACGGTCGCGCCCGGCGGCCGCCTCGCGCAGCCGGCGCGGCCAGCTCCGGGAGCGCGGCCGGCCTCGAGCACCGTGATCGCGCGGGCCAGCGCCGCCGGGTCGCCGGTGAGCAGCGCCTCGACGTCCGGGCCGGCGCGCGGCCAGGTCGACGTCGCAGGCCGCGGATCAGCTCGTTGATCATCCCCGGCAGGCCGAGCCGCTGGCCGTCCTCCGGGCGAGAAGATGCGCACCCCGCGCTCGCGCAGCAGGGCGATCTCCTCCGGGACGATCACCCCGCCCCCGCCGCCGAACACCTGCACGTGCCCGGCGCCGGCCTCGGCCAGCCGCTCGACCAGGTAGCTGAAGTACTCGACGTGCCCGCCCTGGTAGGAGGAGATCGCCACCCCCTGCACGTCCTCCTCCACCGCCGCCCGCACCACGGCGTCCACGCTGCGGTCGTGGCCGAGGTGGACCACCTCGGCGCCCTGGGCCTGCAGCAGCCGGCGCATCACGTTGATCGCCGCGTCGTGCCCGTCGAACAGGCTGGCCGCGGTGACGAACCGCACCGGGTGGACGGGGACGTGCAGGTCGGACGGCGCGCCGGTCATGCCACTCCTGGAGGTCGGTCACCGGCGTGTGAGCCACGCAACGGCGAAATACTTGGACGTCCATGTAAGTTACGGGACAACTACTAGGACGTCCAACTATTTTCCGTTGGACGCGTCGAGGCGGAGCGGAATGGACCGGATCGCAGTCATCGGCGGGGGCACCATGGGCGTGGGCATAGCGGAGGTGTGCGCGCGGGCAGGCTCGCCTTCAACAGAAGACGACCTCACGACGTCCCCACGCAGCGCTTCGCGGGTCTGCGGGTCACCCGTGAGCCCCCCGGGCGCCTCCCGATGACACCCGGCCGGTGACGACGTCGGCGAGTCCAGCGGCATCCTCTGGAGCCGCGCTGCCACACCAGGCGATGTGCAGATCTGGGCGGAGCAGGAACAGGTCTGAACCGTAGGCGTCGCGGAGGTTCGGCTCGTTCACCTCGAGCACCGTCAACGGGGCGCCGGTCTCGCGGATGGCCTGTTCCAGCTCGGCGGTGTCCGCGTTCGTCCCGCCCAGGCGCACAAGGCTGTAGCCACGCCCCAGACGGTCGTGCAGTGCCGTCCCGTCGGCACACCACGCGTGAGGCAGCCGGAAGCCGGGCTCGGCCCGAGGACGGTAGGTGTAGGTGAAGCCATCGTCCGTCTCGCCGGACGGGTCGTAGCTGATCACCGGCGAGTCGACGTAGCGGTAGCCCAGTTCAATGCCGGTCATCTCGTGCCCCTTGCGCTGGTGCACGTCCGCCAGTTCGGCAACCCGGGCCCGGATGCGAGCCCCCTGCGGCGTGTCGTCGCCGACCTCGGCGGTCGAGGCCCTGCGCCACTCCGCGGTGCCGAGGGCGGCATACTCCGACGCGCGCACGTTGCGCAGGGCGACCTGGCGGCGGTCGATCTCGTAGGACTCGAGCAGGCCCGGACCACCCCAGCCCTCCAGCGTTCCGGCCAGCTTCCACGCGAGGTCGGTTGCGTCACCGATGCCCGTGTTCATCCCCAGGCCGCCCTGAGGGATCACCAGGTGCGCCGAGTCCCCCGCGAGCATGACGCGGCCTACCCGGTATCGGTCGGCGACCAGCAGATGCAGCGTCCAGGAGTTGACGGCCAGGACCTCCACCTCGACCGGGGTGCCAATCTTCGCGACGATCACTGGCGCGAAGTCGGTGTCCTCGGGGAGACCGGTGTGAAAGGTGAAGTGCCGCTGGTCGCTCTGCACAACCATCGCCGTACCGATCATCCGGGCGTCACCGTCGGCGAAGTAGAAGTGCCGCGCACGCCCGGCGACGGGCACCTTGTCGATCAGGTCTTGGGACCGGAAGAAGACCTGACGCAGCGTCGCGAGACTGCCCTTGCCCGACAGCTCGATGCCCAGGGCCTTGCGGACGGTACTGGCGCCGCCGTCGCAGCCGACGAGGTAGTCCGTACGCACCGTCTCGGCCATGCCGTCGCGGTCGGTGAGCCGGGCGGTGACACCGTGGGCGTCCTGTTCGAACGACTCGAGTCCGCAGCCGTAGCGGACGGTCACGGTCGCCTGCTCCTCGGCGACCTCCTTGAGGAGGGGCTCCAACGCGTACTGCGACACGAGCTGCTGGGATTCCAGCGGCAGTGACCCGTCATTGGTCTTGCGGGCGAGATGGGCCGCTTCCTCGGGCGAGGGGTACGAGAGGTGGAGGATCGGCTCGTCCACCAGGCGTGTCGTGACGTAGACGTCCATTGGCACGTCGGGGGGGAGACCGACGGCGCGCACCCGATCTGCGATGCCCAACCGGCGGAACATCTCCATTGTCCGCGCATTGCTGCGCTCCATCTTGGGCAGATTCGCCGGGGCCTCCTTGCGCTCGACGACCAGAACGGGAACGCCTCGACGGCCGAGGTCGATCGCGAGTGTCAGCCCTACCGGGCCGGCACCCACGATGATTACTCGCGGCTCGAGGTTCGGACGTTTCATGCGCTTGCTCCAGATGGTGAGTTGACATCCGGCGACGCCACTGACGCGGTGGACGGACGAATTCGGACGGACGGACTCCGGATTTCGGATGACTCGCTCACCCGACCCCGCGCCCGGCTGCCCTGGCGATGGTCGGGCACGACATGAGACCTACAGATCCAGCCGAAGGCGCGCTGAACGGCAGCGCGAGACGCAGATCATCATCGAGTCGCACGCGGCCCTCTCCTCGGGCGTGAGCACGCTGTCGCGGTGGTCCGGTTCCCCCTCGAGCACCTTCGTCTCGCAGGTACCGCAGACGCCCTCCTCACAGGAGGTGATGACCGCGATGCCGTGCTCTTCCGCGACCTCGACGATGGAGCGCCCCGGCTCCACGACAGCAACCACCCCGGATGTCGCGAACTCGACCTCGAAGGCAGTGCCGTCGTCCGTCGGGCCTGAGGCAGCGGGCGCAAAGCGTTCCACACGGAGAGACCCTGTCGGCCACCTCGAGCAGCGATCCTCCACGGCAGCAAGGAGTCCTTCGGGACCACAGCAGTAGACCGACGTGTCCATGCGCGGAGAATCGAGCAACGTGGCGAGGTCGATCATTCCGTCATTTGCCTCGCTGTAGATGCGCACACGGTCGGGATATCGCGCCTCGATCTCGTCGAGATACGCCATCGAAGTCCTGCTGCGGCCGCCGTAATGCAGGGTCCAATCCAAGCCCGCGGCCGCTGCCGCGCGGACCATCGGCAGGATCGGAGTGATGCCGATTCCGCCGGCGATGAACACCAACCGCGCCTCACCGTGCAGCGGGAAGTGGTTGCGTGGTCCGCGGACCCGCACAGTCTCGTCACGGTGCAGTCGCGCATGGACGAAGTCCGAGCCACCCCGCCCGTCCGGCTCGTGAAGCACGGCGATCCGCCACGCCGTCGCATCTGATGGATCACCACAGAGGGAGTACTGGCGGATCAGCCCATCCGCCAACATCAGATCGATGTGCGCTCCGGGTTCCCAGACGGGCAGGGGACGAGCATCAAGATCTTGCAGGGTCAGTTCGACGACCCTGTCGGCGACCTCTCGCCGGTTCGCGACTCGCAGCAACATCTCGTGTTCCATCTCCTACCCCCACACCGCTGTGGCCGACTCGAAGCCCCGAAACAGCGGACTCCGCTTTCGGACGATGCTCGATCCGATCCGCAGGTCCGGGTAGCTCTGGGCAATCGTGCGAACGACGACGTCTGCCTCGAGTCGTGCGAGGTTCGCGCCGAGGCAGGCGTGGGCACCGTGGCCGAACGTCAGATGCGGGTTCGGCGAACGCTCCGGGTCGAACGAGTCGGGCTGTGCGAACTTGCGGGGGTCGCGATTGGCTGCCGCAGGTGCCAGCGCGACAGCGGCTCCGGCCGGGATGACCGTCCCGTGCAACTCGACGTCTTCCGTCGCGATCCTTGTGTTGAACTGCAAGGGCGGCTCCCACCGGAGCGTCTCCTCGATGGCAGTCTTGCGGAGGGCGTCGTCGGCACCGATCCGCTCGGCCCGGGCAGAATCGTCGAGCAGGAGACGCAGTGCATTCACCAGCAGGCTCGTGGTGGTTTCATGCCCCGCAGCAGTGATGATCATAGCCATCGCCACGATTTCGTCAGTGGTGAATCGGTCACCGCCGTCTTCGGTCTCGATCATCCGCGAAAGCAAATCGTCTCGGAGTCGATTGCGTCGGGCTGCGACTAATTCCACGAGATATGCGCGCATCTCATCGACATGTTGAAAGGCTGCACGCAAGGCGTCCGCAGGTTGATTCGGGGCGGTGACGAAGGCCAATGAGTCTCCCCATTGGCGGTAGAGATGCCGGTCGACGACATCGATGCCGAAGATCTCGGTTACGACGGAGAGGGGCAGGGGACCGGCGAAATCCCGCACGTAGTCGAACTCGCCGCCCCGCATTTCGTCGAGCATGGTCCGTGTGAGCTTCTCGGTGTAACCACGGATCACCTCGACCGAACGGGGGGTGAAGGCGTAACTGACGAGGCGGCGCAGTCGCGTGTGCTCCGGTCGGTCGAGAAAGAGGATCTGCCGATTGAACGTGTCGACCACGCGGTCCTGGGCAGGATCCCCGAGTCGAGTACCGGCTCCACGACTGGCAAAGGTCTTGCTCGAGAACTGCGGATTGCGGTAACCGGCAAGGACATCCTCGTGTCGCGTGAGGATCCAACGCTGCAGCCGTTCGCTCCAGAACACCGGCTCTTCCTCCCTGATTCGGGAGTAGAACGCATAGGCCCCATCGTCGGTGTCGAAACCGACGATGTCGCTGTCTGCCTTATTGGCTGGCGTCATGATCATTGCCTTTCGCGAGGCCGGCGGCCGGCGATAGCGCCTGCGCTTCGGTGGCGGATATGTTCTAAGTCACGATCGGGCACAGTTCGGCGCGTTGGGCGCTCGCGTTCCGGGGACCGGAACGACGCAGATCAACGCGTTGACGGCTGGAGCAGCGGGGCGGTGGACTCACCATGACGCGCCCGGATCAGGCGGGCCAGGCCGTCCGCCACGTGCCCGCTCCGAGGGCACCTGGCGTTCGCTGGGCCAGCCGACGCTCCCTTACGGCTGGGCGTCCGGCCGGTGTCCTGCTTGTCATGGCTGCGCAGCACATCGTCCCGGTGCTCACCGCGAACCGGCCGCCCCGGTCGGCGAGCTCCGCCTCCCGTTGACGGAGCTCCACACGGCGGATCTTGCCGCGGAGTGTCTTGGGCAGGACCGCGAACTCGAGCCGGCGGACCCCCTGGTACGGGGCATAACGGGTCCGGGCGTACCGCAGGATCTACATCGCGGTGTCTCGGTCGGCTCGAAGCCGACCACCAGGGACACGCAGGCCTTCGTCCCGTACGCCTCCAGTTGACGGCCCCTCAGCCCCAGCAGCGAGTCTTCGCAGCCCACGACAGTGGACTCACTCACCGTCCATTTGGGACGGGACAACGTGACTGACGGGCACGGGGCCGGTAATCCGCATCGCCTCCGCTGACCGCAACAATTGACACTGTCTCGGCCTGTAGCCTTCGAACCTCGAGACGGTCGGGCGCGTATCCTGAGGCCGCAGCCGTGGCGTGGGTCGAGGAGGACCGCAGCCATCACAAGGTCCCGGTTTGAGGGCACATCTGGCGAGGCGCCTTCCATCCTGTCGAAGGCGTTCGAGGTCTTGCGCGCTTTCAATTCGACCGACCGTGTGATGACGTTGAGCGAACTGGCCCGCGCCTCCAACTTGCCGAAGTCGACGGTCCACCGTCTCCTGGCCAGACTGATCGAGCTCGACGCTGTCGAGCACCACGGTGATGGGTACAAGGTCAGCCTCGCGATGGTCCAAATCGGGACCACTGCACCTGCGAGCATCGCGCGCGACCTGTCGGTCCCGCATCTGGCCCGCCTGCACCAGTGGACCGGATACACCGTGACCGTGGGAGTCCTTCGCGGGTTCGACGTCGTCCATATCGAACAGGTAGCCCGCCCTGCGTGGCATCACCGGTTGACCCGTGCGGGGGCGAGGCTCCCCGCCACCTGCACTGCGATGGGCAAAGCCATGCTGGCCTGGGCCGACATGGACGAGCTGGCCGACCGGCTGCCCCGCCCGCTGCCCGTGCTCACCGCTTCCTCGATCAGGGACGTCGACGAATTCCTCGCGCAGCTCCCTGGCGTGCGCCAGCAGAACCTGGCCCGGGAGCGGCAGGAGACCCTCGATGGAATGGCCGGAGTTGCCGCCGCGGTCGTCGTCAAGGGTGCCGCCGTGGCGGCCTTGTCGATCCTCCACCCCCTCACGGACCGGTTGCCACCACAGGCGGACAACGCCCTCCGCGACGCCGCCGGCCAGCTGGCGCGGGAACTCGAGGCGACGGTTAACACCGAAGGCCGAGCGCGGTGGTTCCCCGACCCGTACCACGCGCCGGAGCACCTTCCCCGCGCACATGGCGGCTCCGACCTCATCTGAAGAGCGCGAACGCCTTGTTGGAGTTGAAGATCTCGGTCTCCACGAACTCGCTCCACTCCAGCTGCAGCCCGAGCTCACTGACGGCTCCGAGCAGGCAGAACCAGTTCAGCATTTCGTGCTGGCCGGCCCTGACGATCTCCTGACTCGTCCTGGTGGTCCACGCGTCGTAGTTGCCCTCGATCATGTGCTGGTACAGCGCCCGATCGGACGCGGTATCCGGTCGGATGTGCCACGAGTCGTCGTAGAGGAACGCGTGAGACCAACTCGACGATGCGACCAGGGCGACCCGTTGATCACTCTGGCGGGCGAACCGGCCGACGGCCTGGCCGAGTTCGAAGCACCGCTTGGGCGTCGGACCCGGGGGATCCAGGTCCTCACCGGCCTTGATCTCCGCGAACTGGGCGATGCCGCCACGCCGAGCAATCACATGCTCCCCATAGCAGTTCACCGCGACCGGGACGATCGGGTAGGGGAACTCCCTGCCCACGTTGTCGTAGTCGAGGAACACCTGTGTGTTGGCGAACGCGTGGGGGAAGTTGATCCCGGGACGCGGCTCGTAGGAGTACGCGATGTCAATGCCCGAACCGATCACATCGCTCGTGAGGCTCTTGGCGAATTCCGGCGCCCCCCGCATCGTGAACGACTGCGGGTCCGGCAGCCCCCAGGCGTTCGGGATGCCTAGCTTCTTGATCACCCCGAACGGGTCGACCTCGGTGTCGTCGTAGGCCAGCACGCAGAAGCTCGGAATGACCTCCTCACGGAAGTTCTCGTACTGGTCGTCGCCCCAGACGACCAGCACATCCGGGCGGAACTCGTCCAACGCGGCACGGCACCGGTCCAAGTTCCTCCGGAGCAGCGCACGATGCCGGGCAGCAGCCGCTGTGCCGTAGTCGTCGGCCCACTCCTCCCGACCCATTGCGGTCCAGTTCGTCGGGTCCTTGGCCTCGGCCGGGATGTCCGGGTCCTTGAGCGTGGTCCGCAACAGCGCCGACATCGTCTCGTCCGGGCCGAGCAGCAGCGGATAGTGGGTCAGTCCGACGCCGAGGGTCTCTGCCATGGCACTCCTCTCGGAAAGGGATCGATCGGTTGCCGACGAGGCGGCGGCCGTACGGTTCCCGGGGCTGGTGTGCAGAGCCCAGGTAGGAGGACTCGTGGGGCAATCAAACTCCGGCTCACCATCCGGAGAAGGGCTGTGTCCCAGTGGGCGGAACTCGGACGCACGTCGCGTCCCCGGGCTGGTGGAGCGATGGTCCCCCTGGTCAGTCAGTGGGCACGGACACCACCGAGATGCGCGGACTGACCACCAGACGAACGGTTCGGCCGTCGTGCTCCGCGACGCGTCGCAGGGCGCTGCCCGCCGCCTCGAGCGGCAGGACCTCGGTGACCGAGGCGGCGAGGTCCAGCCGACCGTGGGCGATGAGACGGAGCACCAGGGGGATGTCCTCGGGACGTGGTCCGGAGTCCCCGAGGAGCCTCTTCCCCTGACGCCAGAACTCCGTCCCCCCGACCGGAACAGATGCTCGGACGCCGGCTCCGACGAGAACAGCGCGACCCCCGGACGCCAAGGAGGACGAGACCTGACCGTCTGCTGAGTCGCTGTCGGCCATGTGCAGGGCAAGGTCGAGCGCCCGTCCGCCGTTGGCCGCCCGCAGCTCGTGGTCGAATGCGGTTGCTCCGGGGTCCAGCGCAGCGTCCGCGCCGAGCGACAGGGCCCGGTCCCGGGCCGCCGGAAGCGGGTCGATCGCGACCACCGGCGCGGCGCCGATGAGGCGGGCGAGTTGGACGGCATGCGTCCCGAGCGCGCCCACGCCCCAGATGCCGACGGCCTCGCCGGGACGGACGTCGCCGGTCCGGGTGAGCGCGCTCCAGGCCGTGGCCACGACATCGAGGACGGCGGCATGCTCGAACTCGAGCGTGTCGGGGATGGCAATCAGCGCCTCGACCGGGGCGACGACGTAGTCGGCCAAGCCACCGTCGTGGTCGACGCCCAGGGACAGGGAGCCCCGCCGGAGGAGCACGGACGAACGAAGTACGACACGTCGTCCCAGAGGCCAGCCGTCGACCCCTGCTCCGGGCGCAGCCATCACGCCGGCCACCTCCCGCCCCAGGGTGCGCCGTCCCAAGGCATCGGGACGGCCCGGCCCGTGCCCGGCCACCAGCTCGACGTCCGCGCGGCCGACGCCGGCAGCCTCGACCCGGACGAGGACCTGCCCGGTGCCGGGTCTGGGGCGGCGCACCGTCTCGACGGCCACATCGCCGGTGTGGACGTCGAGGCGGACCGCTCGCATGGTCGGGGTTTTCACCGTCGGTCCCTCCGATTCTCCAGGCCGTGTAGGAGCCGGCGGACGCCGACGTCGATCGGCGACCCCTGTCAGGTGCTCCGGATGAAGTCCCGGACCGTGCGGTTGAACTCGGCGGCGTGCTCGATCTGAGCCCAGTGCCCGCACTGGTTCAGCAGGAGCAATCGGGAGTTCGGGATGGCGCTGACCAGCCGGAGGCTGTGTTCGTAATTGACCACGCGATCGTCGCGGCCATGGATTGCCAGCGTCGGCGCTGTGATCTCCGGTAGGCGCAGCCCGTACGTGAAGTACTCCTGGCTGAGAGGCGACCCGCCTGGTGCGTTGTTCCAACTGTCGAGGTGCTCGGGGTGGGCGAGGGCGGCCGAGGAGCGGAGCTCGGCGAGTTCCTCGGTCGCCATCTCTTGGTTGAAGACCATGACCGAGACCAGCCTGCGCATGCTGTCCGGCGAAGGGCTCAGGTAGGCCTCGAAGAGGACCTTGAGCCCCTCGGAGGGGCCTCCGCCGGCGCTGAAGACGTTGGTCCCCGGCACGGGCGCGCCCATCGAGATGAGCTGGCTGACCCGCTCGGGGTGCCGGAGCGCCGTGGCGATGGAGGTCATGCCGCCCATCGAGTTACCTACCAACGCGGCCCTCTCGAGGCCGAGTTCGTCCATGAAACCGATGAGCGCCGCGACGTGGTCGTACCCTGTCTCCTCGGACTGGGTGTCGCTCTCGCCCCAACCAGGCATGTCGACGGCGTAGACGTGGAAGTCCCGGGATAGCGGTTCGATGTTGGGTCGAAAGTTGCTCCATCCGGTGGCCCCGGGTCCACTCCCGTGGAGCAGGATGACGGGCTGGCCCTCGCCGGCTTCGTAGTAGTGGATCCGGAAGGGTTTGGTCTGCACGAAGCGGCTCGTGCGCTCGGCCGTGAGCTTCCCTGCGGTCATCGAATCATCCTCCTGTGGCGTGCTGGTGCGAGGACCTCGACGTTATGAAGTCGCCGGCGTTGAGCCCAGATCTTGTTCCAGACCACGGAACCAGGGGGGTCCCGTCAACCGAGGACGACGAGGAGGTCGCCGCCTTCGACCTGCTGGATGGGGCCGATGGCGAGGCGAGCGACGGTGCCGGCGACGAGTGCGGTGATGGCGGCTTCCATCTTCATCGCCTCGATGGTGGCGATCGTCTGCCCGGCGTCCACGCGATCGCCCTCTGCGACCGTGAGCGTCACGACGCCGGCGAAGGGAGCGCCGATGTGACCGGGCTGGGCCCGGTCGGCCTTCTCCGCGGTCTTGACCCGTGCGTCGACGGCGCGGTCGCGGACGATGACCGGCCGGAGCTGGCCGTTGATGGTGCACATGACGGTGCGCATGCCACGTTCGTCGGGATCGCCGACCGCCTCGACGCCCATGATCAGACGGACGCCGGGCTCGAGGTCGACGGCGTGCTCGGCACCGGCGCGCAGGCCGTACAGGAACTCCCTGGTGGGCAGCACGGAGACGTCGCCGAAGGTCTCGCGGTGGTTCTCGAAATCGCGCGTCGGGGCGGGGAACAGCAGACGGTTCAGCGTCGGGCGCGGCTCTCTGGTCAGCCCGTCGAGGTCCCCGTCGGAGAGTTCGGCGGCCGGTTCGGCCGGGCGCCGGCCCTCCAGCGCCGCGGTACGGAAAGGCTCCGGCCAGCCGCCGGGCGGATCGCCCAGTTCGCCGCGGAGAAAGCCGATGACCGATTCGGGCAGGTCGTGCTTGCCAGGGTCGGCGGCGAAGTCCTCGACGTTGACCCCGGAGCCGACCAGCTGCAGCGCGAGGTCGCCGACGACCTTCGACGACGGGGTGACTTTGACCGGCCGGCCGAGCAGGCGGTCGGCGGCGGCGTAGGCGTCCTCGACCTCCTCGAACCGCTGCCCGAGCCCGAGGGCGATGGCCTGCTGGCGCAGGTTGGACAGCTGCCCGCCGGGGATCTCGTGGGTGTAGACCCGCCCGGTCGGGGACGGCAGGCCGGACTCGAACGGCGCGTACAGCCGCCGGACGGCTTCCCAGTACGGCTCGAGGTCGTTGACCGCGGCCAGGTCCAGCCCGGTGGCCCGATCGGTGGCGTCGGTGGCGGCGACGATCGCCGACAGCGGCGGCTGGCTGGTCGTGCCGGCCATGGACGCGACCGCGCCGTCAACGGCGTCGACGCCGGCCTGCCAGGCGGCGAGCAGGGTGGCGGTCTGCCGCCCGGCGGTGTCGTGGGTGTGCAAGTGGACAGGCTGGTCGAACCGCTCGCGCAGTGCTGAGACGAGGGTCGCGGCGGCGGGCGGGCGGAGCAGGCCGGCCATGTCCTTGATCGCCAGCACGTGCGCGCCGGCGGCGACGATCTGCTCGGCCAGCCGCAGGTAGTAGTCCAGCGTGTACAACGACTCGCCGGGGTCGGACAGGTCGCCGGTGTAGCACAGCGCCACCTCCGCCAGCGCCGTCCCGGTGGCCCGAACGGCGTCGATGGCCGGGCGCATCTGCCCGACGTCGTTGAGCGCGTCGAAGATCCGGAACACGTCGATGCCGGTGCTCGCCGCCTCGGCCACGAAAGCGTCGGTGACCTGCACCGGGTAGGGCGTGTATCCGACGGTGTTCCGCCCGCGCAGCAGCATCTGCAGGCAGAGGTTGGGCACCGCCGCACGCAGCGCGGCCAGCCGCTCCCACGGGTCCTCGTGCAAGAACCGCAGCGCGACGTCGTAGGTCGCACCGCCCCAGCACTCCAGCGACAGCAGCTGCGGCGCGGTGCGGGCGACGTGCCCGGCGACGGCGAGCAGGTCCCTGGTGCGCACCCGGGTCGCCAACAGCGACTGGTGCGCGTCGCGGAAGGTGGTGTCGGTGACCGCCATCGCGCTCTGCCGCCGCAGCTCGGCAGCGAACCCCTCGGGTCCCTGCGCCAGCAACCGCTGCCGGGAGCCGTCCGGCGGCGCGGTGCTCAGGTCGACCGGCGGCAGCTTCTCCACTGGGTCCACCAGCCGTGGTGGCTCGCCGTGCGGCCGGTTCACGGTCACGTCGGCCAGGTAGGTCAGCAGCTTCGTGCCCCGGTCCGCCGACGAGCGCGCGGTGAGCAGGTAGGGACGGCGCTCGATGAACGACGTCGTAACCCGCCCCGCGCGGAACTCCGGATCGTCGAGCACGGCCTGCAGGAAGGGGATGTTCGTGGCCACTCCCCGGATGCGGAACTCGGCGACCGCGCGTCGCGCCCGGGCCACCGCCGTGCCGAAGTCCCGTCCGCGGCAGGTCAGCTTCACCAGCAGCGAGTCGAAGTGCGCCTCCACCTGGCCGCCCAGCGAGGCGCCGCCGTCCAGCCGGATGCCGGCCCCGCCGGGTGAGCGGTAGGCGGTGATCCGGCCGGTGTCCGGGCGGAACCCGTTCGCCGGGTCCTCGGTGGTAATCCGGCACTGCAGGGCCGCCCCGCGCAACTGGATCGTGTCCTGGGACAGGCCCAGGTCGGCGAGGGTCTCCCCCGCCGCGATCCGCAGCTGGGACTGCACCAGGTCGACGTCGGTCACCTCCTCGGTGACCGTGTGCTCGACCTGGATTCGGGGGTTCATCTCGATGAACACGTGCCGCCCGGCCGCGTCGAGCAGGAACTCCACCGTGCCCGCGTTGACATAGCCGATGGCGCGGGCGAAGGCGACCGCATCGGCGCAGATCCGATCCCGCAGCGCCGGGTCCAGGTTCGGGGCCGGCGCCAGCTCGACGACCTTCTGGTGCCGGCGCTGCACCGAACAGTCCCGCTCGAACAGGTGCACCACGTCCCCCTGCCCGTCGGCGAGGATCTGCACCTCGATGTGCCGCGGATCCACTACGGCCTGCTCGCAGAACACCGTCGGATCGCCGAACGCCGACTCGGCCTCCCGCATCGCCGCCAGCACCGCCGTCCGCAGCTCCGCAGGATCCTCGACCCGCCGCATCCCACGGCCACCGCCCCCGGCGACCGCCTTGACGAAGACCGGGAACGCAAGGTCGTCGGCCGCGCCCAGCAGGGCGTCGACGTCCGCGCTCGGCTCGGTCGAGGCCAGCACCGGCAGCCCGGCCACCTTCGCCGCCGCGATCGCGCGGGCCTTGTTCCCCGTCAGCTCGAGCACCGACGCCGGCGGCCCGACGAAGGTGATGCCCGCGTCCGCGCACGCCTCGGCCAGCTCGGGGTTCTCGGACAGGAACCCGTAGCCGGGGTACACCGCGTCCGCCCCCGCCCGGCGCGCCGCGCTTACGATCTGCTCGACCGACAGATACGCCCGCACCGGATGACCCTGCTGACCGATCTGGTAGCTCTCGTCGGCCTTCAGTCGGTGGACGGAGTTGCGGTCCTCCCACGGGAACACCGCCACCGTGCCGGCGCCCAGTTCGTACGCGGCACGGAACGCGCGCACGGCGATCTCGCCGCGATTGGCGACCAGGACCTTCGAGAACATGGACTCCTCATCAGCATCGGCCCGAGAGAGCGAAACGGAGGCATCGACAGGGAACCGCCGCTCCAGGTCGGGCGAGCGGGGCGGCTGGCGGAAGGGCGCCGGCGCGCTATGCGGCTCCAGCGTCCTCGCGAGCGGCGAGGAGGTCGAGAGCGATGTCGACGATCATGTCCTCCTGGCCACCGACCATGCCTCGTCGGCCCACCTCCAGCAGGATCGTGCGGACGTCGATGCCATACTGGCGGGCCGCGGCCTCGGCGTGGCGCAGGAAGCTGGAGTACACCCCGGCGTAGCCGAGGGTGAGGGTCTCGCGGTCGACCTGGACGGGCCGGTCCTGCAGCGGCCGGACGAGGTCGTCCGCGGCGTCCTGCAGCGCGAACAGGTCGCACCCGTGCTGCCACTCCTGCAGGTTTGCCACGGCGATGAACGGCTCGATCGGACAGTTCCCGGCCCCGGCGCCGTGCCCGGCCAGGGAGGCGTCGACCCGGGTGACGCCCTCCTCGACGGCCACGACCGAGTTGGCCACCGCGAGCGAGAGGTTCTGGTGGGCGTGGATGCCGATCTGCGTCTCGGGTGCTAGCAGGTCGCGGTAAGCGCGCACGCGCTCCCGGACGCCGTCCATCGTCAGCCGACCGCCGGAGTCGGTGACGTAGACGCAGTGCGCGCCGTATGACTCCATCAGCGCGGCCTGCTTCGCCAGCTCGGCCGGCGGGGCCATGTGGCTCATCATCAGGAAGCCGGAGACATCCATGCCCAGGTCGCGCGCGGTGGCGATGTGCTGGGCGGCCACGTCGGCCTCCGTGCAGTGCGTCGCCACCCGGATCGAGCGGACGCCGAGGGAGTAGGCGTGCTTGAGCTCGGCGATCGTGCCGATGCCCGGCAGCAGCAGCGTCGTCAGGACCGCCCGCTCCAGGTTCGCGGCCGCAGCCTCGATCCACTCCCAGTCCGAGTGGCTGCCCGGGCCGTAGTTGAGGCTGCCGCCGGCCAGCCCGTCCCCGTGAGCGACCTCGATCGCGTCCACGCCCGCGGCGTCGAGCGCGGCCACGATCCGACCGACGTCGGCCGGGCTGATGCGGTGCCGGACGGCGTGCATGCCGTCCCGCAGCGTGACGTCCTGGATGTACAGCTCGGGGGCGCTCATGCGGTCACCTGCGCAGCGGCTCGTCGGGCGGCCTGTCGGGCGAGACCCTCGCCGACCCGCAGGGCCGCCGAGGTCATGATGTCGAGGTTGCCCGCGTAGGCGGGCAGGTAGTGGGCGGCACCCTCGACCTCGAGGAACACCGACACCTTGGTGGTCACCGGCCCCGACCCGTCCGGGAGAAGGGTGTGCACCGGCTCGCCGTCGGGGATGGGGGTGAACTGCACGTCCTGCTTGAGCCGGTAGCCGGGGACGTACTCGGCGACCGACTTGGCCATCTCCTCCACCGAGGCCCGGATGGCGTCGTGGTCGGCGTCGCCGATCAGGCAGAGCACCGTGTCGCGCATGATCAGCGGCGGCTCGGCCGGGTTGAGGACGATGATCGCCTTGCCGCGGCCGGCCCCCCCGACGGCCTCGATCGCGTGCGCGGTGGTCTCGGTGAACTCGTCGATGTTGGCCCGCGTGCCGGGGCCGGCCGACTTCGACGCGATCGAGGCGACGATCTCGGCGTAGGGCACCGGCGTCACCTGGGCGATCGCGGCCACCATCGGGATGGTCGCCTGCCCACCGCAGGTCACCATGTTCACGTTGGTGACGTGCTCGGCCAGGTGTGCCTCGAGGTTGACCGACGGGACGACGTAGGGCCCGATCGCCGCGGGAGTCAGGTCCACGAGCCTCTTGCCGTAGGGCGCCAGCTTCTGCGCGTTGGCGATGTGCGCCTTGGCCGAGGTGGCGTCGAAGACGATCGCGATCTCGTCGAAGCCGTCCATCCCGATCAGCCCGTCGACGCCCTCGGCCGTGGTCGGCACCTTCATCCGCCGCGCTCGGGCGAGCCCGTCGGAGTCCGGGTCGATGCCGACCATCGCGCCCATCTCCAGCACGTCGGAGTGCCGGATCACCTTGATCATCAGGTCGGTGCCGATGTTGCCCGAGCCGATGACCGCGACCTTCGTCTTCGTCACTGCTTGTCCTTTCCGGAGAAGGTGGCGGACACGGAGCCGAGCCCGGTGATCTCCGCGTGCACGTGGGAGCCCGGAGGCGTCGGCACCATGGGCCCCAAGGCTCCGGAGAGCACGATCTGGCCGGCCCCGAGCGGGTCACCGAGATCGCGGGCGGTGCGAGCCAGCCAAGCCAGCGCGAGCAGTGGGTCGCCCAGACACGCGGCACCCGAGCCCTCGGAGACGACCTGGCCGTCGAGGGTCATCTGCATCATCGCCTTGACCGGCTCGAACTCCTCGAGGGAGCAGTGGTCCTCCCCCAGTACGAACAGCCCGCTGGAGGCGTTGTCCGCGACCGTGTCGCCGAACGTGATGTCCCAGCCGACGATCCGGCTGTCCACGATCTCCAGCGCCGCGACCGCGTAGGCCACCGCGTCGCGCACCTGGTGGGCGTCCAGCGGCCCCTCGGCCAGGTCGGCGCCCAGCACGAAGGCGACCTCGGCCTCCGTCTTGGGCTGAAGCAGCCGCGCCGACGGCACCTCGGCCAGCCCGCTGACATCCATGTCGTCGAACAGCACGCCGAAGTCGGGGCGGTCGACGCCCAGCTGGGCCTGCACCGCGAGCGACGTGAGGCCGATCTTCCGCCCGACGATCCGGGCACCCTCGGCCAGCCGGTGCCGGGTGAGCCGCTGCTGCACCGCGTAGGCCTGCTGGACGTCGTCGGTGCCGATCAGGTCCCGCACGGGCCGGCATGGGACACCGGTTCGCGCCGCGACCTCCAGCCGCTCGGCAGCCTCGGCGACGGTCGCGCGCCGGCGGCGGTCCATGTCCGGTCGGGTCGTTGCTTGGGTCATCGCGTCCTCGCGGGTGCACAGTGCCGGGTGGGTGTCCCACTGACCATGACGCGAGCCGCTCTCCCCGCGCCCCGCGACGTTCCGCTCAACGGAACCTCACGCCGCGCGGCAATCACGGCGGCCATGGCGTCCTGCCCCAGGACGAGGCTGTACGGGTGGCGGACGTCATCGGTCAGCACCTTTGAGGTCCATGACGATCCGCTCACCGGTGCGGCATACCTTGGAGCTCCGGTCCTGCTTGGTGAAGCCGGCCGGTAACGAGATCCGCGAGCACGGCGGCATCAGCCGGCGCGACGTCACCGCGCCAGGCGATGTGCAGATCCGGGCGCAGCAGGAACAGGTCGGCGCAGTAGAGAGCACGAAGATGCGGTTCGTCCAGGTGGTGCACCGTGACGGGTGCACCGGTCTCGCGGACGGCCTGTTCGAGCTTGGCTGTGTCGGCATCTCCGCCCAAGCGGATGACTGTGTAGCCGGACCCGAGGTGGTCGTGCAGCGCGGTCCCGTCGGCGCACCACGCATGGGGTAGCCGGAAACCGGGCTCGGATCGTGGGCGGTAGGTGTAGGCGTACCCGTCGTCCGTCGAGCCGGCTGGGTCATAGCTGATCAGGGGCGAGTCGACGTACCGGTAACCGAGCTCGATACCGGTCATCTCGTGGCCCTTGCGCTGGTGCACGTCCGCCAACCCGGCGACGTCGGCCCGGATGCGAGCCCCCTGCGGCGTGTCGTCGCCGACCTCGGCGGTCGAGGCCCTGCGCCACTCCGCGGTGCCGAGGGCGGCATACTCCGACGCGCGAACGTTGCGCAGGGCGACCTGGCGGCGGTCGATCTCGTAGGAGTCCAGGAGTCCGGGACCACCCCAGCCGTGGAGCACTCCGGCCAGCTTCCACGCGAGGTCGGTGGCGTCGCCGATGCCCGTGTTCATCCCCAGGCCGCCCTGGGGGATGACCAGGTGCGCCGCGTCTCCGGCCAGGAGCACGCGACCCTCCCGGTATCGGTCGGCGACCAGCAGATGCAGCGTCCAGGAGTTGACGGCCAGGACCTCCACCTCGACCGGCCTGCCGACCCTCTCCAGAATCACCGGCACGAAGTCGGTGTCCTCGGGGAGGCCCGTGTGGAAGGTGAAGTGCCGCTGGTCGCTCTGCACGACCATCGCCGTACCGATCATCCGGGCGTCACCGTCGGCGAAGTAGAAGTGCCGCGCACGTCCGGCGACGGGCACCTTGTCGATCAGGTCACCGGACCGGAAGAAGACCTGGCGCAGCGTCGCGATGTTGCCCTTGCCCGACAGCGGGATGCCCAGGGTCTTGCGCACGGTGCTGGTGCCACCGTCGCAGCCGATCAGGTACTCCGCGCGCATCGTCTCGCTGGTGCCGTCGCTGCCGGCGAGCCGAGCGACGACGCCGTGCTCGTCCTGCTCGAAGGACTCCAGTGCGCATGAATAGCGCAGGGTCACGGTCGGCTGTTCCGCGGCGGCTTCCATGAGAACGGGCTCGAGCGCGTACTGCGACACGAGCTGCTGGGACTCCAGCGGCAATGTCCCGTCGTTCGTCGCGCGTCCCAGTTCGGCCGCCTCGTCGGGCGAGGGGTAGGGCAGGTGGAGGATCGGCTCGTCAACCAGTCGGGTTGTGACGTGAACGTCCATCGGCACGTCGGCGGGTAGACCGACCGCACGCACCCGGTCGGCGATCCCCAGCCGACGGAACATCTCCATCGTCCGCGCGTTGCTGCGCTCCATCTTCGGCAGGTTCGCCGGGGCCTCCTTGCGCTCGACCAGGTGGACGCGGATACCACGCCGTCCGAGATCGATCGCCAGAGTCAGCCCGACCGGGCCGGCGCCCACGATGATCACTTGCGGCGCGCGAGTCTCACGATTCATGCGGTCTCCTAGCGGCGTGGCGGTGTCCTGCGCGATGGGCGCAGCGGAAGCGGCGGGGTCGCAGTGTGCGACGGCCGTCCTGCACCTCGGCACACTCACGCATCGACCGGCCTTCGCGCACTCGCCTGTTCCGCCGCTCGGAACCGCATCCGATCGGGCACGGAGGGCCGGCGCAGCTCATCGCGTCGTCTCGACGACGCCTGGAGAGGTCCTGGCCGCAAGCGCAGGCGTGCATGACCTGTCCGACCACTCGATGCCGATCGGGACGCAGCCTCGGGGAGTGGCAGGCAGCGTCCGCGCCACCGGGGCGGGCGGCGTTCGAGGAAGGCGGCGATGCCCTCCAACCGGTCCTGCGAGGCCAGGATCGTCTCCTGCGCGGCCGCGGTGGTCGACTACCCGAGGTCGTCGTCGTCCTCGTGCAGGGTGGCGATCGCCCGGAGGGTCTCCCTCAGGCTGACGGGGGACGACGCGCAGATCTCCCCGGCCATCGCCAGGGCTTGCTCCACCGCGCCGCCCGGCGCCGTGACGCGGTTGACCACCCCCAGCTCGTGGGCCCGGTGGACGTCGAGTTCGGCGCCGGTGAGCAGGAGCTCCCGCGCGACATTGACGGGCAGCGCCCGGAGCGCGCGGAACAGCCCCCGGAGCTGGCGACCAGGCCTCGGCGGCTCTCCGGCAGCGCGAACCGTGCGGTGGTGGAGGCGACGACGAGGTCGCTGGCCAGCACGATCTCGAATCCGCCACCGAACGCCGGTCCCTCCACGGCAGCGATCAGCGGCTTGACCCGCTGCCGTCGGATGACGCCGTACTCGCCGCCGCGCTCGGTGGCCGGGCTGACCGGCTCGTTCAGGTCGGTCCCCGCGGAGAAGACCGTCGCCGTCCCCGTGAGAACGCCGACCAGGAGCCGCGGGTCACCGTCCAGACGGTCGAGCGCGGCCTCGATGCCCTGCGTCGTCGCCCGATCGATGGCGTTGCGCTTCTCCTCGCGCTCGATCCGGATGATCAGGACCCGGTCGTGCCGTTCCTGCACCACGGCCATGAGGTTCTACCGGCCTGCGCGCTGCCCGCGGGGCCGGGCCGCCGTCCCCGTGTCATCCCCGTTCCCGGTGCGGAGCTGGTCGTCCCGGTACTCGCCGGGCACCGGCTGCCCGACATCGGCGAGCTGGATCTCCCGGTTGCGCAGCTCGACGCGCCGGATCTTGCCGGAGATCGTCTTGGGCAGGTCGGCGAACTCGAGCCGGCGGACGCGCTGGTAGGGAGCCAGGCGGGTGCGGGCGTACCGCAGGATGTCCAGCGCGGTCTCCTCGGTGGCCTCGTATCCGGGCACCAGACCGATGTAGGCCTTGGGCACGGCCAGCCGGACCTCGTCAGGTGCCGGCACGACGGCCGCCTCGGCCACGGCCGGGTGCTCGACGAGCACCGACTCGAGTTCGAACGGGCTGATCTTGTAGTCCGACGCCTTGAACACGTCGTCGGTCCGGCCGATGTAGGTCAGATAGCCGTCCTCGTCGCGGGAGGCCACGTCCCCCGTGTGGTAGTTGCCGCCAGCCATCGCCTCGTCGTTGCGCCCGGGGTCGTCCCGGTAACCGGTCATCAACGAGAGCGGACGTTCCGCGAGGTCCAGGCAGAGCTCACCCTCGCCCACGCCTTCGACGACCGCGCCGGTCACCGGATCCACCAGCACCACGGGGACACCGGGCAGCGGCCTGCCCATCGACCCGGGCTTCACCACCTCGTCGGGCGCGTTGCCGACCTGCGCGGTGCTCTCGGTCTGGCCGAATCCGTCCCGGACGGTGAGCCCCCACTGCCGGCGGACTTGTGCGATCACCTCGGGGTTGAGCGGCTCCCCCGCGGCCACGACCTCCCGCAGCGCCCCCGGCCCGGCCGACAGGTCCGCGTTGATCATCATCCGCCACACCGTGGGCGGGGCGCAGAACGTCGTCACCTGCCAGGTGCGCAGCTGCGCGAGCAGGGCGGCCGCGTCGAAGCGCGCGTAGTCGTAGACGAGGATCGTCGCCTCCGCGATCCACGGTGCGAAGAAGCACGACCAGGCGTGCTTGGCCCAGCCTGGCGAGGAGATGTTGAGGTGCACGTCCCCCGGACGCACCCCGAGCCAGTACATCGTGGACAGGTGTCCGACCGGATAGGACACCTGCGTGTGCTCGACCAGCTTCGGCTGCGACGTCGTCCCCGAGGTGAAGTAGAGCAGCAACGGGTCCGACGGCGCCGTCGCCGGGTGGGGGACGGCCGGGTCGACGAGGTCGAACGCACCGCGCAGGTCGAGCCAGCCGTCGGCTGGCCCGACGCCGATGCGGGTGTACTCGCCCGGCACGTCGTCGAAGCGGCCGACGTCTGAGGCGTTGCAGACGACGTGGCGGGCCTTTCCGCGGGCGATGCGATCACGGAGGTCGGCCGGCCCGAGTGCGGTGGTCGTCGGCATGATGACCGCGCCGACCTTCATGACCGCGAGCATGGTCTCCCACAGCTCCACCTGGTTGCCGAGCATCACGATCACCGGATCGCCACGCTGCACCCCCTGCTGGGCCAGCCACGCGGCGAGCTGGTCGGAGCGGTGCGCCATGTCGTCGAAGGTGCGGGTCAGGGAGCCGCCGTCCTCCTCGACGACGATCAGTGCCGGCCGGTCGTTGCCCCGGGCGATGGCGTCGAACCAGTCGACCGCCCAGTTGAACACCTCCCCCGTCTCCGGCCACGAGAAGGCGTCGCACGCCTCGACCTGTCGCCCGCGCAGGGCGAGGAGCTGGTCGCGGGCGGTGCGGTAGACGTCGGTTACCTGTGACATGTCACCTCCACCCGCCGTGCGGGCGGGCGTGTTCGGCGTCCCGGCGTGCGGGACGTGCGGATGGTCGGGCGGGATGGGCGTGGTCGAAGGAGGTTCACCGTCGCCTCGCCATGAAGGCGCGGCCGTTGGCGGACAGGATGGCGACCTGGTCCGCCTCGCCGAGCGCGCCTCCCGACGCGGCCGCGGCCACCAGGTTGCGGACGCCCTCCAGCTGGCCGGGGATGAAGGGGGCGTCGGTGCCGACCATCACATGCCCGGCCCCGAACCGGTGGACCAGCAGCGGAAGGTGGGCGGGGTCGAACACGAGGGTGTCCACCCAGAGGCGGCCAACGAGCTCATCGAACGCCTCGTGCAGCCCCGGGTCCCCCCAGATGCGGGCCGCCAGCTTCAGCCGGGGTGCGGCCCACGTCATGGTCCCGCACCCGTGCGCCAGCCCGATCCGCAACTCGGGGTGGCGCGCGACGACACCGCCGACCACCAGGGCAGTCGCGGCCATAGCCGTGTCGGTCAGCATGCCCAAGCCGAAGTCGTACGGCTGCCCCGTCCGTCGGATCGCGTCATTGCCGCCGTCGAGGGGGTGGATGAAGACGGCAGCGTCGAGATCTGCCGCCGCTTCGAAGAACGGGGCGAGGACGGGGTCGTCCAGCTCACAGCCGGCCACCTGGGTACCGATCTGGACCCCGGCGAGCCCCAGGTCGGTCACCACGCGGACGAGTTCGCGCACGGCCAGGTCCACGTCCTGCAGGGGGACGGTGCCGAGCCCGTCCAGCCGGCCGGCCGACCCGGCGACCGCAGCGGCGATCCCGTCGTTCACCGCGGCGGCGAAGTTCCGCGCCAGTTCCCTCTCGGCCCAGTACGTCAGCATGACCGGAACAGGTGAGACCAGCTGCAGAGACACCCCGTGCGCGTCGAGCGAGGCGAGGCGCGTCTCGACGTCCCACAGGGTGCGGGTCACCTCGCGGAAGATGCGCGCCCCTCGCTGGATGCGCCCGGTCGCCGCCGGCCCGCCGCCGGTGGGCACGTCGATGTGCAGCGAGGGCCACCGGCCGTCGCCCGTGCGCTCGGCCCAGTCCCCCAGCCCGGGCGGGAAGAAGTGGGCGTGGGTGTCCACGACCGTGTCGTCGGGGACCCCGTGGGTGCTGGGCAAGTGATCGCCTCCTGGCTCGGGATCGGGTGGGCGTTGCGCGCTGACGGTGATCGGAGCTCATGCCACAGGGCGCCGCTTGGGCAGGCCCGGGAAGCCACGCCCGGTGCAGCCAGCGAGGGGCTAGGGCCATCTCCCCTCACGGCCGGGAAGGCCGGCCTCCGAATCGCCGTCCATCCTCTCGAAGGCGTTCGAGGTCCTGCGCGCGTCCAACTCGATGCCCCCCGGAGGGCACCTCGGTCACGCCCGGTTTGATGCGCACGGCAGTGGTCACTGCGGGCTGCTCCCGTTCGTCGGTTCCGTGGGCTGGCTCGGCGGCAGTCAAGCCCGCGCCGCCGAACGGGAGAAGGGCGTTGTCCCAAACTCCGGAACCCGGGGACCCGCCTCGTCCGAGGGAAGCAAGCCGGTCACGATCGCAGCGGTCTCCACGGCGAGCTTGCCCAAAGCCGCGAGGCGTCCCTCGCGGCCCCGCGCGAGCGCGGCGCTGGAGACGCAGACCGATAGGGCGGCGACCACCCGCCCCTCCTGGAGGATCGGCGCCGCCACGCAGACCGTCCCCTGGCAGGCCTCCTCGCGCTCCACGGCGTAGCCCACGGCACGCGTCTGCTCGAGTTGGTCGACGAAGCGCCGACGGGCCGCCACCGAGTAGGGCGTAGGCCGGGCCAGTGGCTGGGCCAGCACGGTGTGGACGACTGCAGCGTCGCTGTGTGCCAGCATCGCCTTGCCCAGCCCCGTGCACGTCGCCGGGAACCGTCCGCCGACCCGGGTCGGCAGTCGGGTCCCCTGCGGGCCCATGATCTTGTCGACGTAGAAGACCGAGCGACCGCGCAAGACGCCCAGGTGCACGGCGATCGGGTCGGTGCGCTCGAAGAGCCAGGCCAACGGGCGGTACGCGGCGTCGCGCAGTTCCCCGTGCTCGGACCAGCTGGCCACCTCGCTGAGTTCGAAGAACCGGCCGCCGACCCGGTAGCGCGCGCCGGCGCGGGACACGAAGCCGTGTTCCTCGAGCACCTTCAGCAGCCGGTGGGTGGTGCTCTTGGGCATCCCCAGGTCCTGTGCCACCTCGGTGACGCCCACTGTGTGGCTCTCCGCCTTCAACAGTGCGGTGAGCAGGGCCAGCGTCTTGGCCGCCGAGGAGGAGACGCCCTCCTGCCCGCCGGCGGCGCGGTCGATTGGCGTGGCTGACGCCGGGCGGGTCGGCCGCGGTGCGCCACCAGCTCGGGCGGGTTCCTCGAGGTGGGCCAGCCACAGTGCTGAGACGGTCATGGAAACCTCCTAGTCCGTCACGAGTGTGGTGAGTCACACCTCCACGACAGCAGGTCGCGTTCCAGCCGCTGGAATGCGCGGGCCGGTTCCGTGGGGCTGCCGCGCCCCGGCGGTCGGCCCGCTGCGGAGAGCCGGGGCGCCCCGAGTCGCGGGACCAGGCGGACCGTCCGGCCGCCGTCCGGCGCGTGGCGGTTCAGGGCGGCGGGCGCCTCTCGAGGGGGCAGAAGGTCCGGACCGACGAGAAGAGGTCGAGGCGGCGATGCAGGACACAGCAGCGGTTCCGAGGCCCTGAAAACACTCTCCGGACAAGACCGCGGCCCCTCTCACCCGACGGAGCGAGTGAGAGGGGCCGCGGTCTTGTCGATCGGCGAGCGGCTCCGTCAGGCCGTCGCGACTGATTCCCGCGTGCCGCCGACCCCGTCCGCCGGCTCCTCCGCGAGCGAGCGCCCACGGGTTTCACGGAGGGCGAGACCCGACATCGTGGCAACAGCCGCGAGGATCGCCATCATGATCGACAGGCCGATGCTGCCATAGGCGACGAGCAGCGGAGCAGCGAGGATCGGAGGGATGGCACCGCCGACGACGCTGCCGAGGTTGAAGGACAGTCCCATCGCACTGCTGCGGTACGACGTCCGGAACAGCTCCGGCAGCAAGGCCGTCGTCACGCCGTTGGCCAGGCCGACCAGGAACAGGGTCACCGACATGGCCACTGCGATGAGGAGAACGTTGCCGGTGTCCATCAGCGGGAAGAGCGCGAAGGCCCACACGATGGCCGACCCATTGGCGGTCATCATGACGCGGCGCCGTCCGACGCGGTCGGACCACCGGGCGCCGATGACACCGCCCAGGATGCACACCAGGACCGCGACCACGTTGACCGTCAGCATGGTATTGCGGGGCAGGCCCAGCGCCGTCGTGCCGTAGTTGGTCAGATAAACCGCTCCGATGTAGAAGAAGGACAGCCACATCACCACTGAACCCGCGGCCAGGAACACCTCGCGCCACTGGCGACTGAACATCTCCACGAAGGGTGCCCGTGTCTGCTTGGCGAGCTCGGCCTTCGCCAGCGCCTCCCGGAAGACCGGGGTCTCGGCGATGCCGATGCGAACCCAGAGCCCGACGACCACCAGCAGCGGCGCTGAGCAAGAAGGGGACGCGCCATCCCCACGACAGGAAGGCCTCGCCCGAGACCGCCAGCCCCGTGCCGAGGAAGATCCCGGTCGCCATTAGCAGCCCGACCATCGAGCCCAGCGCCGGCGACAGCGCGTAGAGCCCGCGCTTGCCACTGGGGGCGTACTCGCCGACGAAGATGGCCGCGCTCGAGAACTCACCCCCGACGGCGAACCCCTGGAGGAACCGCAGCACGATCAACGCGATGGGTGCGGCCACACCGATCTGGGCGCTCGAGGGCAGCAGAGCCGATGAGGACGGTTGCCATCCCCATGATCATCATGGTGGCGACCAGCGTGGCCTTGCGCCCCGTCCGGTCCCCGATGTGGCCGAACACGACACCGCCGACGGGGCGAGCGATGAATGCCACCGCGAACGTGGCAAAGGACGCCGCGGTCGCCGCGGCCGCCCCGAGGGCGGGGAAGAAGACCGTCGGAAATACCAGGGCGGCGGCTGTTCCGTAGATGAAGAAGTCGTAGTACTCGATCGTCGTCCCCAGGAAACCCGCGGCGACGACGCGACGGTGGCTTCTGGGCGGGGCAGGTGACGCGTTCGCCGACGGCGCGGTCATGGCACTACCTCTCGGGGCTCAGGGCACGGGACGTACCGGTGTGCGCGCGGACGCTATGTGTTGCCCAGGCCACACCCCGGCCCGCGGTTCCGCCCCGTGGAACGGCCCGATCACGATCGAGGTATCACCACAGACGTCACTCCCGTGCCGGGACGCCCCCATCGGCAAGTGTGAGCGAAGTGGGACGCTGACCCGTTCCGGCCAGGGCCACCGGCGCGAGGCCGGCCAACAGCACCGGATACGGGGCGACCCCACTGAGTAGGGCCAGCGGTGTGGGCAGCAGGAAGCCGACGTAGGCCAGGACGTAGTAGACGCCGGTGAGCACGGCCAGTTCGCCCTGCCGCGCCAGCCGCTGCACTCCGGGAGGCCGGAGACCACCGCGATGCCGTACGCCGCGCCCAGCGCGACGGCAGCCACCAGGGCCACGACGGCGATCGGACGACGGCCGCGACCGTGCTGACCGCGAGCCCGGCCGACATCAGAACCATCGACACGGCAACGGCGCGGGCGCTCGTGGTCGAGCCCAGCCGCTTCCCAACCGACTGCGGCCCACCGCCGGTGGGTCCCATCGAGGTGGGCCCGAAGCGCCGCGGCGAACCCCGGCTCGTCCCGCGCCTCGATGACGGGCGACGAGTTCCTCGAGCTGCCGCAGGATCACTGGGAGCTGTTCCGCAACCGGGCCGAGCGCGTGCAAGATCATTCGCCGCTGCCGGTCGGCCAGCCCCGCGTAGAAGCGGGTCAGCAGACCGGTCCCCGCCACCTGGAGACTTCAAGATCACCGGCCGTCACACGTCTTGCACGTCGGGTTCCGGAACTCGTTGTGATGCATAGACACGTGACGACGACACCTGGTTCGAGCGCGGGCCATGCGTCATGCCGGAAGAGATGGCCGGCCTCGAGCGCGCTGGCCTAAGGCGGGAAACGCGTGTCGTATCCCAAACCAGCCAGCCACGGCCACGGTCGAACCAGCCAGCTGTACGCGCGACTGCCCCGGTGCCCGGTCAGCATCAGGCCACTGGAGAATCATCAAGATCAAGTGCCACACACCTTCTGCACCTGGGGTCTGCCGATTCGTGGTGACGGGTTTCTGGAGACTCGTCCGGAGCCTTGACGGCATGGGAACCAGCGGCAGCCCCGAATACCGAGCCCGACGGCGGGAGCGCGAGCGGCAACGGCGTCAGCAAGCCCAGCGGACGACCCCGAAGGCCCGCTCGGACCCGGCCGCAGCGGACGTGCACGGTCCCGAACGGAGGACCGCCGCGACGGCCTGCGGGTGGTGCGGTGGGCCGATCACTCCGCGAAGCCGGGGGCCGATCCCGAAGTGGTGCTCGGCCACCTGCCGGCACCGCGCCTGGGAGCAGGCCAGGGCCGCGGCCTCCGGTCGGTCCGCGGTGGAGCTCGTCGAGCGGCGCGTCGAAATCCAGGTGCCTCTCGAGCCCACCCGCCGCGACTGGCCCAGGCTGCTCGTCGAGCTCGCCGGCCAACTGAACGACGGGCGGGTCTACGACCGCGACCTGCCCGCCTTGGCGCGGGCCCTGGAGCCCGTACTGGAGACGTACCGGCGACGCGCGCACCTCACCGGCGCTCCCCACCTGCACTGAACCTGAGCCTCCAGGACTTCTGCAGTAACCAGAAGGAGCCGCTCACCCTCCAGTCGGCGATGGCCAACGCGTGGCGTGCGCGCCTGGGGAGGGACTGGAGATGTTCTGAAGGCCGCTCCCCCACCGTTGTACGGCAGCCGTCACGCAGGAACGCGCGACTGATCCGGGAGAGGTCGACATGGGTGATCCGCAGCCGCTTCGGGACGCCATGGCCGCCGATCGGCTTCTCCTCACTCCCGAAGAGGCCGCGAAGGTCCTCCGCATCGGTCGCACGACGGTGTACGCGCTCATGAAGAGCGGGGAGCTGCGTCCCGTGCACATCGGCCGCAGCTGCCGGATACCTCAGGCAGAGGTCGAGCGCTACGTGCGCCGGCTCCAGGCTCTCCCGTCTCGTCCACAGCCTTCGCCGGACGCCGCGTGAATCCACAGCCAGCCTGCCTCTTACCTCAGCGCTCCGGGACACTCAGCCTCCGAGAGAGCGCCGAGGGGTAGGCGATGGCGGGACGAGCGTCGAACGGCGAGTCGACGATCTACAAGGGCGCCGACGGACGCTGGCACGGCTACGTCTCCGTCGGCTTCAGACTCGACGGCACGCTCGACCGCCGGCACGTCAGCAGCAAGAGCCGCGGCGTCGTGGTCGCGAAGGTCCGAGAGCTCGAGCGCAAGCGCGACTCCGGGACGGTCGGCGAGACGTCCACCCCGAGCGTCGCCTGGTGGCTCGAGCACTGGCTGACCACCATCGCCCCGCGCCGCGTGCGACAGCGGACGCTGGAGAGCTACGAGTCCGCCGTCCGCAAGCACCTGATCCCCGGCATCGGACGGCACCGCCTCGACCGGCTCCGTCCGGAGCACCTCGACCAGCTCTACACCGCCCTGCTCGACGACGGCTACTCCCCCGCCTCCGTGCTCCGGCACCACCGGATCCTGTCCCGGGCCCTCACGGTCGCGGTCCAGCGCGGCCACGTCCCGCGCAACGTCGCCGCCCTGGTCGACCCGCCAGCCCAGCGGCAGAGCGACCTCGCCACCGCCCTGGACCTCGACGAGGCCCGCGCCGTCCTGGAAGCCGCCGCCACCGTCCGCAACTCGGCCCGCTGGACGGTCGCCCTGGCCCTCGGCCTCCGCCAGTCCGAGGCGCTCGCTCTGCAGTGGAAGGACATCGACCTGCTCAACAGCACCCTCACGGTCCGGCGCAGCATCCACCGGGTCCGCGGCGGTGGCCTGATCTACGAGGAGCCCAAGAACAAGCGCAGCCAGCGCACCCTGGCGCTCCCGCTGCCGCTCGTCGCCGAGCTGCACCGGCACAAGGCCGCCCAGCTCGGCGAGCGGATGCTGGCCGGCTCCGAGTGGCACGACGAGGACCTGGTCTTCGCCCAGGCCAACGGCCGGCCGATCGACAAGAAGACCGACTACGACGACTGGACGCGGCTGCTGCAGAAGGCCGGCGTCCGCCACGTCCGGCTGCACGACGGCCGGCACACGGCCGCGACGCTGCTGCTCAGCGAGAACGTGCACCCGCGGGTGGTCATGGAGCTGCTCGGCCACAGCCAGATGCGCACGACGATGGACATCTACAGCCACGTCATGCCGGCCCTGGCCCGCGAGGCGGCGGACCGGATGGGCGCCCTGCTGCTGACAAGTAAGGGCATACAAACTGCAACCAAAACTGCAACCACGGAGTTGGTTGAAAGCGGGCACAACGAAGAAAGCCCTGCTCAGATGGGTGGAGCTGAGGGGACTCGAACCCCTGACCCCCACACTGCCAGTGTGGTGCGCTACCAGCTGCGCCACAGCCCCTTGCCGACCCGGTCTGGTGTGTCCGAGCCGGGGGCAACTGTACAGGGCAGTGACGCCTCCGACCGCGCAGGGGTGGCGACACCCGACGAGGGGTGCCGCCACCGTGGAGCGATCGGAGGTGATCAGGCCTGCTTCATCTGGCCGATGCGGAGGTGGTTGCCGAAGGGGTCGCGGAGGCCGAAGTCGATGCCGTAGCGGCGGTCGACCGGCTCCTCGGTGATCTCCACGCCCTTCTCCTTGAGCTCGGCGTGGGTCTTGTGGGCGTCGTCGCAGCGGAAGAAGAGGTTCCGCCGGCGGCGCCCTTGCGTGAGCAGCGTCGCGCACCTGCGGCGGCGGTCTCCTCGCTCATCGACGGCGGCCCGGGCTTCTCCAGCAGGATCTCCCGGTCCGGCTGCCCGGCACGTTCACGGTCAGCCACCGCATGGGACCGAAGTTCATGTCGGCCTGCACCTCGAAGCCCAGCTTGCCGACGTAGAAGTCGAGCGCCTGGTCCTGGTCGGGCACGTAGATCTGCGTGATGGCGATGTTGTTCAGCATGGGCAGAACGCTAGAGAGCCGTCAGCCACCCGGCGCTTCTCCGAAACTGCTCGGTCGCAGCCAGGCCATCGCGAAGCAGGACGGCACGGCCGGCAGCGGCCCGCGCCGGCGGTAGGCGCTCGGCGGCTCCCCCACGATGTCGCGGAACACCCGGCTGAACGTGCCCAGCGACGAGAACCCGACGTCCATGCAGATGTCGGTGACCTGCCGTTCGGTGCGTCCGCAGCAGGAACATCGCCCGCTCCACCCGACGCCGCTGCAGGTAGCGGTTCGGCGTCTCGCCGAACGTCGCCCGGAAGCTGCGGATGAAGTGCGCCTCGGACACGTAGGCGATCCGCGCCAGCGTCGGGACGTCGAGCGGCTCGGCGTACCGGCGGTCCATCGCGTCGCGGGCACGCAGCAGCCGGCGGTTGGACTCCTCGACCGCGCGACTCACGCTCGGAGCGATCACGGATCACGGGATCAGGCCCCGGGACCTCGACGCCGCGCTCGTTCAGCCAGGCCACCGGGTCGATCCGGGTGCCGTCCTCGCCGCCCTGGTGCACCTCGAAGTGCAGGTGCGGGCCCGGTCGACTGGCCCCGGTTGCCGAGCAGGGCGATCGTCTCGCCGGCCTCCACGTACTGGCCGGGCTCGACGAGGATCTCGTCCATGTGGCCGTAGACCGTGACGTCGCCGTTCTCGTGGAGGATGTAGACGGCCAGGCCGAATCCGCTGGCCGCACCCGCACGCAGCACGACGCCGTCGCCGGCGGCGTACTCGGGGGTGTGCATCGGCGCCGCCAGGTCGATCCCCTGGTGGAAGGTGCCCCAGCGGGCGCAGAAGCAGCTGGTGAAGCGGGCGCCGTCGATCGGCATCGTGAACTTGGGCCGGGCCGCCTCGATGGCAGCGGCCTCCGCCTCGGCGCGGGCGGCGCGCGAGGCGGCCACCTCCTGGAGCCGGGCCTGGGCCTCCGCGACGGTGATCGCCGCCTGCGGCATCGCCTCGAGGCTCTCGTCCTCGGCCAGCAGCGCCTGCTGCGCCTCGAGCACCGAGGTGGCCTCGGCCGAGGCGTCCGGCGCGGCCTGGATGCTGAAGAAGGCGGCGGCAACGCCGCCGGCGAGCACCGCGCTCAGCAGGACGGCGGGACGACGGGCCGCGCCCGAGGCGGTCGTCCGGCGACGGCGCGAGCGGCCGTGGCGAGAGGTGCGCGGACCAACTGCGACGAGGAGGTCGGTGGGGGCCTCCGGGCCACGACGTGCGTCCATGCACCTACCTGTCCGACGGGAAGAGAGGGGCCTCGATCGCCCCCATTCGGCTACGCAGTCATCCAAACATTCCGTGACCGTCCCGTAACCAGGCGTGCGGCGCGTCGTCGATGACACGCCGTGCGATCTACATCACAGGCCCCACGAGTCACAGGAGTTACTGACAACCGTGTGATTCCGTGACCCGACCGTGACCAGCCGATTCGCTCAGCCGACGGGCACCGGGGCGCGCGTCGGGCTGCCCCGTCGGGAGGCGTCCGGCTCCCGGAAACGCCGCACCGCGACGATGCCGGCGACCACCAGTCCGACGCCGAACGTGACCAGTACGGTCACGGCCGCGCGGGCCAGGAACTCGGGTCCGTTGGTGGCGACGTTGGCCGACCAGAGGACGTCGACGTCCGGCAGGCCCTGCACCATGAACAGCCACCCGAGGACGACGGCCATCAGGCCGGCCATGGCCCCGCGGCCACGCCACGCGGCCCGCACCCCGATGACCGCGACGATCACCGCCGTCCCGCCGGCAGCAGAGCCGCGACGATCGCGCCGGCGTGGGATCCGAGGCTCGTGGGTGGCTCCGGCGTCATCACGGCGTGCCAGAGGGCGGCGGCGGCACCGACCGCCATCAGGACGCCCAGGGGGCGGGCGTCCCGGGCCAGCAGCCCGGCGGCGATCACGAGCAGCACCAGCCCGACGTAGATCGGCCACGTGACCGCCGGCGACGGCGGCGGGGTCCAGGTGAGCACGCCCTCCACCGCGATCTCGGTGCTCCCGTGCACGAACGGGACGGTCCACTCGGCGACGGTGTGGACCTGGGTCGGGTCCGCCTGCACCACCGGGGGCAACTGGTTCTGCGTCATCCAGTGCGTGCGGTGGTCGTGCCAGACGTAGTGCGGCTCGGTGGAGACCTGCTCCCAGTCCGGCTCGGCGTCAGCGTCCGCGTTCGCCGGGGGCTGCGCGTTCCCGAACCGGTCCAGGTTGAGGTAGGTGGCCGGGCTGTTCGCGTTCCGCCAGACGCCGTCCGGACCGATCCGCAGGTACGGCTCGTCGGAGTAGCCGGGGACGACGACGTCGGTCGACGTCTCGTTGACCAGCTCGAACTCGTCGCCGAACTGCAGGATCCGGACGGTCACGCCGGAGACCTCGGGCGTCACCGCGACGATCCGCGCGTCGTAGTCGCTGCCGGCGGCGCCGCCGCCGACGTGGGCGGACGCCGGGCTCGCCACCGCCAGCGTGGCCAGCAGTCCCAGCAGGACGACGACGAGCCGCGCCACTGCGCGCCTCACGAGCCCGCCACCACCAGCTCGACGTCGGAGGCGATGTCCCGCGCGGTGTTGCCCGCGTCGAACGCGACCGGCGCTTCGTCGTCCGTTCCGTACAGCAGCAGCAGTGAGCTGTGCAGCCGCCCGTCGTCCTCGGCCAGGGGGACACCGGCCGAGAGCTGCGCCTGGTCGATCAGCTCCTGCTCGCCGGTCAGCCCGACGAACTGGGTGGGCAGGTCGGCGTCGAACCGGTCGAGGTACTCGCCGAGCACCTCGGGGGTGTCGAAGGCCGGGTCGGTCGTGACGAAGACGACCTGCACCTGCTCGGCCACGGTCGGCTCGAGGCCGCGCAGGGCCACGGCGATGTCGGCCATCGTGGCGGGGCAGACGTCGGGGCAGTTCGTGTAGCCGAAGAAGAGCAGCGTCGGCGTGCCGCCGGTGCGGTCCCGGAAGTCGTACTCGGCGCCGGTCGTGTCGGTCAGCGTGAACGACGGCCGCCGGTAGGGCTCGGGCAGGTCGACGCCGGCGTAGTGGTCGTCCGGGCCCTCGACCGTCGCGGTGGTGCCGTGGTCGTGCCCGGAGTCGGCGCCGTCCTCGTCCTGCGCGGCCGCCGTCGTGCCGCACCCGGCGAGGGCCAGGGCGGCCGTCAGCAGCAGGGCGGGAACGGCGGCGCGTCGGCGGACGGGGACGGCGGCACTCACGACGACACGGTACGTCGCTGCGCCCGCCACCCGAGGACGACACCGGCGATGCCGACGAGCAGCGCCAGCACGGCGATGAACAGCGCGAGGCCGGCCGGGGAGCTGTCGTCGGTCTCTTCCGAGGCACTCGCGGTGTCGGTGGCCGGCGCCTCGTCGGAGCCGGCGGTCAGGGTGAGGGTCGGCGCGGGGTGCTCGGGCTCCTCGCCATCGACGGTCGGCTCGATCCAGGCCGACTCGCTGCCGTCGCTGTAGGTCTGCACCGTCGGATAGGAGACCTGGTCGACGTCGGGGAACGGCCCGCCGGAGAGGGCGAACTCCTGGAACTCGCCCGGCCGGATGCCGCCGGCGTCCGCGGCGCGGAACTCGACGACCGAGACGTAGCTGCTGATCTCCTGCCCGTGGCTCTCGATCGGCTCCTCGAGGTCCGACGTGGTCAGCGTCACCGTCCAGCCGGGCACCGGCTGGGCCCGCAACGACGCGAGCGCCGCCTCCTCCGGGATCTGGATCCGGATGCTGACCGTGCTCGCGGTGTCGCTCTCGTTGGGCACGCGGAAGGTCAGCTTGCCGAAGCCGCCGGGGGCCGCGTCGGCCGAGGAGACCGTCACGTGCGCGGACGCGACGGCGGCGACGGTCACCGAGGCCGCGAGGGCGGTCAGGGTGGCGAGCACCAGGACGACGAGACGCCGCAGGGCGCGGGGCAGGGACACAGGACTCCTGTTCATCGGGGGAACCGGCCGCGGATCAGCGGACGGGGAAGGTCGTTCGGGCGGTCGTGGCGGTGAACTCGTCGACCCGGACCGAGACCGCGAGCGTCCAGGTGCCGGCGCCGGGGATGGTCATGCCGTCGCCGACGTAGTGGCCGGGTCCGGCGGGCTCGAGGTCGATGTCGATCGGGCCGAGTTGCTGCTGCGGCTCGGTGATCGTGACCTCGATGCCGGCCGGCTGGGTCAGCGCACCCTCGTCGTCGAAGAGGTAGACGTGCAGCACGTTGGGGCCGGGGCGGGCCGGGTCGACCGAGATCTGGACGCTGCCGTCCTCCCCGGAGCCGCCCTGCAGGGGCAGCGTCACGTCCACCGGCTGCGCCACCGCGGACCGGGCGGGCGGGGTGGCCACCAGGACGGAGGACATCGCCAGGATGACGACGGCCATCAGCAGCTCCACGCCGACCGATCGGCGGAGCGTGGGCAGGTGCTCGACGGCGTTCTCCGACTGCACGCGGCGGCGGGCGCCGGCGGCCTGCTCCTCCGCGCTGTCGGCCGCGGGTCCGGTCTCGGACGACGCCGCGAAGGCGTGCGCGGTCAGGCTCCGGCGACTGCCCGCCCGCGAGGGGCGGACGCCGAGCCGCTGCTGCACCCAGACGCGCGACACCCCCGCGGCGCCGAGCGCGACCAGCACGAAGGCGATCTTGACCATGAGGATCCGGCCGTAGGCCGTGCTCGTCAGCGCCGTCGGCGAGGAGACCTCGCGCACGGTCTGCACGATGCCGCTGACCACGAGTGCGACGACGGAGCCGAAGGCCAGCCGGGAGAACCGGCCCAGCCCGCCGGCCAGCTCGTCGGGTGGGGTCTCCGGCCGGAGCAGGCCGCTCGTGAGCCCGACGAGGCCACCGAGCCAGACGCTCATCGCCGCTACGTGGACCATCGCGACGAGCAGCGCGAGCGCCGGCCAGGGCCCGGCCACCGGGTGCCCGGTCGCGGCCGTCGCACCCACGAGCCCCAGAGCCAGCAGACCGGCGACGACGAGCCCGGCCCGGCCCGGTGCCTCGCCCCGCGTCCAGGCGGGCCGGAGCGCCAGCCACAGCCCGACCGCCAGGACGAGGCGGGCGATCGCCGACCATCCCGTGCTCGAGCTCAGCGTCGCCCCGAGCAGGGAGACGTCGAAGACCGTGCTCAGCCCGGATCCGGCCGCGTACGGGCCCTGCAGCAGCAGTGCGCCGACGGAGGACACGGCGACGGCGGCGGTGCCCGCGCCCGCCAATCGGCGCAGCCGCGTGCTCGCCCAGCCGCCCGGCCAGCACACGAGCGCCAGCACGGGGATGCCGATGGCGAGCGCCATGCCGCCGAACCCGATCCACCGGCTGCTCGGCAGGAGGGCCGCGATCGCGTTGTCGACGGAGGCGTCGCCGGCCGCGGCCCCGGCCGAGACCAGTTCGCCGTCGCCGACGACGAACGAGAAGGCGCCGGAGATCGGGTGCGAGTCGGCCGACACCACCCGGTAGGTGACCAGGTAGCCGTCGTCCGGGAGGTCCCCGCGCAGCGGGATGGTGACCAGGTTGCCGTCGACGGCGGCGGTTCCGGTGTCCACGCGGTCGCCCTCGGCCGTCACGACCCGCGCGTAGCCCGCGCCGAGGGACACGCCCTCGCTGAACTCGAGGGTGACCTCGTCCGGGGAGCTGTCCAGCCGGGCGCCCTCCCCCGGGTCGGTGGAGACCAGCGTCGCGTGGGCCGACGCGGGCCCCGCCGTCCCGACGCCGGTGAGCAGCAGCCCGAAGAGGAGCGCGACCAGGAGGCCGATGCGCTTCACGCGGCCACCCGCCGGCCGACGGCGACCGCGCGGCGCCGCCGGTTCCGCCACGCGACGACGGCGACCAGCACCACCCCCAGCACGAGCAGCGCGTGCGCGACCGCGCGGTCGGCGTGCACGTGACCGGCGCCGAGGTCGGCCAGGGTGACCGGGACCAGCAGGGCGGCGAACGTGCCGAGGAACGGCAGCGCGCCCGCGGCCAGCCGGGGAGCCGCGGCCACCGCCAGGAAAGCAGCGGCGACGGCGAGGTTCCAGGCGCCGGTCTCGTGGGCGACGTGCACGGGTGCGCTCATCGCGCCCGTCCCCGCCACCAGCACCGGCCAGGCCAGCCCGGCCTGGGCCACCCCGACGGCGAGCAGGGCCAGCCGCAGCGCCGTGTGCGCCAGCGAGGCCCGCGCGGCCGCGGCTGCCCCGGGGAGCTCCTGCGGCAGGGCCGTGAGGACGGCGGAGGTCAGGTCGGGCACCGGCGGCAGCGGACGCCAGCCGGGCCCGGCGGGTGGCCCGCTCCGCCGCGCGCGCCCAGTCGCTGCAGTCGGCGCACCGAGCCAGGTGATCGTCCAGCCGCGCGGCGGGCATCCCGAGGGGTTCGCCGTCGAGCCGGGCGGAGATCGCGTCGCGATAGTCGTCGCGGGAGTCCGAGCACGCCATGCCCTTGTAGTCGTCCGCGGACCCCGAACGGTTCCCTCGCATCGGAGTGGCTCGGGTCACGCGTGGCCCCGCCAGGGACAATGGGCGGCGTGGACGAGCTGGAGCAGGTGGCGATCGACGCCGCCGGCGGCGACCCGCTGGCCGCGGCGGCGCTCGTCCGGGCCACGCAGTCCGACGTCTGGCGGCTGTGCGCCGCTCTCGGGGACGTCGACTCCGCGGACGATCTGACGCAGGAGACCTACCTGCGCGCGTTCGGGGCGCTGCACCGCTTCGAGGGCCGCTCCACGCTGCGCACCTGGTTGCTGGCGATCGCCCGCCGGGTGTGCGCCGACGCCGTCCGCTACCGGCGCCGCCGGCGGCTGTCCCTCGTGCGGGACGCATCCGACCTGGACGCCCTGTCGGCGTCCCGCGAGACCGGCGATGCGCTGGACGACGCCGTGGCCCGCGGCGCCGCCGTCACCGACCTGCTGGGCCGGCTGGAGCCGGACCGCCGCGAGGCCTTCGTGCTGACCCAGCTGCTCGGGCTCTCGTACGCGGAGGCCGCCGAGGTGGCCGGCTGCCCCGTGGGCACGATCCGCTCCCGCGTGTCGCGGGCACGCGGCGACCTCGTCGACGCCCTGGACGAGCAGCGGGACGAGCGCGCCCGCGGCTAGGGAACGCCTCGCTGACGGCCGGGCGAACACGCGGCCAACAGCCGGGCCACCTATGCTCCCCGACGGCCGTGCGCCCGCTCATGAGCGGCAGTGCCCGGTGCCCCATCCCCGAGACGGAGCGACGCGTGCCCTTCAGCCTGACCCCCAAGGACTCGAGCTTCTACCCCCTGTTCACCGCCTCGGCGGAGAACCTGGTGGCAGCCACCGAGGTGCTCGCCGAGTTCATCAACGACCACGTGCGCCGGCCGGAGCTGAACGACAAACTGCGCGACCTCGAGCACGCCGGCGACCAGACCACGCACGCGATCTTCCGGCAGCTGAACACCAGCTTCGTGACCCCGTTCGACCGCGAGGACATCTACAACCTGGCCAGTGACCTCGACGACGTCATGGACTTCGTCGAGGCCGCCGCCGACCTGGTCATCCTGACCGGCCTCGGCACGCTCCCCGCCGAGATGCACCAGCAGGTGGAGCTGCTGCAGCGCTGCGCGCAGACCACCGCCGAAGCCATGCCGCGGCTGCGGACGATGAAGGACCTCTCCGAGTACTGGATCGAGGTCAACCGCCTCGAGAACGAGGCCGACAAGCTGTACCGCCGTCTGCTGTCCCGGCTCTACAGCGGCGAGTTCGACGCGCTGGAGATCCTCAAGCTGAAGGAGGTCGCCGACCAGCTCGAGGAGGCGGCCGACGCCTTCGAGCACGTCGCCAACGTGGTCGAGACGATCGCCGTCAAGGAGTCCTGACCCCGCATGGACGCGGCGCTCGTCGGCCTGGTCGTCATCATCCTGGTGGCCCTGGCGTTCGACTACACCAACGGCTTCCACGACGCGGCCAACGCCATCGCCGTCGCCGTCTCGACCAAGGCGCTGACCCCGCGGGTTGCCCTGGCGCTCGCGGCGGTGATGAACCTCGTCGGTGCCCTGCTGTCCACCAAGGTCGCCAAGACGGTGGGGGAAGGCATCATCGCCCCGCCCGAGGGCAGCGGCGGGCTCGTGATCGTGTTCGCAGCACTCATCGGCGCGATCACGTGGAACATGATCACGTGGTACTTCGGCCTGCCCTCGTCGTCCTCGCACGCCCTGATCGGGGGGCTGGTCGGCGCGGCCCTCGCTGCCTCGCAGCCGGTGCAGTGGATGGGGATCCTGGACAAGGTCGTCATCCCGATGATCCTGTCGCCGCTGGTGGGCTTCGGCCTGGGATTCCTCTTCATGCTCGCAATCCTGTGGACGTTCCGGCGCGCCAATGTGAGCAAGGCCAACCGCGGTTTCCGCTTCGCGCAGCTCTTCAGCTCGAGCACGATGGCGCTGGGGCACGGCATCCAGGACGCCCAGAAGACGATGGGCATCATCACCCTGGCGTTGGTCACCGCCGGGGAGATCGAGAGCTTCGAGGTGCCGTTCTGGGTGGTCCTGGCATCGGCCGCGGCGATCAGCGCCGGCACGTACTCCGGCGGTTTCCGCATCATGCGGACGCTGGGTCGGCGGATCATCCAGCTCACGCCCGCCGGCGGCTTCTCCGCGCAGACGGTCGCCTCCGGCATCATGGTCACCACCGCCACGGTCTTCGCCGTCCCGGTGTCGACGACGCACATCACGACGACGTCGATCATGGGCGTCGGAGCGACCCGGCGGCTCTCGGCGGTGCGCTGGGGGGTCGCCGGCAACATCGTCGTCGCCTGGATCGTGACGCTGCCGGCGTCCGGTGCGGTCGCGGCCCTGGCTTACAAGATCACCGCCTTCTTCATCCTCTGAGCGCCTCGTGACAGGCGGCGTGGCCCCTGCGCCGCTCACCCTCGGCTCGACGGCGGGCCGCTGGCTGGTCTTCGCCACCGTCCTGGCGTCGGGCATGGCGTTCCTCGACGCCACCGCCGTCCAGGTGGCGCTGCCGGCGATCGGCCGGGAGTTCGACTCGTCCCTGTCGGGGCTGCAGTGGATCGTGAACAGCTACACCCTGACGCTGGCGGCGCTCATCCTGCTCGGCGGGTCGCTCGGCGACCGGTACGGGCGGCGCCGGGTCTTCCTGATCGGGGTCGCCTGGTTCGCCGTCGCATCGCTCGTCTGCGGCGTCGCGCAGAACACCGGACAACTGGTGGCCGCCCGCGCGCTGCAGGGCGTGGGCGGCGCGCTGCTCACGCCGGGCAGCCTCGCGCTGATCCAGTCGTCGTTCCGGCAGCAGGACCGCGCCAAGGCGATCGGGCTGTGGTCGGCCCTCGCCGGGATCGCCGGGCTGGTCGGGCCGTTCCTGGGCGGGGTCCTGGTCGACACGGTGAGCTGGCGGCTGGTCTTCCTGGTCAACGTGCCGCTGGCCGTCCTCATCATCGGGGTCGCCGGACGGCACATCCCCGAGAGCCGGGACGGCGGCCACCACGGCCGCTTCGACTACCTGGGTTCCGTCCTGGGCGTACTGGCCCTCGGTGGAGTCACCTACGCCCTGATCGCGGCCGGGGACACCTTCCTGCGGGCCGACGTCCTGGTCTCCGCGGTCATCGGCGTGGCGGCCGGGATCGCGTTCGTCGTCCACGAACGGCGGTCCGCCGACCCGATGCTGCCGCCGCGGCTGTTCGCCGACCGGCAGTTCACCGGCGCGAACATCGCCACCTTCGTCATCTACGGGGCGCTCGGGGGGTTCAGCTTCTTCCTCGTCCTCCAGCTGCAGAACGTGCTGGGCTACGGGGCGACGGCGGCCGGCGCGGCCATGCTGCCGACCAGCCTGCTGCTCACGTTGTTCTCCGCGCGGGCCGCCGCCCTCGCGCAACGGATCGGCCCGCGGATCCCGATGACCGTCGGCCCGCTGATCGTCTCGGCCGGCACGCTCTGGCTGCTCGGGGTGGACGGCAGCTCCTCCTACTGGGTCGAGGTGCTGCCCGGCTCGCTGCTGCAGGGCGTCGGGCATGACGCTCACCGTCGCGCCGCTCACCGCCACCGTCCTGGGCGCCGCGCCCAACGAGCTGGCCGGCATCGCCAGCGGGGTCAACAACGCCGTCGCGCGGGCCGCCTCGCTGCTCGCGGTCGCGGCGCTGCCGGTCGCCGTCGGGCTCTCCGGCGACGACTACGCCATGCCCGAGGCGTTCACCAGCGGATACCGCATGGCGATGACGATCTGCGCGGTGCTGTTCGCCATCGGCGGCGTCGTGTCGTGGCGCACGATCCGGGCCGACGTCCTGCAGGACTAGTCACATCGGGCGACAACATCTTGACGGTCATGTCGATCAGTCTGGTAGACATTAAGGCGTGTACCGGCCGACTGCGCAGCTCCTCGTGAGCCGACGCCACGTCGACCTGCTGCGCGTCTGCACCGCCGCCTGTCCGCACAGCTGACCCGCTGGCGCCTCCCCCGGGCGCTCGTCTCCTCCCCATCCCCGCCGGTCCCCCGCCGGTTCCCCTGAGACAACGGAGCACAGCCTCGTGAAGACCCTCGTCGTCCTGGCCCTGGTGGGCCTCGGCGCGCAGCTCGTCGACGGCAGCCTCGGCATGGCCTATGGCGTCACCTCGACCACCCTGCTGCTCGCCATCGGCACCAACCCCGCGGCCGCCTCGGCGACCGTCCACTTCGCCGAGATCGGCACGAGCCTGATGTCCGGGCTCGCGCACTGGAAGTTCGGGAACGTGGACTGGAAGGTCGTCGCCAAGATCGGCGTCCCCGGTGCGGTCGGCGCCTTCATCGGCGCGAACGTGCTCTCCAGTCTCTCGACCGAGGTCGCCGCCCCGGTGATGTCCCTGATCCTGCTCACGCTCGGCGTCTACATCCTGCTTCGGTTCACGCTGCGCGGCATCGACCGGCGGCACCTGGGCAAGCCGATGCGCAAGCGCTTCCTGGGCCCGCTCGGCCTGGTCGCCGGCTTCGTCGACGCCACCGGCGGCGGCGGCTGGGGCCCGGTCGGCACCCCGGCGATCCTGGCCAGCGGCCGCATGGAGCCGCGCAAGGTCATCGGCTCGATCGACACGTCGGAGTTCCTGGTCGCCGTCGCCGCGAGCCTCGGCTTCCTGGTCGCGCTCGGCACCCAGGGCGTCGACCCGATCTGGGCCGCGGGCCTCCTCGCCGGTGGCCTGGTCGCGGCTCCGATCGCCGCCTGGCTCGTCCGCCACATCCCGCCGCGCATGCTGGGCTCGCTGGTCGGCGGCATGATCGTGCTGACCAACACGCGGACCCTCCTGAAGAGCGACTGGATCGACGCGCCCGACAGCACCCGGATCCCGATCTACGTCGCGATCTACCTGGTGTGGGCCGCGGCCGTCGTCTGGTCCTTCCGCCAGTACCGCAAGGACAAGGCCTTGGAGTCCGCCGACGCCATCGTCGCGATCGCCGAGGCGGAGGGCATCAGCGAGGCCGACGTCGTCGCCACCTCCGCGCCGCTGGAGCGCGAGGTCCCGGCCGGTCGGCCGAGCGCCCCGCGCGAATAGCCGTCCCCGGTAGGGGCCAAAATGGCCATTGTGGCCCCTACCGGGAGGCGAGCAGCTTCGCCTCGAGCTCGGGCGGCAGGCCCGGCTCGGGGCGGTGCGACGGCGCGGGCGGGCGCGGGTTCGCCTGCTGCCAGGCCCACGTGTCGGCGACGGACTCCGTGACCGGGCGACTGGCCAGCCCCCACTCCCGCGCGCGGCTCGTGTCGACGTCCCAGGCCGTGGGCGCGATGTCGGAGGGCAGCCAGAGGGGCAGGTGCACCCACGGCTCGACACCGGCGTCCAGGAGTTCCTCCTCGGGCACCGGCACCCACTCGGCGTCGCTGCCGGTGACCTCGCGGCAGATGTCGAGCAGTCCCCCGAGCGTCGTCATCCCGGCCGGCCCGGTCGCGTTGACACCGCCCCCGCGGCCCTGCTCGGCCATCTCGACCAGCCACTCGGCGAGGTCGCGGGCGTCGACGATCGCGATCGGCTGGTCAAGGGCATCCGGGACGACGACGCGGCCGCCGCGCGAGATCCGGTCCAGCCACCAGCCGAGCCGGTAGATCGGGTCGTGCGGGCCGACGATCAGCCCCGCCCGCGCGGTCAGGAACCGGCCGTCGAGCGCCGCGCCGATCTCCCGCTCCGCGTAGGCCTTGTTCGGGCCGTACTCGTCGTCGTCGGTGGTCCAGGTCGGCTCGTCGTCCTCCGGGCCGATCGGGCCCGGCGGCCAGTTGGCGTAGGCGTTGAGGCTGCTGACGAAGGCGTAGCCACGGACGTCGCCGAGCACGGCGGCCGCGTTGCGCGCCGCCGGGCGGGTCTGGCAGGAGGTGTCGACGACGAGGTCGGGGGTCCAGCCGTCGAGCGCGGCGGGCAGGGCGTCGGGGTCGTTGCGGTCACCGTGCAGCGCCCGTACGCCCTCGGGCGGTTCGCCGGAGACGCCGCGGGTGAAGGTCGCGACGTCGTGGCCGCGCGCGAGCGCCGCCGTCACGACGTGCCGGCCGAGGAAGTGGGTGCCACCGAGGACGAGGAGCCGCATGCCCTCACCTCAGCCGAACCGCTCCCCCGCCGTCCAGCCGGTTCGCGGCGGGCGGAATTCAGACGGCGCGGCGGTGCGGCAGGTCCGGGACCTGCGGCAACGGCGTCGACCGCGCGGCGGCGAGCACCATCTGCGGGGACCGCGGCAGTCCGCGGCGGGTGCACAGCCGCAGGGCGCGGGCGCCGGTGAGCACGTCGGTCTCCGGCGGGACCACCAGCAGGTCGGCCCGGCGCGCACCGGCGTCCCAGGTCAGGCAGACCACCAGCGGGTTCATGCTGCGGAAGCCGCCGGTGCGGACGATCCGGCCGTTGACCACGATCTTGCGCGGCACCGGGAGCCAGGCGTCGAGGGCGTAGGTGAACCGCTCGACCCGGACGTCGCGGCGCTCGAGCTCGGCGATCAGCTCGGGCAGTTCGGTGGCCAGGTCGCGGCTGCGCGGGAACCAGGCGCCGTCGAAGGCGGAGTTCCCGTCGCCGGCCTCGGCCCGAAGACTCACCCGGACATCGATCCCGCCCCGGAACCCCGGCTCCGGAGCCGTTCGGGTGATCGCCGTCATCAGCGCTCGGCCGCCTCTCGTTCGCTCGCTTCTGGGAGCCGTGGCACACGGCTCCCAGAGCAACGTAGGCGGGAAGGCGCGCGACCCCTGGGGAGGCTGAGGCGGGCGTGGCGACGCGCGACGGCCCGTCGTCACGACCTGTACATGGGCCCTTGCGCGAGAAAGCACCCTTCCACCGGTTCGGAAGGGTGCTTTCTGCGCGCACTGGGGCTTCGGGTCACGACAGGCTTGGGCTTGCGGTTCTTGGCCTTGCCGCGCTCGGTCTGGTCGAGCACCACCTTGCGGATGCGCACCGTCGCCGGGGTGACCTCCACGCACTCGTCCTCGGCGCAGAACTCCAGCGCCTGCTCCAGGTTCAGGATCCGCGGCGGGATCAGCCGCTCCAGCTCCTCGGAGGTGGACTTGCGCATGTTGGTGAGCTTCTTCTCCTTGGTGATGTTCACGTCCATGTCGTCCGGACGCGCGTTCTCACCGACGATCATGCCCTCGTAGACCTCGGTGCCCGGCTGGACCATGAGCGAGCCCCGCTCCTGCAGCGAGAACATCGAGTACGTCGTCGCCAGGCCCTGCCGGTCGGCGACCAGCGAGCCGGTCGGCCGGGCGCGCATGTCGCCCAGCCACGGCTCGTAGCCCTCGAGGTTGTGGTTGAGGACGCCGGTGCCGCGGGTCTCGGTGAGGAACTCGGTGCGGAACCCGATGAGGCCACGGGACGGGCAGATGTACTCCATCCGCGCCCAGCCGGTGTCGTGGTGGACCAGGTTCTCCAGCCGCGCGCGCCGGGTGGCCAGCGCCTGGGTCAGCGTGCCGACGTACTCGCCCGGGACGTCGATGGTGACCCGCTCGACGGGCTCGTGGATCTTGCCGTCGATCTCCTTGGTGACGACGGTCGGCCGGCCGACGGTGAGCTCGAACTCCTCGCGGCGCAGCTGCTCGACGAGGATCGCCAGGGCCAGCTCGCCGCGGCCCTGCATCTCCCAGGTGTCGGGGCGGTCGGTGGGCAGCATGCGCACCGACACGTTGCCGACCAGCTCCTGGTCGAGGCGGTTCTTGATCAGGCGGGCGGTGAGCTTCTTGCCCGACCGGCCCGACAGCGGCGCGGTGTTGATCCCGATGGTGATCGAGATCGACGGCTCGTCGACGGTCAGCGGCGGCAGCGGGCGCGGGTCGTTCGGGTCGGCGAGGGTGTCGCCGATCATGATGTCCTCGATGCCGGCGATGGCCACGAGCTCGCCGGGGCCGGCGCTGTCGGCCGGGGTGCGGGTGAGGCCCTCGGTGACCAGCAGCTCGGTGATCTTGACGTTCTTGATGGTGCCGTCGACCTTGCACCAGGCGACCTGCTGGCCGTTCTTCATCGTGCCGGAGTGGATGCGCAGCAGCGCGAGCCGGCCGAGGTAGGGCGAGGCGTCGAGGTTGGTGACCTGCGCGCGCAGGGGCTCCTCGGCGTCGTAGACCGGCGCCGGGACGGTGTCCAGCAGCGTCTTGACCAGCGGTCCGAGGTCCGGGCTGTCGGGCGTCTCGCCGTCGGCCGGGCGGGTCAGCGAGGCCTTCCCCGCCTTGCCGTTGCAGTAGACGATCGGGAAATCGAGGTTGTCGACGTCCATGCCGGAGTCCTCGAGCAGCTCCATGAACAGCTCGTAGGTCTCGTCGACGACGTCGCCGATGCGGGCGTCGTGCCGGTCGGTCTTGTTGACCACGAGGATCACCGGCAGGCCCTTGGCCAGCGCCTTGCGCAGCACGAAGCGGGTCTGCGGCAGCGGGCCCTCGGAGGCGTCCACCAGCAGGACGACGCCGTCGACCATCGACAGGCCGCGCTCGACCTCGCCACCGAAGTCGGCGTGGCCGGGGGTGTCGACGATGTTGATGACGACGGGGTTCCCGTCGTCATCGACCAGGTGGATCGCGGTGTTCTTGGCGAGGATGGTGATGCCGCGCTCGCGCTCGAGGTCCATCGAGTCCATGACGCGCGTCTGCGTCTCGTCGTTGTCCGTCCCCTCGCCCTTGGCGCGCCCGAGAGCACCCGCCTGGCGGAGGAGGGCATCGACCAGGGTCGTCTTGCCGTGGTCGACGTGGGCGATGATCGCCACGTTGCGCAGGTCGTCGCGGGTGGGCATGCGGAGGAGCACCTCAGGAGAGTTCGGGGATTCCACGGCGTCGGCGCGCGGCATCTCGTTCAACGGCCGCCGGCCCGGCGACCTTCCCAGGCTACGCGCCCAGGGGCGGGGCGGCGTCGTCCCGCGGGCGGTCGGCCACCGCGAACGTCACTCCTGCGGAGGCCAGGGTGACCAGACTCACCGCCAGCCAGGCCGGCAACCCGACGCCGATCGCCAGCACGTGGGCCAGCACGAAGGCGGCGACGTAGAGCGCCGCGAGCGCCAGCGCGATGGGCAGCCCGCGCCGCCGCAGCCACAGCACCCCGGCCGCCACCCCGGCGACGGCGAACACCGCTCCCCCGAGCGCGCGGATCCCGGTGCCCTGGGCGACGCCGAACCCGGCGGCCAGCCCGACGGCGACGAGGACGGCGGAGGGGAACCGGGTGCGCACGAGGGTCGACGTCGTCATGCCCCCAGTCTCCCCTCGCCCGCCGAGTGCGCAGTTGTGGTCATCGACACGCGCGGACACGCCGACGCGGCGACATCGACTGAACACTCGGCCACGACGAAGCCGCCCAGGAGGAGCCGTGCCGCCGTCGCGAGCCACGGCGTCAGGGCACGCGTCGCGACCTGCACGTCCTCACGGTGCGCGGTGGGCCCCGGAAGTTCCGGGGAAGCGGCTGGGAGTTCGCTGTGAGTTCGGCCCGGACGCCACGAGGGCCCCGGGCGGATCGCCCGGGGCCCTCGAAGATCGTGCGGCTGGTGGATTCAGGCGGTGCGGAGCACGGCCTCGATCTCGAGCTCGACGGAGATCTTGTCGCTGACGACGACGCCGCCGCCGTCCATCGGCATCTTGATGTCGACGCCGAACTCGTTGCGGTTGATCTCGGTGCGGGCGGAGAAGCCGGCGCGGACGCCGCCGTAGGCGTCGGGGCCGAAGCCGTTCAGCTCCAGGGCCAGGGTGACCGGGCGGGTGTTGCCCTTGATGGTGAGCTCACCCTCGACGGCCCAGTCGGCACCGTGGGCGCGGACGGCGGTCGAGCGGAAGGTCATCTGCGGGTGGTTGTCGACGTCGAAGAAGTCGGCCGACCGGATGTGCGCGTCGCGCTGCTCCTGGCGGGTGTCGATCGAGGAGAGGTCGACGGTCGCGGTCACGCTGGACTGCGCGGGGTCCTCGGCGGTGACGATCGCGCCGGAGAAGTCGCGGAAGTAGCCACGGACCTTGCTCACCATCATGTGGCGGACGGAGAAGCCGACGGTCGAGTGGGCGGCGTCGATGTCCCAGGTGCCGACGACGTAGCCAGGGATCTGGATGGCGGTGCTGCTGGTCACGGGTGTTCCTCCAAGTAGTTGAGCGTTTGACCTTCTGCTCGACCGTAGCGTAGTTGAAGGAACAACTATTCCGCCACTAGGATGGAGACATGTCCGCCGAGGTGTCGTCCGCATCACACGGGCCCGGCGTGCCCGCCGCGGCACCCGCCGAGCCGCGGTGGCTCGACGCCGAGGAACAGCGGGCCTGGCGTGCCTGGCTCTACAGCGCCCAACTGCTCCAGGACCGGCTCGACCGCGAGCTGACCCACAACACCGGCATCTCCCACGCGTACTACGAGATCCTGGTGGCCCTGTCGGAGACGCCCGGCCGCATGATGCGGATGAGCGAGCTCGCCGACCGCTGCCTCTCCTCCCGCAGCCGGCTCTCGCACGCCGTCTCCCGGCTCGAGGAGCGCGGCTGGGTGCGGCGTCAGGTCTGCGAGGAGGACGGCCGCGGGCAGCTCGCCGTCCTCACCGATGACGGCTTCGAGGCGCTCGAGACAGCGGCCCCGATCCACGTCGAGAGCGTCCGGCGGCACCTGTTCGACCAGCTGACCCCGGAGCAGGTCGAGCACGTCCGCGACTTCGGCGAGACGCTGCTCCGCCACCTCGACCGGGGCTGACGCCCCGGCCGAGGTCAGCGGGTCAGGCCTGGGGAGCCGGACGGCAGCACGCCCGCGCCATCACCCGTCGCACCGTGTCGAGGACCGTCTGGCGCAGGGCCGGCTTGATGGTGGCGTAGGCGGAGTTCTTCACCTTCGACGCCAGGCTGCGGATCGTCGTCGCGTCGGTGCCGCGCCGAGCCTGCTGGAGGTTGTCGGCCGCCGCGTTCAGCACGGTCACCAGGCGGCTCTTCGACGTCAGGCCCAGCGCCTCCTGCAGGTGCGCGCAGGCCCGCTCGAGCGGGCCCACGATCGTGACCGTGAAGGATCCGCTCGACGACAGCTGCTGGTCGTCGGTCGCGGTGCACGTGACGCTGGTGAGCCCCACCCGGAACTGCGAGCCGGACGGCGGCACGCACGTGACGACCGGCGGGATCGCGCCGTCGTCGGTGGCCGTCGCGCTGTAGGTGACCGTCCGTCCGCTGGTCGAGCTCGCGTTGAGCCGGATGTCGGCCGGCAGCGCCAGGACGGGCGCCAGGTTCGTCGTCGCGAAGGGCTCGACGGTGACCGTGAACGTTCCGGTGCTCGTGCCGTTCACGCCCGTCGCACTGCAGGTCACGGCGGTCTCGCCCACCGCGAAGAGGGAGTTGGTCTCGGGAGTGCAGGTCGGGAAGACCGTGAACCCGTTGACGTCCACCGCCGTGGCCTGGAAGGACACGACGGTCCCGGACGCGCTGTCCGCCGCCACCGTGATGTCGGCCGGCACGGTGAGCTCCGGGAGGGCGTCCTCGTCCTGCGAGTACTCGAGGTGGACGTCGAAGTCGAGTCCCAGAGGCCCGTCGACGTTGGGCACGGTGAACTCGAAGAAGTTCGGGCCCGAGGCGGCCATGTTCGTGAGGTCCACGCACGACGGGTCCCCCGACCAGTTCTCCGGATCGGACGGGTCGCCCTGCACGAGGACCGTCGTCCCGTTGAACGTCGCCACCACCCCGTTGTCCGAGTGGAGACACAGCGTTCCGGTCGACGTCGTGATGCCGGCCGGCAGGCGGAACCCGCGCCGGAACAGGGTGCTCGAGTTCGGCCGGTCCTGGCCCGAGTTGGCGTCGCTGCTGATCCACTGAGTGCCACTGATCGTGCTGTACGGCGGCTGCGCCGGAACGATGACGGCGTCGGTCCAGGTGATCCCGCCGTCGGTGCTCACGTCGTTGAAGTCGTCCGCCGCATCCAGGCCTTCTCCGCTGAAGACGTGCACCTGCCCGGTGGCCGCCGCAGCCGGCGACACCGGCAGCACCGCGGTGAGGACGCCGGCCGCCACGGCGCACGGTGCCCATCGCCAGCGGCGGTTGCCCGGACGGTTCCTGAGCTCGGTCATGGTCGGTCCTCTCCGCGGAGTGGTCAGGGAGACCACCGTCGGACGAGGTCAGGACCCGTCACATCACCGGAAACCGTGATCCGACCGTGAACCCCGTCCGCTGGTCTGCCGCTCCGAGGATGTCGAGCACGCCGCGCCGGATACATCGCCCGCCCGGCCGATTCGCGCCCCGCCGCCGGCGGACGCGCCTCCGCCGGACGGCGGACTCAGGAGTCGAGGGGCACCAGCCCGGCGCGGAACGCGACGATGACCGCCTGGACCCGGTCGCGGACGCCGAGCTTCGTGAGCACCCGGGCCACGTGGGTCTTGACCGTGGCCTCCCCGACGAACAGCCGCTGGGCGATCTCCGCGTTGGACAGGCCCTCGGCCAGCAGGGTGAGCACCTCGAGCTCGCGGGCGGTGAGCTCGTCCAGCCCGGTCGGCGCCGGCGCGCGCAGCCCGTTGCCCGGCATGCGGCGGTTGAAGGCCGAGATGAGCCGCCGGGTCACCGACGGGGCCAGCAGCGCCTCGCCGGCGGCCGCGACCCGGATCGCGTGCGCCAGCTGGTCGGCCGGCACGTCCTTGAGCAGGAAGCCGCTGGCCCCGGCGCGCAGCGCCTCGTAGACGTGCTCGTCGACGTCGAAGGTGGTCAGGATGACGACCTTGCAGCCGGCCGGGTCGCTCCCGCCGAGCAGCTCCCGGGTGGCCGCGAGCCCGTCGAGGCCGGGCATCCGGATGTCCATCAGGACGACGTCCGGCCGGAAGCGACGGGCAGCCGCGACCCCGGAGGCGCCGTCCACCGCCGTGCCGACGACGGTGAGGTCCGGCTCGGCCTCGAGGATCAGCCGCAGCCCGGTGCGCACCAGCTCCTCGTCGTCGACGATCAGGACCCGGACCGTCATGCCGTCCCCTCCAGCGCGAGGCGTGCGTGCACCCGGTACCCGCCGTCCGGCCGCGCGCCGGTCTCCACCGAGCCCCCGTAGAGCGCGGCCCGCTCGCGCATCCCGACCAGGCCGTGCCCTCCCGCGCGGCCGCCGACGGCCACCGCGCCGCGTCCGTCGTCGCAGACCTCGACGTCGACGAACCCGCCGCCCACGCGGACGCAGACGGTGACCGACGCCGGCCCGGCGTGCTTGAGCACGTTGGTCAGCGCCTCCTGCACGATCCGGTAGGCGGAGAGGTCGACGCCGGCGGGCAGGGACGCCACGTCCCCGGCCACGTGCAGCTCGACCGGCAGCCCGGCGGCGCGCACGGAGTCCACCAGGTCGCCCAACCCGCGGAGGCTCGGCTGCGGGGTGACCGCGCCGTCGCCGGCACTCGTGAGCAGCCCCAGCAGGCGGCGCATCTCGGCCATGCCCTGCCGCCCGGCGGTCTCGATCGACGTCAGTGCCTGCCGGGCGAGGTCGGGCCGTGCCTCGAGCGAGCGCTGGGCGGCCTGCGACTGGATGACGATCATGCCCATGCTGTGCGCGACGAGGTCGTGCAGCTCGCGGGCGATGCGCGCGCGCTCGTCGGCGACCGCCCGGGCCGCCTGTTCCGCACCCTCCCGCTCCGCGACCACGGCTCGCTCCTCGAGCTGGTCGGTCTCCTGCCGGCGGTGGCGGATCCAGCGGCCCAGCCCCCAGGTGCCCGCGAGCACGAACCAGGCCGGCAACACCTCGTCGACCGGATCACCGGCCGCCAGCTTCGGGATGTCGACGGTCAGCACCATGGCGGCGGCCGCGGCGGCTCCGACCAGGGCCTCGCGGAGCCCGGCGTGCGCGGCGACCGCGTACAGCCCGAGCAGCACGGCGAACCAGGACTCGAAGACCTGCCCGCCGAGCTGGAACTGCACCCAGGTGGCGCCGAGCACCAGCAGCAGCACCGGGAGCGGACGGGTCCGCCGCACGTAGAGCGGCACCGTGATCGCCGCGAGCAGCAGCGCGTGCACCGGCCGGTCGCTCGGCCGCCGGACCGCTGTCGGCGGTCCACACCGAGATCTGGCCGGACACCACGAGGGCCGTGACCACGGCGACGTCCGCGATGCGGGCGATCCGGGGCCAGTCCATGGGGCCGCACGCTAGTTCGCCGGACGGCGTCCGGGAGTCCTCCGGACGGCGGATCCCGCGGCCGGGCGTCCGCCGTGCGGGGGACGGCCGGAATCGCTCGTCGTCCGGACGACGCGGCGCCGCCTGCCGACCAGGGTTCCCAGGACGACGCATCCACCGACCGAGGAGCCCGACATGACCGCACCCACTGCCGACCGCCGCGCGGGAGGAGCCGCCGTCGCCGGCGGCCTGCTGCTGGCCGTCTCCGTCGGCGCCGAGCTGCTGCACCCCGTCCAGGAGTCCGACGGGTCCGTGGTCTCGCCGACCCTCTTCGCCGGCTACCTGGGCGTGTGGATCCTCGGCGCCGCCGCGCTGCTCGTCGCCCAGCTCGGGCTCCGGCGCACCGCCGGACTGACCGGCGCCGGCCGCGTCGGCGCCGTGCTGTGCCTGGCCGGGACCGGTCTCCTGCTCGCCTTCGGACTCGTGGTGGTCGTCTCGGCGCTGGTCACGGGCGCCCCGCTCGAGGCCTCGTTCCTGGCCTTCGCCGTCGGGCTGCTGCTGGTGGCCGTCGGATCGGTGCTGCTGGGGCTGGGTCTGCGCGCCTCCGGAGCCGTGGGTGGCTGGTGGACGGCGCTGCCCGTCGCCGCGGCCGGTGCGTTGGTCGCGCTGCTCGTCGAGCAGGCGCACGACGTCGGCATGTTCGTCCTCTTCGGCGCCTGGGTCCTTCTGGGCGTCGGCTGGCTGCGGCACGGCCGCCGGCCGGCGGCGGAGCGCATCACGGCGACCGTCGGCTGACCGCCCGAGAGCCAGGACAACCTCCCGGCAGATTCGGGATCGCGCCCCTGGCTCCCGGGACGGCGGGAACGGGAGCCTCGACCCCGCCGGTGAGGTTGCGAGGACGGGAGACGGGGACATGGAACTGCGCGCACTGCGGACGGGTGCCGCGCCGGCGTCCTTGGACGGCTGCACGGTCCTGGTGCTGGACGACCGGCTCGTCGAGGCCCTGCGCGACGCGCTCGACCGGTCTGCCGTCATCGCCCCGCCGCGACCTCCCCGGCTCACCGCCCTCCCGCCGATCCCGGCGACCGCTCCGCCGGCGGTCGACCCCCTGACGGACCGCGAGGCGGAGGTTCTCCGGCTCCTCGCCGAGGGCCTGTCGAACGCGGAGATCGCGCAGCGCCTGTTCGTCTCGAGCGCCACGGTCAAGTGCCATGTCGCCCAGGTGCTGCGGAAGCTCGGCGTGCGGGACCGCGTCCAGGCCGTGGTCGCGGCCTTCCGCGGCGGCCTCTGCGAGTGACCGGAGGCCGCCGGCAGGCCGCCTGGTCAGGGGCGGGCCCGCCCGTGCGGCCGCCCGTCCAGCCAGAGGGTCCACGGCAGGATCGGGCCGAAACGCAGGATCCCCGCCGGCTCCCACGGGTCGGCGCCGAGCCGGGACCGGAGCTCGTCCTCGTCGCGGGCCTCGACGGCGAGCAGGACGTCCTCGCCGTCGCCGACCGGCCCGCCCAGGAGGACGAACCCCTCGTCCACCAGGCGGTCCATGAACGCGGCGTGCGCCGTCCACCCGCGTTGCTCCCGGCGCGGCCGCTCCGGGTCCCAGGACGGCCCCTTGATCCTCGTCACCGCGAACACGGGCATGGCACGAACGCTAGGACCGATCGCCCCGGTTGAGAAAGCTCCCGGGCGTCTCGTGATCGCGCTCCCTGGTTCCCGGGAGAGCCCCCGCAGCACCGTCGTCGTCGACAGCGACACCTCGGACGGAAGGACTTCCCATGTCGACGACGATCTCCCGCGCCGCCACGACCGGACTGGTCGGCGGCGCCCTCTGGGTCCTGTTGCCGATCAGCTGGTCGGTGGCCGTGCTCGATGACGTCGAGCCGGGCACCCTCGGCTGGTTCGCCGTCTCGGCCGCCTACTGGATCTTCGCGGTCCTGCCTCCCGCGCTGATGATCGTCGGCCTGACGGCGCTGCGGCGCTCGCTCGGCGACGGGCGTCTCGGCCAGATCGGGATCGCCGTGGCGGGGATCGGGCTCGCCGCCATGGCGCTGGGCAACGGCATCGAGGTCGCCTCGCTCACCGCCGGCGGCGGCGAGGTCGACCTCGGGCACTCGATGTTCCTGATCGGCTTCCTGGTGTCGGTCGTCGGCGGGATCCTGACCGGCATCGCGGTGCTCCGCCGGCGGAAGGACGGGCTCGCCCGAGCCGCCGGCCTGCTGCTCGTGCTCGCACTCCCGCTCGGGATCGGGCTGGGCGTGCTGGGCTCGAGCGTCGATCCCAGCAACGACGCCTGGTTCTGGGCCGCCATCAGCGTGCCGACCGGGATCGCCTGGGTGCTGCTCGGCGCATCGCTGCGGTCGGTCCGCCGGCCCGCGCCCGCCGAGTTCGCGCCCGCCTCCTGACCGCCGCCGAGCGTCGCCCCGGGGGCCAAGATGGCCATTTCGGCCCCCGGGGCTCCTATCGTGCGCAGCCGCCGACGGAGGTGACCAGGTGACCACGCAGGTGCATGCCGCGCCGCGGACGACGGCCCGCGCGCCCCGCCACGCCGTCTCGCGGGTGATCGCCTGGGCGACCGTGCCGCTCTACCTCGCCGGCGTGGCCGCCTACCTCGTCCTCGACCGCGCCCTGGGCAGCCCGGGCCTGGACGTCGCCGAGGGAACCCTCCTCTGGCTGGGCTTCGGCATGTTCGCGGCCATGGGTGCCCTGCTGGTGGGCAAGCGGCCGGCCAACGCCGTCGGCTGGGTGATGACCGCCGCCGCGCTGCTGCTGGTGAGCGGCGCGCTCGGCGACCTCTACGCCGCCTGGGTGATGACCACCCGTGGCCGGCCCGACGCCCTCGCCGTCCTCGGCGCCTGGCTGCAGAGCTGGTACTGGATGGCGTTGCTCGCCCTGGCGTTCATCGCCCTGCCGCTCCTGTTCCCCGACGGGCGGCTGCCCTCGCGGCGCTGGCGTCCGGCGGTCGCGGTGGCCGCGGTCGGGCCGATCGGCATGGTCGCCGTCGGCATGGTCACCGAGACGCTCACCGGCCAGGACGTCGACTACCGGATCGCCAACCCGATCGGGATCCCCGGCGCACCCGGCGCCGAGCAGTCCCCGCTGTTCCCCGTGTTCGGGGTGCTGTTCGCCTTCGGGGCCGTCCTGGCCGTGGCCGCGGTGGTCGTCCGCTTCCGCCGCTCCCGGGGCGACGAGCGGCAGCAGATGAAGTGGTTCCTCTTCGCCGTCGCGCCGCTGGTCGCCCTGCCCCTCGGCGACGTGCTCCCCGGGTGGCTGGGCGGTCTGCCGCTGATGCTCGTGCTGTTCGGGCTGCCGACCGCGATCGCCGTCGCGGTGCTGCGCTACCGGCTCGACGGCATCGACGTCGTCATCAACCGCACGCTCGTGTACGGCACGCTCACCGCCCTGGTGATCGCCGTCTACGTGCTGGTGGTCGGGTACCTCGGGGCAGCGCTGCACCGCGAGGACGACCTCACGATCTCCCTGGTCGCCACGGGCATCGTGGCCGTGCTGTTCGCCCCCGCCCGGGCGCGGCTGCAGCGGGCCGTCGACCGCCTGCTCTACGGACGACGCGGCGAGCCGTACGCCGCACTGGCCCAGCTCGGGGAGCGGCTGGAGGGCACGCTCGCCGCGGAGGCCGTGCTGCCGGCGATCGTGTCGACCGTCCGGGAGGCGCTGCGGCTGCCGTACGTGGCCATCCGGCTCACGGACGACGCCCCGCCGGTGGCCGCCGGGGAGCCGGTCGCCGCCACCGAGACCCTGCCGCTGCTGCACCACGGCACGCCCGTGGGCTCGCTCGTGCTCGGGGTGCGGCCGGGTGAGTCCGGGTTCTCCGCCGCCGACCGGCGACTGCTCGCCGACCTCGCCCGCCAGGCGGGGGTCGCCGTCTCCACCGTGCGGCTGACCGCCGACCTGCAGCGCTCCCGCGAGCGGCTGGTCACCGCCCGCGAGGAGGAGCGGCGTCGGCTGCGCCGCGACCTGCACGACGGCCTCGGCGCGCAGCTGGCCGGGCTGACCGTGCAGACCGGGGTCCTGCGCACGCTCATCCCGAAGGACCCGGCCGCGGCCGAGGCGCTGGCGGGCGAGCTGCGCGGGGAGCTGCGGACCGCGATCGCCGACATCCGGCGGCTGGTGCACGGCCTGCGCCCGCCGGCGCTCGACGAGCTCGGTCTGGTCGGCGCGCTGCAGCGGCTGGCCGAGCGCTGCGGCACCGACAGCGGCCTGCGGGTCGACGTCGACGTGCCCGGCGAGCTGCCGGCGCTCCCGGCCGCGGTCGAGGTGGCTGCCTACCGGATCGTGCAGGAGGCGCTGACCAACGTCGTCCGGCATGCGCGAGCGCGGAACGGCTGCGTGCGGCTGGCGCTCGACCCCGACGCGCTGACCGTCGAGGTCACCGACGACGGCGACGGGCTACCGACCGTCGGGCTGGTGCCGGGCGTGGGACTGTCCTCGATGCGGGAGCGGGCGGCCGAGATGGGCGGCTCGCTCCGGGTGACGGCGGGTACGGACGGCGGCACGCGGGTGCTCGCCCGGCTGCCGCTGGCGGGAGGGAGCTGAGTGGACCCGCTCCGGGTGCTCGTCGTCGAGGACCATCCGCTGTTCCGCAAGGGCGTGGTGGCCCTGCTGGAGTCCGTGCCGGAGTTCGCCGTCGCGGGCGTGGCCACCACCGGCGAGGAGGCGATCGCCCAGGCGGCGGCCCTGCGGCCGGACGTCGTCCTGATGGACCTGCAGCTGCCCGGCATCAGCGGCATCGAGGCCACCCGGGCCATCGTCACCGCCGACCCCGACGTGCGGGTCCTCGTGCTGAGCCTGTTCGAGGACGAGGACTCGGTGTTCCTCGCCCTGCGCGCCGGCGCCCGCGGCTACGTGCTGAAGGACGCCGACGAGGACGAGCTCACCGGCGCGGTGCGGGCCGTGGCGCGGGGCGAGGCGATCTTCAGCCAGGCGGTCGCCGGCCGGGTGCTGGCCTTCTTCGCCCAGCCGCGCGAGACGCCCAAGGTGTTCCCGGCGCTGACCGACCGGGAGCGGGAGATCCTCGGGCTGATCGCGCAGGGCCGGCCGAACCCGGCGATCGCGCGGACGCTGTCGCTGAGCCCGAAGACGGTGGCCAACTACGTCTCGGCGATCTTCGCGAAGCTGCAGGTGGCCGACCGCGCGGAGGCGATGATCCGCGCCCGCGAGGCCGGCCTGGGTAGCTAGCGGACGTCGAACCGCAGCTCGTGCACGGTGGGCGAGCCCTCGACGACGAACCGGAGCGCCCACGTCCCGCGGGACAGCCCCCTGGTCGACAGGTTGAACACGTAGCCGCCGAGAGCGGCGTCGTAGCGGAAGGCCTGGTCCGGGTTCGCGTTGCCGGAGTCCTCCGCGAAGGCCGTGGCCGCCGAACCGTCCAGCTTGACCAGGCCGGTGGCGGTCAGCGTGATCTCCGGCGACGACAGGTTCGTCCCCGCCGCGTCGCAGAGCTGCAGCCGCAGCGGCACGGTGCTTCCCGCCCGGTGGGCCTTGGCCGGGTCGTAGCGCAGACAGGTCGCGTACTCCGGCCCGGCGGGCGAGCCGAGTCGCCCGGACAGCGCGTGGATGTCGTTGTGCCCAGGGGTGATGCCGTCGGGCTGCGCCCACGCCGCCCGCAGCGTCCCGTCCGGCAGGACCGACAGGGCGTTGAGCGTCTCGTCCGTGCTCGGGGTGGCGGTCAGGCGGTACAGATCTCCCTGTTCGGGCCGGACGACGTAGAGGTCGGCGTTCAGGTCACCGGGCGCCTCCCGCTCGAAGCTGATGGCACCACCGGAGATCGTCGGGTTGGTCTCGATGCTGCCCGGCGCGTCGGTGAGGACCAGCGAGTGCTCGTCGGTGCCGTCGACGCCCTCCCACCAGACGTCGTAGTCCCCCGCCGCGTTCGACGCATAGGTGACGATCCGCCCGTCGGTGTCGGGGAGGATGTCCTCCCCGGTCGAGTCGGTGAGCTGGACGACGGTGCCCCACGCCCCGTCGGCGCGCCGCTGGGCGACGTAGACGTCGCAGCCGGTTCCGTCGGTCTCGCACCTGCTCCAGGTGACGGTCGACCCGTCCGGGCTGACCGCCGGGTCCCGGTTGCTCATCACGACGTCGTCGGTGAGGCAGACCGCGGCCGCGTCCGGGACGGCGGCATCGGCGACGCAGATCTCGCTCTGCGTGGACGAGGTCGCGACGAACTGCATGAACGCCACCGTCGTCCCCCCGATCGACGGGAACGCCCGGCGGGCTGTGGGGTCGGGGGCCAGCTCGCGCGGAGGGTTCTCCGGCGCGGCGACGTCGAAGACCATGATCGAGCGGGTCGCGACGCCGGTGTGGACCCGGCGGAACACGACCAGGCTGCCGGAGACGTCGGGCAGGCTGTCACGGTGCCCGGCGTCGGGGACGACGCCCCGCTCACCGGTCGCGAGGTCCACGTACTCGACACGGGAGGACGCGCCGTCGACGGTCGTGTGGACCAGCAGGCTGCCGGACAGGTGGGGATCGGTCTGGTTGCCGGGGCCGGTGGAGACCGGTCCGGCCGTCCCCGCCAGCGGCGCGGCCGGGCCCGGCTGGTGCGCCAGGGCCGCCGGGAACCCGCCGAGCGCCGTCGCCAGCAAGGTCAGCCCGGCCAATCGGCGGAGCGGTCCCCGGCTGCGTGCCGTTCCGCGCAGATCGAGTGCACCGTGCACCGTCATCATCTCCGTCGAGGTCGCGCCGTCTGGTGACGACGAGCTTCGACGGCGACGGACGTTCCGGGCATCGGCCGCATGGCTGATTCCCCTCCGCCGCAAGGCGGACATCCGGCTACGCCGGTGAACGACGCGTCGACTGTCGGCCTGCTGTCGCCTCCGACCCGCGGAGACGACGACAGGCCGACACTCGGTCACGCGGCGAACGTGGGCTCCTGCACCGCCGACGACGTCCGGCTCCCGCGGATCAGCAGCCAGCCGCTGGCCACCAGCGCCCACACGAAGAAGAGCAGCGACAGCGAGTCGAGCGCCGGGACCGCCACCGACAGCACCTGCCCGGCGCCGGCGACGACGGTCAGCGCGGACAGCCACCGCGGCAGCCCACCGACGGCGAGCGCGCCGAGCCCGAGCAGCAGCACGAAGGCGCCGTCGAGCGCCCCGCTCACGCCGACCGCGGCATCGTTGGCGCTCAGCAGGGTGGTGACCGACTGGGCGTCGAGGCGGTCGATCTCGAGCGCGGCCAGCCCGGGCGCGAACGAACCGATCTTCACCGTGGAGGCGGCGACGGCGAGCCCGAGCGCCGCCGACGGCAGCCACCACCCGGGCTGGGCGTTCCGGATGCGGGCCGCGATCCGGGCGGCGAAGAGCACGAGCACGGCCAGGCCGGCGCCCTCCAGCCAGATGCCGGCCCAGAACGCCGTCGTCGGCGGGTGTGCCTCGAGGTGGGCGAACGCGGCGTCGGACGAGTCGAGCGACTCGGGCATGTACGGGGCGACGAGGAAGACGTAGCCGCCGAAGACGAGCAGGACGTAGAGGACGCCGCCGGCGTCGGCGACACGGTCGAGGAACTTGGACACGGGGACCTCCGCGGGGAGCGGGAACAGGGCCCGTCGAGCGTGCGGCGGCGACGACGGTGGCCGCGTCGGCCCGCGATCGGTTTCGTCTCCACCCGGAAGTGGAGCGATGTGCGCCGTCAGGGGGAGGTTCCGGGGGCCGTCCCGGCGCTAGCGTCCGCTCCGTGCGCATCTCCCCCCGAGCGCTGGACATCGTCTTCGCCGCGGTCTCCGCGGTGCTGACGACGCTCGTCCTGCTCGACACGGGGATCGCCGCCGCCAGCGACCAGTCGATCGCCGGCAGCCGCTGGTGGGTCGCGCCGCTGATCCTGGTCCCGTCGGTGGCGCTGCTGTTCCGGCGCACCTCCCCGCTGGCGACCATCGCCGGCGTCTGGATCCCCGTCGCGCTGCAGGCGCAGCTCACCGGCGACGGCGGCGAGGGGCTCTACCTGGTGTGGCCGGCCTGGGTGAGCCTCTACGCACTCGCCGCCTACGGCACCCGGCGGCAGCTGCTGACCGGCATCCCGCTCGCCCTCGTCTGCCTGGCCGTGCACGACCTCAACGACCCGCTCAACTGGCGGACCGCCGAAGCCGCATGGGCGGCGGCGTGGTGGGACCTGGTGCTGTTCGTCCCGGCACTGGTCGGGGGCGTCGTCGCCGCCTCCCGCCGGACCCGGACCCTGGCCACCGAGAAGGCACTCGTGGAGGCGCAGGCGCGCGCCGCCGTCGCGGAGGAGCGCGCCCGGATCGCCCGCGAACTGCACGACGTCGTCACCCACCACGTCAACCTCGTCGTCCTGCAGGCGATGGCCGCCTCCGGACTGCTCGACCGCGATCCGGAGCAGGTCCGGGAGCCGCTGCAGGTCATCGAGCGCAGCGGCCGCGAGGCGCTCACCGAGATGCGCCGGCTGCTCGGGGTGCTCCGCGACGACGACGCCGAGCGCCCGCTCGCCCCGCAGCCCGGGGTGGACGACGTCGACGACCTCGTCGGATCCGCCCGCTCCGCCGGTCTCTCGGTCGGCCTGGCCGTCTCCGGCACCCCGCACCGGCTGCCGGCGGGCCTCGGGCTCACCGTCTACCGGATCGTGCAGGAGGCGCTGACCAACGCGGCCCGGCACGCGGCCGGCTCGCGGGTGGGCGTCAGCCTGCGCTACGAGCCGGCGGCGGTGGAGGTCGCGGTCGTCGACGACGGCGGCCGGGACGTCGAGCACGCCCCGGCCGGCGGAGGCCGCGGCCTGCTCGGCATGCGCGAGCGGGTCGCCGTCTACGCCGGCACGCTCGAGGCCGGGCCGGTGCCCGACGGCGGCTTCGCGGTGCACGCCCGCCTGCCGCTCTCCCCCGAGGAACAGCCGTGATCCGGGTGCTCGTCGCCGACGACCAGGCCCTGATCCGCGACTCCTTCCGGCTGATCCTCGACCTGGAGCCCGACATCGAGGTGGTCGGCGAGGCCGGCAACGGGCAGGAGGCGGTGGCCCGGGTGCGCGAGCTGCAGCCCGACGTCGTCCTCATGGACGTCCGGATGCCGGTGCTCGACGGGCTCGGCGCGACCGCGGCGCTCACCCGCGCCGGTTCGACGGCGCGCGTCCTGATCCTCACGACCTACGACGCCGACGAGTACCTCTACGACGCGATGCGCGCCGGCGCCGGCGGTTTCCTGCTCAAGGACGTGCGCCGCGGCCAGCTCGCGGACGCCGTGCGGACGGTCGCGGCGGGGAACTCGCTGCTGCACCCGGCGCTGACCCGGCGGCTGGTGGAGCGGTTCGTGCAGGGCCCGCCGCCGGGCGGGACGCCGGCGGTGCTCGACGGGCTGACCGACCGCGAGACCGACGTCCTGCGGCTGGTCGGGCGCGGCCTGTCGAACGCCGAGATCGCGGCGGAGCTGTTCGTCGGCGAGGCGACCGTGAAGACGCACCTCGGCCACGTCTTCACCAAGCTCGGCCTGCGCGACCGGGTGCAGGCCGTCGTCACCGCCTACGAGTCGGGGCTGATCCGGCCGGGCGGCGGCTGAACGTCGTCCGGCGGCGTCGGCCAGGCCGGGAGGTCGGTGGCGTCGTCGCCGAGCCGGGCCGGGAAGTCCGCCGGCCGCTTCTCGAGGAACGCGGCCACCCCCTCGGTGGCGTCGGGCCCACCGCCCAGAGCGGCCAGCGCCCGCGACTCGGCCCGGTGCGCGTCCCACGGCGAGGCCGCGCCGAGCATCGACCACAGCAGCCGGCGAGCGGTGCCGACGGCGACCGCGGAGGTGTTCGCCACGATCTCGGCGGCCAGCGCGTACGCCGTCGGCAGCAGCTCGTCGTCCGGCACCACCCGCGAGACCAGCCGGCCGCGCAGCGCCTCCTGCGCGTCGAAGACCCGGCCGGTCGCGACCCACTCCATGGCCTGGCTGATGCCGACCACCCGCGGCAGGAACCACGACGACGCCGCCTCCGGCACGATCCCGACCCGGCCGAAGACGAACCCGAAGCGCGCGGACTCCGCCGCGATCCGCACGTCCATCGGCAGGGTGAGCGTCGCGCCGATGCCGACCGCCGGGCCGTTCACCGCGGCGATGACCGGCTTGCGCAGCGCGGCGAACGGCAGCGAGGCGATCCCGCCCCAGTCCCGCGGGACGCCGTCGATCGTGCCCTGGCCCGGTGACGCGACGCGGCGGTCGCGGAAGGTCCCCGGTCCGCCGCCGAGGTCGGCCCCGGCGCAGAAGCCGCGGCCGGCGCCGGTCACGACGACCACGCGCACCTCGTCGTCGGCGTCGGCCTCGGCGGCGGCCGCCGCCAGCTCGAAGGCCATCGTCGCCGTGAAGGCGTTGAGCCGCTCCGGCCGGTGCAGCGTCACGGTGGCCACGCGGTCGGCGACCTCGTAGCGCAGCTCGGTCGGTTCCTTCACGCGCTGAGCGCCCCGCCGACGACGAGCCGCGCGACCGCGTCGAGGTGCTCGGCCTCGTCGCCGAGCAGGAACCGGTCGACCTTCGCCCGCCGCCAGTACAGCTGCGCGTCGTGCTCCCAGGTGAAGCCGATGCCGCCGTGCACCTGGATGACCGTCTCGGCGGCCCGCTCGAACGCCTCGGCGGCGTACGCCTTCGCGGCCGACGCGGCCAGGGGCAGCTCCGCCGGCGCGGCAGTCGGCGGCCCACGCGGCCCACCAGACCAGCGAGCGCAGCTGGTCCACGCCGACCCAGGCGTCGACGAGCATGTGCTTGACCGCCTGGTACGAGCCGATCGCCCGGCCGAACGCCTCGCGCTCCTTCGCGTACGCCACGCCCAGCTGCACGGCGCGGTCGGCCGCGCCGAGGTCCTCGGCGGCCAGCACGACCGCCGCCACCTGCCGGGCGCGGGCCCAGAGGTCGGCGGCGTCGGCCGTCAGCACGCGCGGGTCGGTCAGCCGGACGCCGGCCAGGCCGCGGGTGGCGTCGAGCGGCCGGCCGGGCGTGGCCTCCCCCTCACCGACGACCAGGGCACCGTCGTCGTCGAGACCGAGGAACAGCGTGGCGTCGGCGGCGTCGATCGACGGCGCCGATCCGCTCACCGGCCCGTCGAGCACCGCGAACGCGACCGACCCGTCGGCCAACTGGGCGGCGAGGTCCGGGTGGTCGGCCAGCAGGACGGCGGCGCGCGCGGCGGTGACCAGCGACGGTCCGGCCAGCACCGCCCCGCCCTGCTCGGCGACGACGGCGAGGTCGAGAACCCCCGCCCCGGCACCGCCCGCGGCCTCCGGCACGGTGATGCCGAGGAAGCCGATGTCGGCCAGCGCCTTGCGTCCCGGCTCCACGCGCGCGCCCTCGAGCGCGGCGCGGGCGGCACCCGGCGACGTGCGGCCGGCGAAGAACTCACGGGCGCCGGCGGCGGCGTCGCGCTGGTCGGGACCGAGGTCGAAGTTCATCGCGAACCTCCCGAGAACGGCGCCGTCTTGTCGTTGCGGGGTTCCGGCGGCAGCCCGAGCACCCGCTCGCCGAGGATGTTGCGGAGCACCTGGTCGGTGCCGCCCGCGATCGCCAGTCCGGGCAGGTAGCCCTGGGTGCGCTGCCAGGTGTCGTCGCCGTCGGCCGTGGCGGCGTAGACGGCGTCGTCGCCGAGCAGTCGCATGCCCGCGTCGGCGACCAGCTTCGCGGCGGCGGTCCCGGCCAGCTTGCCGGCGCTGGCCTCGGGACCGGGCAGCCCGCCCTGGCTGAGCACCGTGAACCGGCGGTAGCCGGTGTATCGGGTGGCGAGCCCCGCGACGACCGCGCGGCCGACCGCCTGCCGCGACAGCACCTGCCGCGCCGGGTCGAGTGCCGGCAGCCGGTCCCGGGCGTAGGCGGCCAGCACCTCCACGGGCTGACCGAGGTCGGTGCCGGCCCCGCCGATCGTCACCCGCTCGTTCATGAGCGTGGTCAGGGCGACCCGCCACCCCTCGCCGGGCTCGCCCAGGCGCTCGCTGTCGGGGATGCGGACGTCGTCGAAGAAGACCTCGTTGAAGTCGGCCTGGCCGCCCAGCTGGCGCAGCGGCCGCACCGTGACGCCGGGCGCGTGCATGTCGACGACGAACATCGTGAGCCCGGCGTGCTTGGGCCGGTCGGGGTCGGTGCGGGTGAGCAGGATGCCGTAGTCGGCGACGTGCGCCAGCGTCGTCCAGACCTTCTGGCCGTTGACGATCCAGTCCTCGCCGTCGCGGACGGCGGTGGTGCGCAGGGCGGCCAGGTCGGAGCCGGACGCCGGCTCGCTGAACAGCTGGCACCAGACGTCGTCGGCGCGCAGCAGGCGGGCGAGGTACCGCTGCCGCTGGTCGTCGCTGCCGTGCGCGATGACGGTCGGGCCGCACATGCCCAGGCCGATGTGGTTGATCAGCGTCGGGATGCGGGCGCGGGCCAGCTCCTGGGCGACGATCGCCTGCTGCACCAGCGTGCCGCCCTGCCCGCCGAACTCCCGGGGCCACGGAACGCCGATCAGCCCCGCCTCGGCGAGGACCCGCTGGGTGCGGCGCAGCTCGGCCTCGTGCCCGCGGGCGTCGACCGGCCCCTCCCCCGGCACGACGTGCACGAGCTCGTCGGCGCGCTCCTCGAGCACGGCCCGGACCGTCGTCCGGTAGGCGGCCTCGTCGGGGGTGTCGTCGAAGTCCATGCGGGACCTGTGGCACCGGTCACCCGTAACGGTCAACGGTGACTGTTCGGCTGTGCGGGCCCGGTCCGCCGCCCTACGCTGCCGCCCATGACCGCGGAGCCCGTCGACGTCCCGGCCGGGCCGCGGACGCGCTCGGAGCGGACCGCCGACAGCCGGCTGCTGATCCTCGACGCCGCCGTCGCCTGCCTCGTCGAGGACGGTTACGCGGGCGCCTCGACGCTCGCCGTCCAGGCACGGGCCGGCGTCTCGCGGGGGCGACTGCTGCACCATTTCCCGTCGCGGGCCGACCTGCTGATCGCCGCGGCCGAGCACCTGTCCACGACGCTGCTGGCCGAGGTGCAGCAGCGGGCCGAGGCACTCATGGCCGACCAGCCGACCGGGCGCGAGCGCGTGGACCGGGCGATCGACCTCACCTGGGCGACGTTCCAGGAGCCACCGTTCTGGGCGGCGATGGAGCTCTGGACGGCGGCCCGCACCGACCCCGACCTGCGCGCGGGACTGCGCACCGAGGAACGCCGGCTGCGGGCGTCGATCCGCGCGGTGGCCGACGGCATCTGGGGCCCGGAGATCGCCGCGGCCCCGCTGTACGCGGAGCTCTGCGAGCTGCTGTTCACCAGCATGCGCGGGGTGGCGCTGGTCTACGCGTTCGAGGACCGCCCGGCCGCGACCGACCCGCACCTCGCGCTCTGGAAGCGGCTCGCGGCCCGGATGCTGTTCGGCGAGACGTAGGCATGCCACGGACGGCGGCCCGCGCAAGATCAGGACGCATCCATGGCTGCGCCTGACGGGTCGGCAGCAGCCATCAGTGCGTGCTGATCTTGTGCGGGGTACCCGGCCCGACAGTCAGGGTTGACCGTCCCGGGCGCCACCGGCCAGCATGACGCAGGTTCACGTCCGCGCCCGGCGAGGAGATCCCGTGAGCGTCCCGATCCCGGCTCTGCAGGGCCGCGGCATGACCATGAGCGACCAGCTGGCCCGGCACGCACGGAAGACGCCGGACGTCGCCGCCCTCCGCTTCGACGGCGCAGGGCGCAGCTACGCCGAACTCGACGAGCGGGTCACCCGGCTGGCCCGCGCACTCGCCGAGCGCGGGGTCGGGGCGGGCGACCGGATCGCGGTGCTCGCGCTCAACGGCATGGAGACCTGGGAGGCGTACCTGGCCGGAGTGCGGCTCGGGGCGATCGTGGTCCCGGTGAACTTCCGGCTGGTCGCCGACGAGGTCGCCTACGTGCTCACCGACTCGGGCGCGACGGCGCTCGTCGTCGACGCCCCGATGGCCGAGCTCGCGGCGAAGGCACGCGAGCAGGCACCGTCCGTGCTCGACCGTGCTGCAGATCGGCGAGGACTTCGAGGCGGCGCTCGCAGCCGCGAGCGACGAGCCGCTCGACGTCGTCGTCGACGAGGACGAGCCCGCCTTCATCATGTACACGTCGGGCACGACCGGCCGGCCCAAGGGGGCGGTGCTGACCCACCACAACCTGGTGATGCACGTCTTCAGCCAGGTCACCCACATCGGCTGGCACCCCGAGGACCGGGTCGCCGCCCCGGGTGCGCCGCTGTTCCACATCGCCGGGCTGGCCGGCGGCCTGCCGCCGCTGCTGCTCGGCGGCACCAACGTGATCATGAAGTCGGGCGGCTTCGACCCGGTCGCGACGCTGGACATGATCGAGCGGGAGCGGATCTCGAGCATCTTCCTGGTGCCCGGCCATGTGGGCGGCCGTCGTCGCGGTGCCCGGCATCGCCGACCGGGACCTCTCGCACCTGCGCCGGATCTCCTGGGGCGCGGCGCCCGCGTCGACCACCCTGCTGCGCACGCTGATCGACACGTTCCCGCAGGCCGAGGTGATCACCGCGTTCGGGCAGACCGAGTGCAGCCCGGTCACCTGCTTCCTCCGCGGCGAGGACTCGATCCGCAAGATCGGCTCGGTCGGCACGCCGATGCTCAACGTCGAGGTCCGCGTGGTCGACGAGGCGATGAACGACGTCCCGCAGGGCGAGGTCGGCGAGATCGTCTACCGCAGCCCGATGGTGATGAAGGAGTACTGGGGCAAGCCCGCCGAGACCGCGGAGGCGTTTGCCGGCGGCTGGTTCCACTCCGGCGACCTCGTGCGGCAGGACGAGGAGGGCTACTTCTACGTCGTCGACCGCAAGAAGGACATGATCATCACCGGCGGCGAGAACGTGTACTGCGCCGAGGTCGAGAACGTGCTGGCCGCGCACCCGAAGGTGCTCGAGGTCGCGCTGATCGGCGTCCCCGACGCGAAGTACGGCGAGGCGCCGCTCGCGGTGGTCGCCCCGCGGGACGCCGACGACCCGCCGACCGCCGAGGAGCTGGCGGCCTGGTGCCGGGAGAAGCTGGCGCGCTACAAGAACCCGCGGGAGTACTCGATCGTCGGCGCGCTCCCCCGCAACCCCAGCGGCAAGGTGCTCAAGACGGCGCTGCGCCAGGAGCACTCCGCCGGCTCGCTGGTCGCCTCGCCCGCCGTCTGATCGCGACCTGCGTCCCGTAGACCGGACGGCGCTCTGCACGGGCCCATCCGCCCGCCGTGGCTGTTAGCTTGCCGCGCATGGTCGGACCCGGTCCGTTCCCGCCGCAGCCACCCGACCCGCAGTTCCCCGCGCGTGCGGTGCCCGGGCAGCCGCCGCCTCCGCTGCCGCGCGAGCCGTTCCCCCCCGTGACGTCCATCCCCGACACCTGGGGGCCGGTCGTGGACCCGGCGCTCGACGCCGGACTGGTCGGGCTGGTCTCCCGGCCGGCACGGCTGCGGGCGGCGGCCACGACGCAGTGGTCGGTCACGTCGCTGCTGCACGCGACCGCTCCCCGCCGCCACACGCCCGGACCGGACGTGGCCTTCCTCGACGAGAGCCCGCTGACGGTCACCGCGGCGCACCTGCCGCTCGACTCGCTCCCGGACGCTCCGCCCGGGGTCGACCTGCTGAGCCGGCTGCGCATGGTGCACCGCAAGCTGCTCCCCGAGTTCGCCCGGCAGCCGCGGAGCGCGAGCTGGGCGACCGCGGGCGGGCACGACGCCGTCCTGGACCTGTTCACGCCCCCGCTCGTGGACCCACGGGTCAACGGCTTCAGCCTGGCGGCCGCCGTCGGCGACGACGCCGGGCTGCTGGTCGTCGGCTGGAGCCGGCCCGACCGCAGCGAGGTCCTCCGGCGCGTCGCCCTGCCGCTGGGCCCCCTGGCGCGGCAGGACGACACCGGCCTCGTCTGGGCGGCCCTGCCCGGCTGGACGCTCCGGGAAGAGCTCCAGGTGACGACGGCGACGACCCTGGCCCGGGCCGAGCTCGAGTCCCTGCCTCCCGGCTGGGGGCTGCACGAGTGGACGGCGGAGGTGTTCGACCGGGCGCCGTTCCTCCGCGACCGCCGGTCGCTCGGCGAGCGCGCGGTCCAGGTGCGCGGTCTCGACGACGCCTGGATGAGCCGCTTCGACTGGCAGCCGTCGGGCCGCGGCCGCACGGTGACCACCGTCGTCACCGGGATCGCCGGCCGCGACGGGTTCAGCTTCGTCGTCGACGTCCCGCTCGGCTCCGACGACCTGCTGCTCGACCCCGATGCGCTGCTGGGCCTCGTCGAGGTGCGGCCGGCGGGGGGCGGCGAGCCGCTGCCGGAGCCGGCGCCGGTCGTGATCCCCGACCTCCCGCCGCCCGTCGTCCGGGCGTTCCCGCCCGGCCCGTGGCCGTCGATGCCGAGCACCGACTGGCCGCCGCGGTCCCCGCTCCCTCCGATGCCGCCTCCGGGGCCACCGCCCCTCCCGGTCCCGCCGCCGCTCCCGCAGGAGTGGTCGGTGCCGTCACGGTTGCCCACGTGGGTGGAGCAGGACCAGCCACCACCCGGCCCGCCGCCGCCGTTCCCCGGGCCCCCCACCCCTCCACCGTGGGTCGCCCCCGCCCCGCCGCCGCACCCGCGCGCGCCGGCGCTCCACGCGGCGGTCGACCGGGTGCTCGTCGCGGCCGTCGACGTCGTGGACGCTGCGCCCGACGGAGCTCGCCGCCGGCCGGAGCCCGGCAACCCGGACGGCCAGGCCGTCGATGCCGCGCTCGCCGAGGTGCTCCGCACGGCTCCGGGGCTCGCCGGGGCGACCCGGGACGCCGTCGCCGACGCGGTCCGCGGGCGGCTTCGCGGCTGGCTGCACCGGGCCACGGCGGCCGCGGTCGCCACGTACCCCGGGGAACCGGCCGGCCTCCCCGAGCTGCTCTGGGCGGCGGCCGCCGCGGTGGCGTTCGCCGCGGCGGAGAACCGCCGGGCCGACGAGGACCACGAGTCGGGGCTGAGCTCCGCGCTGGCTGCGCTGCAGGACGGCCTCGACGACGCGGACGCCGCCTGGGACGAGGCGCTGACCACCGTGCGGGTCATCCGCCCGCCCCGGTACCGGATGCGGGCGTTCTTCGATCCGGGGTCCGGCACGCTGCTGTGGTCGGCGAACGACGCGGCCCGGCATCGCTGGGACTACCCGGTCGACCACTTCGACCTGCCGGTGCCGCTGGCCCTGGCACGGCGGCTCGAGACCCTCGTCGACCGGTACGACACCGGCTTCCCGGACACCGGTTCCACCGTCCGCGAGTTCACCCCCGAGGAGGTCACCGGGTTCCGGGCCGCGTACCGGGACGCGCTCACGGAGCTGCGGCTCGCCCTGGGCAGCGCGTACGAGATCGACGACGAGGCGTTCGGGAAGCCCTCGGCCTCACGCGCACCGACCGCAGCCGCGCCGCCTCCGTCCCACACGGACGGCGGGTGGACCGACAGCCGCGTGCGCGTGCGGGTACCGGCCGGATGGGCGGTCGAGGAGTCGTTCACGGTGCGGTCACCGGACGGCGAGGCCGACGTCGTCGTGACGCGCGAGCCGGTGTCCGCGGACCTGACCACCGAGCAGTACGCGGAGATCCGGCACGACCGGCTCCGGCGGGACCTCCCGGGCTTCGAGCAGCACGACCTCACCGGCGTGGAGCTGTCCTGCGGGCCGGCGCTGCTGCGCACGTTCTCCTGGACGCCACCGGAGGGCGTGCGAACGACCCAGCGGCAGCTCTACCTCGCCGCCGCGGGGACGGCGTACACGGCGACGGCGACCACGGCCAGTTCCGCGATCGCCCGGTTCGGGCCGCTGTTCGACACCGTGCTGCGGTCGCTCGAGCTGACCGTTCCCGCGCCGGCGATCCCGAGCCCGGCACCACCGCCACCGCCACCGCCACCGCCACCGCCACCGCCGCCCGTGCCCATCGCCGCCGATCCGCTCCTGGTGGCCGTCGACCGGGTGCTGATCGCCGCGACCGACGTCGTCGCCGCCCGCACCGGTCCGGCGCCGGATCCGCTGGACGACGACGACCACCGCGCCGTGGGAGCAGCCCTGGGCGGCATCGGCGCCCCCCGGCCGGGCCGCCCCTGGCCGTGGCAGGACCGCGGAGACGTCGAGCCCCGCATCCGCGCCCGGATCGCGGCGTGGAGCGAGCTCGTCGGCGCGAGCCCTCCGCCCGCGACCGCCGGTGCCGATCTCCTGTGGTGGACCGCAGACCAGGTGGTGGCCGCCGCTGCGAGCCGCGGCCCGGGCGGGCGGATCCGGCTGGCCGAGGCGCTGGGCGTCGTGCTGCGCGGAATCGACCCCGCCGGCGCCGTCTGGGACTCCGACACCGGTGCGCCGGCCGTCTGGCGGCCGCGCCGGTACACCCTCCAGACGGTGGTGGAACCGGGCTCGGAGACGTTCCTCCGCGCCGGGAACGAGGCCGCCTCCCTCCGGTGGGGTCCCACGGTCGACGCCGCAGAACTGCCGATCCCGGAACGCCTCGTGGAGGACGTCGACCGCCTGCTCCGGCAGTTCCACGCCGGCTTCGAGTGGCACCCCGGCGACCCGATCCCCTTCCGGGATCCACGGGACGCGTTCGCCGACGCATACCGGTTCGCCCTCGACCGTCTCCGTGCGGCCCTCGGGCCGGCCTACGAGGTGCAGGACACCGCCACGTTCTGAGCGCGCTGTCGTCACCCGGCCACGGCGTTCAGCCGCCGGGGCGGACCAGGCCGGACTCGTAGGCGGCCACCACCGCCTGCACCCGGTCCCGCACCCCGAGCTTGGCCAGCACGTGCGCGACGTGCGTCTTCACCGTGCCCTCCCCGAGCACGAGCTCGTCGGCGATCTCGGCGTTGGACAGCCCGCGCGACACCAGCCGGAGCACCTCCTCCTCCCGCGCGGTGAGCTCGCCGATGCCCGGCACCGCGGCCGACGTCGACCCGGACCGGCGCACGAAGTCGTCCAGCAGCCGGCGGAGCAGCGTCGGGGCGAGCAGCGAGTCGCCGCTGACCGCCGTGCGCACCGCCGCGACGAGCTGCTCCCGCGGCATCGACTTCAGCAGGAACCCGGTGGCCCCGGCCCGCAGCGCCTCGACGACGTGCTCGTCGGCGTCGAACGTCGTGAGCATGACGACGGCGGTCGGCAGCTCCGGGTCGGCCGCGATCCGCCGGGCCGCCTGGATGCCGTCGAGCCGCGGCATGCGGATGTCGACCAGCGCGACGTCCGGCCGCAGCTCCCGGCACATGGTCACCGCGTCGACGCCGTCGGCGGCCTCGCCGACCACCTCGATCCCGGGCTCGGCCTCCAGGATCATCCGCAGTCCGGCCCGGACGAGCGCCTCGTCGTCGGCCAGGAGCACCCGCACCGTCATACCGCGGCCGGCTCCGGCGCCGGGACGGGCAGCTCGGCGCGCACCCGCCAGCCCGGCCCGTCGTCGCGGGGGCCGGCGGTCACCCGGCCGTCGAACAGCGCCACCCGCTCCCGGACGCCGACCAGCCCGTGCCCGCCCGACCGCAGCCCGCCGGCCGGCCCGGCCGCGCCGTCGTCGGACACGCAGACCTCCAGCGCGCGGTCGGTGTAGCGCAGCAGCACCTGGACCGGCGCCCCCGGCGCGTGCTTGAGCGCGTTGGTCAGCGACTCCTGGACGATCCGGTAGGCGGAAGCCTCCACCGCTGCGGGCAGCGGACGCACCGGCCCCTCGACGACCAGGCTCACGTGCGCACCGGCCCGCTCGACCAGCGGCGCGACCGCCGCGAGGGTGCCGGGGTCCTCCGTGGCGCCGTCCTCGGCCGGTGTCTCGCGCAGGACGCGCAGCAGCCGGTGCAGGTCCTCCAGGGCGGTGCGGCCCGAGGTGAGGACGACGTCGAGGTTCGCGGCGGTCTCCGGGTCACGGGCGGCCAGCCGCGCCTGGACGGCGTCGGTGTGCAGCAGCATCAGGGTGACGCCGTGCCCGACGACGTCGTGCATCTCGCGGGCGATCCGGCGCCGCTCGGCCGCGACGGCGGCGACCCGCGCCAGCTCCTCCTCGCGCGCGGCCTCCCGCGCGGCCAGCGCTTCCCGCTCGGCGGCGACGGCCCGGTCGAGCCGCTCCCGCGCCAGGCGGGCGAACACCCAGACGATCGTGGGGATGGCCAGGTTGGCGATCTCGTCGCCGACGTTCACCTCGTCGACGACGAACGCGTAGGACTCGATCGCGGCGAGCATCGCCAGCAGGCCGAGCACGGCGTCGCGACGGCGGTCGGCGTACTGGGCGACCGAGTACGTGAGGATCAGGACCGCGGCGTAGCCGGCCACCGCCGGCGCGTCCCCGAGCAGCGTCTGGAAGGTCAGCCCCACCGCGCCGGCGAGGGCGGCGCTGAGCGGTCGCGCCCGCCGGGCGACCAGCGACCCGGTCATGAGCGCGAAGGCGGCGTGCTGGAGCGGCAGCGAGCCGACCACCTCGTCGGCCATGAGCACGAGCTCGACCTGCCCGACGACGGTGAGCACCAGGGCCAGCAGGCCGTCGCGCACCCACAGCGACAGCCCCCGCCATCCCGCCGCAATCCCTGACATGGCCGGGAAGCGTAGGGCGGTCCGCGGCCGCTGGGGTCTCCCGCACGGGTGACATCGGGTCTGCCGAGCGGGTGATCCGGCCTCCTCGGATCCCGTCCGGAATGGGCCGGACGGCGGAGTCGTGGGCTCCGGCCGCGGTCCAGCGTGGTCGGCACCGGGCGCGAGGGTCGCGCCGCACGAGGAGGGAACGACCATGAACGCCACCACGGTCCACGAATCCGCCACCACCCGCGCCGGCCGGTCGCCGCTGCCCGCCCTCGCCGGGATCGGTGCGCTCGCCGCGTTCGCCGGCGCCGTCGTCACCTTCACCGACCCGTTGCGCGGCGCTCGGACTCCCGCCGAGGTGGCCGAGCGGCTGGCCGACTCGTCGGCACCGCTGACCGGGCTGCTGCTCGCGATCTACGCCGTCCTCGCCATCGCGGTCGTCGGCCGGCTGGCGGCCCGGCTGGGGCGGGACGGCGACAACGGAGCGGTGCGGGCGACCACGACGCTCGGTGCGCTGCACCTGCTGCTGCTGACCGTCGCCTACACCGCGCCGGGCGCCGCGGTCACCCTCGGCACGCAGGTGTTCGACACCGGGGTCACCCCGACCGCCGCCGAGACGGCGCTGCTGATCGCCAACATCGGCCACCCGCTGGCGTCGGTGTTCGGCTGCCGCGTTCCTGGTCGCCGTCGCTGGTGGCCGGCCGGGCGGCCCGGGTGTCGACGACGCTGCTGGTGGTCAGCGCGGTCTTCGCCGTCGGCCTGGTGCTGCCCGCCGGTCGGCTGGGCCGTGACCTACCTGATGGCGTTCTGGTTCGCCGGCGTCGGCATCTGGCTGTCACTCCGCGACTGACCCGTCCCCCCGCGAGCATGGCGTCGGAACCACCTGTGCGGCCTCGAGGTGGTTCCGGCGCCATGATCGGCGAGCTCGTCTCGGTGGCGCCGGTGATGGACGGCCGAACCTGCGGGCCGACGAGCTGACCCCCGACCTCGCCCGCACACTGGACGACCTGGGCGGGGCGGCGTTCGTGATCAGCGGCTACACCTCCGGCATCTTCGTGGGCGCCGCCGGCTGCGGCCGCGCTCGACGACCCGACTGCTCCCCCGGTGGCTGGGCTGTCAGCGGCGTCGTCATCGGCGTGCTGACGATCGCGGCCGGCACGGCGGGTGTCGCTGGACCCGGCCGGCTACGTCCCGATGCCCGTTCCTCCTCGGTCTGCTCTGGCTGCTCGTGGCGCAGCGGCACGATGGCCGTCCGAGCACGGCGGACGCCCGACGCCGGCTCGTCAGCCCGCGCGGCGGGGCCTGTCCCGGCGGGTGCTGCCGGGACAGCATGAGCGGCATGGCCCGCCAGGCATGGGCGCGGGCCGCGTGGATCGTCCCGGCGATCTGCGCGGCCCTGCTCCTCGCCGCCTTCCTGCTGGGAGGGGCGCACGGCCACCGGCGTGTTCGCGCGACGTCGAGGTGCTGGCCAACGTGCCGCTGTCGCTGGGCTTCGCGCTGGTCGGCGCGCTGATCGTCTCGCGCCGTCCCGACAACCGGCTCGGCCGGCTCTACCTCGGCTCGGCGACGGCGATGGCACTGGTCCTCTTCGTGTACGAGTACGCGGCCTACGGCCTGGTCACCGCCGCCCGGCTCGCTGCCCGGGGCCACCGCCGCGGCCTGGGTGTCCTCGTGGATCTGGGCGCTCGGTTTCGCCCCGTTGTTCACCCTCGGCCTCCTGCTCTACCCGGACGGCCGGCTGCCCTCCGCCGCGCTGGCGCTGGGTCGCCGCCGTCGACGTCGTCACGATCGGCCTGCTGGTGGCGCCACCGGTGCGCTGATGCCCGGGCCGCTTCCTGAACCACCGGCGGTCGACAACCCGCTGGGCTGGAGGGCGCCGGCCCGGCGCTTGGAGACGATCGGCGTCGGCGGGGTTCCCGCTGGTGCTGTTCGGCCTCGGTGCCGGGATCGCCGCGCTGGCCGTGCGCTGGCGGCGCGCCGCACCCGGTGGGCCTGGAGCGCCGGCAGCTGGTGCTTCTGCTGCTGGCCGCGGTGCTGTGCATCGCCGTCATCGCCTCCCCGGACGACGACGAGCCGCCGCCCTGGCTGGCCGTCACGAGCCTGGTCGCCCTCGCGCTGGTGCCCGCGGCCATCGGGCTCGCCGTGGTCCGCCACCGGCTGTACGAGATCGACGTCGACGCTCAACCGCTCGCTGGTCTACGCCGGGCTCACGGCCGCGATCATCGCGCTCTACGTCGTGCTGGTCTGGGCGCTCGGCCGGCCGCTCGCCGTCGACGCGTGGGCCGGCGCGGTGGCCGTCGGGATCATCGGCGCCCTCGTGCTGCCGTTGCGCACCGGGCTGCAGCGGCTGGTCGACCGCGCCATGTACGGCGACCGCGGGGACCCGTACGCCGCGCTGTCCCGGCTGACCGCCCGGCTGCAGGCGGCCGCGGCACCCGGCGCTGCGCTGCCCGCGCTGGCCGAGGCGATCGCGGCCTCCCTGCGGCTGCCCTACGTCCGGGTCGAGACGACGGACGGCGAGACGGCGGCGCACGGCGAACCGCGCGGCGGGCCGCTGCACGAGATGCCGCTGGACCACCAGGGGCAGCGGGTCGGCCGGCTGGTCCTCGAGGGCCGTGACCGGCGGCCGGTCCAGGCGCGCGACCTGCACCTGCTCACCGAGCTGGCCCGCCCGGCCGGGGCAGCCGTCTCCGCCGCCGGCTCTGGCCGACGCACTCAGCGCGTCCCGAGCCCGGCTGGTCCAGGCCCGGGAGGAGGAGCGACGGCGGCTGCGCCGCGATCTGCACGACGGGATCGGGCCCACGCTCGCAGGCGTGGCGCTCGGCCTCGACCTGGTGGCCGCCCGGCTCGACGACGACCCCGCCGCGGCGAAGGCCCTGATCGGCTGACCTCAAGGGCGAGACGGCCGGCGCCGTCGACGACGTCCGGCGGTTGGTGCACGGCCTGCGGCCGCCCGCCCTCGACGAGCTGGGCCTGCTCGGCGCGTTGCGGCAGCAGACCGACCGCCTGGCGCTGCGCAGCCCGGGGCTGGAGATCCGGGTGGACGCCGCCGCCGACCTGCCGCCACTGAGCGCGGCGACCGAGGTCGCGGCCTACCGGATCGCCGTCGAGGCGGTGACCAACAGCGTCCGGCACGCCGGGGCACGCACGTGCTGCGTCTCGGTGGTCGCGGACGGCGCCCTGCACGTCGAGGTGGTGGACGACGGCAGCGGTATCGCCGAGGGCGCGCCGTCCGGCGTCGGTCTCGGCGGCGATGGGTGAACGGGCCGCCGAGGTCGGCGGGGCGTGCACCGTGACCCCGGCCGATCCGCGGGGCACCCGCGTCGTCGCCGTCCTCCCGCTGGTCTCGCCATGACCGACGCGGTGCGCGATCCTGGTCGCGGACGACCACCCGCTGTACCGGCGCGGCCTGGCGGCGCTGCTGGCCGCACACGACGGGATGGGAGGTCGTCGCGGAGGAATCCGACGGGGTCGGCGCCGTCACCGCCGCGCACGCCGAGCAGCCCGACGTCGTCGTGATGGACCTGCGGATGCCGGGCCTCGACGGCATCGAGGCGACCCGGCGGATCGTCGCGACCAGCCCGCACGTCGCCGTCCTCGTGCTGACCATGTACGACGACGACGCCTCGGTCTTCGCCGCCATGCGCGCCGGCGCCCGGGGCTACCTGCTCAAGGGCGCCGACCAGGTCGAGATCGTGCGGGCCGTCGCCGCGGTGGCCGGCGGCGAGGCGATCTTCGGGCCGTCGGTGGCCGCGCGGATCATCGAGTTCTTCGCCGCCGCCCGCCCGCGCGGCACCGAGGTGGTGTTCCCGCAGCTGACCGCCCGGGAGCACGAGGTGCTCGACCTCATCGCGGCGGGCCGGAGCAACGCCGAGCTCGCGGCCGTCCTGGTGCTCAGCCCCAAGACGGTGCGCAACCACGTCTCGAACATCTTCGCCAAGCTGCAGGTCGCCGACCGGGCGCCGGAAAGCGGTACCGGGTCTGCGCGAAGTGGCCCTTGGAGAACGCGAGCACCTTGGTGGGAGCTACCTCGAAGACGATCGCGGCGCCGCCGTCGTCGTGCCGGAACGTCCCGGCCTCGACGGCGAAGTCCCAGTCGCCGTGGTACTTGCTGCGCCAGAGGTCGGCGAGGGTCCGCAAGGTGGCGTCGTCCGTGACCTGGACGGCGTCGCCTTCGACCACGAGGTCGAGGCCCTCCTTCCACCGGTTGGAGCCGGTGGTGAGCGCCAGGTGCGGGTTCCGGGCGAGATTGACCGCCTTCTGCTCCGCGGGGCCCGTGCAGAAGTGGAGCCGGCCGTCGTGCCAGACGGCCGGCAGCGGCGTGACGTGCGGCCGGCCGTCGCTGCGCACCGTCGAGATCCAGAAGAGCTCGGCCGTCTCGAGCACCCGCAGGGCCTCGGCCCACGGCGTCGGGGGCGTCTCCGGATCACCGAAGCGGACGTCCTGCTCGGTCACGGGTTCCATGCGGTGTTGACGTCGGAGGTCGTCGCGACTCATCGGTGCACCCGTGCTCAGCCGGTCCAGACCTCGCCGACCCGGTCCACCACCGACGCCGCCTGCGCACGTCCGGCCCGCGCCGAGCCCGCTCGCGCCGCCGGGTCGAGCACGTTGCGGCCGATCGCCGCCCGGCTGGCCTTGTCCGGCGAGACGACGGCGACCCGCGACACCATGCTGCTGACCTGCGCGTCCACGCTGGCCATCGGGCCGATGCCGCGCGGGATCGGCGCCAGCACGACCAGCCGCTCGCAGTCGGCGGCGAGGTCGGCGTTGGCCGCCGAGCGCATGCCGCCGTCGACGTAGCGCCGCTCGCCGATGGTCACCGGCGGATAGACGCCGGGCACCGCGCAGCTCGCCGCGACCGCCTTCAGCAGCGGCACGCCCGAGTCGCGGTCGAAGGCGGAGAACTCGCCGGTCTCCGCGTCGACGGCGGTGAGCACCAGCGGGCGGTCCGGCCACTCGGTGCCGACCAGGCGCGAGCCGATGACGTCGAGCCGCTCCTGCTCCGACGGCGTCAGACCGGCCTTCTCCGCCGCGAGCGCCAGTGCCCCCACCCGACGGCGGAACTCGACGTCCTTCCCGCGGCTGCGCAGCAGTGCCCAGCCGTACTGCGCGAGGTTCGCCCGGGTCATCCGCGCGACCTTCTCCTGCGTGGGCGGCTCGAGCTGCCGGCCGTACATCGCCTCGAGCTCCGCTCCGGCGGTCAGCTGGGCACCCACGACCGAGCCGGCCGACGTGCCGACGACGAGGTCCGCCCCGCTCAGGTCGACCCCCGCCTCGGCCAGCCCGGACAGGAGGCCGATCTCCCAGGCGATGCCGGTGATCCCGCCCCCACCGAGCACGAGGCCGGTCCGCTGGTCGGTCATCCGGTCATCCTCACAGAGAGGTCGACAGAGCGTGTGAGCTGGGCCACGCTGGGTGGCCTCCGCCGTCGTCGTCGAGAGGACCCGCATGACCGCTCCGCAGTCCGCCCCGACTCCCGGCGCCGTCGCGAGCTGGCCCCCGGGGATGCCGCGGTCGCTGGACTACCCGCGGGCGCCGGTCGGGTCGATCCTGCGGGCGGCGGTCCGGCGCTGGGGCGATCGCACCGCCTATCTCGACCACGACGTCGCGCTGACCTACACCGAACTGGGCCGGCACGCGCACGCCGTCGCCGGGTGGCTCGCCGACCACGGGATCGGTCGGGGCGACGTCGTCGCCGTGCACATCCCCAACTGCCGCCAGTACCCGCCGCTGTACTACGGGATCCTGCTGGCCGGGGCGACCTTCTCCCCCACCAACCCGCTGCTCCCGGCCCCCGACCTCGCCGCCCAGCTCACCGACGCCGGCGCGACGGTGCTCGTCACCTGGGACCAGGTGCTGCCCTTCGTGCGCGGCGCCCTCGAGCAGACCCCGGTGCGCACCGTCGTCGTCACCGGGGAGGCGCACATCCTCGACTTCGCGGCCCGGCTGGACGGCCTCGAGCCGACCGATGTCGACCTCGCCGACCTGCTCGGCGCCGATCCCACCGACCGGCGGCTCGACGCCGACCTCGACCCGGCGACCGACCTCGCGCACCTCGCCTACACCGGCGGGACGACCGGCGTCAGCAAGGGCGTCGAGCTGCCGCACCAGAACGTCGTCACCAACGTGCTGCAGTCGGCCTGCTGGACCTGCGGCGCCATGCCGGAGGTGGACGAGGCCGGCGACGTGACCATCCGCCAGGTCTACGACGCCGACGAGTACCCGATCCGGCTCGGCGAGGCCCGGCTGGTCAACCTGACGCCGTGGTTCCACGCGATGGGCGCGATCGGCTACCTCAACGGGATGGTGATGGCCGGCACGACGACGGTCATCCACATGCGGTTCGACCCGGGAAAGTACGTCGAGGACGCCGTGAAGCACCGGGTCACCTCGATCGGCGGCGCCCCACCGGTGTTCGTCGCGCTGCTCCAGGTGCCCGGCATCGACCAGGTCGACCTCACCAGCGTCCGCGGCGTCTCCAGCGGTGCCGCGCCACTGCCGGTCACCCTGATCGAGCGGCTGAAGGCGCTGCTGCCCAACGCGGTGATCGGCGAGGGCTACGGGCTCACCGAGGTCACCATGCAGGCGACCGGCAACCCGTCGTTCCGCTCCGGCACCCGCAAGCCCGGAACCGTCGGCGTCCCGGTGTTCGACACCGAGATCAGCATCCAGCCGCTCGGCGGCGGCGCCCCGCTGCCGCCCGGCGAGCGCGGCGAGGTCTGCATCCGCGGCCCGCAGGTCATGCGCGGCTACGCCCGCCGGCCCGAGGCGACCGCCGAGTCGATCGACGCCGACGGCTGGTTCCACAGCGGCGACGTCGGGATCCTCGACGAGGACGGCTACCTGTCGATCGTCGACCGGACCAAGGACATGCTGCTCTACAAGGGCTACAACGTGTTCCCGCGGGAGCTCGAGGAGCACCTGTTCGGCGTGCCCGGCGTGGCCGGCGCCGCGGTGGTCGGCCGCCCCGACGAGCAGGCCGGCGAGCTGCCGGTGGCCTACGTCGTCCGCACCGCCGACGACGCCGGGGCCGCGCTGACCGCGGAGTCGGTGATGGCCGCCGTCAACGAGAAGGTGACGCCGTACAAGCGCCTGCGCGACGTCGTCTTCATCGACGCCATCCCCGTCTCGGCCGCGGGCAAGGTGCTCAAGCGGGAACTGGCCGCGCGGGAGCGGGCGGGGGTCGAGGCGGCGCGGCATTGACCGCGGCAGTCCTCCGCCGCGCACGTCGCGCCCCGGGCCGGAGGTCGCGAGGGTGGTAGGCCTGACCCGAACGGGTTCCGAACCAGTGCGGCGCCGCGCAACCAGGCGGGACGCTCACTAAGGTCTCCGCGGTGGACAGGCAGCGCGGGATCGCCGTGGGGGACGAGCACGCCGGCGTCCAGCTCGCGCACGAGGAGCAGTCGCCCGTCCGCCAGGTCTGGCGCCGGGTCGTCTTCGCGTTCTTGCTCCTCGCGTTCACCGTGGCGGTCATCTACCTCGACCGGGACGGCTACCGGGACGGCGACGACGTCGGGCTGACGCTGCTCGACTGCTTCTACTACGCCACGGTCACGCTCTCGACGACCGGCTACGGCGACATCACCCCGATCACGCCGAGCGCCCGGCTGGTCAACATCCTGCTCATCACCCCGCTGCGGATCACCTTCCTGCTCGTCCTGATCGGGACGACCCTCGAGGCGCTCACCGCGCGCTCGCGGGAGGAGTTCCGCATCCGACGCTGGAGGTCCCGGATGCGCCAGCACGTCATCGTCTGCGGCTACGGCACCAAGGGCCGCAGTGCGATCCGCTCGCTGCAGGCGCTCGGCACGCCGCTGGACAAGATCGTCGTCGTCGACCCCGAGCCGCGGGCCATCGACGAGGCCAACTCGCTCGGCCTCACCGGGATCGTCGGCGACGCCGGCCGCACCGAGGTGCTGCGGCGGGCCTCGGTCGAGCGGGCCCGCGCGGTCATCGTCGCGGCCAACCGGGACGACGCCGCCGTCCTCATCACCCTCACCGTGCGGCAGCTCAACCCGAGCGTGCCGATCACGACCAGTGTCCGCGAGGAGGAGAACGCCAACCTCCTGCGGCAGTCCGGCGCCGACACCGTCATCACGACGTCGGCCACGTCCGGTCGGCTGCTCGGCCTCTCGACGGACGCGCCGCGCGTGGTCAACGTCGTCGAGGACCTGGTCACCGGCGGCCAGGGACTGGACCTGCACCAGCGCCAGGCCACCTCCAGCGAGGTCGGCCTCGACGCCCGCTCGCTGCGCGACATCGTGCTGTCGGTGACCCGCGGCGGCCGCACCCTGCTCTTCGACGACCCGCTGATCGGCACCCTGCAGGCCGACGACGTCCTCGTCGTAGTCCGGTCCCACCACTAGGACCTCGTGGCCGCCGACGGTGGGCGCTGATGCCTAGGAATCGAGCCTGGAACTAGGCATTTCCGCCCACTGTTCCGCGAGGGAGTTGCTTCCGGACCCACGTCTCGGTCTTCTCGCCGCGACCGCGGAGCTCCACCTCGGCGTCGCGCTCCCAGTGCTCCCGCTCGCCCGGCTCGGCAGCCTGCACCGTCGCGGCGCTGGCGACGGCGCGACCCGCGTGCTCCTTCGCCAGCTCCGTGAGCCGGGCCGCCTCGTTCACCGGGTCGCCGATCACCGTGTACTCCAGGCGGCTGGCGGCGCCCACCTGCCCGGCCCACACCCGTCCGCAGGCCACCCCGACCCCGACGTCGACCTCCCCGGCCTCGGCGACGGCGTCGCAGATGCGGCGCGCGGCCCGCAGCGCCGCCCCGGCCGGGTCCTCGTGGTCGGTCGGCGCCCCGAAGACGCACAGCGCGGCGTCGCCCTCGAACTTGTTGACCAGCCCGCCCTCGCCCTCGACCGTGTCGACGACGACCGCGAAGAAGCGGTTGAGCAGGCCGACCATCTCCTCCGGGCCGGTGTGCCGGACGAGCGAGGTCGACCCGACGACGTCGACGAACAGCGCGGCGGCCGTGCGCAGCTCCCCGCCCAGCGAGACGCCGTCGCGAAGCGCCCGCTGGGCCACCGACGTCCCGACGTGCCGGCCGAACAGGTCGCGCAGCCGCTCGCGCTCGGCGAGCCCGGCGGCCATCGTGTTGACGCCCTCCTGCAGCAGCCCGATCTCGCCGGCGTCGTCGACGACCACGCTCACGTCGTAGTCGCCGTCGCCGACCTGCTGCACCGCCGTGCGCAGGTCGCGCAGCGGCTGGCCCACCGCGCGCGCGGTCAGCAGCGTGGCCAGCGCGCCCACGAGCAGGGCGACGACGACGAGGAAGACGACCACGGCCCGGCCGGGCCCGTCGGGATTGCTCGGGTCGAGGTACAGCAGGACGACGCCGAGCATCGGGATGCCGCTGGTCAGCCCCCAGGTGAGCAGCAGGCGGGGGCGGACGCCGAGGGTGAGGGCGCCGTCCGGCGGGTGCTCGGCGAGGGCCTGCGCGGTCACGTCACGAGCGGCGCGGGCCACGAGGAGGTAGGTGACGCCGGCGGTGACCATCCCGCCGAGCACCACGGCGACGCCGATGCGCAGCCCGATGCGGGCGTCGGGGAACGAGACGGCGGCGACGATGCCGACCAGGACCGCGCCGACCAGCCAGATCGAGCCGGCGATGAGCGCGGTGTCGACCGGGATCCGCAGCGCCTGCGCGGCCTCGACGGGAGTGGGCCGCCGGCCGGCCAGCAGCCACGCGTTGGTGCCGCGCTGTCTGCGCAGCCCGGCCCAGGTGCCCACCGGGAAGGCGACCAGCAGGTAGACCGCGGCGGTGAGGAGGACGGGCAGGCGCCCCTCGTCACTGCCGTCGTCGACGCCGAACAGCAGCAGGACGACGGTGCCGACGCCGACCAGGTTGGCGACGTTGACCAGCAGCACGATCACCGGGACGGCGAGCCGCGCGCTCGGCTCCCACGCCGCGAGCACGCCCTCGCGGCGCACGGTCCGCGGAGCCTGTGCGCCGCTGGTGGGAACCACGCCGTCATGATCGCCGAGCGCGCCCGGCCGTGCCCGACGGCCCCGCGGCTGCCACCCGATCCGGCGAGATGCGGAACCGCACCGCGCAGGCGGGGCTTGCGCGGTGGTCGGGACGGGTGCACGGTGCCGGGCACCCGCCGGCCGGAGAGGCCGGCGCGCCGGGAGGAGACCGCCCGTGGCCCGCAGACCGCTGCACGCGCTGCTCGTCGCCGCCGTGAGCGCGGCGCTGACCGTGGGCCTGGTGCTCGTGCCGTCCACGGCCGGTGCCGCCGTCCGTCCCGGCGGTCCGCTCAGCCTCGCCACCGGCGCCTACTTCGGGGCGCTGGTCAACCCGAACCGGAGCACCCCGTCCAGCACCACCGCCGAGGTCGAGGCGCTGCAGGCGAAGATCGGACCGGCCGCTCGACATCGTCAACCACTTCTACACGTACAACCAGGCCGTCGGGTCGACCGGCGAGGCGCAGGACATCGCCGACGGCCGCATCCCGATGATCACCTGGGGTGCCACGTCCACCCGCTCGATCAACAACGGCTCGCAGGACGCCTACATCCGCCAGCAGGCCATCCGTATCCGCAACCTCGGCGGCACGGTCTTCCTCCGCTACTTCCACGAACCCGAGGGCGACTACCGGGGCACGATGGTGCAGAGCGCGTCCGCCTACATCACCGCCTGGAAGCGGGCCCAGAGCATCTTCCGGAACGCCGGCGTCACCAACGTGGTCTGGGTGTGGTGCACGACCGCGTACTCGTTCCGGGTCACCCCCACCCGGGACCCGCGGACCTTCTACCCCGGCGACGCCTTCGTCGACTGGATCGGTGCCGACGGCTACAACTTCGCCCCCGGCAAGCCCGGCGCCCAGTGGAACAGCTTCACGACGGTCTTCTCCCGCTGGTACACGTGGGCCGCGCAGCGCCCCAAGCCGCTGATGGCCGCCGAGTACGGGGTGATGGAGGATCCGAGCCAGCCCACCCGCAAGGCCGGTTGGTACAACGACATGCGCGCTGCGGTGCAAGACGACGTTCCCGCTGCTGCAGGCCGTGATCGCCTGGAGCACGGAGAACACCAAGGACGGCAACGTCTACAACTGGAACGTCGACAGCTCGACGACCTCGTTCAACGCGTGGAACGCCATGGCCAACGATCCGTACTTCAACCCGCGAGGGTTGTGACATGCTCCCCGATCCGGGCTGAGCACTCCGCTCTCCCCGGAGAACGGGGGCGGCATGTGCGACGACGCGCCGCACCTGCACGTGCCCGTGCACGCCCGGCCGCTCAGTCGCCGGCAGGTGCTGCAGGGCATGGTCGCCCTCGCCGCGCTGGCCGGCTGCACGCCGGGCACCGCGCGCACTGCCCGGCCGACCGGCCCCGCGTTCACGACGTCGCTCGGCACCCGCTCCCCCAGCGCCGACCGGCTCGAGGCGCGGATCATCGCGATGCACCTGCACGCCTCGGCCTCCGAGGGCGAGGGCAGCGTCCGGTCGCAGCTCGCCCAGGCGGCCACCCACGGCTACGACGTCGCCTGGTTCACCGAGCACGACTGGCGACGGCGGCGGCTGCTGTTCCGCCCCACCTACTCCTTCGTCCCCGGCGAGCTGGTCAACGGCGGCCGGTGGGAGCTCGAGCGCCTGCCCCCCGAGGGCGCGCTGGTCAGCGGCAGCACCGGCAGCCAGGTCGATGACCCGGTCAGCCCCGCCGACCCCGCGGCGCGCAAGGCGTCGCTCCGCATCCGGGCCACCAGCGCCGGCGCCGACCCGGCCGCGGTCGGGTTCAAGATCCTGGCCAAGGGAGGCTCGCGGGCCAACTTCAGCAGCCGGATCGCGGGCCGGGTCGAGAAGCTCGACGTCCTCGCCGTCACCGCGGGACCGGACGCCTGGGGCGAGGTGCTGCTCTCGCTGTCCCACCACCCCGCCACCGGCAACCGTCCCGCCGGGGTCTACGCCGTCCGGTACCGGCTCCGCACCGACGTGACCTCCCGGTCGACCACGAGCGAGGGCCTGACCGGCATCGTCGACGTCCCGGTGCCGGCCGGCCGCTGGCACGAGGTGACCCTCGACCCGGTCACCGACCTCGCGGAGATCTATCCCGACATGGACAGCCGCGACCACTCGCTGCACGAGATCGTGTTCCGCGGGGTCAGCCGGCGGTCCGCGGCGGCCGACGTGTGCTTCGGGCACCTGCGGTTCGAGGAGCAGGACGGCTACGACGCCGTCGGCGTGGAGAACGACCTCGTCGCCCGCTACGCCCGCGAGGTGCCCGACGTGCTCGGGCTGATCGGGAGCGAGATCTCGCTCGGCCCGCACGTCAACCAGTACGGCGGCGAGCAGGCGCCCTACGACTACGGGCCGGTGCGGAGCCTCGGCGACAAGCCCGGTGACGAGGCCTATCCCTCGATCGTCGACCACATCCACGCGGCCGGCGGCCTGGCGTGCATCAACCACCCCGGGGTGCCGGTCACCACGCTGCTCGCGCAGAACACCGCCGCCGACATGATCGAGGTCGGCTTCGGCAGGGGCGGGCCGGATTCGATCGGCGCGCAGCTCGCGGTCTGGGACACGCTCAGCCGCAACGGCCTGTTCCTCACCGGCAACGGCGCCTCCGACGACCACAGCGGGCAGGGCTGGGAGCAGAAGGGCAACCGGTACTACACGGCGGCGTGGTCCACGCAGATCGCCCAGCCGGAACTGCTCGACGCCCTCGGCCGGGGCCGCGCCTACGTCGGCTACCTGGGCTCCTTCGCCGGGACGATCGACATGGCCCTGGACGGCACGATCCCGATGGGGGCGGTGGTGGTCGGTCCGGCGCAGAGCCGGACGCTGCGGATCGACGTCACCGGCCTTCCCGACGGCGGCGCCGTGCAGCTGGTCCGCGGGGTCGTCGATCGCGCCGGGCAGGCCGATCCGCGCCCGGGCACGACGGTCGTCCAGACCCTCGGCGCGGGCGATCTGGAGCGCGCGGACGCGGTCCCGCTCGACGTCTCGGGCGACTGCTTCCACCGCCTCCAGGTCGTCGACGGGGCCGGCGCCGTCGTCGGCTACGGCCAGCCGATCTGGGTGCTCGGCGCGGAGCCGCCCGGCGGCGTTCCGCAGCGACGCCGCGTCACCTGAGACCCGGCGTCACAGAGACCCTTGCCTCCACGACCGTGGTCGTGGAGGCTCCTCGCTCGGTGGCTGCAGCTCAGCGGCGCCGCATCCACGGGGGATCGAGAGGACGTCCGCCATGTGCGACGGCCACGAGCACGTCGGCGCCCTCGATCGCGGACGTCTCCCGGCGCCGGGTGCTGCAGGGCATCGTCGGCCTCGCCGCGCTGGCCGGCCTCGGCGGTCGCGCCGGACGCGCGTCCGCCGCCCTCCCGCCCCGGCCGCCGAACGCGGCCGGCCTGAACGCCTACGCGCTCGCGATGCACCTGCACGCGTCGGCGTCGGAGGGCGCCGGCAGCGTCCGGTCGCAGCTCGCCCAGGCCGCGCTCAACGGTCTCGACGTCGCCTGGTTCGCCGACCACGACTGGCGGCGCCACCGGCTGCTGTTCCGGCAGACCTTCTCGTTCATCGCCAACGAGACGCAGTTCGGCGGCACCTGGAACGTGCCGAAGATGGCCAACACCGGGTCATTGGCCACCGGCAGCGGCGGGGTCCTCGTGACGACGCCGGTGAGCCCGAACGACCCGGCGTCCCGGAAGGGCTCCCTGCGGCTGCGCGCGACCAGCGCCGGTACCGCCGCGGCCTCGGTCCGCAACCGGATCGCCGCCGAGGGATCGTCGCGCGCCAACTTCCGCAGCCGGATCGCCGGGCGGACGGTCGTGCTCGACGTGCTGCCGTCGAAGGGCGGCGTCGACGCCTGGGGCGAGGTGCAGTTCCAGCTCTCCCACCAGCCTGCCGCGGGCATCCGGCCCACCGGCGTCGGATCCCTGCTGTACCGCCTCCGCACCGACATCACCGTGCGGGCCCGGAGCAGCAGCGGGCTGACCGCGATCGTCGACGTCCCCGTGACGCGCGGCAGCTGGCAGACGGTGACGCTCGACCCGACCGCCGACGTCGCGCTGATCTGGCCCGACGCCGACGCCCGGGACAACTCGATGGTGGAGATCGAGTTCCACGCGGTGTCCCGGCGACGCGTCGCGGCCGAGTACTTCTTCGGCTACCTGCGCTTCCAGGAGCAGAGCGGCTACGACCCGCTGGGTGTCGACGCGGCCCTGTTCGCCCGGTACGCGGCGGCGACGCCGACGGTGCTCGCGCTGAACGGCACCGAGATCTCCCTCGCCCAGCACATGAACCAGTACGGCGGTCCGCAGACGCCGTTCGACTACGGACCGGTGACCAGCCTCCGGACCGATCTGGGCGACCTGCGCGCCGACATCGCCGCGCACGTGCACGCGCTCGGCGGGGTCGTCTCGATCAACCACCCGTTCAAGCCCGGGGACACCGGCGGGAACGGCACCCCGGAGTCGATCGCGGCGGGGCTGCTCGCCATCGACGCCGGCGGTGCGGACATGATCGAGGCGGGCTACGCGAACAAGCAGGGCGCCAACCTCGCCCAGCACATCGCCGTCTGGGACACCCTCTCGCGCAACGGTCTCTTCCTCACCGGCAATGGCGCCTCCGACGACCACAGCGGCCAGAACTGGGCCGGCCAGGCCAACCGGTTCTACACGGCGGCCTGGGCCACGCAGCGCACGGAGGCCGACCTCGTCGAGGCCCTGGGCGCCGGACGCTGCTACGTCGGACACCTCACCTCGTTCGGCGGCACGATCGACATGACCCTCGACGGCACCGTGCCGATGGGCGCTGTCGTCGTCGGCGAGCCCGTCGCCCGGACGCTGCGGTTCGACGTCAGCGGCATCCCCGCCGGCGGCGCCGTCCAGCTGGTGCGCGGCGACGTCGACTACGCCGGGACCGCCGCGCCGCGGCCCAACACCGCCGTGCTGGCCAGCCGCACCGCCGCCCAGCTCGCCAGCGACCCCACGTTCGCGCTGCCGGCGGACGACGACGTCTTCGTGCGCGCCCAGGTGGTCACCAGCAGCGGCGCCGTCGTCGGCTTCGGCCAGCCGATCTGGCAGATCCGCGAGGAGCCCACCACCGGCGTCCCCACCCGCCGCCGCGTCGACCGGCTAACCCCCGCGCGATCAGGAGCCCGCCTCGAGCTTCTGCCGGAGTGCGTCCAGGTCCTGCCGGTTGGCCCGTTTCATGGCCGCGGCCATGACCGGCCCGGCCACGGCGGCGAAGCCACTCGGACGCCCGCGGTTGCGCAGCGTCATGCGCGTGGCGCCGTCGTCCAGCGGCTCCCACGTGTAGGTGGTCTCCATGGGGAACGGCCCCTGCGCCGTCCGCATGACCAGCCGCCGGCCGGGCTCGAACTCGACGACCTCGTACGTGTACGCCAGCCGCCGGCCGAGGAAGGACGCGACGAAGTCCATCCGGGAGCCGATCCCGATCGGTGGGGCGGTGACCCACTCGACGGAGGCGATGTTGGCGTACCACTCCGGAGCGTGGGTGGGGTCGCCCGCGTAGGCGGCCACCTCGGCGCACGGACGGTGGATCACCGTCTCGGTGAGCACGTCCACGTCCTTGGCCACGGCGCCATCCTCTCCCGGACAGCGTCCACCGCTCGGCCGGGCCGGTCCAGACGTCGGCGGCAACGAGCGCGCACGAGCCCCTCCCGCGAGGCGCCCCCGGTGCGGTACGAGAACGCCGGCGGAGGTGGCGCCATGACGACTCCCCTGCGGTTCTCCATTCGCCCGGCGGCGCCGGGGGCTCGAGCGTCGCTGTGGCCGGCGATGCATCGCCGTCCTCGTCGGGGTCGCGGTGTACGTCACGGCACCGCGTCGAGCGAGGAGCGCGTGGCGCAGATGTGGGTCGCCGCGACGGTCCTCGAGGACGGCGGCGCCGAGGTCGTCGAGGTGATCGACTACGACTTCGGCACCGCGACCGACCGCCACGGGATCTTCCGCGACATCCCCGACCTGCGGACCTCGGAAGCCGGTGCGGGTCAGTTCTCCCACTGCCCCGGACTTCCTCAGCCGGACAGACCTCTCGGGCCAGGTCACCCTGCTGCGGATCGGGGATCCCGGACGAGACGGTCACCGGGCTGCACCGCTACGTGCTCCGGTACACCCTCGACGACGTCGCGCGGAACGGCCGGATCGCCTGGGACGCCGTCGGCACCGACTGGGACGTGCCGATCGAGGACGTCGAGGTGCACGTGCTCGCCCCCGCGACCCTCGCGCGGCTCACCTGCACGACCGGATCCTCGGGCTCGACCGACTCGTGCGCCGTCTCCGCGGAGGACCCGGGCCACCTCGTCGCCTCGGTCGGTCTCCTCGCCCCGGGCGAAGGGGATGACGGTCACCGCTCCGCTCGGCGAGGCGCTGGACACCGCCCCGCCGTGCCCGAGCCGGATCCGGTCGCGGAATCGACCGGTGTCGGTGCGCTGGCGCTCGCCGTGATCGCCGGGCTGCTCGCCGTGCTCGCGGGGCTCGGGACCAAGTGGGTGCTGCGGCGAGCCGACCGGCACCACGCGCCCCGGCTCGGGCTGCCCGGCCAGGCCCCGGGTGAGCAGACGCGGGTCGACGCTGCGGACCTGGCGGGCTGGCGACGCCGTCGTCCCGGCTGCCCAGCGACCTGACGCCGTCGCAGGGCGCCGTCCTGCTGGCCAACAGCCTGACCTTCGCTGGGACATGGCGGACTGGGTGGCCGAGCAGGCGGCGGCAGGCACGATCGGATCGAGGCGCTGGACGAGGCTCCGGACGAGGCACCGGACGAGGACGAGGCGAAGAAGTCCGTCGTCATGGTGCGGCGGCAGGACGGCGAAGGTTTCGCCCAGGTGGTGCTGGACGAGGCGTTCGACGGCCGGGAGCGGATGACGCTCGGCCGCTACGACTCGAGTTCGCCCGGGCCTCGACGATGGTCAAGGAGCACCTCAGCCGCATGGCGGGAGTCGAGCGGGTTGTGGGACCGGGCGCTCGCGCGTCGCGCGAAGCTGGCCAAGCGGCTGGGCCTGGTCGCCGGCCTCGGGGGCATCGCGCTGGCGGTCGTCGGCGGCCTCGCTGGCACGACCGCGGGACCGCGGCGCTCATCATGGCTGGCGTCGGCGCCGCGCTCGGCGTCGCCGGCTTCTGCGTCGCGCTCGCGTTCTGGGGCGCGCAGCGTGCTCAGCCCGGAGGGGACGGCGGCCTGGCTGCAGGTGGAGTCGCTGCGGCTGTACCTCACGCGGTCGCGCCGCCGTCGACGACGACGATCTCCCGACCGACCGGCTCGGCGAGTACACGGCGTGGGCGGTCGCGCTGAGCGCCACGGAGCGAATGGGCACGTCATCGCCTCGCGGATCGCGGACACCACCCGGACAGCCGGTCGAGCCGGCAGCGACCGACAGAGGGAGTGCTGCGACCAGTTCTACTGGCTCCGCCACGCGAACATTGGCCGATGGCGCTCGACCACCAGTTGTGCACGCGTCCACCTACCCGCCGCGGGCACGACGTCGGCGTCCTCCTCGGGCGGGAGCAGCTACAGCGGCGGCTACCGCAGCAGCAGTTCGAGCAGGGTCGGGCGGCGGCTCCGGAGGCGGTGGCGGCGGCTCGTGGTGAGCCGGTCCGGCGGTTCCCGCGCGCGCCGGTCCCGACAGGGGCCCACGGTCCGGTAGAAGAGCCGGTGGAGGTGGGGCATGGCGGAACAGGCTCGGACGACGGCGACCCGTCGGCGTCGAGGCATCGACGTCGGGATGCTGGTCCTGGTCGCCGTGGTCGTGGCGGTCTCGACGTACATCGCTGCCCGCGTCGGAGGCAGCGAGCGGGTCGCGCAGATGTGGGTGGCGGCGACCGTCGCCGACGACGGCAGCGCCCAGGTGGTCGAGGTCATCGACTACGACTTCGGCGCCAACAGCCGGCACGGCATCTTCCGCGACGTCCCCCAACTGCGCACCGACGCGCCGGTCGAGGTCTCCTCCCCCGACGCGCCCGACGACGTCGAGATCAGCGCGCTGGAGGGCTTTACTCCACAGATCCGCATCGGGGATCCGCTGCAGGAGGTCACCGGCCTCCATCGGTACGTCATCCGCTACACCCTCGACGGCGTGGTTTCCGACGGTGACCTCGCGTGGGATGCGGTCGGCACGGGCTGGGACGTGCCGATCGACGACGTCGAGGTGCACGTGCTCGCGACGGCGAACCTGGCGAACGGAGTGTGCGTGGCCGGCACGTCCGGATCGACGAACTCGTGCACGATCTCGCTGGACGAGGCGGGGCACCTCGTGGCCACCGCCACGAACCTCGACGCGCACGAGGGCATCACCGTCTCCGCCGTCGTCACCAGCGCCGCCCTCGACGCCGCTCCGGAGCCGCCGTCCCTCCCCGGCACCCCGGCCTCCAGCAGCACCGACCCGCTCCTGCTCGCCGCCCTGGCCGGTCTCCTCACGTTCGTGGTGGGCATGGTCACCGGGCGGGTGCTGCGGCGGGCCGGGCGGGAGCACGTGCCCACCGTCGGCATCCCGGTCCTGGCAGGACCCGGCGAGGAGGCGCGGATCGACCTCGAGGAGCTGGCCGCCCACGCGTCGCCGTCACCGACGCTGCCCGCCGCGTTGACGCCGGCGCAGGGCGGCGTCCTGCTGACCGGAAGCGTGCTGAACACGCACAAGGCGGCGTGGCTGGTGAGTGCGGCCGTCGCCGGGTTCATCGACCTCGACCGCCCCGACGCGAACCGGTCGAAGGAGATCGAGGTGCGGCGCCTGGCGCCCGGCGACCCGGCTGCCCGCCCGGTGCTCGACACCGCCTTCCGCGGCCGCGACCGCGTCGTGCTCGGACGCTACGACGAGGACTTCGCCGCCGCGTGGAAGGCGATCGGCGCAGAGCTCTCCGCGTGGCAGCGTGGCAGCGGCCTGTGGGACGCGGCCGCCGCCCGGCGGACCCGCGCCACCCGGATCGTCGGCACGCTCCTCGGCATCGTCGGGGTGGCTCTCGCCGTCGCCGGTGCCGCGCAGGCCACGCGCGACGGCGTCCTCGCGCTCACCCTGGTCGTCGTCGGGGGCGTGCTGGCCGGCGCCGGGCTCTCGACGGGCATCCGCGGGTGGGAGCTCCAGGTGCTGACGCCGGAGGGTGCGTCGGCGTGGCTGCAGGTGGAGTCGCTGCGGCAGTTCCTCGCCACGTCGCCGTCGGCGACTGCGGATGCTCCGATCGACACCGATCGGCTCGGTGAGTACACCGCGTGGGCGGTGGCCCTGGGCCAGGCGGACGAGTGGTCGCGGATCGCGAACCGCGTCTCGGCCGTCAGTGGCTCCTCGTACGACGCGCACCACCTGCGGTACGTCTCGTACGCCCCGGTGTTCGCCTCCAGCTGCGCCTCGGCCAGCGTCGCGCCGTCGTCGTCCTCCGGCGGTGGTGGCGGCGGCGTGGGCGGCGGCTCCGGAGGCGGTGGCGGCGGCTCCTGGTGATCGATCAGACGTCGACGCGCAACCGGACGGTCACGACGTCGCCGATCTCGACCGCCTCGGCCCGGCGCACGGCGTCCTTCACGGGCACCACGTAGCCGCCGTCCTTCGGGAACAGCGACGTCGTCCACTCCGTGTCCTCGATCCGGGCGGTCACCGGGATCACGCCCCAGCCGTAGCTGACCCGGCCGGACACCTCCTTGATCGCCTCCGCCTCCCCGTCGGGGACGGTGACGAAGTGGAACGGCGACGGCCCCCGCCAGTGCCACAGCTCGCCGCTGAACTGCAGGTCCATCCGGGCAGGATAGGAGCGCCGAGGGGCGCTAGCGTGACGGCGTGGCCCTCCACATCCAGAACGGCGACCTCCCCGGCAACGACGAGTCGCGCACGTTCCTGGGCCGCGACCACGGTGGCGTGCCGGTGTCGTTCTTCGTCCAGGCGAGCCCGCCGGGGCACGGCCCCGGACCGCACCGCCATCCGTACGCGGAGGTCTTCGTCCTGCACGAGGGAACCGGCTCGTTCCTGGCCGGCGAGGAGACCATCGAGGCGTCCGGGGGCTCGGTCGTGGTCGTGCCGCCCGGCGAGGTCCACGGCTTCACCGCCTCGCCCGGCGGCACGCTGCGGATGACCTGCCTGCACCTGCACGACTCGATGATCACCGAGTGGGTCGAGCGCAGCTGACCTACGTCGTGGCCTCCTGGCGCCGCGTGGTGTCGATCCACTCGTCGATGGCCTCCCACCAGCCGTAGAGCCAGTCCGTCTGCTCGTTCTCGTCGCGCGGCACGTCGGCGGCCGGCACGAACCACCACCGCAGGTGCAACGTCTTGTCCGTCGGCAGGTTCCGCCAGACGTCCCGGACCGTGCTCAGGTGCTCCAGCCCGGTGTGCGCGACGAAGACGACGTCGGCGTGCGGCGCGGCCCGCAGCGCCGCGGTGACCCCGGCCGGGCGAGGTGGCAGCACGTTCCGCATGGCCTCGGCCCGGCGCGTGGCGGACTTCAGCCCCCGGTTCCGGAGTCGTTCGATCGCCCGGAACCGCCGTTTCGGGGTGAAGTTCCCGCCCTCCGGGAAGATCAGCAGCGCGTCCTGGTCGCCCATGTCGCGGGCGAGGTCGCCGATGGCCTCCGCCTGGTTCTCCCCGCCGCCCGGACCGACCGTCACGAAGTGGTTGGGCAGCCGGTTGAGGTACACGTCGATCAGCGGGTCCAGCTGCAGCACGTCCTTCAGCACGATCCGGGGCTGGCGCAGGTGGTCCCGGTTCATCAGGGTGTGCACGAGCAGGAACGAGTCCCCCGGACCGGCGTGCCGGGAGAGGACCACCATCGCGTTCGTCGAGCCGGGCACCCCGTCGTCCAGGGGCGACCAGGACTCGCCGTCGGTGACCAGGCGCAGCTTGAACAGCCGCTGAGCCGACCGCATGACCACGTCGAGCAGCAGCCGCAGCATCGAGTAGTGCACCGCCAGGAATTCCGGGCGGTGCGCCCGGCGCCCGAAACCGCTCAGCGCCCAGATGACGGTTGCCGCCGCGAGCCCGCCCACCTCGAGCGCGAGGTAGATCAGGGCGAAGCAGAGCAGCCGCAGCGCGTACCAGCGGCCCGGCAGCCAGACCGAGACGATCGCGGCGACGACCACGAGCAGCGGCAGCGAGAGGACCGCGGCAACCAGGGCGGCGATGAGCAGCGGACCGGTGAACCGGCGAACGCGGCGGGGCGGCAGCACGTCAGGCCGCCCCGCCCTCGGAAGTGCTGGGCCGGTCGAGGTAGTCGCCGGCGGCGGCATACGCCCGGTCGATCCGGTCGGGAACCCCGGACAGGTCGCGGTAGCGCAGGTTCCGCAGGTCACCCGCCGACGGCTGGGCCTCGTCACCCGTCGGCAGCACGTGCAGCGTGACGCCCGGCGGCAGCGCGGCCAGGTCCGCGGCGAACCGGTGGCGTCGGGCGATCTCGAAGGCGACCTGCGCGACCTCCCACGGCTTGGCCGGCGGGCGCAGGGGGCGCTCGATCCGCCCGACGTGCAGCACGTAGATCGTGTCGGCGCCCAGTGCGACCGCCCGCCCGACCGGGATGCTGTGCACCAGCCCTCCGTCGAGGTAGTGCTCGCCGTCGATCTCGACCGGCGGCAGCAGGCCCGGAACTGCGCAGGAGGCGAGCACCGCCTCGATCAGGTCGCCGTCGCTGAACCAGTGCTCGGCAGCCCGCTCGATGCTCGCCGCGACGCACTGGAAGGGGATCTCGAGCTCGGCGAAGGTCTGCACCGGCAGATGCGCCATGAGCAGGTCGCGCAGGGGTTCGCGGGAATGCAGATGCGTGCGGGTCCGCACCAGGGTGCCCACCCGGGCGAACACGGAGCCCGCGAAGATGCCGTCGCGGGCCATCTCCTCCCACACCGCGCGCAACCTGTCGACCGCGCTCGGCGTCGGATCGGAGGCGATGAAGGCGCCGTTGATCGCGCCCACCGAGGTGCCCACGATCAGGTCCGGGCGGATCTCCCGCTCGAACAGCGCGCGCAGCATGCCGACCTCGGCCGCACCCAGCATTCCCCCACCACCGAGGACGAAGGCGGTGCCGCCCCGACCGGCCGGCCTCGGCGTCGATGGCATGGCCGCATCGTGTCACCAGTGGCGCGAACCCGGCTGCGAGCAGGATGCCCGGGCATGGCGAGCTGGGGCCGCGGCTACGTGTCGGTGTGCGCCACGAGCCGTCCGGACGCCACCGCGGCGGCGAAGGCGGCATGGTCGCGTTCGTTCTGGTCGGCGTATTCCGTGGCGAACTGCGCGATCGCGTGTTCGAAGACAGGTCCCCGTCCGAGGTACGCGGCGATGGCGACGCGGTCCCCCCAGCGGGCGTGGGCTCGGCCGAGGGTGGCACCGCAGATGCGGGAGTACAGCGTGGCCCCGGGCACCTCCATGGTCTCGACGTCCGCGCTGCCCTTCCAGTCGTGGAACTGGCGCACGTAGTAGTCGCGGGTCATGCCGTCGAGGCCGCTGATCCGCTGCCAGCCGAGGAAGATGTCGGTCGCCGCCTGCATCAGCCGTTGACCGACGACGACCCGCTCCCCGTGATGCCGGTACGCGCTCGGGCCGAGGAAGGGTTCGAGGACGGACGGTTGCGCCTCCTTGACCTGGAGGAAGAGCGGGTCGTCGTCGTCGCGGCCGAGGAGCAGCAGGATGTAGCAGCGGGTTCCGACGCTGCCGACACCGACGACCTTCCTGGCCGCGTGCACGTAGCGGTACTCCTCGAGCGGGTGATGGTGGTGGCTGAGCGTGCGCCGGTAGGACGCGAGCAGCTTCTTGATCGCGGGACCGGGGTCTTCCCACGTGGTCCCGGGCTGCGCGAGGTCTTCGATCGGAACGATGATCGGCGGCTCCGCGACGATCCGCAGTCCACCGTCGGTCACCTCGGCGCGCTTGGCCAGCACGCGGGTGCTGTCCCGAGACGGGCCTTGGCCACCATGTCCTGCTGTGCGCGGGCCTCGCGCTTGCTGACGCGCTTGACGCGCACTTCCTGGCGGACCAGTTCGAGCAACTCTCCGGCTTCCAGGTGCTCGTACCAGGCCTGCAGACTGCCCATCCCGGCAGCACTACGCATCCGGTCCCGGTACTCGCGGACGCCGGCCGTGACGATCGCGTGCCGATCGGCAGGCGCGAACCCGCGGTCGCGGCCCATGACCTCGAAGCTCGCCGCGAGCCGCTTGACGTCCCACTCCCACGGCCCCGGAAGCGTCTCGTCGAAGTCGTTGATGTCGAACAGCATCCGGCGCTCCGGGGAGCCGAACAGACCGAAGTTCGAGAGGTGGGCGTCCCCGCACAGTTGAACCGTGACGCCGGACTCGGGCGTACCTGCCAGGTCGGCGGCCATGATCGCGGCCGCGCCCCGGAAGAACGTGAACGGCGACACGAGCATCCGGCCGTACCGGATCGGGATGAGTTCCTGCACCCGCGCCCGGGCCTGCTGTTCGAGCAGCGCTATCGGGTCCGGACGGTCCAGCGCCGGCTGCCACCGGCCGTGACCGGACCGCGGCGAGGCCTGACGCGCCGCCCGACCGCGGGCGATCCGGTCCTCGACGGTCAACCGCTGCCGCCGCCACGTCGAGGCGAGATCCGGCCCGGATCGTGGTGGCACCGGTCGAGGGCGGGGCTGGACGAACGGTCACCGCTTCTCCGCTCTGCTCGTCGGCCCGACCGCCGTGCCCGAGACCGCGCCGGACACCATGCTTCGAGCCCACGCCCGGGCTCGGTTCATCCGAACCGGGTGAATGACGCGCGGCCGGCCGATCGCGGCGCCGAGAGCCCTGGCCCCGAGCGCCGCCCTCCTGCTGCCTGACCCCGGACGCACGCGAGCCCCGGTCGGTGACCCGACCGGGGCTCGCGCACAGGGGTGGAGGTGGCGGGAATCGAACCCGCGTCCTTCGACGCATCACCAGGGCTTCTCCGAGCGCAGTCTGCCTCGCCTCTACTCGACCCCACCGATCACGCAGACAAGTCGGTGTGACGGGCCCAGTCGCTGTTTGGTGTCCCGCGCATGCCCGCGACCGGCACGCGCAGTGAGTCATCTAGCTGATGCCAGGATCCGGGCCGATGACGAACCCGGGCTGACAGACACGCCTAGCTGCCGTCAGGCAGCGAGAGCGTAGTCGCGCTGATCAGAGTCGGCGCTTGTGTTTTTTGCAACGGATGGTTAACGAGCTCATCGTTGCCTTCCTCGGCTCGCTTCCCCTGGTCACCCGACCGAAGTCGAGACCATTCACCCCCTGTGTAGTTGTGCGAGCAGGATAACGGCAGTCTGGGCCGAGGTGTTCCCCTGACGGGGGTGAATCGCGAACCGAGGAGACCGATGACCGAGCGCGCACCCGTGCGCATCGCCATGTGGTCGGGGCCCCGGACGCTGTCGACCGCCACGATGCGCGCCTGGGGGAACCGCCCCGACACCGTCGTCGTCGACGAGCCGCTGTACGCCTACTACCTGGCCGCGACCGGCATCGACCACCCCGGCCGCGACGACGATCCTCGCCAGCCAGCCGACCGACTGGCGCACGGTGGTCCGGTCGCTGACCGAGGACACGCTGCCGGACGGCGCGACGATCAGCTACCAGAAGCACATGACCCACCACGTGCTGCCCGAGATCGACCTCGGCGCGCTCGAGCCGCTGACCCACGCCCACCTGATCCGCGACCCGCGGCGGGTGCTGGCCAGCTACGCGAAGGTGCGCGAGCAGCCGACCGTGGCCGATCTCGGCGTCCAGCAGCAGGTCGACCTGCACCGGCGGTTCGGCGGGCCGGTGGTCGACTCCGACGACCTGCTCCGCGATCCCGAGGGCATGCTGCGCCGGCTCTGCGCGGCGCTCGGCGTGCCGTTCGACGCCGCGATGCTCGCCTGGCCGGCCGGGCCGCGGCCCACGGACGGCGTCTGGGCGCCGTACTGGTACGCGAGCGTCGAGGCGTCGACCGGGTTCGGACCGTGGCGCGGCGACGCCGTCCCCGATCTGCCCGATCACCTGGCGGAACTCGCCGACGAGTGCCGGCCCTTCTACGACGAACTGGCCGCCGAGACCCTGAGGAGCTGACGTGCTGCAGGAGTTCGACGAGCGCAACCGCGACCTCGTCGTCAACGTGAACGGCACGCTCGCGCACCGCGACGAGGCGGGCGTCAGCCCGTTCGACTCGGTCGTCCAGGGCGGCGACGCCGTCTGGGAGGGGCTCCGGCTCTACCGGGGTCGGATCTTCGCGCTCGGCGAGCACCTGGCCCGGCTGCGGCGCTCGGCCCAGGCGCTGGCGTTCGAGCAGATCCCGACCGACGACGAGATCGTCGAGCAGATCCGCCGCACGCTGGCCGCCAACGACATGACCGACGGCGTGCACATCCGGCTGACGCTGACCCGCGGCGTGAAGGTCACCAGCGGCATGGACCCGCGGCTGAACCGCAGCGGCCCGACGCTGATCGTGCTGGCCGAGCACAAGCCACCGGTCTACGACACGGGCGGCATCACGCTGATCACCTCCAGCATGCGGCGGCCCACCCCCGACGTGCTCGACCCGAAGATCCACTCGAACAACCTGCTCAACTCGATCCTCGCCAAGATCGAGGCGAACGTGGCCGGCGCCGACGACGCGGTGCTGCTGGACTCCCGGGGATTCGTCGCCGAGACCAATGCGACGCACCTGTTCTTCGTGCTCGACGGCGTCCTGTGCACGCCGACCACCGACGCCTGCCCGGAGGGCATCACCCGCGCCACCGTGCTGCGGCTGGCCGCGGCCGCCGGCATCCCGACCGAGGTCGGCGACTACCCGCTGGCCCGGCTGTACTCCGCCGAGGAAGCGTTCGTCACCGGCACGATGGGCGAGCTCACCCCGGTGCTCGCCGTCGACGGACGGCGCATCGGTGCCGGCGGCGCCGGGCCGCTGACCAAGCAGCTCTCGGCCGCCTACGCCGAGCTCACCTCGGTCAGCGGCCAACAGGTCGTCTGACACCGGTCCCCACGTCGATCATCGGCTCGTGCATGACACGCACCGGGCGACGGCGTGTCGCGGTCACTCATCCGATGATCAACTTCAAGGTGCGCTAGATCCAACCCCGGCGCTTGAAGACGACGTACAGCGTCACGCTGACCCCGAGCATCGCCAGCAGCGCGAACGGGTAGCCGAGCGACCAGTGCAGCTCCGGCATCGCGTCGAAGTTCATCCCGTACACGGTGCCGACGAGCGTCGGCGCGAACAGGATGGCGGCCCACGCGGAGATCTTCTTGACCTCCTCGCCCTGGGCGATCGACGCCTCGGTCAGCTCGCGGATCTCCTCGTTCTGCCGCTGCGCCACCAGCGTGGCGTTGACGGTGAGGATGTCGCGCAGCTGCAGCCGGAAGCCCTCCACGCGCTCGGTCACCTGGGCGACGTGGTCGGCGACGTCGCGCAGGTAGCTGCGGAGCTCCTCGTCGACGCCGTACTTGTCGAAGCCGGCGGTGATGGCGGCGAGGATCCCGGTCAGCGGCTGGGCGGCCCGCTGGAAGTCGAGCACCTCCTGCGAGAGCTCGTAGATGCGCCGCGAGGCGCCGGGGTCACCGCCGAAGACCTCGGTCTCGATCTCGTCGATGTCGTTGGCCAGGCCCGCGACGACGGGGACGTACCCGTCGACGACGGCGTCGAGGATCGCGTAGAGCACCGCCTCGCTGCCCTTGGCGAGCAGGTCGGGCTCGCTCTCCAGGCGGCGGCGCACGCGCGAGAGGTCCGGCGACTCGCTGTGCCGGACGGTGATCGCGAAGTCCTCGCCGAGGAACAGGTGCAGCTCGCCGAACTCGACCTCCTCGGTGGCGTCCTTGTACCGGGCGGCCTTGAGGACGACGAACAGCGTCGCCCCGTACCGCTCGAACTTCGGCCGCTGGTGCGCCTGGATGGCGTCCTCGACGGCGAGCTCGGGCAGGTCGTAGAGCTCGGCCAGCTCACCGAGCTCCCGCGGCTCCGGCCGGTAGAGGCCGATCCAGGCGAGGCGGTCCTCCCCCTCGGCCAGCACCTCGCGGCTCTCCGCGACGCTGGCGGGCGTGGCCACGCGGCGGCCCAGGGAGTAGACGGCGTTGTCGATCAGCCGCGACCGGCCGGGCACGGACAGCGGTGCGACCGGCTTGGGAGCCGGGGCGCGCCCGTCGCTGCGGGGCCGGCGGGCGAGGGTCGACAGGGCGTTCAGCGGCGCGATACGGCGGTCGGTCATGACGGACTCCCGGAGGTTCGGGCGGGGAGGGACACCGGGCCGAGGTCCCTCCGCGTCCGCCGGACCGACGCCGCGCAGGCAGCCGTCAGATCACGCCGGGGGAAGGACCTCGGGATCGGGACTGGGAGGTTCGCTGCGCATCGGCTCGACCCCTTCCCGTCCGGACCCGCCTCCGTCGCGCGGGCCGTCGTCCATGGTCCCACGGCGTCCGCGCTTCCCCGCAGCGGCCGTTCCCCCGGACGGGTGACGCGTCAGCGCCCGGAGAGCACCGGGGTGTCGAACGCTCCGCCGGCGACCATCGTGCGGGCGAACCCCTTGGCCAGCTCCATCACGCGGCCGGTGCGCTCGGGCCCGAGGTGCTGCCACGGCGGCGCCGCCATCGCGTCGGTGGCCGCCTCGATGCGGGCGCGCAGCGCCTTGCCCTCGTCGGTGAGACCGGCGTCGTCGAGCAGGCCGCGTTCGGCGAGGCGGCCGCAGCAGGCGGCCCACTCGTCGTCCTTCCAGCCGCGGGTGGCCCTGGCCCCGGCCTCGGTGAAGCCCCGGCCGGTCGCGGTGTAGGAGACGAGGGCCTCGAGCCCGCCCAACCCGGCGGCGAGCAGCGCGGCGATGTGGCCGTCGCCGCGGTGCTCGCGCAGCAGCGTCGCGCCGTGCCACACCTGCAGGAGCGGCTCGTCGGGCCAGGGCAGGTCGGCGTGCCCGGCGTAGAGCGGGCGGCCCTCGGGGGTGAGCACGGAGCAGGCCTCGCGCAGCAGTTCGGCGAGCTCGGCCATCTCCGGCGAGGTGGCCTCCTCCCCCAGCAGCCGGGTGAGCGAGGCGCGGGCGGCGTCGAGTCGGGCGGCCAGGACCTGCTCGGGCGAGGCGAGCGTCCAGGCCCGCGGGATCATGTGCGCCACGAGCGACGGCGAGAAGTTGTAGAAGGTCGCCGTCACGACGCCGGCGCCGACCGGCCCCATCGGGGCGGCCCGCCCGGCGAAGTAGGCCATCCGTCCCGGCCGCAGCCCCACGCCCGACAGGTGCTCGTCGTGCTCGGGTGCGAAGTACAGGTGGGAGTGCAGTGGCTCGATCGCCCGGTGCGCCCGGGCGACGTCCTTCGGGTCGAGAGCGGACGCGGGCTGATCGACGCTGACCATGCGCCGCACCCTAGCGATGCACGGCAGAGCGCCAGTCGGCGGCGGCGCCGCTGATCCCTTCCGCCGTCCGGGTCATCGCGACTAGCTTGATCAAATCCACGCGGGAGGTCGTGATGGCGGCGACGATCCACCCGCCCGGGACGGCGCCGTCCGATCCGATCCGCGTTGGCCAAGGCGCCCACGGGCATCCGGGGGTTCGACGAGCTCACCGGCGGTGGGCTGCCGCACGGCCGGGCGACCCTGGTCACCGGAGGCCCGGGTTCGTGCAAGACGTTGTTCGGCCTGGAGTTCCTGGTGCGCGGTGCACAGGAGTTCGACGAGCCGGGCGTCCTGCTGGCGTTCGAGGAGTCGGCCGCCGACCTGACGGCGAACGTGGCCTCGCTCGGCTTCGACCTGGCCGGACTCGAGGCCGACGGGCGCCTGGTCATCGATGCGGTCCGGATCGATGCGTCCGAGATCGTGACGACGGGAGACTTCGACCTCGACGGCCTGTTCATCCGCCTGGCGTCCGCGGTGCAGTCGGTGGGCGCCCGACGGGTGGTCCTGGACACGATCGAGGTGCTGTTCGGCGCCCTGGGCGACGAGGCGATCGTGCGGAACGAGTTCAGCCGGCTGCTGCGGTGGCTGAAGGACCACGACCTCACCACGGTGATCACCGGCGAGCGTGGCCGGGAAGGGCAGCTGACGCGGTACGGCATCGAGGAGTACGCCTCCGACTGCGTGCTCGTCCTCGATCACCGGATGCACGACGAGATCGCCACCCGGCGGCTGCGCGTGGTGAAGTACCGCGGCTCGGTGCACGGCACGAACGAGTACCCCTTCCTCGTCACCGACCGGGGCCTGCGGGTCTGGCCCATCACCTCGACCGCGCTCACCTACACGGTCTCCACCGAACGGGTGTCGCTGGGCGTGCCGCAACTGGACGAGATGCTGGGCGGCGGCGTCTACCGCGGCTCCACCGTTCTGATCACCGGCACCGCCGGCACCGGCAAGACGACGCTGGCGGCCTCCGCGGTCGACGCCGCCTGCGCCCGTGGCGAATCGGCCCTGTTCGTCTCCTTCGAGGAATCCCCCGACCAGATCATCCGCAACCTGAGATCGGTCGGCATCGACCTGGGCCGGTGGGTGGACGCCGGACTGCTGCGGCTGTGGGGCGAGCGGGCCACCGCCTTCGGCCTCGAGTCACACCTGTCGGCGATCGAGCGGCTGCTGGAGGAGACCGAACCGACCGTCGCCGTCCTCGACGCGGTCGGCAGTCTCAGCAATGTCGGCGCGGAGGCGGAAGTGACGTCGGCCGTCGTCCGCGAGGTGGACATGATGAAGTCGCGCGGCATCACCGGGATCCTGACCAGCCTGAGCCACGACGCGCAGCGGGAATCCAGTTCCGTGGCGGTCTCGTCGGTGGTCGACACCTGGCTGCTGCTGCGCAACGTGGAGAGCGACGGGGAACGCAACCGGCTGCTGTTCGTGATGAAGAGCCGGGGGACGGCGCACTCGAACCAGGTGCGCGAGTTCCTCCTCACCGACCACGGCGCCGAACTGCTGGACGTCACCGTGGGCGCCCGGGGTGTGCTGACCGGATCGGCCCGCCTGGCGCAGGCCGCCGAGGAGCGCGCGGCCGAGGCCGACAGGAGCGCCGAGCTGGAGCGCCGACGCCTGGCACTCGCACGGCGCACCGCCGAGGTCGACGCCGAGGTCGCGGCGCTCCGTGCGCAACTGGCGACCGAGAGCGCCGAGCTCGAGCGGCTGGCGGCCGAGGAATCCCGCGGCGCGACCGCTCGCGCCGCGGACCGGGAGAGCCTCGCCCGCCGGCGCGAGAGCGGATCCGCCGGCGGTCCACCCGCAGCTCGGGACGCGTGACATGGACGCCAACGGCCCGGCCCACGACGACGGGTCCGGCTCGCCACCGATGTACGAACTGCGCCTCTACCTCGCCGGGCACAGCCCGAAGTCGGTGCGCGCGGTGGAGAACCTGCGCCGCACCTGCGAGGAGTACCTCCCGGGGCGCTACCGGATCGAGCTGGTCGATCTGCTCGAGAACCCGCAGCTCGCCCGGGGGGACGAGATCATCGCCGTCCCGACGCTGGTCCGGAAGCTCCCCGAGCCCGTCCGCAGGATCATCGGCGACCTGTCGGACACCGAGAAGCTCCTGGTCGGGTTGCAGCTCCGCGCGAGTGGCCAGCAGTGACGGCCCCGACGACGACCCTCGCTGGTCGCTGACGCTGTACGTCAGCGGCGCCTCCCCGCGCTCCGCGGAGGCCCTCGAGACGGTCCGGCGCCTCTGCGACGAGGAACTCGCGGGGCAGGTCGAGCTCGAGGTGGTCGACGTCGCCGACGAACCCGACCTCGCCGCCCGGGACCGGATCGTGGCCGTTCCCACCCTGGTCAAACGGCGGCCCGCGCCGCCGCGTCAGCTCGTGGGGGACCTGGCCGACGTCGACCGACTCCGCGCCGGGCTCGACGTGGGGCCGGCACCGTCAGCGGCGTCCGTACCGGACGCGCCGTGACGCGCCCGGTCGAGAACGGCGTCGGCGCGCAGGCCGACGAGCTCGGCCAGCTCCGCACCCAGATCGTGGAGCTGGATCGGGCACTCACCGCGATCCGTGCGGGAGACGTCGACGCCGTGGTGCTGGGCGGCCCCCAGGGTTCCCAGCTGTACACGCTGGTCAGCGCCGACCGGCCGTACCGGGTGATCGTCGAGGGGATGGGTGACGGCGCCGTCACCGTCTCCGAGCGCGGGATCATCCTGTACGCCAACCTGCGGTTGGCCGATCTGATCGGAGCCGACCGCGCCGCGCTCCTCGGCCGGGACGTCACCGAGCTCGTCGACGCGGCCGCGGCCGAAAAGCTCTCGTCCCTGCTGGCCGCGACCGACCCCGGCGCCACGCACCAGGCGGAGCTCGAACTCCTCCGCGCGGACGGCACCGCCGTGCCGGTGCTCGCCTCGGTGACCGGCCTGGACATCGAGGGCGTCATCGTCCGCTGCCTCATCCTGACCGACCTCACCGACCGGCGCCGCGGCGAAGAGGAACTGGCCGGCGCCTACGCGGAACTGAGCAGGTCCGCGCACGAACTGGAGGAGGCGCAGCGGATCGGCCGGATCGGCAGCTGGTTCTGGAGCGTGGCGACCGACGAGATCACCTGCTCCACCCAGATCTTCCGCATCCTCGGCATCCAGCCCACGTCGAGCGGAACGATGTTGCGCACGACCCTGGCCGCCTTCTTCCACCCCGAGGACGCGGCCCTGGCCACCACTGCGCGCGAACGCGCGCTCGCCGACCGGCGGCCGTTCGTCATCGAACAGCGGGTCGTCCATCCCGATGGGGACGTGCGCCAGACCGTGACCCGCGGCGAGGTGGTCGCCGATGCCGATGGCGCGGTCGCCGGCATGCGCGGCACGACGCAGGACGTGACGGAGCAGCGCCGGGCGGCGACGGCCGTCCTCGAGGCCCGCGCCGCGCTGATGCGCCAGACGATGGAGCTGGCCGAGGAGCACCGGGTCAAGGAGTCCCTGCAGCGGGCGGTCCTGCCGGCCCGGCTGCCCTCCGTCGACGGGGTGGAGCTCGCCGCCCGCTACCTGCCCGCCGACAAGCCCTCACTGGTCGGGGGCGACTGGTACGACGCCTTCTGCCTGCCCGACGGCAGCCTGGCCGTCGCCACCGGGGACGTCGTCGGTCACGACCTGGATGCCGCCGCCACGATGGGCCAGGTACGCAACGCCCTGCGCGCGTACGCGTTCAGCGACGACTCCCCGGCGGAGGTCCTCGCGCGGCTGAACCGGCTGATCACCGGCCTGGGCGACAACGGCCTGGCCACCGCGCTGTTCGGTCGCCTCGACCCCGCGCAACGCATGTTCCGGTGGTCGTGCGGGGGGCATCCGCCGCCGCTGCTGATCGGCGCGGCCGGCGTTCGTCTGCTGCCCTGCCCGGCGGGAGTCATGCTGGGCGCCGTGCCGGCGAGCCGGGCCACCTACGCCGACGCGTACGCGGCTGTCGAGCCGGACGACCTGCTCGTGCTCTACACGGACGGCCTGATCGAACGTCGCGACCAGGACCTGGACGCCGGGTTCGCCGCCCTCATCCGGGCCGCGGACGACCTCGCCGGCCGGCCGGCCGAGTCCGTCTGCGCCGCGCTGATCGACCGGATGCTGCCCGGCCAGGAGCACGAGGACGACGTCTGCCTGCTCGTGCTCCGTGTGATGCCCGGAGTGGGTCGCCGGCCGTAGCCAGTGGGGCGATTCCTATGCCCGGGGCTCCGACAGCGGCGGCCGGTCCACCGACCACGAGACGGACGTGCGGGTGGTGACGAAGCCGAGCGACTCGTAGAGCCGCAGCGCGCCGGTCACGTTCTCGGTGTCGACCCCGAGGTCGGCCCGCTTGCAGTCGTCCTCGGCGGCGGCCCGCAGCGCCGCGGTGATCGCGGCGGAGGCCAGTCCCCGTCCGCGGGCCTGCGGCAGGACGCCGATCTGCCCGAAGGAGACCTGCCGGATGCCGGTGGCCACCGCGTCGGCCTCGTAGACATAGGCGAGCACGTAGCCGACGACGGCGCCGTCCTCCAGCGCCACGACCGAGAGGTCCGGCCGGAACGCGCGCTGACCGGTGAACACCGCGCGCCAGGTCTCGGCGTCCCGTTCGGCGGAGCCGTGGTGCTGGGTGAACGAGGCGTTGTGCGCCAGCCGGACCTCCTCGTCGCGGTCCCAGGTGAACGGCACCAGGTCGATGCCGGGCACCTCGCGCGGCTCGGGGAGGTCGGTGAGCGGCCGCTGCATCTGCGCGTACCAGCGCTCCGCCGTCAGTCCGGCTCGCCGGGCCAGCGACTCGAGCGAGGTCATGGCCCCGGGCACCTCGACGGTCAGCCGGGCGGTCTCACCGGGCTGCCGCTCGGCATGGAGCTCCGCGCCTCGGGCCAGCTGCCACGCCAGCAGCGCGCGGCCGATCCCTCGACCTCGCTGGTCGGGGCGCACCCGCCCTTCCAGGTAGACGGCGAGCGCCTCCCGGAAGTTGCGCGGCGCCATCACCGTCGCGTACGCGACGAGCACGTCGGCCGGGTCGCAGACGGCGAGCCCGTCGCGGTCCAGGTCCATGCTCCAGCCGGTGAACCACTCGGCCATGTCGCCGGAGTCGGGGTACTCCCCGGTGTCGTCGAGCAGTTCGGCCGCGGCCAGCAGCGCGGCGACCGATGCGACGTCGTCGGCACGTAGCGGTCGGACGGTGAGCCCGTCGGGGAGTTCGGGGAGCGCGGCCACGGGAGCAGAGGCTAGGGACGGGACCGGCCGAGAGCCACTGATTTCATGTCCGCACGAACAGGCAGAACGGGTGCCCGGCGGGATCGGCGTAGATGCGCACGTCCTCGTGCGGCTCCGTGTAGGCGCCCAGCAGCCGGGCGCCGGCCTCCTCGGCGGCGGCCGATGCCGTGGCCAGGTCGTCGACCTCCAGGTCGAGGTGCGTCTGCATCTGCTGGGTTCCGGCGACCGGTGGCCACACCGGCGGCACGTGATCGGCCTCGAACTGGAAGGACAGGCCGGTGCCGCCGTCGGCGGGACGGAGGGTGGCCCACTGGGGCTCGTCGTCGCACATCGGCCAGCCCAGCAGCCGCTGGTAGAAACGCGCCAGCCCCGGCGGGTCCGGTGTGCCCAGAACGGCGGCGGTCAGCCGGATGCCGGGGATCACGCGCTCACCCAGAGGCAGAACGGGTGGCCGGCCGGGTCGAGGAGGACCCGGACGTCGTCCTGCGGCTGGAACTCGGCCAGGTGCGCGCCGGCGGCCACCGCCACCTCGAGCGCCGCGGCGAGGTCATCCACCTCGACGTCGAGGTGCAGCTGCATGCGCGGATCGCCCGGCCCGGCCGGCCACACCGGCGGCACGTGGTTCTCCTCCAGCTGGAAGGAGAGCCCGGCACCGCCGCCCTCGGGTCGCAGCGTCACCCACTCCGGCTCGTCGGAGCCGACCGGCCAGCCGAGCAACTGCTGGTAGAACAGCGCCAGCCCCTTCGGGTCGGGGGTGTCGAGCACGGCGGCGGTCAGGGTGAAGCGCGGGGTCATGCGTCCTCCAGTCCGAACAGCCGGGCGCCGTTGTCCCAGAGCACGGCCCGCAGCCACTCCTCCCCCAGCCCCAGCCGGTGCAGCGCGGCCAGTTGGTGGGCGTAGGGGTACGGGATGCTCGGGAAGTCGCTGCCGAGCAGCACCTTGTCCCGCAGCGCGGCCAGCCGCGGGAGGTCCGCGGGGTCGAACGGCATCAGCCCCTCGGTGAAGTCGGTCGCGAACATCGTGGTGTCCAGGTGCACCCCGTCGAACCGCTCGGCCAGGTCGAGGAACTCCCGGTACTCCGGCATGCCGAGGTGCGCGATCACCAGCCGCAATCGCGGGATACCGCTCCAGCAGGCCGGTCATGGGCTCGGGCCCCGTGTGCCGGCCGGCCAGCGGCCCGGAGCCGCAGTGGATGACCACCGGCGTCCCCGTCTCCTCCAGCCGCGCCCACACCGGGTCGAGCAGGCGGTCGCGCGGATCGAAGCCGCCCACCTGGACGTGCACCTTGAAGATCCGCGCGCCCGCTGCGAGGGCCTCGGCGACGTAGGCCGGCGCCTCCGGCTCGGGATAGAAGGTGGCCGAGGGCACGACCTGCGGACGGCGGTGCGCGAAGTCCCGCGACCAGTCGTTGAGCCAGGCCGCCATGCCCGGCTTGTGCGGATAGGGCAGCGTCGGGAACGCGCGGACGCCGAGCCGCTCGAGGATGGCCAGCCGCTCGTCGTCGGGCAGTGCGTAGGCGATCGGCCAGTGCGCGCCGTAGTGCGCCTCGGCCTCCTCGAAGTACCGCCACACCTTCGCCTGCACCCGCTCGGGCAGGAAGTGCACGTGCACGTCGACCAGCCCGGGCAGCCCGAGCTCGCGCCAGTACCGGGGAACGTCGTCGTCGTCCTCCGGCGGTCGGACGGCGTTCACGCCGACGACCGTATCCCCGGTTGACATGCAGGCAAATACCTGCATTATTGAGGTGTGGCCGGTGAACTGGATCTGGTGTTCAAGGCCCTGGCGGATCCGACTCGGCGGCAGCTGCTCGACCGGTTGCACGAGCGGAACGGCCAGACCCTGGGTGAGCTGTGCGCGTCACTGGCGATGGCCCGCCAGTCCGCGTCGCAGCACCTCGGCCTGCTCGAGGCAGCCAACCTGGTCAGCACGACCTGGCACGGCCGCCAGAAGTTGCACTACCTCAACCCCGTTCCGCTGCACGACATGCAGGAACGGTGGATCGACAAGTTCGAACGTCCACGGCTACGCGCCCTCGGCGCGATCCGACATTCTGCGGAGGAGCAGGCGATGACCGCACGACCGGCGTACGTCTACGTCACCTACATCAAGGCCACCCCCGAGCAGGTCTGGCGGGCACTCACCGACGCCGACCTCACCGCTCGGTACTGGGGCCACCGCAACGAGTCCGACTGGCAGCCGGGCTCGACCTGGCAGCACGTCCGCACCGACGGCTCCGGCATCTCCGACGTCACCGGAACGGTGCTCGAGGCGACGCCGCCGGAACGGCTCGTCATGACGTTCCCCGGCTCCGAGGAGCAGCGCGAGAACCCCTCGCAGGTGACGTTCACGATCGAGCCGCACCAGGACATCGTCCGGCTGACGGTTCGGCACGACGGCCTCCCGACCGAGGCCGACGTCCAAGCCATCTCCGCGGGCTGGCCGGCCGTCATGGCCAACCTCAAGTCGCTGCTGGAGACCGGCGAGGTGCTCCCGCAGGCGCCGTGGGAGATGCACGCAGAGCTGCGCGAGGCCCAGATGGCGGCCACCGACCCGTCCTGAGCGGCGGGGGCGTTCAGTCGCGGGGCTCGAGGACGACGACCGGCGTCTCGGTCGAGCGCCGGCCGGCGTACGCGTCGAGGTCGGCATTGATCGCGCCCCAGCGCTGCCACAGCCGGTCGCGCTCCTCCCCCGTCGCCGCGCGGGCGCGCACCGGGCGCGGGTCCTGGCCCGCCAGCCCGACGACGGCGTCCGGATGCGCCTGGAGGTTGAGCCACCAGGCGGGATGCCCCTCCTCCCAGCCGTTCATGGCAAGCGTGACCAGGTCGGCGCCGTCCTCGAGGTAGCCGAGGATGACGCGTGCGCTGCTGCCCGGACGTCCGGCCGACGGTCGTGAGGCGCAGCGCGCCCCACCCCCGCTTGTTCGACGGGGTCCACAGGAAGCGGCCGCGACTGAAGCGGTAGAGCGCTCGATGCACGCGCCAGGCCGTGTGCACGAACCACGACGGCGGCACCCTCGGCGGTCGGCGGGCCGCACCGGTCATCGCCACTCCTCCCTCGTCAGCGAAGGGTGACGACGATCTTGCCGCGCACGTGGCCCTCGGCGACCGTGCGATGCGCCTCGGCGAGGTCCTCGAGCGGGAACGCCTTGGCGATCGGCACCCGCAGCTGGCCGGCGTCGGCCATGCGCGCCAGCTCGCCGAGACCCGCGCCGTCGGGGTGGACGAACACGTACCAGCCGTAGTGGTCGCGCATCGAGGGGTCGACGATCGAGGCCATCCGCACCCCGCGCGGACCGCCCGGGCGGACCGTGGAGATGGCGTCGCGCATGGTGTCGCCGCCGACGAGGTCGAACAGCGCGTCGACCGGTTCGGTCAGCTGCTCGCTGATCGGCCCGACGGTGTGGTCGTACACCTCGTCCGCGCCGAGGCCCCTCAGGTACCCGTGGTTGCGTTCGCTCGCCGTCGTCACGACGTGCGCGCCGAGCGCGACGGCGATCTGGACCGCGAACGTGCCGACGCCGCCGGCCCCGCGGGTGATCAGCACCCGGTCGCCCTCGGCGACGTCGAGGTGCTCGGCGAGCGCCTGGTAGGCGGTCAGCCCGGCCAGAGGCAGGGCGCCGGCCTCCGCGAAGGACAGTGACTCGGGCTTGTGGGCGAGGCAGCGCACCGGAACGGGCACGAGTTCGGCGGCCGTTCCCCAGTGGACGTCGTCGCGCCGCACGTACCCGAAGACCTCGTCCCCGGGCGCGAAGCCGACGACCGCCGGGCCCGCCGCCTCGACCACGCCGGCCATCTCCCAGCCGGGGACGATCGGGAAGTGGTGCGGGTACGCGCCGGCGAGGCGACCCTCCCGGATGTTGACGTCGACCGGGTTCACGCCGGCGGCGTGCACGCGGACGAGCACGGTGTCCGGGCCGAGCGGCGGCTCGGGCAGGTCGTCGCGGAGGGTCAGGACGTCGGGGCCGCCGAAGCGGTCGTACGAGACGCCCCTCACCGGCGGCCCTTCACGTACCGGCCGAACGCCTTCTGGATCTCGCGGCGGGAGTCGCGCTCGGCGAGGTCGTGCCGCTTGTCGTAGGACTTCTTGCCGCGGGCCAGCGCCAGGGTGGCCTTGACCTTGCCGTCCTTGAAGTACATGTCCAGCGGGACGAGCGTCAGGCCGCCCTCCTTGGTCTTGCCGATGAGCTTGTCGATCTCGGCGCGGTGCATGAGCACCTTCCGCTTGCGCCGCGGGGCGTGGTTGGTCCAGGTGCCCTGCACGTACTCGGGGATGTGGACGTGCTGCAGCCACACCTCGCCGTCGTCGATGCTGGCGAAGCCGTCGACGAGGGAGGCCCGGCCGGCACGAAGGCTCTTCACCTCGGTGCCGGTGAGCACGAGGCCCACTTCGAACGTGTCGAGGATCGCGTAGTCGTGCCGCGCCTTCTTGTTCTGGGCGATGAGCTTGCGCCCGGTCTCACGCGGCATGACCCCAGGTTACTGGCCGGGTGCGACCGCCTTCAGCCGTCGGCGGCGACCACCCGGATGCGGTTGTTGAGGGTGTCGGCGATCAACATGCGGCCGGCCGAGTCGAACGACACCCCGCGCGGGTTGCGCAGGCTGGCGCGGATCGCCTGGCCGCCGTCCCCGGCGAACCGCTTCGCACCGTTGCCGACCACGGTGGTGATGACTCCGGTGGTGAGGTCGACCCGCCGGATGCGCGCGTTGACGGTGTCGGCGATGTACAGCGTCGCGTCGTCCCCGAGGGTCAGCCCGCGCGGCTCGCTGAGCAGGGCCAGCGTCGCCGGGCCGCCGTCCCCCGAGAAGCCGGCCACGCCGGTGCCGGCCACGGTCGTGATGATCCCGTCGATGCCCACCCGCCGGATGCGGTGGTTGAAGCTGTCGCAGATGTAGAGGTTGCCGAGCGTGTCGACCGCGATCATCCGCGGGCCGTTGAGCCGGGCCAGGATCGCCGGGCCGCCGTCACCGGTGGCGCCCCGCGGACCGGTGCCCGCGACGGTGCGGACGGTGTTGGTCGTGAGGTCGAGGACGCGGACGCGGTTGTTGTCGCCGTCGGAGAACCACAGTGACGTGGCCGTGATCTCCAGGCCCTTGGGGCGGTTGATCCGGGTCGCCGTCCCGGCCAGGCCGTCGCCGTTGAAGCCGGCCGCGCCGGTGCCGACCACGGTGCGGATGACGCCGTCGGGCGTGACCCTGCGGATGCGGTGGTTGGCCGAGTCGGCGATCCAGACGTTGCCGGCGGCGTCGACCTCGACGTCGTGCGGCCAGTGCAGCCGCGCGGCCGTGGCGGGGCCGCCGTCACCGCCGTAGGCACCGACGCCGTTGCCGGCGACGGTGGTGATGACGCCGTCCGGAGCCACCCGCCGGATCCGGTTGTTGAACGTGTCGGCGATGTAGAGGCTGCCGTCGGGTCCCTGCGCGATCTCCCCGCGCGGCTGGTTCAGCGAGGCCAGGGCTGCCTGCCCGCCGTCGCCGGCGAAGCGCGCCGCTCCGTTGCCGGCGAACGTCCCGATGAGGGACGTCGGCGACACGACCGCCGTCGCCACCGAAGCCGGGAGGAGGACGGCGAGCACGGCGCCGAGGACGACGACCGGCGCGGCGAGGAGTCTGCGACCCATGAGGCGCATCCGATGACCAGGCGGTCAGGCCGCCGATGGGCACGGTCGATCGCGACGAAGGTGGGCGCCACATGCTCCCGACTGCGGAGACCCGCCGCAACCCCAGCAGCGGCGAGATCTGCACATTCGCCCATTTCAGAGCCCTGAAGGGGGGCGAGTGTGCAGATCTCGCCGGTGAACTAGAGGCGCACGTACAGGCGCAGCGTCACGTACGCGGCGATGGCGGCCAGCCCGACACCGGCCGCGGCGATCCACGGCGAGATGGCCGCGACGTCGCCCCAGTCGACGGCGGGGATGATCCCGGCCTTGATCGGCCCCGACAGGGTGCGGTCGACGAAGAGCACCTTGGTGAGGACCAGCCCCCCGACGGCCAGCAACGCACCGATCAGCCCGGCGACGGCGGCCTCGAGGATGAACGGCAGCTGGGTGTACCAGCGCGAGGCGCCGACCAGCCGCATGATGTTCGTTTCGTTCCGCCGGTTGAACGCGGCCAGCTGGATGGTGTTCGAGATCAGCAGCAGCGCCGCCAACGCCTGGACCACCGCCACGGCGATCGTCGCGTTGCGGGCGCCGTTGAGCAGGCTGAACAGGCGGTCGAGGAAGTCGCCCTCGTCGCGCACCTGGTCGACGCCGGCCTCACCGTTCGGGAACTCCTCGGCGATGACCGGGTAGCGCTCGGGGTTGACCAGCTCGACGCGGAAGCTCTCCGGGAGCGCGTCGGCCGGGGTGTTCTCGACCAGCTCGGGCTGCTGGGCGAACTGCTGCTGGAAGCGCTCGTAGGCCTCTTCCTTGGACTCGTAGATGTAGGTCGCGACCTCCGGCGACGCGTCGAGCCGCGCCTCGATGTCGGCTCGCTGCTCCTCGGTGACGTCGTCGGCCAGGAAGATCGAGACCTGGACCTTGTCGTAGTAGATCGCCTTCATCTCGGTGATCATCCCGGCGATCAGCAGGCCGGTGCCCATGAGACCGAGCGAGATCGCGGTGGTCAGGATCATCGCGACCGTCATGGTCAGGTTGCGACGCAGCCCGGTGGCCACCTCGGAGAGGACGAAGTTGACGCGCATGGATTCCCTGTCGGAGAGCTTCGGAAGCGGAGGCGTGTGGGCGGGGCCGGGACTACCGGCCGACGCCGTAGACGCCGCGCGACTGGTCGCGGGTGATCTGGCCGCCGTTGAGCTCGATCACGCGCCGGCGCATGGAGTCGACGATGTGGTAGTCGTGCGTCGCCATGATCACCGTGGTGCCGGTGCGGTTGATCCGCTCGAGCAGCAGCATGATCCCCTCGCTGGTCTCGGGGTCGAGGTTGCCGGTCGGCTCGTCGGCCAGCAGCACCAGCGGGCGGTTGACGAACGCTCGGGCGATCGCCACCCGCTGCTGCTCACCACCGGAGAGCTCGTTGGGCAGCCGGTTGGCCTTGCCCTCCAGGCCGACCATCTCCAGCACCTCGGGGACGACCCGCTTGATCGTCCGCGTGGGCTTGTTGATCACCTCGAGCGCGAAGGCCACGTTCTGGGCCACCGTGCGGTCCCGGAGCAGCCGGAAGTCCTGGAAGACGCACCCCATGGTGCGCCGCAACTTGGGCACCTTCCACTTGCTCATGGTGTTGAGCACCTGACCGTTCACCGAGACGGTGCCCGTGGTCGGGGTGTCCTCCTTGAGCAGCAGCCGCAGGAACGTCGACTTCCCCGAACCGGACGAACCGATGAGGAAGACGAACTCGCCCTTGTCGATCTCGGTGGACACGTCGTCAAGGGCCGGCCGCGCGCTGGCCGGGTAGAGCTTGGTGACGTGTTGCAGTTCGATCACGAGGCGCCACGGTACCTGCCCCGGGCCCCACGACGCCCGGTTCGACCGAAGACTCACAGGAGTCGTGTGGGTCGTGTGTCACAGGGGTCGGGAAACGCCCCGGTGAGCGCTCCGCGAGCGCCTTTCGAGTCGTTTCAGGACGCGGCGACGGTCTCCTGCTGACGGCGCCAGCGGATGCCCGCCTCGATGAACGAGTCGATGTCGCCGTCGAGCACCGCGGTGGTGTTCCCGGTCTCCTGCTCGGTCCGGAGGTCCTTCACCATCTGGTAGGGGTGCAGCACGTAGGAGCGCATCTGGTTGCCCCAGCTGCTGCCCTCGCCCTTGAGCGCGTCCATCTCGGCCTTCTGCTCCTGCTGACGGACGACCAGCAACCGCGCCTGGAGCACCCGCAGCGCGGCGGCGCGGTTCTGGATCTGGCTCTTCTCGTTCTGGCAGGACACCACGATGCCGGTCGGCAGGTGGGTCATCCGGACGGCGGAGTCGGTCGTGTTCACGCTCTGCCCGCCCGGCCCCGAGGATCGGAACACGTCGACCTTGATCTCGTTCTCGGGGATCTCCACGTGGTCGGCCTGCTCGACCACGGGCAGCACCTCGACGCCGGCGAACGAGGTCTGCCGGCGGCCCTGGTTGTCGAACGGCGAGATCCGCACCAGCCGGTGGGTGCCCTGCTCGACCGAGAGGGTGCCGTAGGCGTAGGGCACCTTGACGGCGAGCGTGGCCGACTTGATGCCCGCCTCTTCCGCGTAGCTGACGTCGTAGAGCTCGACCGGGTACTTGTGACGCTCGGCCCAGCGCATGTACATGCGCATGAGCATCTCGGCGAAGTCCGCGGCGTCGACGCCACCGGCCTCCGAGCGGATGGTCACCAGCGCCTCGCGGGAGTCGTACTCACCCGAGAGCAGCGTGCGCACCTCGAGCTCGTCGATCGCCTTGCGCAGGCTCTCCAGCTCGCGCTCGGTCTCGGCGGTGGTGGCCTCGTCGCCCTCCTCCGCGGCCATCTCGTGCATCAGGCCGACGTCGTCGAGCCGGCTGCGCAGCTCCTCGACCCGACGCAGGTCACCCTGCAGGTAGGACAGCTTGGAGGTCACGGCCTGCGCGGCCTCGACGTCGTTCCAGAGGTCGGGCGCGGCCGCCTGCTGCTCCAGCTCGGCGACCTCCCGGCGCAGCCGGTCGACGTCGAGCACGGCCTCGATCGAGGACAGGGTCGTGCTCAGCTCGTCCAGGACGGTGGAGAAGTCAGCGGCCACATCGACCGAGGGTAGTGCGCCGGACCAAGAGCCCGGTCGACGTCCGGATCTAACAGAGTGGATGCGTTCGGATCTTCTGCGTGGCCGACATCCCGACCACACCCGAATACGTTGATCGGAACCGGACGGGAGCGTATCCGGGCCCCGTCAGCAGCTCTCCTTGGTCTGCGTGGAAGGGGTCCGTCATGACCGGGACGCAGCGTGAGCCGTATCGGACTGTCGGCAAGGGAAATCCGTTCTGGATCCTGCAGTACGACAAGAAGGGCGCCACACGCTCGCCCGAGACACTCGAGCGCGTCCACACGGCGCTCGCGACGGGCGAGTTCACCGACGTGGTGGTCTTCTCGCACGGCTGGAACAACGACTGGGAGGCGGCGACCCGACGCTACGACGGCTTCATCGATGGCGTGGTCGGCCAGTTCCCAGACGATCCGCGCCGGCGCGTCCTGCTCGTCGGAATCTTCTGGCCGAGCGCCCTGCTGGTGCTCCCGGGCGAGCAAGCACCCGTCTTCGCGGCCGGCGGCGTACCCGCGAACGACCCCGACGCCGCCGCGCTGGAGAACGTCGCGGACGAGCTCTCCCCACCCGACGCCGCTCGCCTTCGCGAGCTGTGGAGCCGATCGACCGTGAGTCCCGATGAGACTGCCGAACTCGCCGCGCTCCTCGCCCCGACCTATCGCAGCGAGGGGCCTGAGGTCGGCGAGAACCCGAATCCGCCCGACGGCGACACACTGGCGCAGAGCTGGCTCTCCGCTCCCCCTCCGGTCGAGACACAAGCACCGGCGTCGACAGGGGATGACGACGACGACTTCGGCGTGGTGACCGCCCCGTCGACCGCTGACCCCCGCCCCGCTGGTTTCTGGAGCGCGCTCGATCCGCGCAACGCCATCCGCGGCGCCTCGGTCTGGCTGATGAAGGACCGGGCCGGAAAGGTGGGCACAGCTGCGGTCGGTCCGCTCGTTCGGGAAGCCCTCTCCGGGAGCGACGCCAAGGTGCACCTGGTCGGCCACTCGTTCGGGGCCAAGGTCGTGCTCTCCGCCGTCGCCACGGCGCCCGTCCCCCGGCCGGTGCATTCGATGCTGCTGCTACAGCCGGCCGTCAACCACCTCTGCTTCGCCGAGGCCGGCGGCGGCGAACCGGCCGGCGGCTACCGCGTGGTCCTCGACCGGGTCGAGCAGCGCATCTTCACCACGTACAGCGCGCACGACGCGCCGCTCACAAAGTTCTTCCACTGGGCGCTCCGGCGCGACGGCGACCGTCGCGAGCCCCTCCCCGCGCCGTGGCCGGAGCCACCGAGCATCTTCGCGGCGCTGGGCGGCTTCGGTCCGCACGGGGCGGCCGCCGAGACGCAGTGGCGCACCCTCCAGCCCCTGGGGCGGACGTACGACCTCGACGCCGACCGGAAGCTCGTCGCCCTCGACGGCACCTCGGCCATCGCCGGGCACGGCGCGATCAGCGTGCCCGCGACGTGGTGGGCTCTGCGCGAAGTGATGTGGTCCTGATGCCCGTCCTGCTCAATCGCGCCTACCCGCTCACCGTCATCGGCGCGTCCCTCGACCTCGACGAGGACGCCGACCCCGGCGAGCCGCGCGGGGTCCGCGTCGAGGTGGACCTGCCGGACGACGTCCGCCTCCAGCGGAACCTCGGGCTCGGCGAGCTCGGACTGCCCCTCGACCTCAAGGGGATCGACACCGTGCTCGCCAAGCAGGCGCCGATGAGCCTGCCCCACGGCTGGCACGTGGAACTGCTGCGGGCACTCGAGCCGGCGCCGCGGGAGGAGCCGGTCTGGCTCGACTTCCGCCGTCCGTTCGGTCACCTGCCGGCCATCCCGTGGGAACGGCTGATGCTGCCCCAGCTGGGCTTCCCCCTCCTGCGGCTGCCGTTCTCCGCGGTCCCGCCGCCGACGCTGCCCAGCGACCTGCGCATCGCCGTCTGCGCACCGTGGCCGGGCACGCCCGCGCTGTGGGACTTCCTCGGCACCGTGGTCGCGGCGGTGCCCGGTGCGCGGGTCGACGTCTTCACGCGGGACGCGGCCGCCCGTGCACCGGCGCCGGGCACGCGGGTGCGGTTCCACCAGCCGCCGGCCCAGGACGACGAGTCCCACCGGTCCGAGGACCTCCCCGACAGCCCCTGGCTGCGCTGGATGCTGGAGGCGATCGGCACCGACACGGTCGATGTCGTCCACCTGATCTGCCCGGGCCGGGTGTCGGAGAACTTCGGGATGCTCGACTTCGGCTCCTCCCCGGCGGGGACGGAGAACCCACGGACGATCCGCCTGGTCAGCGTGGCGCAACTGCTGTCGTTCCTCACCCGGATCGGCGCCTGGAGCCTCAGCGTCGCGCAACCCGTGCTCGACACCGCGCGTCGGGGCGAGGCCGGGCTCCGGATCTTCATGCACCGCATGACCGGGCTGCTGTCGGGGCCGGTCGTCCTCCAGGCGCCCGCCGGGCCGGCCGACGAGCTCGCCGCCGCCTACCGATTCCTCTACACGACGCTTCCGCAGGGGATCCCCGTGGCGCCGAGCCTCATGCTCGCCTGCCATCCCAGCCTCGTGCGGGCGCGCACGACGGCGCCGTCCCGGCGACACGCGGACGACGCCGTCGCGGAGCGGATCGAGCGGGCCACCCGGGAATGCACGCTCGATCCCGACGTGCTGCTCAAGGCCCGGCAGGACCCCACCGAGCCGTCGGCCTGGGTCGCGTCGAGCCAGCGACTCCTCGAGCGCTGGACGTCGAGCAATCTCGGGACCGAGGTGGATCCCGCGATCTCCAGCCCGGGCTCCCGCGGCGTCACCGATGCCCTGTCCTTCATCAGCAAGACGATCGAGTCCTCGGTCCGGGACAAGGGGGAAGACCGATGAGCCGCGTCGTCATGCGGGTGTCCACGGTGCCCAACGCGGACCAGACCCAGGAGTCCATGTACGTGTCGGTCGAGGAGCCGACGTTCGTGCCGGGCTTCGGCCGGCTGTACCCCTTCCAGGCCGATCCCGCGCTCATCGACCTGTTCAACGAGGACCCGCCCTCGGGCGAGAACATGCGCAAGGTCGGCGAGGCGCTGCTCGAGGAGCTCGGCCGGCACGAGGCCACGGCCGCGGCCCTCCGCTACGCGATCGACCAGACGACCCCCGGCGAGTGCTGCCCCGTGTACCTGGACCTGGAGGGTTCGGAGACGGCGGCCAGCTATCCGTGGGAGATCCTCTTCGAACCCGACGCGGGGTTCCTGGCACTCGAGGACCGGTGGCCGATCGCGCGCCGGGCCGCGCAGATGGCCCCGGAACGGGGCGTCCGGACGTTCACCGCTCCCCTCCGGCTGATGGCGGTCATGTCGGCGATCGGGGTTCCCGCCGCCGAGGAGTGGGCCGCCCTCCGCCGGGCACTCCGGCACACCCCCGCCGCGCTGGGCATCGACCTGTCGCTCTGGGTGGGCGAGACCGCGTTGCTGCCGCAGATCCAGGCCGACCTCGCCGCGGACGGGCTGTCGGGCACGGTCCAGTACCTCACCGGGGCCAACGACCTGCTCCAGGCCCTCAAGGAGTTCGATCCGCACCTGCTGCACTTCTTCTGCCACGGGCAGGGCGGATCCTCGCCGCTCCTCCGGCTGGCAACGCGACGGGAGCACGCCGCCGGGCACGGCAGCTCCGTGGTGCTCGAGCCACTCCAGCTGTACAGCGTCGGCCGGTCGACCTGGATCATGTCGCTGAACGCCTGCAAGGGGGCGAGCAACTCGTCCGGCGCGCGCTCGCTCGCCTATCTGCTGACCCGCGCCGGCTGCCCGGCCGTCGTCGGGATGCGCGACCCGGTCGCCAGCGACGTCGCCGCTGTCTTCACCTACTCCCTCTACTCCTCGCTCCTCGCCCAGCTCGGCGAGAAGCTGGTGGCCGGCCGGGAGGTGGACCTCGAACTGGCCGCGGCGCTCGGGGCACCGCGCCGGGATCTCCGGGACGTGCACCAGGAGGCCGATCTCCGGATGGCGGCCGCATGCCACCGCGACTGGACGCTGCCGGTGCTCTACGTCCGCCGCGACCCGCTCCTCATCGATCAACTGGTGGCCGACCCGTCGCACGACGCTCAGACGCGCAAGAACTCCACCGACTACCTCGACACGCTGCTCCGGTTCCGGCACGACGCGCCACCCGGCACCCCGCCCGAGTTGCTGGAGCGGATCAGCCAGGAGATCGACCGCGCGCTCGAGGACCTGCGGAGAGCGCCGCGGTGACGGCGTCGCTGCCCGCCACGCTCCAGCTGAATGCCTGGCCCGGCGCGGAACCGGCCGTGGGGCCGCTGGCGAGCAGCTCTCTCGGCTGGGCTCTCGACGGCCGCGGGGACCGCCTGCCGCGCCTCCTCGCTCCTCCGGCGGAGGCCGATCCGGCCGACTGGGAGGACGAGCGGGTGGGCTGGGGGCTGGTCCTGGCCGACGACGACGCGCTGCCCGACGACGTCAAGGCCCGGGGAGAGGACGCACCGGAGCCGCTGCGCGCGCTGCTGGCCGCCCGCGCCGGCTCGCCCGTGCTCCGCTACCGCACCGAGCCCGCGCTGCGGTACACGCACCTGCGCCGGTACTACACCGACCGCGGCAAGCAGGACATCGCGATCAGCGGCGCCGAGCGTGGCACCGCGGCCGGTGCGCTGCCCCGCTACCTCCTGATCCACGGGCGGCCCGACGTCATCCCCTGGGAGTTCCAGTACCTGCTCAACCAGTCCGCCTCGGTGGGGCGGCTGACCCTCGACGGCGACGCCCTGGCCAACTACGTCACGGCGCTGCTGGGCGGCTGGCCCGCCTCGGCCGCGCAACCGACGCACACCGTCGTCTGGGCCGTCGACCACGGCCCGGCCGACATCACCCGGGTCATGCGGACGACGATCGCCGCCCGCGTGCAGCGGGACCTGGCCGCCGACGACGAGATCGGGCCGAACGCGCGGTACTTCGACGGCGCGGAGGGGCAGGCCACGGCGGGCGCGCTGTACCAGGCGCTGGCCGACCACTCCCCGGCGTTCGTGCTCACCACCAGCCACGGCAAGACGGGACCGCTGGGCGACCACGACGCCCTGGTCCGCGACCTGGGCCTGCCGGTGGACGGCGACTACGCGACCGTGGACCCGGCCCGCGTGCTCGAAGCGTGGCAGCCGGACGGCGCCGTCTGGTACGCGCACGCCTGCTGCTCCGCCGGCAGCGACGGCAGCACGATCTACCGAGGACTGCTGGAGCCGGGCTCGTGGGTCGACCAGGTGCTGACCGGCATCGCGGGCGCCGGGACGCACGTCGCGCCGCTGCCGGAAGCGCTGCTCGGCGCCACCCGGCCGCTGCGGGCCTTCATCGGCCACGTCGAGCCGACGTTCGACTGGACCATCAAGAATCCGCACAACGGCCAGCGCCTGACCGCGACCATCTGCACGGCGCTGTACGACAAGTTCTTCACCCCCCAGCCGGTCGGCCTGGCGCTGCGCGAGGTCTACGCACTCGTCGGTGAGCTGTTCGGGCAGCGGGACACGGCGTACCGGGACTTCGACGCCGGTGCCGACACCGCCGCCGTCGCCATGGCGACGACTCTGGCCGCGCGGGATCGGCAGAGCATGGTGATCCTCGGCGATCCGACCGTCGCCGTCCCACCGCTGCCGTCGAGAACCCGCTCGAGTGCCCGTTGACCAGCGTTCAGGCCGTACGAGTCTCGGCCGTGATCCACTCCAGATAGGCGGGGTTGCCGCCGACCAGTGGGAGGGCGATGACGCAGGGGACGTCGTAGGGATGCAGCTCGTCCGCGCGCGCGGTGATGGCCGGCACGAGCGAGCGGCGGGTGTGCAGGGCGACGCGCGCCTCGGGCTCGTCGTGCACCGCGCCCTCCCACCGGTAGACCGAGCGGATCGCGGCGATCTGGTGCCCGCACGCGGCCAGCCGCTCCTCGACGAGCGTGCGGGTGAACCCGGCCAGCCAGTCGGCGTCGGCCGCGGTGACCACGACCTCGCAGAACTCCTCGTCCACGCGCCCATCCTGGCGCGGACAGGGACCCGCCACCTGGGACGCATGCGACGCGGGTGGACTCGCGTGACGACGGGCGCCCCCGTGAGCGCACCTGCGGCGATGACAGTCGTGAGAGGGCAGGCAGGAACAACAGGGAGCGGCCGACGGTGCACGAGCTCGACACGTCCGACGAGGAAATGCCGCCGAACGGCCGGCACCGGGTCACGCCCGCCCCGCTCCGGTGGGTGGTGCTGAGGATGGGCGCCGGCGTCGGCGCGCTCCTCGTGGTCGCCGCCCTGGCCGTGCTCACCGCCTCGTGGGCAGGGTTGACCGGCGCTCCCCCGAGCGCCACGCAGCGGATCCAGCTGCCGGCCCCGACGGTCGTCCCGGCCGGACCGACGTTCGGCCGGACCCTTGACCTCGGTGCCACGCGGGCGAGACCGCGCCGTGCATCAGTCGGCGAGCGAGACACCGGAAGCCGTTGCCGAGAGCGCCTCCCCGACCGGGACCGGGGAGCCGGCGCCGACGCCCGCTCCCGAGGCGGCCCCACCGCCGCCACCTGCTCCAGCCTCCGTACCGGTCGTGCAACCGGGTGACCCGTGCTCGGCCGAGGGTGCCCGCGGGATCACGTCGGCGGGCAAGCCGGCGACGTGCGCCGCCCGTGGTGGCAACGGCGAGACCCGGTGGCGCCCGACCTGACGGCGGGTCGGCGCGGCGGCTGACGCCGACGGCTCAGGCGCGGGCCAACTCCGCGCCGAGGGCCTCGACCGTCACCTCGAGCGTGCCCCGGCGGACGACGAGGAGCTCTCCGTTGGCGAGCCCCTGCCAGCCCCGGCCCCAGCCGCTGGACGAGACGACCACCGCGTCCTCCGTCGTCCGGAAGCCGAGGTCGTAGTAGTCCGGCGCCTCATCGGCCTGCACCCCGTCGGGGTCGAAGCAGCAGACGGCGTAGAGCTCGTCGGGGGTCAGCAGGAGGCAGTTCAGGCTGGTGAAGGACGCCGTCGCGGCGATCCCGGCGACCGCCGCGCGCAGCGCCTCGGCCGGGGTGGCGCCGTCCTCCAACTGGGAGAGGACGGCGAGGAAGTAGCGCTCGCTGTCGGTGTCACCGGTTCGCAGCCCCTGCGCCGTCGGGGAGAGCAGCACGTCGAGGGCCGGCGGCGGCGAGATCGACCCGTTGTGCGCGAACGCCAGCCGGCCGTCGGTGAACGGGTGCGTGTTCTCCGCCCGCACCGGGAGACCGAGCGTGGCCCGGCGCAGGTGCACGAGGCCCAGGTCCGAGCGGGTGGCGCGGGACCAGAGGGCGAAGTCGTCGCTCATGCGGGCGGTGTTCGCGCGCTTGCGCACCTCCACGCCGCCGGGAACCCCGCGGGCCAGGCCCCAGCCGTCGCCGTGCAGCCCGGAGAGCTCGGTGAAGTCGACGGTGTCGTCGTGGCCGAGCAGGCGGTGCAGCGAGGTGGGCGTGCGGGTGGCCCAGCCGAGCAGTCGGCACACGGCGAGGTCTCCCCTCGGGATCACGTCGCGCGACGCTGCGCTCAGGTCAATGGGCCTCTCACCATGAGCCACGACGACGGCACGGCGCCGCCAACACGGTCGGAGGTCACACCGGTGGGGCGCACGTGCCGGAAGAAAGATTTCTGGGATGACCGCGCACCCTTCTGCGGGCCCGGCGGCGATGACGCTTGTGAGATGGCCGCGTCATGGCCGCTTCCGAGCCTCCCCCCGTGGGTTCGGAATCCGGCGTGGCGCGGTCATCTCCTTTCGCCGGGCAGTCAGGCGGCACTCACCGGCACTCCGTGCTCGAGCCAGCGCAGGCGCTGCCGGACCTGCGGCCGGGGCACGCGCGAACTCCCGCTCGGCCGCCTCGCGGCCCTGCCGGAAGTGCGACCAGCCCTCGTAGTGGACGGGGACGACGGTCCGCGGGCGCAGGAGCCGGCACAGCTCCACGGCCTCGCGGGCGGTCATCGAGTAGCGCAGCGGCCCGGTGACCGGGAACCGCACGCCGCCCAGGTGCACGAGGGCGGTGTCGACGTGCAGCCGGTCGGCGACGGCGCGGAGGCCGTCGAAGAGAACGGTGTCCCCGGAGATCCAGAGGACTCCGTGCCGCTGGCCGTCCCACCGCAGGGCGAAGCCGACGACGGCACCGGCGACCGGCCGGCTGAGCGGCGGCCCGTGCCGTGCCGGGGTGGCGGTCACCTCGATCGACATGCGGCCGGCCGCGGTCAGGGTCGTCGTCTCCCACGGGCGGAGTCCCTGCGCCCCGTTCCCGAGTCGCTTCGCCCCCGCGACGGTGGTGACCACCGTGCCGACGTCCGCGAGCAGCGCGCGGCCGGCGTCGTCGAGGTTGTCGGCGTGGTGGTCGTGGCTGAGCAGGACGGCGTCGACCGGCAGCAGCGTCCTCGGCGGCCATCGCCGGGCCCGCCACCTTCGTCGACGCCGTCCCCCAGCCGAAGGAGTACCGGCGGCCGGGCGGGTCGAACGTCGGGTCGGTGAGCAGCCGCCACCCGCCCACCTCGACGAGCACCGTCGGCCCGCCCACGTGGGTGAGCCGGACGCCCTCGATCACTGGGCGCCGGCCACCTCGGGACGCCGTCCGCCGGCGTGGTTCAGCGCCCACTCCAGCGCGTAGTCGGCGATCTCCTCCCAGCCCGCCTGGGCCGGCAGCAGGTGGGCGTAGCCGGGGTACTCGCGGATCTCGGTGACCGTGTCGCCCTTGTAGTGCTTGGCGTTCGACCGCTGCACGCTCGGCGGCATGATGTGGTCCTCGCCGCCGGAGATGAACAGCAGCGGCGGGCGGGCGTCGTTGCGGTAGTCCACCGCCGCGTCCTGCGGGCCGGGCATGAAGTTGGCGAGCACCGAGCTCCAGAGGATCCCCCCGGACGCCGGGATGGCGTACCGCTCGTAGAGCGCGCGGGACTCCTCCTCGCTGAAGGTGTTGGTGAACGCGTAGTGCCACTGCTCGTGGCTGAGCGGGACGGCGCGGTGCCGGTTGGCCGGGTTCTTGAACGCCACGAACGTCGACTTCAGCTGCGAGAGCGGGAGCACCCGGACGCCCTCGGTGGGCGCCGAGTTGAGCGCGACGCCGACCGTGCCGTAGCCGCGGTCGAGCAGGATCTGGGTGATCGCGCCCCCGGCGGAGTGGCCGATGAGGATCGGCGGCCGGTCCAGCTGGCCGATCGCCGCGGCCAGGTGGTCGACGATCTGCGCGAGGGTCACCTCGGTGATCGGGGTGGGGTCGGCGTTGAGCGCCTCGACCTCGCCCTCGAAGCCGGGATAGGTCGGCGTCAGCACGCGGAAGCCGCGCTCCTCGTAGCGCGCCTTCCAGTTCTCCCAGCTGCGCGGCGTCACCCAGAAGCCGTGGATGAGGACGATCGTGTCCGGCGCGGTCGACTCTGCCATCGCTGTTTCCCTTCCCCCTGGTGGGGCCGCGGGTGCGGCGCTCTCTGCCGCGAGGCTGTCAGCGGCGCCGCCGGCTCGATCGCCTGTCCGTGCACCGTTCGCGCCCTCGGCTGCACGCCGTCGCGCGGACCGACCGGTTCCGGAGGTTCCGTCAGGCCCGCTGGCTCTGCGAGACTGGGGAGGCCACGGGGGCTCGGTTGCTACCTAGCTCTCTGTGGAGTGCGCGTGCTCCTGCTCGACACCGCGGTCGTGCCGCGCGACGTGCGCGTCGACGCCTTTCGAGCCGCGATGGGCGAGGCCTCCGTGCCCTGCCGCATCGACCACGAGGACCCCGCCGGCGGCGTCCGGGCGCGCATGCACCTGTGGCAGTTCGGCCCCGCCAACCTCTTCACCGCCGACTCGACCGGCTTCCGCCTGCTGCGCACCGCCCGGCACGTGCGCATGGAGGGGACGCCGGTGGTCGCGCTCGCACTGCAGGCGAGAGGTGCCGGCCGGTTCAGCCAGTTCGGCGCCGACTCCCTCGTCGGTACCGGCGGCCTGATGCTGAGCGACCTCACCGGGCCGTACTCGTTCTCGTGGAGCGGCTGGGGTGGGTCGCGCGCGTTCCAGGTGCCCTACGACCAGCTGGGTCTGCCGGTCGACGTCGTCCGGCGGGCTGGGACGCGGCTACCCGCGAGCCCGCTGTACGGGCTGGTGCACGCGCACCTGCGGCGGATGGCGGACCGGGCGGCGGAACTGTCGCTCGACCCCGGGGCCGCCGGCCTGGGCCGGGGGACGACGGAGTTGCTCCGGGCCCTCCTGGTCTCGGCCGCCGGTGACGTCCGGCTCCGGCAGGCGGTGCGCGAGGACACGCTGGTCACGCGCGTGCTGACCTACGCGCGGGCGCACCTGACCGAGCCGGACCTCACGCCCCAGCGGATCGCCCGGGCGCACAACGTCTCGCTGCGCCTGCTCTACCGGACGTGCGCGGAGGCGGGCCTCAGCCTGGAGCAGTGGATCATCAGCCAGCGGCTGGAGGAGGCCCGCGTGGTGCTGGGCTCGCCCGGCGGGCGACGGCGGCCGATCGCCTCGGTCGCTCGGGCCTGCGGTTTCGCCGACCCGAGCCACTTCGCCCGGCGCTTCCGGGCCGCGTTCGGGATGTCGCCGAGCGAATGGCAGCAGGAGGCCGCCGCTCTGGACTGATCCGCGTCGGTCAGCCGTCTTCGAGCCAGTCCGCGAGGCCCTCGAGCCAGTCGTCCCACTTGTCGTGGCCGTTCGCCTTGCCGCGGCCGTTCCCGTTCCCGTTGGTGGCGGGCGGCTGCGGGCCCGGATCGACGACGGCCGGTGCCGGGGCGGGAGCCGGAGCGGGTGCCGGTCCCTGCGGCACCGGATCGGGCCGGGTCGACCGGCTCGCCGACGCGGGGTCGACGGTCGACGTGTCCGGCGCGAGCGACGTCCTCCTGCCGGAGGACCGTGTCCGTGCCGGAGATGTCGGTCGTCCCGATACCGGCCCACTCCGCCCACTGCCCGCGGTCGAGGACGACGGGCGCCACCTCGGTGGCGACGCCGCGGGAGAACTCGACGTCGAGCGCAGTGGCGATGGCTGCCGCCGTCGTCACGTCGCAGGCGACGGCCCCGAGGAAGTTCTGGTCGTCCAGGCACGCCTCCCGTTCGGCGACGGCGTCGTCGATCGGCTCGACGACGTCGGCGAAGGCCTGCAGGACGGCATCGGGGATCCGCCGCGGACCTTCGCGCGGCAGGAACGGGTCGAGGACCTCGACGATGGCCGGCGCGGCCGCCGGTTCGAGCTCGGAGACGGTGAGCGCGGCGGCGCCACGGCCGATCGGCCAGCGCACGACGTCGCCGGGGAGCAGCACCACCTTGTCCTCGCGCACGAGGCGGAGGACCGTCTCGCGCTCCGCCCCGACCGAGGAGGTGCGCACCGGCTCCTCGACCCCGCGGCCGGTGACGACGACGGGCACGTCGAGGCTGTTGCGCAGTGTCAGCCCGGCCCCGTCGACGCACGCGTCGAGGACGAAGCCGGCCGGCACCGCGCCGCGAGAGGTGTCGGGGCTGCACAGCCACTCGACCGGCCCGCCGGCCGCGGACGTCGTCGGCAGCAGGAGCGTGCCGAACAGGGCGAGGAGGAGGACGCGGCGGATCACGTCGGGAACTCGCACGCCGGCTGGGCCTCGTCGGCGACGACGGTGAGCGCGCGGGCGACGGTGCCGCTCAGCTCCGCGGGGAGGCGACCGCCCGAGGCCTCGGTCAGCGCGTCGACCAGGTCCTCCACCGCCGTCTCCAGGTCGGCGTACTCGACGGCGAAGCGGACGTCGTCGAGGACGGCACGGAGGTCGACGACCGCCGCCGCGAGTTCCTGCCGGGCGGCGGCGTCGGAGGTGTCGACGGCGAGGGTGCCGAGCGCCGTCGGGAGGGTGCGCAGGTGGGTCGAGCCGGCGAGCAGCTCGCAGAAGCCCGGGGCATCCGACGGCGCCTGGTATCCGGCGAGCGCCGGTGTCCCGGAGGTCTCCGGCGGGGTGCTCGCCTCACTGGTGCAGGCGGTCATCGTGCCGAGGAGAACCAGCAGACCCAGCGCGCCGGGTCTGCGGAAGATCATGATCGACAAGGTAGGGGGCGGAGCGTCGCCGCCGGGACCGGCGTTCACTCGCGCGGTCGTCACCCGAGTGGGTGGAAAACCGCAGGCCGTTCTCGTGGCGCACGACCCCCTCGACCTGCTACGGCGACCCCGCGAAGTAGCCCTCGATCGCCTGCTCCAGACGGGACGCCTCGAAGTCCATGCCGAGGTCCGAGAGGTGGATGCCGTCGGAGGCGTAGTGCCCCGGCTGGATCCCTTCGAGCTCGCGGTGAACACGTGGGGGAAGAGCCGGTGCGCCGTCACCGCGTCGATCCGCGGTGCAGCAGGCACGGTTGGCGTTGATCCGCGGCCCGGACGCGGCGGTGTAGGCGGACGCCGGCGATGTAGGCCGGCGGGTCCTTCACGACGCGACCGGCACCGGGTCGGCCGACTGCACGAGGAGCTGGTCGAGGTAGACGGCCCCGGGGCCGGTGTCGACCTTCATCACCCGGACCGTGTGCACGCCGGGGGTCAGGCCGGTGATCGCCGTGGCGCGCGGTCCGACCGAGTGCAGGTAGCCGCCGGAGCGGCGCGAGTAGATCGGCTCCCAGGTGGCGGTGCGCGCGGGGATGCCGACCACGTTGCGGTTGTCGACGCTGATCTGGGTGGCGCCGGTCCGCGGGTTGGACACCCGGGTGGACACCTCCCAGGTGATCAGCCAGAGGACGCCGGACGGTCCGACGGTGACCCGCATCTCGCGGAAGGCTCCGCGCTGCGTCGTGTAGGTGAGGGAGCCGCCGAGGTAGGCCGGCCCGCTCGACGTCCTCCACACGCCGCGGCTGGTCGCGCTCGACCAGTCCTGGCGGCGCTCCGCGGAGAGCAGGGCCAGCGACGCCTGCAGCGTCTGCTCGTAGTTGGCGGCGGCCAGCGACGACAGCGGGCGGGCGTCCCGGGAGCTGCCCCAGGGGTTGATCATGTCGTTGAACTCGGACTGCACGACCACGACGCCGCTCCGCTGGCTGTCCCACGCGCTGGATGCCACGGGTGCTCGCGGCGCCGCGCGGGAGATGTCGGAGTAGGTGTCGATCATCCGGGAGGAGCCCACCCCGAAGGTCTGCCAGCTCGGCGACTCCAGCCGGGTGGCCAGGTCGGGCATCCACTCCTGGCCAGGGGTGTTCATGTTGCCCGGGTTCGTCGTGTACGAGTGCCCGTAGACCCACAGCGGCAGGCTCGGCGGCGCCTCCTCCGAGGCGCCGACCGCCGGCGCACCTCCCGCGATCGTGAACGCGGCCAGGAGCGCCGCGACGACCATCCTCCTGCGTGACATCCCTACCCCTCAGCCGATCTGGGGGAGCCACCGACGCCCGTCCGAGCTGGACGAGCAGGACCGGTCGGCTCCCGCCACGGACGCCCGAGTCGCAGGCGTCACAGGAGTCACGCTGGCGGGAGAAACGCGCGGTTACCGCGACGAAAGCGCGAGATTTCCGCAGGACTGCGCGCCGCTACGGCCCGTCCGCTCGGGGATGCGCGGCGCACCCAACTGCTGGGAAGGTGGCCTCTGGACTCGTGCCGGAGGGCCAACTTCCCCGCAGTTGGGCCTCCCGCTCGGGCGGTCAGCGCGGGAAGACGTACCGCTTCAGCGGTGGCTCCTCGGCCACGTCGGGGGCGTTGCCCTCGGGGTCGCCGGCGAAGCGCACGAAGGCGCCGTACTCGGCGGGGAACGTCGCCGGGTTCACGCCCGGCTGGTACAGCTGGCCGCAGACGGTCAGCGGGATCCGGCTCCGGACGGCGGGACCGTCGTGGCGCAGCGCGTCGACGACGATCGCGTACCCGACCGGGTCGTAGCTGCCGATCGCGAAGTGGTCGGCGGCGTTGGTCGGGCAGACCTCCTGCAGCGCGATGTTGGCGATCCGGCCGCTGCCGGTGCGCAGCGCCGAGCTCGGCGCCGGCGGGGTGTTGGGGACGACGACCTCGTCGGCGTAGGTGTAGGCGACCGTGTAGTCGACACCGGCGAACGTCTCGACGCCGCTGTTGAGCGCCTGCAGGAAGCGCGACTGCGACGCCTGCTGGTGGAACGACGGGTTGCACGGCTGCTGGCAGGAGACGTCGGCGTCGACGGTGCCGTGGTTGGACGGGCTCAGGCCGATCAGGTCGTCGACGAGGGCGCGGGTGTCCGGCCAGAACCGCAGCGCCCAGCGCGGCACCATGCCGCCCTGGCTCCAGCCCACGATGTCGATGTCCCGCCCGGACCGCGCGCTCATCGTGCGGATGGCGTGCACGAGGTACTCCCCCGCCACCTGGACGTCGCCGGTCGCGTCGAAGGGCAGGGTGACGGCGCACCAGCGCCAGCCGAGCCGGTTGAACGCGCGCTCGTAGTTCCAGTCGAAGTTGGGGCCCGGCTCCATCGTGGTGCCCGGGACGAGCAGGATCGGGTCGCGCTGCACGCCGCGCAGCGGGCCGTTGCACTCCAGGCTGGCGGCCAGCCTCGCCTGCGGAACGCTGAGCCGCGGACCGGGCTGGTTCAGCGGCGCGAACTCACCGGTCGACGGCGCGGCGACCGCCGTCCCACCGCCGAGCACCAGGGCGACGACGAGCGCGAGCAACAGACCGAACCGCATCCGACGCACCGGTGCTCCCTTGCCTCGACCGACGTTCCCGCTGGTGGAACGAATGGTCGGCGCTGGCGTCGCGCGTTGCATCTCGGCCAGGGTTTCAGGTCGCAGGGGCGAAGTTCGCCCCGGTTCGGGAGCTGGGTGGCCCGTTCCACCGCAGCCGAGGCGTGAGGCCCCGCTGCATCCGCTCCCTCCTGCGGTCAGTTCTTGAGTCGCGCCTGCCGATACGGCCGGTACCGAGCCGTTTTGTTTCTCTCCTCGAATCAAGGAGCACGCATGACCATCGTTCGACAGGTCGGGGCCCTTCTCCTCGCGGCGGCAGCCATTGCGATCTGGTTCTTGATGGCGCCGGCGGAAGTGGAGGCGCCCGACGTCCAAGTGCAGGAGTCGGTCGCCGACCGGAGCAACGACATCACGGACGCGCTCTTGAACTACGAGGCCAACGAGGCTCTCACTCAGGGTGCTCCGCAACAGGCCGTCGTCAACGGGTGGGTGGCCAAAGACCTCTTGACCATTATCGCCGAGCAACAGAACGAGGCGCTGACCCGGGACGAGGTCCCGCCCCCTATCCAGCCGATCACGCCGAATGACGAACGCATTCCGGCCTTCGCTGGCCTCCTGGTTCTAGGGCTTGTCTTGGCGCTCGTGACGTCGCCGCGTACTGATTCAGACTCATTGGCGTCTGAGTCGACGATCCGCGTCGACCGCGATCCCCTTGCGGTCTGACGTTTGCGCGGCCACCTCGAATAGGTCACAAGGAAAGCCAGACGGCTATCCGGAACGGAAGTGAGTCGATAGCTTCCGCGCACCAGTCACGCAGTGATCGAACGGGGAAGGCAAGCGTCAATGGTGGGATACGGCAGCACGCAGCCAGGCGAGACCGAGCATTTCGCTGGGCCGGAGGCGTCATGGCCTCCACCAGCACCCCCGGAGCAGATGACCCCGACGCATCGCTCGCTGAGCGATCGGCTGCGTTGGGTGATTCCGGGCGGCGCCATGGTTTTCGGCCTGGCAGTCGGCATCTCCCTTGGCGTCACGGCGCTGGCGGCGGACCCCGCTAGCAGCGATGAGTACCGAGGCCTCCAGGCAGAGGCCGACGACCTGACGGGACAGGTACACGATCTCGAGGGCCGCCTGCAGAGGGCCGAGGACCGGGCGACGACCGCCGAGGACCGTGTCACAACGGCCGAGGCTCGCGCGAGTCAGGCCGTTGCCGAGGCGGACGTTCGGCAGGCCGAGCTCGACGAACGAGAGCAGGCTGTCGCCGATCGAGAGGCGGCCGTGACCGCAGTCGAGAACCAGATTGCGGCCACCTCCATCGGGGAGGGCATCTGGACGGTGGGGATCGACATCGAGCCCGGCACCTACCGAACGGCCGATCCACTGGCCGGCTACTGCTATTGGGCCATTTACCGGTCGGGGACCAACGGCGACGACATCATCGAGAACGACGGCCCAGAGGGTGGGTTCCCGACAGTCACGCTGAGCGAGGGGCAGGACTTCGAGAACCATGGCTGCGGCACTTTCGTGAAGCAGTAGCACCGCGCGGAGGTACGCGCTCACCGTTCGGCGATGCACTCAGAGAAGACGCGGCATTTCAGCCGTCGACTCGCTGATCGCGTCGTGCGACGAACCGGGGCTGCTCCCTCACCTTTGTTCCGGCCAATCGTTGGACGGCGAGCGCGGGTTACGGAAGGCCCTCGAAAAGGTCGGTGAAGACGACCCCGTCTTGGCGGGGCGGCCAGGCGACGACGTTCCAGGAGCGGCGGACGATGCGTTGCCAGCGGTAGACATCGTCGGGGTCGTCGATGAACGAATGCAGTTGACTGCGGTGCTCGCGCAGGCCGGCGACGACGCGGTCGCTGACCGCGCTGCAGTCGAGCTCCATCCCGATCTCGTCGTCGGGCACTCCACGCATGTGGTAGATCCGCGACGGGTCGAAGGTCCACAGACCCATGGCGGCACGTTGCGCGTTCCACCGCTCGAACACCGACTGCGGCACGGCGGCGTGCAGCAGGCGGCGGAACGCGGGACCCGTCTCGGCGGCGTGCCGGAGGAAGGCCGCGTCGGTGGCGGCGCCGACCGCGATGTGGTCGGGGTGGCCGAAGACGCCGTCGGGTCCGAACGTCGCGACGACGGCCGGCTGCTCGCTCACCAGGATCGCGTCGATCGCACCGGTCAGTTCGTCGAACGGCATCTCGTTCAGGCCGCCGTCCGGGAAGCCGAGCCATTCGTGCCGGTCGGGCACCCGGCCCAGGGCCCGCCAGGCGTTCGCGTCCTCCTGCATGCGGATGCCGCCCAGCGTCTCCCGCGTGGCGGGGAAGTCCGGCCGGATGTCGCCGCCACCGCCGTCGGTCGCGTGCACGAGCACGAACCGGAACTCCGGGATCGTCCGCATGCAGCGCCACGGCGCCGGCGATCGCGTAGGCGTCGTCGTCGGGGTGGGCGACGACGCAGACCAGGGTCCGGGCGGGAGCCATCCGGGAATGATGCTGGGTCGCCGACCGGCTCGGACAGGACAACAGGCGCGCCGTCGCCGTCCTCAGTACGTTCGCGGGACGTCAAGGGAGTCGTTCATGGCGGAGACGCACTTCGAGCCGTTCCTGCACCTCGCCGACGTGGGCCCGGACCGGGCGCTCGTCACGTGGGGCGGGTTCTGGTTCCACCGCGAGCATGCCGACGCGCGGTGGGACATCGTCGACGACGAGCAGCTGGGCGAGGTCGACCCCGGCCGGACGGAGAGCATCGGCGCGCGGTCGACGCCCTACGGCGACGCGGTGGTGGAGGTGGTCGACGAGTCCGGTGCGCTGGTCGCCTCGGCGCGCACCGACGAGCACAACCACGTCTGGGTCACCGGGCTGCAGCCCGACACCGGCTACCGCTACCGCGTCCTCGTCGACGGCGAGGAGTGGGCCGCCGGTGAGCGCTGGGACTGGGGGCCGGTCGACCGCGGCGGCCTCGACCTGCGCCCGGGCGGCCGCGCCTACGACACCTCGTTCCGGACGCACCCCGATCCGGAGGTGCACGCGCCGCTCGACTTCGTCGTCCTCGGTGACTACGGCGTGGGCGTGATGTCGGACTCGGAGAGCAGCCGCCGGCAGTCGCGCGTGGCCGCGGTGCTCGACGGGTTGGTCGATCAGCACGACGTCCGGCTGGTGATCGGCGTCGGCGACAACGTCTACCGCGGCGAGAGCGGAGTGGTCAGCGCCGAGGGCGGCAGCGAGGACGACGACTGGTACTCGAGCTTCTACCAGCCCTACCGGTACGTGCTGGCGCGGATCCCGGTGTACCCGACCGTGGGCAACCACGACAGCGCCGACACCGAGTCCAGCGACGACCGGGAGCAGATCCGCGACAACTTCCACACCGACGAGCGGTTCCTCTCGGCCGTCGGGTCGGGTCGGGCGTCCATCGATCCCGGGCTCTTCTACCGCTTCGGCTACGGCGCCGACGTGGAGTTCGTCTGCATCGACACCTCGCTCGCGCAGGAGCTGCCCGTCGGGCACTACTTCGAGGACCCCAAGCACCGGGAGTGGCTCGAGCAGGCTCTGCCCTCGCACCCCGACGACGGGCCGCGGTGGCGCATCCCGTTCTCCCACCACCCGACCTACTGCGCCGGGCCGCACCACCCGAACACCGAGAACATGATCACGGAGCTCGTGCCGCTGTTCCAGCGGTCCGGTGTCCGCGTCGCCTTCGCCGGCCACGAGCACAACTTCCAGCTCTCGCGCGCCGACGGGATCGCCTACTTCCTGTCCGGGGCGGGCGGCAAGCTCCGCGAGGAGCCGCCGCAGAACTTCGCGGACGCCCACACGGAGGCCTGGTCCGCGCAATCGCACCTGCTGCACGTGCACGTCGACACCGAGTCGATGACCGTCACCCCGTACGCCGGGCTCACGCCGGACGGGCGGCCGCACCGGATGACCGCCCAGGACCCGCGCGACCGGGTCGTCGAGGTGCCCTTCGTCGTGACGGCCCGTTGAAGGGACGTCGACGCCGAGATGTGATCGTCCGAGGAAGAGGGCAGTGGGCTACGAGGGTCACGCGACCGCCGGGTCGCAGGGCCGCAACGCGCAGGTGGGAGTGCGTGAACGTCCGCTGAAGGCCGGCGGCTCGACGGGCTTGGCTGGGCACGGCGGCGGGAGCCGCCGCGTCTCCTTCGGACAGCGAGTGAGACGGAACCCCCGCTGCCCCGCGCCCGGACGGCGGACGTGTGAAGCGGCTGGTCCTCCACGCCAGCCCGGAACCCGGCCCGCAGACGACATCTGGCCGTCACGTCGCCGGCCGACAGGCGGTGCACTGGGAGCGAACGGCACGGTCGCTCCCGCTCGATCGACGCCTACCCCACCAGGGCGGGCTCGACCACGGACACGTCGCCGGTGACGGGTACTCGGGCACCGATGTCGTCACAGGTACACGGGGGGTCGATCGTCTGAGGGAAGGCCGCTTGCTCGAATCGCAGGACCATGCCCACCACGATTCCGATCACAGGGGAGACGAGCAGCCATGCCGCGAGACCGATCCACCACCACACGGTCATAAGTCTATTTAATCGGTCGGGATAGTCAAGTTGGAAGCGTTCGGCCTCCCCATACCCCGGATCGGACGCGTGCGCGCGACGGTGACTTGCGGATCTGGCCGCTGCCGCAGGTCGCGGATGCCGCCCCGCGACCGGCCAGTTCGTCGTCAGCGAAACCCTGAGGTCGACGGCTGAGGAAACGATGGGAGCCTCGACCTTCCCCTGCCCTCTACCCACCGGACTGCGACAGACAGCCACGGTTGGACCGCCGAACCGCGCCGACGCGCCGGAAGAGTGACGGTCGCGGGAGCGCACTGTTCCTCCTCCGTCTCCGGGCGGAGGACAGTCCGCCGGAACCGGGCCGGACCAGCCGGCCCCGTCACCGGGAGTCCGCCATGAGCCGTCGATCGCTCCGCCTCTGTGCGACCTCAGCCATGGTTGCGGTGGTCGTCGGCAGTGCCGCACCCGCGCTGGCGGCACCGCCGAGCATCGAGCGCATACCGGTGAACGACACATTCGTGGACCAGTTCCTGTCGGACGCATGCGGCGTCGACGTCACGACTACCGCGCGTGGCGCGATCACGATCCGGACGTTCGACCGGGAGAGGCCCGGGCCGGTCGAGCTGGCGAGCATCAACGTCGGTCTCACCGCGACGGCCGACGGCCGGACGTTCCGGTTCCGCGACGTGGGTGCCGACCTGACCCGCATCACACGCGACGGCACGGTGGTGCTGCAGATCAGTGGTCAGGTGCCGTTCGACTTCGCCGGCGTGCTCAAGATCGACGTGACCACCGGAGAGGCGATCCTGGAACCGAAGGACCGGAGCGCGAAGCAACTCGCGAGGGCCTGCGCCGCGCTCACGGGGTGACCACCGCGGCCGGTTCACGCCGCGTGGGGTCACGTCGTGCCGCAGGACTGCCGATGACCACCTATGTGATCACCGACACGCAGACGCAGGCGCTTCCTCGCGTTCCGGGGGCGGTCGTCGCGGCATCCGAAGCCGACGCTGCAACCCCCGTTCCCGGCGAGGACATGCAGGAGAAGTCAGTTCAGCACCTGTACGAGGCGGGCCTGGCGAAGCTGGACGCACTGCACGACCGTTGGGTGGCTGGGACCGCCGAGATCCGTGACGCGCAGGCGATAAACGCTCCAGAGCAAGCTGCCGCCTGAGCGCCCTCAGGCGGCGTCGCACGCGGCCTGTGACCGGTCGGGTGCGAGGCGCCCGGGAGGACCCCGCCGACGTCGACGCCGTGCGGAGTTCCCCGGCGGTCGAGCCGAAAGCTCGGGCGCACCCCTGCCCAGCACGAACTCGACGACGGCGCCGCCACAGGCTTATGTACCGGCCGGAGCGGGCCGACTCGGCCAGCCGTCACACGAGGGAGAGGCACCATGGCGATCAGACGTGCTGCAGTCCTGATGGGGACGACAGGGTTGCTCGTCTTCGTCCCAGTCGGCATGGCCTCGGCCGCACCTGGTTCCGGCGGATGCCACGATTTCGGTCTGTCCGTGGCGGTTTTGGCGATCGACCTCGGCCCGCAGTTCGGGGCGAACGCCTCATTCGTCGCATCGGAAGTAGGCCCGCAGGTGTTCCCCAACCTTGTCGTCAAGCCCGAACAGGACGCCGCGTGCCCAGACTGACGTCGTTGAGGTGAGCCCCACCGTCTCCATGGCGGCGGGGCTCAATTCGCCGGCGTCAGCGCGTGGTGATGGTGGCGGCAGCGACGCCCCGATCTCGAAAGCGGTGCGGGTTTGCCGTGTGCACCGCGGAGGCAGGGCCCGCCGGTGCGCCTCGAGATTGGCTGCCGGGTCTGCATCGAGACGACGTCGGCGCCCCGCAGTAGCCCACATCCGACGAACAGCCTCGGCGTTTGCTCAGCCGAAGCGCCCCGTCCGCTGCACGCGAGGAGGTCACCGACCCGGAACCGACGTGCGCGCACCGGCGCGGCGTCGTGCACGGAGCCGGACGGGCGACGTGCCGACCCGATGTCTTACGGGTGCGTCACCGCCACCGCGTGCACGTCCGCCCCGTCTGTGATCGTCGAGGAGAAGAACGCGACGGCGCCGTTGTCCTCGGTCGCCTCGAGACCGATGTAGTCACCGAGGAACAGGCCGCGAGGATCGCCCGGGGCGAAGTACGAGACCGGCGCGTCGTAGTGGTCGAAGGGACCGTGCAGATGCTCCTCGGCCCACGTGGCCCCGCCGTCGTGCGAATGCCGCAGCCAGACGTCCGTGGTCGCGACGCCGTCGCCGTCCACGTTGTACCGGTCGTCGTAGAAGGCCAGCAGGACCGCCCGTCCGGCGTCACCTCGACCGCGTGGTTGTAGGACTGCACCGTCGGACTCGAGCTCGGCGGCCACCACCGTCGGACCGGTCCAGTGACGACCGCCGTCCGTCGACCTCGCCATGACGACCCGATCGATCGGCGTGCCCAGCCCGTCGGACCACACCACGTAGATCGCCCCGCTCACCGGATCCACCGCGATGTCAGGGATGTAGTCACCGGCACGGATGGGGAAGTCGTCGTCGGGGACGAACAGCTGGTGCGTCCGGATCGGTGCGATCTTCGCCGGCGCCGACCAGTGCAGACCCGCGTCGGTGGAGCGCATGACGCCCATGTAGACGCCTTGCTCGTTCGGCTGGATCCCCGCCCCGGTGAAGAGGGTCGCCGCGACGTCGTAGAGGGTGCCGTCGGGTCCGACGGCGATCTGGTTGCCCTGGAAGTAGGCGTTGGACCGGCGCATCGGCACCGGGGTCGACCAGGTGGCTCCGCCGTCCGTCGTGCGCGAGATCATGGGTTCGCCCCGGAAGGCGAATGAATGCAGGTCGGCGTTCTCGCTCTGGTGCTCGCCGGGCGGGAACGTGGTCCGCAACCAGGTCGCGTAGGCGTAGCCGGGCCGGGTGGGGTCACCGGTGACCGAGACCTTGTCATTGGTCACGCCGCGGGCCTCGGTGTCCTCGATGAGGATCGTGGGCGGCCGCCACACGCTCGTCCCGGCGTTCATGGTCGTGACCGAGATGGCGGACCGGACCCCCAGCTCGATCGGCTGGCCGATGAAGTAGAGGTTGCCGGCTTGGTCGTACGACACCCACGGGTCGGTCACCCGCCCGAACCGTGTCGGCCCACCCTGGCAGGCGCTCCACGGCACATCGGGCAGCTTCGCCCACGAGGCTCCGGCGTTCCTCGAGATCCAGGACGTCAGCCCCCGAGCACCACCGTCGGGCCAGCGGTCCTGCTGGGTGGCGCCCACCATCACGGCCGGGTTCAGGGGGTCGACCGCGACCTGTGGTTCGACCTCCGTGTTCGAGTAGGCCGAGTCGAAGTCGGCGGAGGCGCCGGCGGTGCACCCGGTGAGCTCAGAAGGGCCGTTGACCACGACGTCCGGTCCGGACGTCGTTTGACCGGCCACTGCTCCCCCGGTGCCCGCCGCAAGGGTTCCGACGACGACCGTCGCGACGGCCCCGATCGAGCATGCGCGGGAGCGGACGGTGCGGAGCATGACGACCTCCTCGGCCAAGGACCGGGGCCGGCCGTCCGGGCCGATCCCCGACGCTGATGCAGCACGGTTCGCCCCACGGGCTCAGCGGAAAAGGGTCCAACTGCCCTGTCCGCTTTCAACAGTCGACGGTGTAGGCACTCTCTGAACGGTCGAGGCCACCCGGCTCCCCCGGTACGACGCCTCAGCCGTCGACGTACCGGTCGCGTTCGACGACGAACTGACCGGTCGCGGTGTTCGAGTCGACGAACTCCGGCAGCAGCGGGATCCGGACGGTCACGGTGACGCAGACCGAGAACTCCTCCCCCGGCGTGAGCGTCGGCGTGTAGCTCCCGGCCGCGGTGCAGTCCGCGCCTGCCGGGGCGAAGGCCAGCCGCACGTCGGTGGCCTCGACGGACTGGTCCTCGACCGCCAGTTGCGCCGCCCGCAGCGCCCGCTCCTGACCGGTCACCGGGTCGGGCGCGGTGCCCATCGCCCGGCCGGCCTCGCGCGCGGCCGCCGTCGACGCGAACACCCCGCGCTGCACCGCGGAGAACCCCGCCACGATGTAGATCAGCGGCACGAACACGACCAGCGCGACGAACACGAACTCGACCAGTGCCGACCCGCTCTCGTCCGCCAGGCGGTTGCGGAGCCAGCTCATGGCGTCGTCTCCTTGACCGCCCGGCCGGTGACCTCCAGCGGCAGCAGGTTGCCGAGGTCGGAGAGCAACGAGGGCACCGCTCCCGTGCAGCGCACGACCACCAGCGTCAGCCCGCTCGGATCGGTCTCCTCCGCCGACGAGCAGCTCAGGCCGGATGCGGTCTGCTCCGACGTGGCCCCGGCCACCACCTCGACCGTCCGCCCCGCGCCCAGGGACGAATCGACGTCGGCGTTCGCCGCGTACCGGGCGCCCTCCTGCGCGCTCGCCGTCACGACGTTGCGCACGTGCACGTAGACCGCCACCTGCAGCACCGCCAGCAGCAGGACGACGATCAGGACCGAGACCAGCACGAACTCGACGACGGCGCTCCCCTGCTCGCCGTCGTCCTTCGCCAGGTGTCGGAGCTCAGCCCGCACTCGTGACGGACTGCAGCGCGTTCTGGACCGCGTTCACGATCGCCTCGCGGAACGGGATGAGGATCGCCAGCACGAGCGCCGCCGTCATCACCGTGATCATCACCCAGCCGGGGACGTCGCCCCGCTCGGGATCGTCGCCGCGCACGCGGGCCACGAGCGTGGCCAGCGCGGCGAGCAGGAATGCGTACCAGCGCATCGGTCGTCGTCCTTCCGTCTGTCGTCTCACTGCGCCAGCGAGACGATGCTGATCAGCCCCGGGAACAGGGCGAAGAGAACGGTGACCGGAAGTACGAGGAACACGACCGGCACCATCATGGCGATCTCCTTGCGGCCGCCCGCCTCGAGCAGTCGGCGCTTGCCGGCCTCGCGGACGTCGGCCGCCTGGGCCCGCAGCACCTCGGCCAGCGGCGTGCCGCGCTCGATGGCGACGAGCAGCCCGTCGATGAAGCGCGCGAGCGCGTCCAGCGACGTCCGGTCGGCCACCTGCTGCAAGGCCTCGACCAGTGGCACGCCGGCCCGAGCCCGGCCCAGGGCCGCGCCGAGCTCGCGCGCGAGCTCCCCGCCGGAGAGCCGGGTGACCCGGGCGATCGCCGCCGCGGGACTCTCGCCCGCGGTCACCGCGAGCGCCAGCAGCTCGGCGACGACGGGGAACTCGGCGAGGAGCAACTCCTCGCGGCGCCGCACCTGCTGGGTGAGCCACCAGTCCCGACCGAGGACGCCGCCGGTCAGCCCCGCCAGGCAGAGGAGGCCGGCGGACAGGACGTTGACGCTGCCCGCCATCACCGAGCCGACGGTCGCCAGCAGCGCGGCTCCCAGGAGGCCGAGCCCGCCCCACACCACCTGCTCCATGCGGAAGTCCTCGACCGTGGTGTCGGTGGCGAGTGCATCGAGCCGGCGGCGGACCGCGGCCCGGCCGCCGAGGAAGCGGTCGATCAACCGGGCGCCGTCGCCGACAACCGGACCGAAGACGCGTCGGACGGCGGTGAGCAGCCCGGCCTCGGTCGCGGTGCCGAGCAGCCGGGACGGCGGTGGGGTGTCGTGGACGTACGGGGCGAGCCGGTCGACCAGCCGCACCGAGCGGAACGGCGGCGCGTAGGTCACCACGAGCACCAGGCCGGTCGCGCCCACCAGGCCGAGCAGCATCCCCGCCAGCGTCGCGCTCACTGCAGCACCCGCACGTCCTGCGGCAGCCGGCCGATCCGCAGCATCAGCCGGTAGGCGACGAGGCAGACGGCGGCGCCGCCGAGCAGGATGGCCGTGCCCAGCGGGGAGTCGTAGGCCGCGAGGGTCGTCGACTGCGTGGCCAGCAGGAGCAGCACCACCCACGGCGCCGCGACGGCCAGGCGCGCGGCCTGGACCACCCAGCCCTGGCGGGTCTCGAGCTCGGCGCGAGCGCGGGCGTCCTCGCGGAGGAACGTCGCCAGGGTGCGCAGCACGCGACCCAGGTCGCTGCCGCCGACCTCCCGCGCCACCCGCAGGGTCTCGACGATGCGATCGCCGACGGGATCGGCGAGGTCGTCCTTGAGTCGGTCCAGGCAGGTGCCGAACCGGCCGCTGGACCGGTACTCGGCGGCGAAGCGGGCGAACGGCGGCCGGAGCACCTCGGGCCCGCGGACGGCGAGCGCGCCCAGCGCCTCGGGCAGCGACAGCCCGGCCCGCACGGCCGACGCCAGGTTGTCCACCACCTCCGGCCAGACCTCCCGGAGGTCAGCGCGGCGGCGCAGCGCCAACCGCTTCACCTGCAGCTGCGGCACAGCGAACCCGAACACGGCGAAGACCAGGCTGACCGTGACCGTGCCGGTGGTCAGCAGCACGACGACGAGGACGAGAACCGCGAGCCCGACCTGTAGGGCGAGCAACTGCGCGGCATTGATGCCGGTGAGACCGGCCTCGTGCAGGAGCTGCTGCCTCCTGCCGGGGGCCCGTGGACCGGTCCGCGGTTGCGGCGCGCGCGGGCCGCTGCGCCAGATCAGCAGCAGGCCGATGCCGAGCAGCAGCCCGAGGAGGGCGCCGGTCACCGGCCGTCCCCGAGCAGAGCGGCGAGGTCGAACCCCAGGGCAGCGAAGCGTTCCGGGTGCGGCGGATACCCGTCGGCGCGGACCAGCCGGCCCTCGCGGCTGGTGAAGACGTCGGCGGTCTCGACGACGCCGCCCTCGGCGCGACCGGGCAGCGCCACGATCTCCCGCACCCGCCGTCGACCGTCGGCGTCGGTGCCGACGTGGACGACGAGGTCGACGCTGGCCGCGACGGTCGGGACGACGAACGCCGTCCCGATGTTCTCCCCCGCCAGCAGCGGCAGGGTGCACATCTTCACGACGGCCTCGCGGGCGCTGTTCGCGTGCAGGGTGCACATGCCGGGCAGGCCGGAGTTGAGCGCGATCAGCAGGTCGAGGCACTCCTCCTGGCGCACCTCGCCGACGACGATCCGCGAGGGGCGCATCCGCAGCGCCTCCTTGACCAGGCGGCGGAGCGGGATCTCGCCCGCGCCCTCGAGGTTGGGCTGCCGGGTCTGCATCGACACGACGTCGGGCAGCGGCACCTGCAGCTCGAAGACCTCCTCGCACGTCACCACCCGCTCCCGCGCGGGGATCGCGGCGCACAGGCAGTTGAGCAGCGTCGTCTTGCCGGCCTGGGTGCCGCCCGAGACCAGCACGTTGAGCCCGCTGGCGACCGCGGCCTCGAGGAATCGCGCAGCCTGCGCAGTGAGCGTGCCCAGCGCCACGAGCTCGTCGAGGTGGTGCGCCTGGAGGACGAACTTGCGGATGTTGACCGCCATGTGGCGCCGCGTGATGTCCGGGATGACGACGTGCAGCCGGGAGCCGTCGGGCATCATCGCGTCGACGAACGGCTGGCTCATGTCGATCCGTCGTCCGGACGTGCGCAGCATCCGCTCGACCAGGTCGGCCAGTTCGCCGGGCGCCAGGATCGTCGTCGTCAGCTCGCTCCGGCCGCGGCGGGCGACGAACACCCGGCCGGGTTCGTTGACCCAGATCTCCTCGATCTCCGGGTCGTCCAGGTAGCGCTGCAGCGGGCCGAAGCCGGCCACCCGGTCCAGCACGTCGCGCACGACCGACTCGGTGTCACCGATCGGCGGGAGCGCGGAGGTCAGTCGAGCGCTCCGAGTAGTCGGCGACGACGTCGCGCACGAGCACGCGGACCGGGCCCGGGTCGGTGAACGGGTCGAGGCCACGGCGGCGGATGAGCTCGCGGACCTCGCCGTCGACGACGTCGAGAGCGCTCGGCACGTGCACCCCTGTCGTCCGATCGGCCCCCCACCAGTTGCGGACTGTAAGGAACCGGAACGGTCCGCGGGGTTGCCTGCGGCCGTTCTGTGGACAACTGCGACCAATCGGGTGACGCCAGGCGCCGGAGTTCAGCCCGCACCACGACGGGACTGCAGCGCGCTCTGGATCGCGTTCGCGATGGCCCCGCGGAACGGAGCGAAGGACGGTGACCGGCGGAAGCCGCACCTCGGGCCAGCGCCAGATTGGCACCCGACAGACGGGACCAATAGGGCCAGGCGTTAGGTACGGTGCCGTTCCGCCGAATGAAGGACGTGGAATGGGCGAATCACAGGAATGGGACGCGAGAAGCGACTACTCGCCTCCGAGGCCACAGTCGTACGGGCCGCCCCCGCCGATGACTTCACCCACGTATGCGTCTGATGCGCAGCGAGAAGCACTGGGGCAGTACGCCCCTCGACCGGCTATGCCGCAGCAACAACCTCCTCCGTGGCTGCAAGCCCCTCCGCGTTTCATGCCGCAGCAGCCGCCCCCGCCACCACGTTCCGTAGCACGCAGGTGGTGGTTCTGGGTGGCCATCACAGCGGTCGTCGCCTTGCTCGCGGGAGGCTCCTACGCGCTTGCGAACAGCAGGAATACGCCATCCGAGGCTGTCGGACCTACCACTGCCGGGAATTCGACATCCGCGACTGTCGGAGAAACCGCTGCCGCCGCGGCGTTTGACGGTACGCAGACGTACGCCACGATCGGGGATCTGCACGCCGCCGTCACGGCAGGCGACGTGACTTGCGAGAATCTCATCGAGAATCCGAACCCGCCGCTCGCGGTCGCCCTCGCACGATGTGACCTTCGAGGCGAGGACAAGCAGATATATCTGCATCTCTGGCGGGACGCCGAACACCGAGATGACGGAACCAAGGAGAATCTCACTCGGCTGTCATCAGAAGGCTCGGATTACTGCTTCGTCGTCGGTAGGGGGGATGGGGCCTGGTCCGTGAATGCCAGCGCCGATCCTTCCTTCTGCAGGGCGTTGTCGTCTCGACTGGGTGGACGGTTGTACGAGCAGGAGGTGCCTGCGCCAACCACCACGACGGCGCCGTCCACGACGAGGCCGCCCGCACCCACGACCACCACGCCTCCGCCTCCGCCGCCTCCCCCTGCCGTCTCGGCCGGACAGGAGAACGCGCTGCGGACGGCGCGGGACTACCTCGACTACACGGCCTTCTCGCGTCAGGGCCTCATCGAGCAGCTGGAGTACGAGGGCTACTCGATCGAGGACGCCACCTGGGCGGTGGACAACGTCACCGTGGACTGGAACCAGCAGGCCGCCCTGATGGCGAGGCAGTACCTCGATTACACCGCGTTCTCCCGGCAGGGCCTCATCGACCAGCTGCTCTACGAGGGCTTCACCCCCGAACAGGCTGAGTACGGCGTGGCCCAGGAGTACGACTGAGACGGACTACCGCGCCCTCGCCCTCAAGGAACCGGGACGTCCCGCGGGGTGGCCGTTCGCCGTTCCGTGGACAGCTGCTTCCGGTCGGGTGACGCCACGCCGCGGGGGTCGCCAGGAGGACTGGGCTCCTTGCGGTTCCGGAACGCCGGGAGAACGATCGGCCGCCCCGGTGGAGGGAGGCCCCCATGTCCCGATCCGTGCGAGTGGCCCTGCGCTTCGCTGTCGCCACGCTCCTGACCGCGGTCTGCGTCACGGCGGTGCCCTCGACCGCCGCGGCTGCGACGGTCGACGGACGGGGTGATCGCCTATGTCCGAGCCGCCAACACCGCCGGCGGGTACGTCATCCGCAGCGTCGATCCGCAGACGGGCGCGGATCGATGGCTCGCCCAGGGCACGTCGCCGGCCTGGTCGCCGAACGGCCGACGGCTGGCCTTCATCCGGCTGACCGACAGCGGGGTCGGTGCCATCCGCATCCGCAACGCCGACGGATCCGTGACCCCCACTGGCGTCGCGGCCCAGCCGAGGGACGCCAACACCCGTGACCTGGCCTGGTCGCCGGACGGCACCCGCCTCGCGTACGGCTACCAGGGCCGGATCTGGGTGATGAACGTGACCAAGCCCTACCGCCCCCACGTCGTCAGCCCGGGACCGGGATACGCCCCGGCCTGGTCACCGGACAGCCGCCGCATCCTCTACTCGGTCGACGATGCTGACGGAGACGGCGACCTGCATCGCGTCCGAGCGGACGGGACCGGCCACGTCAACGTCACGAACAGCCCGTTCGACAGCGAGTTCTTCGCCGACTGGTCCCTCGACGGAACGCAGATCGCGTGGTTCAGCGACAGCGGCGAGCAGGGTGTCTACATCTCGAACCCGGACGGCTCGGACCCGAACATCGTCGGGTCGACCGTTCCGGGACCACTCGCCGAGCTGGTCACCGAGCGGCGACATGATCGCGGTCATCGGCGATCCCGGGGACGTCTGCTGGCGCGTGCCGTTCAGCCGACGTCGGGCGATGCACCCCCGAGCCGACGACGCCCGGCGCTTCAGATCGACTGGCAGCCCCGCATCGTCAGCTGACCGTCTGCCAGCTGGTAGACGTGCCGCATGGACATGAAGCTCGAGCTCGTACCGATGCCGGTCACCGACGTGGACCGGGCCAAGGCGTTCTACGTCGAGAAGCTGGGCTTCAACGGAGGACGTCGACGTCCGCCCGACCGACGGCATGCGGATCTGCCAGCTGACCCCGCCCGGCTCGGCGTGCTCGATCCTCCTGTCCACCGGTCTGCAGCTGATCAACGAGATGAAGCCCGGCACCGTCCACGGGCTGCACCTCGTCGTCAACGACATCGACGCCTCCCGGGCCGAGCTGGTCGAGCGCGGCCTCGAGATCGCCGAGATCGAGGACGTCGGCGGCGGCGTCCGCTACGCGTGGTTCAAGGACCCCGACGGCAACTCCCTCGCCCTCCAGGAGATGCCGTGGCGCACCGGCGACGCCTTCTGACGTTCGACCGTCAGCAGCCGGCGACGTCGTAGCCGCGCACGGCCGGCCAGGCCGACGGCGGCGTCGTCGGCCAGTCCCAGATGGAGACGCCGATGGCCTGCTGCTCGGTGGCGGCCCGCACCATGGCCGCGTAGTCGTCGGCGGTCTCCTGGACGTCGTAGCCGCCGATCACCGAGACGACCGCGCAGGGGTCGCCGAGGTGCTCGCGCACCCGCTCGATGTTCTCGCTGACGTACCAGTACGGGTCGGTGAACCCCTCCTCCGACCGGTTCGACCAGTACGCCATCGGCATCCAGACGTCGTAGAGGTCGCGCAGCTCCTGCCACGGGAAGTCGGGCCAGTACTCCGTGTTCAGCACGTCGGTCACCACCGGCGGCAGCACGATCGCGCCGAGCTCGACGTCGGGCAGCGCGGCCCGCAGCTGCTGCGACAGCTCGATCAACGCCGCGTTCCGCGGAGCGAGCTCGACCGCGTCGGTGAACTCGATGTCCACTGCGATCGCGTCGAACCCGTGGCCGTCGGCGCGGAAGTCCGCGATCTCCTGCAGCCGCCGCAGGTCACCGTCGATGTCGCCGAAGCGCGGCAGGTACCAGGCCACCACCCGTAGGTCGCGCGCGTGCGCCCGCTCGAGGAACTCACCGAGGATGTCGGTGCTCAGCAGTCCGGGGTACCGAGGGTCGTCGGCGGCCGGCTGCAGGTAGAGCGTCGAGCACCCCGGCATTGGCCATCGCGTCGACGTCGGCCGGCGTCACCGGCGGCGCGGCACCGCCGAACTCACGGGTGAAGCGGTACCGCGACAGCCACGTGCCGACGCCGGCGTACGGCGAGGTCCCGGCGACCGGCTGCTCCTCGGTGGTCGGGACCGACGAGACGGCCGTGGCGGCCGCCGGCAGCTCCCCCGTCGCGTCGCCGGCATGGTCGGCCCGCACCACCACGGCGAGGACGGCGAAGAGCAGGAAGCCGAGCAGCACGCCGCTGACCCGGTAGCCGCGCAGCGGGCCACCGACGCGGGACGTCGACCGTGCCGCGTGCGCGCCCCTGGCCCGGCCCACCGCGGCATCGTCCCATCCACGGCGACGCGGGCCCAGCGCTCCGGGCACGCCACAGGCGACACAGAACTGCTGACCCAGCGCTCCGGAAACGTCTGCGAGCGTGACGCCACGCGGTCACTCCTGCGGGCGGCCTCACCCTCGCGCCGGCGATCCCGACGTGGCCACGGCGGCGCTCCTACCGTTCGCCCGCCGGAAGCTCACGGCGGCCCAGCAGCGTGGCGTGGCTAGCCGGAGCGGAGAGCGGGAGCAGAGATGGACCTTGAGCCGGGGACCGTCTTCGCCGGTTACCGCATCGTCCAGCAGATCGGCACCGGCGGCATGGGTGCGGTCTACCTGGTGCAGCACCCCCGGCTCCCGCGCCAGGACGCGATGAAGGTCATCCATTCCCACCTGTCGTCCGACCCGGTGTTCGCCGCCCGGTTCGACCGCGAGGCGGCCGTCGCCTGCACGCTCGACCACCCGTCCCTGGTCAAGGTCTTCGACCGAGGTCTCGACGGCGGACGGCTCTGGATCACCATGCAGTTCATCCAGGGCTCCGATGCGGAGCAGCTGCTGCGCCTCGAGGGACCCATGGCTCCCGACCGCGCGGTGCGGATCGTCTCCGACATCGCCGACGCGCTGGACCATGCGCACGCCGCCGGGCTCGTGCACCGCGACGTCAAACCCGCCAACATCCTGGTCGCCCGCCGCGGCACGGGCGGCGAGCACGCGTTCCTCGCCGACTTCGGCATCGCCCACGCGAGCGGGACCACCCGCCAGCTGACCGACACCGGTGACCTGCTGGCCAGCCTCCCCTACGCGGCCCCGGAACAGCTGCTCGACAACCCCATCACCGGCGCGGTCGACATCTACGCGCTCGGCTGCGTCCTCTACGAGCTGCTCACCGCCCGGCGGCTGTTCGACCAGGAGACGCCCCCGGCCCTCATGGGGGCGGTGCTGAAGGGACCACGGGAGGAGTCCTGGCGCGCCCTGCCGCCCGCCGCCCAGCGGCTGGAACCGGTGCTGCGCCACGCCCTCGCCCAAGACCCCGCCGAGCGGTTCGCCACCTGCAACGCACTGGCCGACGCGGCGCGGAACGCCGTCGCGCCCGCGAGCGTCACCGCCGTCGGCTACCGACTGCCTGCCGAGGTCCAGCCGCTCCCGCAGTCCCCGCAGTGGATGCCGCCACCGACCGGCCCGGTGACGGGTCTGCCCACGGGGCCGTCCACCGGTTCCCAGCAGTGGCCGTCCCAGCAGGACCGCCGGGCCGCGACGGGTCCGGTCTGGCCGGACGTCACCTCGACCCACCCCGGCGGCGGTGGCGGTCGGCGCCGTCGCTGGTGGCTGTGGGCTGCTGCAGCTGTGCTGCTCGTCGCCGCGCTCACCGCGGGCGTGCTGGTCTTCCTGTCGCAGGGTCTCTCGGCACCGGAGTCGGTGACGGCGGATCCGCAGCCGGAGGGCGTCGAGGTGCGGTGGCAGCCCGTGGACGGCGCCCTGGAGTACCAGGTGCACCGGGACGGCGAACTCGTCGGCGAGACCCAGGGAACCGGCTACCTCGACCGCGAGGTCGGCAGCGGCGTCACCGTGACCTACACCGTGGCCGCCGTCGGCGAGGACTCCGAGCGCTCCGCCCTCAGCGCCCCGCGAACGGTCCTCAGCCCGCTGCACCCGGCGGGCAATCTCTCGGCCGACGTCGACGGCGTCAGCGTGCGCCTGACGTGGGCGCCGGTGACCAACGCCGACCGCTACGAGGTGCGCCGGGACGACCAGGTCATCGACGACGGGGTCACCGGCGCGACGTTCGTCGACGAGGTCACCGAGGCGGGCACCTACGCCTACACGGTCCTGGCCTACGACGACGCCGGGGCGCCGCCCTCCACCGCCTCGGCGCAGGCCGAGGTCAGCCCCTGGTTGGGAGCCGACGACCTCGCCGTCGCGTTCGAGGAGCTCGTGCCGGGCGAGCCCGGACCGGGCGGCTGGGGGGACGCCACCTGCGAGATCGGCGAACCGAACACCACCTCGACAGCCAGCGCCGCGATCACCTGCGACCACCCGTCCGGCATCTACATCGAGTTCCTCCAGTACCCGGACTCGGAGGCCCTGGACGCTCGGATCGAGCTCCTCGACTCCCTCGCCGACCCCGAGGGCTTCCGGTCGACGGACCGGGACGGCTGGTACCGGCAGAGCCCGGCGGACGCCAATCCGGTGTGGGAGGCCTGGGGCTTCGTCGAGGCGGACCGGCAGCTCATGGAGATCTACATCCAGTGGGAGGGCCACACCATCGCGGAGCTCGACACGGCGTGGTTCTTCGCAGCGCCGTGGTGACCGCAACCGCCAGGCGCGGGGTCCCGGTACCGGGACGGAAACCCGTCGAACGGGACGCCGGTTCGGCGTAGCCTCTCCGGCCATCGAGCCGGTCCGCTCCCCGAGGGAGTTCGCCATGGGCGACAAGTCCCCGCACGACGCTCACCACTCCGTGAAGTCGGCGAAGTCGATCAAGGAGAAGCGCGCCGAGCGCAAGGCCAAGGAGCAGATGACCGTCTCCCAGATGGCGCGGCTGGCGGCCGAGGCGAAGCGTCCTCGCTGACTCGCTACCAGCCTCCGATCGGGAAGGCAGTGTTCGGTCCGCCGGCGGACAAGTCCTCGCGCTCCTTCCCACATCGCGAGCAGGCCTCGTAGCGGCTGCCGTCCTCGGTGCTGCGCCCCACCCAGTGGTGTGTCCGCAGGACGCGGCAGCGCCAGTAGAAGGGCGTCCGGGTCAGCGTCATGGCGTCCTCCTCGACGCTCGACGGGGTGGAGCCCAGCGCGGCGCGCAGGGCGAAGGTCTGGGAGAGCACGCCGGCCGTGTAGCGGAGCTGACCTGCCGGCGTCAGGTCGTGCAGTTCGGCGAGGAACTCGGCGCGGTACCGGAGCCGGTCGTCGAGGCCCGGTAGCGCCCGGACGGCAAGGCCGATGCCGCCTCGCGCCACGGCATGGGGGCGTCGTGTGAAGGTCACCCGTCCCCCTCATCCGATGTGGCAGTGCCGAAGGAGCCGCTACACGCCGGACATGAAGCCCAGGTTCGGGCCGCCGCCGGGCGAGGAGTCGCCCCGGTCCCGGCCGCAGCGGGAGCAGGCGTTGTACCGGCTTCCGTCCTCCGTGCTGCGGAGAACCCAGTGGTGCACGTGCAGGACGCGGCAGCGCCAGTAGAAGGGCGTCCGGGTGAGCGTCATGGCGTCCTCCTCGACGCGCGACGGGGTGGAGCCCAGCGCGGCGCGCAGGGCGAAGGTCTGGGAGATCACGCCGGCCGTGTAGCGGAGCTGACCGGCCGGCGAGAGGTCGTGCAGTTCGGCAAGGAACTCCGCCCGGTAGCGCAGCCGATCGTCGAGCTCCGGCAGCCACCGAACGGCCATGCCTACGCCCGCCCGCGCCAGCGGAAGCGGCGATGCGCCGGCCATGTCACCGGTATCCCGGCCATGGAGGAGTGGTCATCGGAACGAACCCGACCGGCCCACGGTCGATGCCGCACCGGCCGCAGGCCTCGTACCGGCCGCCGTCGTCGGTGCTGTGCAGCAGCCAGACGTGCGACCGCAGAACCCGACACCGCCACGGCGGGCGTGGGGTCACGGCGTCGATGCCCGCGCAGGCCAGCCGCAGCGGCGCGCGCCCGGTGCTCATGCCTCCCCAAGCTGCGGGCGGAAGCGGGCGGCCGCCGGACGGTAGGCGCGGGCGAGCGCGGCACGGGCGGCCTGGGCGCCCTCGGCCGTGAGCGTGTAGTAGCGCCGGGCCGGCCGGCCTTCGGCGCTGGCGTCGATGTCCTCCCACCGCGAGGCGAGCCAGCCGTAGCCCTCCAGCCGGGCGAGGATCGGGTGCACGGTGCCTGAGCGCAGCCCGGCCGCATCGCCGATCTCCGAGCCCGTACAGCTCGCGCTGGGGGTCGGCCAGCAGCGCCTCGAGCACCCGCTGCGTCGGGATCGTCATCTTCGGCTCGGCCACGGTCGTACTCTACCTAGCCCCTAGGTAGAGTACAAGTGGTCTGCGCTGACTCGGGTAACTACCAGGAGACGACGGTCGGGACGATGTCCTGACGGCGACCCCTTCGCCATACACTCCCCGCCACTCCTGCCGGCCGCGCCGGGACAGGCGAGCCGCCGGAGGTGCCGTGCCGCAGTCGTTCGGCCCCTACGTGCTGCAGGACCTGCTGGGGCGCGGTGGCATGGGCGAGGTCCACCGTGCGTGGGACACCGAGCACAGCCGCACGGTCGCCCTCAAGTTGCTCTCGGGCCAGCTCGCAGCCGACCACGAGTTCAAGGAGCGCTTCCGGCGAGAGGCGTTCGTGACTGCCAGCCTGACCGAGCCGCACGTCATCCCGATCCATCGGTACGGCGAGATCGACGGGCAACTGTTCCTCGACATGCGCCTGGTCGAGGGCGAGAGCCTCGAAGCCCGACTGCACCGCGAGGGTGCCCTCGCGCCGACAGAGGCCCTGGCGATCCTCGAGCAGATCGCCGCCGCGCTCGACGCCGCTCATGCGGCCGACCTCGTGCACCGGGACGTCAAGCCGTCGAACATCCTGCTCACCGGCCGCCCGGCGAGCCCGTTCGCGTACCTCGTCGACTTCGGCATCGCCCGGTCGACGTCGACCATGGCCGGCCCGACGCTCACCCAGGTCGGCTCCGCCGTCGGCACGTTCGACTACATGGCACCCGAGCGCTTCGCGCAGCAGCCGGCCACCCCCGTCGTCGACGTCTACGCCCTGGCCTGCGTGCTCTACGAGTGCGTCACCGGCCGCAGGCCGTTCACCGGCGACAGCCTGCCCGCGGTGATCTACGCCCACCTCGAGGGCACGCCCGCGCCACCCTCGTCGGTGCGGCGCGGGATCCCGCGCGCCCTGGACGCCGTGCTGGACCGCGGTCTCGCCAAGGACCCGCGCGGGCGGCCCGCCACCGCCGGCGAACTGATCGACCAGGCATGGCAGGCGGTCCGCGACAGCGGAACTCCGGCGGTCGGGACCGGTCCGACGGTCCTCGGCACCTTCCCGCCGCCACCGCCGCCTGGCTGGGCCGCTCCGCGGTACGAGCCTCCCGCTCCGCGACGGCGCCGCCCGGGCGTTCTCGCGGCCGTGGTCGCTGCCGCCGTCATCGCGATCGCCGGGGTGTCGATCGTCCTCTGGCAGACCCTGGGCACCCCCGACGATCCGAGCGCCACGACGCGCACCGGTGGCGACGGGACGACGAGCGTGTCCACGCCGGCGTCCGACGGCGTGGCCACGACCGGCCAGCAGGCGGCCGGCGATGCCGTCGCGCCCGCTCCCGCGCCCGTGCCCGAGCCGATCGGCGACGAGACCGCGGACAGTTCGGCGCAGCGCTGCTACGACGGGATCCTCTACTCCTGCGACCGGCTCTTCTCGCCGGACTTCCCCGCCGAGTTCGCCACGTACGGCTCCACCTGCGGCGGCCGCGCGCCGGAGACCCGCGGCGCGTGCATCCTCCAGTTCCTCGGGGATCCGGACCCGCCGACCGGGCTCGGCAACGACCCGGCGCTGGACGCGCTGGCCGAGGCCTGCTTCGCCGAGGAGTGGTCCGCCTGCGACGACATGTGGCTCGAGGGCGATGTCGGCTCGTTCTACGAGAGCTACGGGATGACCTGCGGGGGCCGCCTCCCCAGCCCCTTGGTGTCGCAGGGCGACTGCGAGCGCGCCCACGACTGACGGCGCGCGCTTTCGACACCGAGGCGTGGCGACCGCCGACACGGGTAGGCGGATCCCGTGGCGCTTCCCCGGATCCTCGTCCTCGTCCTCGCCGGTGGAGCCGGAGGGCGCCTCGAGCTGCTCACCGACCAGCGCGCCAAGCCCGCCGTCCCGTTCGCCGGGGTCTACCGGCTGATCGACTTCCCGCTGAGCAACTGCGAGCACTCCGCGATCGCCGACGTCTGGGTGTCGGTGCAGTTCCATCCGACGTCGCTGTCCGACCACCTGGCCAACGGCCGGCCGTGGGACCTCGACCGCACGTTCGGCGGGCTGATGATGCTGCCGCCGTTCCAGGGCACCGACCGCGGCGGCTGGCACACCGGCACGGCGGACTCGCTGTGGCGCAACGCGGAACTGGTCCGCCAGTTCCAGCCCGACGCGCTCGTCGTCGTCAGTTCCGACGCCGTCTACAAGCTGGACTACCGCGAGGTCGTCGACACCCACCTCGGGTCCGGCGCCGAGGTCACGATGGTGACCACCGAGGTCGCCGAGGACGACGCCTCCCGCTACGGCATCGTCCAGGTCGGCGACGACGGCACGGTCACCGACTACGCCTACAAGCCGGACGACCCGGCGACGACGACGGCGACCAACGAGGTCTTCGTCTTCTCCCCCACCCCGACGCTCGACCGGCTCGAGGCGCTCGCCGACGCCGCGGGCGAGGACGGGCTCGAGGACCTCGGCAACCAGCTGCTCCCCGACCAGACGAAGGACGGCCTCGCCCGCGCCTACCCGCTGGAGGGCTACTGGCGCGACGTCGGCACGGTGCCCGCGTACTGGCAGGCGCACCGCGACTTCCTCTCCCCCGAGCCGCCGATCGACCTCGACGACCCGGCCTGGCCGGTGCACACCCGCGGCGGGCGGCACAGCGCGGCGCGCATCCTCGCCGGCGCGGAGGTCGACGAGAGCCTGGTCTCCGGCGGCACCCGCGTGGCCGGCACCGTCCGCGGCTCGGTGCTCTCGCCGGGAGTGGTGGTGGAGAAGGGCGCGACCGTCGTCGACTCGGTGCTGCTGCCCGGCGTCCGCGTGCGCGCCGGGGCCACCGTCACCCGCGCCGTCCTCGACGACCGGGTGGAGGTCGGCGAGGGCGCCGAGGTCGGTGGGGACGGCGACGTCACGCTGGTCGGGCGGGAGGCGACGGTCGAGGCGGGTTCGCGCCTGGCGGCCGGCGCGCGCTACCCGGAGGCGGAGGAGGACTGACCGTTGCGCCCGGCTCAGCCGGCGGCGGCGAGTTCCTCGACCTGCGCCTGCTGACACGGGGCCTCGCCGGCGGCGTCGTCGGCCACGACGGGCCGGCGCTGCTCGGACAGGCGGATGCCCGCGCCGATGATCCAGGCGCCGACCGGCGCCAGCAGGATCCAGACCAGCAGGACAGCGATCATGGGCAAATACTACTTACTCGATCGACATAGTCAATTCATAGCCTGCACGGGCGAGGTCCACCACCGCGTCGACCACCTCGGGCCCGTTCAGCAGCACGAGATCGTTGTGGTCGGCGCCGGCCACCTCGACGACCCGCTCCAGCCCCGCCGCTGCGTCGGCGACCGCGCGGCTCTGCTCGGGCGGCACGATCGAGTCGGCACTCCCGTACAGGACGATCGTCGGGACGTCGATCCGCGCCACCTGCTCGGCCACGGGGAACCGGTCGCGCAGCAGCAGCCGCGCCGGCACGAACGGATAGTGCTCGCCCGCGACCGCGGCGAGGTCCTGGAACGGGGACCGCAGGACCAGCCCGGCCGGCGGGTGCTCGGTGGCCAGCTCGGTGACGACGGCGGCGCCCAGGCTCTCCCCGAAGTAGACGAGGCGCTCCCCCGGCACCCCGGCCTCCTCGACGAGGAACGCGCGGGCCGCCCGCACGTCGGCGGCCAGCCCCTCCTCCGTCGGGCTCCCGGGGTTGCCGGCGTAGCCCCGGTAGTCGAAGAGCAGCACCGACAGTCCGGCCTCGACCAGTGCGCGCGCCAACGGTTCGCGCAGACCGCGGTGCCCGCCGTTGCCGTTGGCCACGAGCACGGCCGGCGCACGAGAGCCGGCGTCGAACCACCAGGCGGCCAGCTCCAGACCGTCGTCGGTGTGCAGGACGACGTCCTCCGCGCCGGCCGGAGTTCCCGCCGGCGCACCCTGCGGCAGGTAGATCAGCGACCGCTGGAACCCCCACAGCAGCCCGACGATCACGGCCAGCACCGCGACGACGACGCCCGCCGTCACCAGCACGCCCCGGAGCACTCCCCGATCATCCCGGGGCGCGTTGCGCCGCGCGCCGATACGGTCCGGCTGTGACGCAGCCCGAGACGCAACCGACCGGGGACGAGACCGCCACGCGCATCGCGGCCGGCTACGCGGTCGAGGGCGCCGCCCTCGAACTGGGCTCGGTGGTGCACGGCGGTGCGCCGCACCCCACGGCCGCCGTCCGCCTGCCGCTGGCCATGCTCAACCGGCACGGCCTCATCGCCGGCGCGACCGGCACCGGCAAGACCCGCACGCTGCAGCTGATCGCCGAACAGCTCTCCGCGGCCGGCGTGCCCGTGGTGCTCGCCGACGTCAAGGGCGACCTCAGCGGACTGGCCACCCCGGGGACGGCGAACGAGCGGGTCACCCAGCGCGCGACGCAGACCGGCGACGACTGGGCGCCGACCGGCTTCCCGGTCGAGTACCTGTCCCTGGGCGGCATCGGTCCGGGCATCCCGGTGCGCGCGACGATGACCGGGTTCGGGCCGGTGCTCCTGTCGAAGGTGCTGGACCTCAACCCGACGCAGGAGAGCTCGCTCGGCCTGGTCTTCCACTACGCCGACACCGCCGGGCTCCCGCTGCTCGACCTCAAGGACCTCCGCTCGGTGGTCAGCTGGCTGATCAGCGACGAGGGCAAGCCGGAGCTGAAGAACCTCGGCGGGCTCTCGTCGGCCACGGCCGGCGTCATCCTGCGCGACCTCATCGGCCTGGAGCAGCTCGGCGGCGACGTCTTCTTCGGCGAGCCCGAGTGGGAGCCGCCCGACCTGATCCGCACCACGCCGGACGGCCGCGGCGTCATCAGCGCCGTCGAGCTGGCCGCCGTCCAGGACCGGCCGGCGCTGTTCTCGACCTTCCTGATGTGGCTGCTCGCCGAGCTGTTCGAGGAGCTGCCCGAGGTCGGCGACCTGGACAAGCCCAAGCTCGTCTTCTTCTTCGACGAGGCGCACCTGCTCTTCGCCGACGCGAGCAAGGCGTTCCTCGAGTCGGTCACCCAGACGGTGCGGCTGATCCGCTCCAAGGGCGTCGGCATCGTCTTCGTGACGCAGAACCCCACCGACGTCCCGAGCGCGGTGCTCGGCCAGCTGGGCAACCGGGTGCAGCACGCCCTGCGCACGTTCACCCCCGACGACGCCAAGGCTCTCCGCAAGACTGTCTCCACGTTCCCCGAGACCGACGACTACGACCTCGAGGAACTGCTGACGTCGCTGGGCACCGGCGAGGCCGCCGTCACCGTGCTCTCCGAACGCGGCTCCCCGACCCCGGTGGCCTGGACGATGCTCCGGGCGCCGCGCTCCTCGATGTCGCCGGTGGAGCCGGCCGCGCTGCGACGCCGCCGTCGCCGCGTCCCCGCTGCACGCGAAGTACGGCGCCGCCGTCGACCGCGAGTCCGCCTACGAGCGGCTCGCCGCCCGGCTGGCTCCCCCGCCGGTGCGCGCGCCGGAGCCGCCGACCCCGGAGCCGGAGCTGCCCAACCCCTGGCCGGAGATCCCCGAGGCCGCGCCCGAACCCCGGCGGCGGACCCGTCGCGAGGCGCCACCCGAGGACGACGTCGTCGGCAAGGTCCTGGGCTCGTCGGCGTTCCGCTCCTTCGCCCGCTCGGCCGCCTCGGCGCTGGGCCGGGAGCTCACGCGCGGGCTCTTCGGCAACCGCCGCCGTCGCTGAGGCAACGCCCTCGGCTCGTGTGAGCCACATCACAGCAAGTCCTTGTTCGGGCTCCTGACGCCCGATACGGTCCGCCGCATCTGGCGGTGCTGTTGCGCCCCAGTCCAGCCCTCATCGAGGAGCTCCCGTGGCCGTCCAACTTCCTGACGTCGGCACCATCACCCGCAACCCGCTCGAGCCCCTGAGCGCCGACGAGATCCGGCGCACGTCGGAGATCCTGCGCGAGCAGCGCGACCTGGGTCCGACCATGCGCTTCGTCACCGTCTGCCTGCACGAGCCGCCCAAGCAGGACGTGCTCCGCCACGATCGAGAGGGCGCGGAAGCACCCGAGCGAGCCGCCTTCGTGGTCCTCTACGACCGGGGGAACCAGCAGACCGTCGAGGCCGTCGTGTCGCTGTCCAGCGGGGTGGTGAGCTCCTGGCAGGTCGTCGAGGACGTCCAGCCGAGCGTGATGCTGGAGGAGTTCTTCAGCAGCGAGGAGATCACCCGCGCAGATCCGCGCTGGCAGGAGGCGATGCGCAAGCGCGGGGTCACCGACTTCTCCCTCACCATGATCGACCCGTGGGCAGCCGGCTACGACATCGACGATCCCCAGGGCCGTCGCCTGGTCCGCCCACTGACGTTCGTCCGCTCCCGCGAGGACGACAACGGCTACGCCCGCCCGGTCGAGGGACTGATCGTGCTGTTCGACCTCGACCTCATGGAGGTCATCGACGTCCGCGACCACGGTGTCGTGCCGCTGCCGGAGAAGGCCGGCAATTACGTGCCGGAGCTCATGTTCGACGACGACAACCGGCCGGCGCACACCCACCTGCGCGAGGACCTCCGGCCGATCGAGATCACGCAGCCCGACGGCCCGAGCTTCACGGTGGATGGCCACGCGGTCAGCTGGCAGAGGTGGCGACTGCGGGTGGGCTACAGCCCCCGCGAGGGCCTCGTGCTCCACCAGATCGGGTACGAGGACCGCGGCCGCCTTCGCCCGGTCATCTACCGCGCCTCGCTCTCGGAGATGTACATCCCCTACGCCGACCCGGCGCCGACCCACCGGATCAAGAACGTCTTCGACGAGGGCGAGTACGGCGTCGGGCTGATGCTCAACCCGCTCGAACTCGGCTGTGACTGCCTCGGTGAGATCCACTACTTCGACGCCGTGGCCAACGACCAGGACGGCCAGCCGGTGACCATCCCCAACGCCATCTGCATGCACGAGGAGGACTACGGCGTCGGCTGGAAGCACACCGACTTCCGGACGGAGAAGGTCGAGGTTCGCCGCTCCCGCCGGCTGGTCGTCTCCTGCTTCGCCACCATCGGCAACTACGAGTACGGCTTCTTCTGGTACCTCTACACCGACGGCTCGATCCAGTACGAGGTCAAGCTCACCGGCGTCCTCTCCACCGGCGCCATCCCGGTCGGTGAGGAGCCGCGTTTCGGCAACCTCGTCGCGCCCGGGCTGTACGGGCCTCATCACCAGCACTTCTTCAACGTCCGTCTGGACATGCAGGTCGACGGCGAGCGGAACTCCGTCTACGAGGTCGACGCCGCCGCCCTGCCGCCCGGCCCCGACAACCCGTACGCGAACGCGTGGGTGACGAACAAGACGCTGCTGGCCCGGGAGAGCGAGGCGCAGCGGCTGATCGACCCGTTCGTCGCCCGCAGCTGGTACGTCGTCAACCCGTCACAGCGCAACGAGCTCGGCCAGCCCGTCGGCTACAAGCTCATGCCCGGGGACAACGTCCTGCCGCTCCAGCAGGAGGGCTCGCAGGCGTTCGCCCGGGCGCAGTTCGCCTACAAGCACCTGTGGGTGACGGCGTACGCCGACGGGGAGCGATACGCCGCGGGCGACTACCCGAACCAGCACGGCTCCCCCGGTGGCCTGGTCGAGTACCAGAAGGCTGACCGTTCGCTCGAGGACACCGACGTCGTGGTGTGGTACTCCTTCGGCGCCCACCACGTCGTCCGCCCGGAGGACTGGCCGGTCATGCCGGCCAGTTACGTCGGGTTCATGCTCAAGCCGGTCGGCTTCTTCGACGGCAATCCGGCACTGGACATGCCGCGCTCCCCGGCCGCCTGCCACACGGGCAACGGGCACCATGCCGAGCACGGCGATGGGCACGGGAACGGGCAGGTGGCCCCGTGAGCACGGAGGCGGTCGAACCGCGCGCCGTCCAGTCCGACACCGGGCTGGCCCACGGATCGATGAGCCAGCTCGACGTCATGGCCCAGTCGGTGGCCGCCATCGCACCCAGCGCGGCCGCGGCCACAACCCCGGCCCTGATCGCGATCTACGCCGGGCACGGCACGTGGATCTCCTACGTGGCCGCGACCGTCGTGGTCCTCCTGGTCGGACTGGTCGCCACCAAGTTCGGCCGGCGGTTCGCCTCCTCGGGGTCGCTGTACAGCTACGTCGCCCGCGGGCTGGGACCCAGCGGCGCGTTCGCCGCGGGGTGGGGCCTGGTCATCGGCTACACGTGCATCTCGATGATCGGCGTCGTCGGCACCAGCATCTACTTCTGGAGCTTCCTCGGCACCATCGGGCTGACCGTGACCGGCACGTTCGCCGTCTGCCTGATGCTGGCGATCGCCGGGATCGCCGCGGCGGCCTTCGCCATCATCGGCATCAAGATCTCCACCCGGGTGGGGCTGGTGCTAGAGATCATCTCGGTGACGGCCGTGGGAATCGTCCTGATCACCGTCCTGGTCAAGAACGGCTTCACCGGCGAGGTCTCGCAGTTCACCCTGGAGGGCTTGTCCTTCGACGGCGTCACGTTCGGCATCGTGCTGGGCGTGCTCGGCTTCGTCGGCTTCGAGAGCGCCGCGAGCCTAGGCGCCGAGGCCCGGGACCCGCACCGCGCCATCCCCCGGGCCGTCCTCGGCAGCGCCGTACTGGTCGGCGTCCTCTACGTCGTGGCGGCCTACACGATGGTCGTCGGCTTCGGCACCCCGGAGGCGCTCACGGAGAGCGGCGCACCGATCAGCGACCTGGCCGAGCGCAACGGGCTGAGCAGCATCGCCTGGATCGTCGACCTGGGGGTCATGGCCTCATTCTTCGCGGTCACGATTGCCTGCATCAACGCCTCGTCCCGGATCCTGTACACCATGGGCGAGGAGGACATCCTGCCCAAGGCCCTCGGCCGGGCACACCGCTCGTACCGGACGCCGTACGTCGCGATCGCGGTCGTCGCCCCGGTCATGATCATCGTGCCGATCGTCATGGTGGCCAGCGGGGTCGAACTGCTGAACGTGATCGGCTACACCGGCACGGTGGGCACCTTCGGCTACATGCTGGGTTACCTGCTCATGGCGATCGCCCTGCCGTTCTTCCTGCGCAGGCGCAACGAGGCCAATCCCCTCTCCACCGTGCTCGCCGTCGTCGTCGTGGCCGTTCTGCTCTACGTCTTCTGGAAGAACGTGTACCCGGTGCCCGACTACCCGTTCAACCTGATGCCGTGGATCTTCCTCGGCCTCGTCGCCCTGGGCATGGCCTGGTACGCGACCGTCCGCGTCCGGAACCCCGAGGTCCTGCGGGAGGTCGGCATGATGGAGGAGGACCCGATCCCGCCGGGGACAACGGCGGACGGGACCCGTACCCCGGACGACGGGGGGAGCGCGGCGAGCCGCGGCCGCCACAGCGACCCGGGACGCTGACCGACCGAGTGCGGGTTCGCGAGCTGTTCGGCAACCGCCGCCGTCGCTGAGGCCCTACCGGGCCGGGACCTCCGCGCGGGTCGCCGCGGACGTCTCCGGCTCGGTGCTCGGCGTCCGCTGCTGACGCCGCTCGACGCTGCCCCGCAGCCAGAGCCCGCCGAGCAGACCGACGAGGACGACGAGCCCGTACAGCCCGCCGGTCGCGGTCATGGCCACCGTCATCCCCGGGCAGGTGGCGCCGATGCCGAAGCCGAGCCCGAAGATCGCTCCCCCGTAGACGTGGCGGCGCTCGATCCGCTGGTGCGGCAGCGACAGCGGCCCGGCGAACCGGGTGCGCCCCAGCCACCGCAGCAGCGCGAGGCCGGCGAAGGCGACGGCCATCGCGCTGGCCATCATCAGGAAGATGTAGGGGTTCTTCAGCAGCAGGCCGTCGTGGATGGTGTCGTAGTCGCCGAGGCCGCTGGCGGTCAGCAGGAAGCCGAACGCGGCGCCCACGCCGAGCGCGGACCAGCGCACGCCGCGGGTCACAGCGCGCCGCCGGTCAGCATGTTGAGCGCGAGGGTCACGAGGACGGCGACGGAGAAGAACGTCACCGTCGTCGCGATGCTGTCCGGTGAGCCGGCCGCGCAGCCCGACATCCCGTGCCCCGACGTGCAGCCGCCGGCCCACCGCGCGCCGTAGCCGAGCGCGACGCCGACGAGGAGCAGCACCGGCACGAGCGCGACCGGCGGCAGCACCTCCGACAGCCGGCCGTACCCGTGCAGGCTCACCGGCGGGCCCAGCACCGCCGCGACCAACGCCCCGCCCACGAGGGCGAGCAGGAACCAGCGCCGCCACGGCTCGGGGCGCCAGCCCTCGGCGGGCGCGATCGTGGCCAGCCAGGCGCCGGACACGCCGAGCCGCGCATTGATGAGTCCGTACAGGGCCGCGACGCACAGCCCCACCCCGGGACCCGCCACCCACCAGGGCAGTTGCCCATCGATCAGTCCCGAGCACGACCAGCCCTTCGACGGCGAACGGCACATGGTTGCCTGCCCGGAACGTCGCTGTCGATGGGCGGCTGCCACGATGCCGAGGTGACCACCGCCCTCGCTCCGCTGCCCGACCAGCCGACGCCGTTGCTGCCCGGCTCTGTGCGGCGGCTACCTGGTGACCGACGTGCCACTGTGCGGGCCGGCCACCACGGCCGCGGAGCTCCGGGCGATGTTGGCCGGCCGCCGGTACGCATCAGCCGCCGACGTCGCGGTTCTGCTCGGCCGAGCACGCCGCGGGGCACCGACTCCTCGGGCTCATCGCGCTCGAGGACGCCGTGGCCGCAGGCCCCGGCGCCCTCGCCGGGAGCCTCATGGACGCCGATCCCGCGGTAGTCGCCGCCGACCTGGACCAGGAGGCGGCGGCGTGGAAGGCAGCGCGCCACGGCGAGTCCAGCCTCGCCGTGGTCGACGCCCGCGGCAGCTTCCTCGGCCTCGTGCCGCCCGCCCGGCTGCTCACCGTCGCGGTGGCCGAGCACGACGAGGACCTCGCTCGCCTCGGTGGCTTTCTCAGGTCGGCCGAGTCCGCACGGCACGCGATGGACGAGCCGATCCGGGCGCGGCTCTGGCACCGCCTTCCGTGGCTGATGCTGGGCCTGCTCGGCTCCGCCGGCGCAGCGTTCCTCGTGCGGGGATTCGAGGCCGAGTTGGCCTCCGAAGTCCGGCTGGCCTTCTTCATCCCCGGCATCGTCTACATGGCCGACGCCGTCGGCACGCAGACCGAGGCGCTGGTCATCCAGGGCCTCTCCGTGGGCGTCGCCATCCGCTCGGTCTTCCGGCTGGAATCCGTCACCAGCACGCCGGCGAGGACGGCGTCGAGCAGCCGGGGACGGTCGCGGAGCGTGCGCAACATGGTCGCGGGACCGTAGCGCGGTCGCGCCGCGCCCCGGGAGCGCTGCGGCGTCATGTCATGCCGACCGGGCCGGCGCCCAGGCTCCGCGATCGATGCGAGCCAGGGCCACCGACACGACCACGAAGCCCGCAGCCATCACCACGGCGCCCGGCACATTGGCACCGAGGACGAAGAAGCCGCCGACGATGCCGAGGATCGCCGCGACCGGCGCCCACCACGGGATGAGCCCGGCCCGCCAGGCCGCCGCGGTGGCCACCGGCAGGCAGAGGATCAGCCCGGCCACGCCGGTCGAGACCATCACCGTCAAGGCCCACATCCCGCCCATCGACTCCTCGATGGCCAGCGCGCCGTCGGCACCGAAGTTCCGGCCGATCGCCGAGTCGTAGAAGTCGGCCAGCAGGAAGCCAGGGATCGTCGTGATTCCGAGGAACGCCAGCACGCCGGCGACGTTGGCCGGCCAGCCACCGCGGCGCCGCACCAGGCCGGCGAGCACCAGCGCCGTCACGGCCCAGAACGCGTACGCGAGGTGGTAGGCCATCGCCTTCACCTGGACCGTCTCCGGGTTCGCTGCGTAGGCCTCGAAGAGCGCCCGCCCGTCCTGATCGACGGCGGGGTCGGCGGCCGCGCCGACGATCGCCAGCGCGCCGGCGCATGCCGGCGCAAGGACCAGAAACCACCGGCGGGCCGCCAACGACGCCGGCAGCTGCCGGGTCGGGCGGGTCGATGCGGCGGGATCGGCGGCAACCTGAGCCATGAAGACCTCCTCGATCGATGCGCGGAGGTCACGGTCGCGCGGCGGAACGGCCGTGCACATCGGCCGTTCCGCCGATCTCCGGCTAGGCCGCTCAGCCGAGCGGACGACATGCCGGAAACGGACGGAACGGGGCGTAGCGTTCGGTCACGGAGCCGTCCGGGCTCCCGACGAGGGAGCGCAGACATGGGTGACAAGTCCCCGCGACAATCGATGACCAAGAAGGCCAGCGGGAAGTCGATCAAAGAGAAGCGGATCGAGAAGAAGGCCAAGAACGACCACACGTCGCAGATGGAGAACCTGACCCACGGCACCAAGAAGCACTGACCGCCGCGGCCGGCGCTCCCGTGGCTACCGGGCTGCGCCGGCCGCCTGCCGGATCGTGAGGTGCACGGGCGTGGCCAGGGTCTGCGCGACCACGCAGTAGCGCTCGGTCAGCTGGGCCAGCTTGGCGAGGGTCGCGTCGTCGGCATCGGTGTCGAGCTCGGCGACGACGTCGATGTCCCCGAGCCCGACCTTCGCCTCGCGGGAGACGCCGAGCGTGCCGCGGGCGTCCATCTCGGTGCTGGCCCGCAGCGAGGCGCCCCGGATGTCGATCCGCATCGCCGTCGCGACGCTGCGCATCGTCACCCCGGCGCAGGCGAGCAGCGCCTGCAGGAGCATGTCGCCGGAGCAGGCATCGCTGCCGTCGCCGCCGGTGTAGGGGTGGAAGCCCGCGCGGGCGGGACCGGCCCAGGTCTGCACCGTGCAGGTGATGCCGTCGTCGGAGAAGTCCGCCTCGGCCTCGAGGTGCGCCCGCGCGGAGTCGGGGTCGTCGCGGTACTTCTGCTTCAGCGGGGTCTGCAGTTCGCGCAGAGCGGCGGCGTCCATGGCTCAATCCTGGCGCAGGACGGCGTCGATCAGGTGCGGTCCCGGCTCCGCGAGCGCCTGGCGCAGCTGGTCGGCGAGCTCCTCGGCGGTCGTCGCCCGGGTGGCCGGCACGCCCATGCCGGTCGCGAGGGCGACGAAGTCCAGCGACGGCCCGCCGAGGTCGAGCAGCTGCTTGGCGCGGTCGCCGTCCCCGGCCGCGCCGACCCGCGACAGCTCGTGCTCGAGGATCGCGTACGAGCCGTTGTTGCAGACGATCGTCGTGATGTCGGCCCGCTCCCGGGCGTAGCTCCACAGCGCCGAGATCGTGTACATGGCGCTGCCGTCGGCCTGGATGCCGATCACCGGCCGGTCGGGGCAGGCGATCGCCGCGCCGAGCGCCATGGGGAGGCCGTCGCCGATCGCCCCTCCGGTCAGGGCGAGCCAGTCGTGCCGCGGCGCGCCCGAGGTCATCTCGTGCAGCCCGACGCCCGAGGTGAGCGCCTCGTCGACGACGATCGCGCCCTCGGGCAGCAGCGCACCGATGACCGCGTTCATCGCCCGCGGGGTCAGCGCGCCGGTGGGCAGCTCGGGGCGCTCGGTCTCCAGCACCTCCGGCTCGGCGTCCGGCGCGGCGACGGCGGCCAGCGCCCGCAGCGCGAACACGCCGCTCTCCCCCGGAGCGGAGAGCACGTGCACGGTGCAGTCCTCGGGAACCGGCGTGCCGGGGACGTCCGGGTAGCCGAAGAAGTGCACCGGCGACTGCGCCCCGGCCAGCACGAGGTGCTTCGTCCCGGCCAGCGAGGCGATCGCCAGCTCCGGCGGGTAGGGCAGCCGCGCGACGTCGGGCAGCCCCGCCCCCCGCGTCGTCCGCGCCGGGAACGTCTCGGTCATCAGCCGCACGCCGGTGGCCGCGGCGACCTTCGCCGCCATGAGCAGCCCGTCCTCGCCCACGGCGTCGCCGCCGAGGAACAGGACGGCCGGCTCACCGGCGGTCAGGACGGCGGCGATCTCCTCGACGTCGCCCATGCTCACGCGCGGCGGGCGACGCACCGGCCGGGGGGACGCGACCTCCGCGCCGTCCTCCCAGGACACGTCCGCGGGCAGGATCAGCGTCGAGATCGAGCGGGTGGACGCGGCCGCGGCCACCGCGTCGGCGGCATCGGCCGCGACGTCGGCCGGCGTCAGCGAGCGGCGCACCCAGCCCGACACCGTGCCGGCGAGGGCGTCGATGTCGGACTCCAGCGGGGCGTCGAGCCGCTTGTGCGAGCGGGAATGGTCGCCGACGACGTTGACCAGCGGCGCACCGCCGCGGCGCGCGTTGTGCAGGTTGGCCAGCCCGTTCGCCAGGCCCGGACCGAGGTGCAGGAGGGTCGCCGCCGGACGGCCGGCCATCCGCGCGTAGCCGTCCGCCGCACCGGTGGCCACGCCCTCGAACAGGCGTGAGGACGGCGCGCATCTCCGGGACGTCGTCGAGCGCGGCCACGAAGTGCATCTCCGACGTCCCCGGGTTGGCGAAGCAGACGTCCACACCCGCGTCGACCAGCGTCCGGATCAGTGCCTGTGCGCCGTTCACCTGGGCACTCTCGCACGCGGGGTGGGCGGCAGCGATCCGGTGCTCAGGACTCCGGCGCCTGCATGACCGACCGCCGCGACCGGTACGACATCACCGACCACCACGACTGCGCGGACAGGATCGAGCCGATCGAGAGCCACGCCCCGACGGAGGCGACGGACAGCGCCGAGCCGATGCTCGCCACCGAGGCGACGGAGCCGACGCTGCCGATCGACAGCACCGAGCCCTTCGATCCGATCGAGAGCAGCGAGTCCTCCGACCACGGGCCACGCGAGCGACCGACGAATGTCACGCGATCGGATCGCGCGCGAGGGAATAAACGGGGCGGCCGGCGCGCTGAACACATCGCACCGCGTCGCAAATCCCCGCTCCCACATTTCGCGAGGTTTCCGCATGCCCACTCTGCTCCAGGACCGCCCCGTCGACGCCGCTCCGGCCGCCCGTCCGCGCAGTCGGCGCCGCGTGCCGAAGAAGCTGATCGCCGCCGGTGTCGGCGTCGCCGTGGCCGTGCCCCTCGTGAACGCCGTCGGCGACTGGATCTCCGGCTGGGGATCGCCCCTGGAGCGCGAGGTCGTGGACCGGAGCACGCCGCCGCTGCTGCTCGCCCTCGACGACCTGCACGAGTACCACGCCGCGACCGCCGACCTGCAGGTCATGGTCGACGTCGAGATCGACACCCCGTGGGTGCCGTCGATCATCAGCGGCGAGCGGGTGCACTTCATGGCCGTCGGCACGGCCGACGCCTACGTCGACTTCGAGAACCTGGACGGCGACGCGATCACCCTCTCCGCCGACGGCGAGTCCGCCACGATCGTGCTGCCGGCGCCCGAGATGTCCGAGGTGCGCATCGACCCGGAGGAGAGCCGCGTCGTCGACCGCGACCGCGGCCTGGTCGAGCGGCTCGGCGCCGCGTTCATGGAGAACCCGACCGACGACAGCGACCTCTACGCGCTGGCCGAGCGGCGGATCGGCGCCGCGGCGGCCGAGAGCGACCTGCTCGACCGGGCCGAGGCCAACACCCGCGACATGCTGACCACGCTGGCGATGTCGCTGGGCGTCGAGCGGGTCACCGTCGACTTCGAGGAGCCGGTCGGCGACGCCGGCTGACAGTGCGGCCTCAGCGCGGCGCAGGGGCCGCCCGCCGGCAGGTTCTCCTCCGCGACGGCGTCCACCGCGGCGAGCGCCCTGCCGCCGTCGGTCCGCAGTGCCGCGAGGAAGACGTCGCCGTCGAGGGACCAGAGCACCGACGGCTCCACGGCGACGACGGTGGCGGTGCGCACGCCGTCACGGAGCAGCGCGATCTCGCCGAAGCTGTCGCCGGGGCCCAGTTCGTGGACCGGCCGGCCGTCCACCTCGACGCGGAACCGTCCGTCGTCGACGAGGAACCACGTCGTGCCGGGCTCCCCCTGCTCGGGCGGCGGCGACGCCGGCGGCCAGCTCCACGCGTCGCAGGCGCAGGGCCAGCCGCTCCAGCTGCGGGGTCGGGAGCAGCGCGAACGCCGGGATGGCCCGCAGCAGCGCCACCTGACGGACCGGTGCGATCGAGTTCCCGGTCGAGCCCCTGCAACGGCCGAACGGCGAGCACGCGCGACCAGCGCGAGGGGAGCCGCCAGCAGCGCGATCGCCCCGGCGGGGCCGACCAGGCCGTCCAGCAGCCGGCGCCACGCGGCCCCTGCCCGAGCCCGATGACCACGGCGGTCTCCACCGCACCGAAGGCACGGCCGAGCAGGCGGACCGGCACGCCACGCTGGAGCAGCGTCACGCTCGTGACGTCGAACAGCACGTTGCCGCCGCCGACGACCGCGAGCAGCACGAGGACGGCGCCGAGCGCCGGGTCGAGCGGCAGCAGCAGCAACGGCAGCGACCACAGCAGCAGGGCGGCCGCCGTCAGCACGCCCGAGCCGGCGGGACCCGGCCAGCGCGAACAGCCCCAGCGACCCGAGGACGCCGCCGATGCCGAACGCCGCCGTCAGCAGGCCGACCGCGCTGACCTCGAGACCGAGCGCCTCGACGGCGAGCGCCGGGTAGAGCACGACGAGGCCACCGGAGAGCAGCGGTCTGCGCGAGCAGCAGCGCGAGCACCAGCCGCGCGGCACGGAGCCGGAGCAGGTCGCGGGTGCGGCCCGCCGGACTCGCGCCGCGGCGCCCTCGGCCGCCGCCGGGCGCGCCGGTCAGCCGGAGCACGAGCAGGCCGGCGGCGAGGAACAGCGCGGCCGAGACGCGCGAAGGCCAGCGCCGGCCCCTGCAGCGGCGAGCAGCACCGCCGCCAGCGCGGGTCCGGCGAAGAGGCCGACGGATTCCACCGCGCTCGACAGCACGTTGGCGGCGGTCGAGCTCGGCCGGGTCGTCGACGAGCTCGGGCAGGATCGCCGACTGCGCGGTGCGGAACAGCATCGTGACCAGCGGCGACGACGGTGATCGAGCGCGATCGACCGCGACGAGCGAGCTCGGCCAGCGAACACGGCCCGACGCTGGCCAGTCCGCAGAGCAGCGCGGCCACGGCCAGGCACCGCTGCCGCGGGAACCGGTCGACCAGCGCGCCGGCCACCGGACCGATGACGACGCCGGGAACGGTGCGGGCCAGCACGGCGAGGGCCACCGCGGCGCTGCCGCCCTCGGCGAAGGCGACGACGGACAGGCTGACCGTCGCTGTCCAGGAGGCGACCATCACCGCCGCCCACGCGAGCTGCAGGCGCACCAGCCGGGGGTCGCTCGCGGTGCGGCGCAGGGCGACGAACGGAACCTCGACCGCAGCGCCGGACCGCCGCCAGCGAACGCCGCTGTTCATGGGCGGCACCCTGCCACAGCGCGGGCACCCGCTCGGCAGCGCCGGCCGGGTGGAGGCCTCAGGCCGGCGTCGGCCCGGAGGTGCCCGAGCAGTCCCTGCCGCGGCTGCCAGAGCGGGTCCTGCACGGCGGCGGCGAGGGCGTCGCAGCTCCATCCCCACGATCGGGACGTCGCGACGGGGCGTTCGCGCGCCCAGCGCACGCGCGCCGTCCCGGTCGCTGCCGGCGAGCACCCAGCCGCGGGCGAACTCGACCATGGCGGCGTTGCGCCGCGACCGAGGCGGCCGACCGGGTACGCCTCGAGCTCGCCGAGCAGCCGCGGCGCGTCGGGCTCCCCGAGCGCACCGGCGGCGCACGTCGCTCAGGGACGGCGGCGTGGAACGCCGATGACGACGTTGCGCCGCCGGGCCGACGCGGCCGCCGGCCCGGTCGGCGAGCCGGCCGGCCTGCTCGGGCCGGCCGAGCGTCAGGAGGGCGAACGCGGCCATGAGCAGGCCCGCGGTGCTCTCGCTCGCGCCGACCAGGGGGAGCGCCGAGGAGGAGCTGGCCTCGATGTCGGCCTCGGCCTGCTCGCGGTCGCTGACCGCCCCACAGCTGCAGCCGTCGCCCGGTCGCCCAGAGCAGCAGTCCCGGCGCCTGCGTGCGGGCCAGCTCGACGGCGGCGGTCGAGCAGCAGCCACGTCGGCGGGCGACGGCGCCGTGCGCCCGCAGCGCGGTCGCGCGCACCAGCAGACCGGGATCGCCGGACTCCGCGGCGGCGCGCTCGAGGGCCGCCTCGCGCGCCGGGTCGGGGTCGAGCCCGAACTGCTCGCGCGCGAGCACGAGCTGCGACGAGCACGTCCACGCGGATCGCCGGCGGCGCGTGCCCGGCGGCGTCCGCGGCCGCGCGTGAACAGCGCGCAGCGTCTCGGGACCGGGCGCGCGCTCCCACGACAGCTGACGCGCGCAGCAGCGGCGACGACGGCCTCGGAGCCGCGGCGCCGCGGGCAGCCGCTCGGCGAGCGCGAGAAGGTCGGCGAGGTCCAGCGACTCGCGCAGGTGCCGGCGGAGCGGCAGCAGCAGGGCGAGGACGCGCTCCGGATCGCGGGGTCCCGAGGTGCGCCGAGCCCGACCAGGACGTCGTCCTGCGCCGATGCCAGCTCCCGCAGCGGGCCCGGCGGCGGCTCGACGTCGGCCCGGCGCAGCCAGCGCTCGACCGCGGCGGCCACCCAGTCCGCGTGCCGGTCGCGCAGAGCGTCGGTCTGTCCGGCGCTGCCTCGAGCTGCTCGGCGCCGTACTGCCGCACGCTGCGCAGCAGGCGGTACGCCGCGCCGCCGTCCGCGTGCTGCTCGAGCAGGACGACGCTGCCGGCGACCAGGGCGGTGAGCGCGTCGACGACCTCGTCCTCCGGGCAGCGCCTCGTCGTCGGCGCACACCTGCTCGACGGCGTCGAGGTCGACCGGGCCCGCGAACACCGACAGGCGCTCCCAGAGCCGACGGGCGGGTCGGGGAGCGGAGGACCAGGTGCTGTCGAGCGCCGTCCCGCAGCGCTCCGGTGCGCCCGGCCCGCGCGAGCTGCGCGTCGACCCGGCCGAGGAGGTCCGTGGGCGACAGCGCCGCCAGCCGCGCACCGACGAGCTCGAGCGCCAGGGGGAGTCCGTCGCCGCGACGGGCCAGCCCGGCGAGCGCCTCGGCGTGCCGGGGGTCGTCCCAGCGCTGCGCGGCGCCGCTGAGGAGCAGCCGTACCGACGGCGCCGCCAGCACGTCCTCCGGTGTCGGCGTCCTGCCCCGGCACCGGCGAGCGGGTCGCATCCGGACGACGCGCTCCCCCTCGAGACGCAGCGGTGTCCGCGCCGTCACGAGCACGCGGACGTCCCGGCGCCCGCCGCGACACGCCGCGGCGAGCTCGCGCCACCTCCGCGAGGCGGTCGTCGGCGCCGTCGAGCAGCAGCAGCACGCTCGCGTCCGCTCAGCTGCGCGGCGACGGCGTCGTCGCTCGCCACCACCGGGCAGGCCGAGCGTGGACAGCATCGCCGACGCCACGGACCGCACCGCGGGCAGCGTCTCGAGCGGGACCAGCCACACCCGTCGGCCGCGCGGTAGACCGCCCGCGCGGCGGCCAGCGCCGTGGCGGTCTTGCCGACGCCCGGGCGGGCCGACGAGCGTGGTCAGCGGGCGCGGCTCGGCGAGCGCGGCGAGGACGTCGTCGCGGCCGTGCAGCGGCCCGGCGGCGACGGGGAGGTTGCCGCCGTCGGCCGGCACGGCGCGCAGCCCGCGCTCGACCGGGGGCAGGCCCGGAGGCCGAGACGTCGTACAGCCGGACGGGCAGGGGGAAGTCGCGGAGCCCGAAGCGCCCGCGGTCGCGCAGCTGCGGCACCGTCGGGCAGCGCCCCCTCCAGGAGCAGCACGGCCTGCTCGCTGAGCACCACCTGCCCGCCGTGGGCGACCGCCCCGACGCGCGCCGCCTCGTGCACGGCGAGCGCGACGTACCGCCGTCGACCGGCTCGGCGTGACCGGCGTGCAGGCCGGCCCGCACGCGCACCGGCGCGTCGGCGGGCCAGGGGTGCGCGAGGAGCGCGACCTGGGCCGCGACCAGTCGCGGAGACGGCGGTCCGCACGTCGGGGAAGGCCAGGAACGCGCCGTCCCCCTCGCTGTCGACGACGACGCCGCCCGCCGCTTCGACCGCCTCGCGCAGCAGCGCGTGGGACGTCGCGAGCAGCGGGGCCCAGCGGTCGCCGAGCTCGCGGAGCAGCGCGGTGCTGCCCTCCACGTCGGTGAAGGCGAAGGCGACGGTGCCGCTGCGGGAGGAACCGGTCTGCCACAGGCGCATCCTGACAGTACGGTCCCGAAATGCATCCCAGCGTCCGGTACGCCGTCGCCGAGCTGACCGACCTGCACGGCCTGCTGCGCGAGCTGCCCGACGAGGAGTGGGACTCCCCCAGCGCCTGCGAGGGCTTCCGGGTGCGGGACGTCGTGGCGCACCTCGTGCTGTCCCGGGAGGCGCCTGCCGCGGGAGGCGATCGGTCCGCTGCTGCGGGGCGGCAAGGGCTTCACCGACATGGGCGGGCGGATCTCGCGGGAGGCGGCCGAGCGGCGGACGCCGGACGAGCTGCGGGCCGGCCTGGCGCGGGTGATCGCGCGGCCGCGCGGCCGGCGTCCTCGGCAAGCTCATCCCGGCCGACAACATGCTCGCCGACCACGCGACCCACGTGCAGGACGTGCGGCTGGGGCTCGGACCGGCGCGGCGCGCCCGAACCGCGAGCGCGCCTCCGCGGTGCTCGACGCGGCGCTGGGCATGTCGAAGCCGGTGATGTGGGGCGTGCGCGAGCGCGCCGAGGGGCTCCGGCTGGAGGCCGACGACATCGGCTGGACAGCACGGGTCGGGCCCGGTGGTGCGCGGCCCGTACGACGCGCTGCTGCTGGCCCTGGGCGGCCGCTCAGCCGGGCTGGCCCACCTCACCGGCGACGGTGTCGACGTCTTCGCGCCGCGGGTGCCGCTGGCGCTGTAGCACCCGCGGCGGACTTCAGCGCTTGAGTGCGTAGGTCTTGAGCAGCCCGCGGCTGATGATCGTCTTCTGGATCTCGCTGGTGCCCTCGCCGATGAGCAGGAACGGCGCCTCGCGCATGAGGCGCTCGATCTCGTACTCCTTGGAGTAGCCGTAGCCGCCGTGGATGCGGAAGGACTGCGTGGTCACCTCGGCGCAGTACTCGCTGGCCAGCAGCTTGGCCATGCCGGCCTCGACGTCGTTGCGCTCGCCGGAGTCCTTCATGCGGGCGGCCTTCACCATCAGCGCGTGCGCGGCCTCGACCTTGGTGGCCATCTCGGCGAGCTGGAACGCGATCGCCTGGTGCTGGGCGATCGGCTTGCCGAACGTCTCCCGCTGCTGGGCGTAGGCGATGGCCAGCTCGAACGCGCGGATCGAGATGCCGCAGGCGCGGGCGGCCACGTTGACCCGGCCCACCTCGACGCCGTCCATCATCTGGGAGAAGCCCGGCCGGGGGCGCCACCGAGGACGTCCTCGGCCTTGGCCGCATAGCCGTCGAAGATGAGCTCGGTGGTGTCGACGCCCTTGTAGCCCATCTTGTCGATCTTCCCGGGGATGCTCAGCCCGGGAAGCACCTCGCCGAAGCCGGTGGGCTTCTCGACCAGGAACGTCGTCAGGTTCTGGTGCGCCTTCTCGGCGCCCTCGTCGGTGCGCACCAGCGCGGCGACCAGCGTGGAACTGCCGCCGTTGGTCAGCCACATCTTCTGGCCGTCGATGACGTAGCTGCCGTCGCCCTGCTTCGTGGCCTTCGTGCGGATGCCGGCGACGTCGGAGCCCAGACCCGGCTCGGACATCGAGAACGCCCCGCGCACCTCACCGGTGGCCATCCGCGGCAGGAAGCGTTCCTTCTGCTCGTCCGTGCCGTGCTGGATGATCATGTAGGCGACGATGAAGTGCGTGTTGATGACGCCGGAGACGCTCATCCAGCCGCGGGCGATCTCCTCGACCACCAGCGCGTAGGTCAGCAGCGACTCCCCGAGACCGCCGTACTCCTCGGGGATGGTGAGCCCGAAGATCCCGAGCTCCTTGAGCCCGTCGACGATCTCCTGCGGGTAGATGTCGCCGTGCTCGAGCTCCTGCGCGTGCGGGATGATCTCCTTGTCGACGAAGCTCCTGACCGTCGACAGGATCTCCCGCTGGATGTCGGTCAGGTCGGCGGTCTGCGCCAGACGGGTCATCGAGTGCGCTCCTTCGGGACTGCGGTGTCCGAGTTACCGGTGAGTATGGGCCACGCCCCGCGGCGCCTGAGCGTGTGCCTGCTCACTCCAGGCGCCTCCCCGTGGTGGAGTAACGCCCATGACGACGGGCGACGACGGCATCTACCGGGGCGACCCACCGGCGACTCCCCCGCCGCCGCTGCCCCAGGCACGGCCCGCGCCCGGGTATGGCCGCCGCCCGTACGCCCCGCCTCCCGGCTACGCCCCGCCTCCCGGGTACGGCCCGCCTCCCGGCTACGGGCCGCAGCCGGGCTACGGCCCGCAGCCCGGCTACGGGCCGCCGGGCTACCCGCCGGCCTGGCTCCGCCCGCCGACCAACACGATGGCGATCCTCGCGCTCGTGTTCGCCTTCGTCTTCGCGCCCGTCGGCATCGTGCTGGGCGTGATGGCGCGCAAGCAGATCCGGGAGACGCGCGAGGAGGGCGACGGCCTGGCACTGGCCGGGATCATCGTCGGCTCGATCGCCACCGGGATCTGGGTGCTGATCATCGTCTTCTGGATCATCGCGTTCGCGTCGATCACCGGGAGCTTCGGGCCGTGATCACTCCTCGGGTGGCGTGAAGGACGACGTCCGCTCCATGCCGGCCGCCCGGCCCTTGCCCGCGATGACCAGCGCCATCTTGCGGCTGGCCTCGTCGATCATCTCGTCGCCGAGCATCGCCGAGCCCTTCTTGCCGCCCTTCTCCGAGGTGGCCCACTCGTAGGCGTCGAGGATCAACTCGGCGTGGTCGTAGTCCTCCTGGGACGGCGAGTAGATCTCGTTGGCCGCGTCGATCTGGCCCGGGTGCAGCACCCACTTGCCGTCGAACCCGAGCACGGCCGACCGCTTGGCGACCTCCTCGAACGCCGGCACGTCGCGCACCTGCAGGAACGGGCCGTCGATCGCCTGCACGCCGCGGGCGCGGGCGGCCATCAGGATCTGCATGAGGATGTAGTGGAACGGGTCGCCGGCGTAGTCCGGGTGCAGGGCACCGACCACCAGCGACTTCATGTTGATCGAGGCCATGAAGTCGGCCGGGCCGAAGATGATCGTCTCGATCCGCGGGCTGGCGAAGGCGATGTCGTTGACGTTGATCAGACCCTGCGCGGTCTCGATCTGCGCCTCGATGCCGATCCGGCCGACCTCGAGCCCCTCGCTCTTCTCGATCTGGGTGAGCAGCATGTCCAGCGCCTTCACCTGGGCGGCGTCGGCGACCTTGGGCAGCATGATGCAGTCGAGCTCGGCGCCCGCCCCGCCCACGACCTCGATCACGTCGTGGTAGGTCCACTCCGTCGTCCAGTCGTTGACCCGGACGGTGCGGATCTTGTCGCCCCAGCCGCCCTCGTTCAGCGCGGCGACGATGTTCTTGCGCGCGCCCGGCTTGGCCAGCGGCGCGCAGGCGTCCTCGAGGTCGAGGAAGACCTGGTCGGCCGGCAGGCCCTTGGCCTTGTCCAGGAACCGGGGGTTGCTGCCCGGGACGGCGAGGTTGGAACGGCGGGATCGGAGCTCGGCCACGGTGCCTTCTCTCTTGCCGACGACGTCTTCAGCTACCGGAGAGTAACGACGGGTCAGGTGGCCTGCTCGACCAGCGTCGTCGGCCGGCTGGACCGCACGACCAGCCCGACCCCGACGACGACGGCCGCCATCCCGGGCAGCGCCAGCGGCGGCGGCGCCTGCCCCAGCAGCACGAGGGCCACGATCAGCGACCCCGGCACCTCCAGCAGGACGGCGAGGCTCACCACCGTCGGCCCGACCGACGAGAGCACCAGGTTGAGCAGGGTGTGCCCGAGCAGCTGGGCGACGAAGGTGATGCCCGCGATCAGCCACCAGTCCCGCGCGCTGAACCCGGCCAGCGGCACGCTGAACAGCAGCGCCGCGACGGCGAGGACGACGGCGCAGACGGAGTAGCAGACGATCGTGTACGCCGAGGTGGCCAGCCGTTCCCGCGCCCGCGCGCCGGCGAGGACGTACCCGCCGGCGGCGATGGCCCCGAGCAGGGCCAGCCCGTCGCCGATCACCGCCTCCCGGCTCACCGCGAAGTCCACGCCCGCGATCAGCGCCGCCCCGGCGACGGCCAGCGCGAGCCCCCACCAGACCGCCGTCGGCAGCTGGACGCCGGCGATCCGCGCGGCCAGCGCCGTCCAGATCGGGGTGGTGGTGACCAGCGCGATCGAGGCGGCGACGGTCGTCATCGACAGGCTGGGCAGCCAGGCGGCGAAGTGGGCCGCCAGGAACAGCCCCGCGACCGCGGAGCTGCGCAGGTCGCGCAGCCGCAGGCCGGTCAGCGTGGCCCGCTCGCGCAGGAGCAGCACCGGCAGCAGCACGACGGCACCGGCGGCGTTGCGCCAGAACGCGATGGCCAGGGCGGGCGCCACCACCAGCGCGGTCATCGGCCCCGACAGCGAGATGCCGATGACCGCGATCGCGATGAGCGCGGTCTCGCGACCGCCGGGACGGCGGAGCTCCCACGCCGCCGAGGTGGCGGCTGCGCTCACGGGACCAGGATCCGGCCGCTCGCGATCGGGACGACGGCGCCGCGGACGGTGGCGCTCGTGGCGCGACCACCGGACGCGGTGACGGTGCAGGACAGCACCGACGGTCGTCCCAGCTTCTCGCCCTGATGGATCGTGTACGACGACGCACCGTCGCCCGGCAGCAGGCCGGTGGCCACCAGCCAGACGCCGGCGCCGAGCGCGGCCGAGCCGGTCGCCGGGTCCTCGCCCCACCGCAGGTCACCGGCGAAGGCGCGGGCGTAGGCGGTCGCGGTCGCCGCGTCCCAGGACAGCACCGAGATGCCTTCCCCCGCGCCCAGACCGTCGAGAGCGCCGTGGTCGGGGACGGCGCGGTCGACGGCGTCCCGGCGGACAGCCAGGTAGGTCCACGGCAGCCCGCATCCGGCCATGTGCGCAGGGACGCCGGCGACGTCCTCGGCAGCCAACCGCAGTGCGGTGGCCAGCGCGTGCGCCGGGCGCTCGGATCCGAGGGACGGCTCGCCGCCGGTCAGCGTCGCGCCGTCGTCGTCCACCACCAGGTCCAGGACGCCGACGCCGCACTCCTGGCGCAGCGTTCCGGCGGGCAGCCGGCCGGTGCGGACCAGCGTGTGCGCGGCCCCGACGCTCGGATGTCCGGCGAAGGGCAGCTCGGCGAAGGGCGTGAAGATCCGCACGCGGTAGTCCGCACCCGGCTCGGTGGGAGCGGAGATGAAGGACGTCTCGGAGAGGTGGAACTCGAACGCCAGCGCCTGGCACTGCTCGGTGGAGAGGCCGTCGGCGCCGAAGACGACGGCCAGCGGGTTGCCCGCGAACGCCCGGGGCGCGAAGACGTCGACCACCTCGTAGTCCAGGAATTCCGGGCCGCTCACGGCTCCGACGGTAGCCTTCGGCCTCGTGACAACGGCGACGAGGGCGTACGTCTCACGGCTGGCCGGGCTGACGGTCTTCGACCCCAACGGCGACCGGGTCGGCAAGGTGCGCGACGTGGTCGTCGCGCTGCGCGTGGGCACGGCCGCGCCGCGGGTTCTGGGCCTGGTCGTCGAGGTGGTCGCGCGCCGGCGGATCTTCGTGCCGATGGGCCGGGTCACCGCCGTGGACCCCGGCGCGGTGATGCTGGCGAGCGGCACCCTCAACCTCAAGCGCTTCGAGCAGCGGGCCGGCGAGACGCTGGTGCTCGGCGAGCTGCTCGACCGCACGGTGCGCCTCCTCGAGTCGGGCAAGCCGGCGCACGTCGTCGACGCCGGCATCGAGCAGACCCGCACCGGCGACTGGGTGCTCTCGCGGATCGCCGTCCAGGAGCCGGGCCGGCTGGGCCGCCGCGGCCAGCTGCACCAGCTGGCCTGGGACGAGGTCGACGGCCTCGCCCTGCCGCAGGCCGGTCAGGGCGCCGAGACGCTGATCGCGACGTACCGCGATCTCAACCCCGCCGACGTGGCGCACGCCCTCCAGGAGCTGCCGATCAAGCGCCGGCACGAGGTCGCCGAGGCGATGGACGACGAGCGGCTGGCCGACGTCCTGGGCGAGCTCCCCGAGGCCGAGCAGATCCTCATCCTGGGCACGCTGGAGGAGCGGCGGGCCGCCGACGTCCTGGAGGCCATGGACCCGGACGACGCCGCCGACCTGCTCGCCGAGCTGTCCAACGTCGACCGCAACCGGCTGCTCGAGCTGATGGAGCCCGACGAGGCCGAGCCGGTCCGTCAGCTGCTCAAGTACTCCGAGGACACCGCCGGCGGGATGATGACCAGCGAGCCGGTGATCCTCTCCCCCGACGCCACGATCGCCGAGGCGCTGGCGCGGGTCCGGGAGCCGGAGCTCACCCCGTCGCTGGCCACCCAGGTGTACGTCTGCCGGCCGCCCTCGGCCACGCCGACCGGCCGGTATCTGGGCCTCGCGCACATCCAGCGGCTGCTGCGCGAACCGCCGTCGTCGCTGGTGAGCGGGATCCTCGACGACCTCGAGCCGCTCACGCCGGAGGCCCCCCTCGCCGAGGTCACCCGATATTTCGCGACCTACAACCTGGTGGCCGCACCGGTGGTCGACGCGAAGAACCGGCTGGTGGGCGCCGTGAGCGTCGACGACGTCCTCGACCACCTGCTGCCCGACGACTGGCGCGAGCGGGCCCGCCGTGGCTGATCGGCAGCGGCTCGACGTCCCGCGTGGCGGCCGGGCCCGCAGCTTCGCGAGCTTCCTCCGGCTCAACCCGGACGCGGTCGGCCAGTTCGCCGAGGGCATCGCACGGTTCCTGGGCACCGGCCGGTTCCTCGCGGTGCAGACGATCATCGTGATCGTCTGGATCACGATCAACGTCGTCGCCGTCCGGCTCCGCTGGGACCCGTACCCGTTCATCCTCCTGAACCTGGCGTTCTCCACCCAGGCCGCCTACGCCGCGCCGCTGATCCTGCTGGCCCAGAACCGGCAGGCCGACCGTGACCGCGTCCAGTCCGAGGAGGACCGCGCCCGCGCCTCGTCGACCCGCGCCGACACGGAGTACCTGGCCCGTGAGCTGGCCTCCGTGCGGGTCGCCGTCGGGGAGCTGGCGACCCGCGACTTCATCCGCAGCGAGCTCACCCGGCTGCTGGTCGACGAGGACGCCGAGAAGCGCGAGAAGAAGGCGAAGAAGAAGCGCGACGCCGCCGCCCTGACCCCGACCGACCCCGCCGGATAGGAACGGCCACGACCGGGCCGCTGCGCACCACGCGCCTCGACCTCGAGCCGCTGCGCATCGACCACGCCACCGAGGCCGCGCGGGCGTTCGACGACGAGCGTCTGCACACCTTCACCGGCGGCGAGCCGGCGACCGAGGACGAGCTGCGCGACCGGTACGGCCGCCAGGTCGCCGGGCGCTCCCCCGACGGCAGCGAGACGTGGCTCAACTGGATGCTCCGCCGCCGCGACACCGGCGAGCTGGTCGGCACCGTCCAGGCGACCGTGACCGGGTCCTCGGCCGACCTCGCGTGGGTCGTCGCCGTCCCCCACCAGGGACAGGGATACGCCCGGGAGGCGGCGCTCGCGGTCCGCACGGAGCTGGCCCGTACCGGCGTCGCGACCTTCACCGCGCACATCCACCCCGACCACGTCGCCTCGGCCGGGGTCGCCCGCGCGCTCGGGCTGACGCCCACCGACACCGTCGTGGACGGCGAGATCCGGTGGACCGACGGCTGAGAACTGTCGGTCCCCGGCGCTACCGTCGCGCCGTGAGCAGGACGCACACCGTGGTGCCGTCCCCGATCGGCCCGCTGACCGTCGTCCAGGAGGACGGCGAGCTGGTCCGGCTCGCCATGTCCCCGCCGACCCAGCTGGACCCGGAGACGCTCGGCGAACGGTCCGACGAGGGGCTCGCTGACGTCGTCCGGCAGCTCGGCGAGTACTTCGCGGGCGAGCGGACGGCGTTCGACCTGCCGCTCCAGCCGCACGGGAGTGACTTCGAGTTGGCCGTCTGGCATCAGCTGACCCGCATCCCGTACGGCGAGACGCGCTCCTACGGCTACGTCGCGAAGGCCGTGGGTGAGCCCGGTGGCGCCCAGGCGGTCGGCGCCGCGAACGGGCGCAACCCGATCGCGATCGTCGTGCCCGTGCCATCGGGTGATCGGGGCCGACGGCAGCCTGATCGGCTTCGGTGGCGGGCTGCCGCGCAAGCGGTTCCTGCTCGACCTCGAGCAGCGGGCCGACCGCCTGTTCTGACCGCCGTCAGCCGGCGAGAACGTGCACGAGCGCGCCCGGCGGCCCCGGCCACCACGAGGACGACGATGAACGGCGCCCGGAGCGCGAGCGCCAGCGCGGCCACGGCCAGCCCGACCAGCCGACCGTCGAGCACGAGGTCGTTGCCCGCCGCGACCGCCTGCACGGCGACCAGCGCGGCCAGCAGCGCCGCGGGCACGAAGTCGACGATGCGCGCCACCCACGGCTGGTCCACCCACGCCGCCGGCACCGACAGTCCGGCCAGCTTGAGCAGGTAGCAGCCGAGGGAGCCGGCGACCACCGCGGCCCACAGCGCCGTCCCGCTCACGCCATCTCCTCGCGCGGGGTCGGCCGCTCGGTCGCTCGGGGCCGCCCGGCCAGCGCCACCGCGACGACGGCGGCGATCACCTGGACACCGGCCGGGACGAACGGCGTGAGCGCCAGCGCCACCACCGCCCCGCCCAACGCCACCCGGCGCTGGACCGCTGCCTCGGGGAAGCCCGTGCGCAGTCGTGGCCAGAGCAGCGCGAGGAAGGCCGCCGGCACGACCGCGTCGAGGGCTGCGAGCGCCGGGCCGCCGAGCGCACCCGCGCCGACGGCGCCGATGACCGTGGTGAGGTTCCAGACGCAGAAGATCGATGCTCCGCCGACGAGAAACGCGAGTCGGGCCAGCTTCCGGTCGGGTGCGGCGATGGCCAGCGCCGTCGTCTCGTCGATGACCCAGTGCGCCGTCCCGACCCGGCGGAACAGCCCGTGCGGCCGCAGCAGCGGCACCAACCGGACGCCGTAGACGGTGTTCCGCGTGCCGAGCAGCAGGGCGCTGCCGACGGCGGCCAGCGCGCTGCCCCCGGCGCCGAGGACGCCGACCAGCGCGAACTGCGAGGCCCCGGTGAACATGAGCAGCGACATCGTCATCGCCTGCCACGTGTTCAGCCCGGCGGCGTCCGCGGCCGCGCCGAACGCCGCGCCGTAGAGACCGACGGCCAGGCCGAGCCCGAGAGCGTCACGCAGGGTCGCGGTGCGGGCGGCAGACACTCCGGCGACATTAACCCGCCGCTCGCGCGCGCCGGATCACCGGCGGACCGGAACCGCCTCGTGCAGCTGCGCGTGCAGCCCCTTGGCGGCGGGGAGGAACCCGTCGAGGTCGCCCGTGCCGCGATCGGAGGCGGCGGCCCGGTCGAGCAGCCGAATGGCCGAGGCGAGCTCGCGGACCACCACGGGGCCGGGGCCCGCGAGAACGGTGATCCCCGGGTCCGCGCCCAGGGCGCCGGCCGCCTGCCGCGCCAGCGCCGCGAGCGCCAGGAGCGTGCGCCCCTTGGTCGTCCCGCCGTCGAAGGCGTCGGGGAAGTCGTCGTCGGCGACGGAGAGGGCGTCGTACAGGAGGGCGCGGAGGTCGTCGAGGCCGGAGGTCGTGCTGTCGGTGCGAAGCATCGTTGTCATGGCGACGACTCTCGTTCTGAGAAGTGGCCCGCGGCATCGGTCGACCGGGCAGTCCTCAGGCGGTGGTGGCACCTAAGGGGTGGGGTGTGCCGACCTGAGGCCCTCAGATCACCCGCCGCCGCGCGGCCGGCGATCTCCGCCGCCGTACAGTTGGGTCGACCGGGACTGGACGGCCGCGCACGGCTGCCGGGCCCGGGTCCCCCGTCGAAGGAGACACACGCACAGATGTCCAGCACGCTGAACGGTTCGCCGGCGCTCGACGCCATCAACGCCGCTCTGGCCACCGTCCAGGACCCCGAGATCAACCGCCCGCTCACGGAGCTGGGCATGGTCAAGGACGTCCAGATCGGCGCCGACGGTGCGGTCCGTGTCGAGGTCTACCTGACCGTCTCCGGCTGCCCGATGCGCGAGACCATCACCAACCGCGTCACGCAGGCGGTCTCCGCCGTCCCGGGTGTGACCGGGGTCCAGGTCGTCCTCGACGTCATGAACGACGAGCAGCGGGCCGAGCTGCGCCGCACCGTGCGCGGCACCGATGCCGCCGACCCCGTCATCCCGTTCGCCCAGCCCGGCTCGCTGACCCGGGTCTACGCGGTCGCGTCGGGCAAGGGCGGCGTCGGCAAGTCCTCCGTGACGGTCAACCTCGCCGCGTCGCTGGCCCGGCGGGGGCTGTCGGTCGGCGTCGTGGACGCCGACATCTACGGCCACTCCGTGCCGCGGATGCTGGGCGTCGACGACAAGCCCACCCAGGTCGACAACATGATCATGCCGCCGCAGTCCTACGGCGTGAAGGTCATCTCGATCGGCATGTTCACGCCCGGCAACACCCCGGTCGTGTGGCGCGGGCCGATGCTGCACCGCGCGCTCCAGCAGTTCCTCGCCGACGTCTGGTGGGGCGACCTCGACGTCCTGCTCATGGACCTCCCGCCCGGCACCGGCGACGTCGCCATCTCCGTGGCCCAGCTCGTGCCCAACGCCGAGATCCTGGTGGTGACGACGCCGCAGCTCGCCGCCGCCGAGGTGGCCGAGCGGGCCGGGGCGATCGCCACCCAGACCCACCAGCAGGTCGTCGGCGTCGTCGAGAACATGTCCTGGCTGGAGCTGCCCGACGGTTCCCGCATGGAGATCTTCGGCTCCGGCGGCGGCGAGGCGGTCTCCGACGCCCTGACCCGCACGCTCGGCGCCCGTGTGCCGCTGCTCGGCCAGATCCCGCTCGACACGCGGCTGCGCGAGTCGGGCGATGCCGGGGCGCCGATCGTGCTCGCCGAGCCCGACTCCCCCGCCGCCCAGGCGCTGGAGAAGATCGCCGAGGGACTGGCGGTCCGCCAGCGCGGGCTGTCCGGGATGTCGCTGGGGCTCACGCCCGTCCGGCGGTAGCCCTCAGGCCTGCCCGGCCTGCACCCCGGCGTCCGCCTCGGCGGCCGCCTTCAGGCGCTCGAGCGTGCCGAGGATGCCCTCGCGGTTGCGCTCGTAGAACTTGGCCCAGCGCACCACGGCGTCGGTGATGTCGTTGGCGCGCGAGGGATCGAACGTCTCGGTGACCCGCGTCCCGCCGTCGGCCGTCGGCTCCAGCTCGTAACGCCAGCGGTTGGCGGTGAAGTGCCGCCAGGCGATCCGCCGGTCGGCCTCGAACTCGACGACCTTGTTGCGGATGACGTACGGGACGCCGAACAGCTTCATCCGCACGATGAACGTCTGGCCCTTCGCGGTGAGGCGGTCGGGCGCGCTGAGCACCGAGCCGACCGACCCCGACCCGTCGATGCGGTTGTGCTGGCGGGGGTCGGCGAGGATCGCGAACACCACGCCCGGCGGCGCGTCGACGGTGATGGACTCGGAGATCACGTGGTCGGTCACGCGTTCGACGGTAGGCGGACCAGCCCGGATGCGCTCCTCGGGTGGGGCAGCGGGCTACGTCGCGTCGGGGTCGAACGGGGGCGGCGTCGCGTGGTCGCGAGGCCTCGCCACGGCGGGCACCGCCGTCGCGCTGCTGCGGCGCACGGGCGGGGTGACCGGCTCGTCCTCGAACAGCTGGCTGCGGATGAACGTCTTCGGGTGGTACTTGCGCAGGTCGAGGTCCCGCAGCTCGGGCAGATCGTCACCGAGCGACTCGTTCACCTGCTGCCGGACGCCGGTGATCGCGCTGCGCACCTTGCGCAGGCCGGTCGCGGCGTCCTTGGCCAGGTGCGGCAACCGCTCCGGCCCGAAGATGAACAACGCGGCCAGCGCGAGGACGACGATCTCGCCCCAGCCGATCGAGTCGAACACCACCGCTCCTGTTCTGCTGCCCGGCGCGGGTGCGCCGCTCTCAGGGTAAGCGGCTCAGGCGCGTTCGAGGGTGGCCTCTACCTCTCGGGAGCCACCTCCGCGCACGACCTCGACGGTCACGGTGTCACCCGGGTCGAAGGAGTCGATGGCCACGACCAGCTCCTCGGAGCTGCCGACCGGCTCGCCCTCGACAGCGATGACGACGTCCTCCTCCTCGATGCCGGCGAGGTCCGCGGGGCTGCCGGGCTCCACGTTCAGCACCAGGGCGCCGTCGCGGGTGCCGTCGGTGACCGAGCGGGCGTTGACGCCGAGCGTGGCGTGCACGGCCTCGCCGTCGTCGATCAGCTGCTCGGCGATGTCGCGGACGGTGTCGATCGGGATGGCGAAGCCGAGCCCGACGCTGCCGCCGCCGACCGACGCGATGGCGGTGTTGATGCCGATGAGGGCGCCGGTCGCGTCGACCAGTGCGCCGCCGGAGTTGCCGGGGTTGATCGGGGCGTCGGTCTGCACCGCGCTGATGACGGCGTTGGTGTCGCTGCCCTCGCCGGAGAGGCGGACCGGGCGGTCGAGCGCGCTGACGATGCCGCTGGTGACCGTGCCGGCCAGGCCGAGCGGGGAGCCGATCGCGACCACGGGGTCGCCGACGACGACGTTGTCGGAGCTGCCCAGGTCGGCCGTGACCAGTCCCGGCTTCTCGACCTTGAGGACGGCGATGTCGCTGGCAGGATCGCGGCCGACGATGCGGGCCGCCGACCCGCTGCCGTCGGAGAAGACCGCCCGGATCTCCGCCCCCTCGACCTCGTCCGCGCCCGACACGACGTGGTTGTTCGTGACGATGTAGCCGTTCGCGCCGTCGATCACGACGCCGGAGCCGGTGGCGCCGGCGTCACCCACCCGCACCTCGATGGAGACCACGGCCGGGGTGACCCGGTCGGCGATGTCGGACACCGAACCCGGCTGGCGGGTGATGCCCTCCTCGGCCTCGGCCAGCTGCGTGCCGGGGGTGAACAGCGGGGTCTCGGAGTTCTCCCGGGTCAGGTAGAAGCCGACCCCACCGCCGAGCAGGCCGGCCAGCAGGAGGCCGAGCACGACCAGGACCGAGACGCGGATCGACAGGTCGCGGATGCGGAGCCGCTTGCGTCCCTTGCGGTCGATGACGATCGGGCCGGGCTGCTCGCGCAGGTCCTCGTCGTCGTAGACCGCGGGCGCGCCGAGGCCGGCGGGCGAATCGGGGTCACGCCACGGGTCGCTGCGGGCGTCCGTCTTCCACCACGGGCCGGTGGCGGTCCGGCGCCGGCCGGGCCGGCCACCGGGTGGGGCCTGCAGGCCGGTCTGCCCGGCGCGCGGGCCGAAGGCCCGCAGCAGCACCTCGGGCGGGGGCGGCGGCACGGACTTGGGCGGCGGCACCGGGCGGTCCCCCGCGAAGCCCCCCGCCACCGACGCCGGTCGGCCGAACGCGGCTCGCTGGCTCTCGCTCGGAGTGGGCGCCGACACCGGGCGGGGTGTCAGCCGCGCGTCGGGGGCGAACGGCCTGTCCTCGCCCGGCGGGCGGACGAAGGCGGCGTCGGCCGAGCGGTCGGCGTGCGCACCGTTGCCGGCGGGGGCCTGATCCGCGTCGCGCGGCGGCTGGTCCGAGGTGCTCAGGGCGTGCCGCCCGGACCGGTCAGCGTGTCGAGGGAACGGACCGTGACGGTGCGGACGACGGGTGGCACGACCTCGGTGCGCTCCTCGGGCACCGACGGGCCGGCGACCTCACCACCGGGGACCCGGCCGGGAGCGGCCTCGCCCGGGGGCAGGTTGAGCGCCAGGGCGGTCACCCCTACGCCGAGACCGATGAGCGTTCCGGTGAGGCCGCGGCGGAGCCAGCGGGCGGAGTGCGCCCCGTGCTCGCGATGCCGCGGGGTGAGGTCGACCGAGAAGGCGCCGGTCGCGCCGGTGACCATCAGGCTGCCCGGACCCGCCGACAGCGTGCCCCCGCCGGACCCCGGGACGTCGGTGGTGAACGGGATGGCGCACAGCCGGGACATCAGGTCGCCGGGCACCGCGACGTCGGCGGACGCGTGGAGCGCCTCCTTGGCCTCGCGCTGGGCCTGCACCGCCATCCGGCACTGCGCGCAGCCGGTGAGGTGCCGCGCGGCGCGGCCGGCCGGTCCGGCGGGCAGCTCGCCGTCGACGAGCGCGGCGATGGCTTCCTGGGCCAGATGGCTCTCCGGGATGCTCATGCGCCCTCCTCGCCGAGCAACGCGGTCGGCACCCGGCGCGGGTCGAGGTGGGCCAGCGCCTGGCGCAGCTGGACGCGGCCCCGGTGGATCCGGCTGCGGACGGTGCCGAGCTTGATCCCCAGGGTGGCCGCGATCTCCTCGTAGGTCAGACCCTCGATGTCGCAGAGGACGACGGCGACGCGGAACTCCGGCGAGAGCGCGTCGAGGGCCGCCTGGATCTGCGGGTCGAGGTGGGTGTCGCTGTAGACCTGCTCCGGGCTCGGGGAGGTGCCCGGCAGGCGCTCGGTGTCCTCGGGCAGCGCGTCGAACCGGATCCGCTGCCGGCGCCGCACCATGTCGAGGAACAGGTTGGTCGTGATCCGGTGCAGCCAGCCCTCGAAGGTGCCCGGCGAGAATTCCGCGAGCGAGCGGAACACCCGGACGAACGTCTCCTGGGTCAGGTCCTCGGCGTCCTGCGGGTTCCCGGAGAGCCGGTAGGCCAGCCGGTACACACGCGCGGAGTGGTCGCGCACGACCTGCTCCCACGTGGGCGCGACCCAGCCCTCGGGCTCGAGGCGCACGACCGGTTCGGACACCTCCACAGGATCGCAGACGGCAGCCTGAGTGGCCCCTCCGGCGTCGTCGTGGCGGACGGGGGCCTCTCGCTTCAGGCGCACGGAATGATCAACGGACGGATGCGGCACCCGTGTTCCCGCCGCGGGACGTTCCCAGGGAATGCACAGGAACGCCCGGCCACTACCCTCGGCCGGTGATGAGCGCCGACCGACCGCCGTCCGGCGGCACCCCCGGCGCCGCCTACGCCGACCGCTTCGCCGTCGAGTCTCCCGAGATGACCGCGGCGCGCAACCGCGCGTTCCACCTCCCCGGCGCACCGCCGGTCGAGCCGGCAGTCGGCGCCACCCTGGCCGTGCTGGCCGCCGGCGTCGGGGCCCGGTCGGTCGTCTCGATCGGCAGCGGGGGCGGGCTGGCCGGCCTCTGGCTGCTGCGCGGCATGCGCGCCGACGGCGTCCTCACTGCTCTGGACGGCGACGCGGAACAGCTGCGTGCCGCCCGCAAGGCGTTCGCCGAGGCCGGCATCGCCCCCAACCGCGCCCGGCTGATCTTCGGCACCCCCGGCGAGGTCCTCCCCCGGCTGTCTCCCGGCGCCTACGACATGGTCGTCTGCGCCGGCCCGCCCAAGGAGTACAGCGGGCACCTCGCCGAACTGCTCGGTCTGGTCCGCGTCGGCGGCACCCTGGTCTGCCACGGTCTGCTGCAGGACGGCCGGGTGGCCGACCGCACGGCGCGCGATCCGCAGACCGTCGCCTGGCGGGAGGTGGCCCGCACGATCCGCGAGGACGAGACGCTGCTGCCGGCGATCCTGCCCTTCGGCGCCGGCCTGCTCGTGGCAGAATCTACCTGCACAAGCTGGGCAGGGGGTCCTTCAGACGATCGCGCGGGCGCCCTTGCCGAGGACGGTCACTCCGCCGGCGCTCACGTGGTAGTGCTCCTTGTCCGCGACGGTGTCGACGCCGATCCGCGCCCACGGCGGGACGACGACGTTCTTGTCCAGGATCGCCCGCCGGACATAGGCGCCCTCGCCGATGATGACGCCGTCCATCAGGACGCTGTCCTCGACCCGGGCGCCGCGCTCGACCCTGACCCCCGGCGAGATCACCGAGTTGTGCACCGAGCCGCCGCCGATGATCGCGCCGGCGCTGACCATCGACTCCTCGGCGCGACCGCCCAGGACGAACTTGGCCGGCGGCTGCTGCGGAGGCAGGGAGAAGATCGGCCAGCGGGCGTTGTACAGGTTGAAGACCGGGGTCACCGACACCAGGTCCATGTGCGCGTCGAAGTAGGAGTCGATCGTCCCGACGTCGCGCCAGTAGCCGTGGTCGCGCTCGCTCGTGCCCGGCACGATGTTGGTCGAGAAGTCGTAGACGTACGCCGCACCCCTGTCGGCGAGCATCGGCATGATCGAGCCGCCCATGTCGTGGACGGAGTTCTCGTCCTCGGCGTCGGTGCGCAGGGCCTCGAGCAGCGCGTCGGTGGTGAAGACGTAGTTGCCCATGGAGGCGAAGCTCTCCTCGGGCGAGTCCGGCAGACCCGGCGGATCCGCCGGCTTCTCCAGGAAACCGCGCACCTTGCCGTCGGCGTCGGCGTCGATGACGCCGAACTCGGTCGCCTCCTTGCGCGGCACGCGCAGGCCCGCGATGGTCACGCCGGCACCGGTCTGCAGGTGCTGGTCGACCATCTGGCCCGGGTCCATCCGGTAGACGTGGTCGGCGCCGAAGACGACGACGATCTCCGGACGCTCGTCGTAGATCAGGTTCAGGCTCTGGAAGATCGCGTCGGCGCTGCCGGTGTACCAGCGCGGGCCCAGCCGCTGCTGCGCCGGCACCGGGGTCACGTAGTTGCCGAGCAGCTGCGACATCCGCCAGGTCTGCGTGATGTGCCGGTCCAGGCTGTGGCTCTTGTACTGCGTGAGGACGGCGATCTGCCGGATCTCGGCGTTCACGAGGTTGGACAGCACGAAGTCGATCAACCGGTAGTTGCCCCCGAACGGGACCGCCGGCTTGGCTCGATCGGCCGTGAGAGGGGCAAGCCGCTTCCCCTCACCGCCTGCCAGGACGATGCCGAGCACTCGTGGGCCGCCGCGCATGTCACGCAACGTAGCCGCTGCGAGGGTGCGATGCCTCACTCACGTTCGCGATCCGCCCCCTAGGGTGACCGCGTGCGCATCGGGATCGTGACCCGCGAGTGGCCGCCGGACGTCTACGGAGGGGCGGGGGTGCACATCGAGCACCTCGTCGCCGCCATGCGGTCGCTGCCGTCCGCGGCGGTCGACTCCGCCGAGGGCGGGCTCACCGTCGACGTCCACTGCTTCGGCGCGCCCCGACCGGACGCCACCGCCCACGCCGTGCCGGCCAATCTGCAGGGCGCCAACGGTGCGCTGCAGGCGGTCGGTGTCGACGTCGAGATCGCCGCCGCACTCGGCGAGGCCGACCTGGTGCACAGCCACACCTGGTACGCCAACACCGCCGGGCTGCTGGCCTCGCTCGTGCACGGCGCCCCGCACGTCGTGACGGCCCACTCGCTCGAGCCCCGCCGCCCGTGGAAGGCCGACCAGCTCGGCGGCGGCTACCGGCTCTCCTCGTGGGTGGAGCGGACGGCGTACCTGGCCGCGGACGCGGTCATCGCCGTCAGCCACGGGATGCGCGCCGACGTCCTCGACGCCTACCCCGACCTCGATCCGGCGCGGGTGCACGTCGTCGGCAACGGCGTGGACGCCGAGGCCTACCGCCCGATCGACGACGCCGACGTCGTCCGCGGGCTCGGCGTCGACCCCGACCGGCCGTTCGCCCTGTTCGTCGGCCGGATCACCCGCCAGAAGGGCGTGATGCACCTGCTGGCCGCGGCGGAGCAGGTGCCGCCCGAGGTCGGCCTGGTGCTCTGCGCGGGCGCCCCCGACACCCCCGGTGAGCGGCAGCAGGTGGCCGACGCGGTCGCCGAGCTGCAGACCCGGCGCGGCGGCGTGGTCTGGATCGAGGCGATGCTGCCGCGCGAGCAGCTGGTGCCCGCTGATCACCGCGGCCACCGTGTTCGTCGTCCCCTCGGTCTACGAGCCGCTCGGGATCGTCAACCTCGAGGCCGCCGCCTGCGGCACCGCCGTCGTCGCCAGCGCCGTCGGCGGCATCCCCGAGGTGGTGGCCGACGGCGTCACCGGGCTGCTGGTGCCCTACGACCAGGCCGATCCGGTGGCGTTCGAGCAGGGACTCGCCGAGCGGATCGCCGAACTCGCCCTCGACCCGGACCGCGCCAGGGCCATGGGCGCTGCCGGCCGGGAGCGGGTGCTGTCGGAGTTCGGCTGGCCGGCGATCGCGCAGCAGACCGTCGAGGTCTACTCAGCCGTCCTCGGTGGCCGCCGCTAGCTCGCGCACTGGTACCTTCCCCCCGCCGGCACGTGCGCCGGTGACGCAACGGCAGCGAAGTCCGGTGGAATCCCGGCGCTGTCCCGCAACTGTGATGGTTCTCCGGAACCTGAGCCAGATCGCCTGCCCTGCGTCATGTATCCGACCCTCGCGGCAAGGGTCGCGCATCGAGCGCTGGGTCCGCTCATGAGCGATTGAGCCGCCTCCCTCCCGGAGGCTCTCCATGTTCCAGTTCACGTCCCGGCGGTCGCGTGCCGCCGGTCTCCTCCTCCCCCTCTCCCTCGTGCTCACGGCCTGCGGCGGCTCCTCCGCCGGGGGATCGGAGTCGAGCACCTCGGCCGCGGCCGAGGAGTCGGCGTTCCCGGTCACCGTCACCGGTGACGACGGCGAGCTGACCCTCGAGGCGCAGCCCGAGGCGATCGTGTCGATGTCGGCGAGCGCCACCGAGATGCTGTTCGCCATGGGCGCCGGCCCGCAGGTGGAGGCCGTCGACATGACCTCGAACTACCCCGAGGACGTGCCGACCACCGACCTGTCCGCCTTCACCCCCAACGCCGAGGCCATCGCCGGGTACCAGCCGGACCTGGTCGTGCTCAGCGACGACCTCAACGGCATCGTCGCCGCGCTCGACGCGCTGTCGATCCCGACCCTGCTGCTCGGCGCGCCCGACACCCTCGAGGAGAGCTACGAGCAGTTCGAGACGCTCGGCGCTGCCACGGGGCACGCCGACGACGCCGCCAAGGCCGTCCAGGACGTGCAGGACCGGATCGACGCAGCCATCGAGTCGGCGGCCGACGCGGAGGGCATGACCGTCTACCACGAGCTCGACCCCACCTACTACTCCGCGTCGAGCTCGACGTTCATCGGCAGCATCTACGGGCTCTTCGGTCTGGAGAACATCGCCGACGAGGCTCCCGGCGCGGAGACCGGCTACCCGCAGCTCTCCGCCGAGTACGTGGTCGGCGCGGCACCGGACCTCATCGTGCTGGCCGACACCATCTGCTGCGACCAGAGCGCCGACGCCGTGGCACAGCGCCCGGCCTTCGACACCGTGCCCGCCGTGCAGGAGGGCCGGGTTCTCGAGGGCAACGACGACATCGCCTCCCGCTGGGGTCCCCGCATCGCCGACTTCGCCGAGTCGGTCGCCGAGACCCTCAACGGCTGACGACCCGGCATGGCGGTGACCGTCCGCGGCGCACGTCCCGGGCAGGCGCAGGTCGAGCCTGCGTCCGCCCGGCGGCTCCGCCCCGCCCTGGTGCTGGTCGGCGCCGGGATGGCGCTGGTCGCCGCCGTGCTGGCCGGCATCTGGATCGGTGCCTATCCGCTGCCACCGGGTGCGGTCGTCGCGACCCTGCTCGACCGCGGGGTGGGCGCCCTGACCGGCGGGGAGGTCGCGGGCGGGCTGGACCCGACCGGCGCCGCCGTGCTCCTCGAACTCCGGCTGCCGCGGGTGCTGCTGGCGGTCCTGGTCGGGGCCGGTCTCGCCTGCTCCGGCGCCGCCTACCAGGGCGTCTTCCGCAACCCCCTGGCCGATCCCTACCTCCTCGGCGCGGCCGCCGGCGCCGGTCTCGGTGCCACGCTCGTCATCGCCTACGCGCCGTCGCAGACGCTCGGGCCGGTCGGCGTCGTCCCGCTGGCCGCCTTCGTCGGCGCGCTGTTCGGCGTCGGAGCCGCCCTCCTCCTCGGCACCGCCGCCGGCGGATCGCAGAGCGCGACGCTGCTGCTGGCCGGCATCGCCGTGGCCTCGTTCCTCGCCGCGGCGCAGACCCTCGTGCAGCAGCAGAACACCGAGGACCTGCGCGAGGTGTACGGATGGCTGCTCGGACAGCTCGGCCGCGCGCAGTGGTCCGACGTCGGCCTCGTCCTTCCGTACCTGGGCACCGCCCTGCTGGTGCTGCTGTTCTGCGGGCGGCCGCTGGACGTGCTCGCGGTCGGCGACGACGAGGCCCGGTCGCTGGGCGTGCACCCCGGCCGGCTGCGGCTGCTGGTGATCGTGGCCGCCTCCTTGGCCACTGCCGCGGCCGTCGCGGTCAGCGGACTCATCGGTTTCGTCGGCCTCGTGGTCCCGCACGTGGCCCGCCGGCTGATCGGCAGCTCCTACCACCACGTACTGCCCGCCTCCCTGCTGCTCGGCGGCGCCTTCCTGGTGCTCTGCGACCTGGTCGCGCGCACCGTGCTCGCGCCGGCCGAGCTGCCGATCGGCGTGGTGACGGCCTTCATCGGCGCCCCGTTCTTCGCCGGCCTGCTGTGGGTGGGGGCGAGGCGGCGATGACCGCGACCACGAGTACCGGCGGGCGGATCGAGGTCGTCGGTCTCTCGGCCGCCTACGGCCGCACCCAGGTGCTCGACACGGTGCGGCTGACGGTCGAGCCCGGCGGCTGGCTGGCGGTCATCGGGCCCAACGGCTCGGGCAAGTCCACGCTGCTGCGGTGCGTGCTCGGACTGCACACGCACGACGGGCTCGTCCGGCTCGACGGTGTCCCGACCAGCGACATGCCCCGCCGACAGCGGGCGCGGCAGATCGCCTACGCCCCGCAGCTGCCGGTGCTGCCCGAGGGCATCTCCGCCCGCGACTACGTGATGCTCGGCCGGACCCCGCACCGGGCCCTGCTCGCGGCGCCGCGCGCGGTCGACCGGCAGGTGGTCGGGGACGTCATGGAGCGGCTGGAGATCGGCGCCCTGGCCGACCGGCCGCTGCGCACACTCTCCGGCGGCGAGCAGCAGCGCGCCGTCCTGGCCCGCGCTCTCGCCCAGCAGCCCCGGGTGCTGCTGCTCGACGAACCGACGTCGTCGCTCGACCTCGGGCACGCCCAGCAGGTGCTCGACCTCGTCGACGGCCTGCGCCGCCAGGACGGCCTCACCGTGCTCATGACGCTGCACGACCTCACGCTGGCCGGTCAGTACGCCGACCGGCTCGCCCTGCTCTCGGCGGGGCGGGTGGTCGCGGAGGGCGGTCCGACCGACGTGCTGACGGCGGCGGCGCTGCAGACGTACTACGGGGCCCGCGCCACCGTGGTCCAAGGCCCGAACGGGCCGGCGGTCCTACCGGTCCGCGACCTGGGCTGACCGTCCCTCGGCGGCTCAGGTGCGCAGCGGCGGGTAGATGAGGATCTCGGTGCCGTCGGGGCGGTAGGTGTGCCATCGGCCGTCGGGATCTCGTTCGATCCGGAAGCCGTGGTGGACCTTCGTATGGTGGCGCTCGCACAACAGCGCGGAGTTCTCCAGGCAGGTCTCCCCGCCGTCGGCCCAGTGCAGAACGTGATGGACGTCGCACCACCAGGCCGGCGCCTGGCAGCCGGTGAAGACGCAGGTCTGGTCGCGGAGCTCGACCGCCCGGCGCAGGTGGGGCGGGACGACCCGGTGGGTGCGGCCCAGGTCCATGGGCACCGAGTCGGGGCCGATGACGATGCGGGTGCACGTTGCCGTCGCAGGCCAGCATCCGCACCCGGGCGGCGGAGATCGCCGACCCCAGGGCGGTGGTGCCCGCCCCGAGGCCCGGGGCGGGGTCGACCAGGTCCTCGATGCCGATCAGCACCCCGACGTGCGGCTTGACGGTGCGCAGCACCGGGAGCTCACCGGAGGCCAGGTACAGGTCGGCCAGCTGGACCAGCGCGTCGCCGAGGCGCTGCGCGCGGGTGCGGTCGTCGCCGGGGCAGCGGCTCTTCGCCGCGATCGACTCCAGCGCGGTGGCCACCTTCTCCCCGCCGACCAGATCGAGCGCTGAAGCCGCCGGTGTAGGTGCCGTCGGAGTGCTGGACGATCGACAGCGACCGGCCCTCGGTGGGGTCGGGTTCGGGGCCGTCGGGGTCGAGTGCGGCCAGGTAGGCGCCGACGGCCTTCTGCAGGTCCCGGTGCGGGGCCTCGACCGCGACCGCGACGAACGCGGCCTCGATCGCGGCCAGGTCGATCCCGGCGGCGGCGGCCTTGTCCAGCGCCTCGGGGGTGGTGATCTGGGCGAGCACCTCGACCTGGTCGGCGGTGATGTGCCCGGCCGCGCACGCGGCGGCGACCGCCGGCAGGTGCTCCTGCACCCGGCCGGCCTTGACCAGGCTGGTGACCGCCGACCCGGACAGCCGGCCGTGCGAGCGGAGCCAGGATTTCATCGACTTCAGCCCGTCGTGCTCGGCGGCCTGGGCGAGTTCGGCGCGGCGGGTGGTGCGGGCCAGCTCGGCGTCGAGCATGTTGCGGGCGCGCACCAGATCGCGGGTGCGCTCGAGCAGGTCGGCCTCGGACAACCCGAACAGGTCGTCGGCGGCCAGCCCGCCGAGCGCGTCCAGCGTCGACGCCAGCTCGCCCACGACACCTCCCACACCGCTTCGATCAGGTGTTCGAAGTCTACCGCCGATCGGACCGTCGTGCAGCACGAATCCCCAGGTCAGGGCCTTGTCCACAGATCATCGGGAGCCCTTGACAACCAGCCGGAACCGCACGCCGTCGCCCGGGCGCAGCTGCGCGGCGGCGGACAGGTCGACGGTGGTCACGACGGCGAGCACCGGATAGCCGCCGGTGACCGGGTGGTCGGCCAGGAACAGCACCGGGGCGCCGTCCGGGGGCACCTGGATCGCCCCGGGCACCAGCCCCTCGCTGGGCAGCTCGTCCTCCCGTGCCCGCTCCAGTCGCGGACCGCTCAGGCGCAGTCCCACCCGGTCGCTGTCGGCGGTGACCGTCCACGGGCGGGTGGTCAGCGCCGTCCACGCGTCCGGCGCGAGCCAGTTCCGGCGGGGGCCGGGCAGCACGCGCAGCACGGGGTCAGCGGTCGGCGGCCGGACGGCGGCGACGTCGACCACGGGCTCCTCCCCCGTCAGCTGCCCCACCGGCAGCCGGTCGCCGGCCGTCAGCGGCGGCGGGCCGAGACCGGAGAGCGTGTCGGTGCTGCGGGAGCCGAGCACCGGGGGCACGTCCACGCCGCCGCGGACCGCGACGTAGCTGCGCAGCCCCGCGGACGGGATGCCCATCGCGAGCTCGCTTCCTGCCGGCACCGTGACCGGGCCGTTCACGGGCACCGCCCGGCCGTCCACGGACAGCGGCACCGGAGCGCCTGTGACGGCGACGAGCACGGTGCGCTCGGCCCGCAGCCGGAGCCCGCCGGCGGTCACCTCGACGACGGCGGCGTCGGGCCGGTTGCCGACGAGCCGGTTGGCCAGGTCGGCCGAGGCACGGTCGGCGGCACCGGAGCGGGGCACGCCGATCGAGGCCCAGCCGACGCGGCCGCCGTCCTGGACCGTGGCGAACGGCCCGGGCGCGACGACGGTGAGCACGTCAGCCCACGTCCCGGAAGCGCACCCGGGCGCCCGGCCGGAGCAGCGCCGGCTCGTCCCGCTCGACGTCGAACAGGACGGCGTCGGTCCGGCCGACCAGCTGCCACCCACCCGGCGACGGCCGCGGATAGGCGCCGGCATACGGCCCGGCGAGCCCGACCGACCCGGCCGGCACCCGCGTGCGCGGGGTCGCCCGCCGCGGCACGTGGAGCTCCTCCGGCAGCCCGGTCAGGTAGCCGAAGCCGGGCGCGAAGCCGCTGAAGGCCACCGTGTACTCGACGGCGACCAGCGCCGCGACCAGTTCCGGCACCGCCCGGCCGGTCAGCTCGGCCACGTCGGCCAGGTCCGGCCCGTCGAAGACGACCGGCAGCTCGACCGGCGGCAGGTCGGGAGCCGGCGGGGGCGGCGTCCCGGCCAATCGGCGCACGGCTGCGGCGTCGGTCTCCGCGGGCGGGCGGTCGAACCGGACCAGGACCGTGCGGGCAGCGGGGACGACGTCCCGCTGCCCCGGCAGCGGCGATCGCTCCAGACCGGCGGCGAGCGCGGCCACGCCGGCGCCGTCGGCGACCTCGACCAGGAGCGCGCGATCGCCGTAGGGCAGGACGTCGACGCCGCCGGGAGCCGCGTCGTCGCCCCGCACGCCGGCCATGATCGGCATCGTGCCGCACGGCCTGGAATCGCGGTGCGGTCGCGCCGAACGGATAGTGAGGTGTGACCATCGCCGCCCGCTTCGAGACCGCGCTCGCCACCGCCGCCGCGCCCGGCCTCGAGGGCCCCGAACTGCTGCCTGTTCGGCTGGCCCGGGCATGCGTGGAGATGCTCGACATCGACGCGGCCAGCCTCAGCATCGTCGACTCGCGCGGGGAGCGGGTGCCGCTCGGGGGCAGCCGGGACGACGCGGACACCGCCGAACGCCTGCAGTTCACGGTCGGCGACGGCCCGTGCGCGGCCGCCCAGGAGTCGCGCCAGCCGGTCTTCGCCGTCGAGGAGGACCTGCACCGGCGGTGGCCCGCGTTCGCCGACCTGCTCTTCGTGGAGACGCCGTTCCGCGGCGTCGTCGCGCTCCCGTTGCAGCCGGCGCTGGCCGGCCCCGGCGCGATCGACCTCTTCTTCGAGCAGTCCGAGGAGATCACCGACCTCGACGTCTTCGAGGCGATGGCGGTCGGGGAACTCGTCACCTCCGCGTTGAGCGACGCGTCGGTCTGGTCCACGTGGACGTCGACCGAGGGGCCGGCGTGGCTGCACGGGCCGGTACCGCAGCGGCGGGCGGCGATCTGGGAGGCGATGGGCAAGATCGGCATCGAACTCGAGGTCGGGGCGGCCACCGCCCTGGACCTCATGCGCAGCGCGGCCTACGGCACGGGCCGCACCGTGGACGACGTCGCCGAGGACCTGCTCAGCGGGCGACTCCAGCCGAGCGACCTGCGGGACAGCTGAGTCACCCGGCGAACGGAGCGAGGACGACCCCGGCGGACTCGAGCGCTGCGCGGACGGCCCGCGCCATCGCGACCGCGCCCGGGGTGTCCCCGTGCACGCAGACCGACTCGACCGGCATCCGCAGCCGTGTTCCGTCCACCGCGACGACGACTCCGTCGGTGGCCATCTGCACGGCCCGCTGGGCCACCACGGCGGGGTCCTCGACCAGCGCCCCGGGCTCCCGCCGGGAGACCAGCGCGCCGCCCGCCGTGTAGCCGCGGTCGGCGAAACCCTCCGCGACCGTCCGCAGGCCCGCGGCCTCCGCCGAACGGAGCAGCTCGGAGCCCGGCAGGCCGAGGACCGGCAGCCGCCGGTCGTACGCGACGACGGCGTCCACGACCGCCTGGGCGTGACCGACGTGGGTGACCGCCGCGTTGTAGAGCGCGCCGTGCGGCTTGACGTAGGACACCCGCGTGCCGGCGACCCGCGCGATGCCGTCGAGCGCGGCCAGTTGGTAGAGCAGGTCGTCGGTGAGCTCGGCCGGCTCGACGTCGAGGAACCGGCGGCCGAAGCCGGCCAGGTCGCGGTAGGAGACCTGCGCGCCGACGGCGACGCCCCGGGCCGCCGCGTGGCCACACACCCGGCGCATCGTCGAGGGGTCGCCGGCGTGGAACCCGCAGGCGACGTTCGCGCTGGTCACGAGGTCGACGAGCGCCTCGTCGTCGCCGAGCCGCCAGACGCCGAACCCCTCGCCGAGGTCGGCGTTGAGGTCGATCCGGCCCCTCCCCGATGTGGTCACCGGGGCAGTCTGACACCGGGCCGCCGTCGACAGGTCGACGTGTCGACATGACAACTTCTCGACGCAACGTGTTCAGATCACCACGTTCCGCGTGCGAGACTGCTGGTCGGTGTCCGGACGGGTGGGGAGGCGGCAACCGGTGCCCACCACGGGAATCGTCGCGCCGGCCATCCTGCAGTCCCTGCCCGACGTCGTGGTGGTGGCCGACGTCGAGGGCCGCATCGTCTACACGAACCCGGCCGTCGCCACCCTGCTGGGCCACGACCCGGAGGACCTGCGCGGCGCCCCGCTGACCGTGCTGATCCCCGAGCGGTTCCGGGCGGCTCATGCGGCCGGCTTCGCACGCTTCGTCGAGACCCGGACGGGACAGCTGTTCGACTCCACCGTGCAGCTGCCCGCCCTGCACCGCAGCGGCGCCGAGGTGCTGGTGGAGCTGACCCTGTCGCCGCTGGACGGCTCCGACGAGCTCGGCGGCGTGGTGGTGGCCGTGCTGCGCGACGCGACGACCGCCGTCCGGCTGGAGCGGCAGCTGGAGGTGGGCCGCTACCTCACCGCCACCCTCCGCGTGACCGCGGCGCTGGCCGAGGCGCCGGACTCCGACGTCGCGTTCGAGCGTTTGCTGCCCACGCTGTGCGCCGAGCTGGACTGGGACGCCGCCGCGCTCTGGGAGCCCGAGCCGTGCGGCGGCCGCCTGGCCCACGCCGCGTCGTGGTCGGCGCCCGGGGAGACGGTGCCGGCGCTGCAGGCCGACACCCGCCTCCGCACCTTCGTCCGTGGCGAAGGACTCCCCGGCACCGTGTGGCAGCGCCACGAACCGGTCGTCGTCGAGGACCTCTGGTCGGATCCGAGCGTCCTCCGCAGCGTCGCCGTCCGCGCCGACGAGCTGCGCACCGCCGTCGCCTTCCCGATCCTCCGCGGCGACACGCTCCTCGGCGTGTGCGAGCTGTTCTCCCGGCGCCCGCGGCCGGTCCCGGCCGAGCTGCTCGACGTGCTCGCCAGCACGGGGCGCCAGATCGGCCAGTTCCTCGCCCGGCTGCGGGCCGAGTCCGAACTGCGCGAGCTCGCCGACACGCTCCAGCGGAGCCTGCTGCCGGCCCACCTGCCGACCATCCCCGGCATGCAACTGGCGGCCCGCTACCGCGCCGGGGCCGACGGGGTCTTCGTCGGCGGGGACACCTACGACGTCCTTCCGCTGGCCGACGGCCGGTGGATGGTGCTGATCGCCGACGTCTGCGGAACCGGCGCGGAGGCCGCCGCGCTGACCGCGCTCACCCGGCACACCGCGCGGGCGGCGTCGTCCGGCGGCGGTCCCGCCGAGGTCCTGGCGGCAGTGAACACCGCCCTGCTGCGCGAGCAGGACGGTGGCCGCCTGCGGTTCGTCACCGCCGTCTGCCTCGTCCTCGAGCCGCGCGACAGCGGCATGCAGGCGCGGATCGTCGTCGCCGGCCATCCCCGGCCGCTGCTGCGCGGTTCCGACGGCGGGGTCACCGAGGTCGGCGTCTGCGGACGGCCGCTGGGCGTCGACGACGACTCGACGTGGACCGAGACGCCGGTCGCGCTCTGCTGCGGCAGCACGCTCGTGCTCTACACCGACGGCGTGACCGAGGCGCGGGACGACACCGGCGAGCAGTTCGGCGAGGAGCGGCTGGCCGGGACGCTGGCCACGCACCCGTTCGTCACGGCCGCCGGAGCGGTCGCTGCGGTGCACTCCGCGGTCGAGGACCACCTGCACGGCTCACGCCACGGCGTCGACGACCTCGCGGTCCTCGCCCTCCGCTGCTGAAGGGAGCTCAGCCGGTCTGGCCCGTCTCGTCGTGCGCGACGCCCACCGGCTTCGACTCCGGCGACCCGCGCTGGCGCAGGAAGACCGAGAACACCGCCATCGAGCCGACGGCGAGCATCTCCGACTGCCAGTTCTGGAAGGACCGATTCCAGAAATCGGCCTCGCCGAGGTAGCCGACCCAGGTGACCGGGTCCTGCCGCTCGCCCAGCTGCTCGCTGTTGAACGACGCCCACCCGGCCACGGACGACGCCGCCCACGTGAGCAGGAAGAGCCCGAGCATCAGCAGGCCCGAGCGAGCGGGAGAACAACGCCGTCCGCCAGTCGCCCGTCCTGGCCCACGTCGGCGAGTCCTCGGTCGCGTAGCGGCCGATCTTCTGCTCCTTGTCGGTCTCCGGGCCCTCCTCCCCCGGCTTCTTGGACTCCGACGACCCGCGCTGCACCAGCCAGACCGTGGCGAAGATGTAGAGGAAGAACTGCAGGTACTCCGACTGCCAGTTCTCCATGACGTCCACCCCGAAGGACGACGACGTCACGTAGTCGAGCAGCGACACCGGCTCGAGCCCGTTGGCGACCTGCTGGGCGTTGAAGTCCGCGGTGCCGGAGATCGCCTGACCCACCAGCGTGATCAGGAAGAGGGCGCCGAACGCGAGGGTCAGCGCGTTGGCCCGCAGGAACCCGTACTCCTTCTCGGTCATCGGCCCATCAGCGCCAGGGCCGTGACGTAGCCGATGCCGAGCAGGATCACGACCAGGTAGCCGGCGAACACGATCCGGACGCCTCTCATGGCCCGTCCACCTCGCAGTCGTAGGGCGCCTCGGCCTGCGGGGTGCAGGCCGCGGACGTGATGCGCCAGCCGGCGCTGGTCTCGCTCAGGAAGAGGGTGTCGCCGGTCAGCTTCACCTGCGCGTCCCCGCCCCAGATCTCCACGGACTCCACGCTCCCGCCCTCGAGCGGGAGGTCCTCGATCGCGTCCGCGCACGGCGCGGACTCGCTCTGCTCGAAGGCGGCCCGCGTCTTCGGGAGAAGGAGGTCGCACCGCTCCTCGGGATCGGCGGAGGGATCCTCGAAGGTGGTCGCGACCCGCTCGACCTCCGGTTGGTGCGAGCTCGCGCACCCGGTCAGCAGAGCGGCTCCGACCCCCAGGATCGCCAGCACCCGGTGACTGCGGCGTGAGTGCGCACCACTCTTGCCCCGCATGAGTTGCGGCTACCCGTGGCGCGCCTGGGAGCAAACGACCGTCACCCGTGCGGACGACGCCCCGCGATCAGGCCGCCCGGGTGGCCGTGACGGTGACGATCGGCAGGCCGACCGCGACCGGCTGCACCTTTCCGGGCACGAGGCCCGCCTGGCTCAGCTGGTCGGCCAGCGTCTCGGCATCGGAGAGCTCCATCTGGCCCTCCTGCGCCTGGAGCAGGAGGTCGAAGTGCCGGCTGAAGAACTGCGGTGCCGCGACCGTCGTCGCCACGAAGACCGCACCGCCGGGTGCCAGCAGCTCGACGACGCCGCGGAGGAAGTCCACCCGCTCGGCCATCGGCAGGTAGTAGAGGACGTTCGCCAGCAGGGCGAAGTCGAACGGCTCCGCCATCGGGCCGGTCCGGTCGGCGCCGGCCGTGCGGAGGTCGGTGTTCAGGACGGACCCCCGGTCGGCGAGCCCGCGCTCGGTCAGCGTGCGCCCGGCGAGCTCGACCGCCCCGGCGTCGAGGTCGATGCCGACCCCGCGCGCTCCCGGCGCCGCCTCCAGCATCGCGGCCAGCTCGAGCGCCTTGCCGCAGCCGACGTCGAGGATCCGGCGCGGCGCCCGCTCTCGGACCGTGCGGGTCAGCACGCCCAGCACCAGTGGCTCGAAGCCGCCCGAGAGCCGCGCGATCAGCTCGCCCTGCTCGATCACGTCCCGCCGCGGGGGACCGCCGGCGAGCTGGGCGGCCAGCCCCCGGTAGACCGCGGTGTGGAAGCCGGAGAAGGCCAGGTAGGAGGCGCGGACGAGGTCGTCGTCGATGGCTGCGCGACCGTGGGACGTGAGCCGCCACTGCCCGCCGTCGTCGCGGACCAGGCCGGTCGCGGCGACGACCCGCAGGAAGGTGGCGAGCAGCTTCTCGTCGGGCAGGTGCAGCTCGCGGGCCAGCTCCGCCGTGGTGGCCGCTCCGGCGGCCAGCGCGTCGAGCACGCCGGTCTCCAGTGCGGCGCCCCCGACGTTCAGCCGGATCGCCGCGAGCCCGTGGCGGTTCGCACGCAGCCGGGCCCGCAGGTTGCCGCCACGGGCGATCTTCCACAGCGCAGGTGCTTCCACGGCGCCCACTGTGGCGGCTGCGGGCCGCCGGTACCAGGGGCTGCGCGCCCCGCCGGTCAGGGACGCGGATCGGTGCGCAGGATGCCCATGTCGAGGACGTCGATCCGCTCGCCGTCCCACAGCAGCGCGTCCCGCCGCCGTCCCTCCACGCGGAAGCCGCACTTCTCGTACACGCGCTGGGCGCGGGGGTTGAACGCGTACACCTGCAGTTCGAGCCGGTGCAGGCCGACGGTGTCGAGGGCGTACCCGACGACCAGCCGGGTGATCTCGGTGCCGAAGCCCCGGCCGTAGACGTGCGGGCCGGCCAGCGCGATCCGGAAGCCGCACACCTCGTTGTCCGGGTCGAGGTCGTTGAGCACGGCCTCGCCGAGGTAGCTGCCGTCGGCCACGCTCATCGCCGCCCAGTCGGCCCGGTCGTGCTGCTCGGCGCGGGTGCGCAGCCACTGCTCGGTCTGCTCGAGGGTGAACTCCGCGTGCGTCCCGGTCAGCCGCCGTCCCTCCGGCTCGTTCAGCGCCGCCCAGTAGGCGTCGAGGACGGCCGGGCCCGAGCGGCTCGAGCCGCACGCGGTCCCCGGTGAGGACGGGCTGGTCGCGGAACACGTCGGACGGGACCACGCGGCTCAGCCCCGCGCCGCGCCGAGGCCGAGCAGGGCCGCCAGGCCGAGGGCGCTGCGCGGCGCGTACGGCGTCCGCCACAGCCCGCCGTGCACCGCCGCGAACGCCTCGTCCTGCCACGGGTGCTCGTGGGCCGGGCCGCCTCCCGTGTTCAGGTCGTGCACGAGCAGGGCCGCCATCAGCACGTTGGCCGTCGCGGGCTCGAACACCTGGACGCCGAACCGGTGCGCGCCGGCGTAGGCGGCGGCCAGGGCCCGGTTCTTGACCACGGACCGGGTCCGGGTGGGCGGGGCGACGTTCATCGACACCGTCGTGCCGGCGTCGCGGGCCACCGTGGCCCGCCACCGCTGCAGCCGCTTGGCCAGGGCGTAGTTGGGGCCCTGCTGCGCGACCAGGCTGTCGCTGATGCCGGGCGCGGCACCCGGCACGTAGGCCCGGCGGAGCAGGCGGCCGGCCGACAGCGTCCGCAGCGGGCGGCCGACCAGCTTGGCCGCGGTGGAGCGGTCGGAGTACGCCTGCGCCGAGTGCTGCACGGCCTCCGCAGGGACGGCGAAGACGTCGGTCGGCGTGGCGAGGAAGGCCAGCGCCAGGTCGGGCCGCTCCTCCTGCAGGCGCACCGTCACCGCGTCGACGGCGGTGGACACCCGCACGTTCGTCGCCCCGTCGGCGTAGACGTAGTTGCCGAGCACGAGCCGCCCGTCGAGTCGGCCGAGCCAGTCGGCGACCGCGGGCACGTCGGAGATGAGGTCGGCGCCGGCGCGACGGGCCAGCTGCGTGTCACCGGCCTCGGGATCGGCGACCGGCACGGAGAGCGTGCCGGCGCTGCGGCCGGCCGTCTCGAGCACGCGGTTCCACACCGCCGGGCGGGGCAGGTCGACCGCCGCGACGCGGGCACCCCACCGCAGCAGCGAGGTCAGCGGACCCATCTCCGCGCCGGCTCCCAGCACGGCGACGGTGCAGTCGGGCAGCGCGAGCCACTCGGGGTGCGCCACGACCTCCCGGACGGCCTCGGCCGCCGACGGCTCGAGCACGCCGTCCGTCGTCCAGGCCTCCAGCCGCCGCTGCAGGTCGTCGCCGCGGAGCCGGCGCCCGCCGTAGGGCAGCGAGAACTCCTCCTCGCGCTCACCGTCGCCGCCGACCTCGACCGTGGCCAGGGGCCGCCCCGGAGCCTCGGTCTTCAGCGCGTCCAGCGGGACGTCGCCGTCCGGCCCGGCGACCCGCATGCGGGCGTGCAGCGCGGCCAGTCCGTCGGCCGCGATCGTGCGCGCCGCGGCCGGGGAGGCGAGCCCCGCCTCGACCAGTCGCCGGAAGTGCGCGAGGTAGCCCGCCCGCCAGTTGGTCTCCTGCTCGGCGGCCAGCGCCCCGACCGGGTCGACGCCGCGCAGCGCCTCGGCGACGACCGCCCGGCCCACCGCGGCGGTGCTGCGCCGGCCGTCCTCGCCCGCCGGGAAGACGACGCCCCGCTGCTCCTCCTCGGCCATCAGCCGACCCCCTGCCCGTGCCGACCCTCGCCGGCCGCGAACCGGGCGGCGCCGGGGAGCGCGTCCACCGCCAGCGACGTCATCCCGTGGCGGAACTCGTTGGCCATCGCCGCGGCCTCGTCCAGCCCCTCCTGCTCGAGGAGCGAGGCGCGGTCGCCGCGCAGGCAGGTCTGCGGGAACCGGGCGATCTCGGCGGCCAGCTGCTGCGCCGCGGCGAGCGCCTCCCCCACCGGCACCACGCGGTCGACCAGCCCGATCGCCAGCGCCTCGTCCGCGGTCACCGACCGGCCGGTGAGCACCAGGTCCATCGCCCGTCCGGCGCCGATCAGCCGGGGCAGCCGCACCGTTCCGCCGTCGATCAGCGGGACGCCCCAGCGCCGGCAGTAGACGCCGAGCACAGCGGTCTCCTCGGCGACCCGCAGGTCGCACCACAGCGCCAGCTCGAGCCCACCGGCGACGGCGTGCCCGCTGATCGCCGCGACGACCGGCTTGCTCAGCCGGAGCCGCGTCGGCCCCATCGGCCCGTCGCCGTCGGGCTCGGCGCGGTTGCCGTCGGGGGTGCCGATCGCGCGCAGGTCGGCCCCGGAGCAGAACGTGCCGCCCTCGCCGTGCAGGACCGCGACCGACGCGTCGGGATCGGCGTCGAAGGCGCGGAACGCGGCGGCGAGGGCCGCCGCGGTCGGGCCGTCGACGGCGTTGCGCACGTGCGGCCGCGACAGCCGGACCGTGGTGACCGGGCCCGATCGCTCGACCGTGACGGCGTCCTCGGTCATCGCTCGAGCACCGTCTCCGGCCCGTCCACCGGGGCACCTGCCTCCAGCCACCGCAGCAGCGTGCGGGCGCCGAAACCGGTGCCGCCCTTGACGGTCTCGGCGTCGTCGGACCCGGCACGGGCGGGGCCGGCGACGTCCAGGTGCGCCCACGGCAGGTCGCCGGCGAACGGCCGGAGGAACAGCGCGGCCGTCGTGCCGCCGGGGTTGCCCGGCGCGTTGTTGGCGTCGGCGACGGTGCTGTCGAGCAGGTTCGCGTACTCCTCGGCCAGCGGCATGCGCCAGAACGGCTCCCCGGCGTGCGCCCCGGCGGTCGAGAGCGCGTCGGCGAGGCCGTCCGTGGTCGCGTACAGCCCGCCGATGCGCGCGCCGAGCGCGACCTTCATCGCGCCGGTCAGCGTGGCGACGTCGACGAGCGCCGTGGCCCCGAGCTCCAGCCGGGCGTAGGCCAGCCCGTCGGCGAGCACCATCCGGCCCTCGGCGTCGGTGTTGAGCACCTCGGTCGTCCGGCCGCCCACGTGCCGGACGACGTCGGCCGGCCGGTAGGAGGAGCCGGACACCGCGTTCTCCGCCGCCGGGACGACGGCCGTGACCGCGACCGGCAGCCCCAGGGCCGCCGCGGCGTCGACCGTGGCGAGCACGGCGGCACCGCCGGCCATGTCGGTCTTCATCTCGCGCATGCCGGCGTTCGGTTTGATCGACAGGCCGCCGGTGTCGAAGGTGATGCCCTTGCCGACGAGGACGGGGTGCGCCTCCCCGGCCTCGGGATGGCGGTAGGCGACGACGACGACGCGCGGCGGGGTGGCCGATCCCCCGCCGACCGCCAGCACCCCGCCGAACCCGCCCGACTCCAACTCGTCGGGGCCGAGCACGGTGACGGTGACGTCGCCGCGGCCGGCGAACCGCGCGACGACCTGCTCGGCGAGCCAGGCGGGGTTCTTCGTGTTGCTCGGGGTGTTGATCAGGTCGCGGGCCCAGGCGACGGACTCGCCGACGACCTCGCCGGCGCGGGCGGCCTCGGCCACCGCGGGGTCCTCGGCGTCGGCGGCCACGACCGTGACGACGTCGAGCCGGTCGGGGTACCCGGTCGAGGTCTCGCGGAAGCGGTAGCCGGCCAGCAGCACGGCCTCGACCGCGGCGCGCACCTCGTCGGCACCGGCCGGGGCGGCGTCGTTGTCCAGCGGGAGCACGAGCCGCCGCGCGCCGTGCTCGGCGAGGGTCTGGCCGCGCCGCACCGCCGTCGCGACGTAGCCCCGCACGTCGGGCAGCGTGCCCTCGCCGATGCCGACGGCGACGACGCTGCGCGGTCGGCGGCCGGGGATCGGCACGTTCGTCACCGTGCCCGCCCGGCCCTTGTTGCCGGTGTCGGCCACCGCGCCGGCGAGCAGTTCGGGGCTGGCGGGCGGCGTCGAGGAGCCGGTGAGCCAGCCGGGCAGCGTGCCGCCGGTGCCGACCGGCACCGCGAGCACGTCGTCGGGACCGAGGACGGGAAGAACGCTGACGACCTCGACCCGCGGAGACGGCGCGGCCCCGGGCGCCGGCGAAGTGCCGGCGGCCGGGGCCGTGTCGTCGTTCGCGGGGCTGCCCGGAGGCAGGCTCGCGGGGGTGTTCAGCTGGTCGCGCCCTTCAGTGCCTCCGACAGCGCGGCCGCCTCGTCGGGAGACAGCTCGACGACCAGGCGACCGCCTCCCTCGAGCGGTACGCGCATGACCAGGCCGCGGCCCTCCTTGGTCACCTCGAGGGGACCTTCACCCGTACGCGGCTTCATGGCCGCCATGCGTGCCTCCTTCGCCAGCCACACCGCTGCCGCCGGGGCAACAGCGATGTGGCGTCCGTCGATGCTGTGAGTCTCGACCAATGATCCCGTATGCGGCCCTCGGCTGTCACATGAGCCCCCGGACGGGTCACCCGGTCGCACCAGGTGCGGTGGCCCGGAAGCAGTCGGCGACGTGGTCGTCGACCATCCCGGTGGCCTGCATCAGGGCGTAGGCGGTGGTCGGCCCGACGAAGACGAAGCCCCGCCGCTTGAGCTCCTTGGCCATCGCCACCGACTCCGGGCTCGTCGCCGGGACGTCGGCCAGCGTGGCCGGGCGGGGACGACCGTTCTCCGGCGCGAACGACCACAGCAGCGCCGAGAGCCCCTCGGGCAGGTCCTGCGCGGCGCGGGCGTTGCGCACGGCGGCGCTGATCTTGGCGCGGTTGCGGACGATGCCGGCGTCGGCCATCAGCCGCGCCTCGTCGTCGGCGGTGAAGGCGGCGACGGCGTCGATGTCGAACCCGGCGAACGCCGCCCGGAAGGCCGGCCGCTTGCGCAGGATGGTGATCCAGGACAGGCCGGACTGGAACGCCTCGAGGCAGAGCCGCTCGAACAAGGCGTCGTCGCCGTGCAGCGGCGTGCCCCACTCCTCGTCGTGGTAGGTGACGTACTCCGGCGCGCTCTCGCCCCAGGCGCAGCGCACCCGCTCCTCGGTCACGTCCTCGACGCTAGTGCCGGGGTCCGACACGTCAGGGCACACCGACGTCGACGTCGCAGAGCTCCGACGGTTCGGTGCGGACCGGGCTCCGGCGGGTGGCCAGGACGCAGCCGACCAGGACCAGCGGCAGACCGAGGGCGATGCCGAGCGTGAACGGCTCGTCGAGCAGCAGCACGCCGAGCAGCACCGCGACCACGGGGTTGACGAAGGTGATGACCAGCGCCCGCTGTGGCCCGACCTCGCGGATCAGGGCGAAGAACAGCGCGAGGGCCAGCGCCGTGCACACGACGCCGAGCGCGAGCAGGGACAGCCAGCCCGGGACGGACACCTCGCCCAGCTCGTCCCACTCCCCTGCGGTGAACGGCGCGTAGAGGACCGCGGTGACGAACAGGGCGATCGAGCTGGCCGCCACGCCCGGCACGTCGGGCAGCGCCCGGGTGACGACGAGCGGCCCGGTGGCGTAGCCGATGAGCACCAGGCCGATCGCGAGCAGCGGCAGCAGTTGCGCGCCCTCGACGTCGAGACCGAGCAGCACGCCGATGCCGACGACGCCGATGCCCATGCCGAGGATCCGGATCGGCGTCAGCCGCTCCTCCCCGCCGAGCAGCCGCGCCGCGAGAGCGGCCACGAACGGGACGCCGGCCAGGAGCAGCCCGGTGAGCGAGCTCGACAGCGTCTTCTCGGCGTAGGCGATGAGGAACCAGGGCCCGGCCATCTCGAGGGCGGTGAACAGCAGCAGCGCCTTCCAGTGCCGCAGCGCCGGGCGCAGCTGCCCCGTGGCGATCGTCCACGGCAGCAGCAGCGCCGCACCGACGACGCAGCGGACGAGGACCAGCATCGCCGGGGACACCTCGCCCACGGCGACCTTGATCAGCAGGTACGGCACGCCCCAGATGACCGACATCGCCATGAACAGCGCCCACCCACGCCGGCTCACGGCCGCACCCCTGCTCTGCTCACCGGAGCATCTTCACCCCTGCCGCCGACAGCCCGACGGCGGCGTCGCGTCAGGACGGGTACGCGCGGGCGAAGCGGGCGAACCGGCGCAGCGAGAACCGGACCCCGAGGAGGAAGAACGGCCGGATCACGGCCGCGCCGATCTCACCCACCAGGCCGAACGGCGGGTGCAGGCGCTCGGTCCAGGTGAACAGGACGCCGTCGCCCCGTGGCTCGATCTCGACGATGCCGGGGCCGCGCACGATCCGCCCGGTGTGCTGGACGACGACGCGGCGCGGCGGGTCCCACTCCGTGATCACCATCGTGTCGACGACGCCGACGTGCCGACCGCCGGGCAGCGGCAGCCCGGTCCGCGCCACCATCCGCCCGTGCAGCCGACGGGCCGGTCCACCGACCTCCCGGACATCGGTGGCGAACATCCACTCGCCCTGCCGCGTCCAGTCGGTGACCGCCGCCCACACCCGCTCCGGCGGCGCGTCGATCTCCAGGCGCTCGACCAGGTCACGCACGCGGTTCCTCCTCGTCAGCGGGCTCCCCGAGGTCCGGGGTGCTCGCCGAGTCGTTCTCCTCGTCGTCCGCCGGTGGATGCAGTTGCGCCCGCAGGGCGGTGATCTCGGCGTCGCGCTCGTCGAGCACCTGCGCGAACTGGTCGAGCAACCAGTCGACCTCGGTCATCCGGTAGCCGCGGAAGGCCACCGACATCTGCAGGGCCCGGATGTCGTCGCCGAACACCGGCCGGTCGTCGGGCAGCTCGACCGGGGAGCGGTCCAGCTCGGCCGGGGGCTGGGTCTCGCCGCGGCCCATCAGCACCGAGGTGAGGAGGAAGAGCAGCGCGCCGACGACGAGGACGCCGATGACGAAGACGATGAAGCCCAGCACGTCAGCCTTCGACCGGGCCGCTCGTCAGAGGTGCTCGCATCCCCCCGCCGCCGTCGCCCTGTACGCGGGCCGCCTCGGCGGCCTGGATCACGGCGATCGCCTCGGCCACGTCGTCGGTGAGCGTGATCAGGTCGAGGTCGGAGGCGTTGATCGTGCCGGTGGGCACCAGCGTGGCGCGGACCCAGTCGAGCAGCCCCGACCAGTACTCGCGGCCGAAGAGCACCACCGGGAAGCGCGTGACCTTGCGGGTCTGCACGAGGGTGAGCGCCTCGAACAGCTCGTCGAGCGTGCCGAAGCCGCCCGGCAGGATGACGAACGCCTGGGCGTACTTCACGAACATCGTCTTGCGCACGAAGAAGTAGCGGAAGGTGATGCCGACGTCGACCCACTCGTTGAGCTCCTGCTCGAACGGCAGCTCGATGCCCAGGCCGACCGAGAGCCCACCGGCCTCCGACGCCCCGCGGTTGGCCGCCTCCATCGCCCCCGGCCCGCCGCCGGTCATGACGGCATACCCGGCCTGCGACAGGGCGGCACCGATCTGCACGCCCGCGGCGTAGTGCGGGTGGTCGCGCGGGGTGCGCGCGCTGCCGAAGACGCTGACCGCCTTCGGCATCTCGGCGAGCAGGCCGAACCCCTCGACGAACTCGCTCTGAATTCTGAGAACCCGCCATGGATCCGTGTGGACCCAGTCGGTGGGACCGCGGCGGTCGAGCAGCCGCTGGTCGGTGGTCGTCCCCTGGGTCTGCGGGTCCGGCTCGCCGCCGCGCAGCATGATCGGCCCGCGGTGGCGGGTCGGCCGAGCGCGGCGTTCGGCGGAGGGCCCAGCGGGGGTGGGGGGCTCCATGCTCATGTGCTGCTCCCGGACAGGTAGGCGGTGAGGGCGTCCTCGGCCGGCTGCAACCGGTCGACGACGACGTGTTCCTCGCGGGTGTGGGCGAGCTGCGGGTCCCCGGGGCCGTAGTTGACGGCGGGGATCCCGAAGGCGGCGAAGCGGGCGACGTCGGTCCAGCCGAGCTTGGCCCGCGGGGGGCGGCCGACGGCGGCGATGAAGGCGGCCGCAGCCGGCTCGGACAGGCCCGGTAGGGCTCCCCCGGCGTTGTCGGCGACGGTCAGCACCGCGCCCGCCGCGATGGCCTCGGCGAACACCTCGCGCACGTGCGCCTCGGCGCCGTCCTCGTCCCGGTCGGGGGCGTAGCGGAAGTTGATCTCGACCCGGCACTCGTCGGGGATGACGTTGCCCGCGACCCCGCCCCGGATCCCGACCGCGTTCAGCCCCTCCCGGTAGAGGCACCCGTCGATCTCGACCTCGCGGGCGGTGTACTCGGCGAGCGTGGCGAGGATCGGGGCGGCGCCGTGGATCGCGTTGACCCCGAGCCAGCTGCGGGCGCTGTGCGACCGGCGCCCGGCCACGTCGATCACCGCGCGCATCGTGCCCTGGCAGCCGGCCTCGATCTCGCCGTCGGTGGGCTCGAGCAGGACGGCGAGGTCGCCGTACAGCCAGCCACGTCGCTCCCGCGCCACCCGGCCGAGGCCGTTGAGCGCGAAGTCGACCTCCTCGTTGTCGTAGAAGACGAACGTGAGGTCGTGGGCGGGGGTCGCGCCGGGGACGCCGAACCGGCCGGCCAGCCGGAGCATCACGGCGTCGCCCGCCTTCATGTCGGTGGTGCCGCAGCCGTAGAGCAGGCCGGTCGCCTCCTCCAGGCGGCTGGGCACGTTGTCGGCGATGGGCACGGTGTCGAGGTGCCCGGCGAGGACGACGCGGGTCGGCAGGTCCAGGTTCGTCCGGGCCAACACGGCGTTGCCCAGCCGATCGACCTCGAGCCCACCCAGCTCTCGCAGCGCCGCCTCGACCAGGTCGGCGAGCTCCTCCTCGGTGCCCGACACCGACGGCACGTCGACCAGCGCCCGGGTGAGGGTGAGGACGTCGGCGGACAGGTCCAGCGCAGGCAGGTCACTCACGACTCCCGAGCCTAGGGGGCGGGCTCCGGACCGGCCGCGCCGACGCGGGCGCGCCCTCGGTAGCGTCGTCGTCGTGACCGCTGCCGCCCCCACCTCCGCAGTCGCTGCCGGCCTCGCGACCGTCTCCCCGTCGGGCACGGTCCTCGACACGTGGTTCCCGGAGCCGAAGCTCGGAGCACCCGCCGGCGCGAAGCCCGGGACGACGCGGCTGGGCGCGCTGGAGCTCTCGGGCGAGCTCGGCCCCGACTACGGCGGCCTGGTCCGCCGCGACGAGGCGCGCGGGGTCGAGATCATCGCCGTCCGCACGGTCATCCCCGACCTGTCGGCGCCGCCCACCGACACCCACGACGTCTGGCTGCGGCTGCACCTGCTCTCGCACCGCCTGATCCGCCCGCACGGCGCGGACCTGACCGGCATCTTCGGGCTGCTCACCAACGTGGCGTGGACCAGCGCCGGCCCGGTCGAGGCCGCCGGGTTCAACTCCCACCGGCTGCGGGCCGCCGTCGGCAACGTGACCGTGTTCGGCGTCGACAAGTTCCCGCGGATGGTCGACTACGTGATCCCGTCCGGCGTCCGCATCGCCGACGGCGACCGGGTGCGGCTCGGCGCGCACCTGGCCGAGGGCACGACGGTCATGCACGAGGGCTTCGTGAACTTCAACGCCGGCACGCTCGGCCCGTCGATGGTCGAGGGCCGGATCAGCGCCGGCGTCGTCGTCGGGCCGGACAGCGACATCGGCGGCGGTTCCTCGATCATGGGCACGCTCTCCGGGGGCGGCACCCAGGTGATCTCGATCGGCAGCGGCTGCCTGCTGGGCGCCAACGCCGGCATCGGGATCTCGCTCGGCGACGGCTGCGTCGTCGAGGCCGGTTGCTACGTGACCGGTGGCTCGCGGGTGACCCTGCCCGACGGCTCGGTGGTCAAGGCCCGCGAGCTCTCCGGCCGGAACGGCCTGCTGTTCCGCCGCAACAGCGTGAGCGGCGCGCTCGAGGCACTCCCCCGCGACGGCAACTGGGGCGCGCTCAACGCCGCACTCCACGCGAACTAGAAGGGCTTCCCAGGCGGACCCGGTAGGGCCAAAGTGGCCATTTTGGCCCCACCGGGAGGGTGCCGTGGCCGAGTTGCAGCACAAGATCCTTCTCGACGAGTCCCAGCTGCCGACGCAGTGGTACAACGTCGTCCCCGATCTGCCGAGCCCGCCACCGCCACCGCTGCACCCGGGCACCCTGCAGCCGGTCGGCCCGGACGACCTCGCGCCGCTGTTCCCGATGGACCTCATCGCCCAGGAGGTCACCAGCGAGCGGTTCGTGGACATCCCCGGCGAGGTGCTCGACGTCTACAAGCTGTGGCGGCCCTCGCCGCTGTACCGGGCGCACCGGCTGGAGAAGGCGCTCGGCACGCCCGCCCGGATCTACTACAAGTACGAGGGCGTCTCCCCGGCCGGCTCGCACAAGCCGAACACCGCCGTGCCGCAGGCGTACTACAACGCGAAGGCCGGCGTCCGGAAGCTGACCACCGAGACCGGGGCGGGGCAGTGGGGCACGGCGCTGGCCTTCGCCAGCGCGCTGTTCGACCTCGAGTGCGAGATCTGGATGGTCGGCGCCTCGTACGACCAGAAGCCCTACCGCCGCACGATGATGGAGGTCTTCGGCGCGACGGTGCACCGCTCGCCGTCGGAGCTCACCCAGGCGGGACGGACGATCCGGGCCGACAACCCGGAGCACACCGGATCGCTGGGCATCGCGATCAGCGAGGCGGTCGAGGTCGCGGCCGGCGACCCGGAGATCCGGTACGCGCTGGGCAGCGTGCTCAACCACGTGCTCCTGCACCAGACGGTCATCGGCGAGGAGGCGCTTCTCCAGTTCGCCGCGATCGGCGAGATCCCGGACGTGATCGTCGGCTGCACGGGCGGCGGGTCCAACTTCGGCGGGCTGACGTTCCCGTTCCTGCGGGAGAAGCTCGCCGGCCGGATGTCCCCGACGATCCGGGCGGTCGAGCCTGCGTCGTGCCCGTCCCTGACCCGCGGGACGTACGCCTACGACTTCGGCGACACAGCCGGCATGACGCCGCTGCTGAAGATGCACACGCTCGGCCACCGGTTCATCCCCGACCCGATCCACGCCGGCGGGCTGCGCTACCACGGGATGTCGCCGCTGCTCTCGCACATCTACGAGCTCGGGCTGATCGAGGCCATGGCGCTGCCGCAGACCGAGTGCTTCGCGGCCGCGATCCGCTTCGCGCGGACGGAAGGGATCGTTCCCGCGCCGGAACCGACCCACGCGCTCGCCGCCTGCATCCGGGAAGCCGAGGCCTGCCGGGAGTCGGGTGAGGAGAAAGTCATCCTCACGGCGCTGTGCGGGCACGGGCACCTGGACCTGGCGGCCTACGACGCCTACCTCGCCGGCCGCATGGTCGACGAGGACGTGAGCGACGAGCGCTTCGCGGAGGCGCTGTCCGACCTGCCGTCGGTACCCGCCGGCACCTAGGTGAGGTTGGCCGGCGCCTCGGCGGGGACGTCGAGGTGCTCGAGCAGGGCGACGACGAACTCCTGCGGCCGCTCCACGTGCGGTGAGTGGCCGACGTCGGGCAGCACGACCTCGCGGTACGCCCCGCCGGTCGCGGCGTAGCGGTCGAGCACCGACCGGGTCTGGGTCACCATCGGCTGCGGCGGGCACACCTCCTCGCCCGGCCAGCCCGGGACGGCGCCGACCGAGCCGAGGAACGCGAGGTCGAACACCGAGGTGTCGGAGACGATCTGGTCGGCGTCACCGCGCACCCACAGCACGGGCGGCTTGTCGGGCAGGTCGACGATGCCGGACACGTCGAACACGGTCGGCGCCATCGTGTTGAGCACGCCGCGGCTGCCCGGGCGGACCCCGGGCCAGGTGTCGCAGGTGGCGGTGTCACCCGGGTAGTGGTCCTCGCCGGTGCGGGTGCTGTTCATCGAGGCCACGAAGATGTCCTCGAGCTGCGGGTCCAGGGGCAGCGAACCGGGCGCCACGTAGAACGTGCGCAGGATCGATCGCGGGCTGGTCGGGGCGTCGGCCGTGGTGTCGCCGGCGGCGAGCGCCGCGACGAAGTCCGGGTTCGCGGCGCCGCCCCCGGAGCCGGCGCCCTCGTCGTCCAGCCGGCGACCCTCGGGACCGGCCGTCCCGCCGAAGCCGTACGGAGCGATCGGGGCGACCAGGGCCACCGACGCCACCTTCTGGGGCGCGTCGATCAGGTACTGCAGGACGACGCCGGCGCCCATGCTCCAGCCGACCAGGTGCACCCGGTCGAGGCCGAGCGCAGTGACCAGGTCGCCCAGGTCGTCCGACCAGTCGCGCACGCCGCGGGTGGCGTCGATCGGCAGCGGGTCGGTCTCGCCGTAGCCGCGCAGATCGACGGCGAGCACGCGGTGCCGCCCCGTCTCCGCGACGGCGAGCATCGTCTGCTGCCAGAACAACGCCGAGCTGACGTTCCCGTGCACGAAGACCACGGCCTCCCCCGGACCGCCGGGCTGGGTGCCCTCCGGGTGCAGCACGGACTGGGTCAGCCGCGGCGTGGTCACACGCGTGGCGGCGACACCGGGCAGCAGGACGTCGGCCATGGCGGCTCCTCGTCGAGGGTGGGCGGGCAGGGGTCGGACAGCGGGGGCACACGCTAGCGACGACGTCGAGGCCGCGGCACCTCCTGCGCCTCGCCGACGTGATCGCGGGCACCCCGGTTCTGCCAGGTCGGCCACTTACAGTCGATGCCGATGACCGCTCCACGCACCACGCTGCACGCCTCGGGGGCCCGCCGGGCAGCGGGGCGGACCGTGCGGCGCCGACGGACGACCGGTGGCGGGACGCGCCGTCGTCCGTCGGCCACGGCGTTCGCGCCGCTCGGGCCCGCGCAACAAGGGCAACTGGTGGTCGGTCGCCCTCGTCGTGTTCGGCATCGTCGTTGCGATTTCCTGGTTCATCGAGGACGAGGGACCGACGCCCGCGGCCGCCACGTGCGCGCTGCCCGGCTCCGCGGTGACCATCACGCCGGAGCAGGCGGCCAACGCCGCGATCATCGCCGAGGTGGCCTGGGACCGCGGGCTGCCCGACCGGGCCGTCGTCATCGCGCTGGCCACGGCCCAGCAGGAGTCGGGACTGCGGAACATCGACTACGGCGACCGCGACTCGCTGGGCCTGTTCCAGCAGCGGCCGTCGATGGGCTGGGGCACCGAGGCGCAGGTGCAGGACCCGGAGTACGCCGCGGGCAAGTTCTTCGACCGGCTCGTCGGCGTGGTGGGCTGGGAGACAGCCCGCCTGACCGACGTCAGCTCAGACGCGTTCAGCGCTCGGCTTCCCGGAGGCGTACCAGAAGCACGAGGCGATGGCGATCGACCTCACGGCCGCCCTGCGGGCCAGCGGCGGCGAGCTCGACTGCGGCTGAAATCGCGGGGCGGCTCCGCGGTGACTGCTGGTAGTGCCCAGCGCACGCTGACGTCATCAGCCTCACCCGACGGTGGGGTAAGGCCCAGATTCCGCCCTATTGGGGCCGCCGAGAGTCAGAAGTCGACCTAGCCTGACCGGGGTGACCACCGTGGGGGGGCGGAACCGGCCGAACCCTGTCGCCCTGGCCGCGTGGGTCGCCATCGCCGCGGCCGGCGCCACCCTGGCCGTGATCGTCCTGCCCTTCGTGCGCTTCGCCTACCGCGCACCGACGCTGCACATCGTTCTCGAGACGGCGAACGCTCTCATCGCCCTCCTCGTCGCCTACCTCGTCTACGGCCGGTTCCGCCAGAGCCGGCGACTGCAAGAACTCTTGCTCGTGCTCGGCCTGTCGACGGTGGCCATCGCCAACCTCGTCCTGACGGCGCTGCCATCGGCCGTCACGCTCTTCGACGACACGTTCAACGGATGGGCGGCGCTCGCAATCCGGTTCCTCGGTACGGCGCTGCTGACCGCAGCGGCTCTGGTCGCCAGCGGGTACCGCGTTGACACTCGACGGGCGCTGCTCATCGTGGGCCTGCTCGCGACCCTGGTCGTGTCCGTGGGCGCGGCCGGTCTCGCCTGGGGCGGCCAGCTTCCTCCAGCGGTGGACCCGTCGGTGGACCTCGGCGACGCCACCAGGCCCCGGCTCGTGGCGCACCCTGTCGTGCTGGTCGCGCAGGCTCTGGGCGCGGTCCTCTACTCGGTTTCGGCGGTGGCCTTCGCGCGGCGCTCCGCACGGCGCGGCGACGAACTGCTTCGCTGGGTCGGCGTCGGATGCGTCCTGGCCGCCGCCGCCCGCGTTCATTACTTGCTCTTCCCGTCGCTGTACTCGGACTACGTCTACACCGGCGACGTCCTGCGGCTCGGGTTCTACCTGTTGCTCCTGGTCGGCGCGGCGCGCGAGATCAAGTCGTACTGGGAACTGCGCACCCGCACGGCTGTGCTCGAGGACCGACGCAGGATGGCCCGGGACCTCCACGACGGGCTGGCTCAGGAGCTCTCCTTCCTCTGGAGCCAGTCACGAGCGCTGACCACGCGCACGGCAGACGACGCAGCCGTCGAGCGCATCAGCGGAGCGGCATCCCGGGCGCTCGACGAGGCGCGGCGGGCGATCGCGGCGCTGACCCGACCGCTCGACGAACCGTTCGCGCGGATCCTCCAGCAGGTCGCCGACGACCTCGGCAGCCGATACGACGTGAAGGTCGTCTCGACCGTGGACCCGGATGTCGACGTCAGTCCCGAGCAGGGTGAGGCCCTGGTCCGGATCGCAGCGGAGGCGGTCCGCAACGCAGTGCGTCACGGCGGAGCGCGGCAGATCGACCTGGTGCTCACCGCCGAGCCGCTGTGCCTGTCCATCACCGATGACGGCGAGGGGTTCGCCACCGGGCAGCAGGACGTGGGCCGTACGGGCGGATTCGGCCTCATCAGCATGCGGGAACGCGCCCGGACGATCGGCATGGAGCTCGTGATCTCGTCAGTCCCGGGCGAGGGGACGACCATCAGGGCGACCCGCCAGTGAACGAGCTACTGCGGATCGTCGTCGCCGACGACCACCCCCCGACCCGGGCGGGGGTGCGGGAAGCCCTCGAGCAGCAGGACTGCCTCGTGGTGGCCGAGGCGGCGACCGCCGACGAGGCGATCGCGGCGGCCCAGGAACACCAGCCCGACGTCTGCCTGCTCGACATCCACATGCCCGGCAGCGGGATCGTCGCCGCCGCTGAGATCACGCATGGCGTTCCGGACACGGCCGTCGTGATGTTCACGGCCTCACGGGACGACGAGGACCTCTTCGCCGCCCTCCGGGCCGGCGCCTCGGGGTACCTGCTCAAGGACATGGATCCGGCACGGATCGGGCACGCGCTGCGCGGGGTGCTCGCCGGGGAAGCGGGGCTCCCCCGATGGCTGGTCCTCAAGGTCGTGAACCAGTTGCGAGCCACGCCCCGCCGTCGGATTGTCCTGCCGAACCGAGCGACGCCGGCTCACTTGACCGATCGGGAGGCCGAGATCCTGGAGCTGATGGGCCGGGGCTTGTCCACCGAGGAGATCGCGGAGCGTCTCTTCCTCGCCCAGGTCACGGTGCGGACGCACATCGCCGCCGTCCTCAAGAAGCTCCGGGTCCCGGACCGGGCGGCCGCCGTCCGGCTGGCCCGAGGCCTCGCCGACTGATCCCCCGAAAGGGTTGTTGAGGGATCTCAACGACACCAAACGGTTGTACGCGACCAACCAGGCCTTAGTTTCGTCTGTGACGACCACGCATTGCGGTCCGCGTAAGCCGGAGTAACCGGTCCGGACCGCCGGAGGCGATATCACGCCCCGCGCGGTAGCCAACGGGGAAACCGAGGAGTCCGATGTCCAACGCCATGCACCGCGCACCCACCAGCACCTTCCGAGCACGGGCACGGACCCTCTTCATCGCTTTCGTCGCGGGCGGACTGTTCCTCGCCGGCGGCGGCCTCGCGGTCGCCGACACTCTTCAGGACACCATCGCCGACACGGGCACCGGGGTGACGCTCGTCGCGGGCTCGGGGATCAGCGGCAGCGCCGCCATTCGTGTGGTCGGCAACAATGCCGCCGGGGATCCGGACTCCGGCTGCAACATCGACACCGGCGATGCTCCTCTGGTCCTCGACGTCCACACGCCCGTGGGCGTGACCGCCACGCCTGACCCGCTGTCGATCACCAGCTGCGGAACCGACTTCGGCGTGTCGTTCACAGCCAGCAGCACCGCGGAGAGCGGCCACGTCACCGTGACGGTCCAGTCCGGTCCGGCAGGCGGCGGCACGTACCAGAACCAGGTGGACATCACGATCACCGTGACTCCTCCCGCTGACACGACTGCTCCCAACGCCCCGACCATCGACCTCGACGCGGGCAGCGACAGCGGTGCGTCCAGCACGGACAACATCACCAACGACGCCACCCCCACCCTCGGTGGTGCTGCCGAGGCCGGCAGTCTGGTCCGGATCTTCGACGGCACCACGTCACTGGGCACCACGACCGCCACCGCGGGCGGGGCGTGGTCGTTCACGACGGCCGCGCTCGGTAACGGCGCCCACTCGTTCACCGCCACGGCCCGGGACGCCGCGGGCAACACCTCGACCGCTTCTTCGGCGCTCGGGGTGACGATCGACACGGCGGCGCCGTCCGCTCCCGTCGATCAACCTCACGGACGCCTCGGACCTGGGTGCCTCGAACTCGGACGACCTCACGTCCGACACCACCCCGACGCTCGACGGCGCCGCCGAAGCCGGCAGCACGGTCGAGGTCCTCGAGGGGACCACCTCGCACGGCACCACCACGGCGACCTCGGGCGACTCGTGGTCGCTCACGACCGCAGCGCTGTCCGGTGGCGGCCACTCGCTCACCGCGACGGCCACCGACATCGCGGGCAACATCTCGCCCGCCTCCTCGGCACTCGTCGTCACCATCGACGCAACGCCGCCCGCGCAGCCGACGATCAACCTCGTGGACGGCTCGGACTCGGGCGCCTCGAACACCGACAACATCACGTCCGACAACACCCCGACGCTCGACGGCGACGCCGAGACCGGCAGCACGGTGCAGGTACTCGAAGGCAGCACCGTCCTGCAGACGGTGACCGCGGGTGCCGGCAACCGCTGGACGGCCACGACCGGGGTCCTCGACCGACGGCGTGCACAACCTGACCGCGCGGTCCACCGACGCCGCCGGCAACGTCTCGACCGCGTCGATGACGCTGGTCGTGACAGCGGACACCGGCACCCCGACCACGCCGACGATCGACCTCGATGCGGCCAGCGACTCCGGCGGCTCGGACACCGACGACGTCACCTCTGATGCGACGCCCACGCTGAGCGGTACGGCGGAGGCCGGCAGTTCCGTGGAGGTGTTCGACGGCGGCACCTCGCTGGGCACCACGACCGCCACCGGAGGCGCGTGGTCCTTCACCACCGCCGCCCGGTCCGACGGCCCGCACTCGTTCACCGCGCAGTCGACCGACACGGCCGGGAACCTCTCGGCGGTCTCGGATGCTCTGGTCGTCACGATCGACACCGAGCAGCCGGCCCAGCCGACCGTGGACCTGGCGACGGCCAGTGACAGCGGCTCCTCCGACAGCGACAACCTCACCTCGGTGACGACGCCGACCCTGAACGGGGCGGCCGAGGCCGGCAGCACCGTCGCCATCTACGACAACGGCACCTTCGTGCAGGCCGTCACCGCCGGCACCGACGGCACCTGGACGGCCACCCTGGACGCCCTCACCGACGGCCCGCACCCGCTGACCGTCACCGCCACCGACACCTCCGGCAACACCTCGGAGACCTCCGAGACGTTGACCGTCACCGTCGACACCGCCGGCCCCGACCAGCCGACCATCGACCTGGTCGATGCCAGCGACACCGGCAGCTCCACCACCGACGACATCACCTCCGACAGCACCCCGACCCTCGACGGCGACGCCGAGACCGGCAGCGTCGTCAACGTCTACGACGGCGCCACCCTGCTGCAGACGGTCATCGCCGGAGCCGGCGACCGATGGACGCTGACCACCGGAGTCCTCGACGACGGCGTGCACACCCTCACCGCCCGCGCCACCGACGCGGCCGGGAACGTGTCCATCGCCTCGCTGACGCTGGAGATCACCACCGACACCCTCGCCCCGAGCAAGCCGACTCTCGACCTGGACCCGGTCAGTGACAGCGGCTCCTCCGACAGCGACAACCTCACCTCGGTGACGACGCCGGTCCTGAACGGGGCGGCCGAGGCCGGCAGCACCGTCGCCATCTCCGACGGCAGCACCCCGCTGACCACCGTCACCGCGGACAGCGGCGGCACCTGGACGGCCACCCTCGCCGCCCTCACCGACGGCCCGCACCCGCTGACCGTCACCGCCACCGACACCTCCGGCAACACCTCGGAGACCTCCGAGACGTTGACCGTCACCGTCGACACCGCCGGCCCCGACCAGCCCAGCATCGACCTGGCCACGGCCAGCGACACCGGCACCTCCGACACCGACAACGTCACCGGCGACGACACCCCGACCCTCGAGGGTGACGCCGAGACCGGCAGCGTCGTCAACGTCTACGACGGCGCCACCCTGCTGCAGACGGTCATCGCCGGAGCCGGCGACCGGTGGACGCTGACCACCGGAGTCCTCGACGACGGCGTGCACACGCTGACGGCCAAGGCCACGGACGCGGCCGGCAACATCTCCGCCGCGTCGCTGACGCTGGAGGTCACCACCGACACCGTCGCTCCGGCCAAGCCGACCCTCGACCTGGACCCGAGCAGCGACAGCGGGGCCTCCGACAGCGACAACGTCACTCGGACACGACCCCGACGCTCAATGGGGCGGCCGAGGCCGGCAGCACCGTCGCCATCTCCGACGGCAGCACCCCGCTGACCACCGTCACCGCGGGCACGCGACGGCACCTGGACGGCCACCCTGGCCGCCCTCACCGACGGCCCGCACCCGCTGACCGTCACCGCCACCGACACCTCCGGCAACACCTCGGAGACCTCCGAGACGTTGACCGTGACCGTCGACACTGCCGGCCCCGGCCAGCCGACCCTCGACCTGGCCACGGCCAGCGACAGCGGCTCCTCCGACAGCGACAACCTCACCTCGGTGACCACGCCGGTCCTGAACGGGGCGGCCGAGGCCGGCAGCACCGTCGCCATCTACGACAACGGCGTCTTCGCGCAGGCCGTCACCGCCGGCACGGACGGCACCTGGACGGCCACCCTGGCCGCCCTCGCCGACGGCGCCCACCCGCTGACCGTCACCGCCACCGACACCTCCGGCAACACCTCCCCGGTGTCCGACACGCTCACCGTCACCGTCGACACCGACGGAGCCCACCAAGCCGACCATCGACCTGGCCACCGGCAGCGACACCGGCAGCTCCACCACCGACAACGTCACCTCGGACAACACCCCGACGCTGAACGGGGCGGCCGAGGCCGGCAGCGCCGTCACCGTCTACGACGACACCACCCCGCTGCAGACCGTCACCGCCGGCACCGACGGCACCTGGACGGCCACCCTGGCCACCCTCGCCGACGGCCCGCACCCGCTGACCGTCACCGCCACCGACACCTCGGGCAACACCTCACCGGTCTCTGACACGCTCACCGTCACCGTCGACACCGGGTCGCCGAACCAGCCGACCATCGACCTCGACGCAGGCAGTGACAGCGGCTCCTCGACCACCGACAACATCACCTCCGACACGACACCCACGCTCAATGGGCTCGCCGAGCCCGGCAGCTCGGTGCAGGTGCTCGACGGCAGCACGCCGCTGGGGACCGTGACCGCCGGGTCGGGCGGCACCTGGACGTTGACGACGGCGACCCTGCCCAATGGGAGCCATTCGTTCAGCGCCACGGCCACCGACGCCGCCGGCAATCTCTCGGGCACCTCGTCGGTCCTGCCGGTCGTCGTCGACACGGTGGCCCCGGTCGTCAGCCTGGTCACGACGATCACGAGTGGCGGCGTGTACTACTTCGGCAGCGTGCCGGTCCAGCCCACGTGCCAGGCCACCGATGCGCCGGCCGGTCTCGCCGGCCCGTGCAGCGTCACGGGTTACAGCTCCGTGGTCGGAACGCACACGGTGACCGCCGGCGCCACGGACTGGGCGGGCAACACGGGTTCGGTCGGCCGCTCGTACACGGTGTCCCCGTGGACGGTGCGCGGCTTCTACTCGCCGATCGACCTCGGCGGCGTCGTCAACACGGTCAAGGGCGGCAGCACCGTTCCGGTCAAGTTCGAGCTCTTCGCCGGGAGCCAGGAGCTGACCGCCGTGACCGAGGTCGTCTCCATCACGGCGCAGAAGGTCAGCTGCAGCTCGTCTGCCCCCGTCGACGCCATCGAGACGACGGTCGCCACGGGCGGCACGGTGCTCCGGTACGACAGCACCGCGGGTCAGTTCATCTTCAACTGGAAGACGCCCAGCGGCGCCAACACGTGCTACCAGCTCACGATGACGGCGCGTGACGGATCGACGCAGCAGGCACTGTTCCGGATGAAGTAACCCAGGAGACGAAGGGCCGGTCCCCGGGACCGGCCCTTCGTGCTGGGGTGGGGGGACGCACGTTCAGCTGAGTCCCATGCGGGCACGGCCGTAGAGCTCCGGGTGCCGTACGTAGGTGGGGTCGACGACGCGGGGACGACCGTCGGTGCCGGCGCTCAACCAGCGCACGAGGGTGACCAGGCTGGCGACGGCGAGGGCGACGATCAGGAGCAGCAAGGGCAGGATCACGGCGAGCCTCCGAGGTGTCGGTCGAGCGCCTTCCTGGCGCCAGGGACACCGTGCGCCCCCCCGCTTGAGACGCACTGGCAGGCCGCTTGCAGGCGGACTTGAGAGATCTCAGGCGGTCAGGCGCTCCACGCGGCGTCGATCCGTTCGTCGGTCGCGGTCAGCGCGAGGCGCACGTGCCGGGCGCCGGCGGGGCCGTAGAAGCTGCCCGGCGCGGCGACGATTCCCAGGCCGGCGAGCCAGTCGATCGTCGTCCAGCAGTCCTCGTCGCGGGTCACCCAGAGGTACAGCCCGGCGTGCGAGTGGTCGATCCGCGCCCCGGTGGCCCGCACGGCGGCCGCCAGCCGGTCGCGCCGGGCGCGGTAGCGCTCGCGCTGGGCGTCGACGTGGGCGTCGTCGGCGAGGGCCGCGGCCATGGCGGCCTGCACCGGCGTCGGGACGAGCAGGCCCAGGTGCCGGCGCACCTCCCACACCCGGCGCACCAGCGCCGGGTCACCGGAGAGCAGCCCGGCGCGGTAGCCGGCCGCCGTCGACTGCTTGGAGAGCGAGTGCACCGCCAGCAGGCCCGTGTGGTCGGCCCCGGCGATCGACGGGTGCAGGAGGGAGCGCGGCTGCACGTCCCAGCCGAGGGTCACGTAGCACTCGTCGCCGACGACGGGGACGCCGTGCGACCGGCCCCACTCGACCCAGGCGCGCAGCTCGTCGTCGGTCAGCACCCGGCCGTGCGGGTTGCCGGGCGAGTTCAGCCAGACCAGGGCGACGCCGACAGCGTCGTCCGGTGGGGTGTCGGTGCGCCGCACCGCCAGCCCGGCCAGCACCGCACCCACCTCGTAGGTCGGGTACGCGACCTCCGGGACGACGACGGTGCCCGCGCCGCGCAGCCCGAGCAGCGTCGGCAGCAGGGCGACGAGCTCCTTCGAGCCGACGGTGGGGATCACCGACGGGTCGGCGCCCAGCGGATCGGCCACCCGGACGCCGAGCCGCCGCTCGAGCCAGCCCGCCGCCGCGGTGCGGAGCTCAGCCGTGCCGAGCGCGGTCGGGTAGCCCGGCGCGTTGCCGGCCGCCGCCAGGGCGTCGCCGAGGAGTGCGGGTGTGTCGTCGACCGGCGTCCCGATCGAGAGGTCGACGACCCCGCCGGGGTGCTGCGCGGCCCGTGCCCGCGCCCCGGCGAGGGAATCCCAGGGAAAGTCGGGCAGCTGGTGCGGGGCCGGCGCTCCGGTCAGTGCTCCGCCGCCTGCGGGGGCAGGGCGGCGATCAGCGGGTGGTCCTTGTTGATCTTGCCGGTCTTCGCCGCGCCACCCGGGCTGCCCAGGTCGGAGAAGAACTCCACGTTGGCGTTGTAGTAGTCCTTCCACTTGTCCGGGGTGTCGTCCTCGTAGTAGATGGCCTCCACCGGGCAGACCGGCTCGCAGGCGCCGCAGTCCACGCACTCGTCGGGGTGGATGTAGAGCATCCGCTCGCCCTCATAGATGCAGTCCACCGGACACTCGTCGATGCACGCCTTGTCGAGGACGTCGACGCAGGGCTGTGTGATCACGTAGGTCACGGTGATTCCCTCCCGGGGACACGCAGGCGGCTCCGCCGGCCTCGACGGCCGACCAGGGTGGATCTTGGCGCAACAAGTATCACCCGTCGCTGTCGGGCGTGGCTCGACGGGTCGACAGGCGATTTCCGCCGCTCCCCCCTGCGGGTGATCCACCGGGGCCCGCTCAAGCAACCCACCCCCGTGCCGATGCTCAATCCGTGTCGAGGGAGCGGGGGGTGGACGGCGTGGTCCGACAGATGTCGGTCATTCCCTCCCCGTACGACGCCACCGCCGCCCTGGAGCGCATGCTGTATCGGCTGCGCGCCGAGTCCGGCGCCACCCGCGTCTCGGTCTTCGTCCACGAGGCGACGACCGAGATGGCGGTCCCCTTCCGGCAGGCGGTCGCGGACACCGCCGAGGGCCGGGCCGTCCCGGAGCTGCGCACACCCGTGCCGCTGTGCGGCTCCCCCTTCCTCGCGGCGGTCGTGCGCGACCGTCGTCCGGTCCAGGGGCGCGCCGACGGCCGCCGGGCGACCGACAAGGACCTGGCCCGCCGCGGCATCCGCTCCGCGCACGCCGAGCCGCTCATCCGCGACGGCGAGGTGATCGGCGTCCTGACCGTCGAGCCCGCGGCCGCCGCCGCTCCCCACCTGCTGCGCCAGGTCGCCCCGAAGCTGGCGGGCGCCCTGACCGAGGCCTGGACCCGCCGCTCGGAGGCCCGGCGCCTGGCCCAGGCCGAGGTCCTCGTGAGCCTCATCGAGTCGGCGTCGACGGCCCGCTCGATGGACCACCTCCTGGCCACCGCCTGCCGCCGCCTGGCCGCGCTCGGCGGGGTGGACCGGGCCTGCATCTTCCTGCTCGAGGACGGCACGCTCGTGCCCCGCATGGCGGCCTACGCCGACGGGCGGCGCGACGTCGAGACCTGGGAACGGTTCCGCAACGCCCCCGTCGGCATGGACCTCGCCGAGAGCGTGCTGCGGACCGGCGAGCCCACGGCGGCCGACAAGGACTCGGGCCTGCTCGCCGGTTGGTGGGCCGGCCTCGCGGTCCCGCTGGGACGCGCTCCCGACATCGCCGGTGTCCTGACGCTCGACAGCACCCGGGTCCAGCCGTTCACCGAGGACGTCCGACGGCTCGCCGCGGCGGCCGGTGCGCACCTGGGCGGCGTGATCGAGCAGGCTCGCACCAGTGAGGAGCGGGCCGCGTCCCTGGCCACGGCCGAGATCGTCCGGCAGCTGCTCGTCGACGGCGCCGGGGCGACCGGGGCCGCGGAGGCGGCGGAGGTGCTCGCCCGCGCCGTCCAGAAGCTGGCCGGCACCGACCGCAGCGCCGCCTACCTGGTCGACGACGACGGCCGGATCGCCGAGGTCCGGCACGTCGACTGGCCCGACGCGCACAAGCAGGTCGTCCAGAACCAGCTCGTGGGGCGCTCCGCCGACGACGTCGCCCTCTGGCGGGTCTCCTGCGAGGAGCGGCTGCCGGTGTTCGTCGAGGACGCCGGCGACGGCGTCCTGCTCGACCCGCGCCTGGTCGCCGAGCTCGACCTCGCCTCCTACGTCAGCGTCCCTCTGCTGGCCGGCGACCGGCTGCTCGGGCTCGTCGTCACCGGTTCGGTGGGCGTGCCGCGGACCTGGTCCCCCGCTCTCCGCGAGGCGGTCCGCCAGGTCACGCTCGAGGGCGCACTCGTCGTCGAGAACGCCAGCTTGCGCGCGGTGGAGCAGCTCCGGCTCGCCCAGCTGGCCAGCGAGGCGCACGCCGACCCGCTGACCGGCCTGGCCAACCGACGTCGGTTCATCGAGGAGCTCGAGGCCACCGTCTACGGCAGCGTCGACGGTGGTGGCGACCGCGAGTGCGCCGTCCTCATGCTCGACCTCGACCGCTTCAAGGAGGTCAACGACAGCTTCGGGCACAGTGTCGGCGACGACCTGCTGTGCCTGGTCGGCCCGCGCCTGCAGGACGTGCTCGGCCCGTCCGACCTGCTCGCCCGCATGGGCGGCGACGAGTTCGCCGTCCTGCTGCCCGACGCCGGGAGCGACCGCGCCCAGGAGGTGGGCGCCGCCCTCGGCGCCGCCCTGCAGCGACGCGTTCGTACTCGACGAGATGCCGCTGCACGTCGACGCGAGCATCGGCATCGCGCTCTGCCCCGAGCACGGCCGCGACCGGTCGCTGCTGCTGGCCCGCGCCGACACGGCGATGTACGCCGCCAAGCGCGGCCAGCAGGGCTTCGAGGTGTGGGCGCCCGATGGCACCCCGGCCTCCCGGGACCGGCTGGAGATCCTGGAGCAGCTGCGCACCGCGCTGGACACCGACGAACTCGACAACCACTACCAGGCCAAGCTCGACCTGCGGAGCGGCAGGATCGTGGGCGTCGAGGCCCTGGTCCGCTGGAACCACCCCGACCGCGGTCGGCTCTCCCCCGACCTGTTCCTGCCGCTCGCCGAGCAGGCCGGTCTGATGCGGCGGCTCGCGCTCGGCGTGCTCGAGCGCGCGCTGCGCGACCTCGCTGCCTGGCGCGCAGCCGGGCACGACCTGACCATGGCGGTGAACCTGTCGGTGTCGAACCTGCAGGACGTCGCGCTGCCCGAGCAGGTCGCGATGCTGCTCGACTCCTTCGCCGTCCCGGCCGAGGCGCTCGTCCTCGAGATCACCGAGGACGTCCTCATGGCCGACGCCGCGCGCAGCCAGCAGGTCATGGCCGCGCTGCGCCGGCTCGGTGTCCGCCTCTCCATCGACGACTACGGCACCGGCTACTCGTCGCTGGCCTACCTGCGCGCGCTACCGGCCGACGAGCTCAAGCTCGACCGCAGCTTCGCCAGCAACCTCACCTCGGACGAGAAGGCCGCTGCGATCGTCCGCAGCACGCTGCAGCTGAGCCTGGACCTCGGCATGAGCATGGTCGTGGAGGGCGTCGAGGACGCCGCCACGCTGGTGGCGCTGCGCGCATGGGGCTGCGACGTGGCGCAGGGCTTCCACATCGCCCGCCCGATGCCCGCCGCCGAGTTCCTCCGCTGGCTGGCCAAGCGGCCGGCGCGGCCCCGCAGCACGACCGTGCCCGCCCCCCGCGCCGCCTCCGAACCGACTGCCCAGCGCACCCGCTGAACCCGGTCGCGGCCGGCCGGATCCGGCGCGACAGGATCGGGGCATGTCGCTCCCCTCGCCGGTGCCGGGCGTCGACGAGCTCGAACGGCTGGCGGCCCGCACCTGGCGCGGCCTGGAGGAGCAGCCGTACGGCGACTGGGTCCTGCGCGCGGGTGGTGGCTTCACCGGGCGCGCCAACTCGGTGCTCGTCGTCGGCGAGCCGCCGGTCCCGCTGACCGAGGCGGTCGCCGAGGTCACCCGCTGGTACGCCGCCCGCGGTCTCCAGCCACGCGCGCAAGTGCCCTCGCCCGGGGCCGAGGCCGCCGACGCGGCCTTCGACGCGGCCGGCTGGGACCGGTCGGAGCACAACCACGTCCTGGTGGCGTCGCTGGCCGACTGGGCGGAGCCCGCCGTCCGGGTCGACCTCGCGCCGTCGCCGGACGACGCCTGGCTCCTCGGCTACCGCTACCGCGGCACGCCGCTGCCGCCGGTGGCGCGCCAGATCCTCGTGCACGCCGACGAACCGGTCTTCGCGAGCGTGCGCTGCTCCCCGTCCCCCGCGCCGCTGGCCGCCGTGGCGCGCGGAGTGCTCGAGGACGGCTGGCTGTGCGTCACGGCGGTCACCGTCGACGACGGCCACCGTCGTCGCGGCCTGGCGACGGCAGTGATGGCCGCCCTCGGTGCGTGGGCGCGCGAGCGGGGTGGGCACTCGTGCGTGCTGCAGGTGGCCAGCTCGAACGGCGACGCACTGGCGCTCTACGAGCGGCTGGGCTTCACCGAGCACCACCGCTACCACTACCGGCTGGGGCCGACGGCGTAGCGCCGTCCGGACCTGCGGCCAGCGGTCTCCGGCGCGGACCGGCGAGCGCCCGGCCGACGCCGAACGCCGCGGCGGTGACGCCGAGCAGCAGGAAGAGCAGGTTGATCGTCCCGGTCGCCCCGCCGCCGGTGAGGACGAGGTCGCCCTCGGGACGGCGGATCATCGCCGCGATCGCCACGACCAGCCAGACCAGCCCGGGCAGCACCGCGACCACCCGCGAGCCGGACAGCCGGTGCGCCGCACCGATCAGCATCAGGTTGCCGACGACGGCGGCGAGCACCGACAGCGGCACCAGGACCCCGCCGATCCGCAGCGGCAGCCAGAAGACCTCCACCAGGGCCAGCCAGCCCGCGACCAGCACCGCGACGATCCCCCAGGCGACCACCTCGGACCGTCGGCCGGTCATCCGGACAGACCGGCGAACAGGTCGTCCTCCCAGCCGTGCTCGCCCGGTCCGGCCGGGCCCCGCTCGCCCTTCACCAGCCGGTAGTACTCGATGCCCAGCAGCTCCTGCCCGAACTTGTTCGACAGGGCGAAGAAGGGCCCGTCGACCAGGATCTGCGTGGGGTGGGCGCGCATGGCGGCTTCCTTGTGGCTGCCGAACGGGCCGCCGTCCACGGCAGCCGTGACCTGGTCGTCCGGCACGGAGAAGGGGATCTCGGCGGCGTCGGTGACACCCTCGAAGAAGGTGTCGTCACCGGCCGCGGCGAGTGCGTCGATGCCGGCCTGCAGCACCGACTGCGGCATGCAACACCAGTAGACCTTCGCCACGTCCCATGCCGCGCCGAGGTCCGGCCGGTACGCCGGGTCGGCGGCGGCCTCGACCGCGCCCATGGCCACGCGGTGCGCCTGGATGTGGTCGGGGTGCCCGTAGCCGCCGTTCTCGTCGTAGGTGACGACGACCTGCGGACGGACCTCACGGACGACGGCGACGGCGTGCGCGACGGCCTCGTCGAGGTCGGCGTTCCAGAAGGCGCGGGGCTTCTCGTTGGCCGGGGTCCCCATCATCCCGGAGTCGCGGTAGCGGCCCGGGCCGCCGAGGAACCGGCTGTCGGTGACGCCCAGGGCATCCATCGCGCCGCGCAGCTCGCTGATCCGGTAGCCGCCGAGCTGGTCGGCGTGCTCCGCCCCCAGGAGCTCCAGCTCGGGGACGAGCACCTCCCCCTCCTCGCCCAGCGTGCAGGTGAGCAGGGTGACCTGGACGCCCTCGGCGACGTAGCGGGCCATGGTCGCCCCGTTGTTGATCGTCTCGTCGTCGGGATGGGCGTGGACGAGCAGGAGCCGGCGCGAAGGAGTGGGTCACGAGGCGCCATTCTTCCCTGCCACCGATCCGGGCCCGACAGTGTCCGCGCGGCCGCCGAACGGATGGCGGGCGGAAGTCGACGGAGCAGGAACCGCCCCACAGAAGTCCTCCGGTCGGTGCGCTCGGGGCCGGGCGACACTGCCCGGCCGGTGGACGGCCTTGCGGCCGAGGACGCGTCAGACCACGTCGATGGGCACGACGCTCCGGGCTTCGGCGAAGTGGCACGCCGACGGGTGCCCCTGTCCACGGTCCACGAGCGCCGGCCGTTCAGCCGCGCAGATGTCCTGCGCCTTCCAGCACCGGGTGCGGAACCGGCATCCCGACGGCGGGTTCGCCGGGCTGGGCACGTCGCCCTGGAGCAGGATGCGGTCCTTCTGCCCGCGCAGGGCCGGCTCGTGCAGCGGCACCGACGAGAGCAGCGCCTGCGTGTAGGGGTGCGAGGGGTGGCCGTAGACCTCGGTGCCCGTGCCCTCCTCCACCACGCTGCCGAGGTACATCACGGCGACGCGGTCGCTGATGTGCCGGACGACGGAGAGGTCGTGCGCGATGAACAGGTAGGACAGGCCGAAGTCGTCCTGCAGGTCCTCGAGCAGGTTCACCACCTGCGCCTGCACCGAGACGTCGAGCGCGGAGACCGGCTCGTCGCAGACGATGACCTCCGGCTGCAACGCCAGGGCCCGGGCGATCCCGATGCGCTGCCGCTGGCCGCCGGAGAACTGGTGCGGGTACCGGTTGACGAAGTCGGGGTTGAGGCCGACCCGGTCGAGCAGCTCCTGGGTCCGCTTGAGCCGACCCTTGCGCGGCGCGATGTCCGCGTGCACCGACCAGCCCTCGGCGACGATGTCTCCCGCGGTCATCCGCGGGTTCAGCGACGCGTACGGGTCCTGGAAGATGATCTGGACCTCGCGGCGGTACTGCTTGAGCGCCCGACCGCCCATCCTGGCGACGTCGCGCCCCTTGTAGATGATGGTCCCGTCGGTCGGCTTCTCCAGCGCCACCAGCAGCTTCGACACCGTCGACTTGCCGCAGCCGGACTCGCCGACGAGACCCATGGTCTCGCCGCGGCGGAGCGTCAGGTCCACGCCGTCGACCGCCCGGACGTGGCCGATGGTCTTCCTGAAGAGGATTCCCTGAGTCAGGGGGAAGTACTTCTTGAGTCCCCTGATCTCCAGCAGTGGCTCCCCGGGCGGGGGCGGCGGCGGCAGGGCATCGACGTCGGCATCCGGATCGGGAACCTCGGATGCCGCGGTCGCGCCGGCGACTGGTTCAGACACCGAGGACCTCCTCGCTGTAGTGGCACGCGGCCTCGCGGCCGGGGACGACGAGCCGCAGGGGCGGCAGGTCGGCGGCGCAGTCGCCACCCGGCGGGGCTTCGGCACCCAACCGGCGCCGGGAGCAGCGCGGGTGGAACGGGCAGCCCGGCGGGATCTTGGCCAGGTTCGGCGGCTGCCCGGTGATGGGCTGGAGCCGCCCGCCCTTGGCCTCCACCTGCGGCACCGAGTTCATCAGGCCGTCGGTGTACGGGTGTGCCGCGTTGGTGAAGACGTCGTCGACGGTGCCGCGCTCCACGATCCGGCCCGCGTACATGACCGCGACGTTGTCGGCCACCTCGTTGACCACGCCGAGGTCGTGGGTGATGAGGATGAGGCCCATCCCCGTCTCGCGCTGGAGATCCTTGAGCAGGTCCATCACCTGGGCCTGCACGGTGACGTCGAGCGCGGTCGTCGGCTCGTCGGCGATCAGGATGCGGGGATCGAGCGCGATCGCCATGGCGATCATGACGCGCTGGCGCATACCGCCGGAGAACTGGTGCGGGAAGTCGTTGACCCGCTCGGCGGCGGCGGGGATGCGGACCCGGTCCATCAGTTCGACGGCGCGCTTCTTGGCATCCTGCTTCGACATCCCGCGGTGCGCGCGGAACATCTCGCCGATCTGGAAGCCCACGCTGTACACCGGGTTCAGCGCCGACAGAGCGTCCTGGAAGATCATCGAGATGCCGGGGCCGCGGATCTTCCGCTGCTCCTCTTCCTCCATGGTCAGCAGGTCACGGCCCTCGAAGTGGATGCCGCCCCCGGTGATCACGGCCGGTGGCGAGTCGAGGATGCCCATGATCGCCTGGGCGGAGACGGACTTGCCGGACCCGGACTCCCCCAGGATCGCGAGGGTCTCCCCCTCCGCCAGGGTGTAGCTGACGCCGTTGACGGCGTTCACGACGTTTTCCCGGGTGCGGAACTCGACGTGCAGGTCGTCGACGACGAGCACCGGGTCACCCGGCGCGGCCGTCGACTCGGGGTAGGAGGAGATGTCGGGTCGGGTCATCAGCGCTGCCTCGGGTCCAGGGCGTCGCGCAGCGCGTCGCCCAGCATGATGAAGGCCATCACGGTCAGGGTCAGGATCGATGCTCGGGAACAGCACGAGGTGCGGCGCCGTCCGCAGCAGGTGACTGCCCGTTGTCGATCTGCAGACCCCAGGAGATGGCGGGCCGCTGCAGGCCCACGCCCAGGTAGGTCAGCGTGGCCTCGGCCGCGATGAGCACGCCGATGGTGATGGTGGCGTAGACGAGCACCGGCGCGACGGCGTTGGGCAGGATGTGCCGCACGAGGATCCGGCGGTTGGAGGCCCCCATCGCCCGGGCCGCGGCCACGTAGTCGGAACTCTTCACGGCGATGACCTGCGACCGCACCAGTCGCATGGCGGTCATCCAGCCGAACGCGGCCAGTGCGATGGCGACCGCGACCGCACCCCCGCTCGGTGAAGGCCGACCGCAGCAGCACGATGGCGCCGAGGATCAGCGGGATGGCGAAGAAGATGTCGACGAGCCGGGAGAGCACGCCGTCGACCCAGCGGCCGTAGAAGCCGGCGATGGCACCGACGATGACGCCGAGCACCAGGATCACCACGACCGCGAGGACGCCGATGATCAGCGAGCTGCGGGCGCCGTAGACGACTTGTGCCAGGTAGTCGCAGCCCTGCTGGTCGTAGCCGAACCAGTGGTCGGCGGACGGCGTCGCCTTCGAGTTGATCAGGTCGCAGTCCCGGGGGTCCGCGCCGCGGGCGAAGAACTGCGGGAAGATCGCCATCAGCACGAAGAAGGCACGCCGAGGACGCTGCCGATCCAGAACAGCGGGTTGCGCTTCAGCGCCTTCCAGGCGTCGCTCCACAGACTGTTCTGCCGCTCGTCGGTGACGTCGATCGACGCGGGGACCAGGCCAGGCGTATGTGGGCCGGCCGCCACCTCGTCGTGACGGAGGTCTGCCTGCTGCTGCTCAGTCATAGCGGATCCTCGGGTCGAGGACGGCGTAGAGCACGTCCACGATCAGGTTGAAGAAGATGAAGAAGAAGACCATCAGGGTCACGATGCCCACCACGACGGCGCCCTCCTGGGCGCGTACCGAGTCGAAGACCTCCCGGCCGATGCCGGGCAGGTTGAACACCGACTCCGTCACGATGGCACCGCCGAGGAGCGCGCCGATGTCGGCGCCGATGAACGTCACCACGGGGATGAGGCTGTTCCGCAGCGTGTGCCGGATGATCACCGTCCGCCGTGGCAACCCCTTGGCCCGCGCCGTGCGGACGTAGTCCGCGCTCAAGTTCTCCGCGAGGCTGGTCCTGGTCAGCCGGGCGACGTAGGCCAGCGAGCCGGAGGCCAGCACCAGGCCCGGCAGGATGTAGCTGTACAGGCCGTCGTTCGTGCCCGCGATGGGGAACAGCCCGAACTTGAAGGCCAAGACGTACTGGGCGACGAAGGCGAGCACCAGGATCGGGATCGACACGATGAGCGTCGTCGAGACCAGCACCAGGTTGTCGAAGAAGCTGTTGCGGCGGATGCCGGCCAGGACGCCGGCGGTGATCCCGATGACGATCTCGAAGAACACCGCGACCAGCGTGAGCTTGATGGTGACCGGCAGGGTCGCGGGCGATGGTGTCGATGACCGGCCGCCGCGTTGAAGTCGGTACCGAAGTCGCCCTGGAGCAGGTCGCCGACGTACTTGAAGTACTGGACCAGGAACGGGTCGTTGAGGTTGAACTCGTCGCGCAGCTGGGCGACGACGGCCGGCGGGCAGCGGACGGTCACCGGCCAGGGCGCGGATCGGGTCGCCCGGCAGGGCGTAGACCATCGCGAAGATCAGGAACGACGCTCCGAGCAGTACCGGGATCGTCAGCAACAGGCGGCGCGCGACGTAGCGGCCCATGTGTCCCCCTCCGGTTGTGATGCGCGACCGTGCGTGCGGCGCGACGAGCGACGTGTCCGATCGTGCTGCGTGTTGGGGCACGCGCGCCGCCGGGGGCGACTGTCCTGGTGGGACGGCGCCCCCGGCGGGTCGTGCGGTGCTGCTATCGACGGGTCAGCCGACGACGGTGACCGCGCGGCGTCGATCCGCTGGAAGAGGTCGAGGATGACGTTCTCGACGTTCTCCGAGTGCACCGACTGGATCTCGGTGAAGAACAGCGGGGCCATCGGCATGTCCTCGACGATGAGGTCCTCCGCCTGCCTGGTACGGCCGCGATGGCGTCCTCCGGGCTGCTCGGCCTGGTCGCCCTCGCGCGACGAGGTCGGTCGAACTCCGGGTTGTCGTAGAAGCTGTAGTTCGACCGGCCGGCGGCTGGCGCCGGCGTGAACAGCGGCGCCGAGGTAGCTCTCCGCGCTCGGGTAGTCGAAGCTCCAGCCGTCCGGTAGCGGACCGGTCATGCCCTTCGCGTCACGCAGCGGCAGGTACTCCGCGAAGTCGAGGTTGCCCTGGAGGGCGAACTCGACTCCGAGGTTGTCCCGCAGCTGGTTGCCCACGGCCTCCATCCACGCGTCGTGACCCGCGCCGGAGTTGAACCACAGCTCGACCGGCTGGCTGCGGTCGAAGCCGGCCTCGTCGAGCAGCTCGTTGGCGGCGTCGACGTCGAGCACGCAGTACGTCGCAGGAGCCCTCGCGGTAGCCGCTCGATCGACCGGGCGCGATGAACGAGTCGCCGGCGTGCGGGTGCCCTCGAAGATCGCCTCGGAGATCGCCTCGCGGTCGATGGCCATCGAGATGGCCTGCCGGACCCGCGGGTCGGCGTAGCGCTCGTCGTAGGTCGGGAAGCCGAGGTAGGTGATCTGCGACGACTGCGTGTCTCGATGAACCGGTCACCGAACTCGTCGGGCGCCGTGGCGATCGCGTCGGGCGGGATCACGTCGATGATGTCGAGGTTGCCGTCCTGGACGTCGGTGTAGGCCGTGTCGACCTCGGCGTAGACGCGGTACTCGACCGCGTCGGCCTGGGCGGGGTTCGTCACCGGCGTAGTCGTCGTACCGGGTCAGGGTGATGCCCTCGCCCGGGACGAACTGCCTCCTCGGCCTGGAACGGGCCGTTGCCGATCGGCTGCGCGCCGAAGGCCTCCGGGTCCTCGAAGAAGGCCTCCGGCAGGGGGTAGAACGCGGTTGTAGCCGACGACCGTCGCGGGAACTGGCGCGAACGGCGCGCTCAGCTCGACGGTGAACGTCAGGTCGTCGACGACCTCGAGACCGCTCATCTCGGTCGCGGCCGGGTCGCCGGTCGGCTCGCCGGTCGGCGTCCGTGGGGGCCTGCAGGTCGTCGTAGCCCGCGATCCGCGAAGAAGTAGCCGAACCCTGCCTGCGCGTTCGGGCTGTAGGCGGTGTAGTTCCACGCGTTGACGAACGACTCGCGCGTTCACCGGGGTGCCGTCGTGGAACGTCCAGCCGTCCTTCAGCGTGACCGTCCAGGTGGTGTTGTCGTCGGACTCGATCGACTCGGCGACGCCGTTGTACTCGAGCTCGCTGTCTCGGCGTCGAACTGCACGAGGCCGGTCCACAGCGAGTTGACGACCTGGTCGCCCTCGCTCTCGGTGGTGTTGCCGGGGATCAGCGGGTTCTCCGGCTCGCCGATGTAGATGCTGAAGGTGCCGCCGGTCGCGCCGTCGCCACCGCTGCCCTCGTCGCCGCCGCCGCCTTCGTCGCTGCCACATGCGGACAGCACCATCGCGGCGGCGACTCCGGCCGCGACGAGCGCACCTCTGCGCTTGGTCAACTTCACGTGCTATGCCTCCCTCGACCCGCAATGGCGGGGGGAACGGACGGGTCGATCCGGGCCCAGCGCGGGCCATCGGTCGACTCACTGGTCACGAGCCAAACGCACCCTGGAGGCAGACGCCTCCGAGGTACGACGGGTGGACCCTAGGCACCGGCCGAGAGGAGCGTCCACTGACGTCATCCAACTGTGACCTGCGCTCACGCCGCGCCCCACAGCCGTAACTTCCATCCCGCACGCATCTTCGATCGCCATGACTTGCGCCGAACGGGCGACGGAACCGGACAGATTGCGCCAAACCTGATTTCGCCGTGTTGGCACCCCTACCAGCGGGTAAGGACGGTGCAGCCCCGACAGAGGAGGACGCACGATGAGCGACAGCGACAAGATCAAGAACAAGGCCGAGGAACTGACCGGCCGAGGCAAGGAGACGCTGGGCGCGGCGACCCACGACCGCGACCTGCAGGCCGAGGGCCAGGCCGACCAGACGAAGAGCAACCTCAAGCAGGCCGGCGAGAAGATCAAGGACGCCCTCAAGTAGCAGCCTGCTCGCGCGAACGCGACGGACGCCGCCCTCCCGGGGGCGTCCGTCGCACGCGCACGCGGTGGCACGGCACGATCTCGGCCATGAGCACCCGGGGAGCCATCCACCACGTCGAGCTGTGGGCAGCTGACCTCGGTACCGCGGAGCCCTCGTGGGGCTGGCTGCTCACGGCGCTCGGGTACCGGCGCGACAAGACGTGGGACGCCGGTCGCTCGTGGCGCCTGGGAGAGGCCTACATCGTCCTGGAGAGAGGCCCCGACGTTCTTCCCGGCGCGCACGAACGACGCCGTCCGGGGCTGAACCATCTGGCCTTCCACGCCGGCACCGAGCGCGAGGTCGAGGACCTGGCCCGCGAAGCCCTCGAGCACGGGTGGACGTTGATGTTCGCCGACCGCCATCCGCATGCGGGGGGTCCGGATCACTACGCGGCCTACCTGGAGAACGACGACGGGTTCGAGGTCGAACTCGTCGCCCTCCGACCCGGCTCCCTCAGAGGCGGGTGAGGAGGGCCCGGACGGCGGGGACGAGAGGGCGGTCGGCGGCGATCCAGGCGAGGTCGTCGAGCTCGTCCGCGGTGATCCACCGGAGATCGGCGTGCTCGTGCGCCACCGGCGTCCCGGACCCGAGCCGCGCCCACCAGACCCGCAGGGTCGACGACGACGGCACGCCGCCCGCGACGACGCCGTCGAGCACCACCTCGCCGAGGAACGCCTGCGGCTCGATCGTCACGCCCAGTTCCTCCTCGCACTCGCGCACGAGCGCCGACAGGTCCGACTCCCCCGGCTCGACCTTGCCGCCGGGGAACTCCCAGCAGCCGTCGTACGGGCCGCCCGCCCGCTGGGCCACCAGCACGCGCCCGTCCGACACGACGGCGGCGCCGACCACCTGCACCACGTCGAGGGCACGACGGGCAGCGGCCGCGGCGTAGGCGTCGAGGTAGGACTGCATCGCCCGCAGCACCCGCCGTCGGAGGACGAACTCGTCGACGACGGTGCCGAGAGCGCCGGGCAGGCCGGTCTCCCAGTCCACCTGCTCGTCGACCAGGGTGCCGGCGCCGGTCGCGGTGAACCGGCGGGAGTGGGTCAGCCAGCGCCAGCGCGTGCCCGGCCCCACGGAGTAGACGTCCCGCTCGGGACGCACCGACAGGACCTCCTCCAGCGGCACCGGCCACGGGCGGCCCAGGGTGCGGGCCACGTCGAACGCGACGGTCAGCGGTGCGTCCACCAACGTGGTGAATCGCAGCCGATGCATCGACCCAGCGTGGCAGATCCGGGCCCACGGGCTGCAAGGATGGCGTCGTGCGCATCACTGCCCGGGTCGACTACGCCGTCCGAGCCGCCCTCGAGCTCGCCGCCGCGGCGCCCGAGGCGTTGACCTCCGACCGGATCGCCACGGCGCAGAACATCCCGGCCCGCTTCCTCCAGGCGATCCTGCGCGACCTGCAGGGCGCCCGACTGGTCAGCAGCCAGCGCGGCCGCGAGGGCGGCTACCGCCTCGCTCTCCCGGCCGACGAGATCTCCATCGCCCGCGTCATGCGGGTCGAGCAGGGCTTCCTCGCCGACGTGCACGGCGAACGGCCCGAGGACCTCGACTACCCCGGCCCGGCGAACGCGCTCGGCACCGTCTGGGTCGCCGCCCGCGCCTCCTACCGCCGGGTGCTCGAACAGGTCACTCTCGCCGACGTCGTGGCCGGGAAGCTGCCGTCGCACGTGGAGGAGCTGGTCGGCCTCGAGACGGCCTGGCGCTCGTTCGGCGATGACGGCTCGAACTGACCACTGCGGGTGAGCCTCCCCGCCCCTGCACCGACGCGCCGCCGGCCTGAGAGAGACTGGCGGCCATGTCAGCTCCGCAGGCCCCCGGCGTCACCGTCTTCCTCACCGGCTACTCCGGTGCCGGCAAGTCGACGATCGCCGACGCCCTGATCGCCCAGCTGGAGGGCGAGGGGCGCCCGGTCACCGTCCTGGACGGCGACGTCGTGCGCACCCACCTGTCCAGCGAGCTGACCTTCTCCCGCGAGCACCGCGACCTCAACATCCGCCGGATCGGCTGGGTCGCCGGGGAGATCGTCAAGCACGGCGGCACCGTCGTCGTCGCCGCGATCGCCCCGTACGAGGCCGCCCGCGAGGAGGCCCGCACCCTGGTCGAGAAGCACGGCCGCTTCGTGCTCGTGCACCTGTCGACCCCGCTCGAGGTCTGCGAGCAGCGCGACGTGAAGGGCCTCTACGCGAAGGCGCGCGCGGGCGAGATCCGCGAGTTCACCGGCATCAGCGACCCGTACGAGCCGCCGTCCCGCGCGGAGGTCGTCGTCGACACCTCGGTCACGCCGCTGGAGGAGTCCGTCGCGCTCATCCGCGCGGCCATGCTGGACCAGTGATGGACGGCCACTAGTCCGGACATTGCTGTGAGCTGCTCCACCCGGACGGGGGACAGCAGGTGTGGCACCATAGCGGTATGGCTGATCGCGACATGCTCCTCCTCGTCGCGCGCCTGCACATCGACCTGGCGCTGGTCTCCAGCGCCGCGTGTCGCGCCTCGCGCTGACACCGGTCTCCCGCGCAGCCCGACCCCTGCGCCCCCGATCTGCAGCGCCCCTCCCGAGTAGCTGGCTGCTGCGCGGGTGGTGAAGCGCAGGAAGAAGCCCGAACCGTGACCGCTCCCCGCACGAGCACTCGGCCGCCGCGTCGCGACACACCCCAGCGTGGCCAGGGTCAGTGGGCTCTCGGCTACCGCGAGCCGCTGAACCCCAACGAGCGCATGAAGAAGGACTCCGACGGGCTCGACGTCCGCCAGCGGATCCTCGACATCTACTCGAAGGCCGGCTTCGACGCCATCGACCCCGGTGACCTCCGCGGCCGCATGCGGTGGTTCGGCCTCTACACCCAGCGCGCCCAGGGCATCCCCGGCGGCAAGACCGCCCTCCTCGAGCCCGAGGAGCTCGAGGACTCGTACTTCATGATGCGGGTGCGCATCGACGGCGGGCAGCTGTCCAGCGACGCCCTGCGCGTCATCGGCGGGATCAGCACCGAGTTCGGCCGCGACGTCGCCGACGTCACCGACCGCCAGAACGTGCAGTACCACTGGATCCGCATCGAGGACGTGCCCGAGATCTGGCGCCGGCTCGAGGAGGTCGGGCTGGGCTCGACCGAGGCCTGTGGCGACACCCCGCGCGTCATGCTCGGCTGCCCGCTGGCCGGCATCCTCGAGGACGAGGTCCTCGACGGCACCGACGTCATCGCCGAGACCGTGGCCAAGTACGTCGGCAGCCCGGAGTTCTCGAACCTGCCCCGCAAGTGGAAGACCTCGATCTCCGGCTGCGTCGACCACTGCACCGGCCACGAGATCAACGACGTCTCCTTCGCGGGCGTCCGCAACGCGGCCGGCGAGGCCGGCTACGACCTCTGGGTCGGTGGCGGCCTGTCGACCAACCCGAAGCTCGCCCAGCGGATCGGCGTCTTCGTCCGCCCCGAGCAGGTCACCGACGTGTGGGCCGCCTGCACCGCGATCTTCCGCGACTACGGCTACCGCCGGCAGCGCAACCACGCGCGGATCAAGTTCCTGATGGCCGACTGGGGCCCGGAGAAGTTCCGCCAGGTGCTGCAGGACGAGTACCTCCACCTGGACCTCCCGGACGGCCCGGCGGCCGCGCCGCCGAAGACCGACGAGCGCGACCACGTCGGGGTCGCGAAGCAGAAGGACGGCGCCAACGCCGTCGGCTTCGCCCTCCGCAGCGGCCGCATCAGCGGCAGCCTGCTGTCGAAGATCGCCGACTTCGCCGACGAGTACGGCCAGGGCCGCATCCGGACGACGGCGCAGCAGAAGCTGGTCATCCTCGACGTGCCCGACGAGAAGGTCGAGGCACTGGTCGAGGTGCTGGCCCAGCACGACCTGCTGGTCCGTCCGAGCGCGTTCCGCCGCGGCACGATGGCCTGCACCGGCCTGGAGTTCTGCAAGCTCGCGATCGTCGAGACCAAGCAGCACGCGCAGGAGCTCTACGGCGAGCTGGAGAAGCGGCTGCCGGAGTTCGACACGCCGATCTCGATCAACGTCAACGGCTGCCCGAACAGCTGCGCGCGCTTCCAGACGGCGGACATCGGATTCAAGGGATCCATGGTCCGTGACGACAACGGAGACATGGTCGAGGGCTTCCAGGTGCACCTGGGCGGTCACCTCGGGCTCGAGGCCGCCTTCGGCCGGAAGTTCCGCGGCCACAAGGTGACCAAGGTCGAGACGGCGGACTACTGCGAGCGGGTCCTCCGCGGCTACCTCGAGCGCCGCACCGACGGCGAATCGTTCGCCCGGTACGTCGAGCGCGCCGAGGAGGACTGGTTGCTGTGAGCGAGGAGCCGACCGGGCACACCCGGCAGCTCCCGCCGTTCCACTGCCCCTACTGCGGTGACGAGGAGATCTCCCCCCACGGCGACTCCTCCGACGGCTGGCGCTGCGCGGCATGCCTGCGCGCGTTCAGCCTCCGCCTGATCGCCACGGGGGTGACGGAATGACCATCGCCCTGGGACGTCCGACGCCCCTGCTCGCCGACGCCGCCGACGCCTGGTTCGACGGCATCGAGGACCCGGTGGAGCAGGCGCTCGCCGTGCTGCGCTGGGCCGGCGACACGTTCGGCGACGAGTTCGCCATCACCTCGTCGATGGCCGACGGCCTGCTCTCGCACCTGGCGAGCACCGCGATCCCCGGCGTCCACGTGGTCTTCCTCGACACGGGCTACCACTTCGCCGAGACGATCGGCACCCGCGACTGGATCACCTCCGTCCTGCCGATCACGTTGGTGAACGTGACCCCGCCGCGGACCGTGGCGCAGCAGGACGCCGAGTTCGGCCCGCGGCTGTTCGAGCGCGACCCCGACCTGTGCTGCTCGCTGCGCAAGGTGCGCCCGCTGGCGGAGACGCTCTCGGGCTACGTCGCCTGGGGATCGGGGATCCGCCGCGACGAGTCGCCGAGCCGCGCCGGCACCCGGATCGTCGACTGGGACGCCAAGCGCGAGATGATCAAGATCAACCCGCTGGCGGCCTGGAAGCAGGACGACGTCGACGCCTACGTCGCCGAGCACCAGATCCCGGTCAACCCGTTGGTCGAGCTGGGCTTCGCCTCCATCGGGTGCGCGCCCTGCACCCGGCCGGTCGCGCCCGGCGAGGACGCCCGCGCCGGCCGCTGGGCCGGTCGCTCCAAGACGGAGTGCGGCATCCACAGCTGAGCGATTCGGCGGGAGGATGGGCCCATGCCCCGTCCACCCCGCCTGTCCGACGACGAACTGTCCGCCGCACTCCCCGGTCTGCCGCTGTGGTCCGGCGACGGCGACGGGTTGCGGCGCACCGTCGAGCTGCCCTCCTTCCGGGACGCCGTCGCCGCGATCGGAGCCATCGCCGACGTCGCCGAGGAGATGGACCACCACCCCGACATCGACCTGCGCTGGCGGACGCTGCACCTTGCGCTGGTCAGCCACTCCGCGGGCGGCGTCACCGAGCTCGATCTCGAACTGGCCCGCCGCATCGACGCGCTGCTGCCCGGCTGACCGGCCCGCCCTCAGGACCCCAGCGGGCAGAACAGGTCGACCCGGTAGCCGTCGGGATCGGCCACGGTCGCGTACCGCTGCGCCCAGGGGGCGTCCCACGGCTCGTGCACGACCGTTCCGCCCGCCGCCGACACCCGACCAGCCACCTCGTCGACCTCGGCCGGCGATCCGAACCGCAGCGCGAAGCCCGAGGTGTTGCCCGGCCGTGGCGGCTCGCCGATCAGCTCTTCCATCATCGAGGCGGCGTCGATCATCAGACGGACGCCGGGCTCGGTGATCGCCTCCAGGTGCGGATCCCCGGGCTCGGCGGGTGCGAAGCGGAAGCCCAACTGTTCGTAGAACGCGACGGCACGGGGCAGGTCCCGCGCGCTGACGGCGACGGCGTAGATCTCCATGCCGAAGACCTACACCCGGGATGCGACATCCCGATCGCCGTCCGCCGTCCCCGGCACCAGGCTGGGCCGATGCGACCCGTGCAGATCGTGTTCGACGCCGTGGACACCCGGACCCTCGCCGCCTTCTGGGCCGCGGCGCTGGCCGACCGCGGGTACCGGATCCCCGACCCACCCGACGGCGCCGCGGACTGGCCGACCTGGCTGGCCGCGCGAGGCGTGCCGGAGGAGGACTGGTACGCCGGGTTCGCGATCGAGACCGAGGACGGCGGACAGCCGCGGATCTTCTTCCAGCAGGTTCCCGAGACGAAGACCGCGAAGAACCGGGTGCACCTGGACCTGCTCGCCGGCGGCGGCTCGCGGGTCTCCCTGGAGGAGCAGCGGTCGCGCGTCACCGCTGCGGTGGAGCGGCTGACCGCGCTGGGCGCTACGTACGTCGGGGAGAAGACCGAACAGGGCGTGCACTGGGCCGTGCTGCTCGATCCGGAGGGCAACGAGTTCTGCGCGTGAGCCCGGCTCAGCCCTCGACGGGCAGCACGAGCAGTCGCAGGAGGCGGTCGGCCTCGGCGTCGGGGTCCTCGGTCAGCCCGGTGTGCACCGGCCCGGGCTGGACGACGGTGCTCCGCGGAGCGGTCAGCCAGCGGAACCGCGAGCCCAGCGCCTCCCGGCCGGCTGCGCCGGCGGCAGGCTCCGCAGCGCAGACGTCGGCCGCGGCTCGGAGCGCGCGGCCGATGGCGTCGGCGTCGGCGGTCGGGTCCAGAGCCCGCAGCCGGTCGGCGTCGAGGTGCACCCGGGAGCCGAGGTAGTCGCGCTGCCGGCAGTACACGAGGACGCCGGCGTTCAGCGCCTCGCCCCGCTCGATGCGGGGGACGACGCGCAGCACGGCGTACTCGAACACGTCCCTCGAAGCCGTCGTCCGGCTCATCGCTGGGTGACCCCTTCCGGCGGCGGCGGACCCAGCCAGGCCGGGCGGTTCTCGCCGCGGGGTGCCCGGCGGCGCCCGGTACCCCCGGCCGCCGCCGCGGTCACCAGCCCCGGCACCCATGCGTCGCGGGCTTCCAGCCGGGCGAGCAACTGGGCGACGTACCGCTCCCGGACAGCGACGGGCGATGCGTCGTCGTCGAGCCACGCGTCGGGCACCTGCGCGAGCACCTCCTCCAACAGCGCGCGCGTCACCCGCGACGCCAGGGCCGCATCGGCGGCCGGCACGTCGGGCTCGCACTCGATCAGGGCGTGCGCGCTCGCGTCGTACGGGCGGGTGACGGCCGCCTCCGCGCCGGGCCAATGGTGGTGGAAGGTCAGCGCGGCGCCGTGGTCGATCAGCTGCAGCCGGCCGTGCCAGAAGAGCATGTTCGGGTTGCGCCAGGAACGGTCGACGTTGCCCACGAGCGCGTCGAACCAGAGCACCCGACCCGCGAGCGACGGGTCGACGCCGTCGGCGCCGGCCTCGAAGTCGAGTGCTCCCGGCAGGAAGTCCAGGCCGAGGTTGAGCCCGGCCGAGCGTTGCAGCAGCTCCTGCACCTCGACGTCCGGCTCCCCCACCCCGAGCTCCGGCGCCACGTCGACGGTCACCAGTGCGGGCACCGGCAGGTCCAGCGCCCGCGCGAGCTCACCGCAGACCACCTCGGCGACCAGCACCCGCACGCCCTGCCCCGCCGCCCGCCACTTGACCACGTACGTACCGAGGTCGTCGGCCTCCATGAGCCCCGGCAGCGAGCCACCCTCACGCAGCGGGGTGACGTAGCGGGTGGCGGTGACGGAGGGCAGCACAGTGCCGCCAACCTAACCGGTGGTCAGATGTCGCGGCGCTCCAGCAGGGCCGCACCGAGCAGCCACGCAGCGACCGCCCACGCGGCCACGACGCCCACCCCGGCCGGCCAGGTCGCGTGCCCGACCAGGAACGCGTCCTCGCCCACGCGCAGCGCCGGCAGCCCGTAGCTCAGCCATTCCGTGACCCGCCCGCCCTCCGCGGCGAGCAGCGGCGGCAGGAGCAGCACGAGCACCATCCCGAGCCCGATCCCCCCGGCGGTCGACCGCAGCATCGTGCCGAGCGCCAGCGCGAGGACGACGACGAACACCGCCTCGGCCACCTGCAGCCCGACCGGCCGCAGCACCAGCGGATCGGCCGGGTTCACCCCACCGGGCACCACGGTCATCAGTGCCGCGGCCAGCACGCAGCCGAGGGCCAGGACGGCCGTCAGCAGGGCGGTGACGACGGCCAGCACGACCGTGCGGGCCCACTGCAGCCGAGTACGCCGCGGCACCGTCGCGAACGACGACATCGCCATGCCGGTCGCGTGCTCGCCGGCGCCCACGAGCACCCCGAGGACGACGAGCACCAGCTGGCCGAACCCGAACCCGGTCAGCGCGGCCCCGACGGCGAAGTCGGCCCGCGGCGCCGAGTCGGTGATCGCCGCGCCCAGCCACCCGAGCGCCAGCACCAGCACCGCGTAGACCGCGACGCACCACCAGGTCGAGCGGAGCGTCCGCAGCTTCGTCCACTCGCTGCGCAGCAGCGCGCGGAACGGCACGCCCCGGCTCACCATGCCGCTGCCCGGTACTCGACCTCGTCGCCGGTGAGCTCCAGGTACGCCGCCTCCAGGGACGCGGTCAGCCGGGACAGCTCGTGCACGCGCACACCGGTCTCGAACGCGACGTCCCCGACCGCTGCGACGTCCAGCCCCGCCACCCGCAGCGCGCCGTCGGCCTCGAGCTCCACCGCGCCGCCGGCCCGCTGCAGTGCGGCACCCAGCCGCTGCGCCTGCGGCGTGCGCACCCGGACGACGGCGTGCGCGCCGAGCAGCTCCTCCATCGGCACGTCGGCGAGCAGCCGGCCCCGCCCGAGGACGATCAGGTGGTCGGCGGTGTCCTCCATCTCGGCCATCAGGTGGCTGGAGACGAGCACCGTCCGACCCTCGTCGGCGAGGTCGCGCAGCAGCTCGCGCACCCAGCGGATGCCCTCGGGGTCCAGGCCGTTGACCGGCTCGTCCAGGAGGAGGACGTCGGGGTCGCCGAGCAGCGCCGCCGCGATGCCCAGCCGCTGGCCCATGCCCAGCGAGAAGCCGCGCACCCGCTCGTGCGCGACGGACTCGAGGCCGACGAGATCGATGACGTCGTCGACCCGGGAGGCCGGCAGGTCGTTGCTCTGCGCGAGCGCCAGGAGGTGCGCGTACGCGGTGCGGCCAGGGTGGCGGGCGCGCGGGTCGATCAGCGCGCCCACCCGGCGCATGGGCTGGGCCAGCTCGCGGAACGGGCGGCCGAGCACCGTCGCCGTCCCGGAGGTGGGCCGGGTCAGGCCGAGGATGCAGCGCAGCGTCGTCGTCTTGCCCGAGCCGTTCGGCCCGAGGAAGCCGGTGACCCGGCCGGGTTCCACCGTGACCGTCAGGTCGTCGACGGCGACGCGGGCGCGGTACGCCTTCGTCAGTCCGTCGAGCTCGATCACCGCCCCAGCATGGCGAGCGTCGCGACGACGGTGGAAGAGGCGCGCCCCCGGGTGACGGGACCGGCGGTCTCGCCACGCCGTCGTGGCCTCCGGTAGCGTCCCAGGGCGGCGAATCCCACGCCGAACCCTCTGACCGGTTGCCCACGCCTCCGGCCGCGCGAGGGCAAAGGGGATCAGGTCCTCGGGGTGCACCTGCCGTCCGTTCTCCTTCGTCGCGGCCGGGTCCGCACGACGCGTGGGGTCGGGGACCCGCAGCCGCCGGAGGAGTCCCCGTGACCAGTCAGAAGCACCTCAAGGCCGCCGTCCGCGCCCGCATGGTCCGCACCGGCGAGCGCTACACGACCGCCCGCCGGCACGTCGCCGGCGAACCGTCCGCCGCCTCCCCCGTGCCGGGCTATCCCGCGTTCGGCGGCGGCCGGCACCACGACAGCGCCCTGCTCGCGCACGTGCTGGAAGCCGCCGGCATCACCGCCGCGCACGACGGGCAGCCGCTGGACGAGCCGATGACCACCGGTCTGGCCGGCGGCATCGGGTTCATGTACTTCTCGTTCTCCTACGAGGGCCACCTGCCGACGATGACGATCGTGCCGCGGATCCATCCGCGGCCGTTCATCAGCGGCGCGCTGGAGCGGGCGGGCATCGCCCACCGGATCTCGGAGACCACCAGTGCGGCCAAGGCCGCGCGGGAGCTCGATGCCGCCCTCGACACCGGCGCCGCTCCGGTGTGCACCGTCGACCGCGCCGGGATGCGGCACCAGGTCTGGGCCGACGTGTTCGCCGGCGCCGCGCCCTACGACGTCGCCGTCGCGGGCCGGCGGGGGACGACGCTGCTGCTCGACGACGACCGTCTCGAGCCGGTCGAGGTCGGCGCCGAGGAGTTCGCGGCCGCGCGGGCGGCCCACCGCAAGAGCAAGCACCGGATGGTGGTGGTCGCGACACCGAGCACGCCGGTCGACCTGGTGCCGGCGATCCGCGCGTCCCTCGCCGTCACCGTGCACGACCTGACCGAGGACGTGATGCCGGGCAACTTCGCCGGCAACTTCGGCCTCCGCGGTCTGGCGAAGTGGGCGGCCGCGGTCGGCGACCGCCGGTCGGCCAAGGGCTGGAGCCGGCTGTTCGACAGCGGCCCCGCGTTCGGCCACGCCATGCGCCGGCTGCACGACTGCCTGACCTTCGAGTACTCCTCCCCCGGCGCCATGCGGCCGCTGTACGCCGACTTCCTCACCGGCGCTGCCGAGGTCGTCGGCGACGCGGCGCTCCGGGACGCGGCCGACCGCTACGACGCGGCGGGGGCCGTGTGGGCGCAGATCGCCGAGACCGCTGTGGCCGGCAGCCTGGCCCCCTACCGGCTGCTGGTGGAACGCCGGGTCGAGCTGCAGCTCGGCGGCGGCAGCCCGGAGGAGATGGTCGCCCTCTCTCGCGAGGTGGAGGAATTCACCGCCGCGCTCGACATCGCCCCGGCCGACCGGACGGCCGAGCTGGACGCGGTCGCCGAGCTGGCCGCCCGGGTGGTGCCGATGGAGGAGGAGGCCTGCGCGGCCCTGCGGGAGGCCGCGGGGTGAGCGAACCCGGGCCCCTGCTCGGTCCCGCCGATCCACTGCCGTCCCGGCCACGCCGCGTGCTCGTGGCCGGGACGAGCGGCTCGGGCAAGACGACGCTCGCCCGCACGATCGCCGCGGAGCTCGACGTCCCCTGCGTGGAGCTCGACGCGCTCCACCACGGACCCGCCTGGACGCCGCGCCCGGAGTTCGCGGACGACGTCGCGCGGCTGGTCGAGCGGTCGGCCTGGGTCACCGAGTGGCAGTACACGGCGGTCCGGGAGCTGCTGCTCGACCGCGCCGACGTCCTGGTCTGGCTCGACCTCCGCCGCCGGGTGGTGATGGGCCGGATCGTGCGCCGGACGCTGCGCCGCCGGTTGCGCCGCGAGGTGCTGTGGAACGGGAACATCGAGCCGCCGCTGCGCACCGTCCTGACCGAGCGCGACCACATCGTCCGCTGGGCGTGGCGCACCCACGGACGCACGGCCGAGCGGGTCGCGGCGGCCCGGCGCCGACACCCCGGGCTGACCGTCGTCCGCCTGACCAGCCCGGACGACGTCGACGCCTGGGTGCGCGGGCCCCTCCGGGGCGTCGCGCCCCGCTAGGCGTCAGCCCGCGCCGGTCGGCCCGAACTGCTCGACCCGGATCGACGGAGGCGGCACGCCCATGCCGACGAGCAGGTCGCCCGCTCCCTGGGCGAAGGACGCCGAGCCGCACACGTAGGCCGTCTGCCCCGGCTCCCAGAGCGGGATCAGGTCCGCCGCGGTGAGCCGGGCCGCCGGGCGGATGCCGTACGGCGCCCGGGTCAGCGCGATGAGGGCGCCGCCCGCGATCAGCTCGTCGGCGTACGGCAGGCCGGCGAGCATGCGGCTGGAGACGGCGGTCCGCAGCAGGTCGGGGCGACCGAGCTGCGCCGCCGTCCGCAGCATGGAGATGAACGGGACGACGCCGAAGCCGCCGCCGAGCAGCAGCGCCGGTGAGGCGCCGTCCCAGACGAACCAGCCGCCGATCGGGCCGCGCACCTCGAGCACGTCGCCGGGCTCGACGACGTCGGCGAGGTACCCGGACACCTCGCCGTCGTCGAGCCGCTCGATGCACAGCTCCACCGCCGGGTCGTCCGGCGCGGACGCGACCGAGTACGAGCGCTGCGCGGTGTAGCCGTCGGGCGCGGTCAGCCGGACGACGTAGTGCTGCCCGGGCATGTGGCGCACACGGTCGGCGACGTCGAGACGCAGCATCACCGCGCGCGGGAAGGGCCGGGTCACCTCGGTGACCGTCGCGCTCCGCCAGCCGCCGATCGGGGCGCGTGGCCGGCCCGCGCCGAGCTGCTCAGTCACCCTGGTACCGCTGCTGGCGCCACGGGTCCCCACGGTCGTGGTAGCCGTTCTGCTCCCAGAAGCCGGGCTGGTCGCGGGTCAGCAAGGTCAGCTTGCTGATCCACTTCGCGCTCTTCCAGAAGTAGAGGTGCGGCACGAGCATGCGCACCGGCCCGCCGTGCTCGATCGGCAGCGGCTTGCCGTCGAACTCCCACACGATCCAGGCCTTGCCGCCGGTCACGTCCTCGAGCGGCAGGTTCGTCGTGTAGCCGGTCTTCGAGGTCGCCATGACGAAGTGCGCCTCGGCGGTCGGGCGGGCCGCCTCGAGCAGGGTGTCGACGCTGACCCCGGAGAAGTACGTGTCGAACTTCGACCAGGTGGTCACGCAGTGGATGTCGCCCCGGTACTCCGACAGCGGCAGGCGGCGCGCCTCGTCCCACGTCCAGGTGGTGGTCTGCTCCACCCGGCCGTCGACGGTGATGCTCCAGGTCTCCGGCGCGATGCGGGGCGTGGGCTCGGCGGTCAGCACGGGCCAGTCGCTGCCGACGTCGTACTGCCCCGGCGGCAGCCGTGGGTCCCGCTCCCGTCGACGGCCGAAGAAGCCTCGGGTCGGCCCGGTCATCGTGCCCCCTCCCCCACGGCGGTGGGGGCCTCGGCCTCCACTGTGGCGGTCGCCGCGCGAGCGACGGCCTCGACCGTCTCGCGCACCTCGGTCGGTCCGGTCCGCCAGGAGCTGACCGAGAACCGGATCACCGCCGCACCGTGCCACATGCTGGCCGACGGCATCACCGTTCCCTCCGCGAGCAGCCGGCGGTGCACGTCCCGGGTGCGGTCGTCGGAGTCGAACGCCACCGTGACCTGCGTGTAGACGACGTCGTTCAGCACGCGCGCACCGGGGATCGCGCGGACGCCGTCGGCGATGCCGCGGGCGGCGGCGGTGAGCCCGTCGACGAGATCCCGGACCCCCTCGGCGCCCAGGCCGGCGAGCGCGGCCCAGACCGGCACCCCGCGCGCACGACGGGACATCTCGGGCACGAGTTCGAACGGGTCCACCGCTCCCGCCGCGGTCAGCAGGTAGCTGGCGTGCACACCCATCGTCCGCTGGGCCAGGCCCGCGTCGGCCACGACGGCGATCCCGCAGTCGTAGGGGGTGTTCAGGGTCTTGTGCGCATCGGTCGCCCAGGAGTCGGCCGCCGCGACGCCGTCGGTGAGGACGGCGAGCCGCGGAGAGGCCGCGGCCCAGAGGCCGAACGCTCCGTCGACGTGGACCCAGGCGCCGACGTCGTGCGCGATCCGCACCGCGTCGCGGAACGGGTCGAACGCGCCGGAGTGGATGTTGCCCGCCTGCAGGCAGACGATCGTCGGCCCGTCCGCCCCGGCGAGGGCGGTCGCGCAGCGCGTCGGCGTCCAGCCTGCCCTCGGCGTCGCAGGCCACCGTCTCCGGCCGCCCCAGTCCGAGATAGCGGAGCGCCAGTTCCACCGAGCCGTGGCTCTCGGCCCCCACGAGGACGCGGACCCGCGGAGCGCCGGCGAGCCCGTCCGCGTCGACGTCCCAGCCGGCGTCGGCGAGCACCCGGCTGCGCGCCGCCGCGAGGCAGGTGAAGTTGGCCATCGTCGCGCCGGTCGCGAAGCCGACGGCCGCAGTCCGCGGCAGCCCGAGCAGCTCGAGCAGCCACGCCGCGGCGACCTCCTCCACCGCGACGACCCCGGGCGTGGCGCCGCGCATCCCGGCGTTCTGGTCCCACGCCGCGACCAGCCAGTCGGCCGCCATCGCCGCGGGCAGGGCGGATCCCATCACCCAGCCGTAGAAGCGGCCCGACGCGTTGGCCATCAGCCCGGGCTCCACGGCCGCGGCCAGCCGGTCGATCACCTCGAGCGGGCCGGACCCGCGGGCGGGGAGTGCGGTGCCCAGGCGCGCCGCGGCGTCGTCCGCGGTGCCCGTGGCGGGGATCCGGCGGTCCGGCACCGAGTCCAACCACCGGTGCGCGTAGGAGGCGGCGAGGTCCAGGACCGCGCGGTCGTCCGGTAGGTCTCCCATGGAGCCGCGATGCTCCTCGGGGCGCTCCGGGTGCGTCAACTCTCCTTGCGCGGCACATCCGCGCCGGCGCTCCGGCCCGGCCGCAGGGAAGGACAGCCTTACATGAGCTGTGTCACCCCGTGTTTACCTGGCCGCAAACACAGGCGGCCCCTAGCGTGTTCCCTGTGGTGACGCGAACGGATCAGGTCCAGCGCAGGACCCCGAAGGTCGCGAAGACGAACTCGGTCTTCAAGAAGATCGTGATGGCGGTCAGCGGCATCATCATGCTGCTGTTCCTCATCGCGCACATGGTCGGCAACCTGCACGTCTTCCAGGGCGCCGAGTCGTTCAACGACTACTCGGAATGGCTGCGGAGCTTCGGCGAGCCCGCCCTGCCGCCGCGCACGTTCCTGACCATCCTCGAACTCGGGCTGCTCGCCTCGGTGGCCGCGCACATGTGGGCGGCGTTCACGCTCTGGCGGCAGGCCAAGCGCGCCCGCCCGCAGGCGTACGAGACCAAGAAGGCCGTGGCGCAGACCTATGCGTCGCGCACGATGCGCTGGGGCGGCGTGATCATCGCCCTGTTCATCGTCTACCACATCCTCGACCTCACCTTCGGCGTCGCGAACCCCGAGGGCACGGACTCGACGCCGTACGACCGGCTGGTCGCGAGCTTCCAGAACCCCGTCACGACCACCGTCTACGTGGTCACGCTGATCCTGCTGGGCATGCACCTGCGCCACGGCCTCTGGAGCGCCACCCAGACGCTCGGCCAGAGCAACCGGCGCCGGGAGCGCACCGTCAACGCGGGCGCCACCGGGTTCGCCGTCCTCCTCATCGCCGGCTACCTCGTGGTGCCGGCTGCCGTCGTCTTCGGGCTCGTGGACTAAGGAACAGGAACGCACTCCTCATGCCTCTCGAACTGTTCACGGCCGGCGAGCCCATCGCCGACACCAAGTCCCCGATGGATGTGCCGATCGGGGAGCGCTGGAGCGAGCGCAAGTTCCGCGGCCGCCTGGTCAACCCCGCCAACCGCCGCAAGATGACCGTGATCGTCGTCGGCACCGGCCTGGCCGGTGCCTCGGCCGCGGCGACCCTCGGCGAGGCCGGGTACAAGGTCACCTCGTTCTGGTACCAGGACAGCCCGCGGCGCGCGCACAGCGTCGCCGCACAGGGCGGGATCAACGCCGCGAAGAACTACCGCAACGACGGCGACAGCGTGCACCGGCTGTTCTACGACACGGTCAAGGGCGGCGACTTCCGCTCCCGCGAGAACAACGTGCACCGCCTGGCCGAGGTCAGCGTCAACATCATCGACCAGTGCGTCGCCCAGGGCGTGCCCTTCGCCCGCGAGTACGGCGGCCTGCTCGACAACCGCTCCTTCGGTGGCACCCAGGTCTCGCGGACCTTCTACGCCCGCGGCCAGACGGGCCAGCAGCTGCTCTACGGCGCCTACCAGGCGCTGGAGCGGCAGATGGCGGCCGGCAGCGTCGAGCAGCACTCCCGCACGGAGATGCTCGACCTGATCGTCGTCGACGGCCGGGCCCGCGGCATCGTGGCGCGCGACCTGGTCACCGGCGAGATCAGCACCCACTTCGCCGACGCCGTCGTCCTCGCCACGGGCGGCTACGGCAACGTCTTCTACCTGTCGACCAACGCCAAGGGCTCCAACGCGACGGCGATCTGGCGGGCGCACAAGCGCGGGGCCTACATGGCCAACCCCTGCTACACGCAGATCCACCCGACGTGCATCCCGGTCAAGGGCGACTACCAGTCGAAGCTCACGCTGATGAGCGAGTCGCTGCGCAACGACGGCCGGGTGTGGGTGCCCAAGGAGCGCGGCGACACCCGTGACCCGCGGCAGATCCCCGAGGACGAGCGCGACTACTACCTCGAGCGGATCTACCCCTCGTTCGGCAACCTGGTGCCCCGCGACATCGCCTCGCGCCAGGCCAAGAACGTCTGCGACGAGGGCCGCGGCGTCGGCCCCGGCGGGCTGGGTGTCTACCTCGACTTCGCCGAGGCTCTGCAGCGGCTCGGCCGGCCGGCCGTCGAGGCGAAGTACGGCAACCTCTTCGACATCTACGCCCAGATCACCGGCGAGGACCCCTACCAGGTCCCGATGCGGATCTACCCCGCCGTCCACTACACGATGGGCGGCCTGTGGGTCGACTACGACCTCCAGTCGACGATCCCCGGCATGTTCGTGATCGGCGAGGCCAACTTCTCCGACCACGGGGCCAACCGGCTCGGGGCCAGCGCGCTGATGCAGGGCCTGGCCGACGGCTACTTCGTCCTGCCGGCCACGATCACCGAGTACCTGGCCGACGCCCCGTTCGACAAGATCGACGACTCGCACCCGGCCGCCGTCGAGGCGATGCAGGGCGTCCAGCAGCAGGTGCAGAAGATGCTCAACATCAACGGCACCCGCAGCCCGGCGTCCTTCCACCGCGAGCTCGGCAAGCTGATGTGGGACCTCTGCGGCATGGAGCGCTCCGAGGAGAGCCTGCGCAAGGCCCTGGACCGGATCCCCGAGATCCGCCAGGAGTTCTGGACCAACCTCAAGGTCACCGGCGACTGGCACTCGTTCAACCAGCAGCTGGAGCACGCCGGCCGGGTCGCCGACTTCATCGAGCTCGCCGAGCTGATGTGCATCGACGCGCTGCACCGCAACGAGAGCTGCGGCGGGCACTTCCGCGCCGAGAGCCAGACCCCCGAGGGCGAGGCGCTGCGCGACGACGAGAACTTCGCCTACGTCGCCGCCTGGGAGTGGACGCCGGTCGGCGAGCCGCCGGTCCTGCACCGGGAAGCCCTCGAGTACGAGTACGTCCACCTCGCGCAGCGGAGCTACAAGTGACGATGACCCACGGGGCCACGCGGGCCGGCGGTGCCGCCGGCGAGAAGCGCGGGATGAACCTGACCCTGCGCATCTGGCGCCAGAAGGACCCGACGGTCAAGGGGAAGATGGTGACCTACAAGGTCACCGACATCTCCCCCGACATGTCGTTCCTCGAGATGCTCGACGTCCTCAACGAGCAGCTGATCCTGAACGGCGACGACCCGGTCGCCTTCGACCACGACTGCCGCGAGGGCATCTGCGGCATGTGCGGCGTGATGATCAACGGCCAGGCACACGGCCCGCAGCAGACGACGACGTGCCAGCTGCACATGCGCTCGTTCCGCAACGGCGACACGATCGACATCGAGCCGTGGCGCGCAGCGGCGTTCCCGGTGATCAAGGACCTCGCCGTCGACCGGCGGGCCTTCGACCGGATCATCCAGGCCGGCGGCTACATCTCGGTGCCGACCGGCACCGCGCCCGAGGCGCACTCGACGCCGGTGCCGAAGAAGGACGCCGACGCGGCGTTCGACGCGGCCACCTGCATCGGCTGCGGCGCGTGCGTGGCGGCCTGCCCGAACGCCTCCTCGATGCTGTTCACCGCCGCGAAGGTCACCCACCTCGGGCTGCTCCCCCAGGGCCAGCCCGAGCGCAACGACCGCGTGGTGAACATGGTCGCCCAGCAGGACCGGGAGGGCTTCGGCGGCTGCACCAACATCGGCGAGTGCTCGGCGGCGTGCCCCAAGGGCATCTCGATGGAGACCATCTCGCGGCTCAACCACGACCTGCTCGGCGCCCTGCGCGCGGGAGTCCGCCCCAAGAGCTAGCGCCGCCGAGTGAGCAGTTGATGTCGGCGACACGCGCCGACACGCCGTCGCGAGCGACCGCAACTGCTCACTCGGCCTCGGGCCGCCGCCCGGGTTCGACATGCTGGGTTCAGTGTGCGAACCTAGGGTGGTGACGATCGACGAGACCACCACCCCTGCCGCCTGGGGCGAGCCCCGCTCCCGCACGGTCACCTGGCACGACCCACGCATCACCGCGGCCGGCGCCCGGCAGCGCACCGGCCTGGAGACCATGGAGGCGATCCGGGACGGCGTCCTGCCGCCCCCGCCGATCGCGATGCTCATGCAGATGGGGATCGGGTCCCTGAAGGAGGGGCGCGTCGAGTTCACCTGCGACGTCGACGAGTCGGTCTACAACCCGATCGGCGTCGTCCACGGCGGGCTGGTGTGCACCCTGCTGGACACCGTGGCCGGGTGCGCCGTGCACACGACGCTGCCGGCCGGGTTCGGCTACACGTCGATCGAGCTCAAGGTGAACTACCTGCGGGCGGTGCACTCGACGAGTGGTCCGCTCACCGCCATCGGCAGGGTGACCAAGCCGGGACGACGGGTCGCGTTCGCCGAGGGCGAGGTGCTCGACGCCGCCGGGAAGCTCGTCGCCAACGCGACGAGCTCGCTGCTGGTCTTCCCACTCCCCACCGACTGAGCAGTTCCGTTACTCAGGGTGACAGCCGACTCAAGATCGTCGCTCTCCGTGCCGACAACACCAGAGGTATCGGCAACGGAGGCGGTGGAACGACGGTGGGAACGCAGGAGTCCCAGGGGACGGCGAGGTCGCGGCGTCCCCTGTCCCGCCGTGCCCAGAACCTCTGCATCGCCGCACTGACCGTCGCGCCTGCTCGCGCTCGCCGGCTGGCTCATCCCCGGGCTCGTCGACCTGCCGCCCTACCTGTCGCACGTCGCCCTGCCGTGGTGGGCGATGGCGCTCGCCTTCGCCGCGACCGACGTGTTCGTCCTCAACGTGCAGGCGCGGCGCGAGACGCAGACCATCTCGCTGAGCGAGATCCCGCTCGTGCTGGGCCTCTACTTCGCCTCCCCGCTCGCGCTCATCGTGGGACGGGCCCTGGGCTCGGCCGCGGCGATGATCGGCTACCGCCGGTCCCCGCCGCTGAAGATCACGGTCAACCTGGCGCTGATCCTGTCCGAGACCGCGATCGCGATCGCACTGTTCCGCGCGCTGTCCCCGGAGGACCCGGGGGCCGGCCCCGCGACGTGGCTGGCCGCGTACGCCGCCGCGTTCGCCGCCGACCTCATGGGCGCGGTGGTCATCTCCTGCATCATCGCCGCACGGGACGGCGGGGTCGACGTCCGGTCGCTGCTCTCCGGCGCCGGCTCGCTCAAGGTGCCCGCTCTGGCGGTGACTCTGGGCCTCATCAGCGTCAGCAGCCTGGACGCCATGCACGAGACCGCCTGGCTGCTCCTGGCGTTCGGCGTCCTCCTCCTGCTGGCCTTCCGCACCTACGCCACCCTCGCCGAACGACACCTCAACCTCGAGCGGCTGTACCGCTTCTCCCAGGCGGTGAGCACCTCCGTGGAACTGGACGAGGTCATGCTCAACGTCCTCGGCGAGGCGCGGGACGTGCTGCACGCCGACCGCGCGACCGCCGCGTTCATCGGGCCGGACGGTGAGCTGGTCGCCCGCGTGCGGCTGGACGCGGCCGGTCAGCTGACGCGGTCCGAGGATCCCGCCACGGCCGAGGACAGCTGGCTGCTCGCGCAGGTCGTCGACCAGGCCACGCCGGTGCTCATGCCGCGGCACACCCGCACGCCCGAGGCGCGCGCGTGGCTGGCGACCTACGGGATGCGCGACGCCGTCGTCGTCCCGCTCAACGGGGCGACCGGCATCGTCGGGGCGCTGGTCGTCGCCGACCGGCTCGGCGACGTCCGCACCTTCGGCGAGGACGACGTCCTGCTGCTGGAGACCGTGGCCAACCACGCCGGCGTCGCGCTGCGCAACGGCGAACTCATCGGCCAGCTGCGGCACGACTCGCTGCACGACGCGCTGACCGGCCTGCCCAACCGCACGGATCTCCAGCGGCGGCTGACCGCGGCGCTGGCCGCCGTGGCCGACGGCAGCAGTCCCGGCACCGCGATCCTGATCCTCGACCTCGACGAGTTCAAGCAGGTCAACGAGACGCTCGGCCACGCCCAGGGCGATCACCTCCTGCGGGAGGTGGCGCTCCGCCTGGAGGGCATCGTCGGCACGACGGGCACCGTCGCGCGGCTCGGCAGCGACGAGTTCGCCGTGCTCCTCCCCGCCACGGCGGACGAGGAGCGGGTCCTGCACCTCGCACGACGCACCCTCCGGGCCCTCGAGCAACCCATCGAGCTCGCCGGCCTCGAGTTCGAGATCGGTGCCTCGGTCGGCGTCGCCCTCGCACCGGCGCACGCGACCGACACGACGACGCTGCTCAAGCGGGCCGACATGGCGATGTCGGACGCCAAGACCTCGACGACCCGCGTGCGGTTGTACGACCCGGAGCTCGACACCGACGGGCCGCGGCGCCTGACGCTCGTCTCGGACCTGCGCGCGGCGGTGCAGCAGGGGCAGCTCGAGGTGCACGTCCAGCCACAGGCCCGCTTGCCCCACGGCCGGGTCGCCAGCGTCGAAGCGCTGGTCCGGTGGCAGCACCCCACGCTCGGCTGGGTCGGACCGGAGGAGTTCATCCCGGTCGCCGAGCGCACCGGCCTCATCGGCCCGCTCACCACGCAGGTGCTCGACACGTCGCTGGCCGCCTGCGCGCAGTGGTCGGCTGCGGGCCACGACCTGGGCGTCGCCGTGAACCTCTCCACCCGCAGCCTGCACGAGGCCGACCTGGTCGAGCGGGTCGCGGGCCTGCTGCAGTGGCACGGCGTCCCGGCCCACCGGCTCACGCTGGAGGTCACGGAGGGGGCGGTCATGGCCGACCCGACGCGCGGCGTGAGCCTGCTCCACGACCTCCGGACGCTCGGCGTCCGCCTGTCGGTCGACGACTTCGGCACCGGGTACTCGTCGCTGTCCTACCTGCAGCGTCTCCCGGTCCAGGAGGTCAAGATCGACCGCAGCTTCGTGGCCGGTCTGGACGCCGCCCCGGAGAACTTCGCCATCGTGCGGGCGATCATCGACCTCGGACGCACGCTCGGCCTCGAGGTCGTCGCCGAGGGCGTCGAGGACGAGGCGACCTGGGACGTGCTGGAGGGCCTGGGCTGCGACCTGGTCCAGGGCTGGCACCTGGCCCGCGCGATGCCGGTCGACGAACTCCTCCCCTGGTTGACGGCCCGCGAGGCCGACCAGGAGTCGGTCGTGTTCCCCGGCTGACCTGGTCGCCCCTGGCACACTGCGGCGGTGGTCCGCGGGCTGGCGCACGTGCTGCTCGCCGGGCTGCTCGGGATGGTCGCCGCCATGATCGGGGCGCAGGTCGTCGTCGCCGGACTCTTCGGCGGCGTCGCTCGCCCTGGTGATCGGCGTCCTCGTCGTCACCGCCGCCGTCTCGGGGCTGGCCATCGCGCTGGACCGGACCGTCGGGCCCGGAGGTCGCGGCCGCCGAGCACACCGCGGCGGGGCTGGCCGAGAGCACCGCCTGGTCGGCGCGCTACTCGTGGCCGCTCATCTGGATCGGCTCGCGGATCGCTGCCGACGCGGCCGTGCGCGGGCGGGACCGGCACGAGCCGCCCGTCGTCACGATCGAACCGCACGTGCCGAGCACGCACCTGGACAGCTACGTCGGGTCGTCGTCCCCGGCCGCCCGGGCGTACCGGGCGCTCACCGACGCGGAGGGACTGCGCCGGGACGGCGCACCGGCCGTCGCCGGGTGGCAGGCCGCCGTCGCCGCCTGGTCCGAGGCGACCGACGCCTGGCCGCTGGCCTACGCGCGGTTCCGGCTCGGTGAGGCGCTGTGCGGTGTCGAGGACCGGGCCGCGGCGGCCGGCGTGCTCCGTTCGGCGGCCACGGCCGCGGAGCGGATGGGCGCCCATCCGCTGCTCGAGGAGGTGCGGGCGCTGGCCCGCCGGGCGCGGGTCCCCCTCGACGACGCCGCCGCCCCGCCGTCGTCCGGAACGCCGTTCGGGCTGACCGAGCGGGAGCGCGAGGTGCTGGCGCTCGTCGCCGCGGGACGATCCAACGGCCAGATCGCGACCACGCTGTTCATCAGCCCGAAGACGGCCAGCGTGCACGTGTCGAACATCCTGGCCAAGCTGGGCGTCGCCGGCCGCGTCGAGGCGGCGGCGCTCGCACATCGCCACGGGCTGGTGGGCGACGCGCCCGGCTGACGCCACTCGCCGAGGACGTCGAGGCGTGGGCCTCGCGCGCCACGACGCGCTCCGGGCCGTTGACAGGCCGTCGGAGCGGGGTGGAATGTCCGCGACGTTCGCCCCGCACCGGACGAAGGAGCACGTCATGAGACCGAGCCAGATCGTGGCGGTCTGACCGTGGCCAGCTGGGACGAGGTCGCCGAGGCGTGCCTGGCGCTGCCGGAGGTGGTCGAGACGACGTCCGGACACGACGGCGGGCGCCAGTGGCGGGTGCGGGACAAGTCGTTCGTCTGGGAGCGCCCGCTGCGCCGCAAGGACCTCGACGAGTTGGGGGACGCCGCCCCGAGCGGTCCGGTCCTCGGCGCGAGCGTGCCGGACGAGGGCGCGAAGCGGGCACTGGTCGCGGCCGAGCCGGACATCTACTTCACGACCCACCACTTCGACGGCTACGCCGCCGTCCTCGTCCGCCTCGACGAGCTCGAGCCGGCCGCGCTGACCGAGCTGGTGGGTGAGGCGTGGGCCTGCCGGGCGCCGAAGCGGCTGCTCGACCAGTACCCGTCCGGTCCGCCCCGGGCGTAGGTGTCCCGATGGAGATCCGGTGGATCACCGCCGACGGGGTCACCCGGCCGACCGTCGACGATCTCCCCCGTCTGCTGAAGGAGGACACCGGCGTCGTCTGGGTCGACCTGCCCGCCGGCGACCCCGACACGGTGCCGGTGCTCACCGACGTCTTCGGCTTCCACCCGAAGGCGGTGCAGGACTGCGTGGAGCGCTCCGCCGTCCCGAAGGTGCACGTGTATCCCGACCACGTCTTCGTGGTGCTGCACGCTCCCGAGCGCGGCCTCCGGGGGCACATCCACTACGTGGAGCTCGACCAGTTCGTCTCCGAGCGCTACGTCGTGTCGGTGCACGGTCCGGTCAACCCGGCCGTGGGCCCGGCGGCCATGCGGGTCGAGACCGACGCGGTGGCCGCCCGCATCGACGGCGCCCGGCTGCCGTGCCCGTCGGGCTACCAGCTGTCGACGGCGATCGTGTCGGCACTGACCGGGCGCATGCACGACCACATCACGGCCCGGACCACGGAGGTGTGGCACTTCGAGCAGCGGGTGACGGCCGGCGAGCGGGGGGACGCCGAGGAGTTCCTCGACGGGATGTTCCGGGTGCGGCACGGCCTGCTGACGGTGCGGACCATGGCCGCGCAGAGCGCCGGGGTCTACGGACGGATGCAGCGGCTCGCCGTCTACGGCGCCGCGGGCCAGTCGATGCTCGAGAACAACCTCGACCAGTTCGAACGGCTGGCCGCGATGGCGCGGACCCAGGAGGACTACCTGCGGGGCGTCATCGAGTTCTTCCAGACCCGCACCAACACCAAGATGACCGTCGCTGCCGAGCGGCTCGCCGTCATCGCCGCCGTCACCCTGCCGGTGACCGCGCTGTCGTCGGTGATGGGCATGAACGTCATCGTCAACTCCAGCAGCGACCCGACTTTCGTCGCCGTCCTGGTCGCGGTCATGGTCGTGATGGCGTCGATCCTCCTGACCTGGGCCAAGCGGCACGGCTGGTGGTGAGGCCGTTCAGGGGGCGGCGGGCACGATCCGCTCGACGACGTCGGCCGGCATGAGCCCGGCCTTGCCGAACCGGCGGGCCGCCTCGAGGAACTGCGGTGCGCAGGTGGCCAGGTCGACGAGCATCTCCCGGGCGGCGTCCTCCCGGCCGGCCAGCGCCGCGACGACCGCGCGCCACATCAGCTGGTCGGGCTCGGTCCGGGGGTCCATCGGCCGCAGCAGCTCGAGCTCGCGGTCGGCGGTGACCGGGTCGCCGTCGATGGCCTGCTGGAAGTACCGGACGACGTCCTGGTAGCGGACCTTGGTGATCAGCAGCTCGCCGAGCGCGGTGATCGGGTCGGCCGAGTCGTCGACGCGCAGGTCGACGACCGTGTCGTGCCAGGGGCGACCGGTCGTGGTGGCCCGGATGACCATGATCGCCGCGGACCGCCGGCCCCGGAAGTCGCCACCGGCGTCCTCCCCGGCCTGCAGCGCGGTGAGCAGCCGCTGGGCGATCGGCCCGGCCGAGCCCTCGAACGACTCGACCATCGACGTCCACACCGCCGACGACGTGGCCATGTTGGCCAGCGCCACGCACGTGTCCCCCTGCAGGTGGCCGGCCTCGTCGACGCACTGCTCGCCCGTGTAGGCGGCCAGGTCGCCGTTCACCCCGAGGACGGCGACCTGCCGCCGGCCCGGGTGCGGGTCGACGCTGCTCAGCGCGGTGAGCACCTCCTGGGCGGTGAAGCCGCCCTGCAGGAGGTCCAGCCCGACGGAGCCGTACATCGGCTCGGCCATCGACTGGGTGGCGATGACGCCGTGGCCGGGCAGCGCGAAGGGCACGCTGTTGCCGACGGCGAACGCCTGGGACTGGGTGGCCACGCCCATCTCCCCGGTCGCGGGGTCGCGGGCGACGATCGAGTAGGTCACGTCCCTGGCCCTACCCGCCCCTCCCCGGGTCACCCCCTCCTCAGGCGGGCGAGGACGCCAACGCCTCCGCGGTCAGGACGACCGACCGCAGCCGGCCCTCGACCGAGGGCGACTGGAAGGCGACGATCAGCTCGTCGGCGTCGGCCAGCTTCCGGAAGCCGTCGAGGAACTCACCCACCTCGTCCGGCGTGCCCAGCGCGGTGTGCGTGAGCATCTGGTCGACGTGGGGCGCCGCGCCCTGGGCGAGCAGCGCGTCGGCTGCCTCCTCGAAGTCGACGCCGTCGACCTGCCGCCCCCGGCCGAAGAGCCCGACGGCACGGATGCGGCGGATCGCCTGCAGCTGGGCCTCGGCGTCGGCCCGGCTGTCGGCGGCGATGACGTTCACGCCCGCGATGACGTAGGGCTCGGCCAGCTGCGCCGAGGGCCGGAACTCGCGGCGGTAGGCGGCGACGGCGGGCTCGAGCAGCTGCGGGGCGAAGTGCGAGGCGAACGCGTACGGCAGCCCGAGCGCCGCGGCCAGCGTGGCGCCGAACATCGACGAGCCGAGGACGTACAGCGGGACGTTCGAGCCCTTGCCGGGGATCGCGTCGACCCCGCGGACCCGCGTCTCGCCGGTCAGGTAGCCCTGCAGCTCCAGCACGTCCTGGGGGAAGGTGTCGGCCGACGCGGGGTCGCGGCGGAGCGCGTACATCGTGTTCTGGTCGGAGCCGGGCGCCCGGCCGAGGCCGAGGTCGATGCGGCCGGGGTACATCGCCTCGAGCGTGCCGAACTGCTCGGCGATGGTGAGCGGCGAGTGGTTGGGCAGCATGACGCCGCCGGCGCCGAGCCGGATGCTGCTGGTCTGCGCGCCGACGTGGGCGATCAGCACGCTGGTCGCCGACGAGGCGATGCCCGGCATGTTGTGGTGCTCGGCGTACCAGACCCGCCGGTACCCGTGCTCCTCCGCGCGCTGGGCGAGGGCGACGCTGGCGGCGATGCTGCTGCTCGCGGTCTCGCCGCGGGCGATCGGCGCCAGGTCGAGGACGGACAACGGGATGCGCATGGAGAGCCCTTCGATCGGTTGTCGGGTGCAACCCCCGACTCCCCGGCCGCCTTCCCTTGCGCCCGAGGACGTCACGGTACCGGATCTCGGCGCGTCGCGCGCAATTCCCTGTCGCCGGTGATCCCGCGGGGTGTACAACCTCCGCCGTCAAGGGGCGGAGTCGACGCCTCGGGAGAAGGCGTCGTGAGGAGACGAACGTGAAGCAGACCTACCGCGTGGTGGCCGGACTGATCGCCCTGGGCGTGCTCGTGCAGGCCGCGGCGGTCGCCTTCGGCTGGTTCGAGGTGATCAACGAGGTCGAGGACGGCTTCGTGCTCGACGAGAACTTCGAAGGCAATGCCGGGCATGTGCTGCACGGCATCGTGGGCCTCGGCGTCATCCCGGCACTGGCCCTGATCCTGCTCATCGTGTCGTTCTTCGCAGCGAAGTCCGTTCCTCAGGCGCGGATGTGGGGCGGGATCGTCTTCGGCGTGACCCTGCTCCAGGTCGCGCTCGCGATCTTCGGGTTCAGCCTGCCGGTCATCGGCGCTCTGCACGGCCTGAACGCGCTGCTGCTCCTCGGGGCCGCCATCCGGGCCATGGCGCTCACGCGGACCGGGGCCGGCGGCGCGGGCGGCGTCTCGGTGCCGCGCCAGCGTTCCGAGTCCGGCTCGGCCACGGGGTCGTCGCTCCCTGTCTAGCCCACTCCTCCGCCGCCTGCGGGTCGTCCTCCCGCTGGTCCTCCTCGTCTCGCTGCTGGCCTACCTCGGCTGGTCCTGGTGGTCGAGTCTCGTCCCCGCGACGTACTCGATCACCGAGATGGGCCACGCCGAGTACGGCGGCGGCCCCGGCGGCCACGACCACTCGACCGGCACCCAGGTCGCCGAGCTGACCGGACCGACCACCGGTGAGCCGGACTCGGCGGTCGAGCTCGCCGCTGCCCAGGGCACGATCCGCCTGGCCAGCGGCGAGGAGGTGGAGGGCTACACGCTCAACGGCACGTCCCCCGGCCCGACGATCGAGGCCGAGCAGGGCGACCTCGTCCAGGTGACGGTCACCAACGAGGACGTGGCCGAGGGGATCACCGTGCACTGGCACGGGGTCGACGTCCCGAACGCCGAGGACGGCGTCGCCGGAGTGACGCAGGACGCCGTGCCGCCCGGTGGCGAGCACGTCTACCGGTTCGTCGTCGAGGACGCCGGCACGTACTGGTACCACTCCCACCAGGTGTCGCACGAACAGGTGCGCAAGGGGCTGTTCGGCATCCTCGTCGTCCACCCGGAGTCGTCGGGCGAGGACGCCGTGCAGGAGGTCCACGAGGTCATCGCCCCCGTGCACAACTTCGGCGGCCGACGGACGGTCATGGGCAGCACCGGGGTGACCACGGTGGAGGCCGAGGCCGGGGAGCCGGTCCGGGTCCGCGTGATCAACACCGACAACGGCCCACTGCGGGCCTGGGTCAGCGGCTCGGACTTCCGGGTCGTCGCCGTCGACGGCACCGACGTGCACGAGCCGACCGACGTGGACGACCTCGGCGTGCTCGTGACCGCGGGCGGACGGATCGACCTGCTCGTGGAGTCGCCGGCCCGGGTGGACACCGGCGGCGGCACGGCCGTGGTGGTCGCTCCGGCCGGCACCGACGTGGAGGCCGAGACCGAGCCCACCGACCGGGTGGACCTGCTGTCGTACGGCAGCCCGGTGCCGTTGTCCTTCGACCCGGAGCAGCCCGACCGGCGGTTCACCTACGAGATCGGGCGGCGCATCGCCTTCGTCGACGGCCAGCCCGGCTTCTGGTGGACCATCAACGGCCGGCTCTTCCCCGACGTGCCGATGTTCCACGTCGAGGAGGGCGACGTCGTCCGCATGACGATCCAGAACGACAGCGGCGACGTGCACCCGATGCACCTGCACGGGCACCACGCGATCGTGCTGTCCCGCGACGGGGTCGCCGCGACCGGCAGTCCGTGGGTCGTCGACTCGCTCAACGTCGGGGACGGCGAGACCTACGAGATCGTCTTCCTCGCGGACAACCCGGGCATCTGGATGGACCACTGCCACCACCTCGACCACGCGGCCGAAGGGCTCGTCGCGCACGTCGCCTACGACGGCGTGACCGCGTCGTACGAGGTGGGCGGGCCGGCCGACAACCATCCCGAGTAGGTCGTCACGACGTCGCCGACGACCACGGTGACGTTGTCGTGCGTGCCGGCGGCGAGGGCCGCCCGGACGAGCCGGTTCGCCGCTGCGACCGGCCGCTCCTCCTCGCTGAGGATCCGCTCGATCAGGTCCGGCTCGACCACACCGGACAGGCCGTCCGAGCAGACCAGCAGCCGGTCACCGGGACGCGCGTGGTCGGTGGTCGTGACGAGGTGCTCGAGGTCGCCGTCGGCGCCGCGCAGCGCGCCGAGCAGCACCGACCGGAGCGGGTGGCTCCGGGCCTGCTCGACGCTGACGACCCCGCCATCCACGAGTGACTGGACGACCGTCTGGTCCGTGGTGAGCTGCCGCAGCTCCCCCTCGCGCAGGAGGTAGGCACGCGAGTCACCCACGTGGGCAACGCGTCAGCCGATCACCGGCCAGCGCGACCGCGGTGAGAGTCGTCGCCATACCGGCGAGACCGGGATTCGCGGCGACGGCGCGGTTCAGCTGGGCGTTCGCGGCCGCGACGGCGTCGCGGAGTCGGTCGGCCGGCGGTTCCGCTCCGGGCTGCTCCACGACGCCACGGACCACCTCGACGGCGAGCGACGACGCGACCGCTCCCCCGACGTTGCCGCCCACGCCATCGGCCACGGCGAGCAGCGAGGGGCCCGCGAACGCCGCGTCCTGGTTGTCGGGGCGGGGGCCGGTGATCGAGACGAGGGCCGCATCCAGGCTCAGGTCGTGGGGCGCCTCGACCAGCGCCGTCCCCCAGCCCCGTCCGTGCTGACTGGTCCCGGTCATGGCGGCCTCCTCGTTCCTGTCCACCACGATGGCGGCGGCTGCTTCGCGCTGGATGTGAGGAACCTGGATATCTCCTGGGAACGTCGACGCGCTGCCCGTCGTCCACAGCGGCAGGTGTTGTCCACAGATGTGCTGACCTGCGGTTTCTGTCAGACCCGCCGCCTATCCTTCGCTCATACGTTCGAGCCGCGGAGGGGTGGTGGGTGTCGTGTCGGAGCTGCGGTCGCTGCTCGACCAGTTCGCCGCCCTCGACCTGTCCACCCTCGACCCCGCCGAGCTCACCGACCCCGAACTGCTCGACGGGATCCCGCTGCTGCAGACCACCCTCAACCAGCTGGGCGCCCTGCAGACCCGGATGGCCACCACCTGCGAGCGGCGCGACGCCCAGCACGCCGACGGCATGATGTCGATGAAGACCTGGCTGACCGGGCACTGCCGGATCGCCGGCCGGGACGCCACCGCCCTGCTCCGCGCCGGCCGCCGCCTCGACCTGCTGCCCGAACTGGCCGCCGCCTACGCGGCCGGTGCGGTGACCGCCGCGCACGTGGAGGTGATCACCGCCGCCCTCACCCCCGCCCGGGTCGCCGTCGCCGCGAAGAACGGCATCGACCTCGCCACCACCGACGCCGATCCTCACCCAGGCGGCCCGCACCCTCGGGCCCGGAGGACACCGCCCAGGCGGTCCGCCGCTGGGTCGCCGGGATCGACCCCGACGGCACCCTGGACGACGCCGCCGGGCAGACCCGGATCTTCCGGATGGCCGTCTCCGCCGGCGGCCGCATCCACCTCTCCGGGCACCTGGACCCGGTCGGCGGGGAATACCTGCACGCCGCCCTCGAGGCCCTGATGAACGGCGACCGCCCGGCCGGCGACCTGCGCAGCCACGGCCAACGGCAGGGCGACGCCCTGGTCGAACTGGCCCGCCGCGCCCTGGCCGCCGGCGAGCTGCCCACCGTCCGCGGGCAGCGCGCCCAGGTCCGGGTCACCATCGACTGGTTCGCCCTCTGCGCGCAACGCGGCGCCCCCGGGGTCACCGGCGGCGACCTGGCCTGGGCCGGGCCGATCTGTCCCGAGACCGCCCGCCGGCTGGCCTGCGACGCCGGCGTGCTCGCCATCTTCACCGACCCCGCCGGGCTGCCGCTGGACGTCGGCCGGGACCAGCGGGCCGCCACCGCCGCCATCCGCCGCGGCATCGAGGCCGCGACGGGCACTGCGTCTTCACCGGCTGCACCGCCCCCGCCGCCTGGTGCGACATCCACCATGTCCAGCACTGGGCCCACGGCGGGCCGACCTCGTGCGAGAACGGCGCGCTGCTGTGCGAACGGCACCACACCGCCGTCCACGAAGGCCGCTTCTCCGTCGCCCGCGACCCCGGCACCACCGTCTGGCACACCTACCGCCCCGACGGCACCGAAATCCACATCCGCGCCACCTCGGGGATGCGAGCACCACCCTGACGCGAGGCGCCGCCCGGGCGACCGGCCGGCGCCCGGGTACCGCTCCCGGTTCGCCAGGATCCCGAGCTCGTCGCTCAGGCGAGCGGCTTGCCCCGGTCGCGGTGGTAGCCGAAGAAGCCACGCTTCTTGATCAGCTCGCTCACCTCGACGGGAACCATGGACTCCCAGCTGGTGTCGTCCGCGGGGATCCGCTTGAGCACCTCGCGGCTGAGGATCGGCAGGTACTCGGGCTTGTAGTTGTCGAGGTGGACGAAGCTGCCGCGGTGGCACAGGTAGTCGTAGAGCGGCTTCAGGTCCTCGGCCACCTCCACGCTGTTCACCGTGACGACGTCGCCGTCGCGCAGCATCGGATAGACGAACAGCCGCATCTCGTTCTTGAACAGCCGGCCGAAGCTCTCCAGGATCCCGCCGGGCAGGTCGGCGTGGTGCGACTCGTCGAACAGGTCGAGCAGGCTCGGGACGCCCATGACCATCCCGATCCGGCCGTCGGTGCGCCACGCGAGGTAGGCGGCCAGCCGGTGGTAGGCGGCGAAGTCGGAGATGAGCACGGTCATACCGCAGGCCGAGAGCAGGTCGGCGCGGGCCAGGAAGTCCTTGCGGTCGACGACGTCGCCGCCGGCCCGCAGGTTGGCCATGGTCAGCTCGGTGAGGACGAGCACCTCGCGCTCGGCGACGGCGGGGTCCTTCTCGAACTTCTGGAGGGCGGCCTCGAGCATGTCGATGTTGACCACGGTGGGCGGCCGGAAGCTGCCGCGCTCGACCAGGATCGCCTTCTTGCGCAGCACCTCGCTGGGCTGCAGCACCTGACGGTCCGAGCTGAACATGGCCGCCCCGCTGAGGCCGAGCTGGACCAGCTTGAGCGCGAGCAGGCGGTTGTCGACCGACCGGAACTCGATGCCCTTCATCTCGATCATGTCGATCTCGATGCGGCCGGTGGTCAGCGCGTCGAGCAGGCTCTCGACCGTGAGCTCGGGCTCGTGGTGCTGGAAGAACGCCCCGTGCAGCAGGTTCACCCCGACGATGCCGAGCGCCTCCTGCTGCTGCGGGGCCTCGTTGTCGAGCATCCGGACGTGGATGACGATCTGGCTCGGTTCGTCCCGCGGGTGCGACTGGAACTTCACGCCCATCCAGCCGTGGCACTCGTTGCCGCCGCGGTAGCTGCGCGCGACCACGGTGTCGGCGAACGCGAAGAACGACGTGTCGTCGCCCCGCTCGTCGCCGAGGCGCTCGATGTTGAGCTCGTACTCGTGGTCGAGCATCGCCTGCAGGCGGCCCTTGGAGACGTAGCGGTCGGACTTGCCGTAGACGGCGTCGCTGACCGCCATGTCGTAGGCCGACATCGACTTCGCGACGGTGCCCGCCGCCCCACCGGCCCGGAAGAACCAGCGGGCGACCTCCTGGCCGGCGCCGATCTCGGCGATCGTGCCGTACCAGCGCGGGTCGAGATTGATCTGCAACGCCTTCTGCAGTGTGTCCGTGCCGGCTTCCATGCGGGCCCCCTCCACAGTGCCGTCAGGCTGGCGGGAGCGTATCGGGATCCGAGGCCCCCGGTCCTGGTGAACCACCCCGTCCGCGACTACCGTCCCGCCACTGAGCACCAGGAGGACGCAGTGCAGATGCCCAAGCCGACCGAGGCGGACCGGGAGCGGTTCACGGCCCTGGTGCCCGAGGCGCCGGACGTCGTCGTCAAGCCGATGTTCGGCAACCTCGGCGCCTTCGTGAACGGCAACATGTTCATGGGGCTGTTCGGCAGCGACGTCGGCGTCAAGCTGGCGGCGGCGGAGCAGGAGGAGTTGCTCGGCCAGCCCGGCGCCGGGCCGTTCGGGCCGGCCGAGAGGCCGATGGGTGGCTACGTGACCCTGCCGTCCGCCTGGTCAGCGGAGGAAGCCGCGCCGTGGATCGACCGGTCGCTGGCCCACGTGGCCGCGCTGCCGCCGAAGAAGCCGAAGAAGAAGGCGTGACGCTGTCGTTCCCGCAGGCCACGCTCGACTTCCTGGGCGACCTGCGCGAGCACAACTCGCGGGAGTGGTTCGACGCGAACCGGGCGCGCTACGAGCGGGATCTCGTCGTCCCGGCGAAGGCGTTCGTCACCTCCGCCGCTCCGTTGCTCGACCGCCTCGCACCCGGCATCTCGGCCGAGCCGCGGGTGCTGGGATCGATCTTCCGGATCAACCGGGACACCCGGTTCTCCCCCGACAAGCGGCCGTACAAGGACCACCTCGACCTGTGGTTCTGGCACGGCCGGCGGGCGACGGCGGTCTCCGGGCTGTTCCTCCGCCTGACGCCGGAGGAGTTCGCCGTCGGCGCCGGGGCCCACGACCTGCAGAAGGAGTCCCTCGAGCGGTACCGCACGGCGGTCGCCGACCCGGTGGCCGGCCCCGCGCTGGCGGGCATCATCGCCGACCTCGACCGGGCCGGGATCGGCGTCGCCGGGAGGTCGATGAAGCGACCGCCCGCCGGCTTCACGGCCGCACCGGAGGCGGCGCCGCTGCTCCTGCACCGAGCGCTGTTCACCGCCGTCCCCGAGCCGAGCGCCGTCGCCACCGGCGACGACCTGGCCGAGCGGCTCGAGGGCCTGTGGGGACTGCTCGCCCCACTGCACCTGTGGCTGGTCGAGCACGTGCAACGGGACTGAACGGGGGCCGAAGGGCCCTGCCTGCCCGGTGCTGTCGGGACTAACGTCCCGCGCCAGCGGGGGCCCCTCACGACACCCGGGAGCAACCATGCTGAGCAGTAGCAGAGTCGAGGCCAACATCCCCGCCGCCGACCTGAAGCGGGCGCGCGACTTCTACGCCGATGCCCTGGGCCTGACACCGACCCGGGAAGTCGAAGGTGTCCAGCTCGCCTACCGGACCGACGGCGGCACCAACTTCAACATCTACGAGACCACCTTCGCCGGACAGGCCGGTCACACGATCGCGCAGTGGCACGTCGACGACATCGAGTCCGAGGTCCGTGACCTGAAGGCGAAGGGTGTCGCGTTCGAGGTCTACGAGGACATGCCCGGCGTGCAGTGGGACGGCGAGATCGCGCGTATCCCGGGGATGGGCAGCGCGGCCTGGTTCAAGGACAGCGAGGGCAACATCATGTGCGTCGACCAGGAGGACGCCGCCTCGTGAGCACGTCGACGAGCGCACCGCAGTCGGAACCGCTCGTCGGCGTGGACCCGGCGCGGGTCGCCGACCTCCTGCGCGAGGCCGGCGACCTGCACCACCGCGTCTACCGGATCAGCGACGGCGAGGACCCGGACTGGGCCACCTGGTACGCCACCTGGCTGGTCGAGCTCTCCGAGCTGCCGCAGCTGCTCGGCTGCGCCGTCGTCCGGAGCGAGCTCGTCCACGTGCTCGTCGACCTGGGGCGCGAGCCCGCCGACGACGAGCCGTGGGAGCAGCGCTACGCCCGCCGGATCGTGCAGCACTTCGCACGCTGACCGAGCGCCGACGGGGTGGTCGTGGTCGACGCCGACCGCGGGGTGATCGTGGGCCTCTGGGCCGAGGTCGACGTCTACTCGCCGGTCGAGGCGGTGTCCGTCGCGCGCCAGGTCGCCGAGTCGGTGGGCTGACAGGCGGGGCTCCCCGCCCCGCGAAGAGCCTCGACCTCGGCATCGCCGTCCGTCGTCGGCAGGCGCCGCATCGCCCACGCCGCTTCCGGGTCCCTCCGCCACAGAGCACGCACGTCGTCTGATCCCCCTCGTCGTCCCCGTCCGTCGGGGTCATCGCCGCAGTCGGCCCGGAGGGTCCGCGGCACGGCGACGTTCATCCGTCCGGGCGACGTTCTGGCGTCGGTGCCGGACGTATCTCCTGGTAGGGACCTTGGTCCCGGTCGGCGCCCCAGAGGGAACTCGGGCCCCAGGAGGCTGCTGACACGCCGGTCGGTTGCGCTCAACACACCTAGGTCGGCTCAAGGATCCGCCAGGCTGTGCCGACGAAATGTGGAGTCAGTACAACGAAGGGCACGCGATGATCGACGAGAATCTCGACCGGCCGGAGGAGAGCGGCTCCGCCGACGTCACCCTGGTCTCCCGCGGCATCACGGTGCCGGTGTGCGTGGAGGTGTCGAGCACCGGACTCGTCGTCGTCCGGCCGTCGGCCGGCGCGCCGCCGAACCGCGACACCATCGAACTCGGCGACGCCGTCGAGCTGTACTGGGTCGGCGGATACGAGGAGCGCACGCTCGGCGGCACCGTCTCCAGCATCGAGAACGGATCCGAGCCGCGCTGGCATCTGTCGGTGAAGGGCCAGGCCGAGCGCAGTCAGCGCCGCAAGGCGGTGCGCGGCCGCGTCCAGATCCCGGTGATCATCCCGTGGGCCGGCCGGCAGATGGAGGGCACCACCGTCGACCTCAGCGAGGCGGGGATGCGCGCGCTGGTGGACGGGTGGGGCGTGCCGATGGAATCGGGCACCACCACGCAGCTGACCCTCGACGTCGACGAGGCGCTGATCCACCTCAAGGGCGAGATCGTCTGGACCGTCGAACGCGGCGCCCAGTGGCTGATGGCGATGAAGTTCCTCGACGTCCCGGAGAAGGCCGCCGACCTGCTGCGCAGGCGGGTCTTCCAGGCACTGCGCGACGAGCGGGCGGCCCAGGCAGCGCTCTGACCTGTGGTGGGATCGGCCCATGCCCCAGGCCGAGTCCACCGCGGACAGGGTCATTGACACCACCGCGACCCGTCGGGCGACCATGACACCGGGCTCATCGCTCCCCCGCCGACTCCCCCGAGGTTGCCCGTGACCGACATCCGCACCCGGCGGACCGCGACCGCGGTCCTGATCTGCGCAGCGCTGCTGACGACGGCGTGCGGCGGCGACCCGGCGGCGGACGAGACGGCGAACCAGCAACCCTCGGCGTCGACGACGACGTCGTCCCCGAGCAGCGCGCCGCCGACGTCGTCGTCGTCCTCGAGCCCCCCGGCGGCGACCGGTACCGCCGTGACGACCGCCGACAGCGAGTTCGGCGTCATGCTGTTCGACACGGGGAACCAGGCGATCTACCTGTTCGACAAGGAGTCCGACGGCGCGCCCGCCTGCTACGACGAGTGCGCGGCCGACTGGCCGCCGGTGCTCACCGACGGCGCCCCGCAGGCGGCCGGCCAGGTGCGCGGCGACCTGCTCGGCACCGCCCCCCGCAGCGACGGGACGACGCAGGTCACCTACGCCGGGCACCCGCTCTACTACTACGCGCACGAGGACCCGGGGCAGGTCCTCTGCCACGACGTGAACGACTACGGCGGGACGTGGCTGGTCGTCACCCCCGAGGGGGCACCCGCACCGACCTGACCCCGCTCTCCTCGACGACGGCCGTGCTCTCGCCGACCTCGGCCTTGAAGATGCGGAGCGAGCGCCCCAGCGAGCGGGAGGCGTCGGGCAGCTTCTTGTAGCCGAAGAGCAGCATGACGGCGAGGACGATCAGGCCGATCTCGACCGGTCCGAGGTTCATCGCGGTGGCCCGCCGCGACCGCCGCCGGGGCCGGACATCCCGCCGCCGGTCGGCGCCGTGCTGGTGTCGACGCCGACGGCGAGGGTGACCGTGTAGCCCCCGGACACGTCGCCGGTCACGGTGCCGAGCTGGCCGGCACCGCCGTCGTCACCGAAGACGTTGTCGCTGTCGAGGCTGACGCGGGCGAGGTTGGCCACCGAGGACTCGTAGCCGCTGGTGGCGTACACGGTCTCGCAGACGTCCTGCGGCAGCGCGACCTGCGAGGTCGCGATCGCCGTCGTGGAGTCGGTGATGCTGGCCTCGTCCGGGTAGACCTCGAAGTGGATGTGCGGCCAGCGTCCGTCGTAGCAGGCCGGGAAGATGCTGGTGAAGCGCACGCGGCCGTCGGAGTCGGCGACCTGGACGCCGCGCAGGAAGTTCTGGTCCTCGACGCCCTGGGAGTACATCGAGTACCCGCCCTCGCGCGTGCAGTGCCAGACGTAGACGGCGACCCCGGCGAACGGCACGCCGCCGTTGGCCAGGTCGCTGACCACGAGCTCGAGGGTCATGGGCACGCCCTCGGCGGTGCCGCTCGAGTCGCCGAAGCTGGACCGGATGTCGCTGCGGACGATGCCGCTCTGCTCCAGCACATCGGGCCCGTTGGAGCCGTCGCCCGGGTACGGGCCGGCGGTCTCGTCGGGGATCTCGCCGGTCGCGGCGGTGGTCGCGCCGGAGGACGACGAGACGACGACGCGGAGGAGCCGGTCGACGAGCCGCCGCAGGCCGCGAGCCCGACGGTGGCGGCGCCGATGCCGAGGATGCCCAGCAGCTTCCGGCGGCTCAGCAGGGTGCCGACGTCGAAGGCCAGCCCCTGGTCGACGAGCTCGTCGTCCGGGCGGGGCAGGGGTCGCCCCTCGTAGGTCGGGGACGGGTCGGGTGCTCGCACGGGATCTCCTGGACTGGTCGGTGACGTCGACGACGAGCCTGGCGGCCGCGCCACGGCGGGAGCTGTGCCCTGGCTGTGGGTTCGCTGGGTGCGGCGCCCGCCCGCGAACCAGGACCCGGGTCTGCCAACCCGTCGTAACCTCGCAGGTGTGAGCCTCGCGCCGACGCCCGCCGTCACCCTCGACGACCGCTTCGCGCGCGAGCTCCCGGAGCTCGCCCTCCCCTGGCGCGCCGCGGAGGCTCCCGACCCGGAGCTGCTCGCGCTGAACGAGCCCTTGGCCGCCGAGCTCGGGCTCGACGTCGACTGGCTGCGGAGCCCGGCGGGCCTGGGCCTCCTGGTCGGCACCGACGTCCCCAGCGGGGCCGCGCCGGTGGCGCAGGCCTATGCCGGCCACCAGTTCGGCTTCTACTCCCCACGGCTCGGCGACGGGCGCGCGCTGCTGCTCGGCGAGCTCCGCGACGCCGAGGGCCGCCAGCGCGACCTGCATCTGAAGGGGTCGGGCCGGACGCCGTTCGCGCGCGGGGGTGACGGCTTTGCCGCGGTCGGTCCGATGCTGCGCGAGTACGTGATCAGCGAGGCGATGCACGCCCTCGGCATCCCGACGACGCGGTCCCTGGCCGTGGTGGCGACGGGCCGACCGGTCTACCGCGAGACCGTGCTCCCGGGCGCCGTCCTGGCCCGGGTCTCGAGCAGCCACCTGCGCGTCGGCAGCGTCGAGTACGTCCGCGCCACCGAGGACACCGATCTCCTCCGCCGGCTCGCCGACCATGCGATCGCCCGGCACCACCCGGCTGCCGCGGAGGCCGAGCGTCCCTACGTCGCGCTGTACCGGGCGGTGATCGCCGTCCAGGCGTCGTTGATCGCGCAGTGGATGCTCGTGGGCTTCGTGCACGGCGTCATGAACACCGACAACATGACCATCTCCGGCGAGACCATCGACTACGGGCCGTGCGCGTTCATGGAGGCCTACGACCCGGCCACCGTCTACAGCTCGATCGACGAGGGCGGTCGGTACGCCTACGGCAACCAGCCGCTGGTCGCCGAGTGGAATCTGGCCCGGCTCGCCGAGGCGCTGCTCCCGCTCTTCGACGACGACTCCGAGCGGGCCGTCGCGCTCGCCGTCGAGGCACTGGGCACGTTCCGCCCGCAGTACAGCGCCGCGTTCGCCGAGGGGATGCGCCGCAAGCTCGGCCTCCCCCAGGGGCTCGACGCGTCGGTGCTGTCCCCGCTGGTCGACGACGTGCTCGGTCTGCTCCGCGCCGGCCACGTCGACCTCACCTCGTTCTTCCGCGCGCTCGGCGCGGCCGCCCGCGGCGACGCGGAGCCCGCGCGCCTGCTGTTCCTCGACCTCGCCGGCATCGACGGCTGGCTGGAGCGGTGGCGTGCGGCAGGCCCGGACGCCGCGGCGATGGACCGCGTCAACCCGGTCTACGTCCCCCGCAACCACCTCGTCGAGGAGGCACTGGACGCCGCAACCGACGGCGACCTGCAGCCCCTCCACCGGCTCCTCGACGCCGTGACCAGGCCGTTCGACGAGCGCCCCGGCCTGGAGCGCTACGCGGCCCCCGCCCCCGAGGACTTCGGCCGCTACCGGACCTTCTGCGGGACCTGACGCCCGCCCGGGCCGTCAGGACCGGGGCAGGTAGTGGTCGAAGAACAACCGACTGGTGAGCTCGCCGCGGCTGCGGACACCGGTCTTCTCGAACACGTTCTTGACGTGGTCGGCCACCGTGTACGGCGAGAGCCACAGGGCGCGGGCGATCTCCGCGTTGGTGTGCCCCCGGACGACGAGGCCGACCACCTCGGTCTCGCGCTCGGTGAGGCGGTACGCGTCGCTGAGCAGCGCGGCGATGTCGGCGGGCCGGGAGGGCTCCACGACCAGGCTGACCGTCGAGCCGACCAGCCGTTCGGCGTGCAGGGTCAGCCACCGTCCGGAGCGGGTCCGCAGCCGGCACCGCGCGATCCCCCGTCGGCCGTGCGCGGTGCGCGCAAGGGACGTGACGGCGAAGGGCAGCCCGTCGACGGCGCCGTCCTCGATCTCCTCGAGCCGCTCCAGCGCGGTCGGCGACCCCGTGAGGACGGCGACCCCGCCGTCGGTCACGTCGAGGAGCACCACCCCGGGTTCGTCGCCGGTCTGCTCCCCGGTGCTCGGTCCCAGATGCACCCGGCGGAGCGCCTCCGCCACGCGTGCGCTCATTCCGGCGAGCAGTGTCGCCTCGGCGGCGGTGAAATCGGGGACGTCGGTGCCGCGGAAGAAGATCACCGCACCCCACGGCGCGCGGCCGTCGCGGTGCACCGCGCGCAGTTCGTGCGGCAGTCCGGCCGGGCTCAGGACGTCGCGGAACCGGGCGCTGCGCGCGGAGTCCGGGCCGGTGGCCTCCGAGAGGCGCATGACGGGACGCTCGGCCCGAGCCACGTCGGCCAGCCGGGCGACGTCGTCCTCCTCGCCGTACTCCAGCTCTAGGAGCCGGGGCATCAGGTGCATCGGCAGGCCCTCGGCGTGGAAGCCGCCGGTCGGGAGAGCGGTCGCCGGATCGAAGGTCATCGCGCACCACCGGTCGAAGGGCACGGCGGTGGCGACGGCGCCCGCCACCGACCGGTGCAGCTCCGTGGCGTCGGTGGCGCGCCGGCACAGTCGCTCGACCTCGGCCATCGCCGAACGCGCCCGTCGCTGGTCCATGGCCGGAAGTGTCCGACCGCCGCCTCAGGAGCGGAACCCCTAGGTCTAGGGATGGTGCGACTCCCCGGCCTGCCTCGACCGTCGGTGCACGCCATCGACCCCGAGGAGACCGCGATGACCACCACCTCTGCTCCCACCTTCACCGGCACCCTGCTCACCCCGGGCTCGCCCGGCTACGACGATGCCCGACGGGTCTGGAACGGGGCGATCGACCGGCACCCCGCCTTGATCGCCCGGTGCCGGTCGTCGGCCGACGTCGCCGCCGCGCTCGAACTGGCCCGCCGGCACGACCTCGCCGTCGCCGTCCGCGGAGGCGGGCACAGCATCCCCGGCTGGTCGGTGTGCGACGGCGGCCTGGTCATCGACCTGACCGAGATGAAGGGCATCCGGATCGATCCCGGGACCCGCACCGCCGTCGTCCAGCCGGGCGTCACCTGGGGCGAGTTCGACGCGGCCGCGCAGCAGCACGGCCTGGCCACCCCGGGCGGGGAGATCTCGCACACCGGCGTCGCCGGGCTGACCCTCGGCGGCGGCATCGGCTGGCTCAGCCGCGTGCACGGGCTGGCCTGCGACAACCTGCTCGCCGTCGAGCTGGTGACCGCGACCGGTGACGTCGTGCACGCGGACGACACGACCGATCCCGACCTCATGTGGGGGCTGCGCGGGGGTGGCGGCAACTTCGGCGTCGTCACCTCGTTCACCTACCGGCTGCACCCGGTCGGCCCGGTGCCCGGCGGGGTCGTGTTCTTCCCTGGGGAACGCGCGCCGGAGGTGCTGCGGCTCTACCGCGACCTCGGCGCCGTCGCGCCACGGGAGCTGTCCCTCGTCGCCGTTCAGGTGACGGCGCCGCCGGCGCCGTTCGTGCCGGAGGAGCTGCGCGGCCGACCGGTCGTCGGGCTGTCGGCGGCCTGGTTCGGCGACCCCGAGGACGGCGACCGCATGCTCTCCCCCATCCAGACCGCACTGGGCCGACCGGCGATCGACCTGCTCGGCGTGCTGCCCTACTGCGCCATCCAGCAGTCGGTGGACGCCAGCGCACCGTGGGGGACGCGCGCGCACGTCAAGAGCGATTTCCTCGACGAGCTCGACGACGCCGCCCTCGACGACATCGCCGGGCACGCCGCGCAGCGGAACCACCCGATGTCGCACGTGCTGGTCCGGCGGCTGGGCGGGGCGATCAGCGACGTCTCCGCGGACGCGACCGCGTTCGCGCACCGCTCGGCCGCCCACATGACGACGATCGTCGGGGTGTGGGACGGCGGTGCGGACCCCATGCCCGAGGTGGAATGGGCGCGGGCGACGTGGGCATCGACGCGGCGGCTGGCCCGGGGCACCTACGTCAACCACCTGGAGGACGAGGGTGCCGCCCGCGTGCGCGAGGCCTACCCGGCGGCGACGTTCGAGCGGCTGACGGCGCTGAAGACGCGGACGGACCCGGACAACGTCTTCCGGCACAACCAGAACGTGCCGCCGTCCGCCCGGTGAGGGTGCCGACCGCGCAGGTCAGGCCTGCGCGGTCAGCGCGCCGCGCTCGGCGAACCGGCGCTGGGCGTCCTCGACGGCCCGGATGGCGTCCTTCTTCTTCTCCCAGCCGCGGGTCTCGCTCGACTTCCCCGGCTCGAGCGCCTCGTAGATGTTGAAGAAGTGCCAGATCTCGGTGATCTGGTACCAGGGCACGTCGCCGAGATCCTGCAGGTGGGTGTGCCGCGGGTCGGTGGCCGGCACGCACAGCAGCTTGGCGTCCGGCCCACGCTCGTCCTGCATCCAGAAGACGGCGATCACGCGGGCCTGCACGAGGCAGCCGGGGAAGGTGGGCTCGTCGAGCAGCAGGAGGGCGTCGATCGGGTCGCCGTCCTCGGCCAGGGTGTTCGGCACGAACCCGTAGTCGCTGGGATAGCCGGTCGCGGTGAAGAGCATCCGGTCGAGCCGGATGCGATCGAGCTCGTGGTCGTACTCGTACTTGTTCCGCGATCCCTTGGGGATCTCGACGATCACGTCGACGTCCACGCGCACCCTCCCCGCCGACGGAACGGCCCCGGCGAAGCGACTCTGACCCCGGGTGACGACGGCGTCAATTCCGGGCAACGTCCCGTCAGACGACCCGACGCGGTGCAGCCGTCTCCATCGCACTCGACCCCCGGCCGAGCACCGGGTACACCGTCTCCTCCCCGACGCGGCCCTTCGTGGGCACCTGCTCCGGCTCGCCCCAGACGAAGCGGTCGGCCACGGCCTCCCGGGCCGTCTGGGTCACGATGACCGGAGGGCGGCCCTGCCGGCCGGCCAGTCCGGAGAGCCGGAACGCCAGGTTGGTGGCGTCGCCGAGCACGCTGACCGCCGAATGCGGCAGGTTGATCAGCGTGCCGGGGCCCAGGACCACGCCCCAGCCCATGCGCACCGGCCCACCGTCCGGCCCGCGGAGGGGGAGCTGGTGCGCGACCTCGCCGACGCGTCGGTGTGCGGCCAGTGCGAACTCGATGGCCAGTTCGTTCGCCGCGGGGATGTGCTTGAGCTCCCAGACGGCGAAGAGGGCGTCCCCGGCGTAGTTGCTCAGCGTGCCCCGGTGCTGCGTGAGCACCGACGTGAGCTCCGCGTAGAGCGCCTGCAGACTCGTGGCCACGATCCCGCTGTCGGTGACCTGCGACATCGTGGAGTAGTTGGTGATGTCCCCGACGACCATCATCATCGCCGACTGCATGATGTCCGTCCGGGTCGAGCCCGAGTCGTCGGCCGACTCGCCGGAGAAGCGGTCGGACCGGAACTCGAGGACGGTGTCCCCCACCGTGATCCGATCCCCGGGCCGGAGCACCTCGGCGAGCGCGCGGCCCAGCCGTGCCCCGTTCAGGTACGAGCCGTTGGTGCTCGTGTCGATCACGTAGGCCTGGTTGCGGTCGAGGTCCAGCCGGATCTCCAGGTGCGTGCGGGAGACCGCGGTGTCGTCGATCAGGACGCGGCGGTCGGGCTCGATGCCCGCGCACTGGCGCCCCACGAACACGCGGTCCGGGATGGGCACCGATCGTTCGTCCGCCGTGCCGGGGAAGACGACGAGGAAGGCCGGCGCTGCGGAGTCCCCTGGGGCCACGGAGGGAATCTAGGGGCTGGTCTCCGCGAACGGGGCGAGCGTCTGCACGGTCCCGTCTGCGCTCAGACGAAGGATCGGTAGACCGGCTGCCCCTCGGGCCCCGCCGGGAGGTCGGGCAGCCGGTCCAGGCCCAGCGGACCGGCGCAGTGGAAGGCCTCCCCCCGTCGCGCGCCGATCATCGCGCCGAACACGAGGGCGCGGGCGGCGAGGAGTTCGAGGAATCCGCCGTCGGCGATCGCGGTGCGCCGGTCCTCCGGCGCGGCGGCGAACTGGCTCGCGAAAGCGGCGACGGCAGCGGTGCGCTGCTCCCAGACCGGGGTCACGTCGACGACGTAGGTCGGCTCGAAGACGTGGTGGAGCATGTAGTGGTGCAGCCGCACCGGCCGGTGCGGTTCGCCTTCCCCCCACCGCGCGACGCCCCCGAGGAAGCACGCGTCGCGCATCAGTCGTCCGGCGGCGGCGTGATCGGGGTGGCGGTCGTCGAGGTGGTAGGGCGCGAGGACGAGCCGCGGCCGAAGCGTGCGCAGGAGGGTGACGACGGCGCTGCGGTGCGCCGGATCGGTGCCGACGCCGCCATCGGGGAGACCGAGGTTGACGCGGGTCGTCACGCCGAGGACGTCGGCGGCCCGGCGGGCCTCCTCCTCCCGCAGCTCCGGTGTGCCCTGCGTCCCGAGTTCGCCGCCGGTCAGGTCGGCGATCGCCACCCGCATGCCCGAGCGGGTGCACAGCGCCAGGACGCCGCCGCAGCCGACCTCCACGTCGTCGGGGTGCGCCCCCACCGCCAGCACGTCGATCCCGGTCATGGGCCCAGCAGGTATTCGAGCAGCAGGGTGGGCGCCGGACTCCCGGGCTGCGGGGCGGACGACAGCTGCGGAGGGATCCAGGCCGGGATGGGCCGGCCGCCCATGACCTTCTCGACGACGGCGTTGAAGACCAGCCCGTAGAGCGCCGTGCTCCGGCCGACGATCCAGCCGCTGGCCTGGTCGTTGTGGTGGACCGGCAGCGAGACGTCGGGACTCCACCGGCCCGTCGTCGCCAGCTCGCCGAGGCCCAGGGTCGACCGCCCCAGGTCGAAGCGGTAGGTCGTGCCGCAGCGGCAGGTCGCCACCCCGTGGTGCCCGTCGCTGCGGTCGTGGGTGAGCCGCAGCCGGCTGCCGTCCGTCGGGCATGAGTAGTGCAGCGGGAGGTAGTCCTCGTCGACCGGCCGGACCTGCGGGTCGATGTCGAGGGCGACCAGCTCGGCGACCGCCTCGTTGAACACCGCGATCACGTCGTCGAACCGCTCCAGGTAGAGGTCGAGGGACGCCGTCAGGACCCCGCTGTCGACCAGCTCCGACAAGGTCACCCCGGGCAGGTCCACACCGACCCGTTGCCGGAGCAGGAAGGCCGCGAGCACGCCGTCCACGTCGGCGAGCGTCCCGGGCTCCGCGGATCGCACGGCGTCGCCGAGCGCGGACATGCGTGCTCGCGCCGCCGTGCGGTCGGGCTTCGACCGGTCCTTGACGCTCTGCTCCACCCAGGCGGCCAGCTCGCGGAGGGCCTCGTCGAGCGACGCCGGCGTCACCGGGATGAACCGCGGCTCACGCCCGCCGACGGCGCGCGGTGCGAACCAGATCCCCCGCAGCTTCGAGCCGGTGGGCAGGACCAGCCGCATCCCGTACCGCTCGGCCTCGGCCGAGTACATGTCGTGCCAGAGCACCACGGGGACGGCGTCGTCGTGGGCGGCCAGCTCGGCGCCCGCGACGAACTTGGCCAGCGTCCACGGGGCGTAGTCGGCACACACCTGCTGCCCGATGTGCACCAACCGCGCACCCGGGGGAAGGCCGACCACCTCGGTCAGCGCGTCGCTGACCGGCGGTCGCAGGCTGGACCGGAACTCGTCGACGTCGGTGAACAGCCCGCGGTCGGCCAGGTATCCCCGGCCGTCGTCGGTGGCGAGCAGGTCGACGAGGGTGCGCACGTCGTCACTCCGCCGCGGCCACGGCGACGTCGTCCTGCGACTGCTGGGCGGCGATCACGTCCTGGTACAGCTGCTCGTACCGCGGGATCACGAGGTCCGTCGAGAGGCTGCGCGCCCGCGCCAGCGCACCGGCGCGCAGCTCCCGCTGCAGCCCCGGGTCGGCGAGGTAGTCGAGGATCAGCTCGGCGGCCCCGTCCTCGTCGCCGGGTTCGAAGAGCAGGCCGTTGATCCCGTGCTCGACGAGTTCGGGCAGCCCGCCCACCCGGGGAGCCACGACGGGGACGCCGGACGCCATGGCCTCGAGCGCGACCAGGCAGAAGCTCTCCATGCGGCTGCTGACCAGCAGCAGGTCCGTGTGCGGCAGCAGGTTCTCGACGTCCAGCCGGACGCCGACGAGCCGCACCCGTCCCCGGGCGATCGGCGACGCCAGGATCGACTCGACGGCCGGCATCATCTCGCCGGCGCCGACCAACCAGAGTTCCGACCGGGCCCGCGCGAGCACCCGCTCGGCGATGCGGGCCATGCTCTCCGGTTGCTTGACCGGCCGGAAGTTCGAGATGTGGACGATCCGGGGGCGTCGGCGCTCGGCGGAGCGCGCGACGGTGTGGAACCGGTCCAGGTCGACGAAGTTCGGGATCACCTCCGGCCGGGCCGGCAGGCGGAACACCCGTGCCGCCAGGGCGGCGTGGTGCTCCGACACCGTCGTCAGGGCATCCAGCTCGGCGAGCGCCGGCTCGAGCCGGCGACGGAGGTCCAGCCGTCGGCCGGACACGCTCACGTCCGTGCCGTGCAGGGTGCCGACGACGGCCGGCCGGTCGTCGCCCAGCCGGCGGACGACGTCCTGGACGACCCAGGCGAAGGGCACCGCGTAGTGGAAGTGCAGCACGTCCAGCTGCTCCTGCTGCACCACCGTGTGGATGCGATCGGCCAGCATCCGCAGCTCGTCGTCGGTCCAGCCCACGTCGAGCCGGGTGGTGACGCCGTCGGACGCCGTCAGCTCGTGCAGCGTCACCCCGGGCGGGGGCGGCGTCATGCCGGGCGGCGCGGACCGGGCGAAGAGGTGGACGTCGTGGCACCGCGCCGCCAGCTGGCCGGCCAGCCCCACGGCGACCATCGCGCTCCCGCCCAGGCCCCGATGGCAGAGCAGCCCGATGCGCATGCTCATGACAGGTGGCCCGTGGTCTCGACGATGCGGTGGGCGAGGCGCCGCATCATGCCCCGGGCCAGGTCGGGGTGGCGCTCCAGCCACAGCTGCAGGGCGTCGTCCCGGATGACCAGGACGACGACGTCGGTGGCCGCGCGCAGGCTCGCCGAGCGGGGGATGTCGGCGAGCAGCGTCAGCTCGCCCAGCTCCTCGCCGGGCGAGGCGAGGTGCACCAGGCGGTCGCCGCCACCGGGCGCGGACTGGCGGACCTCGACCGCGCCGTCGACGAGGATGAACATCTCGCGCCCTCGCTCGCCCTCGCGCGCGAGGTAGGCGCCGGCGTCGACCCAGCGCTCCGACACGCTGCGGGCCGCCTCGTAGAGCTGGGGCTCGGTCATGAAGCCGAACAGCTCCAGCGCGCCCAGTCGCGCCATCCGCTCGCGCACCCGGACCTCGGCGAGCCCGAGCAGGTTCGCGAAGAGCCGCACCGCGCCGGGCACGCCGGCCGGGATCTGCCGGTGGAAGGAGTAGGCCGCGTAGACGTAGGTGCCCCGGCCGAACGCCGCGGTCAGCAGCCCGCCCTCCCGCGGTTGCTCGCCGACGTCGGCGCTGGCCAGCACGGGGGTGTACCGGCGGTCCCACTCCCCCATGAAGTACAGACCGCGGTCGTGGACCCAGCCCTCGAAGTCGGCCGCCCCGATCTCGTTGGGCGCGTGCAGAACCGGGTTGCCCGGAGTCGGCGAACCCCACGTCGGCCTGCGGGTCGGTCACCCGGTCGTGCGGCTGCGCGAACCGGAACGGGAACGGGGTGAGACCTCCGGCGTCGTAGCCGTAGGTCTGGTACTGCACGACCAGGGTGCCGCCCTGCGCGACGAAGTCGAGCAGCCGGGCGGCGAACCGGCGCACGGACGGCCGCACCTGGTAGGCGTTCGGACCGATGACGATCGCGTCGAACTCGGAGAGGTCGGCGAACTCGAGCTGCTCGTCGGTCAGCGCGGACAGGTCGAGGTCGAACCGCGCCAGGGACGGCACGATCTGCTCCTCCATCCCGTGCACGTAGCCGTAGCGCAGCGTGCGGATGAAGCGGGCGTCGATGAGGTCGACGGTCACCGTGGCCGGACGGATGAGATGCGCCCGCACGATGCACGTGTGCTCGTCCGGCGGGGCCGACGAGCCCGGCACCCCCAGCCGGACGGGACGGAGCTCGAGCCCGGGGCCGGCGCCGTCGCCCTGGAGCAGGTAACCCAGCGTGGACCGGCCGGGAGCCGCGTCGGCCGGGACGACGACGCGGAACCGGACCGTCGTGCTGTCGCCGGCGCCGCTGAGCCCGATGTCGCGGATCGGCGGGTCGACGGTCCAGCCGTCGGGAGCGACGAGCGACACCGCCGTCCGTACGCCGTGCGGTTCGACGCACTGCACGGTGACGTCGAACTCGAGCACCCGCTCCTCGCCGGTCATCGGCAGGATCTCGGCCTGCTGGCGGGGGCTCAGCGCGACCGGCGGAAGGACGGTCAGGGTCAGCTGCCGCGAGCCGCCCGGGAATCCGCTGCGGTGCACGGCCGCCGTGCGCACCGCGCAGGTGGCGCCGGCCGCCCGGACCACGACCTCGGCCCAGACGAGCGGCTCGTCGAGCGGCTGCCCCAGCGACGGGGATCGCTCCGGCCACTCGTACCGGTAGGGACCGCGGGGTCGGCGCAGCCAGTACGGGGACTCCGGCTCGGCGTCGTCCGGGACGGTGACCCGGTACACGACCTCGTGCGGCACCGCGTGCGAGGGACGCGCGGGGGTGCTCTCGTCGTCCGCGCGGACGGCCAGCCAGCCGTCCGGTACGTGCAGCTCCACCTTCTCCACGTCCACCGGATCGGCGCCGGCCCAGACCCGGACGGTGACCAGCACCTGACGGCCCGGCGTCACCCGGGCGCGGTCGGTCAGGCACTCGACACGGACCTGGAGGGACGCGGCGATGACCTCCTCGATCTCCTGCGTCCGGCGGACGAGGTAGCGCGGGAGCGCGTCGCCGGCACCGGGCACCAGGGCGCCGGTGTCGACGTCCTGGACGAGGGCGGTGAGCGCAGACCAGGCGTCGACGAGGGAGGGCACGCACGCGGCCGGCCGGTCCGGCCGGAAGTTCTGCACGGCGTCTGCGATGGCCCGGGAGGCGGCCGCCAGCCGGGGCCGCGCCGGGTCGTCGCCCGGATTGACGGCCAGCCCGGTGAGCTCCGGGTCCAGACCGTCGTAGACGCTCGCCTCGCGCCCGGTCTCGGGGCGCGGACCACGGACCAGGCGGTAGTAGTAGTAATACGGGCCCGGCTCCGGCACGAACCCGATGCCCTGGGAGCGATGGCGGTTGACCGCGCTGTGCGCCTGTTCCTGGTAGCTCACCTCGGCGACGGGGTCGACCTCGCCGGTGTCGATGCGCAGGTAGCCGGCCTGCTCGTACTCGTCGACCAGGACGCCGAAGCTGCCGTCCTCACCGGGCTGCCAGTCGCCGGCGACCGATCGGTACAGCTTCTCCGCGCGCCACGGGGGCAAGCCCAGCTCGCGGAACCGCTCCGGGTCCGCGGCCGCGTCGAAGGCCTCCTCGGCGATCAGTCCGATGGCCTGGTGGTGGCCGTGCCCGTCGGCCGGGACGCCCGACCAGCGGCAGACGACGACGAGCGGCTGCACCGCCCGGATCGCGCGGACGACCTCGCCGACGACGGCGTCGCGGCCCCAGCGGCGCAGCGTGTCCTCTCCGCTCTTGGAGAACCCGAAGTCGTAGAAGGGCCCGTACAGCACCTCGCCGCCGTCGAGACGCCGCGCGTCGAGGCTCTCCCACGTGCGCACGACCCCGAGCGCCTCCGCGCGCTCGGGCCCCCGCCGGTTCTGCCCGCCCTCGCCGCGCGTGGCCGACCAGTAGACGGTGCGGGCGGCGTGCCGCCGGGACATGTAGGCGACCAGACCGCTGTCCTCGTCGTCGGGGTGCGCGCCGAGGTGCAGCACCGCGCCGGCGTTCCCGAGCGCCCGGATGCGGTCGTGCTGCCGCGCGGCCTGCTCGGGAAGGGCCGCGAAGACGGGACGGACCATGGGATCGACGCGCTGTGCCGGCCAGGTCGAGCGAGGGCACATGGGCTGCGCTCCGAGGGCGAACGGCTGGGATCGCTGGGCGATGGCGCGGTCTGCCGTCGGTCGCCGCGAGAGCCGGATGGGCTCCCTCGCCGCCTGAGGCCGGGCGGACGCTACTCGGAGCCGGGACGGCGCGGCAATAACCTGCTGCTCGGCGCGGAATCGGCCCGATCAGGAACCGCTCAGCCGACCGCGACCGCCCGGCCGGCGATCTGGCCCACGACGGCATTGCAGATGTCGGCGCGGGACACCACGCCGAGCAGGCGCCCGTCGCGCACGACCGGGAGCAGGCGGATGTTCCGCTCGACCAGCACGACGACGGCCCGGGCGACGTGGTCGTCGGGGGCGACGGTGATCGGGTCCCGGATGACCAACGGGGCGATCGGCAGCGCGGACAGGTCGTGGGCCTTCTCGACGAACCGCGCGAACGCCACGTCGAGGGATCCGCCCGCTTCGAGGATCTCGTCGATGTCCGGCAGGGCCGCGCGCAGGATGTCGCCCTCGGACAGCACTCCCACGAAGGCGCCGGACTCGTCGATCACCATGAGATCACTGGATCCGGCGAGGGCGACGGTCTCCGCGGCCTGGAACATCGTCGACTCTGCCCGGATGCGGGCGAATCGGTTCGACATGGCCTCGTGGACCTGCACGCGCGCACCGTAGTGAGCAGGAACGAGCCAGCGCAATGAACCGCGGCGCGGATGAGCGTTGTCTGCGGTCCCCGAGTCCACTAGCTTCCGGCGCCAACGCCTGGAGCGGGTGCTCTGGATGGGAGCCGGTGATGGCCGTTGCCTCGCGCACCGTCCTGGAGGAGGCGCAGGCGCAGAGCCGGGCGCTGGGGCACGAGAACCTCGGCTTCCTGAGCGAGTCCCACGGCACCGGTCCGTCGTCCCCACCGCTGCTCGGCCTCCCGCCGAGCCACCGCGCATGGGACGAGGTGGGCGCCCAACTCCCCCGGCTGTTCAAGACCGTTCGGCTGCGCCATGCGTTCGACGAGCTACCGGTGCTGCCGGCGGGGCCGGACGACCTCCCGGACGACCAACTGCTGCGCGCCTCGACCCTGCTGGGCATGTTCGCCCACTCCTACCACCGGGTCGAGCAGGTGCCCGTGGAGGCACTCCCGGCGTCGATCCAGCAACCGTGGGAGCAGGTGTCGGCCCGCCTCGACCGCAGCGCACCGCACCTGTCCTACATCGACCTGATCACCTACAACTGGCGCCTGCTGGACCCCGACCGCGCCGACCCGATGCGCATCGAGAACATGGAGCTGCTGGTCCCGTCGGTCGACAACCAGGAGGAGCGGACCTTCTACCTGGTGCAGGTGGAGATCGCCGCCCAGACGGCACCGGTGGTGGCCGCCGCGGTGCGGGCACAGGAGGCGGCGGAGCGGGACGACCCCGAGGCGCTGACCCGCGAATTCATCCTCATGGCCGACACCCTCCAGCGGGTGGCCCGCGAGTCCTTCCTGAAGATCCGGCCCGATCCCTTCGCCCCGTCGTTCGTCGACAGCGTCGTGTGGGCCAAGACCGTCGCGCCGTTCGCCGTGCCGGTGAATCCGGGCGTCCCCGGCCCCAGCGGTACCAACGCGATGCTGTTCCACATCATGGACGGCCTCCTGGGCCGCACGCGCTACCAGTCCCGCTTCGGCGAAGAGGTCGAGCACCTGCGCGTCTCGTTCCCCGTGAACTGGCGCCGGTTCCTCGCCGCCCTCCGCGAGGTGTCCGTGAAGGACTACGTCGCGACCTGCGGCGACCGGGAGCTGCAGGGCATCTTCACCGAGCTGCTCGAGGCGTACTCCGGGGAGCGTGGCTTCCTGATGCGCCACCGGCTCAAGGTCCACGGCTTCCTCGACATCGCCTTCAAGGCCGGCCGCGACGTCACGATCACCGGCTTCGAGGGCAAGTTCAAGGACCGCACCTGGGAGGAGGTCGACTCCGAGCTGGGCGCCGCCATCGAGGAGCGCCGCGTCGACTCGCCGCCGCCCATCCGGCATGCCCAGGTGACGGCGGTCGAGCCCGTCCACGTGGAGGGCGAGAACTGGGTCAAGCAGGTCACGCTGGGGGTGGCCGGCAGCGGCGTCCGCTACCAGCCCGGCGATCGCGTCGCCGTCCTCCCGGAGAACGGCCGCGAACTCGTCGCCGCGACGCTCGCCGCGTTGCGGGCGAACGGCGACGAGCAGATCCAGCTCACCCGCGCCTGGCGCGAGGCGACCCTGGCCCGCGACAGCGCGGCGAGCGCGACGCACCTGCCGCTGCGCTCCCTGCTCGCCATGGGACGGATCCGACCGGTCGAACGCGACGTGGCGAAGACGTTGCTCTCCCTCTCCGGCGACGAAGCCCTGAAGGAGATCGTCGAGGCCCGCGCCGAGGACCAATGGGAACTCTGGGACCTGCTCGAGCTGCTGACGCGCCGGGGCTTCGACACCCGGACGCTGTGGCGGGCGCATCCCGGCGAGCGCGAGCACATCTGCCGCCTCGTGCCGCCGGAGAAGGCGCGCATGTACTCGATCTCGTCGACGATGGGCGACGGGCTGACGGCGCAGGAGCTGAGCCTGACGATCGGCGGCCTGCGCTACCGCAGCGCGGACGCACCCCGGTCGGTCGGGTCCCCGCGCCGGGGCACCGCGTCGAACTACCTGGGCGACCCCGACTCCTGGATGAGCGAGGTCGGTACACCGGTGGCGTTCACCGTCGTGCGGCCTCCGCGCTTCGCGCTACCGGCCGACGGCAGCGAACCCGTCGTCATGTTCGCGGGCGGGACGGGGATCGCGCCGTTCCGCGGCTTCATCCAGGAACGGGCGCGGCGCGGGGACGACGGCGAGACCTGGCTGTTCCTCGGCACACGGACGACGGCGGACCTGTACTACCGCAGCGAGCTCGAGGAGGCCGTCGCAGCGGGGCAGCTGCAGCTGCGGGTCGCCTTCTCCCGCGACCCGCTGACCGCCCGGACGACGGAGACCGAGAACGGCCGCCGCCTCGTGCTCGAACCGGGCGTCACCCGGCACATCGGCGGCGAGATGCTCGCCGAGGGCAACGCGCAGGCGCTGTGGGACCTGCTCCGGCCGCGGAACCAGGGCGGCCGCGGCGCGCGGTTCTACATCTGCGGCCGGACGGGCTTCGCCCGCGCCGTCTTCGACGGGCTGAAGGAGGTCGGCCGCCAGGTCGGCGGCCTCGACGAGGACGACGCCACGGCGCATGCTCGGCCTCCTGACCGCCGAGCAGCGCCTGATGCTCGACGTCTTCACCACCTACCCCGGCCCCCATGCCCTGCAGCCGGCGCGGTACGACGCGTCGGAGGTCGTGCGGCACAACGCCGACGACCCCGGCTGGTGGATGGTCGTCGACGGGCGCGTCTACGACGTCAGCGAGTTCCTGCTGATGCATCCCGGCGGGGCCAAGATCGTCCAGGCGTACGGCGGGGTCGACGCCACCCGGGCGTACCGGGCGGTCCGCCACCACATCGAGCCCGAGGTCGATGCCCAGCGCGGCATCTACGAGATCGGCACCATCCGCCGGCTCGACTTCGGCGCCGAGTGGGGCGTGGCGATCGGACCGAAGGGCCTGCACCACGTGCCGCTCGCCGAGCTGTACCGCAGCTGGGCGCGCTTCCTCTACTCCGTCGTCGAGATGGAGAACGCGCTCGGCCTCGACTACACGATCCACGAGCCGCCGCTCACCAGCCGGGATGCGCCCGGGGAGATGACGCCCTACCGGCTGGGCTTCCTCATGGAGGCGCACGACCGGTTCGTCCTGAGCTATCTCGGGTTCAGCGTCGGCGAGGACCTCGACGACCTGTGGGCGCTGACGAGCGGTCTGTGCTCCAGCGGCGAGCGCGTGACGTACGCGCGGGAGGCGGTCGCCCGGGTGCAGGCCTCGGAGACGGCGGAGGCCGTCGTGCGGGCGGCGGCGCACGGACCCCGTGCGCTGAGCGCGGTGGGCCCGGCCGCGGGTGCGGCCGTGCTCGATGCCATCGTGCGCTGGGCGAGCGCCCTGGAGGAGGAGAACAAGCGCTACCTGCACGAGCTCAAGGGGATAGTCCGGGACGGCCTCCTGGTCTTCGAGACCCTGGAATCCAACGCCGTCCGCCATGGCGGGGACCGCCTGCTGGATGCCCTTCGAGCCGTGCCCGCGCTGCTGGAGTCCTACTACGAGCGACTGGAGCCGCACGCCCAGGCCGTCGAACGCATGCTGGGACCGATCGTCGTGTAGCCCCTTGTCGCTCGCTCAGCGCTCGTCAGAGGCCGGCCACTGCAGCCGCTGCTGCAACAGGACATCGAGGTCGAAGACCTCGCCGTCCCCGGCCCCCTTCCCGACCACGAGTGGCGGCGGGGTCGGGTCGATCCGGACAGGGCGCCAGCGGCCGAATCGCTCCGGCGCCACAGTCAGTACGTAGAAGCCACCGTCCTGGCCTATGCCGATCGAGCGGTTCCGGCGCAGGTACCAGCCGACGACACCGGTCCGGTAGGTACCGCGGCCGGACCACGGACGGGCCTTCAGCTCCTCCGTCGGCAGCCCCGCCTGTCGGGCCCGCTCGACGAACCGATCGATGAGCAGCTGGGCCTTGGCCGACTCCTGCTCCTCCCGGATTCGCCGCGCCTGCACGTGGTACTCGGCGCGCTCGGCCTGCTCGGCGCGGTGCCGCGCCGCCTCGTCACGCATCGGAATCCCCCACCGTCGAAGTCTGGCGGACGCCATACCCCGACGGCGATGTCACACCCGCAGCCCGGCCGGTGTCTTCATGTCGACCGCACCGACACGTGGAGGAGACATGACGAGCAGCACCCGGGTTCCCCCGACCGAGATCACCGGTATCTACGGGGGCCTGCTGAAGACGATGAGCCGCAAGATGCTGGGCCAGGTGCCGGAGGGGCTCGGCGTGATGTGGCACTACCCCGCGCTGTTGAAGGACACGATGAAGTTCGGCCGGAAGACCGAGTCGTGGAACCGGCTCGACCCGAACCTGGCGTCGTTCGCGACCATGGCCGCGGCCGGCGTGATCGGGTGCAGCTTCTGCCTCGACCTGCACTACTTCCTGACCCACAACCGCGGGCTCGACGAGGCCAAGGCCCGCGAGGTGCCGCGGTGGCGCGAGTCCACCGTGTTCACCCCGCTCGAGCGGCGGGTGATGGAGTACGCCGAGGCGATGTGCCAGACGCCGCTCACCGTGACCGACGAGATGTCGGCCGCACTGCTGGACGAACTGGGGGCGCCCGCGTTGCTGGAGCTGACCAGCAGGATCGGGGTCATGAACATGACCGCCCGGGGCAACGTCGCACTCGGCATCCGCTCGGCGGAGTTCTCGGCGTCCTGCGGCCTCCCGCCGCTGGCGGCCCGGTCCGCGGACATCGCCTCGGCATGACCGACGACCCGTTTCTCGCCCACCGCAGCCTGCTGTTCACCGTCGCCTACGAGATGCTCGGCTCGGCCGCCGACGCCGACGACGTCGTGCAGGAGACCTGGCTGCGGTGGGCGGAGGTGGACCAGTCGGCGGTGCGCGACCCGCGGGCCTACCTCGTGCGCATCGTCACCCGCCAGGCGCTCAACCGGCTGCGCACCGTGTCGCGCCGGCGGGAGGACTACGTCGGGGAGTGGCTCCCGGAACCGCTGCTCACCAGCCCGGACATCGCCGAGGACGTCGAGCTGGCGGACAGCGTCTCCATGGCGATGCTGACCGTGCTGGAGACCCTGCAGCCGACCGAGCGCGCCGTCCTCGTGCTGCACGAGGTGTTCGACGTGCCGTACGACGAGATCGCCGAGGCCGTGGGCAAGTCGAGCGCCGCGGTCCGGCAGATCGCGCACCGCGCGCGCGAGCACGTGGCCGCCCGGCGCCCTCGGATAGCGGTGAGCCGCGCCGAGCAGCAGCAGGTCGTCGAGCGGTTCCTCGCGGCCGTCACCGCCGGTGACCTGGAGGGCCTGCTGGCCGTCCTCGCGCCCGATGTGGTCGTGATCGCCGACAGCGGAGGGCTCGCGCCCGCCGCCCGGCGACCGGTCGTCGGCCGGGAGCGGGTGGCCAACGCGCTGTCCCGCTTCGCGGAGTTCGCGCCCCACGTGGAGATCACCACGCCGCTGCTCAACGGCACGGTCGCCGCACGGATCGACGCCGGCGGCGAGTTCGACACGGCGATCACCTTCGTCGTCCAGGACGGCCGGATCACGCACATGTACGCGATGCGGAACCCGCACAAGCTGGGCCGGCTGGACGAGGTGGCCGAACTGCGCCGGTGACGACCTCCGCGCAGGTCAGGAGCGCGTCAGTCAGCGGACGAACGGCCCTCCGGTGTCGGCCTGAGGAGTACGGTCGGCGGCCACCCGAGGCGCAGGAGCCCGCATGCCTGTGGGAGGTTGCGATGGTTCGCCAACTCGGAATCGCTGCGATCGTCATCGGCGCGGTCGCACTCGTGATGGGCGTCGTGGTCCTGCTCGTTCCGACGCCGTCGGTCGGTCTCGGGATCGGATTCCTGGTCGTCGGCGTCCCGTTGACCGCGGTCGGCATCTGGACGGCGACGTCGCAGCGGTTCGCGGATACGGAGCGACCCGGCGGACCGGCACGGCCGGCGGACGGCCGGCCGAGGTCGACGTTCCGCCAGATCCTCGACGGCCTGAGCTTCTTCAGCTGACGGGCTCGAGCTCCACGACGTCGCCGTCCCGGGCCGCGCTCCTCGTCGGACAGGGCCAAGATCCACGATGCAGCGCGCGTCAGGGGATCACCAGCGTCCCGTCCGGGCCGGACATCGGAGTGAGGAATGGCGTTCATTCTCGGCATCTTCGACTTGCTGGCGTATGCGATACCGGGATCGCTCTACCTGACGACGTTCGCGTACGTCTCCCACCGAGCCGGTTGGATCGATGTTCCGAGCCTTCTCGGACTTCCGTCTCTCGTGCTGCTCATCGGCCTGGCCATTGCGGCGTTCCTGACGGGGCAGGCTGCTCACCCTCTCGGGAACATGGTCGATCGATTGAATCCGTTCGGTTCGAAGGATCCGGCGAAAGAGGCCCGCGACGAATTCGTTCGAAGAAGCGCCATCTCGACCCCGCGGAAATTCCTGCAGTTGGACCCGTTCACACTGCTCGCCGCCCTCGAGGCGGACGACAGAGAAGCCGCCGCTGACGTCTTTCGCCTGCGATCTGTCGGGCTGATGCTCAGTCGCGCGGTCCCCGCACTCACCCTGGCCGCCGTCATAGCTCTCGTGGAGATCTTCACGGGCGGGCTTCCCTTGTTCGCCGGACTGACCGGCCTCGTTCTCGTCCTCGTCGCCGCGGGGTGCCTCTACCAGGCTGCGTCATTTCGCAAATGGGCGATCATCCGCACGTACGAACTGTCGTTCTGGAATGACGACATGGACGAACGTCTTCCGGATAAGGATTAGCTGCCGAATGGCGGTGTGCGGTTGTGCCCATTCCCAGAACAGCGGAGTGATCGCCCCCGGGACGGCTCGGTAGCATGCAAGCCATGGCTATCAAACTCGAGAACGTCGGCATCGCCGTTCGCGACCTCGAGGCAACGATCGCCTTCTTCACCGACCTCGGTCTCACGGTCCTCGGCCGCGACACGGTCAGTGGCGAGTGGACCGACACCGCCGTCGGCCTCGATGGCAACCACGCCAAGATCGCGATGCTGCAGACGCCGGACGGTCACGGGCGCCTCGAGCTCTTCGAGTACATCCACCCCACAGCGATCGAGTCGGAGCCCACTCTCCCCAACGAGATCGGCATGCACCGCGTCGCCTTCTCCGTCGACGACATCGATCAAGCCCTCGAGATCGCGGCAAAGCACGGCTGCCGTCCGCTTCGCGGCGTGGCGACGTATGAGGACGTCTACAAGCTCACGTACGTGCGCGGCCCCAGCGGCATCCTCGTGATGTTCGCCGAGGAACTGAAGAGGGACTGACGATCGAGCCTCGTCGCGCCGTCGGCCGGGCTTGTCGGTACCGCCCCGGCGAACCACCATCACTGCATGTTCGCCTTGCCGGCGGTGTTCGCCGCGGTTCCCGGTCTGCGCCGCTGTGGCTGCTGCGGCGGGGTGTACCCCCAGCGACGGGTACGCCGGCTGGCCGCGACGCCCGGGGTGGTCATCTGCCGGGACTGCGCCCGCTCGGCCGCCTCGCGCCCTGCGGGAAGACGACTCTGATGCGGGTGGTTCCCTCAGGCGTGGACGTGACGTTGCTGTACCTCGACGGCTGTCCGAACTGGCAGGTCGCCGACGAGCGACTGCGGGATGCGCTGGCGCGGGCCGGCCGGGACGACGTGCGGGTACAGCACCGCCTGGTGACCACGGCGGAGGGGGCCGCGGCCGCGGGGTTCCGCGGCTCCCCGACCGTGCTGTTCAACGGGCACGACCCGTTCGCAGAAGGGGATGCGCCGACCGGCCTGTCGTGCCGGATGTTTCGCACCGAATCGGGGACTGCCGGCGCGCCGAGCGTCGAGCAGCTGCTCGCCGTCCTGTCGTGAGGCTGCCCGGACGGCGGCCCATGGCGAGCGAAGACGTGGTGACCTGCGGCTGCTGCGGACGGGACCGGCCGCGCACCGGCGTCCACGAGCTCGGGAACACGCCCGGCGTTCACGTCTGCTGGCGCTGCGCGCTGTGGATGGCCGCACGGACCGTTCGACGCCGGTAGTGCCCGCACGGCCGACGGAGCGCGTGCATCAGTCGATCGGGATGCGGCGAGCGACACCGGCCAGCGCCGGGTCCCCGGGTGCCTCCAGCACGCAGCGGGCGAACAACCAGCGGCGCACCCGCACCCGGTCCACCTCGAGCAGCCCTGCCATCCGGTCGGCCAGTCCGGTCGGGTCGGCGTGCAGCCGCTCGGCGCAGTTGAGCAGGTGCTGCACCGCGTCGTAGGCAGGGTCACCCACGTACGGCTTCGGGTCGATGACCAGCCACGGCTCCCGCTGCGCGCCCAGCACGTTGCCCGCGTGCAGATCCGTGGCCAACAGCACCGCCCGGTCGGCCTCAGCCGGCAGCGCGCGGAACAGCGCCATGCCGTCGGACGCCAACCCGGGGTCGACGAGGTCCGGCCTGCCCGCGACCCGCTCCTCGAACTCGGCCGCCCACTGGTCGACCATGTCGCGCAGCGGGCGGAACGGCGATCCGGTCGGCGGCGTGCGGGTCCACAGCCGGCGCAGCAGACCGGCGACCACCTCGTCCTGCTCCGGCTCGGGCCGCACGGCGAGCGGCGTGCCGGGTCGGCACCGCTCGAGCAGCAGCGCGATCGTGTCGGCCGTGCGCTCGGCCGCGTGGAGCCGGACCGCACCGTGCCCGGCCCATGCCTGCAGCCCGTCCGCCTCGTGCTCGGCCTCCGGATGTCGCCAGCCGACCTTCAGCACCCGCTCACGCCCGGACCGGTCACGAGCCGGCGCGACCCACGCGGTCTGTCCGCCCGGCTGGAAGGGCGGCTCCACGCTGAGCGACCACGACCTGGCCAGCCGGGCGACGGTGCCGGGAAGGGCCGCCAGCCACGCCGCACGGCCCTCCTGCTCGGCCGCCTCGACCAGGGCGCGCGGCAGGGGACATGTCGAATCGGTCATCGCCGCCGAGCATGGCGCGAACGTCGCGGCCACGGCATCGCGGATGGCCGCAGACTGCAGGTGGCTACCCGGACACCACCGGCCGGGACGACGACCGCCCGAACGGGAGACGGCTATGGACACGTTGCCCGCCGAGGACCCGATTGCGGTCGCGCTGGCCGACGCCATCCGGCGAGGAGAGCTCGCGGTACTGCAGCGGCTGCTGGCCGACCATCCCGGCCTCGCCAGGGCGCGGATCGCCGGAAGGGATGGCTGTCAGCGCACACCGCTCCACCTGGCCACCGACTGGCCGGGGTACTTCCCGAACGGGCCCGCCGTCGTCGAACTGCTGCTGGCCGCCGGCGCCGACCCCAACGCCCCCGTGGTCGGTACTCCGCACCCGGAGACCCCGCTGCACTGGGCGGCCAGCAGCGACGACTCCGATGTCGCCGCCGCACTCATCGACGGTGGAGCCGACCTGGAGGCGCCCGGCGCCTCGATCGCCGGCGGGCCCCCTCTCGACGACGCCGTCGGTTACGGCTGCTGGCACGTGGCCCGCCTGCTGGTAGCCCGTGGCGCGCGCGTCGACCAGCTGTGGAAGGCGGCCGCGCTCGGCGTGCAGAGCCGCGTCGTGGAACTGGTCGAGGGTGACCCTCGACCCACCGACGACGAGCTGAACCACGCCTTCTGGCAGGCCTGTCACGGCGGCCAGCGCAGAACCGCGGAGTACCTGCTCTCCCGCGGTGCCGACATCAACGCCGTCCCCGACCACACCGACCAGACGCCGCTCGACATCGCCGGCAGCCCAGGCACCCGCCGCGACATCCTGACCGAATGGCTGCGCGGCCACGGCGCCACTTCAGGGAGTTCCTGACGAGTTCCCCGTGATTCACACGTTGAAGCGGAACTCCACGACGTCGCCGTCCTGCATGACGTAGTCCTTGCCCTCCATGCGGACCCAGCCCTTGGCCTTGGCGTCGTTCATCGAGCCCGCTTCCACGAGGTGGTCGAACGACACGATCTCGGCCTTGATGAAGCCGCGCTGGAAGTCGGTGTGGATGACGCCGGCGGCCTGCGGGGCGGTGGCGCCGACCGGGATCGTCCAGGCGCGCGCCTCCTTCGGCCCGGCGGTCAGGTAGGTCTGCAGGCCGAGGGTCGCGAATCCGACGCGGGCGAGCTGGTCGAGGCCGGGCTCCTCCTGGCCGATCCCGGCGAGCAGCTCGGCGGCCTCGTCGGCGGGCAGCTCGGCGAGCTCCGACTCGATCTTGGCGTCCATCAGGATCGCCTCGGCCGGCGCGACCAGGCCGCGGAGCTCGGCGATCAGCTCGTCGTTGCCCAGCTCCTCCTCGTCCACGTTGAAGACGTAGAGGAACGGCTTGGTGGTCATCAGCCCGAGCTCGCGCAGCGGCGTCGGGTCGATGCCGGCGGCGAAGAGCGTCTTGCCCTCGTTCAGCACCGACTGCGCCTCGACGGCGGCCTTGTGCAGCTGGGCGCGCTCCTTGTCCTTGCGCATCTCCTTCTCCAGCCGCGGGATCGCCTTCTCCAGCGTCTGCAGGTCGGCCAGGAGGAGCTCGGTGTTGATCGTCTCGATGTCGTCGGCCGGGCTCACCTTGCCGTCGACGTGCACGACGTCGGGGTCGGTGAACACCCGGATGACCTGGCAGATGGCGTCGCTCTCGCGGATGTTGGCCAGGAACTTGTTGCCCAGCCCGGCACCCTCGGAGGCGCCGCGCACGATGCCGGCGATGTCCACGAACGACACCGTCGCCGGGATGATCTTCTGCGAGCCGAAGAGCCCGGCCAGCGTCTCCAGCCTCGGGTCGGGGACGCCGACGACACCGACGTTCGGCTCGATGGTGGCGAACGGGTAGTTCGCGGCCAGGACGTCGTTCTTGGTCAGCGCGTTGAAGAGGGTCGACTTGCCGACGTTGGGCAGGCCGACGATCCCGATGGTGAGGCTCACGGAGAACCAGGCTACGTGCCCGGGTTCGGCAGCAATCCACGCTCCACGGCCACCATCACCGCGCGCGTCCGGTCGTCGACGCCGAGCTTGGCGAACACCCGCAGCAGGTGCGTCTTCACCGTCGCCTCGCCGATGAACAGCTGCCGCCCGATCTCGGCGTTGGTCAGCCCGCGCGCGACTCCGGCGAGCACCTCGAGCTCCCGCGCCGTCGGCGCCTCGACCGCCGGCGCTCGCATCCGGGAGACCAGCCGCGCGGCCACCGGCGGCGCCAGCACCGTCTCGCCGCGCGCCGCCGCCCGCACGGCGTCGGCGAGCTGCGGCAGCGGCGTGTCCTTGAGCAGGTAGCCGGTCGCGCCGGCCTCGACGGCCCGCACGATGTCGGCGTCCGTGTCGTAGGTGGTCAGCACCAGCACCCGGACGGCGGGGTGCGCGGCCGCGATGCGTTCGGTCGCCGCGACGCCGTCCATGCGCGGCATCCGCAGGTCCATGAGGACGACGTCCGGCGCATGCTCGGCCACCGCGGCGAGCGCCTCCAGCCCGTCGGCCGCCTCCGCCACCACGTCGATGTCGGGTTGCGCCGCCAGCCACCCGACGACGCCGCCGCGCACCACCGGGTGGTCGTCCACCACGAGCACTCGCACGGTCATCGGGCCGGCACCCGCACAGTCACGCGCGTCCCCTGCCCCGGCGCCGACACGACGTCCAGCGCGCCGCCGACCTCCTCGGCCCGGTCGCGCAGCCCCGCGAGCCCGACGCCCGGCGCGGACGACGGGTCGAACCCGACCCCGTCGTCCTCCACGTGCACCGACACCTGACGCGCCGCCCCCGCCCCCACGCTGCTGACCCGCAGCACCACCGCCGTCGCCGACGCGTGCCGGCGCACGTTGGCCAGCGCCTCCTGCGCCCCGCGCAGCAGCACGACCTCCTCGCTGCGGCTGAGCTCCCCACCGTTCCCGAGCGCCGACGTGTCCAGCCGCGTGGCGAGGCCGGTCTCCCGGCCGAACCTCTCGACCAGCCGCTGGAGCGCCTCGACGAGGGTCGCCGAGTCCAGCGCGACCGGCGAGAACGCCGCCACCATCGCCCGCGCCTCGGCCAGGTTCTCCCGCGCGACCTCCTCGATCAGCGCCAGCCGCTCGGCGACGCCGGACGCGTCGGGTGGCAGCGCCGCGGCGGCCGTCTGCGCCAGGACGACGATGCTCGTGTAGCCCTGCGCCAGGGTGTCGTGCACCTCGCGCGCCAGCCGCTCCCGCTCGGCCGCCATGCCCTGCGCGTGGTGCAGCTCGGCCAGCTCGGCCCGGGTCCGCTCCAGCTCCCGGATCAGCAGGGCCCGCTGCTGGCTCTGCTCCAGCACCCGGCTGACCCAGATGCCCATCGCGATGCTGAAGGCCAGCCCGACCAGCGTCTGCCCCGGTCCCGACAGCGGCTCCTCGCCGCGGGTCCAGGCGATCCCCGGTCCGAGGGTCGACGCGAGCGCCAGCAGCAGCGTCCAGACGATCCCGCGTCGCAGCGACTCGACCATGAACCACACGTGCGTGTAGCCGATGAACAGCAGGAAGAGCAGCGCCGGCTCCTCCCAGGCCAGCACACCGAAGACGACCACGAGGACGGCCAGGTAGGCCTGGGCGCGCCGCTGGTCGCGGGACGAGAGCGCGGGCGCGCCGAGGAAGACGTAGGCCAGCGCCAGCGCGGCGAGGGCCGAGAGCAGCAGCGGCTTCGAGCCCTCGATCGGCGCGAGCGCGATCGTCGCGACGGCGATGCCCAGCAGCACCGCGAAGACCACGTGCAGCCCGATGAGGGTGAACCGCCACCCGCGGGGCGACAGCGGACGGTCGCCGTCGACGCCTCCTCGCAGGAGGGGTCGACGGCGACCGGCCGCTCGGGGCCCGACGTCACCCGTCGGCCCGACGCCAGCGGAACGTCCGCACGCACACCACGACGCCGATGATCACCCATGCCAGCAGCACCAGGGCGATCCGGCCGTGCTCCCAGCTCCCGGCGACCTCGGCGGCGGCCGCCTCGTCGGGCAGGAAGACCGACCGCATGCCCTGGGTCAGCCACTTCAGCGGCAGCAGCGCGGCGACCTGCTGCATCCAGGACGGCAGCTCGGGGAAGGCGAAGAACACGCCGGAGAAGAACTGGAGGACGACGGCGAACGCGGCGATCCCGGTGCCGACCGACGCCGCGGTCCCCCGCAGCGCCGAGGCCGCGATCCCGAGCACCGTTCCGGCCAGGCCGCCCGAGCGCCGCGACCCACAGCGAACGTCAGCCACTGTCGACGCCTCGGTCGGCAGCGGCACGTCGTAGGCGTAGTGCGCCACCGGCAGCAGGATCGCGAGCTGGGCGGCGGTGGTGGCCAGCACCTGACCGGCCTTGCCCGCGAAGTAGGCCAGCGGCGGCGTGCCGAGCAGCTGCAGCCGCTCCAGCTGACCGTTCTCGCGTTCGGCTGCGATCGACGTCCCGATCGCCTGGAAGCTGCTCAGCATGATGCCGGTCGCCGCGATCCCGGCCAGGAAGTACTGCGGGAACGGCACGCCACCCGGCAGGACGTCGCCGCCGAGCACCGAGCCGAACACGACCATCATCACGACCGGGTAGGCGAAGGAGAACACCACCTGCTGGCGCTCCCGGAAGAACAGCCGGAGCTCGAGCCCGATGCGGCGGCGGGCGATCCGCGCCGCCGACGGCGGAGCGGGACGGTCGGTCAGGACGGCGGTCATCGGATCTCTCCCTCGGAGGCGGTCGCGCTGGGGCCGACGAGCTGGAGGTAGACGTCCTCCAGGCTCGGGCGGGTGACGGTCAGGCCGGGGACGTCGGAGACGCTGCCCGCGAGCAGGTCGCGCAGCACGGCGGACGGCGACTCGCTGCGGACCTCGCGCACCGCGCCGTCCTCGCGTCCAGCGGACGGTGGCCAGCCGGCGCAGGTCGGCGCCGAGCTCGCCGGGCGGGGCGACCTCGACCAGCCGCCCCTCGGCGACGACGCCGACCCGGTCGGCCAGCTCCGCCGCCTCGTCGAGGTAGTGGGTGGTCAGCAGGACCGTCGTGCCGTCGGCCCGGAGCCCGCGGATCAGTTCCCAGAACTGCCGGCGGGCGACCGGGTCCATGCCCGTGGTCGGCTCGTCGAGGAACACCAGCTCCGGGCGGCCCTGCACGCCGAGCGCGACCGCCAGGCGGCGACGCTGCCCACCGGAGAGCCGGCCGGTCCGCGTCCGGGCCTTCTCCTCCAGCCCGACGGCGGCGATCAGCTCGTCGGTCGGCCGAGGCGTCGCGTGGTAGTGGGCGAAGTGGTCGAGGACCTCGCGCACGCTGAGTTCCTGCGCCTGCGCCCTCGCTCTGGCTGACCACGCCGATGCGTGCCCGCCACGCGCGGCCGGCCCGGGCGGGGTCCGCGCCGAGCACGCGCACGTCGCCGTCGTCCCGCGTCCGGACGCCTTCGAGGATCTCGATCGTGGTCGTCTTGCCGGCGCCGTTCGGCCCGAGCAGGGCGAAGACCTCGCCCCGCTGGACGTCGAGGTCGAGGCCGTCGACGACGGCCCGTCCTCCGTAGCGCTTCACGAGCCCGCGCACGTGCACGGCCGGTTCGGTCCTCGTCGCCGTCCCCGAGGTGCGGGGCGCGACCTGTGTCGTCGTCATGCCCCGAGCCTGCTGCGGCGCGGGTGCCGCCCGGGACCGTCGAACCGCTGGTCCGCCGTCCACCGGTCGGTGGACGGCAGCTGTCAGCCGGTGAAGCGGACGGAGTCGACGATCTCGTCGAACGTCGGCTGCCACTCGTCGTAGAGCGCAGCCGGGCAGATGAACAGCATGAACAGGCGCGGCTCGTCCTGGATGGTCACCGCGTAGACGCGCAACTGCTCCCCGTCGTCGTTGAACGGCACGACACCGCCCGCGGTGAACGCCTCCCGGTTGTCGACCTGCCGCGTCCCCTGGCCCACCAGGCGCCCCTCGCCGAAGATCGACGTCACCTGCTCGGCGAGACCCTTGGCGTCGTCGGTGTAGATGGTCTCCGCCCCGTCGACGTAGAGGTGGACCAGGGACTCCGGGTCATCGGTGAACGCCGCTTCGGACGTCGGCGATGGCGGTCGAGTCGTCCTGCTTGAGTCCGCTCCAGTCCCGTGAGCCGAGGACCGAGTAGGTCAGGTCATCGGTGAAGGTGTACGTCTCCCAGTCGTCGGGCACGTCCGCCTGGAACGGGACGACGATGAAGTCCTCGGTCTCCAGGCTCGGTCCCGCCCAGGGGCTCCAGACGAGGAGGCCGACGACCAGCGCCACGACGACCGCGAGCGCGGCGAGCAGCCATCCCATGCGGCGAGGTCGACGGGGCGCGGCGCCGGGTGGCCAGGAGGCGCCGGCCGGCGGACCCGACGCGCCGGACGGTGGCCAGGGCGGGCCCCCCGGCCCGCCCCAGGCCGGCGGTTCTCCGTAGGGCGGCTCTCCGGACGGCGGGCCACCGGACGGCAGCCCTCCGGACGGCGGCCCTGCGGGGCCGCCCCCCGGCGTCGCTCCCCCGCTCCCCGCGGGGACCGGCGGAGGCGCGACCGGGGTGATGTGGCGCTGCTGGCCGGGGCTGCCGGCCGCCAGCGCGGTCGGCCGCGCGGGCGCGATACCTCCGCGCGGCAGCTGGGCGGTGGGCCGACTCGGCGAGACAGCGCGGTCCGGGAGGTCGAGCAGCGGGGGCCCACCGAGGGCCGCGCGCACCGACCGGACGAACTCTCCGCAGGTCTCCGGGCGATCCGCCGCGTCCTTCGCCAGGCCGGCGGCGAGCACGTCGTCCAACTCGTCGGGCAGGTCGGGCCGGTCGTCGGTCAGCCGCGGCGGCGGGATCGACATGTGAGCCCACAGCAGGGCGGCGTCCTGGTCCTGCCGGAACGGCGGCTGCCCGGCGAACATCTCGAAGGCGACACACGCCAGCGCGTAGACGTCGGTGCGCGCGTCGACCTCCTCCCCGCGGATCTGCTCCGGAGCGACGTAGTGCAGCGACCCGAGGAACTGACCGGTGCGGGTCAGCCCCGAGACCGACGTCGCCCGCTTGGTGAGCCCGAAGTCGGTCAGGTAGACGTGCGTGCCCGGCGGCACGCGGTCGGCCTGGGCGCCGGCGAGCATGAAGTTGCCCGGCTTGACGTCGCGGTGCACCAGCCCGATCTCGTGCGCGGCGTCCAGCGCGTCGCCGGCCTGGACGAGCAGGGGCAGCGCGGTCTGGGCATCCATCCGGCCGGAGGTGGCCAGCACCGTGTGCAGGTCCACGCCCCGGACGAACCGCATCGCGAGGTACAGCAGGCCGTTCCACTCGTCGGCCTCGTACACGGGAATGACGTGCGGATGGTCGACGGCGGCGGTCAGCCGCGACTCCCGCACGAACCGTTCGCGGAAGCGTTCGTCACCCGAGAGCTCCGGCGACAGGATCTTGAGCGCCACCTGACGGTCCAGCCGGATGTCGCGGGCGCGGTACACCTGGCCCATCCCGCCACGAGCGACCAGCTCTTCGACGCGGTACCGGGAGACCTCCGTGCCGGCATCCAGGCTGGGCTGCTGGAGCGACATCGCGTTTCCTCCGCGGTCTGCGCCGCCGGGTACCCCTCTGGCACTCCAGCGGTTGGCTCAGCCTAGGAGCGGAGGAGCCCGCACGGGGCTCCTCCGCTCGTGGCCGACCGAGCAGTCGGGATCAGACCGTGAAGTGAGCGGTGTCCTGGGCCATCTCGCGGAGCTGGCCGTACTCGGACGACGCCGTCAGACCCCACTGGCAGTCGGCGTTCGACGCGATCGTCGGCGGCCGGTTGAAGTAGAAGGCCGCGGTGATGATGTCCTGGTTCTGCACCAGGTACCGGTGGGCGTTGTCGAGCCACTGCGCTCGGTTGGCGTTGGCGTGGCTGGCGAACTCGGGGAACGAGGCCTTCTTGCCGTGGGCCCGGGCGAAGGCGACGACGGGGTCACCGAGGAACTGGAGCTCGTTGTACTTGCCGGTGCCGGTCGCGCCGCAGCTGATCCAGTTGTAGGCATCGGCACCGACGTTGTCGACGAACTCGTCGCCCGGGTACCACTTCGGCGCGTACTGGTCGCTGGTCGGCGAGACGCGGAAGGCGTACGCGGTCATCTGCCAGGTCCAGACGACGTTCGAGGCGCCCTGCTGGTCGAAGATCGAGGTCGCCGAGCGCGATGGGCCGGCGAGGAGCCGACTCCCACGGCCGCGATGTCCGAAAACCGCCAGTCGCGGCCGCGTCCGACTGTCATGCTCGACGACGTGACCGAGACCCTGGACGCCGAACGCTGCTACCGCGCGGTCGCCAGCCGGGACGCCCGCTTCGACGGCTGGTTCTTCACCGCCGTCGCGACCACCGGGATCTACTGCCGGCCGTCCTGCCCCGCCCGCACACCGCTCGAACGCAACGTCTCCTTCTTCACGACATCGGCCGCCGCCCAGGGCGCCGGCTACCGCGCCTGCCGCCGCTGCCGGCCCGACGCCGTGCCGGGCTCCCCCGCCTGGGACGTGCGCGCCGACGTCGTCGCCCGGGCCATGCGACTCATCGCCGACGGCGAGGTGGAGCGGTCCGGCGTCCCCGGCCTCGCCGCCCGCCTCGGGTACTCCGAGCGGCAGCTGCACCGCCTGCTCGTCGGGGAGCTCGGCGTCGGACCGCTCGCTCTCGCCCGCGCCCAGCGGGCGCAGACCGCGCGGCTGCTCATCGAGACGACCGACCTGTCCATGTCCGACGTCGCCTTCGCGGCCGGGTTCAGCAGCATCCGGCAGTTCAACGACACCCTGCGCGAGGTCTTCGCCACCACCCCCTCCGGCCTGCGGAGCACCGGCGCAGCGACGACCCGGGGCACCCCGGGCTGGCTGACCCTGCGGCTGGCCGCCCGCGCGCCGTACGAGGCGGCCGAGGTCCTGTTGTTCCTGGGCGCCCACGCGGTCCCGGGCGTCGAGGAGTGGGACGGCACGACCTTCTCCCGCGTACTCGACCTGCCGCACGGACCCGCCGTCGTCCAGCTCTCCCCCGCCGCCGATGGCTCGGCTGCGGTGACGGCCCGGCTGCGCCTGACCGAGCTGCGCGACCTCGGGACGGCGGTCAGCCGCTGCCGCCGGATGCTCGACCTCGACGCCGATCCGACGGCGGTCGACGAGGTGCTCGGCGCCGATCCGGCACTGGCCCCGCTGGTCGCCGGGGCGCCCGGGCGACGAGTCCCCGCCTCCCCCGACGCTGCCGAGCTCGCCGTCCGGGCGGTGCTGGGCCAGCAGGTGTCGGTCGCCGGCGCGCGCACGCTCACCGCCAGGGTGGTGCGCTCCGCGGGCATCCCGCTGGCCGAACCGGTCGGCAGCCTCACGCACGTCTTCCCTCGGCCCGACGCGCTCGCCGAGGCGGACCTGACCGGGGTCGGGCTGACCGGCGCGCGCCGTCGCACCGTGCACGCCCTGGCCGAGGCGCTCGCCTCCGGCGCGGTGTCTCTGGACGCCGGAGCCGATCGCGCGGAGGCCGGCCGCGGCCTGCTCGCCGTCCCGGGCATCGGCCCGTGGACCGTCGCGCTGGTCGCGCTGCGCGGCCTGGCCGACCCCGACGTGTGGCTGCCCGGTGACCTCGCGCTACGACGCTCGCTGGCGACGCTCGGCAGCTCCGACACCGATGCCGCCACCCGCTGGCGCCCGTGGCGCTCCTACGCAGTGATGCACCTGTGGGCACTGGCCGTGCCCGCGCTCTTCACGAGATCGCCCCTTCCCCGTCCACCTCTTCCGTCGGCCGTCCGGTCGGCAGCTCTGAACACCCACCCTGCCGCACCCATACGGAGCGCCTCATGACCCCCAAGCCCGCCCGGTTCGCCACGGTCGCCACGCCACCCGGACCGTTCACCGTCGTCGTCGGCCCAGGGCCCGAGAGGCGGGACGTCGTGCTCGCCAGCGGCTGGACCGACGACGTCTCGGCCCTCCTCCCGGTCGTCCACCGCTCCCTCCGGCCGACCTGGGTCGAGGAGGCCGAGTACCTGCCCGTGCTCGACACGGTGACCGCGTTCTTCGACGGGGACGTCCTCGCCATCGACGACGTGCCCGTCCACCAGCGCTCGGGGCCGTTCCTCGAGGACGCCTGGGAGGTGCTGCGCACGGTGCCGGCCGGCGAGCCGGACACCTACGCGTCGTTCGCCGCGAGGTGCGGACGGCCCGCCGCCATCCGGGCCGCCGCCAACGCATGCGCCCGGAACGCGACGGCGCTGTTCGTGCCGTGCCACCGCGTGCTCGGGTCCGACGGCGGTCTGGGCGGGTTCCGCTGGGGCACGCCGGTCAAGCGCTGGCTGCTCGACCACGAGGCCGCACACGCCCCGGCCGCCGTCGCCTGAGGGCTCCTCCGGCCACCGCAGTCGGGATCAGGGGCCGTCCGGAAACTGTCGGACCCCTCGGTCATCCTGCGCGGCATGGATGCCGCTTCCCTGGTCACCGGGCTCCTCCTCGGCGCGCTGCTGGCCACCGCCGTCACGCTCGGCGTGGTCACGCTCGCCGCCCGACGTCGCCCCGGCGACGCCGGGCTCGAGCCCGTCCACGAGTCGCTCGACCACCTGCACCGGCTGCTCGCCGGCATGGAGCGCGCCCGCGCGACCGCGCACGGCGAGCTGCGCGAGCAGATGGGCACGGTGGGCCAGGCGTCGGCCCAGCTCAAGCAGGAGACGGCGGCACTGGTGACGGCGCTGCGCACGCCGCACGTCCGGGGCCGGTGGGGCGAGGTGCAGCTGCGCCGGGTCGTCGAGGTGGCCGGCCTGCTGGAGCACTGCGACTTCGTGGAGCAGCCCGGCGGCACCAACGACGAGGGAGCCGGCGTGCGTCCGGACCTCGTCGTCACCCTCGCCGACGGCAAGCAGGTGGTCGTCGACGCCAAGGTCCCCTTCACCGGCTACATCGAGGCCGTGCAGGCCGACGACCGCGCCGTGCGCGCCCAGCGGGTGACGGTGCACGCGCGCCAGCTGCGGGCCCACGTCGACGCGCTCGCCGCCCGCCGCTACCCCACCGCTTTCCGCCCCGCGGCCCCGTTCACCGTGCTGTTCGTCCCGTCCGACGGGTTCCTCACCACGGCACTCGAGGCGGAGCCCGGCCTGCTGGAGTACGGCTTCGCGCGCGACATCGTCATCGCCACACCCAGCACGCTCCTGGCGCTGCTCCGCACGGTTGCCTACTCCTGGCGGCAGGAGCGGCTGGCCCGCGACGCCGACCAGGTGCTCGAGGTCGGCCGGCGGCTGCACGCCCGGCTCGGCACGCTGTCGGGACACCTGACCAAGCTCGGGTCCGCACTGAGCGCCGCGACGGCCCGCTTCAACGACACGGTCGGGTCGTACGAGCGGTCGGTGCTCACCGCTGCCCGCCGGTTCGACGACCTGGGCGTGGCCGAGAGCCCGGTGCCGACGCCGGAGCCACTGGAGGCGACGGTCCGCACGCTGCGCCCGGCGGAGCTGCCGCAGATCGCACCGGCCGTCGAGTTCGACGACGACGAGGAGGAGAGCCGGAGCGGCACCCACGGCTGAGCCGGTCGGCGCGAGGAGTTGCCGACGCGAGTTCCGGGACGGACCGCAGGGAGTGCCATGCGCAGGCCCCGGGTGCGAGAGTTCCTGCCGTAGTCCGATCCCATTCGCCCCGTCCGCCCCAGGGGTGACCCGGTGTTGCCGAACGATCACAGGAGCACCACGACTCGGCGCTGTCTTGCGCTCTTGACGCGCCGTCGGTGGTTACCGTGGCGACCGATGGACGGCCGAACGGCCGACCGCGACGCAACGGGGACGGAGGTGCGCCATGACCACGGCGAGCACTGCCGGATCGTGGCGGCAGAGCGGAGAGCGCTCCGATCGGTCCTCCATGGCACCGCGGCCGCCGATCCGGTCGGACCGCGGCCTCGCCGATCCGGGCGCCGTCGTGCGCAGCCCGGCCGGCGAACGTCCGTCCCGGCCCTCGCGCCCCACCCCACCACTGCCGCCGCTGCGGTCGGCCCCCTCGGGCCGTGACCGTCTGCGCGCCCCGGAGGACGACATGGCCTACGGCGACGCCGCAGACTTCAGCCGGGGTGCCGCCAGTCGGCGCCCCGCCGCCTCCCGCAGCGCTGACCGGCGGCCCGAGCGGGGCCGCCCCGAGCGGAACCGCGCTGACGAGCGCCGTCCCAACGTCCGCGGCGGCGACCCGCGGGGTGCCGCCATGGCCCCCCGCGGACGGACCGCGCCGTCGGCGCAGACCGGCGGCGGCCGCATCCGCGGCATCGTCGTCGTTCTCGCGATCTTCCTGATCACCCTGGCCGGCGCCGCTGTCGACTCGCTCTTCATGGGCATGGGCCTGGGCCTGATCACCCTCGCCTGCCTGGTCGGGTCGACGGTGCTGGGCGCGGTCCTCGTGCGCCGCCGCGACCTGCTGTCCGTGGTCGTCGCCCCGCCGCTCGTCTTCGTGGCCGTCGCCTGCGCCAACATCGCCCTGGCGCCGTCGGCCAGCTTCAACCTCGCCAGCATGGCCACACTGCTCGTCCGCGGCTTCCCCACCATGGCCATGGCCACCGGTGCCGCTTTCGTCATCGCGCTCATCCGGTGGGCCGCCCGCCGCTGACCCGTCCCGCGCCGCACCGGGGTTCCTCCCCCGCCCCCCGGCGTCGCGCGGTCCGAGTCGAGAGTTCCCGCACGTCCTCGCGCTGCCCGCGCGAGGTACGGGCGGTCAGTCGGTAGGAACGGGAGCCTGCTCCGGCGCCGCCGTCTGATCGACGTCGGCCGCCTGCCGGCGCGGGCGCAGCTCGTGCGGCAGGGCGAAGACGAGCCGCTCCTCGGCCGCCTTCACCGTCTCGACGTCGGCGTAGCCGCGCTCGGCGAGCCAGTCCAGGACCTCGCTGACGAGGATCTCGGGGACCGACGCCCCGCTGGTGACGCCCACGGTGCCCACGCCGTCGAGCCAGGCGGGGTCGATCTCGGAGGCGAAGTCGATCAGGTGCGACGCCCGGGCACCGGCCTCGAGGGCCACCTCGACGAGTCGCACCGAGTTCGACGAGTTGGTCGAGCCGACGACCAGCACGAGGTCGCAGTCGGCGGCCATCTGCTTGACCGCCTGCTGGCGGTTCTGCGTGGCGTAGCAGATGTCGTCGCTCGGCGGCGCCTGCAGACCGGGGAACCGGCTCTTGAGCTGGTCGACCGTCGCCAGCGTCTCGTCGACCGACAGCGTGGTCTGCGAGAGCCAGACGACCTTCTCCGGATCGCGCACCTGGACGTTCGCGACGTCGGCCGCACCGTCGACCAACTGGATGTGCTGGGGGGCCTCGCCCGAGGTGCCCTCGACCTCCTCGTGGCCGCGGTGGCCGATGAGCAGGATGTCGAAGTCGTCGCGGGCGAAGCGCTTGGCCTCCTGGTGCACCTTCGTCACCAGCGGGCAGGTCGCGTCGATGGTGCGCAGCCCCCGCTGGGCGGCCTCCTGGTGCACGGCCGGGGAGACGCCGTGGGCACTGAAGACGACGACCGCGCCCTCGGGCACCTCGTCGGTCTCCTCGACGAAGACCGCGCCGCGGCGCTCGAGGGTCGCGACGACGTGCTTGTTGTGGACGATCTGCTTGCGGACGTAGACCGGCGCTCCGTGGATCTCCAGGGCGCGCTCGACGGCGATCACCGCGCGGTCCACGCCGGCGCAGTACCCCCGAGGGTCGGCGAGGAGGACGCGTCCGCGCTGATCAGCCATGGCCCCATCGTAGGTCGGTGACCGGCGGCGCCCCCCGTCCGAGCAGGTCGGCCGAGTGACCTCCCCCACCCCTGGGTGTATCGGGCCGGGCCGGGGCTGCCCCGCGACGCGCCGTGAGGCACGCTGTCGGCATGGCTCGTGAGATTCCCGAAGTTGTCCGCGCGGCCGCGGGTCTGGCCGCGACCGTGCTCGACGAGGCGCGCAAGCTGCCCGAGACCCTGCCCGGCCTGCCGGTGCGGGTGATCGGGCTCGCGATGCAGTCGGCGCTGAAGATCCAGCAGCAGTACGCCGGGTTCGTCGCGCGTGGCGACGAGCTGTTCACCGGCCTGCGCGGGGAGGACGAGCCGGGCCTGGCCACCTTCGACGACGAGCTCGACGAGACCGAGGCCCCCGCCCCCACCTCGAACGGCTACCGGGAGTCCGCGTTCGACCGGGCCGAGGTGCCCCTCGCCGAGGTGCCGCTGACCGAGGACTCCACCGACGAGGACGCCCCCGCCGAGAAGCCGGCCCGCAAGAAGGCGGCCAAGGCGGTCAAGCCGCCGAAGGCGGAGAAGGCCCCGAAGCCGGAGAAGCCCGCCCGGGCTCCGCGCGCGCCCCGCAAGGCCGCCGTCGCCACCGCGGAGGTCGAGGATGCCCCCGCTCAGGTCGAGGACGCCCAGCAGACCCTCGACACCCTGTCGGCCGAGGCGCCGAGCACCGAGGAGGTGCTCGAGGAGCTCGCGATCGAGGAGATGGTCGGCGACGCCCCGGTGTCCACGGCCGAGGCGACTCCCGCCGGCGAGGACGTCACCGCCGACGTCGCCACGACGGCCGACGTCCTCACCGCCGAGGGCGACGTCGCCACGGTCGAGGCGTCCGTGACCGACGAGGGCGTCGCCGCGCCCGAGGCGCCGGCCGACACGACGGCCACCGCGACCACGGACAGCGACACCGCCGAGGGCGGCAGCGAGCCGTCCGGCTCGCAGGCCCCCCGCACGGCTCCCATCGACGGGTACGACAGCTTCTCCATCGCCCAGCTGCGCGGCCGGCTCCGCGGGTACGCGCTGACCACGGTCACCGACCTCGTCGCCTACGAAGAGGCGACCCGGGCCCGCGAGCCCTACCTCCGGCTGCTGCGCAACCGGCTGGAGAAGCTCGACGAGCAGGCGGTCGAGTCCAGCCCGCTGGCCCCGCGCGGCGCATGACAACAGGCCTGTCGGCACCGCCTGGCAGGCTCTGGACGTGCAGAAGGACCCCGCCCTCCCCGCCCTTCGCACGCTCAGGGCGGGACCCGGGGCGGGGCCGCCCAACAGGAAATTGACGTGACATCTCCGTCGTCGCCCGAGGCGCCGTGGCCGGTCCGCACGGTGGCTCGCAAGGTCGCCGAGTGGATCGGCCGCCTCGGCGAGGTGTGGGTGGAGGGCCAGATCGCACAGCTCTCCCGGCGCGGGGGCGCCGCCACGGTGTTCCTCACGCTGCGGGATCCGGCGGCCGACATGTCGGTGCCGGTGACGTGTCACCGCGACGTCGCCGACCGACCGGGGCTGGAGCTCACCGAGGGCGCCCGCGTCCTGGTCCGCGCCCGGCCCGACTACTACGTGGCCCGCGGGTCCTTCTCGCTGCGGGCGACCGAGATCCGCGCCGTGGGCCTGGGCGAACTGCTGGCCCGCATCGAGCGCATCCGCCGCCTGCTGGCCGCCGAGGGGCTCTTCGATCCGGCCCGCAAGCGGCCGCTGCCGTTCGCGCCCGCGGTCGTCGGCGTCATCACCGGCCGGGACAGCGCCGCCGAACGTGACGTGCTGGTGACCGCCCGGCGCCGGTGGCCCGCGGTGCGGTTCGCCATGCACAACTGCGCGGTGCAGGGCCCGACGGCGGCGGCCTCGGTCATCGAGGGCCTCCGGCGGCTCGACGCCGATCCGGCGGTGGAGGTCATCGTCGTGGCCCGCGGCGGCGGCTCGGTCGAGGACCTGCTGCCCTTCTCCGACGAGGGCCTGGTGCGCGCCATCGCGGCCTGCCGCACACCCGTGGTCACCGCCGTCGGCCACGAGACCGACACCACGCTGGTCGACCACGTCGCCGACGTGCGCGCGGCCACGCCGACGGACGCCGCGCACCGGATCGTCCCGGAGATCGGCGAGCAACGACGCCTGGTCGACGGCCTGCGCGCCCGCGCCCGCGCGCTCCTCACCGGCCGGCTCGACCAGCAGGAACGCTGGCTGGAGTCGGTGCGCAGCCGGCCCGTGCTGGCGGCACCCGAGCGCCTGCTGCACGGGCGGGCCGACGACGTGCTCGCGCTGCGCACCCGCGCGCGCCGCACCGTCGTCCACCGGGTCGAGGTCGCCGAGCGCGACCTCGAGCACGCCCGCGCACGGGTGGCCGCGCTCTCCCCCGCCGCCACCCTGCAGCGCGGCTACGCCGTCGTGCAGCGGGCCGACGGCGCACTGGTCCGGGACCCCGCCGACGTCAGCGACGGCGAGCCGTTGCAGGTGCGCGTCGCGGGAGGCCGACTGCCCGTCCGCGTCGACCGCACTGCCAACCAGGAGGATCGGACAGCATGAGCACCCCCGACCGCGACGAGTCCGCGGCCGAGCCGACCACCACCTACGAGCAGGCCCGCGAGGAGCTCGCCGAGGTGGTCCGCCGGCTCGAGGGCGGCGGGCTGACGCTGGAGGAGTCCCTCGCCCTGTGGGAGCGCGGCGAGGAACTCGCCGAGTTGTGCCGGCACTGGCTCGACCGGGCCCGCGAGCGGCTGGCCAAGGCGGCCCCCGCGGACGGCGCCGATCAGGACTGATCGGCGCCGTCCGAGCGGAGGGCTCAGGCGGCCTGGAGCACGTCGCCGTCCTCGGTGATCACGAGACCGGCCGCGGCCAACGCCGCCAGCATCTTCTCGGCCTTCCTCCGGAGGATCCCGGACATCCGCATGGCGTCCGGCCGGTGGTCGGAGGCGTCGTGGGCGAGCGGGTCCCCCGGGCCGTCGTAGAGGCAGCGCGCGAGGGCGTCGCGCACCTCGGGCCGGATGAGGGGTGCCGGCGCCGGGCGGGCAGGCTTCGGCATGGGCCGGCTGGTCACGACACGGGTGACCATGCCGCAGGCACACGAGCCGCCGGTGGCGGGTGGCCGGTGGTCGCCGCCGGGGCAGAGGGCACGAGGGGGCATCGGTGCTCCTTCGAGAGGTGTGCGAGTGACTCGCGTGACTGGTGGGACGGAAGAGTCCCGTGAGCCACCGCGCGTCAACACGCGACGCACCGACGCGATATCACGTCGTGATGTTCGACACAGGATCGTCATGAACCGCGTCGGTGCGTGACCAGTCGGGTCACTCCGAGTAGGGCTCCACGGCCGCCGCGACGGCCCGCAGTTCCTCGTCGGAGGCCGACCCGGTGACAGCAACGGTGACCCCGTCGACCTCCCGGACGAAGGCCGTCTCGCCCCGTCCGGTGGTCACCTGCTGCCAGGTCTGCCCGTCGATCTCGACGTCGCCCTGCTCCTCGGCGTCGGCGACCACGTCGACGACCGGACCGGCGCCGGGGTCGTCGCTGACCACGAACCCGGCGAACTCCTCGGACGGCGTCAGGTAGCCGATCTCGAGCGTGACCGTGTCGCCGTCCTCTGCCTTGCCGGCGTCGGTGCGCGCGCTGGTCACCCGGTAGTCGTCAGGGAGATCGGTGGGCGCGAGCACCGGGTAGTCGGCGCGCGCGGCGGCCAGCTGGATCGTCGACGACGGGTCGACGGTCTGCACCCGCTCGTCGCCGCTCTGCCGCCACGTCGTCCAGGCGACGATCAGCAGGCAGATCACGACGAGGGGCAACAGCGACCGCAGCATGTTCGCGGCGTTGAACCGCGCAGCGCGGACCTCCGCCGGCGACGGCGTCGGATCGCCGCCGTCCTGGGGCTCGTGCACCTGCGAACTCGTCTGGCCGCCGTCGGTCATGACCCTAGGATCGCAGCACAGCGCACCCGAAGCCGCCGCCCCGTGCCGGGCGAGGTGGTCGAACCAGGAGGTCCCGTGTCCTTGCCCGGTCCCGACAGCCCTCTTCCGACGAGCACGGCGGGCCGCGGCTTCCGGGCCGACCGCCCGGCGCCGGACCGCAACCTCGCCCTCGAGCTGGTGCGGGTGACCGAGGCGGCCGCGATGGCCGCGGGCCGGTGGGTCGGCCGCGGGGACAAGAACGGTGGCGACGGCGCCGCGGTCGACGCGATGCGCGCGCTCATCGGCACGGTGAGCATGAAGGGCGTCGTCGTCATCGGCGAGGGCGAGAAGGACCAGGCGCCGATGCTCTACAACGGCGAGCAGGTCGGCGACGGGCAGGGCCCGGAGTGCGACGTCGCCGTCGACCCCATCGACGGCACGACGCTGATGGCCAAGGGCATGCCGAACGCGATCGCGGTCATGGCGGTGGCCGACCGCGGCGCGATGTACGACCCGTCGGCCGTCTTCTACATGGAGAAGATCGCCACCGGTCCGGCGGCGGCCGACGTCGTCGACATCACCGCGCCGGTCGCCGAGAACATCCGCCGGGTGGCGAAGGCCAAGAAGAGCTCCTCCGGTGACGTCACCGTCTGCATCCTCGACCGCCAGCGCCACGAGCAGCTCGTGCAGGAGGTCCGCGAGGCCGGCGCCCGCATCAAGTTCATCACCGACGGCGACGTCGCCGGCGCCATCGCCGCCGCGCGCGAGGGCACCGGGGTCGACCTGCTCCTGGGCATCGGCGGCACGCCGGAGGGCATCATCGCCGCCTGCGCGCTCAAGTGCATGGGTGGTGCGCTGCAGGGCCGGCTCTGGCCGAAGGACGACGACGAGCGGCAGAAGGCCCTCGACGCGGGCCACGACCTCGACCGCGTGCTGAACATCGACGACCTCGTGCGCGGCGACGTCTTCTTCGTCGCCACCGGCATCACCGACGGCGAGCTGCTGCGCGGCGTGCGCTACAGCTCCGGCGGCTGCACCACCCAGTCGCTGGTCATGCGCTCCCGCTCCGGCACCACCCGCATGATCGACAGCCTGCACTCGCTGGAGAAGCTGCGCGCCTACTCCGCGGTGCCGTTCGACCCCGCAGAACCGTCGAGCTGAGCGCTCAGAACCGCGGCGGCGGAGGGGGCGCCGGCGGCGCGGGGGTAGCGGCGGGATCGGCGGCAGCCGCTCGGCCAGCCGGTTCATGAGCGCCCGCCAGCGGCTGGCCGACTCGCCCGGCGCCAGGCTGCGCAGCCGCAGGTCGCCGAACATGGTCCGCGCGTGGACGACGATCCGCGGGGTGCCCGCCAGCCGGGGCACGATGGCGAGCTCGGTGCGCCGGTCCCCGAACACGGTCCGGCCCTGCAGCTCGGCGTCCACCCCCTCGGCGACGATCACCTCCACGTCGCCGAACACCGTCGACAGGAAGAGCTCGACCCGGTCGGCGTCGGTCCGCAGCCCCCGCAGGTCGATCCGGATGTCGCCGAACACCCCCGACACCTTCTGCGGAGCCGAACCGCCCGACAGCTTGATGTCGCCGAAGACGCTGGAGACCACCTCCGGCGTGCGGGTCCCGACGATCTCGACCGGCGGCCGGGCGTCGGTGGGCAGGTCGGCGACGACGCCGTCCAGCTCGGCGAGCGTCGTCGCGTCGTAGGCGACGGCGGCGCGCTGGCCGAACTCGTCGAGGTCGATCCGGCCCTCGCCGAGCGCCGTCTGCAGCCGGGCGACGACCGCCGCCCGGTCCGCGTCCGACGCGCGGACGACGGGCTCGGGTCGGCGTGTCGTCGACCACGGGCGGGTCAGCTCTCGGGGAAGGCGATCGTGCAGAACGTGCCGGTGCCCGGTTCCTGGCGGCCGGCGCAGGTGTCGGCGTAGGCCTTGTAGGGCGTCCCGTCGGGCGAGGCGACGAACAGCGCGTCGCAGGAGAACATGTCGCCGTCGTAGCAGTCCTGGGCGAACTGGTTGAGGACCGGGTCGTCACCGAGGCCGGTGGGCTCCTGGGTGGGCGGCGGGATGTTGCCGCTCGGCGCCTGCGTCGTCTCCTCGGAGCTCGTGGTCTCTTCCGAGCTGCTCGACGTCTCGGCCGAACTGGACGACGTGCTGCTCTCGGTCGTGGCGGTCGCGTCGGACGCCGGCTCCGGGTCGTCGTCGTTGCCGAGGAGGAGCCAGAGGGCGACGCCGATGGCGGCGAGGACGACCACGCCGCCGACGATCAGCGCGATGAGGGCGTTCTTGTTGCTCTTCGGCGGCGGGCCGCCCGGGCCCGCGGGTGCCCACTGCTGCTGGCCGTACGGCGGCTGGCCGGGCGGCTGCCCGTAGGCCTGCTGCTGTCCGTACGGGGGTTGCTGGCCGTACTGGGGCTGCTGCCCGTACTGCGGCTGCTGGCCGTACTGGGGCTGCTCGCCGTATCGTGGGGCTGCTGCCCGTACTGCGGCTGCTGGCCGTACGGGGGCTGTCCCGGTTGCTGGCCGTACTGGGGCTGACCCGGCTGCTGCCCGTAGGACGGCTGGCCGGGCTGCTGGCCGTATGGCGGCTGGCCCTGGCCCTCGGGCCCGCCGGGTCCACCCGGCTGACCGAACGACGCCTGCGCCGCAGCGAGATCACCGGGCCCGATCTGACGCGTCTCCCCGGCACGGCCGGTGCTCGGGGAGCCCTCGGGCTGAGGGAACGGCGCGGTGTGCTCGCGCTGCCCGGCGGGCACGTCCGGCTTCGCGAACTGCTTGGTCGGGTCGTCTTCCCCACCGGACTCGTTGCCGCCCTGCGGCGGGTAGGGCGGCTGTGTCATGGAGGACTCCTCGGGAAGCGATGATGCTGCGCTGCGGATGCTAGGGGCCCGGTGCGACGACCTCCACCACCCCGGGCGCGGTGGCGTCCGCGTGCCGGAAGTCGTCGTCGTCAGTCGAGGTCGGTGCAGCTCATCACGGAGTAGACCTTGACCCGGCCACCGCAGGAGCCGCCGTACTCCTCGTAGTCCGACATCGGCGGGGACTCGAAGTAGAGGTCGTCGCAGGCCTGGTAGTCGCCCTCGAAGCAGCTCTGCGCGTAGGCGTTGAGCACCGGATCGGGTCCGGGCACGGGCGCCACCGGTGCGCTGATGTCGGCCGGGTCCAGCGGTTCGACCCAGCCGAAGTCCTCCTCGGACATCGAGGAGTAGAACTCCTCCTCGCCGGCGATCATGCCGCGGCCGATGCCCTCACCGATCGCCTCCGCGCTGCCGGCGAACACGGCCGCGAAGATGAACACCCCGCCGACCGTTCCGGCGGCCACGCCGGCCAGCGCGACCAGGGCGAGCACCAGCGGCCCCTTCGACGGGCGCGACGCGGCGGCCGGGGCCGGGGCAGCCGGCGGGGAGAACGTCGGGGTCGTCCACGTCGACGTCGGCGACGACGGCGACCGCCAGCCGGGGGCACCCGGCCAGTCGGGGGTGGACGCGGCCCAGTCCGGAACCGGTGGTGGGAACGGCTGGGACACGGGGGATCTCCTCGGGAACTGGACGGTCCGGCGGAGCGTAGGGCCGGACGGCCGGGATCCCGGGCGGACGCGGCGGAGGGCGGAACCGCGTCGTCCGCAGGCGGGATCTAGGGTCCCTCCCGGAACACCGTCACCCTCCACACCACCCCGGGAGCGCACCGTGGCCCCACAGCAGGCCGGCCCGTCGGACAGCGGCGACTACCGCATCGAGCACGACTCGATGGGGGAGGTGCGCGTCCCGACGTGGGCGAAGTGGCGGGCCCAGACGCAGCGCGCCGTCGAGAACTTCCCGATCTCGGGCACGCCCATCGAGCGGGAGCTCATCGGGGCACTCGCGGCGATCAAGGGCGCCGCGGCGGCGGTGAACGCCGACCTCGGCGTGCTCGACGGCGACGTCGCCCGGGCCATCGGCGAGGCGGCTGCCACCGTGGGGCGCGGCGACTGGGACGAGCACTTCCCGATCGACGTCTTCCAGACCGGCTCGGGGACCTCGAGCAACATGAACACCAACGAGGTCATCGCCACCCTGGCGACCGAGTCGCTGGGCTCGCCGGTGCACCCCAACGACCACGTCAACGCCTCGCAGTCGTCCAACGACGTGTTCCCGTCGGCGATCCACATCGCGACCACCCGCGCGATCGTCCGCACGCTCATCCCCGCGCTGCAGCACCTCGAGGCCTCGCTGTCGCGCAAGGCGGAGGAGTTCGCGGAGGTCGTCAAGAGCGGCCGCACCCACCTGATGGACGCCACCCCGGTCACCCTCGGCCAGGAGTTCGGCGGCTACGCCGCGGCGATCCGCTACGGGGTCGAGCGGCTGGAGGCCTCGCTCCCCCGCATCGGCGAGCTGCCGCTCGGCGGCACCGCCGTCGGCACCGGCATCAACACCCCGCCCGGTTTCTCCGCCGCGATCATCGAGAAGCTCGCCGCCGAGCTCGACCTGCCGCTCACCGAGGCGCGGGACCACTTCGAGGCGCAGAGCTCCCGCGACGGGCTGGTCGAGGCGTCCGGTCAGCTGCGCACCATCGCCGTCGGCCTGGTGAAGATCGCCAACGACCTGCGCTGGATGGGCTCCGGTCCGCGCACCGGGCTCGGCGAGATCTTCCTGCCCGACCTGCAGCCCGGGAGCTCGATCATGCCGGGCAAGGTGAACCCGGTGCTGCCGGAGGCGACGATCCAGGTGGCCGCCCAGGTGATCGGCAACGACGCCGCCGTCGCCTTCGCCGGCACGACCGGCAGCTTCGAGCTCAACGTGACGCTGCCGCTGATGGCGCGCAACGTGCTGGAGTCGATCCGGCTGCTGGCCAACGTCAGCCGCCTGCTGGCCGACCGCTGCATCGACGGCACCACCGCCAACGTCGAGCGCTGCCGCGAGCTGGCCGAGTCCTCGCCGTCGATCGTGACGCCGCTGAACAAGTACATCGGGTACGAGGAGGCGGCGATCGTCGCCAAGCAGTCGCTGAAGGAGAAGAAGACGATCCGCCAGGTCGTGCTCGAGCGCGGCTACGTCGAGCAGGGCAAGCTCACCGAGCAGCAGCTCGACGAGGCGCTCGACGTCCTTTCCATGACCCACCCCTGATCCCCGCGCAGGGTCAGGGAGCACGGCGGCACCCGGCGCAGTAGCGTCCTCCGTGATGAGCGAGACAGATGTAGCCCTGCGCTACCCCGGTGGAGAACTGCCCCTGCCCGTCAAGCGCGCCACCGAGGGCGCCGACGGCATCGACACGAGCAAGCTGCTGTCGACGACCGGTCAGGTCGCCCTCGACATCGGCTTCGTGAACACGGCCTCCTGCACGTCGGCCATCACCTACATCGACGGCGACGAGGGCATCCTGCGCTACCGCGGGTATCCGATCGACCAGCTGGCGGAGAAGTCCTCGTTCCTCGAGGTCACCTACCTGCTGATCTACGGCGAGCTGCCGACCGCCGACCAGCTGGCCTCCTTCGACCAGAAGCTGCGGCGGCACACCCTGCTGCACGAAGACCTGAAGATGTTCTTCAACGGCTTCCCGCGCGACGCGCACCCGATGCCGGTGCTGTCCTCCGCGGTCAGCGCGCTGTCGACCTTCTACCAGGACTCGCTGGACCCCTTCGACGAGGAGCAGGTGGAGATCTCCACGCTGCGCCTGCTGGCGAAGGTGCCGACGATCGCGGCCTACGCGTTCAAGAAGTCGGTCGGCCAGCCGCAGCTCTACCCCGACAACTCGTGCGGGCTGGTCGAGAACTTCCTGCGCATGACGTTCGGCTTCCCGGCCGAGCCCTACGAGGTCGACCCCGACTTCGTGCAGGCCCTCGACATGCTCTTCGTCCTGCACGCCGACCACGAGCAGAACTGTTCGACGTCGACGGTCCGGCTGGTCGGCTCCTCGCACGCGAACCTGTTCGCGTCGGTCTCGGCCGGCATCAACGCCCTGTTCGGCCCGCTGCACGGCGGCGCCAACCAGTCGGTGCTGGAGATGCTCGAGGCCATCCAGAAGGACGGCGGCAACATCCCGCGGTTCGTGGAGCGGGTGAAGAACAAGGAGCCCGGGGTCAAGCTCATGGGCTTCGGCCACCGGGTCTACAAGAACTACGACCCCCGCGCGGCGATCGTGAAGAAGACCGCCGACAGCATCCTGGAGAAGCTGGGCGGCAACAACGAACTCCTCGACCTCGCCCAGCAGCTCGAGGAGATCGCGCTGAAGGACGACTACTTCGTCGAGCGCAAGCTCTACCCGAACGTCGACTTCTACACCGGGCTGATCTACCGGGCGATGGGCTTCCCGACCCGGATGTTCACCGTGCTGTTCGCGATCGGCCGGCTGCCCGGCTGGATCGCCCAGTGGCGCGAGATGATCGCCGACCCGGCGACCAAGATCGGCCGTCCGCGGCAGCTCTACACGGGGGCCACCGAGCGGGACTACGTCGCGATCGACAACCGCTGACCCCACGCGACCCCCGGGCCGGGTGGTCCTCCCTGTCGGGGAGGGCTGCCCGGCCCGATCCGTCCGCTGGGTTCGCCCCCTACGGTGGGGGCGCCTGCCCAGCCCTGGAGGAGCCCTGATGGCCGAGTCGCCCGGCGAGGACGTCCTCGTCGTGCCTCCGATCCCGTTGGCGACCGGCCAGGTGCTCGAGCCCGAGGACGACGGCCCGCCGGTGCGGATCACCAAGGTCGAGGTCGTCGTCTCCACCGAGGACGGCAACGAGCTGCGCATCCCCCTCGTGCTCCGCCACGGCGCGTGGTGGGCGCCCTGATCCCTTCCCCCGGTCGAGCGGCACCCGAGGATCACCCTCCCCCCAAGGGGTGAGACCCGGGTGAGACGCCCTCCGCTGACCCCCCGATCCCGTCGATACGACGTGCGAAGGCTCCACCGCACACCGCGGTGGAGCAGGCCACGACGAAACGCCGGGGGACCCCGCTGTGCCTGCACCTCGCACCACCGGGCGACCCGGAATGGGCCCCCGCGAGACCCAGGCGCTCCTCCAGCGACTGCTCGCGGCCCGTCCCGACCTCACGCCCGAGCAGGCCGCCCGTCTGGTGGCTGCCGCCGCTGCCAAGAGCGCCGGCACCCCCGGCCGCCGTCCCGCCGCGAAGCGCCCCGCGAGCCGCCGTCCGGCGTCCCGGTCGCGAAGCAAGCAGCGCACCGCGACCGAGGACCGCACCCGTTCGCGCTGGTCGACCCGCCTCGGCGTGGTCGCGATGAGCACGCTCCTCCTGCCGGCCGCGGCCGTCCTGGCCCTCCCCGGCGCGGACGACCCGGATCGCCCCGGCGGCCCGGTCGACGTCACCGAGGTGGCGCTGTCCACGCAGACCTCCCTGCTCGCGCAGGCCGACCGCTACCGCGCGCTCGAGCAGCAGATCACCGAGCGCCAGGCCGACCTGGCCGAGGCGCGCGACGTCGTCGCGACCGTCGAGGCCCAGGTCGCCGCGCAGCAGCAGATCCTCGGCGCCTCCGCCGCCGACCTCTACCGTTCGGTCCCCTCGCAGCGGTACCCGCTGCTCGGGCTCAGCGTCCACGACCAGGCCGCGACCGACGCCGCCCTGTACGGCCAGGCCATCGTCGAACGCGACGATCTCGACCGCGAGGGTGCGGCCGTCCGCGCCCAGCGCACCGTGCTGGCCCTCGAGGAGGCGCGCCGCCAGGCCGCCGAGGCCGAGGCGGACGTCGCCGAGGCACTGGAGCAGGCCGACGGCGTCCTCCGGCTGGTCCGCGACGAGGTCGAGGAGCTCAGCCCCGCGGTGACCGGCCAGATCGCCGGGCTCGGCGCCCTCCCGGTGCCGGGTGCCCAGCAGGAGCGCAACGAGACCGCGATGCGCCGCTGGCAGGCCTACCTCGCCCGCCTCGCCGCGGCCGGCATCGAGCCGCCGCCGGCCGCCCGACTGGCCGACGCCGCGCACCTGCCCGCCGGCTTCTCCCCGGCTCTCGACGAGTACGCCCGCCCCATCCCGGGGATCGCCTGGGCGGTCATCGGCAACAGCCCGGTCACCGTGCTGCCCGCCGAGACCGTCGCGGCGGTCAGCACCGCGCTCTCCCAGCTCGGCAAGCCGTTCGTCCCGGACGGCCGCGGCCCCGACGCCTACGACTGCGGTGGCTTCACCTCCGCGTCGTGGCTGCTCGCCGGCCACGCCATCCCCGCGACGCCGGAGGAGCAGTGGGCCGGCGGCGCGCCGGTGGCCCTGACCGACCTGCAGATCGGTGACCTGGTCTTCTCGGCCGATGGTCTCGACGTCGGCCTGTACCTCGGCGACGGCGACGTCATCGGGGCGTCGGCGGGCACCTACCAGGTGGGTGTGCGCGACCTGGCCGCCGGCTCGTCGGCGGCGCGGGTGACCCTGCACGCCCCGGCGCAGCCGAACGAGGCGCTCCGCGGCACCGGCACGACCGGTCCGTGCGGCGCTCCCCCGCCGTCGCCCGAGCGCGTCGCCACGCCGGCCTGGGGTGGCTGGGCCAACGGCCAGATCCCGGCCGAGGCGCTGTGCGAGATCGGCGTGGCCAAGCACGCGCTGCGCTGCGACGCGGCTGCCTCCTACCGGCAGCTGAGCACGGCCTACGAGGCCGCGTTCGGGACGCCGATGTGCATCACCGACTCCTACCGCTCGCTCGGCGCACAGGTCGCGGCGTTCTACGCCAAGCCTGCGCTGGCCGCGGTGCCAGGCACGTCGAACCACGGGTGGGCGCTGGCGGTGGACCTGTGCGGTGGCATCAACGTCGCCGGGACGCCGCAGTGGACCTGGATGACCCAGAACGCGGGTCGCTTCGGCTTCGTGCAGCCCACCTGGGCGGGACCGGGCGGCGAGAAGCCCGAGCCGTGGCACTGGGAGTACGGCTACATCTCCTAGCCTCCCCTCTCATCCCCCTGCGACCGCCTCGGCCGCTCCCGGACGGCGGCAGGCCGAAAATGACCGGTCCCGGTTCCCGGGCAAGCGATCTCGAGGCATGGCGCGGGCCCTGAGCTACGCCCAGTCGTCCCCAGGCCGCAGCGGCCTCGAGGCGTCACCCGGCAGGGGGTCGCTCGTCAGGAGGACGACCAGGTGACCCTGGTCTTCGACCATGAGGTCATGGTTACCGGCACCGTTGTCGCGTTCTTCGTTCTGGGAATCCTCGTTCAGTTCGTGGTGATCGCGGTCGCCGTGCATGCGGGTACCGCCGCTATCCGTCGGGAACTCTTCGACCTGCGACAGGACCTGGCTGCCTACATCGTCGATGAGGAGTAGCCCCACGTCGCGCGCAGCGTGGAACCGGGACGGAGCCTTACAGCCAGGGGAGTTCGGCGAGCCTCGACCACGGCAGGGTCACGCTGGCCTCGGTCGTCTCGCCCGCGAGCCGGGCGGCGATGCCGGGTCCGGCGCAGGCCACCGGGCGATGCGGCGTGACGACGACGTGCATGCCCACGGTGTCCAGGCCGATGGCGGCGAGGCGGGCGAGCATCCGCTCCGGCGTGATCAGGACGCTGGTCGCGAGCACCGGCACGGTGCCGTGCGACCAGAGCGCGACGGGGCCTTCGACACGGAGGTCGAGCGGCACGTCGCCGGCGCGGTCGGCCGCGGCCGAGCGGATGGGGGCCACGTCGGCGGCAGCTGACGGCGTCCAGGGCAGGGCGACCTCGCCCCGCTGGACGACGACCCGCCAGCCGATGGCGGTCTGCCGGCGGTCGGCCCAGTCGAGGACGGCGACGCCGGTGCGGGCCGCCTGCCGGTCGGTGACCGGGCGGCGCACGATCCACGCGGCGAGCGCGGTGGCGATGCCGGTCGGCGTCGGGGCGACGCCGTCGGAGGTCATGTCGTCGGCGAGGTCGGCGAGCGGGACGCGGAGGCTGCGCTCGTCCTCTTCCAGGACGAGCAGCGACCCGGCGCCGAGGCGCGTGACCAGGTCCAGGCGGAGGCCGGGCACCGACACCGTCGGCAGCAGCCGGTCGGCGACGTCGAGCAGGTCCGCGACGTCGACACGGGTGGGCCGCAGTCGCTGGAGGAGGCCCGCCGAGCCGCCGAACCGGAGATCGCTCATCGGGCCGTCCCGGTGTCGAGGGTGGCGCGCAGCGCGAGCGGGAGCGTGGGGAGGGCGAGGACGCCGGCGAGCTCCGCCGCACTGAGCCGCACCGGCAGCACGTCGGCGTCCCAGCCGGTGGCCAGGCGGACGCGGGCGGCGGACGCGGGCCAGACGACGTCGCGGGCGGCGGCCACGTGCAGCTCGGTCAGCACGTCCTCGAGATGGATCGCGGCCACGGGGTGCACCAGGCAGGCGGCGAGCGCGTCGCGCACGGTGTCGGCCAACTGACCCCGGTGCTCGGCCGTCAGCCAGTGCGGCACCAGGATCTCCGACCCCGGCTCACCGGTCGGCAGGGCGCTCATCGGCCGCCGCCGTGTCCGGGAGCCCGACCCGGACCCTCGACCGCGAGGCGGCGGGGAGTCCGGAACGGTGTCACGTGGTGGATATCGGCAGCGCCGGACCCCGATCGACCCGGATGGAGCACATTTCCCGTGTCGCGATGCTTTCCGAGGCGGGTTGTGAACCTACTCGTGCGTAACCTCCCCCGGCCCTGCCGCGTTCTTCCCTGCGAGGACGTGAACCCGGAGGGATCCCCCATGCGTCGCACCGCCGTCGTCGCACTCGCCACCGCACTCGCCACCACGGGCGTCACCGTGTCCGCGTCGGCGGCCCAGAGCGACGAGGGAGCCCCGCTCTCGGGTGCCCCGAGTTCCCCCGTCGACGAATTGCGCGACGTCATGTTCGTCGGCAACAACTGGGAGGGCACCGCAACCGTCGTCGATGCCCTCACCCACCAGCCGATCCGGACGATCAACACGATCCCCGACCGCGACGAGCGGATGGCCGAGATCCTCACCGCGCCGGACAAACTGGCCTTCTACCTGGCCGTCCAGGCCTCGATCGGCGAGGGAAACGCCCAGTACACCGACGACATGTACACCACCCACGACGGCCGCCTGCTCGCCGTCAGCCGACCGAGCTTCGCCGACGTCGTGGGCATCGACCTGGCCTCCGGGGAGATCGTCTGGCGGTTCCCGATGGAGGGTTACCGCGCCGACCACATGGGCGTCTCCCCCGACGGCACCCGCCTCCTGGTCAGCGACTCCACCGCGAACAAGGTGCACGAACTCGACATCGTCACCGGCGAGAAGACCGGCGAGTTCGCCAGCGGCGACAGCCCGCACGAGAACAACTACACCCGCGACGGCGAACTGGTCTTCCACGCCAGCATCGGCCGCGTCTACACGCCCACCGACCGGCCGGTCATGCGCCAGCCCTACGACACCCTCAAGGGCGAGCAGTACTTCCAGATCGTCCGCACCGACGACCTGCAGATCCAGGCCCGGTGGGACATGGGCCTCGAGCTCGAGGAAGCCGGCTACCCGGGCATGGCCTCCGCCGTCCGGCCGATGGCGCTGGCGCCCGACGAGCGCTTCGTCTACCTGCAGGTCTCGTTCTTCCACGGCTGGATCGAGTTCGACACCCAGGCGCCCGACGTCGACGGTGCCACCACCTACGACGGCGAGCCGACCGTCGGCGCCGTCACGCGCGTGGTCGACCTGCCCCAGCGCACCACGGAGCCCCGCGAGCAGTACGTGCTCGACTCGGCGCACCACGGCCTGGCGATGAACCCCGCGGGGACGACGTTGTGCGCCGCCGGGACGATGGACGGCTACGCGGCCATCGTCGACCGGGAGACCGAGGACTTCGCTCTGGTCGACGTCGGGGAGAAGCCCTACTGGGCGACCAACGGCGTCTTCGGCGACGAGTGCTGGGTGTCGGTGAGCGGCGAGGACAAGGTCGTCGTCATCGACTACGCGACCGCCGAGCCGATCGCCACCGTCGCCGTCGGCGACCACCCGCAGCGCGTGCGGGCAGGCGTCGTCGCCCCCGAGGTCCTCAGCGCCTGGACGCGATGACGATCAGGTGACCTGATCATTAGGGGTCCTGGCTCAGTGTTGATAGTGAGCCAGGACCACAAGCGATCAGGTGACCTGATCATTAACGTTCAGTCGACGAGTTCGGCGAGGCGGGTCTTGAGGGCCTTCTCGACGCGGTCGGCGTAGACGTTCATGTTGCGCACCGACGTGTTCAGGTCGGACGAGAGCTGCGTCTTGGTCTGCCCGCCCCAGGTGGTCAGGTACCAGGTCGCCCAGCCGAGCACGTTGGGCTGACCGGCCCGCTGGTCGCGGCGGGCACTCGGGTCGGGCGCGCACGCGGCGGTCAGGGCGTGGGAGAGCAGGGTCTGCTCGGCCTCGCCCATGATCTCGTCGGGCGCCTCGCAGGAGTCCGGCAGCAGGATCTCGGTGGCGTCCGGACCGCCGTCGAGCGACTGCAGGTTGCGCAGCCCGTTGAGGGTCGCGACGGTCTGCGAGTTGCGCCGCAGCGTGGCCACGCTCTGCCCCATGTAGGCGGCGAGCTCCTTCTCGCTGGGCTTGCGCTGGTGCTCGGCGATGAAGGCGGCGATGGCCTTCTGCTGCTTGTGCTCGGTGTCGGCCGCCGTCCGGCCGTGCGCGTTGCGACCGAGGTCGTGCACCCACTTCGACAGCTGGGTGGCGAGGAACGCCCCGAACGGAACGCCCTTGGTCTCGTCGTACTGCGCGACCGCCTTGAGCACCCACTCGTAGACCTGCTGACCGAGGTCGTCCGGGTCGGGCAGGTGCAGCCGGATCGTGCTCATGTTGCGCTGCAGCCGCTTGAGGCTGACCGGCCCGTAGTGCCGGCAGAGGTCGGCGAGGAAGTCACCCGGCAGGTCGCGCGGAGCGCGCCGGCGGACGTCGGTCTCCGCACGCAGGCCCACGGTCGAGCAGCCCTGACCGGCGCACCACGCACGCACCCAGTCGGCCAGCACCGGCGCCGAGCCGGGCGCGCCGTCGACGCGGTAGAGCCCCTCGCCCTGGTCGTAGCTGACGGTGACGCCGTCCGGGAGGTCGGCGCGGAACTCGTCGAGGGGCAGTTCGCGGTCGACGCGGAAGTGCACGCGGTCGCGCGGCGTGATGGGCGCGAGGGCCCACCCCTCCGCCTCGGGGAGCCCGCCGAAGACGAGCGGCTGGCGGACGCGGTTGCGGGTGTCGGTGGCGGTCGACGTCGGGGCCATGGCATTGAGAGACGGGGCGCTATCGGTCACCGGTGCTCCTGAAACTGCGGGGAAGAACGAGCCACGGGGAAGGTGGCCCGGTAAGTCGCGACGAGGGCCGTCAGGCCGAGATGCGGTCGTCCGACCCCGGCGCGCGGGGGCCAGGGATCGGACCGGCGGGGATCGCCTCGAAGAGGTCGGCCGAGAACACCTCGGCGCGGGACGCCCCGGCCACGGCCGTCTCGAGCAGGACCTTGGCCGCGGCGCGCTCGGCACCGCCGGGCTCCGCGGTGTAGACCGGCATGTGGTCGTACAGCGAGGAGAACAGCGCGCTGACGAACGCGTAGGCGGCCTGCGCCTGCGGCGAGAACTTGGCGACGGCGGTGCGCGGGCCGAGGTCCACGCCGACGGTCACGCGGACGACGCGGTCGTCCTTGCTCAGCCCGGTGACGGCGAAGGACGCCTCCGGGTGCTCCGCGGCCAGTGCGGCCAGCGCGGCCAGGCACTTGCGCGTGGCTCCCCGCCGCGGCCGGAGCTGGACGTGGACGACCACGGACTCCGGCTCGTGCTCATCTGCCGGCTGTGCGGTGAATGCACTCTGTTGCATGGTGATCGCCCCCTGTCATTGCTTGAGGGAAATCTGCCTCATGCACGTCCGACACGGGGCACAAGACTCGCCGTGCCCTGCGCATTTGTAGGGCGAAGCTTCGGCAGAACTTGCCCGTGTCGGAGTTGTTCACAGCCCGCGCACAGACACCCTGGCTTCTCCTGCCAGGAGCGCGGGGGGCTACCCGTGCACTCTTGTCAGGCCTGCTCCCCCTCCGGGGAGGGCGTGGCCGGATCGGCCGGCGCCGTCGGCTCTGCAGCGGTCGCATCGGCGGCCGCCGTCGCGGCTCCGGCGCCCGGTGCGAACGCGGCGAGTGCGCCGAGGCTGTCGGCGGTCACCTGGGCCGCGAGCAGGTTCGCCTCGGCGATCTGCCGGTAGACCTCCTCGCGGTGGATGGCCACCTCGCGCGGAGCCTTGAAACCGAGCCGGACCGTGCCGCCGCGCACCTCGACGACGTGGACCTCGATGTCGTCGCCGATGCGGATCGTCTCGCCGACGCTGCGGGTGAGTGTGAGCATGGGTTACCCCTCCATGGGTGTATCAGTGGCCGTCCGTGGCTGTGCAGTTCTGGTGTCGCGGGCAGTTCTGGTGTCGCGGGCAGGCGCCAGAGCGCCTGGAGACATTATCGGCGCAGCGGCTGCCGGATCGGATGCCCTCCGTCGGTGAGCACGATCTGCCGGGCCCGGTGTGTGGCCGGATTGACCACGAGCGGAGCCCGGAGGTTCGCCGTCGCCTCGGCCACGTCCCCGTCGGGAACCGTGATGAGCAGGTAGACGTCGGCGCAGGTCGCGTCGTCGATCCCGAGCTCCGCGCACGCCGCGCGGGGCAGCGCCGGCGCGTACTCCGGGAAGTACGGGGCCGCCGGCACGGTCAGGAACCGCGGGCCGTCGGGGGCGACGGACTGCAGCCAGAACACGAGACCCTGGCGTCCGCCGCCACCAGGGCGAAGTCCCGCTGCCCGGGGAAGCCCGGGAGCGGATCGGCGAGCGAGAGCACCCGGACGGCCGGGGTCGCGGCGACCTCGACCATGGCGGCCGTCATCGGAGGAAGTCCAGGAGCGTCGGCTGCAGGGCCTTGGCCGTGGCGGACAGCGCCGCCTCGTACCCGACCTTCTGCATCTCCAGGTTCATGATCGTGTTCGGCAGGTCGATGTTCTCGGTCTCCGCGAGCGCCGAGTGCAGCGTGAGCTGGCGGTCGGCGTTGATCTGCTCGACCCGCTCGAGGCGCGACGCGCGGGCACCGACGTTGGCCTGGGCCGCGGTCATGGCCTTCATCGCCACGTCGAGATCGGTCAGGTCGGTGGCCAGCTGGGTCGGGTCGTTGACCATGTGGTCAGCGATGCGCCCCACGATCGCGAACAGGTCGTTGCCCGGCGTCCCGAACGCCTCGGGCCCGGTCAGGTCGACCCGCAGCGTCTCGGCGTCGGAGATCCGGCGCTCGATGGGCGTGCCGGACGTGCCGAGCCACGCACCCGTCGTGCTGTCGTAGGCCTTGGCGCCGGGGGTCACGCCACCGAACAGGGGACGCCCCTGGATCGAGACGTTGGCCAGGCTCAGCAGGCCCTCGCGCAGCGACGCGGTCTCGGTCGACAGCGCCCCCATGCTCCCGGCGGTCGAGAAGCCGGTGCTCAGGCCCTGGACGGTCAGGTCGCGGACCCGGCGCGCGGTGTCGGACATCTCCCGCAGCGCGGAGTCGGTCTGCTCGAGCCAGCTCTTCGCGTCGGTGATGTTCCGGTTCTGCTGCGCGGCGGCCGTCTGGTCGGCGCGGATCTGCATCGCCTTGTTGGTGCCCGTCGGCGAGTCCGACGGCGCGCTGATCAGGCGTCCCGACGTCAGCTGCTGCTGCAGCTTGCCGACCGCGTCGAGGTTGCGGTTGAGACCCTGCAGGCTGGTGAGCGCGACGGCGCGCTGGGTGATCCTCATTCAGGTCACCGCCCCACGAGGCCGGTGCGGTTGATCAGCACGTCGAGCGTCTCGTCGATCGCCGTCACCAGCCGACCCGCTGCCGCGTAGGCGTGCTGGAACTGCAGCATGTTGGTCATCTCCTCGTCGATGTTCACGCCGGCCACCGACTCACGGGCGGCGTCGACCTGGGTCGCGATGACCGTCTGGATGCCGAGGTTGCGCTGGGCCACGGCGGACTGGACGCCGAGCTCCACGATCATCCGGCGGTAGCTCGCGTCGGCCCCGGTCGGCAGCTGGCGCAGCTGGGCGATGGCGTCGGCGTTCCCGTTGTCCACTGCGGGCACACCGGCGGTCGGTGCGACGGACGAGGCCGCCAGCAGCGCCGGGTTGGTGATCGCGACGACGATGGACTTCGCCGTGATCGGGCCGCCCGAGGACCCCATCAGGTTGGTGCCCGCAGCGCCGGCGAGGTCGTACCCGGCCGTGTGCGCGGTGTTGAGGCTCGTGGCCAGGTTGGCCGCGAAGGTGTCGAGGGTGGCGCGGTACGAGGGCAGGATCGCGTTCAGCGTGCTCAGCGTTCCCGCCGCCGTCCCGCCCGGTCGGACGGTGTAGCCGCCGGCCGCGGTGATGATCCGGACGGGGTCGCCGCCGGTGAGGTCCGGGTCGAGCGTGCCGGCGAGCGCGAACGGCGACGCCGTGTCGCCCGAGACGAGGCTCATCCCGCCGACCATGACGTCGACCACGCCGTCGTCCTTCGGCCGGATGGTGGCCCCGACCTGCTCGGCCAGCTTCATCACCAGGACGTCGCGCTGGTCGACGAGGTCGTTGGCCGGCAGGCCGCTGCGGCGGGCGAGCTGGATGGCGGAGTTGAGCTCCCCCACCGACTTCGCGGACGCGTTGACGTCGTCGACCAGGACCTGGAGGGCCTCCCGGTTCTGCGTCCACTGCGAGCCGAGGTTCTCGTGGCTGGCGTGGATGCCGCCGACCAGGCTCTCGAGGCGCTGCAGCACCTGACCGCGGGCCGCCTCGTCCTTGGGGTTGTTGGCGACGTCCTCCCACCCGCTCCACATGTCGGAGAGCAGGCTCTGGATGCCGGTGTCGCCGGGCTCGCGGAAGGCCTGCTCGATCAGCGTGTACGCGCTGGCCTCCTCGGTCAGCTGCGCGGCGCCGGCCCGCTCCAGGTGCCCACGGCCCTCGAGGAACGCGTCGCGGATGCGGGTGACGGTGTCCGCGCTGACGCCCTCGCCGATGCCCGGGCTGGTCGAGTAGAAGGCCGGGATGGCGCTGCCGCCGAGGGCGCGCAGCTCGACCCGCTGACGGGAGTAGCCCTCGGTGTTCGCGTTGGCGATGTTCTGGCCGGTGACGTCCAGCGCGCGGCGCTGCGCCCAGAGCGCGGTCGTCGCCGTGTTGAGGCCGGAGAACGTGCTCACAGGGCGCCGTCCAGGGTGACCGCGCGGTGGTCGCCGTCGCCGACGTTGCGACCGGTCGAGCCGTAGGTGCCCGAGCTCGGCGTCTTGACCTGCAGCAGGGCGTCGCCGATGGCGGCCAGGCCGCCCTCGATGAGCTCGCGGTTGGTGTCGGACAGGCTGCGGAGGTCGGTGACCAGGACCAGCAGCGCCTCGTGGTGCTTGGCGAAGAGGTCGTTCCAGGGGGCCGGCGCGGCCTCGGCGACCTGCCGGAGGGAGGGGTTGGCGCCGATGCCGAGGCGGGCGGCCATGACCTCGGTGGCCGAGGCGCGCTCCACCTCGAGGGTGCGCAGCTGGTCGAGGATGACCTCGATCTCGTGCGCGATGCGCGGCAGCCACCGGGTCTTGCCGGTGACGATGAGGTACTGCTTCTCCTCGGCCTTGAACAGCAGCAGGTCCAGGAGCTCCTGCTCCCGCCACAGCAACGTCGACAGGTGCTGGTAGTCCACGTGTCCACCGCCTTCCGTCGTCTCGCTCCGTCGTCCCGGGCGTGGGCAGCTCGCGCTGCTCGCCGGACGCTCCGTCGCCCCTGCCATCGGCACCGGGATGGGGGGCCTCAAGCCGAGCCGTGAAGTCGGCGCTCAAGTTCTCCGAGGAAATTGCCGAGGGCGGTGCGATGCGCGCTCAGGTGCGCCGAGAAGAAGGACGTGAGCCCAGCCCGTTCTCTCGCGACCGAGCGCACCGCACCGCGGTCCTCGGCGCAGCGGTCGGCGCGCGAACGGCCAGAGCCGAACCGCGTGTCCACCCCCCGTCGGTCCCAGCAGGAGATCGACGCACTGGTGACCGAGCACCTGCCGCTCGCCGCGTTCGCGGTGAACGCGGTCGCCGCTCGCATCTCGCTGCCCGGTCACGTCAGCCGCGAGGACCTGGTGTCCTGCGCGCACGTGGCCCTGGTCGAGGTGGCCAAGCGGTTCGACCCGAGCGCCGGCGCCTCCTTCGCCACCTATGCCCTGGCCCGACTGCAGGGCGCCGTCCTCGACGAGCTCCGCTCCGGCGACTGGGCCAGCCGCTCGGTCCGCGCGGCGGCCCGACGGACCGACGCCGCGGCCGACGCACTGACGGTCAGCCTCGGCCGGCCGCCGACCAAGGAGGAGCTCGCCGCCAGCCTCGGCGTCGGCCGGAACGATCTCGACGCGCTGCGGGTCGACGTCCATCGGGCCGTGATGGTCAGCATCGACGCCGAGACCGGTGCCGACGGCACGTCGCTGGACCTGCCCGACACCGGCGACTCCCCCGAGCGCGCACTGATGCGCGGCGAGCGGGCTCGCTACCTCCACGAAGCCATCCGCGCGCTGCCGGACCGGCTCGACGAGGTCATCGAGCGCAATTTCTTCGGTGATGAATCCCTGACCGACATCGCGGACGACCTCGGGGTGACGTTGTCGCGCGTCTCGCAGATGCGCGCACGGGCGCTGACCCTGCTGCACGCCGCGATGAGCGAGACCTGGGACGGCCAGGCCGTGCCGGCTGACGGCGGGGTGCGGGCACGCAACCAGCAGCGGTCCTACCTCGAGCGGCTGACCGGCCGCGCGCCGGGTCCTGCGGCCTCTCCGGTCCCCTCCCCCCGCGGCGGATGGCCCGGAACAGAGGCCCGGACGGCCTGATCGGACACGGCCGGGTGAATGGGGGCGAAAAAGGACTGATTTCGCCTCAAGTCACAGGCGTCCCAGGCCGTAACCAGCTATGCGACACCAGCACGGCCCGCAGCACGGATGCAGCGGGATTCACAGGTAAGACCCCGTCCAAGGAGGATCACCATGGGTCTGCGCGTCAACAACAACATCGCGGCGCTCAACGCGTACCGCAACCTGTCGGCTACCGACAACCAGATGAGCAAGTCGCTGGAGAAGCTCTCCTCTGGCTTCCGCATCAACCGCGCTGCCGACGACGCAGCCGGGCTCGCCATCTCGGAGGGCCTGCGCTCGCAGATCGGTGGCCTGAAGGTCGCCGTCCGCAACACCCAGGACGGCATCTCGGTCGTGCAGACCGCTGAAGGTGCGCTCACCGAGACGCACAGCATCCTCCAGCGCATGCGCGACCTGTCGGTCCAGGCCTCCAACTCCGGAAGCCTGTCCGCCGCCGCCAAGGGCAACATCCAGTCCGAGGTCGTCCAGCTGAAGGCCGAGCTCGACCGGATCGCCACCACCACCTCGTTCAACGGCAAGAAGCTGCTGGACGGCACGTTCAACGCTGCCTTCCAGGTCGGTGCCAACGCGGGGGAGACCATCAGCGTCAACCTCGGCACCGCCATGGGCTCCACGGGCCTCGGTGTCGCCGGTCTCGACGTCACCGCCGCGGGTCCCTACGTGCCGGCTCTCGCGACCGGTGCCGGCAACGTCTACGTGAGCACCGCGGCCTCGGCCGCTGTGCCCGCGGTCCTGACGCTGGTCGAGCCCGCCGCCGGTGCTGCCACCACGGACTTCAGCACCGGTACCGGCAACGTGGCCTCCTACCAGGGGCTGGCCGGTTCGTTCAGCTTCGGTGGCAAGACGTTCGACCTCGGGTCGGTGGACTACAGCACCTCGACCACGTCCACGCAGGCCCTGGCCGCGCTGAACGCCGCTGCCACCTCGGCGCTGGGCCTGACCGCCGGCTCGACCCCGTTCGCGGGTTCGACCACTGGTCTGACCTTCACCGTGGCGCAGGCTGTCACGGGCTACACCACCACCGGTGGTGCGGCGCTGACCGCCTCGGTGCAGGACCTGGCCAAGGCGACCCCGCAGTTCACCGCCGCCAGCGGTGCGACGACGGCGATCACGGCTCTCGACACCGCCATCGCGACGGTCTCGACGGTTCGTGCCGACATCGGTGCCCTGCAGAACCGGTTCGACCACACGGTCAACAACCTCAACGTCGCGGTCGAGAACCTGACCGCGTCGGAGAGCCGGATCCGCGACGCCGACATGGCTCAGGAGATGGTGCAGTTCACCCGCTCCCAGATCCTGTCGCAGGCCGGCACCGCGATGCTCGCGCAGGCCAACCAGGCCTCGCAGGGTGTCCTGCAGCTGCTCCGCTGATCTCGATCAGCTGACCGGTTAGGCGAACAACCCCCCGCCTGAATCACGTAGTCAGGCGCGGTAGTACCCCGGGTGAGGGGGGAGGCCCTGCGGCCTCCCCCCTCACTCACTACCCCGACCAGCACAGTCCACCAGGAGGATCCGCGACCATGAGCATGAGCATCGATGGCCTGATCTCCGGCATGGACACCACCTCCCTGATCAGCCAGCTCATGCAGGCCGAGGCCGGGCCCCAGACGGCCCTGAAGTCCCGCCTGTCCAGCACCCAGACCGCCGCATCGGCCTACCGCACCGTGAACAGCGGGTTCGCCGCCCTCAAGGCCGCGGCCGAGGCCGCCATGAAGGCGGATGCCTGGACGCCGGTGAAGGCGTCGTCCTCCTCCACCGCCGTCACCGCGACCGCCGCGAACGGCGCGACCACCGGGTCGCTCACCTTCGCCGTCAAGAGCACCGCCACGGCGCACGCGATCGTGTCGCCGGCCAACTGGGCCGCGGCGACCGATGCCCACGGCCTGACCTCCCCGCTCGAGGTCCGGGACGAGAACGGCGTCGCCGTCGGGACGATCACGATCACCGGCACCACGCTGAACGACGCGGTCAACGCCATCAACGCCAGTTCCTACGGCCTCTCCGCCGCGGCCGTGAAGGTCGGCGAGAACTCCTACCGCCTCCAGGTCGCCGCCAAGGAGACCGGAGCCGCGGCGGTCTTCGACCTCGGCACCGCGGGCACGTTCACCGCGACGACGGTCGGCAAGAACGCCGTCCTCACCGTCGGCACGGACTCGACCTACGACGTCGAGTCGGCGACCAACACCTTCGACGGCCTGCTGCCCGGCGTGACGCTCACCGCCACCAGGCAGGACCCGCTGACGCCGATCACCGTGACGGTGGGCGCAGACCCCGACGCCGTGGCCAGCAAGGTCCAGGCCCTCGTCGACGCGGTCAACAGCGCCATCGGCAACGTCAAGACCTACACGAACAACTCCAAGGGCAGCACGGCAGCGCTCAAGGGCGACTACGCGGTGGGCCAGCTCGCGGGCCAGCTGCTCGACGCCGTCTCCTTCGCGATCGGAACGGACGGTTCCCCCGCCCAGGTCGGCTTCCAGCTGACCAAGGACGGCAAGATCTCCTTCGACAAGAGCAAGTTCCTCTCGGCGCTGGCCGCGGACCCGGCGATGGCGCAGCGCATGGTCGCCGGCAACGACGTGGGCGCAGGCGTCGACGGCGTCGCGGGCACCGGGGACGACGTGGCCGCCAGCGGTATCGCCGGTCGGCTGCTCGGCGTCGCCCGCTCCGCGTCGGACAGTGCGACCGGTTCGCTGGTCAAGCTGGCCGAGGGTCAGGACTCGCTGGTCAAGGACATCACCGACCGGATTGCCGCCTGGGACCTGCGGCTGGCGAAGCGCAAGGAGATGCTGACGCGGCAGTTCGGCGCCATGGAGACCGCACTCAGCTCCCTCAAGAACCAGTCGACCTGGCTCGCCGGCCAGCTCAGCCAGCTGTAGTAGCACCGACTCCGGCCCTGGCCCTGCACCCCTTCCCCACGCTCCAGGAGAACCATCAATGAGTGCCGCATCCCTCCGCGCCCGCTACCTCGGCGACGCCGTCGCCACCAGCTCGCCGCAGCAGGTGCTCGTGATGCTGTACGACCGGCTCGCCCTCGACCTCGAGCGGGCGCAGAAGGCGGTCGCCGCCGGGGACCGGAGCGAGGCCAGCGAGCAGCTGCAGCACGCGCAGGCGATCGTCCTCGAGCTGCTCTCCAGCCTGCAGGTGGACGCGTGGGAGGGCGGGCCCCGTCTGGCCGCGCTCTACAACTGGCTGATCACCGAGCTCGTCCAGGCCAACGTCAAGCTGGACACCAACCGCATCTCGTCCTGCCGCCAGGTGGTCGAGCCCCTCCGCGACGCCTGGCGACAGGCCGCCGCCAGCCTGGCGGGTAGCTCGTCTTGAGCGGCATCGACCCGATCTCCGGCTCCACCGGTTCGGCGTTCGGCCACAGCACCTACGCCCCGGCCGCCGCGGCGGGCGGATCGAGCACGAATGGCCGGCACGACCGCCGCCCGTCCGTCGACTGGTCGCAGGTCCTCTCCGACCTCGAGGGCGAGGTGCTGGCCGCCGAGCAGACGCTCGCCGACGGGCGCGCCGACGAGATCGCCGCCTGGGGACGACGGACCGAGGACTGGGTCCCGCCGTCGATGCTGGGCCCGGTCCCGATGGACCTCCGCGAGCGGGCCGTGCGACTGCTGCAGCACCAGCTCGCCGTCGCCGAGGCCCTGATCGAGCGGATCACCCAGTCCCAGCGGCAGCGCGATGTGGCTGCCCGGATGTCGTACGGACCGTCGCGTCCGGTCGCCTCCTACATCGATCGCGCCCTCTAGCACAGACTCTCTCCCGGCTTCGCACCCACCCACCCTGCGCGTCGCCTCGCACCGCCCCGCCCTCGGCCCTGCCGACGGCGGGGCTTTGTGCGTTTCCGTGGTGGTTTCCCACGATCCGGCGTGCTGGACCACGGAAGGTGCCAACTCCGGCTGCGCATCCGACGCGGGACACAGCGAGGTCACCGCGCGTCACAGTCGTCTCCGCGACCACATCCGGCCACTGACGTCCCTCCCGTGGCGGGCGGCCGGTCAGCCCCCGGGGTCGAGGTGCCGATGAGCAAAGGGCACGGACAGCACCACATCGCCACGGATCGGCGGACCCCGCACTCACTTCGGTGAGTGCCTTCCGCGTACCCCGGAGGCAGAACGTGTCCTGCTGCTCCAGCCGGCCTGTTCCATGATCGGCGACCTGACGTCGACGACGCTGCACGCCGCCCTGTCCGGGCTGGCCGAGCGTCAGCGGGTCACCGCCGACAACATCGCGAACGTCAACACGCCGGGCTTCCTCGCCGGCCGCGTGGACTTCGAGTCCTCGCTGCGCGGGGCGCTGTCCGGCGGCGAGACGCCCTCGGTCAACGGTGGCCAGGTGCTGCGCTCGCTCGAGCCGACCAACACCAACGGCAACAACGTCAACCTCGACGCCGAGACGATCATCGCGACCGAGACCGGTCTGCGTTACCAGCTCGCCCTCAACGCGCTCGACGGCAAGTACAACGTGCTGCGCAGCGCCCTGAGGACGCAGTAGCCATGGCCGTCTTCGATGCCCTGGGGATCTCCGGGTCCGGGCTGATGGTGCACCGCAAGTGGATGGACGCCGTCTCGGACAACATGGCGAACGTCAACACGGTCAACCCGTACGACCAGGACGCCTTCCAGGAGCGGTTCATCGTGGCCCAGGCCGTCGACTACGGCTCCGGCGAGGGCGGCGTCCGCGTCGCCAGGGCCGAGTTCGGCAGCGCCGAGGGACGAGTCGTCTACGAGCCCGACCACCCGATGGCCAACGAGGAGGGGTACGTCCGGTACCCCGACGTCGACCTGGGTGACCAGATGGTGCAGCTCCTCATGGCGCAGCGCGGCTACCAGGCCAACCTCGCCGTCGTCGAGCGCGCCACCAACGCCTACCAGGCTGCCCTGCAGCTCGGGAAGGGCTGATCATGACCTCCCCCATCGGCGGGATCCTCCCCGTCGGCATCGGTGCGGTCACCGGCGTGGCCGGCGCGCAGAGCGGCGTCCCCGCCGCGCAGAACGCCGACGGCTTCGCCTCGATCCTCGCTGCCTCTTTCGACAAGCTCCAGGGCGCTCAGTCCTCCGCCGACAGCCTGGCCACCCAGGCCGCGACCGGTGACCTGAAGGACGTCCACGACTACATGATCGCCAGCGCTGAGGCGTCCCTGGCGACCGAGATGGTCGTGACCATCAAGAACAAGGCCGTTGAGGCCTTCAACGAGATCATGAGGATGCCTGTCTGATGAAGTCGGCACTCGCCGGGACGCTGGAGCGCGCCCGCTCCACGTTCGCCTCGATCAGCCTGGGGCAGAAGATCGTCATCGGTCTCCTGGCCACCGGGCTGCTCCTCGGCGGGTTCTACTTCTACAGCTGGATCACCACGCCGACCCAGGCGCCGCTGTTCTCGAACCTCGCCGCCACCGACGCCTCCGCCATCGTCGACGAGCTCAACGCCTCCGGCGTCACCTACGAGCTCACCGACGGCGGCACGACGATCATGGTCGCCAAGGACGCGGTCTACGACCTGCGCCTGTCCATGAGCGGCAAGGGCCTGCCGGCCGGTCAGGAGACCGGGTACGCGCTGCTCGACGAGCAGGGCATCACCACCAGCGAGTTCCAGCAGCAGGTCTCCTACCAGCGGGCGCTCGAGGGTGAGCTCTCCAAGACCCTCGAGGCGCTCGACGGCGTCCAGCAGGCCGTCGTCCACGTGGCGCTGCCCGAGGACGAGGTCTTCGTGACCGAGCAGTCCGAGCCCACCGCGTCGGTGCTGCTCGACCTGGCCGCCGGCACCAACCTGAGCGGCGAGCAGATCCAGGCGGTCACCAACCTGGTCTCCTCCAGCGTCCAGGACATGGAGCCCGAGCAGGTCACGGTCACCGACTCCTCGGGACAGGTGCTCTCGGCGGCAGGGACCGGGCAGACCGCCGCGGCCGGCGACGCCCGCTCGCAGGTGGAGCAGGACACCGAGAACCGCCTGGCGGAGAACGCGCAGACGATCCTCGACCGGGTCCTGGGCCCGGGACGCGCCGTCGTCTCGGTGCGCGCGGACGTCGACCTCGACCAGCGCCAGTCGACGTCGGAGACGCACAGCTACACCGAGGGCACGCCGCCGGCGTCGGAGAGCAACACGACCGAGAGCTACAACGGCTCCGGTACCCCGGTCGGCGGCGTCCTGGGCCCCGAGAACATGCCCGACGCCGGGGCGGCCGCCGGCGGCGACTCCACGTACGACAAGGAGTCGACGACCACGAACAACCCCATCGACACCACGACGACGGTCGAGCAGAGCGCACCGGGCACCATCAACCGGCTGACCGTCTCGGTCGTCATGGACGAGGCCGTGGCCGGCAACCTGAACCAGCAGGAGCTGCGCGACCTCGTCGGCACCGCTGTCGGCATGGACGAGGCCCGCGGGGACGAGATCACCGTCGCCGCGATGCCGTTCGACACGACGGCAGCCGACGCGGCCGCGGCCGACATGGAGGCCGCCCGCGAGGCCGAGGCGGCCGAAGAGATGTGGTCGATGGTCCGCACCGGCGGCATCGCGGCCGGCATCGCCCTCGTCGTGCTCCTCGTCTGGCTGCGCTCGCGGCGCCGCGGCGACGTCGAGGAGGACTACGAGCCGCTGGAGCTCAGCGACGACATGCTCGCCGAGCTCGAGCGCCTCCGCGTCCAGAGCGTCCGCGAGGAGGCCCGACCCAAGATCGACACGGCGGCCATGGAGCTCGAGGCCGCCGAACGCCAGAAGGTGCGGGGCGAGATCTCCACCATGGTCAGCGAACGTCCGGATGAAGTGGCGGCCATGCTGCGCGGCTGGTTGAGCGAGAACAAGTCATGAGCATCGCTTCTGTGGAGCAGCTGGTCGGCCTCGGCGGAGCCGCGGCCCTTCCGGCCGAGCAGGCGCGCGAGGAGCTGCCGGGACTGCGCAAGGCGGCGGTCTTCCTCGCCCAGATGTCGAAGGAGGAGGCCGGCGTCCTGCTCTCCAAGCTCCGGCCGCGCGAGGTCGAGTCGCTCACCCGCGAGCTCATGCGCCTCGGATCGGTCGAGCCGGACGACGTCGACCTGGTCATGGAGGAGTTCCACGGCCTCATGACCGCGCAGCGGTTCGTCGGCCGTGGCGGTGTCGAGTTCGCCCGCGAGATCCTCGCCGCCGGTCTCGGCGACGACAAGGCCGAGGGCATCCTGTCCCGGCTCAACGTCGTCTACACCGAGGTCCCGTTCGCGACCCTGCGCAACGTCGACGTCCGCCAGCTCGTCACGTTCCTCAAGGACGAGCACGCCCAGATCATCGCCCTGGTGCTGGCGCACCTGAGCCCGGCGCAGTCGGCCGAGGTGCTGTCCGGCTTCGTGCCCGAGCAGCAGGCCGAGGTCGCGCACCGGATCGCCACCATGGACCGCACGTCGCCCGAGATGGTCCGCCTCGTCGAGGAGGAGCTGGGCCGTCGGATGGGTTCGATCCTGGCGCACCAGGACATGAGCACCGCCGGTGGCGTCGAGGCCCTGGTCGAGATCATCAACCGCTCGCCGCGGCCCACCGAGCGCTCGATCCTCGAGTGGCTGGACAACAGCGACCCCGAGCTCGCCGAGCAGGTCCGCTCGCAGATGTTCGTCTTCGAGGACATCGTCACCATCGACGACCGCTCCCTGCAGCTCGTGCTCCGCGAGGTCGAGGCCAACGACCTGGCGACCGCGCTCAAGGGCGTCCGTCCCGACGTCCGCGACAAGGTCGTCCGGAACCTGTCCGAGCGCGCCGCCGAGAACCTCACCGAGGAGATCGAGCTGCTCGGCCCGGTCCGCACCCGCACGGTCGAGGAGGCGCAGGCCAAGGTCGTCGGCGTCATCCGCACGCTGGAGGAGCAGGGCGTCCTGACCATCTCGCGCGGAGGCGACGATGAGTTCGTCGCGTGAGGGCGTGCTGCTGCGCGCCGGCTCCCCCGCCCTGGCCGCCTGGCGGGAGCAGCCGTCGACGCAGCAGCAGTACGAGCCCTCCCCCGTGGAACGGCGGTCCTCCATCCGGCGGGCCGAGGACCAGCCGGTCAACGGCGGCGGGCCGTCGTTCCGGCTCGGCGACGTCTACGCCGACGAGCTCGCCCGGCTCCGCGAGCAGGCGCACGCGGAGGGCTTCGCCGCCGGTCACGCCGACGGGCTGGTGGCCGCGGACTCCGTGGTCGCCGAAGCCGAGCGCGCCGCCACCGAGCGGATGGCCGAGGTCCAGGCGCGCTGGGAGCGCCGGCTGGCGTCGGCGACCGCCGCGATGACCACCGCGGCCCAGCGCCTCGACGAGTCCGCCGTGCCGGTCGCCGACGAGATCCGCGAGACCATCGTCGGGACGGTGCTCACGCTGCTGGAGGACCTGCTCGGCCGCGAGCTCGCCCTCGCCGACTCCCCCGTCCTCGACGCGGTGCGCCGGGCGCTCACCCTCTGCCCGGCCGACGCGCCGGCCGTCGTCCGGGTGCATCCCGACGACCTCGGCGAGATCCCCGAGGACGCCCTCGCCGACCTGCCGGACAGCGTCCGCATCGTTCCCGACCCGTCGGTCGAGCGCGCCGGCGCCGTGGCCGAGACCGGTCCCCGGCGCATCGACGCCCAGCTCATGGCCGCGCTCGAGCGCGTCCAGAAGGTCCTCAGCGCATGACCGCGCACGAGGCGACGGCGCCGTCGGTCAGGAGCGCGTCCTACGCCGGCGAGGGGGAAGCGTGACGTTCCCCCCTGCTCTGCTCACCCGCGCGCGTGCCGCGGCCCGGCCCGAGGTCACGGGCTCGGTCACCGGCGCCATGGGCCTGACCCTGTCCGTCGACGGCATCTCGGCCGCCGTCGGCGACCTCGTGGAGGTCAACCCCGGTGACCGCGGGCTGCTGGCGGAGGTCGTCGCCGTCGGTCGCGAGCGGCTGACCTGCATGCCCCTGGGCACCCTCGGCGGCGTGCACGCCGGCGCGCCCGTGCGCGCGACCGGCATGCCGCTGCAGGTCCCCGTGGGTGACGCCCTGCTCGGCCGGGTCCTCGACGGCCTCGGCCGGCCGGTCGACGGCGGCCCGCCGCTGGGCTCGCGGGTGTCCTACGTGGACCTGGCCAGCGAGACCCCCCACGCCCTCTCGCGCACCCGCGTCGAGGAGCCGCTGACCTTCGGCGTCCGCGCGCTGGACACCCTGGTGCCCTGCGGCAAGGGACAGCGCCTCGGCATCTTCGCCGGCTCCGGCGTCGGCAAGTCCAGCCTGCTCGCGCAGATCACCCGCGGCACCGACGCCGACGTGCGCGTCATCGGCCTGATCGGCGAGCGTGGCCGCGAGGTGCGCGAGTTCCTCGAGGAGAACCTCGGCGCCGAGGGCATGGCCCGCACGGTCGTCGTCGTCGCCACCTCGGACGAGCCGCCGCTGGTGCGGCTGAAGGCCGCCTTCGTGGCCACGCGGATCGCCGAGGCGTTCCGCGACCAGGGGCGCGACGTGCTGCTGCTCATGGACTCGATCACCCGCACCGCCATGGCGCAGCGCGAGGTCGGCCTCTCGGCGGGCGAGCCGCCGGCCACCCGCGGGTACCCGCCGAGCGTCTTCGCGATGATGCCGCAGCTGCTGGAGAAGGCCGGCACGGGTTCGACCGGGTCGATCACCGGGCTGTACACCGTGCTGGTCGAGGGCGACGACCACAACGAGCCGATCGCCGACACCGCCCGGTCGATCCTCGACGGGCACATCGTGCTGACCCGCAAGCTCGCGACGGTCGGCCACTTCCCGGCCATCGACGTGCTCGAGTCGATCTCCCGCGTCGCGACGGCGGTCGTGCCGCCGGCCCAGATGGCCGACGCCCGCGAGGTGCGCCGGCTCATGGGTGCCCTGCGCGACGTCAAGGAGCTCATCGAGATCGGCGCCTACCAGACCGGCAGCGATGCCCTGGTCGACCGCGCCCGCGAGCTGGCCCCGGCGATCGAGGCGTTCCTGCAGCAGCCCATGGGTGAGTCGACGCCGGCGCCCGAGGCGTGGGCGTGGATGCAGCGGATCGTGCGATCGTGACCGTCCTTGAGCACGGTCGCGCATGGGCGGGCGACCACCCTGCGGACTCGCGGGGGAAGCGATGAAAAGGGCTGCCTTCAAGCTGCAGCCGGTCCTGGAGCTGCGCCGCACGCAGGAGCGCGCCGCCGCGGTGGCCGCGGCGCAGGCCGCGCAGGCCGCCGCCGACGCCGACCGCCGCGCCGGCGACTACGAGACGGCCCTGGCCACGTCCCAGCTCCCCCGCTCGCTGCGGTCCACCGACTTCGTCATGGCCATGACGCTGCTGCGGACCGCGGCCACCGACGCCTCCGCTGCCCGCGCGCTGGCCACCGCCTCGGCCGAGCAGGCCGAGCTGGTCCGCGAGCAGTGGACCGCCGCCGCCCAGCGCACCAAGGGCATGGAGCGACTCAAGGAGCGCCACCAGCAGGTGCTGGCCACCGCCGAGGCGGCCGCCGAGGAGCGCGCGGCCGACGACCTCGTCACGGGGCGCGCCGGCCGGAAGGCCGTGGAAGACCTCGCCGCCGAGGAGGTGCCGTGGACGGAGTGAGCCAGGTGCAGACCCGGATCGCCGAGATCCAGGCGCGCTTCATCATCAACCCGGCGCGCACGACGTCGTCCTCGAAGTGGGCGTCGGCCGCGTCCGCCGCGGGACTGGACGGCACCAGCGGCACCGACACGGGGTGGGGTGCATCGGCCGGCACCGCCTCGGAGACCGCCGTCGTCTCCGAGGCCCAGAAGTACATCGGCGTGCCCTACCTGTGGGGCGGCACCGACCCGAGCAAGGGGCTGGACTGCTCCGGCTTCACCCAGCTCGTCTTCGGCAACCTCGGCATCGACCTGCCGCGGGTGTCCTCGCAGCAGGCCACGGCCGGCCGCGCGGTCGCCTCGCTGGCCGACGCCCGGCCCGGGGACCTGGTCTTCTTCGACTACTCGTCGGGCCGCGCGGGGATCGACCACGTGGGCATCTACATCGGCAACGGCAAGATGATCGCCGCGCCGCAGCCCGGTGAGTCGGTGAAGGTGCAGGACGTCGGCAACCCGACGGTCATCCGCCGGGTCCTCCCCGAGCAGACGCTGTCCGCGACGAGAAGCACCAGCGGGTCCGCCCTGGCCGGGGTGCCCTATGCCGACCTGTTCAGCCGGGCCGCGAGTCGGCACGGGGTGGACGCGTCGCTGCTGGCGGCCATGGCGTCGCAGGAGTCGAACTTCAACTCGCAGGCGGTCTCGCCGGCCGGCGCCCAGGGCCTCATGCAGTTCATGCCCGCGACGGCCGCCGGCCTCGGGGTGAACCCGCTCGACCCGTCGTCGTCGATCGACGGCGCCGCGCGCTACCTCAGCAGCCTGACCCAGCAGTTCGGCTCCACCGAGCTGGCCCTCGCCGCCTACAACGCGGGCCCGGGGACGGTCAGCCGCTACGGCGGGATCCCGCCCTTTGCCGAGACCCAGAACTACGTGCGTGCCGTGATGACGAAGGCGGAGGCCTATCGATGACCGCTCCTGTGACGCCGCTGCCCCAGGCGGCCCGTCCGGGCCGCGCCCAGGACCGTCCCGATCCCGCCGGAGCGGCCGGGTTCGCCTCGGCCCTCGACGGCATCCTGTCCTCGGGGCGCGAGCCCGCCGGTCCGTCGGCCGCCGAGCAGCGGACCAACCGCCGCGATCCCCAGGAGCGGGCGTCCGACCGCATCGACCGGGCCACCGAGAAGGCCGCGGCTGCCGCCGGCCGGGCGGCGGAGCGCCTCGAGCGGGCCACCGACCGTGCCGCGGAGCAGACCGAGCGGGCCGCCGACCACGCCGCGGACGCCGTCGAGCGGGCAGCAGGCCGCGCCGCGGCCTCCGACGAGCCGACGACGGACACCGAGGACGCGACGGACGACGCCACGACCGCCGAGGAGCCGGCCCCCACCGACGCCGCTCCGGGCCGGGCGGGTCTGCCGGCAGCCCTCTGGGCCCTGCTGACAGGTGCGGCGACCGCGGCCCAGCCGACCGCCGTCGCGCCGACCACCGAGACCACTGCTGAGCCGGCTCCCGCCGCGGTCGCCGGCGTTCCGGTCACCGGTATCGCCTCCGGAGTGCCGTCGGTCGACGCCGGGGTCGCCCCGGCCGTCGACGCGACAGCCACGGCGGGGGCGCAGCCCGCTGCGGTCGCACCGACCGTCTCCGCAGGCATGCCGGCCGGCCCGGACGTCCCGGTCGACGCGGTCGCACCCGTCTCCGCCCAGCCCTCGGTGGTCGTCCCGGCCGCAGCTCCGCCCGGCGCTGCCGACGACGCCGCTGCCCTCGCCGGGCTGACCGTCGTCGTGGAGCCGCCGTGGCCGCTGTGACGACCCGACGGCCCCGACCGCCACCGCCGTCGCACCGACGGACACCGCGACCTCGTCGAGCTCGACCGCTCCCGACGTCGCACCCGCGGCCACGGACACCGAGACCGCCGTCCCCGCGCCCGCCTCCGGCGGCGCGACGCAGGACGAGGCCACCCCCGACGGCACCGGCACCCCGGCCCAGCAGCCGGCTGCCGTGCCGGCCGCGGACACCGCGGACATGCCGGCGCCTGCTCTGGCACCGGTCGCCGGAACCGCTCCGGTCGTGTCGACGACGGCGGCGGCACCGACCGCGGCCGTCGACGGCGCGACCGGCTCCGGCGCGGCCCAGCCCGTCGGAGCGCAGGTCGCCCGCCAGGTGGCCGTGCTGCGGGGGGCGGCCGACGGCTCGCACACCATGACCCTGGTGCTCACCCCCGAGACCCTCGGCCCGGTCGAGGTCCAGGTGACCGTGAGCAAGGGGTCGCTGGACCTGACGCTGCGGGGCGCCCACGAGCACGGCCGCGCCGCCCTGCTCGACGCCCTGCCCGATCTCCGCCGCGACCTCGAGCAGGCCGGTCTCAGCGTGACGAGCGCCGCGGTCGACCGCGACACCGGCGGCTCCCAGTTCTCCGACCGCTCGGCGCAGTACGCCGACCGGCAGCAGGGCTTCGGGGACCGCGGTGGCCAGGGCCGCAGCGACAACCGGTCACGACCGTGGCTGGGGACTGCCGATACCACAGGCGGACCGACGCCGCCGACCCGCGGAGCCACGTCGTCCGGCGTGGACGTGCGTGTCTGAGAAGGAGAGCGACCGATGACCAGTCCGGTGACCGGAACCACGGGGACGACGTACACCCCCGGGGCTTCCTCGACGGTCGACCGCCCCGACCAGATGGGCAAGGACACGTTCCTCAAGCTCCTGGTCGCCCAGATGCGCTACCAGGACCCGTCCAACCCCGCCGACACCACCCAGATGATGGCGCAGACCGCCGCGTTCTCCCAGGTGGAGAAGCTCGAGCAGCTGGTCAACCAGAACGCCTCGATGCTCGTCCTGCAGGAGTCGGCCACCGCCGGCGCCCTCGTCGGGCGCAGGGCCACCTACACCGACACCACCGGGGCCTCGGTGACCGGCACGGTCACCTCGGTCCGGCTCGCCAGCCAGGCCAGTGAGGCCATCGCCGTCATCGGCGGGGTCGAGGTCCAGGTCGGCCGCATCACCGAGATCGCCACCAACACGTCCGCCTCCTGACTCCAGCGCGCCCTTCCCGCGTACTCCCACCGACTGAGGAGCTCTTCCCGTGCTTCGTTCCATGTTCTCCGCCATCTCCGGCCTCCGGGCGCACCAGACGAAGATGGACGTCACCGGCAACAACATCGCCAACGTCAACACCGTCGGCTTCAAGAGCAGCACCACCGTCTTCCAGGACGCGCTCTCCCAGGTCATCCGCGCCGGTGGCGCGCCGGCCGCGGACCGTGGAGGCACAAACCCGGCGCAGGTCGGCCTCGGCGTCAAGGTCGCGGCCATCACGACCAACTGGACCCAGGGCGCGACCCAGTCCACCGGCCGGTCGACGGACTTCATGATCGAGGGCGACGGCTTCTTCGTCACCCGCTCCGGCACCGAGCAGCTCTACACCCGGGCGGGCTCGTTCGACTTCGACGGCACCGGCCGCCTGGTCACGCCCGACGGCTCGGTCCTGCAGGGCTGGATGGCCGACACCGCCGGCGTCATCAACCCCAACGGCCCGGTCAGCGACCTCTCGGTCCCCTACGGCCAGATCGTCGCCCCCCTGCAGACCACCAGCGGCGTCGTCGAGGGCAACCTGCCCGCCACCACGGCCACCGGCGAGTCGGTCCAGACCGGCATCACGATGTACGACAGCCAGGGCAAGGCCCAGAAGGTGTTCTACAACTTCACCAAGCTGGCCGCCGCCAACACGTGGGAGCTCGACGTCGTCCACGAGGACGGCACCGTCCTGGTCAACAACGCCTCGGTCGTGTTCGACGCGGCCGGCGCGCTGACCACCCCGGCAGCCCCGGGCACCCTGCCGTCGTTCACCCCGCCGGTGGCCACCTACCCGAGCTGGACCGGGGCGATCACCATCGACCTGTCGGGCATGAGCCAGTTCGGCGGCGCGAACACCGTCGCCGCGCCGGACCAGAACGGCTACGCCCTCGGCTCCCTGCAGTCGTTCCAGCTCGGCAACGACGGCACGATCATGGGCGTCTACTCCAACGGCCTGCGCCAGCCGATCGGCAAGCTCGCCCTCGCCTCGTTCAACAACCCCGGCGGCCTGGAGAAGGCCGGCAGCTCGTCGTTCCGCGTCGGCGACAACTCCGGCGTCGCGAACGTCGGCGTGGCTGGGGTCGGTGGCCGCGGTGTCCTCAACTCCGGCGCGCTGGAGATGTCCAACGTCGACCTGGCGGAGGAGTTCACCGGTCTGATCGTCGCCCAGCGCGGCTTCCAGGCGAACAGCCGCGTCATCACCACCTCCGACGAGCTCCTGCAGGACCTCGTCAACCTCAAGCGCTGATAGCGGGCCTCCCTCCTCCCCTGGAGGGAGGCCGTGACCCGGCCCGGTCACCCGCGGGGTGACCGGGCCGGGTGACGCCTGGCGCAGCCCGTTCGGCTCAAGGGAACCCCCTGGTGAGCCGATGAGAACAGTGCCCTCCCCCACCCTCCCACCGATGCCGTACTTGCCCGATCAGGGCTCCCCCGACCCAGAGGACCGACCCGTGATCCGTGTGACGCGCCTGAACGGTGAGCAGTTCGCGCTCAACCCCGACCTGATCGAGCGGGTCGAGGCGCACCCGGACACCGTCGCGTTCCTCGTCGACGGCACCAAGTACGTCGTGAAGGAGACCGTCGAGGAGATGCTGCAGGAGATCCGCGAGTACCGCGCGGGGATCCTCGCGACGTCCTACGAGATGGACCGCGGCGAGTACCGCCCGGCCGTCCACGACGCCGACGCTGCCGGCCCCTCCTCGGTCGTTCCGTTCCCGAGCCGAGAGGAGCGCTGACCCATGGATCCGGCCACTCTGATCGGCATCGTCCTGGCGGTCGCCTCACTGCTCTTCATGATGATCATGGAGGGCTCCAGCCCCATGGCCATCGTGCTGCTGCCGGCGATGGTGCTCGTCTTCGGTGGCACGTTCGGTGCGGCGATCGCCGGATCCGCGATGTCCGACGTCAAGAAGGTCGGCGGCTGGTTCAAGCAGGCCCTGCTGCCCATCAAGGTGCCGCCGGTCTCCGACCGCATCGCCACCCTGGTCAGCCTCGCCGAGAAGGCCCGTAAGGAGGGCCTGCTCGCGCTGGAGGCGCAGGTCAAGAACATCGACGACCCGTTCCTCAAGCGCGGTCTCCAGATGGGCATCGACGGCACCGACCCCGAGGAGCTGCGCGCCGTCCTCGAGGGCGAGATCTCGGCCAAGAAGGCCGAGGACAAGGTCGGCGCCAAGTTCTTCACCGCGATGGGCGGCTACGCCCCCACCGTCGGCATCATCGGCACCGTCGTCGGTCTCATCCACGTGCTGGAGAACCTCGACAAGCCCGAGTCGCTCGGCCCGCTGATCGCCGGCGCGTTCGTCGCGACGCTCTGGGGCGTGCTCTCGGCCAACCTGTTCTGGCTGCCGATGGGCGCCAAGATCACGCGCATCAGCGAGCTGCAGGCCGCCCAGATGGAGCTGCTCGTCGAGGGCATCACCGAGATCCAGGCCGGCACCAGCCCGCGCGCGGTCCGCCAGAAGCTGACGTCCCTCGTGCCCCCGAGCGAGGTCCAGCGGGAGGCGGCATGAGTTCCAAGCCCCATCCGGGGCGCGGCAGGGCCAAGAAGCACGAGGAAGAAGAGCACGAGAACCACGAGCGGTGGCTGGTGTCCTACGCGGACATGGTCACCCTGCTCATGTGTCTGTTCATCGTGCTGTTCGCCATCAGCCAGGTGGACAAGGCCAAGTTCGCCGCGCTCTCGGCCGGCCTCTCCGCCAGCTTCGGCGCGCCGATCACCGCGCTTCCCGGCGTCACACCCGAAGGGTCGGTGCTCGACGCGCTGCCCTCGGCGGTCGACGTCGCCGCCGGCATCGCGCCGGGCCAGGAGGCGTCCCGCGAGGAGGTCGACGCGGCCGCCGAGCAGGCCGCCGTCGAGCGCGCCGCGCGCGTCGCCGTCGAGGCGCAGGGCGCGTACGACAACCTCGACGAGGTGCGCCGCAAGATCCAGGCGGCGCTCGACGCCGCCGGCTACTCCGGCGCCGCGCGCTTCGAGATCGACGAACGCGGCCTGGTCGCGCACATCGTCGCCGACCAGGTGCTCTTCGACGCCGAACGGGCCGACCTGCGCCCCGAGGGCGCGGTCATCCTCGACGCGATCGCACCCACCTTGCGCGAGGTGCCGAACCAGCTCGCCGTCGAAGGGCACGCCAACCACCTGCCGGTCACCGCCGGCGGACCGTGGCCGTCGAACTGGGAGCTGTCGGCCTTCCGCGCGACGACCGTCGTCCGGTACCTCGCCGGCGACGGCATCCCGCAGGAGCGCATGTCGGCGAACGGCTACTCGTCCACGCGACCGCTGGTGCCCGAGACCGACCCGAACGCCATCACCGTCAACCGCCGGGTCGACATCGTCGTCCTGTCCACCGCATCGGCAGAGGCCAACGCCCTCCTGCCGGGCCTCGACGCCGCCAGCCGGCAGGGAGCAACGCCATGAGCAAAGAGAAGCCCGAAGCGACCGACGACGCGGCCGAGGAGAAGGGCGGGGGCAAGAAGAAGCTCGTGCTGGCGCTCGTCGTCGTCCTCCTGGCCGCCGCCGCGGGCGCGTACTTCTTCGTGTTCTCCGGCTCCGAGGAGGCGCAGGCCGAGGAGCCGGTGTCCAGCGGCACCTTCCTGGCCCTCGAGCCGGTCGCGGTCAACCTGGCCGGTGGCGGCTACCTGAAGATCGGGGTGTCGCTCGAGCTGACCGAGGACGGCGCCGCCGGCGGCCACGGTGGCGGCGGACTCGACGGCTCGAAGGCCACCGATCTGATCATCTCGACGTTCTCGCAGGCCAAGCCCCAGGACGTGACCGCCGCGCGGGACGCCCTCAAGGAGGCGCTCGAGGAGCGGATCATCGAGGCCTACACCGAGGAAGAGGTTCCGCTGGTGTTGGCGATCTACTACACCGAGTACGTCACGCAGTAGGCGTCGGCGACGGGGGTGGTCCGGGGATCCCGGACCACCCCCGTGGTCACTCCGCACCCATCCGTCACACCCTTCTCGACCGTCAGCGCGCCCCCGTCGTCGCCGGTCAGGGTGGAGGTCGCGTCCGCCGATGAGGTGAGACGTGACCGCACCCGAGACTGGACCGGCCCCCGACGGGCAGGATCCGCAGATCCCGGCAGCGTCACCCGCGGACCAGCCGACCGAGGCCGCCGCCGAGGCCGCTCCCCCGGCCGACGCGCCCTCCGCCGACGAGTCCCCGGCCGACGCGCCCCCCGCCGCTCCGGCTCCGGTCCCTCCGGCGGCCGCACGGGCCGCGGCAGCGGCCGCAGCCGCCGCGGCGCCGGCCCCCGGGAAGCGCAGCCGCCGCGGCGAGACGCGGACCTACGACTTCCGCCGGCCGACCAAGCTCTCCCGCGAGCACGTCCGCGTCATGCAGATCGCGCAGGAGTCCTTCGCCCGGCAGGCGACGACGCTGCTCACGACGTTCCTGCGTGCCGGTGCCCGCCTGGAGCTGCTCGGCATCGAGCAGTTCTCCTACGACGACTACGTCGACACGCTCGACAACCCGATGTTCCTGTCGACGTTCAGCCTCGAGCCGCTGGCCGGCAAGGGTCTGCTCGCCTACCCGCTGGACATCGCCATGGCGATCGTCGACCACATGCTCGGCGGCTCGGGCATGGCCGAGCAGCCCAGCCGGCCGATGACGGCGATGGAGACCACCATCACCGACCACCTGGTCAGCCGGGTGTTCGACGAGTTCGCGGCCTCCATCGCGCCGATCACCGAGATCCAGCCCGCCCTGCTCGGCCACGAGTACAACCCGCAGCTGGCCCAGGCGGCGTCGGGGTCCGACACGGTCATGGTGTCGACGTTCTCCATGGCCGTGGGATCCCGCGAGGGCGAGGCGACGCTGGTCCTGCCGTTCTCGTCGTTCGCGCAGTCGCTGAACAACGCCGCCTCGCCGCAGCTGTCCGAGTCGGCCCTCCGGAAGCGCCAGCGCGCCACCGAGGCGCTGACCGAGCGACTGAACCTCGTCCCGGTCGACGTCTCCGTCCGGTTCGCTCCGCTGACCGTCTCGTCCGCCGACCTGCTCTCGCTCGCCGTCGGTGACGTCCTCCTCCTGCGGCATCCGCCGGACGCGCCGCTCGAGGTCACCACCAACGACGTGACGTTCGCCTACGCGATCGCCAGCAACCACCGTCGCCGACTGGCCGCCGCCATCGTCCCCACCCCGAACGCCGCAGCAGCGAAGGACATCGCATGACCAGCGCCCGCACCGACTCGTCCCAGGACTCGCAGACCGTCTCGGCGGTCGTCGTGGCAGCCGCCCGCGCGGCCGCCGCCCTGGTGCCCGCCACCGTGGCGCTGGTCCCCGGCACGCCCGTGAGCGACCCGGACCGCGTCCCGCTCCCCCCGTCGGCGGCCTCGGCCGTCTCGGCCGGGCTGTCCGGCGAGGTCAGCGGCGACGTCGTCCTCGTGGTGTCCGCCGACGTCGTCGACGCGCTCGAGAACTCCCCGGTCGGTCAGATGGACGTCGCCTCGGCGCTGCGTCCCGCGCTCGAGGCCGCGGCCGCCACCCTCGGCCGGGTCCGCATCGCCTCGGAGCGCGTGGAGGAGCCGGTCGCGGCCCTCGACGGGCTGCGGGACAAGGGCATGTTCGTGGCCGTCCCGCTCCTGGCCGACGGCGAGCACCAGGCGACCTTCGCGCTGCAGGTGACCCTGCCCAACAGCCGCGGCCAGCGCGGCAGCCTGGACCTGCTCCGGCACGTCGCCATGGAGGTCACGGTCGAGATCGGCCGCACCCGCATGACCGTGCAGGAACTGCTCTCGCTGCACCCCGGCGAGGTGGTCGAGCTCGACCGTGCCGCCAGTGCGCCGGCCGACCTGCTGGTCAACGGCACCCTGATCGCCCGCGGCGAGGTCGTCGTGGTCGACGAGGACTTCGGCCTGCGGATCAGCGAGATCGTGACCGACGCTGCTGAGCTCGGAGCCGTCGGCGCATGACATGGATGATCATCCGGCTGATCCTCTCGCTGGGCTTCGTCGCGCTGGTGCTGTTCTACGCCGCGCGCCTGGCCAAGAAGCGCGGGCTCGGCCAGGGCAACGGCGTCATCGAGGTCGTCGCCCGGCAGCGCATGGGCCGCTCGAGCACGGTCAACGTCGTCCGCGTGGCCGACCTCGTCCTCGTCGTCGGCGCCACCGAGGAGCAGGTCACCCTGCTCGCGGAGGTCGACCCCGAGGCCGTCGAGCAGTCCCTCCGCGAGCGCCGGGTGGCGCGGGTCGGTGCGCACTCCGCCGTCGCCGAGCCCGTCGCCATCGGGACGCCGGCGCTGGCCGCGCGCTCTGCCTCTTCCTCCGGCGCCCTCGCCGGTTCGGTGTTCGACCGCGACGGGTGGGGGACGTTCGTCCACCAGCTGCGCGAGCGGACGGTCCGCAAGTCATGACGGCGTCCGTGCGCGCACTGGCGCGCCCGGGGAGCATGCGGGCGCGGGTGGCGCTGGTGCTGCTGCTCGCCGTGCTGTGCACGGTCGCCGCGTTCCTGCTCGCCGGCCCCGCCTCGGCCGCGCCGGGCGACCCGGTCGACCCCACCGCTCCGGTCGCCCCGGCCGTGCCCGCGGTCCCGGGCGACGGCAACGTCGACATCTCCATCGGCGACGGCTCGCCGAGCAGCTCGATCACCCTGATCCTCGCGATCACGGTGCTCTCGATCGCGCCGTCGGTCCTGCTGCTCGCCACCTCGTTCACCAAGATCATCGTCGTCCTGGCGCTGACCCGGAACGCCCTCGGGCTGCCGATGTCCCCGCCGAACCAGGTGCTCACCGGCCTCGCGCTGTTCCTGACCCTGTTCGTGATGGGCCCGGTGTTCTCGGACATCAACGACGTCGCCGTCCAGCCCTACATGGACGGCACCATGACCGTCTCCCAGGCCTACGACGCCGGCGTCGTCCCGCTGCGCGGCTTCCTGCTCGACAACACCCGCGAGGACGAGCTGCAGCTGATGATCGGGCTCTCCGGCGAGGAGGCCCCGGCCTCGGCCGAGGAGGTCAGCATGACCACCCTCATCCCGGCGTTCGTGCTGTCGGAGCTCAAGAGCGCGTTCATCATCGGGCTGGTCGTCTTCATCCCGTTCCTGGTGCTGGACATGCTGGTCAGCGCCGCGCTCATGGCGATGGGCATGATGATGGTCCCGCCGACCATCGTGTCGCTGCCGTTCAAGCTGCTGCTCTTCGTCGTCGTCGACGGCTGGGCGCTGATCACCACAGCCCTCGTCGGTTCCTACGGGGGGAGTGGTCTAGCCGTGAGCGACGCTGACGTCACCGAGATCGCGGCCCAGACCATGATGGTCGCCGCGAAGGTCGCCGCCCCCGTGCTGCTGACCGCCCTGCTGGTCGGTTTCGCGATCTCGCTGTTCCAGGCGGCGACCCAGATCCAGGAGCCGACGCTCTCCTTCGTGCCGAAGATGATCGCCGTCGCCATCGCACTGCTGGTCACCGGGAACTGGGTACTGGCCGAGCTGGTCAGCTTCACCCAGAGCCTGTTCGACCAGCTCCCGCGGCTGCTCGACCGGACCTGAGGCCGATGGACCTCTCGGTCCCGGCTGTCACGCTGGCGGCACTCCTCCTGGGGACGGCGCGGGCCACCGGGTTCGTCCTGATGGCGCCGCCGTTCAACTCGAGGGTGATCCCGGCGCCGGTCAAGGGCGCGCTGGCGCTGGCGCTGTCGGTGCTGCTGTCGACCCAGATCGCGCCCTCGCTGCCCGAGCCGACGGCCGGGTTCCTCGTCGTCGCGGCGATCACCGAGGTGATCATCGGGGCGGCGCTGGGCTTCGTCGTCCAGGTGCTGTTCACCGCCGTCCAGATGGCCGGCGACATCATCGACCTGACCGGCGGCTTCTCGCTGCAGCCGGCCTACGACCCGCTCGCGATGACCCAGAACTCGTCGATCGGGCGCCTGCACTACCTGCTCGCGACCACGCTGCTGTTCACCAGCGGTGGTCACCTGCTCATCGTCAAGGGCTTCGCGACGTCGTACGTCGGGCTGCCCGTCGGCGGCGACGTGCCCACCGACCAGATCGGGTCGATGCTGCTCACGGCCTTCTCGATGATGTTCCTGGCCGCCCTGCAGATCGCCGGCCCGATGGTCGCGGTGCTGCTCCTGGCCGACGTCGCGCTGGCGCTGCTCAGCCGCGCCGCGCCCGCGCTCAACATCTTCACCTTCGGGTTCCCGGTCAAGATCCTGCTCACGCTGGTGATGCTGGGTCTGACCTTCCCCCTGCTGCCGCCCGCGCTGGACGCGCTCATGGAGCACGCCGTCCGCGCCATGGTCGCCATGAAGAGCGGGTGACCGGTGGCCAAAGACGGACCGGGTGGTGAGAAGACAGAGAAGCCGACTCCCCAGCGCCTGAAGAAGGCGCGCAAGGAGGGGCAGATCCCACGTACCCAGGAGCTGGGGACGTGGCTGGGCGTCGCGGCGGCGAGCGTGATGCTGCCGATGCTGGTGGAGAAGGGCTTCGACGAGGTCCAGCGCCTGTTCGTGCAGGTCGGGTCCGTGGCGAAGAACCCGGAGCCGGCGGCCATCTCGGCGCTCATGGGCCAGGCCCTGATGGCCTTCATGACGACGGTGCTGCCGACCGCGCTCGCGATGATGGTCGTGGGCACGGTCGCCGCGGCCGCGCAGGGCGGGGTCACCTTCGCGACCAAGTCGATGAAGCCGACCCTGAAGAAGCTCAACCCCTTCCCCGGCATGAAGCGGATGTTCGGCACCCAGGGCCTCTGGGAGGCCGTGAAGGCGCTGCTCAAGACCGCGGCGCTGGCCACCGTCGTCATCATGACCAGCGACAGGGCTCAGGCCCTGGTCTCCTCCGCCGGCTCGCTGTCGCTGTCGGCGGTGGCCGAGGTGTTCACCGACTCCGCGATCCTGATGTTCCGCGTCGTCGCCGTGACCGGCCTGGTCATCGCCGTCGCCGACTACGTGATCGTCCGGATGAAGACGATGAAGAAGCTCAAGATGAGCAAGTACGAGATCACCCAGGAGCACAAGCAGTCCGAGGGTGACCCGCACGTCAGGGCGCACCGCCGCTCGGTGGCGATCGCGATGTCCCGCAACCGCATGATGGCCGAGGTCGCCGAGGCCGACGTGCTGCTGGTCAACCCGGTGCACGTCGCCGTGGCGCTGAAGTACGAGGCCGCGAAGGGAGCACCGCGCGTCGTCGCCAAGGGCGCCGGCGAGGTCGCGGCGAAGCTGCGCGAGAAGGCGAAGGAGGCCGGCGTCCCCCTGGTGCAGGACATCCCGCTGGCCCGCGCGCTGCACGCCTCCTGCGACATCGGCCAGGAGGTGCCGGCGCAGCTGTTCACGGCGGTCGCCCGGGTGCTCGCCTTCGTGATGCACCTCGGCTCGCGCGGGGTGAAGGGCGGCTTCCACCGGCCGGGCTTCGAGCCGCCCGACCTGGAGGGTCTGCCCAAGGCGGGCCGCCGCCGCACCCTGACGCCGGCCGCCTGATCGCTGGTACCGGCCGTCGTCCGGGCTGCCGATGAGTAGGACGTGACCCGTCGTCCTTCCTGCCTGCCCGGAGTGGGCGCGTGAAGGGGCTCGGGAAGATGGCCGTGCCCGTCGGCGTGGTGGCCATCGTCCTCATGCTGGTGGTGCCGCTGCCGGCCGCCGTCCTGGACCTGCTGCTCGGCCTGAACATCACCGCGTCGCTGCTGATCCTGCTGGTCTCCATGCAGATCAAGAAGCCGCTGGACTTCGCCGTCTTCCCGTCGCTGATCCTCGTCGCGACGCTGTTCCGGCTGGCCCTGAACGTCTCCTCCACCCGCCTCGTGCTCACCGACGGCTACGCGGGCAAGGTCATCGAGGCGTTCGGGCACTTCGTCATCGGCGGATCGCTGATCGTCGGTCTCGTGATCTTCGTGATCCTGACGATCATCCAATTCGTCGTCATCACCAACGGTGCCGGCCGGGTGGCCGAGGTCGGTGCCCGCTTCACCCTCGACGCCATGCCCGGCAAGCAGATGGCCATCGACGCCGACCTCAACGCCGGGCTGATCAACGAGTCCCAGGCTCGGCGCCGGCGGCACGAGGTCACCGCCGAGGCCGACTTCTACGGCTCGATGGACGGTGCCTCGAAGTTCGTCAAGGGCGACGCGATCGCGGCCATCATCATCACGCTGATCAACCTGATCGGCGGCTTCGCGATCGGCGTCATGCAGCTGGGCATGGCGCCCGGCGACGCCGTCTCGACCTACTCGCTGCTGACCGTCGGCGACGGCCTGGTCTCCCAGATCCCCGCCCTGCTGCTCTCCACCGCGACCGGCATCATCGTGACCCGGTCGGCGACCGAGGGCGACATGGGCACCGACCTGATCGCCCAGCTCGGCCGCTTCAAGCAGCCGGTGCGCATCGCCGGCGGCGCCGCGATCTTCCTCATGCTCATCCCGGGCCTGCCGAAGCTGCCCTTCCTCATCATCGGTGGGCTCTTCCTGATCATGGCCTCGCGCATGACCGAGGTCGCTCCGGTCGACGAGGAGGCCGAGGCGGCCGCCGCCGCGTTGGAGCACGAGCCCAAGCCGGACTCCCCCGAGGCGATCGCCGAGAAGATGCGGGTCGACCCGCTCGAGCTCGAGGTCGCGTTCGACCTGGTCGACCTCGTCGACCCCTCCCGCGGCGGCGACCTGCTCGACCGGGTCAAGGCGCTGCGCCGCAAGGTCGCCATGGACACCGGCCTGGTCATCCCGCTGGTGCGCACCCGCGACAACCTCGACCTGCCCGCCTCGCAGTACGTCATCTGGCTCAACGGCGTCCCCGCGGCGAAGGGCATCTCGCCCGCCGGCACCATCCTGGCGATCGGCGACAACCTCGACGGGATCCCCGGCAAGACCACCCGCGAGCCGGTGTTCGGGCTGGCGGCGAAGTGGGTGCCCGTCGAACTGCAGCGGCAGGCGGAGATGGCCGGCGCCACCGTCGTCGACCGCTCGTCGGTCATCACGACGCACCTCGCCGAGGTCGTCCGTCAGAACGCCGCGGACCTGCTCGGCCGCGAGGACGTGCGGCTCCTCGTCGAGATGGTCCGCCGCACGCACCCCATCGTCGTCGAGGAATTGACCCCCACTCTGCTCACCCTGGGGGAGGTGCAACGCGTGTTGCACGCGTTGCTCGAAGAGGGTGTGTCGATCCGGGACCTGGTCCGCATCTTCGAGGCACTCTCTGTGCGTGCCAAATCGTCCCCCGACCTCGACGGTCTCGTCGAAGCGGCACGGTCGGCGCTGGGCTCGGCGATCAGCCACCCCTACGTCACCCCGGACGAGCGACTGCACGTCTTCACCCTCGAGCCCGGCTTCGAGCAGCGGCTCCTGGAGTCGGTGCGGCAGAGCGACGCCGGCGTCGTGCTCGCCCTCGACGCCGGCGCGGTGGACGCCCTCGTCTCCGGCTGCAGCGGTCTCCTCGAGGAGGCGGAGCGGTCGGGCCTGTCCCCCGTGCTGGTCTGTTCGCCCCAGGTCCGCGCCGCACTCGCGCGTCTGATGCGACAGGTTCTTCCCCGGCTTCCGGTGATCTCCTACACCGAGGTGTCCCGGACAGCGCAGATCGAGACGCTGGGAGTTGTGAGCGGTGCCGTTGCGATCCGTTGAGGCCGCCACGCGCGACGACGCCATCGCCGCGGCGCGCGAGCAGTTCGGCCCCCAGGCCCGTGTCGTCGGCGTGCGCCGCGTGCGGTCCGGTGGCGTGCTCGGGTTCTTCGCGACCGAGCGCTACGTCGCCGAGGTCGCTCCCGACGCCGGCCGCCCGCCCGTCCCGGCCCCCGGCCGTGGAACTCGCGACGACGACCTCGGCTCGTCGCCGTTGGCGTCGGCGTCCCCCGCCACCGCTGCCCCCACGTCGGCCCGCGCCCGCACGAGCGCGCCGGCCCGCAACGGGGCCGCCGCCTACGCCGCCGAGGCGGTCCGTTCCCCCGAGCCCGCTCGTCCGGCCACGCAGGCAGCCTCCCGCTCCCTCGGGTGGACGGCCGGCGCCCCCGCCGAGGCGCCGGTCGACGACGTCCGCGTGAGCGAGCTGGCCGGGCTGCTCGGCGCTCCGGCCGCCGAGCCCAAGACTCCGTCCTACGCCCGCCCCGCCTTCCCGCGGAGCGGCGGCATCCAGAAGGCCACCTTCGCGAAGGCGCCCTGGACGGCGGCGCTGGACGACGAGGACGACGCACCCGAGCCGGAGCTCCCGTCCTCGAGCGCACCGTCGCCGTTCACCGCCGCCCTCGCGCGGATGGTCGCCGGCGACACCCACGTCCGCCAGGCCGTCGAGGACGCCCTGGGCGACGTCGAGGACCGGTCGGCCGCGGTGCAGTCCCCCGCCGGAGCCGAGCGCCGACCGGTCCGGTCGACGCCCGCGCGATCAGCAGACACAGCGGTGTGGCCCCGTGCGGCGCGCCAGGAGGAGGAAACGGTGGGAGATCAGGTCATCGCGCCGCCTTCCTTGTCCGAGCTCGAGCCGGTGGAGGTGCCCACCTGGGTCGCCGAGCCCGAGGTCGAATCCGCTCCGGACTCCTCCCGCGAGGAGGCGATCGCCGAGGTGCTCCGCTCCGCCCTGGCCCAGGGCCACTCGGACGAGGCCCTCGCCGGCATCCTGCGCAAGGTCCTGGACGGCGTCGCCCCGCAGGCCGCGCTGCCCGAGCCGGAGCTGCGGATGTCGGACAACGTCGTCGCGGTCGAGCCGGTGCCCTCGGCGCCCGTGTTCGCCGAGCCGGTCGCCGTCGTCGAGACGCCCGCCGTCGCGGAGCCGACGTCGATGTTCGAGACGCCCGTCGCCGAAGCACCCGTGTACGAGGCCCCGACGTACCAGGCCCCGACGTACCAGGCACCCGTCTTCCAGACCCCGGCGTACCAGACCCCGGTGCAGCCCGTTCGCCCCTCGTACGTGTTCGAGCCGTTCGCGCCGAGCGCGCTGCTGCCCGCGATCGACATCTGGGGTGGGTCGTCCTCGACGCCGCTCTGGGGCGAGGCGACGACCTCGACGCCGATTGCCCGCACCGACGCCCCCATCTGGGCCGAGGTCGTGCTCGGGGAGCCTGCGCACCCCACCGTGACCGAGCCCGTGGAGGAAGCCGCCGAGGAGACGGTCGACGACCTCCTCGTCGAGACGTTCGACGAGCCCGTCGCCGAGCCCGTGCTCGAGGCGTTGATCGACGAGTCGGAGATCCCGGTCGACGAGATCGAGATCGCTGAGATCGAGATCTTCGGGGTCGAGATCCCCCGGGTCGACACCGCTGAGGTCGAGGTCGCCGAGGTCGAGGCCGTCGAGGCCGAGGTCGTTGAGGTCGCCGTCGAGGCCGAGGTCGCCGAGGTCGCCGTCGACACCCCCGAGGTCGCCGAGATCGAGGTCGCAGAGATCGAGGTCGAGGTCGCCGCTCGAGGTCGAGGTCGAGGCTGTTGACACTGACGTCGTCGACATCCCGGAGGTCGCCGAGATCGAGGTGGCCGAGATCGAGGCCGTCGCCGAGATCGTGGACGCCGCGGAGGAGATCGAGGCCGAGGTCGAGTCGTTCGTCGAGGAGGTCGCGCCGCTGCTGGCCCGCACCGCCAGCGACCCGGCCCCCTTCGGCCTCCCCATGTCGATGTCGCTCGACGCCACCTCGGTGATGCCGCCGCTCTCGCTGCTGCCGCCGCTGCCGTCGTCGCGTGGTCGCGGACGCCCGCCGGTCCCGCCGGCGACCTCCCGCCCGCCCGTTCCGCCCAAGCGGCCCGCCGCCGAGGCCGCGCCGGCGACGCCGGACGTCGAGGAGCAGGCGCCGACCCTGCCGCCCGTCTTCGGTCCGCCGACGCAGTCCCTGGCGACCGTCACCCGCCTCCCCGTCGCGCCGCTGATGGCCGGCCCGGACATCCCGGAGCTGACCGAGGAGGAGATCGCGCGCCTGGAGAACCCGGGCATGGAGGTCGACGAGCCCGAGGTCGTCGAGCCTCCGGCTCCGGCCGTCGTGAGCAAGCCCGTCGTCGACGAGCCCGCGCCGGTCCAGGTGCCCGGCGACGTCGTCAGCCGGCTCGCCGCCCTCGGCCTGCCCACGCGACTGCTCGGCGCCAGCTTCCCCACCGACGTCGAGCGGCACGGCCTCTACTCGGCGCTCACCCGGGCCCTGGGTCTGCGTCTCCCGGCCGCGCCCGAGCTGCCCACCGGTGCCGGCGAGGTCCTGTTCGTGGTGGGCCCGGGCGTCGAGACGCTCCGCGCCGCCCGGCGGATCGCCGCCTCGCTGTGCCTCGACCCCGACCGCGTCCAGTGGGCCACCTGCGGCGACCTGGCCGGCCTCGCGCCGGAAGGCAGCCGGGTCACCACGGTCGACGGCGCGATGGCCCGTCGTCAGGACGCGTCGCACGCCGGCACGGTCACGATCGTCGCCGTCGACGCCCCGATGCGCGCCGACGCGTACTGGATGCGGCAGATGCTGGACGATCTGGTCGCCGGTCGCCGTCTGGGCGGTGGTCGAGGCCACCCGCAAGCCCGAGGACGTCGAGCCGTGGCTGGACAGCATGGCCCGCGTCGACGCGCTGATCGTGCAGGACACCGACCTGTCCGCCGACCCCGCGGCCGTGCTGCACCGGGTCGCCGCGCCGGTCGCGGTCCTCGACGGCGTCCGCGCCACCCCGCACCGCTGGGCTTCGCTGCTCTGTGAGCGGCTGGAGGGCACGGAGGCATGAGCCCGCTGCGCTGGGACGTACTCCTTCTCGGATTCGTGCTGGCCCTGCCCGTGCTCGCGATGGGACTGCGCGGTGACCTGACGACCGAGGAGGTCGCTCTGCGGTTGCCGTGGTGCCTGGCCGCGGCCTGGGGCACCGTCGCGCTGCTGCGCCTCGCCGGCACGCCGCGGACGACGGGCGGACCGTCCGACAAGAAGGCCAACCGTCCCGCGGACCTGGCCGACACCCCGGCGCCCGAGGGCGAGCACTCCCCCGCCGTCTGACGAAGGTCGCGTCCACAGGCTTCGCGTCCATCCACCGATCCACATCGCGGTGACCCAACCCCTGCTGGCGACGGCACGGTCAAGGCATGCAGGAACGCCCGCGTCGACTCGTCCTGCGCCGTGACGCGCTGCTCGCCGGCCGGACGGACGACGAGCTCGCGCGTCTCCTCCGTCTCGAGGGCTGGTCCCGCCTCCGACGTGGCGCCTATCTCGACGGGCAACTCCCTACGTCTGCCGCGGTCCGGCATGCGCTCCTGGTCGCAGCCACTCTCGCGGATCTACGCCGTGCTGCCGTCGTCAGCCACCAGTCCGCAGCGGTCCTTCTTGGAATGCCGGTGTGGGGCGCCCGTCTCGATCGCGTGCACGTCACCCGACGTCCGCCGGCGTCCAGCCAGACGACTGGGCCGCTCAGATGCCACGTCGCCCGGTTCCGCGACGACGAACTGACCGACGTCGGTGGCGTGGTCGTCACGGACCCGGCCCGGACGGCGCTCGACCTGGCGCGCAGCCTGCCGTTCGAACCAGCGGTCGTCGCGGTCGACGCCGCGCTGTACGAGCGATTCGTCACTCGGGAGCAGCTGGAGCGGAGACTGCTCGACATCGCTGGTACTCGCGGGAGCCGCCATGCGGCTCGTGTGATCGCGTTCGCGGACAGACGCAGTGAGAGCGTCGGGGAGAGCCGGAGCCGGGTGGTTCTGGCGGAGCTCGGCCTCTCGCCCTCCACCCTGCAGTTCGAGGTGACCACCAGCCAGGGTCGAGCACTGGGTCGCACCGACTTCGCGTGGGAAGAGCAGCGGCTCGTTGGCGAGTTCGATGGACGAATCAAGTACGGCCGGTTGCTGCGGCCCGGGCAGAGCGCGGGCGACGCCGTTTTCGAGGAGAAGCGCCGCGAGGACCTGATCCGGGACGAGGGCTGGAGGATGGTCCGCTGGACGTGGGACGACATTCGGACACGCGAGGCTCTCGGCGCGCGGATCAAGCGTGGCCTCGGGCGACGGTGACATGCATTGCGGGTGCTCTTCCCGCATTGCGTGCGCTACAGCATCCGCAATGGTCGAAGAACACCCGCAATGCGGCGTCAGAGCGGGAGGTCCTCCAGCATCTCGGTGACCAGCGCGGCGATCGGCGAGCGCTCCGAGCGGGTCAGGGTCACGTGCGCGAACAGCGGGTGGCCCTTCAGCGTCTCGATGACCGCGGCGATGCCGTCGTGCTTGCCGACGCGCAGGTTGTCCCGCTGGGCCACGTCGTGGGTGAGCACCACGCGCGAGCCGGTGCCCAGGCGCGAGAGCACGGTCAGCAGCACGCCGCGCTCCAGCGACTGCGCCTCGTCGACGATCACGAACGAGTCGTGCAGCGAGCGGCCGCGGATGTGGGTCAGCGGCAGCACCTCGATCAGCCCACGGTCGGCGATCTCGTCGAGGACGGCCGGCGAGACCAGCGCGCCGAGGGTGTCGTAGACCGCCTGGGCCCACGGCGACATCTTGTCGCCCTCGTTGCCGGGCAGGTAGCCGAGCTCCTGGCCGCCGACGGCGTACAGCGGCCGGAAGATGACGACCTTCTTGTGCGCCCGCCGCTCCATCACCGACTCGAGACCGGCGCACAGCGCGAGCGCGGACTTGCCGGTGCCGGCCCGCCCACCGAGGGAGACGATGCCGATCTCCGGGTCGAGCAGCAGGTCCAGCGCCACGCGCTGCTCGGCGGACCGACCGTGCAGCCCGAAGGCCTCCCGGTCGCCGCGGACCAGCTTCACCTGCTTGTCCGGCGTGACCCGCCCCAGCGCCGAGCCGCGCGAGGAGAGCAGCACCAGGCCGGTGTGCGGGGGCAGCTCGGCGGCCGCGGACACGTAGGTCTCACCGGCGTCGTAGAGCTCGTCGAGCTCGGCGTCCTCGAGCCCGATCTCGGCCATGCCGGTCCAGCCGGCGTCGACGGCGTCGAGCACCCGGTACTCGTCGGTGTCGAGGCCCACGGCGGCGGCCTTGACCCGCAGCGGCACGTCCTTGGTGATCAGGCAGACGTCACGGCCCTCGCTGCGCAGGTTCAGCGCGACGACCATGATCCGGCTGTCGTTGCTGTCGTTGCGGAAGCCGGCCGGCAGCACCGACGGGTCGCTGTGGTTCAGCTCGACGTGCAGCGTGCCGCCGTCGTCGCCGACGGGGACCGGGGCGTCGAGGCGACCGTGCGTGACCCGGAGGTCGTCGAGGATGCGCAGCGCCTGCCGCGCGAACCAGCCCAGTTCCGGGTGGTTGCGCTTGTCCTCCAGTTCTCCGATCACGACGAGCGGGAGCACCACGTCGGAGTCGCCGAAGCGCAGCAGCGCACCGGGGTCGGAGAGCAGGACGGAGGTGTCGAGGACGTACGTACGGCGAGTGCTCACGAGGCGTCTCCCGTGGGGCGGCACGCGGCACGCCCCCGCTCGAAGGTGGCCGGGCCCCGGCTGTGGAGCCGGGTGCCGGCCCCCCGTGTCGACGAACTCGTCAGCACCAACCGGGCCTCCCGTGGACGACGAGGGCAGCTCGACATCCACCCCGGACGGTAGGACCGACTAGTGACAACTGTGTGACGGGAAGGCGGCGTGTCCCCCCTCCGAGGGACCACCTTTCCCAGTTGCCCCACCCGTGTTGATGAACGCCTCAGCTCGACTCGCGGCGGAATCGGCGGACGCCGAACGCCCACCCGAACACCACCAGCGCGACGGTCAGCCCGAGACCCCACCACGCGACCGAGGTGTCGTAGCCGCCGAGGAAGAACTCGCGAGCCCCTTCGACGACGTGCTTGAGCGGGTTGACGTCGCTCACCGTCTGCAGCCAGGCCGGCGCCAGCGTCATCGGCAGCAGGATCCCCGAGAGCAGCAGCACCGGGAGCACGAACGCGTTGAGCAGCGGGGCGAACGCGTCCTCGCTCTTCAGTGTCAGCGCCAGCGCGTACGAGATCGACGCGAACGCCGCCCCCAGCAGCGCCACGACCAGCAGCGTGAGGACGACGCCGAGCACCGGTGCGCGCAGTCCGAGCGGCAGCGACACCAGGACGAGCAGCGTCCCCTGCACGAGGAGCACCACCACGTCGCGGAGCACGCGCCCGAGGAGCAGCGCCGTCCGGCTGGCCGGGGTGACCCGCTGGCTCTCGATGACGCCGGCCCGGTACTCCGCGATCAGCCCGAAGCCCACGAACAGCGAGCCGAAGATCCCCAGCTGCACGAGGATCCCGGGCACGAAGATCTGGTAGGCGTTGCCCTCCCCGAGCTGGCCGGACAGCGGCTCGAGCAGCGGCCCGAACAGCACGATGTACAGGATCGGCTGCATCATCATGATCACGAGCCAGGCGGGGTTGCGCAGCGAGAGCCGCATGGCCCGCCAGAACACCGTGCCGGTGTCGCGCAGCAGGGCGCCCATCAGACCGTCACCTCCTCGGCGGTCGGCGCGTTGCCGACGGCGGCGGGCGTCGACTCGGTGTCCCGCAGCGAGCGGCCGGTCAGCTGCAGGAACACGTCGTCCAGGCTGGGGCGGCGGCTCTCGATCCCGCTCACCGTGATGCCCTCGTGGTCGAGGCTGCGGACCAGCTCGACCAGCGCCGTCCCCCCGTGCCGGACCCGGCCCACTACCCGGTCGTCGAGGACCTGGGGCGTCTCGGCGCCCGGGAGCTGACCGACCAGCCGGGCGACGGCGGCCGTCTGGCCCTGCTCGGCCACGGTGACGGTGAGGACGTCGCCACCCACCTGCGACTTCAGGGCGTCCGGCGTGCCCTCGGCGACGATCGCCCCGTGGTCGATGACCAGGATGCGGTCGCACAGGGCGTCGGCCTCGTCGAGGTAGTGCGTGGTGAGGAAGACGGTCGTCCCGCGCTCCTCCCGCAGGCCGCGGATGTGCTGCCACAGGTTGGCGCGGGCCTGGGGGTCCAGGCCGGTCGTCGGCTCGTCGAGGAACACCAGCTCCGGGATGTGGATCAACCCGACGACGATGTCCAGCCGGCGCCGCTGACCACCGGAGAGCGTCTTCGGCTGGCGCTCCCACAGGCCGTCGAGGTCGAAGTCCTGGAAGAGCTGCTTGCCGCGCTCGGTCGCCTCGGCGGTGCTCATCCCGTACAGCCGGGCGTGGTCCACGACCTCCTCGCCCGCACGGGCGTCGGGATACGTGGAGCCGCTCTGCGACACGTAGCCGATCCGCCGGCGGACACCGACCGGGTCGGCGATCAGGTCGCAGCCGGCGACCGTCGCGGTGCCGGCGGTGGGTTCGAGCAGGGTGGTCAGCATGCGCAGCGTCGTCGTCTTGCCGGCCCCGTTGGGCCCGAGGAAGCCGACGATCTCACCGGCCTCGACGTCGAGGTCGACCCCGACGACGGCGTGGACTTCCTGCTTGCGCTTGCGAAAGGTGCGGGCGAGCCCGCGGGCATGGATCACGACCGTAAGCCTCGCTCACGGCACTGACAGGCGTCGAGGGAGTTCGCCGAGGGGCGAAGAAGTCAGTACCGGTCGTCGGGGTGGTCCCGGTTGCGGAGCGCCGGCCGCTCCACCGTGTCGGTGCGCCCCCCGGGATCCGGGGCCTGCCACGCGGACCGGTCGGGCGGCGGGATGGGCTCCCAGTCGTCCTCGTCCTCGTCGTCGTCGTACGGCCGCCGGCGCGGGCGCAGGGCCACCAGCGCCCACAGCACCGGGACGGCGAGCACCGGCCACTGCAGCGACAGGTCCCCCAGCCAGAGCAGCCCGCCCAGGAGCAGGACGAAGAGCCACCCCGCCGTCCACAGACCGAGGAGGCGCGCCGAGCGCGGGTCGCGGCGGGCCACGGGTCAGCCCGCGAGCTCGCGGATCAGCCCGCGCGGCGTCAACGGTTCGTCCAGCAGCCGCACGAAGCGGTCGGCCACCGTCTGGTCGTCCGGGCGCGCGGCCAGCCAGCGGGAGAGCAGGTCGAAGCCTTCGACGTAGGTCGAGATGTAGGCCCGCCACAGCGGATGGGTGAGGAACCGGATCTGCTGCCGGGCCCGCTCGGTGCTCACCAGCGACCACTGCTGCAGGTACGCGACGACGTCGTCGGCGTCGGCGCCCCGGTCGTGCAGCAGGATCGCGGCGTCCTGCCGGACCCGGTTCAGCGGGGCGGTGGCCGCGGCGATCCGCTCGGCCACGTGCCCGTCGAACCGCAGGCCGAGGTCGGCGAGGATCTCGGCCGCCCACGGCCCCCAGCCGTCGCCGATCGACGCCTGAACGCCCAGGTCGGCCAGGCCTTCGGCCATCAGGCACTCGGGGGTGTTGACCAGGAAGATGGTGTGCTCCGTGCGGTCGGCGCGCTCGACCAGGCCCTGCTCCTTGCGGCAGTGCTCGGTGTGGTGCCCCGGGTAGGCCTCGTGGGCCACCAGGTGCGGCAGGTGCCCGAGCCGGTGCGGCAGGTCGGCGTTGATCGCGACCCGCGAGCGGTAGTCGCCCTCGTAGTAGTTGAAGCCCGACCACGGCTGGTCGGTGACCACCTCGTAGTGCACCGTCTCGACCTCGGGCAGGCCGTACTGCCCGCGCACCCGGTCGCGCAGCGCGGAGGACAGCGCGTGCACGGCGGTCTCGAGCCGGTCCGGCGGGCATTCCTCGCGACGACGGTGCGCCGCGTACCGCTCCGCGAGCGATCCGCCGCCGGGCAGCAACGCGTCGAGCTCGGCGTGCGCGGCGGCGTACACGGCCGGGTCGCCGAGCTCGACGTCGACCTGGAAGTAGGCCGCCACCTCGTCGCGGAAGGCGACCGGCTCGCCCGCCATCTTCCGCGCCGAGCACTCCAGGCCGGTCAGCTGGCCGCGCAGGTAGTCGGTGCGGTCGGCCGGCAGCCCGGCCGCGTCGAGCTCGGTGAGCAGCGCCCGGGCCTGGTCGCGGAGCTGCTTCGGGGTCGGGGCCGGCTCGTCGCCCACCTCGGCGCGGATCCGCGGATTCCCGGTGTAGGCGTCGGCGAAGCCGGACTCCAGCCGGTCGAAGCGCAGCCCGAGCCGCACGTACTCGAGGGGAAGATCGATCGCACCGGCCGGCATGACCCGAGTGTTTCAGCCGCCGAAGCGGCGATGCCTGCGCGGAGTAGTCCCGCAGCGCCCGGAGGAAATCGACCCGCCGGAAGTCCGGCCAGTACACGTCGGTGAAGTGGAACTCCGCGTTCGCCGTCTGCCACAGCAGGAATCCCGACAGCCGCTGCTCCCCGCTGGTGCGGATGACCAGGTCGGGATCGGGCTGGCCGCGCGTGTAGAGGTGCTCGGCGATGTGCTCGACCTCGAGCGCGTCCACCAGCTCCTCGAGGGTGGTGCCGCGCTCGGCGTGCTCGGCGAGCAGCGACCGGACGGCGTCGGCGATCTCGCGCCGTCCCCCGTAGCCGACAGCCAGGTTGACCGTGGCGCCCGGACGGTCCCGGGTGTCCTCCTCGGCCTGCTTGAGCACCGACGCCGTCTCCGGCGGGAGCACCTCGGGCGCCCCGACCGCCCGGAGCTGCCAGCGCCGGCCCGGGCGGGCCAGCTCCATGGCGACGTCCTCGATGATCCGCAGCAGCGGGGTGAGCTCCGCCTCCGGCCGGGACAGGTTGTCGGTCGAGAGCAGGAAGAACGTGACCACCTCGACGCCGGCGTCGTCGCACCAGCCGAGGAAGTCGACGATGGTCGCGGCCCCGCGCCGGTGCCCGTCGTTGACGTCCTCGAACCCGCTGGCACGGGCCCAGCGCCGGTTCCCGTCGGCCAGGACGCCGACGTGCCGCGGCGTCTCCCCGCCGACCAGGCCGCGCGCGAGGCGGCGTTCGTAGATGACGGTGAGCGCGTCCCGGACCCGTCTCCGCACCCCCACGGGGGTCACCCTAGGCCCCACTCCGGCGTGTCGGCCGGGACCCGCCGGAAGCGATGCGCAGCGCCGCGGGGCTCCCAGGAAGCTCACAGCCGGTTCCGGGAGCGCGGCTACCTACGGGACCGTAACCTCAGTTCATGAGCGACCCCGCCCCCGACGACGAACGAGTAGTGGTCGAGGCGGACGAGGCGATCCTCGAAGGTCCCCGATCGGCCGCGCTGACCGCCGTCCTCGAGGAGGGCGACCGCCCCGAGCACGTCTGGACGGCGGCCGACTTCGGCGACGACGACTGGGAGCACCCCGACACCCGGCCGCGCATGCGCGGGTGGCTGCACCTGTTCGCGTTCTTCGGGGCGATCGCCGCGGGCGCGGTCCTCATCCCGCTCGCGTCGTCGCTCGGCGCCCGCGCCGGTTTCTCGGTCGCGGTCTACTGCCTGACGATCCTCGGCCTGTTCGGCATCAGCGCGCTCTACCACCGGCGCCGCTGGTCACCGCGCGGCTGGAAGATCATGAAGCGGCTCGACCACTCGATGATCTTCCTGTTCATCGCCGGCACCTACACGCCGTTCTCGCTCATGGCGGTCGACCAGCCGACCGGCTACTGGATCCTCGTCGGCGTCTGGGTCGCGGCCATCGGCGGCGTCATCCTCAAGCTCACCTGGCCGACGGCGCCCCGCTGGGTGGGCGTCCCGCTCTACATCGGCCTCGGCTGGGTGGCCGTCTTCATCCTCACCGACATCCTGCACATCGCCGGCGTGGCCTCGCTGGTGCTGCTGGCCGCCGGTGGCGTGCTCTACACGGTCGGCGGCATCGCCTACGGGATCAAGAAGCCCAACCCGTGGCCGGGCACGTTCGGCTACCACGAGGTGTTCCACGCGATGACGATCGTCGCGGCGATCTGCCACTACATCGCGGTCTACTTCGCGATGTACAACAGCCCGTTCGTGGGGTGAGTCAGGCGGCTGGGCCGAACATCGGCTGGTCGTCGAACCGGACCGACGACCGGCCGGCCCAGCGCCACAGCCGCGCGACGGCGTCGCGGTCCTCCTCGGTCACCAGGTTGCCCATGACCCGCAGCGCGACGGTCATCAAGCGTCCGCGAGCGCATCCCGACCGGCCCGGCGGCCGGCAGCAGCCGCGGCACGGTGAGCAGCCCCGCCAGCCGGCGCGCGATGGAGAACGCCTCGCCGTAGTGCCGGCGCAGGGTCGCCGGCCACGCCTGCGACCAGTCCGCCTCGTCGAACAGGTCCACGACGACGCGACCGGTCTCCAGGCCGTAGTCGATGCCCTCGCCGTTGAGCGGGTTCACGCACCCGGCGGCGTCCCCCACCAGCGCCCAGTTGCGGCCGGCCACACCGGAGACGGCGCCGCCCATGGGCAGCAGGGCCGACGCCGGGGCCCGCACCGGGCCTTCGAGCTGCCACTCCTCGCGCCGCGACTCGGCGTAGAAGGACATCAGGCCCTTGAGCGCCACACCGGCCGGCCGCCGCGCCGTGGCCAAGGTGCCGACGCCGATGTTCACCTCGCCGGCCTCCTTGCCGAGCGGGAACACCCAGCCGTAGCCGGACAGCAGCTCGCCCTCGGTCCCCCGCAGCTCGAGGTGGGAGGAGATCCACTCGTCGTCGCTGCGACCGGAGCGGATGTACCCCCGCGCGGCGACGCCGTAGGCCGTGTCGCGGTGCCACTCGCGGCCGAGGATGCGGCCGAGCGGGGAGCGGGCACCGTCGGCGACCACCAGCCGCTCGCAGGCGACGGCGGTCCGCGACCCGTCGGCCAGCTCGAAGACGACGGCGCGCACCCGGTCGCCGTCCCGTTCGACGTCGACGGCGCGGGCGCCCTCCACCGGCAGCGCGCCACGGTTCAGCGCGATCTCCCGGATGCGGGTGTCCAGCTCGGTCCTCGGCACGGCGCCGCCGTGGTCGGGCAGCGAGCCTCCGGGCCACGGCAGCAGCAGCTCCTGGCCGAAGCCGGCCGCCCGCAGTCCGCGGTTGCGTGCCCGCCCGCGCACCCAGTCGCCGAGGTCCAGCCGGTCGAGCTCGGCGATCGCCCGCGGTGTCAGGCCGTCGCCGCACGCCTTGTCCCGCGGGAAGACGGCGGCGTCAGCAAGGACGACGTCGTGCCCTGCCGCTGCCGCCCAGGCGGCCGCCGCCGACCCCGCAGGGCCGGCGCCCACCACGAGGACGTCGGTCGCTGTCGGGGTCACGCGGCCCAGTGTCCCAGGTCGTCGGTGCTGGTCAGCCGAAGAGTGGGAAGGCGGCCGCCGTCGCCCCGAGCTCCGCGCGGTCCTCGTCGGTCAGCGGCTCGCGTCCGGTGCCGCGGCGGGCGGCGGTGGCGTCGTCCCAGCGCGCCGGCAGGGGGCTGCCGAGCAGTCCCTCCAGCACGCGGCGGACCTCGGCCAGCGGACCGGCCGCCGGACCCGGCCGGTCCAGCCGGATCACGAGGTCGAGGTGGTGGACGGCGGCCTCGACCGTGAGGGTCGACAGGAAGTCCGCCACCGTGAGCACCCGGCCCTGGGTGCCGATCAGGTCGGTCGGCTCCACCCGCCCCGCGGCGACCAGGGCGGCGGCCGACGTCTCGGCGTACCGGCCGGCGATGCCCGGGAGACCGCCGTGCACGGCCGCCGCGATCCGGGTGCTCCAGAGCTCGGCCTCGTCGCCGGGCTCCGGCGGCCGCCAGGCCCGCCAGTAGTCGACGGCGTCCGTGTCGGCCGGCCGGTCGGCCGGGGTGTTGAGCGCGACCAGGCACCGCCGCGCGTCGGACAGCAGGTGGAAGCCCAGGTCCACCACCGACCAGCCGGCGCACCCGGTCGGCTCCCACGCCTCCTCGGGCGACAGCGCGCCGAGCACGCCGGACAGGTCGCGGTAGGCGGTGGTCAGCAGCCGGAGCGAGTCGTCCACCCGTGCAGGGTGGCAGCGATCATTCGCGGGCGGGTCCGCGCCGGCGCACCTCGTCCACCGACTCCATCGCGTCGCGCAGCTCGTTGAGCCACTCCTCGGCGTGCTGTCCGACCAGCCGGACCGCCCACGCCAGGCCTTCCGACCGCGAGCGGGCCACGCCGGAGTCGACGAGGGTGTCCAGCACCAGCCGCTCCGCCTGCCGGAGCCGGGTCATGACCGGCGTCGACAGGTTGGTGAAGACCTCCCGGGTGTCCCCGCAGGCGGCGCCCCAGGCGACGGAACGCCCGTAGCGCTCCTGGGCGGCGTCCGCGATCGCCATGCGCTGGCGGCGGGTGTCCTCACGGAAGCGGGCGATCCGGCCGGCCCGCGCGGCGGCGGCGTCACCCTCGCCGGCGTCGGGCTCGGGCAGCGTGCCCACGACCGTGATCTCGTCCCGGTCGATGGTCAGGTCCACGGGACCGGTGAACCAGTCATCGGGCAACCGCCCGGCGAACCACCCGGCGACCTCGGACCGGTCGGCCGGCGGCGGCGCCTCGGACCCTCGGCCTCGGCCGCCGGGTCCACGACCGCGCCCGAAGGGTGATCCCCGGCCGAAGGGTGCATCGGAGAAGGAGTGACCGTGCATGGCGACCTCCCGGTTCGCTGGTGATTACACAGTTACACCGTAATCGCGTGTGGCCTCCCGCACAGCCTCCCCCGCTACGCCGAGAGCGGACACCTCGCCGCCGTGAAGTCCCCCGCGATGCGCGTCGACGTCATCGCGACGCCATCCTTGTTGACAATGACGTCATCATGACGCCATAGTGGCGTCGTGGATCTCTCCCCGTACGTCGACCAGCTCCGCCGCGAACTCGCCGTCGCCGCCGAACTCGGCGGTGACGAGGCCCGCGCCCTCGCGGACCGGCTCGCCGTGCCGCTCGAGTCCGCCGTCCGACTGGCGCTGCTCAGCGCCCTGTCCGCCGCCGCCGAGGAGATCACCGGGGAACTCGCCCCCGGCTCCGTCGACGTGCGGCTACGCGGCGGTGACATCGGATTCGTCGTGACGCCGCCGCCCGCGCCCGCAGACCACGACCTCGGCGCCGAGCCCAGCGACCGGCCCGAACCCGAGCCGCCGGCGGCGGACACCGACGAGGGCAACACCTCCCGCGTCACGCTCCGGCTCCCGGAGCAGCTCAAGACCCGCATCGAGGACGCCGCCCGCCGCGAGGGGTTCTCGCTCAACACGTGGCTGATCCGTGCGGTCACCCGCGCGCTCGATCCCGGCGACCCCGGCGCCTCCGAGCGCCGGCGCACGGGCACCCGCTGGTCCGGTCAGCAGTACTCCGGCTGGGTCCGCTGACCCGAGCGGTCCAGCCGCCCCACCCGTCCACCGCCGCCCGGCCGGGCGGTGATCCCCAACCCGCAGAGGCCTGACATGCCGACGTTCGACTCCCCCACCCCCATCCACGCCCGCATAGAACTCTCCGGCGGCTCGGTGCGCGTCCGCGCGAGCGCCCGCACCGACACCGTCGTCGACGTGCGGCCCAGCCACGGCGGCAGCACCGCCGACGCCCAGCTGTCCGAGCAGACGCGGGTCGAGTACGCCGACGGGCGCCTGACCGTGTCCGTGCCCCGTCGTCCCCGCCTGCTGTTCTTCGGCGGCATGCCGTCGGTGGACATCGACGTCCTGCTCCCCGAGGACTCCCGCGTGGAGGTCACCTCGTCCGCCGGTGACGTCGACTGCGAGGGCCGCCTCGGCGACGTGCGCATCGACACCCGCTACGGCGACATCCACATCGACCGGTCGACCGCAGCGCGCATCCACACCTCCGCCGGAGAGATCTCCATCTCCGACGCCGAGGGTCCCGCCGAGGCCAGCACCTCCTACGGGGAGATCCGCGTCGGGCGGGCGTCGGGTGACCTGCGGCTCGACAGCGCGTGCGGCGACATCACCGTCGACTGCGCCCTGGCGTCGGTCGGCGCGCGCACGAAGTACGGCCAGGTCCGCGTCCACGAGGCGGTCCAGGGCTCGCTCGACCTGGAGACGGCGTACGGCACGGTCGAGGCCGGGATCCGCGAGGGCACCGCCGCCTGGCTGGACGTCGCCTCGGCGTCGGGCCGGGTGCGCAACCTGCTCACGGAGTCCGACGGTCCCGCCGAGTCCGAGGAGTCGCTGCGCGTCCGCGCGCGGACGGCCCACGGCAACATCGTCATCCGACGGGCATGACGCCGGCCATCTCGGTCGCGGGACTCCGGAAGTCCTTCGGCGACCACATCGTCCTCGACGACCTCGACCTCGTCGTGCCCGAAGGCTCGGTCTTCGCCCTCCTCGGACCGAACGGCGCGGGCAAGACCACGACCGTCGACATCCTCGCCACGCTCACCCCGGCCGACGCCGGAGAGGTGCGCATCGCCGGTGCCGACCTCGCGCGGGAACCCGATGCCGTCCGCGCCGCGATCGCCCTCACCGGCCAGTTCTCCGCCGTCGACAACCTGCTCACCGGCGAGGAGAACCTGCGGCTGATGGCCGACCTGTACCACCTCGGCAAGCAGGAGGGACGGCGTCGCGCGGCGGAACTGCTCGAGCGGTTCGACCTCACGGAGGCGGCGCGCACCACGCCTGCGACCTACTCCGGCGGCATGAAGCGCCGGCTCGACCTGGCCATGGGCCTCATGGGCGACCCCCAGGTCGTCTTCCTCGACGAGCCGACCACCGGCCTGGACCCGCGCAGCCGCCGGGCGATGTGGCAGATCGTCCGCGACCTCGTCGCCGACGGCGTGACGATCCTGCTCACCACGCAGTACCTCGAGGAGGCCGACCAGCTCGCCGACCGGATCGGCGTGCTGGACGCGGGTCGGCTCGTCGCCGAAGGCACGTCCGAGGAGCTCAAGCGACTCGTCCCCGGTGGCCACGTCCGGCTCCAGTTCGCCGAGCCCGCCCAGCTCGAGGCCGCGGCGTACGCCCTCGGCGCGACGGTGCGCGATCCGTCCGCACTGGTGCTCGAGGTGCCCAACGACGGCAGCCTGGCCGATCTCAAGGCGCTGCTCGCCCGGCTCGACGACGCCGCGGTCGAGGTGACCGGCCTGACCGTGCACACGCCCGACCTCGACGACGTCTTCCTGGCCCTCACCGGCCGCCCCACCGACGAGAAGGTGCCGACCCCATGACCACGCTCGCGTACACCCTGAGCGACTCCGCCACGATGATCCGCCGCAACCTCCGGCACGCGGTGCGCTATCCCGTGCTGACGCTCATGGTCGGCGGCATCCCGGTCGTGTTCCTGCTGCTGTTCGTCTTCGTGTTCGGCGGCACGATGGGCGCGGGGCTCGGCGGGGGGTCCGGCAGTCGCGCCGACTACGCCGACTACCTCGCCCCCGGCATCCTGGTGCTCGCCATCGCCAGCGCCGCCCAGGGCACGGCCATCACGGTGGCCATGGACATGACCGAGGGCATCATCGCCCGGTTCCGGAGCATGTCGATCGCCCGGGCATCCGTGCTCACGGGGCACGTCGTCGGGGCGGTGGCCCAGACGATGATCGGCCTGGTATTCGTCGTGGCCGTGTTGCTGCTCGTGGGGTTCCGTCCCGACGCCGGCGTCCTCGAGTGGCTGGCCATCATCGCCTTTCTGGCGATGGTGTCCTTCGCTCTGTCGTGGCTGTCGGTGGCCATGGGGCTGGCCGCCCGGAGCGTGGAGACCGCGAGCAACATGCCCATGCCGCTGATCCTCCTGCCCTTCCTCGGCAGCGGCTTCGTACCCACCGAGTCCCTGCCCGCCGGGCTCGCCTGGTTCGCCGAGTACCAGCCGTTCACGCCGATCATCGAGACGCTCCGCGGCCTGCTGACCGGGACGGCGATCGGCAGCAGCGGCGTCCTGGCGGTGGGCTGGTGCGCCGCCATCACGCTCACCGGCTACCTCTGGGCCCGCGCGCGCTACGACCGGCGTCCGGCTCGCTGATCGGACCGCTCCCGCTCGTCCTCCTGCGCGGCTGCCTTGTCGGGCGCCGGGGCGCCCTCGTCCGGCTCCCGCTCCTTGCGGCGGAGCAGGAACGACGTCACGCCCAGCAGGACGACGAGCAGACCGAGCAGGCCGATCTCCACGACTCGGTCGACGAACTCCTCACCCTCCCCCAGCGCGCTGGCCGCCTCGACCGAGAGGATCACGATCTCCTTGATCGAGGCGATGATGCCGACGAGGAGGAACGGCTCGGCGACCAGCTCGCGCTTCTCCACCGTCGTCCGGACCGCGAACAGCAGCTCGACCACGATGAAGACCAGCAGCAGGATGTCCAGCACCTCCAGCACCGGCTGCTGGGAGAAGTCAGAGAACAGCCCGAACGAGGTCTTCGCCGCCACCCCGAGCAGCACGAATGCCGACCCCACCAGGAAGACGGCGATCGCGCCGTAGATCAGGTTCTCGGCCACCTCCAGCGCCCGGGTGCCGACGCGGCTGAACCCGGGCGGGGGGACGTGGCGCTCGGGATCGTCGCGCTGCTGCCTACGGGCCATCCGCGCATCGTGCCGCATGCGCGTCGAGTCCGATGTGACGGACGGTGAGCCTCCACGCGTACGGATGTAAGAACTCGCCCTCGACAGGCGGGCGGACGATCGTCGACAGGAGAGAACTCACCAAGGGACACGCCGTAGTTCGTCGTTGACTACAAATCACAGCTCTGGTATTGGCACGGCGTGTCGGCGGACCCTACTGCTACGCCACAACATGTGGCGCAGGTCACAGGAGGCCCCCGCCATGAACCGAACCCCGCTCCGACTGTTCGTCCTCGCACTGACGGCCGCACTCGCAGCCCTGGTGTTCCCCGCCACCGCCCAGGCAGCGCCGTACTGCGGCATCACCTGGGGATCGCTCGCCAAGCAGGCAGGCAACCACGCACCCGCCCTCGGTGGCACGGAACTCACCGGCGTGCGGGTCGGTCAGCAGACGTGCTACGACCGGCTCGTCCTCGACGTCACCGGCGGCACCAGCGTCGGGTCCTACTACGTGCGCTACGTCGACCGCGTCCGGCACGACGCGCTCCGGCGCCGTCATCCCGTTGGCCGGCGGGGCGTTCCTGCAGATCACCGTCGGCGTGAACAACTACGTCGGCGGGCCGGCCAATTCCGGCAACGTGGCGAACGTGACCGGCTTCCGCACCTTCAGGCAGGTGGCCGGCGCAGGGTTCTACGAGGGGTACACCAGCGAGGGTCTGGGCGTGCGAGCGCGGCTGCCGTTCCGCGCCTTCACCCTCGCCGGACCGGGGAACACGGTGCGCCTCGTGATCGACGTGGCCCACGCCTGGTAGGTCCGCCGGCATCGGCGCCGTTCCGGTCTGACACCGGGGCGGCGCTGCGGCGCGTCAGCGATCGCGGGGATCGCCGGCGGTGCCGTCGGAGCGGGGCGGTTCGATCGCACGCGGGGCCCGGCGCAGGGTGTCGAGGAGTTCCTCCCCCGGCGCCGGGCTCTCGAGCAGCTCGGCGGGGGTGTCGGGGATCTCGACCCGGTCCTCGGCCTCGAAGCTGCGGGGCACCTTCTTCAGGTGCTTGCTCATGGAGCGCACCAGCAGTGCCGTGGCGATCAGCAGGATGACGATCAGCAGCAGCCCGAGCGGGCCGGACTTGCCGACGTCCTCCGGGAGCTGCTCCCCCGCGGCGAGCACGGTCAGGGTCGTCATCGCACCACCACCTCGCTGCGGATCCCGGCGAACAGGTCGTCCTCGGGAATCGGGGAGTCCACCAGGGAACGGGCGAGCTCGTAGTCCTCGGTGGGCCACACCTGCTGCTGGGTGTCCATGGGGCAGGCGAACCAGCGCCCGTCGGGGTCGATCTGCGTCGCGTGCGCGATCAGCGCCGCGTCGCGGACCGGGAAGAACTCGGCGCAGGGGACCCGCGTCGTCACCCGGTGGGAGATGTCGTGCGCGGGGTCCCAGTTGGCCAGCCACTCGGCGTAGGGCGACTCGGCGCCGGCGGCGAGGATGGCCTCGTGCAGCGCTTTCGTGCGCGGCAGCGTGAAGCTCATGTGGTAGTAGAGCTTGCTGACCTGCCACGGCTCGCCGAGCTCCGGGTACTTGTCCGGATCGCCGGCCGCCTCGAACGCGTAGACCGAGATGTCATGGGTCTTGATGTGGTCGGGGTGCGGATAACCGCCCCGCTCGTCGTACGTCGTCATCACCTGCGGCCGGAACGACCGGATGAGGCCGACGAGCGGCGCTGCGGCCTCCTCCAGCGGGAGCAGCGCGAAGCAGCCCTCGGGCAGCGGCGGCAGGGGGTCGCCCTCCGGGAGCCCGGAATCGATGAAACCGAGGAACTCCTGCTCCACGCCGAGGATCTCGCGGGCCCGGTTCATCTCCTCGACCCGGATCTGCGGCAGCCGTTCCCAGACCTCCGGCCGGTCCATCGCCGGGTTGAGCACGGAGCCGCGCTCACCGCCGGTGCAGGTCGCCACCAGGACGCGCGCACCCTCGGCGATGTACTTGGCCATCGACGCCGCGCCCTTGCTCGACTCGTCGTCGGGGTGGGCGTGCACGGCGAGCAGCCGCAGCTGGTCGGGTTCGGTCACCAGGACATTGTCCCCCGTCGGAACGGAACGTCGACGGACGCCCGCCGGGGGTCCCCCGGAAGGCTGTCCCGGTCAGCGAACGGGTCGATCCGGGCCTGCGGTCCGGTACGGTTCCGCATTCCGGACGGCGCTGCGACGTCCCGCCACCATGGTTCGGCGCGGTGTTAGCTTGGCCGGATAGCCATGAGCCCTCCCCGCACGGGGAGGGCTTCCCGAGTCTCAGGAGCATCCCTTCGTGTCCACCCCCACCGACGAGCATGACCAGGGCGTCTGGCTGACCCAGGAGGCCCACGACCGGCTGAAGGCCGAGCTCGACCAGTTGGTGGCCGGCCGACCCGCGATGAGCGCCGAGATCAACGCCCGCCGCGAGGAGGGCGACCTCAAGGAGAACGGCGGCTACCACGCGGCGAAGGACGAGCAGGGCAAGCAGGAGGCCCGCATCCGTCAGCTGACCGACCTGCTGCGCAAGGCGCGGGTGGGCGAGCCGCCGACGACGGTCACGAACGCGGCGACCGGCACGGTGATCACGATCCGCTTCCAGGGCGACGACGACACCGAGAAGTTCCTGCTCGGCTCGCGCGAGATCGCGGGCACGACCGACCTCACGGTCTACTCCCCCGAGTCGGCGCTCGGCTCGGCGATCATGGGCGCGAAGCCCGGCGCGACGGTCACCTATCAGGCGCCCAACGGCCGGGACATCACCGTCGAGGTCGTCGGCATCGAGCCGTTCGTCCCCTGACCGCTCGCGTGAGCCGCTCGCGGCGCGCGGAGAACACCGGCTTCGTCTGCGCGCACTGCTCGGTGGACGTGCCGGCCAACACCGACGGGCACTACCGGAACCACTGCCCGTACTGCCTGTGGTCGCTGCACGTCGACGACCTGCCCGGGGACCGCGCGAGCGAGTGCCGGGCGCCGATGGAGCCGATCGGGCTGGTCGAGAAGTCGGGCAAGGGCTGGCAGGTGGTGCACCGGTGCACCGTGTGCGGGCACCGGCAGCCCAACCGCCTGGTGCGCGAGGGCGACGCCCCCGACGACCTCGACCTGGTGCTCTCGCTCCCCTGGCTGTGACGCCCGCGCCTCACGCATTGCGGGTGTTCTTCCCGCATTGCGGGTGCTGCAGCATCGGCAATGCACGAAGAACACGCGCAATGAGGCCCCGCTCAGATCTTCGCGAGGCCTCGCCGACGGAGCAGCGGCATCGGGTCGGCGTCACGGCCGCGGACGGCGCGGAACGCGGCCAGCGGGTCGATCGATCCGCCCACCGACAGCAGCTTGGTGCGGAAGGCGTCGCCGTTCTCCCGGCGCAGCCCGCCGTTCTCCTTGAACCACTCCACGGTGTCGGCGTCGAGGACCTCCGACCAGATGTAGGAGTAGTACCCGGCCGCGTAGCCCCCGGCGAAGATGTGCTGGAAGTAGGTGGTCCGGTAGCGCGGGAGCACCAACTCCGAGGCCACGCCGGCGTCGGCGAGTGCGCGCTGCTCGAACTCGATCGGGTCGCCGATCTCGGTGTCGGGCGTGATCCGGTGCCAGGCCTGGTCGAGCAGGGTGGCGGCCAGGTACTCCAGCGTGCCGAAGCCCTCGCCCCACAGCTTCGCCGCGTCGATCGCCTCGACCACCGACGACGCCAGCGGCTCGCCGGTCTCCACGTGCCGGGCGTAGTGGCCCAGGATCTCCGGCCAGAGCGCCCACATCTCGTTGACCTGGCTGGGGAACTCGACGAAGTCGCGCGGCACGCTGGTGCCGGAGAACCGCGGATAGGTGACCGCCGAGCTCAGCCCGTGCAGCGCGTGCCCGAACTCGTGGAAGAGGGTGTTCACCTCGTCGAGGGTGAGCAGCGTGGGCTGCCCCGCCGCGGCGCGCGAGACGTTGAGGTTGTTGACGACGACCGGCGAGGTGCCGAGCAGGCGCGTCTGCCGGACGAACGAGCTCATCCAGGCGCCGCCGCGCTTGCCCTCGCGGGCGTAGAAGTCACCGAGGTACAGCCCGACCGGTGCCCCGTCCGCGCCGGTGACCTCCCAGACCCGGACGTCGGGGTGGTAGCCCTCGAGGTCGGGTCGCGCGGCGAAGCGGTAGCCGTAGAGCAGCTCGGCGGCGCGGAAGACGCCGTCGACCAGCACCCGGTCGAGCTCGAACCACGGCCGCAGGGCGGCGGTGTCGACGGCGTACCGCTCGGCCCGCACCTGCTCGCTGTAGAACGCCCAGTCCCAGGCCGCGAGCTCGACGCCGTCCCGCGTCGCGACCTCGCGCAGGATGTCCGCCTCGGCCTCGGCGTTGGCGACCGACGCCGGCACCATCGAGGCCAGCATCTCGTCGACGGCGGCCGTCGTCCGTGCCGTGGAGTCGGCCAGGACGACGTCGGCGTGGGTGTCGAAGCCGAGCAGCCGGGCGCGCTCGGCCCGCACCGTGGCGATGCGCGCGGCCACCGGCCGGTTGTCGTGCTCCCCGGATGACGCCCGGCTGATCGACGCCTCGAACACCCGCCGGCGCAGCTCCCGGTTGCGCAGCTTCGCGAGCACCGGCTGACCGGTCGGCAGGAGCAGCGGCAGCACGTAGCCGTCGAGGCCGCGGTCGGCGGCGGCCGTCGCGGCGGCGGCGACCTCCTCCTCGCCGAGTCCGTCGAGCTCCGCGGCGTCGGCGACCCGCACGGCGGCGGACTCGCCGGCCAGCTGCAGGTTCTGCCCGAACGTGGTCGACAGCTCCGAGAGCTCCTGGTTGAGCTCGGTCAGCCGCGCGCGGCCGGGCTCGTCGAGGCGGGCGCCGGCCAGCACGAAGTCGAGGTGGTAGCGCTCGACCAGCCGGACCGCCTCGTCGTCGAGACCGCGGTCGTGCCGCGCCTCGTGCACGGCGTCGATGCGCGCGAACAGCGCCGGGTCGAGGCGCAGGGCGTCGTCGTGCGCCGCCTCGAGGGGGGCGATCTCGCGCTCGATCTCGCGCATCCGCGGCGTGGACACCGACGAGGCGAGGTTGCCGAACACGGCCCAGGCCCGCCCGAGCAGCCGGCCCGAGCGCTCCAGCGCCACGACCGTGTTCTCGAAGGTCGGCGGGTCCTCGGCGCCGACGATCGCGGCGACCTCGCTCCGCTGCTCGGACATGCCCGCGAGGAGGGCCTCGCGGCAGTGCTCGACGGTGATCGCGCCGAACGGCGGCAGCTCGAAGGGCAGGTCGGACTCGCGGGCGAGGGGGTTGTCGGACGACAGGACGGCGGGGGTGTCGACGGCGCTCATCGCCGCCCATCCTGCCCGATGATGGGGTCGACCGATCCGGCGTTCCGACATCGGGTGGCGACGATGGAGTACGGCGTGCACCTGCCCCTCGCGGACCTCGGCGGCGGCTTCTCGCTGCCGGGTCTCCAGGACTACGCCCGCGCCGCCTCGGAACTGGGCTACGGCTACCTCTGCGCGAACGACCATCTCGTCTTCGCGCGTCCCTGGTTGGACGGACCGACCGCGCTCGCGGCCGTGCTCGACCGGACCGGCGACATGACGGTCGCGACGACGGTGAGCCTCCCGGTCATCCGCGGCCCGGCCGTGCTCGCGACGACGTTGACCGCGCTGCACCTGCTCTCCGACGGACGCTTGATCGCCGGCGTGGGCCCTGGGTCGTCGGCAGCCGACTACGGCCTGGTCGGCGTCCCGTTCGAGGAGCGCTGGCGCCGGTTCGACGAGGCGCTGCGGATGCTCCGCGCGCTGCTGCGGGGCGCTGACGGTGCACCGGGTATCCCGCTCTGGGTCGCCAGCTGGGGCAGTCCGGCGGGGCTGCGCCGGGCCGCCCGCCTCGGCGACGGCTGGATCGCCTCGGCGTACAACGTCACGCCCGGGTCGTTCGGCGAGCGCCTGAGCACCCTGCGCGGGTTCCCCACCGCCGACGGCCGGCCGCTGCCCCACGCCCTGGCCACGACCTGGACCTACGTCAGCGAGGACCCGGCCGACGCCGAACGGATGCTCACCGACACCCTCGCGCCGATGCTCAAGCGGCCGGTCGACTCCCTGCGCCACCTGCCCATCGGCTCGCCGGAGGTCTGCGCGCAGCGCCTGTCGGCCTTCGCGGCGGCCGGCGTCGAGCGGCTGATGCTCTGGCCGCTGGCCGACGAGGTGCGTCAGCTGGAGCTCGTCCGCGACCGGGTGATCCCGCTCGTCGAGACACCGGCCTGATCAGCCCGGCGTCACCTGGTAGCCGGCCCGGGCGAGCGCCCCGGCGACCTCCTCGGCGTGGCCCGGTCCGCGGGTCTCCAGGACGACGTACACCTCGACCTCGCCCACGCCCAGCCGGGCCGCCGTCCGTTCGTGCTCGACCTCGAGCACGTTGGCCCCGACCGACGCCAGCTCGGCGAGGACGCGGGCCAGCGAACCCGGCCGGTCGGGCACCTGCAGGCGCAGTGTCAGATAGCGCCCCGCCGCAGCCATGCCGTGCTGGACCACCTTGAGCAGCAGCACCGGGTCGATGTTGCCGCCGGAGACGACCGCCACCACCGGCGGCTCGAACGCCGTCGGGTCCGCCATGACGGCGGCGACCGCGGCCACCCCGGCGGGTTCGACCACGAGCTTCGCGCGCTCCAGGCAGAACAGCAGGGCGCGGGAGAGGTCCTCCTCCGACACCGTGCGGACCTCGTCGACGAGCTTCCGCACGTGCTCCAGCGTGAGCTCACCCGGGGCCGCGACCGCGATGCCGTCGGCCATCGTCGCCATCGCGTCGAGGGCCACGGGGTGCCCGGCGTCCAGCGAGCCGGGGAAGCAGGCCGCCGACTCGGCCTGCACGGCGACGATCCGGACGTCGGGACGACGGTCGCGCACCGCGGCCGCGATGCCGGAGACCAGCCCGCCGCCGCCGGTGCAGACCACGACCGTCTGGACGTCGGGGCAGTCCTCGAGGATCTCCAGGCCGACCGTGCCCTGCCCGGTGATGACGTCGGGGTGGTCGAAGGGATGGATGAACACCGCGCCGGTGCGCTCCGCGTGCGCCGTCGCGGCGACGAGTGCCTCGGTGAGCGTCTGCCCGACGAGATGGATCTCGGCGCCGTAGGAGCGGGTCGCGGCGACCTTCGGCAGCGGCGCGGTCTCGGGCATGAAGACGGTGGCGGACGCGCCCAGCAGGCGCGCGGCGAGGGCGACGCCCTGGGCGTGGTTGCCGGCACTGGCCGCGACGACGCCGCGGGCGCGCTCCTCGTCGGTCAGCCGCGAGATGCGGGTGTAGGCGCCGCGGATCTTGAACGAGCCGGTGTGCTGGAGGTTCTCGCACTTGAGCCACACCGGGCCCCCGACCTGCTCGGCCAGCGCGCGGGAGTGCTCCAGCGGCGTGTGCCGGACGATTCCGGCGAGCAGTTCGGCGGCCACCTCGATCTCCGCGGCGGTGACGAGGGACAGGTCGGCAGCAGGCACGGGAGGAATCATTGCAGCCGTGGCCGCCGTCGCCGTCGTACCTTTGGCGAGGTGACGGACCCCGCCGGAGCGATCACGGCTCCTCCCGCTCCCACCACCCTCGGCGAACTGCGCGCGTCGGGCGCGTCGTTCCGCCCCGTCAAGGCCGAGATCCGCGCCAACCTGCTCCACCGACTCGCCTCCGGCGAACCGACCCTGCCCGGCCTGGTCGGGTTCGACGACACCGTCGTGCCCGAGGTCGAGCGGGCGCTGATCGCCGGGCACGACCTCGTGCTCCTCGGCGAGCGCGGCCAGGGCAAGACACGGCTCATCCGCACCCTCGTGGGTCTGCTCGACGAGTGGACGCCGGTCCTGGCCGGCAGCGAGCTCAACGAGCACCCGCTGCACCCGATCAGCGTGTGGGCGCACCGCCAGATCGCCGAGCACGGCGACGCCGCCCCGGTCGGCTGGCTGCACCGCAGCGACCGGTACGGCGAGAAGCTGGCGACGCCGGACACCAGCGTCGGCGACCTGATCGGCGACGTCGACCCGATCAAGGTCGCCGAGGGCCGCACCCTCGGCGACCCGGAGACGGTGCACTACGGCCTGGTGCCGCGCACCAACCGCGGCATCTTCAGCGTCAACGAGCTGCCCGACCTCGCCGAGCGCATCCAGGTCGCCCTGCTCAACGTGCTCGAGGAACGCGACATCCAGATCCGCGGCTACCGGGTGCGGCTGCCGCTGGACCTGCTGCTCGTGGCCAGCGCCAACCCCGAGGACTACACCAACCGCGGCCGGATCATCACCCCGCTGAAGGACCGGTTCGGGGCCGAGGTGCGCACGCACTACCCGCTCGAGCTGGCCGACGAGATCCGGCTGCTGCACCAGGAGGCGCAGGTCTCCTGGGGCAACGGTCCGGGCTTCGGGCACGACTCCTTCGAGCACCCGCTGGTCCCCGAGCACCTGGCGGAGATCATCGCCCGGTTCGCCCGGCTGGTCCGCGAGTCCAGCCACGTCGACCAGCGCTCCGGGGTCAGCGCCCGGTTCGCGATCGCCGGCCTGGAGACCGTGACCGCCTCGGCCGTCCGCCGCGCCGCCATCGCCGGGGAGACCCGGCCGGTGGCCCGGGTCGTCGACCTGCCCAGCGTCGTCCCGGCCAGCCGCGGCAAGGTCGAGTTCGCCGACTCCGGCGCAGACCCCGACGACGACCGGGAGCTGGAGATCCTCGAGCACCTGCTCCGCCAGGCGACGGCGCAGACCTTCCGCGCCCGGTGCGCGGGGCTGGACCTGACCGGTCTCCAGGAGCACTTCACCGGCGGGGAGACCGTGGAGTCCGGCGAGCTGGTGTCGGCGCCGGCGCTGCTCGGTCAGCTGGGGACCATCCCGAAGCTCGCCGAACTGCTCGGCCGGCTGGGCGTGCCCGAGGGCGAGCAGTCCGCCGAGCAGGCCGCGGCCGCGGTGGAGTTCGCCCTCGAGGGCCTGTACCTGACCCGCCGGCTGGCGAAGGACACCGACGGCGGCCGCACCGTGTACGGGGCCTGACCGTGGCGACCCGTCGTCCCAAGGGCTACCGGTACGGCCGCTGGCACGGCGGCCCGGACCCGCTCGCGCCGCCCTACGACCTGGGCAACGCCGTCGACGAGATCGGCGACTCGGTGCTCGCCGGCAGCGGCGTGCGCGAGGCGCTCCGCGAGCTGCTCCGCCGCGGGACGGAGGGACGGCGGGGCCTCGACGAGCTGCGCCGTTCGGTGCGCGAGCGGCTGCGCCGCGCCCGGACGGCGGGCCGCATGGACGGCACGCTGCAGGAGGTCCGCGAACTGCTCGACCGCGCCCTGGAGGCCGAGCGGCGGGAGCTGTTCCCGGACCCGTCCGACGGCGCCCGGCTCGCCGAGGCGGAGCTGGATGCCATTCCCGACGACACCGCCGGCGCCGTCCGGGCGCTGAAGGAGTACCCGTGGCGCTCCGACGAGGCCCGGCAGGCCTACGAGCAGATCCAGGACCTGCTGCGCCGCGAGGTGCTCGACAGCTCGTTCGCATCGATGAAGAACGCGCTCGAGAACGCGTCCGAGGCCGACATGCAGGCGGTGAAGGACATGGTCGCCGACCTGTCCTCGCTCATCGACGCGCACAACCGCGGTGAGGACACCGACGAGCGGTTCCGCGAGTTCATGGACAAGCACGGGAAGTTCTTCCCGGACAACCCGCAGTCCATCGAGGAGCTCATCGACTCACTGGCCCGTCGGGCCGCCGCGCAGGAACGGATGATGGCCGGGCTCTCGGCCGAGCAGCGTGCGGAACTGGCCGACCTGATGGCGCAGACGATGTCCGACATGGGCATGGCCAGCGAGATGGCCCACCTGCAGGACGCGCTGCGCCAGGCCCGGCCCGACCTGCCGTGGGGGCAGCGGGGCCAGGTGCCGGACGGCGAGCAGGGCCTGGGCCTCGGCGACGCCACCTCCGCCGTCGCGGAGCTCGCCGACCTCGAGGCGCTGTCCAGCCAGCTGTCGCAGGGCTACGCGGGGGCGTCGCTGGCCGACATCGACGAGGAACTGCTCGAGCGAGCGCTGGGCCGCCCCGCCGTGGACGACCTGGCCGCGCTGCGGCAGATGGAGCGCGAGCTCGAACGCCAGGGCTACCTCAACCGCACCGACGGGAAGCTCGAGCTGTCCCCGAAGGCGGTCCGCCGGCTGGGCGCGACGGCCCTGCGCCGGGTGTTCGCCAAGCTCGACGCCACCGGCCGCGGTGAGCACGACGTGGCCGACGCCGGGGCGGCGGGCGAGCTGACGGGCAGCTCGCGCGAGTGGCACTTCGGGGACGAGCAGCCGCTCGACGTCGTCCGGACGGTGAAGAACGCCGTCCTCCGCACCGCCGGCACCCCACGGGGCGAGGGCGAGCGGAAGGTCCGCATCGCCGTCGAGGACTTCGAGGTGGTCGAGACCGAGCGGCGCACCGGTGCCGCCGTCGCGCTGCTGGTCGACCTCTCGTACTCGATGGCCCTGCGCGGCACGTGGGGTGCGGCGAAGTCGACGGCGATGGCGCTGCACTCCCTGGTGACCACCCGCTTCCCGCAGGACGCCATCCAGATCATCGGGTTCTCCTCGACCGCGCAGGTGCTGCGGCCGGAGACGCTCGCCGAGCTCTCGGTGGACACCCTGCAGGGCACCAACCTGCAGCACGGGCTGATGCTCGCGCGGCGGTTCCTCGCCCATCACCGGGACGCCGAGCCGGTGGTCCTGGTGGTCACCGACGGTGAGCCGACCGCGCACCTGGAGGACGACGGATCGCCCTTCTTCTGCTGGCCGCCGATGCCCGAGACGATCGCGCGGACCGTGGCCGAGGTCGAGCGGGTCGCCCGCACGGGGGCGACGGTGAACGTCTTCGCGCTCGACCCCGACCCCGGCCTGGTGCACTTCGTGCACGACCTGACCCAGCGGGCCGGCGGTCGCGTGTTCCAGCCGGACGCCGACCGGCTCGGCGAGTACGTCGTCGCGGACTACCTGCGCACCCGCCGGGGACGGCGCCGCAGCGCGCGCTGACCGCGCCCCACGCCGAGTGAGCAGTTGAGGTCACTGTCTCCAGCGTGTCGGCGCGTGTCGCTGACCACAACTGCTCACTCGAGCGGGCTCTACTTCCCGCAGGCGGCTCGAGGAGAATCGACGGAGATGAGTACTGCCATGCACGTCGACGAGGTGCCGGCCGAGGTGACGTACGCGCTGCGGGGCGCCGTCCTGCGGCCGAACGGCGGCGAGATCGTCTGGGCCGGTGACGAGGACCCGCGCACCTTCCACCTCGCCGCCCGATCCTCCGACGGCGCGGTGGTCGGCGTCGTCCGCTTCTCCCCGGCGCCGTGCCCGTGGCGGCCGGAGGCGCAGGCGCCGTGGCAGCTGCGCGGCATGGCCACCGACACCACCGTGCGTGGCAGCGGCGCGGGCCGAGCACTCGTGGACGACGGCCTGACCCGCATCGCGGCACGCGGAGGCGACCTCGTGTGGTGCGACTCCCGGGTCACCGCCGCCGGCTTCTACGAGCGGATGGGCTTCGTCGTCGTCACCGAGCCGTACGACAAGCCGGGCATCGGGCCGCACGTGGGCATGAGTAAGGACCTCGACGACGCGGCGGATGGTCCCCGCTCGGGCTGATCCCGGGGATCGCGCCGGCGCGGAAGGCGTCGACGAAACGACGGTGGTCGTCCTGGGTCTGCCGGGCGTAGTCGTGCGCGAAGGTGACCAGGTCGGCGACGAACTCCTCGCGCCGGCCGCCGATCATCGCGGTGATCGCCTCCTCGGTCTGGAACGGCACCAGCGTGTGCTCGCTGTCGGCGTCACCCACGCAGTGCAGCTTCGCGGTCGCCTTGCCCAGCTGGACCATCACCGGCCGGATCTGATCGGGCTCGGTGAGGTCCTCCCAGTCGAGGTCCAGCTCGTACGGCGACAGCTCGGCGACGACGAAGCCGGTGCCGCCGATCTCGGTCCAGCCGAGGAACTGCGAGGCGTTGGCCTGCAGGGCGCGCTGGCTCACCGCCGTCCGGTGCCCCTCGTGCTCGAAGTGGCGACGGATCTCCGGGTCGGTCACCACCCGGCTCGGCGCCGGCACGTTGCCCTGCTTGATCGAGAGGACGACGTCGTTCTCCAGCGCCTGGTCGTAGCCCTCGAGCAGCACGTTGTAGGCGGGTAGACCGGCGCTGCCGATGCCGAAGCCACCGGTCGCGATGACGTCCTTGACGTCGTAGACGACGTCGCGCCGTCGGCGGGGCGGGACCACGGTCTCGCGGTACCGGTCGAGCGCCCGCATGACCTCCTCGCGTTCGCCGTCCTCCAGCCGGCGGTTCTGCGGCCGGTCGGCGAACCGCCGCTCGTGCTCCTCGATGACCGTGAACCGCTGCAGCAGCCCGAGCCGGGTGTGCGTGGCCGTCTCGAGGATGACCGCGTGCACCGCGCCCTCGGTGTTGTGCCGGAGCAGCGCGAACGAGCGGTCCTCGTCGGAGCGGGTGAACGCCTCGACCTGGTCGAGGTAGGAGTTCAGGTAGATCTCGATCAGCTCGCCGATGACGTCGTCGGAGAAGGCCTTGCGCCAGGCGAGCAGCGCGAAGCTCGCGGCGAACCGGCGCAGGTCCCAGCTGACGTGGCCGAGGTAGGCCTCGTCGAAGTCGTTGACGTCGAAGACGATGCGCCCCGCGCTGTCCATGTACGTGCCGAAGTTCTCCGCGTGCAGGTCACCCTGGATCCACGCGCGCGACGTCCGCTCGTCACTCCAGGGGTCCTCGAACGTCGCCATGTCGGCGTAGAACAGGCAGGCGCTGCCCCGGTAGAACGCGAAAGGATCGGCCGCCATCTTGCGGAATTTGGTCCGGAAAGCGTCCGCATCGGCGGCCATCAGGTCGCTGAACGCCTCGACCAGGACGTCGACGATCTGCCCCGTGCGCTCGTCGGGTTCTGTGGGCTGGCTCACACCAGCGGGGGATATGGCCACAGAGCGAACCGTAGAGGGCCGTTAACCTCGGAAGAACGCGGAACCGGCGCGGCGCAGCATCGACGGGGCGGAGGGATCGTGACGCGAGCATCGAGAGCTCGACGGCTGGCGGCCGCTGCCGCCGTCGGTGGGGGTGGCGTCGGGCTCGGCCTGGCCGGGATCATGCTGCTGCGCGAGGAAGCGCGCGCCGCCCGGCGCACGGTCGAGGGCCGCGGAGTGAAGCTCGACCCGCCGTCGGGCGACGGCGTCTACGGCCACCGCCGCGGCAAGCCGCTCGTGTTCGCCGTCCTCGGCGACTCCACCGCCGTCGGCCTCGGGGTCGAGCGCGCGTCCGAGACCCCCGGTGTCCTGGTCGCCGCCGCGCTGGCCGAACTCGCCGAGCGCCCGGTCCGACTGGTCCGTCTCGCCGTCTCCGGTGCGGAGTCCCGGGAGCTCGATCCCCAGGTGGAGCAGGCGCTCGCCGAGCAGCCGGACGTCGCGCTGATCATGGTCGGCGCGAACGACGTCACCACCCGCACCAAGCCCGCCATCTCGGTGCGCCACCTCGAGAACGCGGTCCGCCGTCTCGTCGCCGCGGGCTGCGAGGTCGTCGTCGGCACGTGCCCCGACCTGGGCACGATCCGGCCGATCGCCCAGCCGCTGCGCACGCTGGCGCGCAGGTGGAGCCGCGAGATGGCCGCGGCCCAGACGATCGCGGTCGTCGAGGCCGGCGGCCGCACGGTGTCGCTCGGCTCGCTGCTGGGCCCGGCGTTCGCCTCCGACCGCTCGATGTTCAGCCCCGACGAGTTCCACCCGAGCGCCCTGGGCTACGCGCAGGCGGCGGCCGTGCTGCTGCCGTCGGTCGCCGACGCCGTCGGCGTCTGGCCCGCGTCGTCCGACCGCGGCCTCGGGACGATCCGCCGCGACACCGTGCGCCCCGTGGCCCGCGCCGCGGCCCGGGCGGCGAGCCGGCCCGGCACCGAGGTCCAGCCGACCGAGGTCCGCGGCTCGGACACCGGCCCGTGGGGCCCCTGGGCGCTGCTGCGCCGCCGCCGGCCGCCGGAGATCCCCACGCCGGAACAGGCGGAGGAGGCGGCCGAGGCACCCGTCGCCGGATAGGACGGCGGCTGAGGACGCACGTCGGCTACCCGGGAGTAGTTTCGGAGGCGATCCGATGCCCGGGGACCCCCGCCCGGGCCTGCCTCATCGTGGAGGACCCATGCCCGAAGCCGTCATCGTCGCGACCGCGCGCTCCCCCATCGGCCGCGCCTTCAAGGGGTCGCTCAAGGACCTCCGCCCCGACGACCTGACCGCCACGATCGTCCGCGCCGCGCTGGACAAGGTGCCGGCGCTCGACCCCACCGACATCGACGACCTGATGCTCGGCTGCGGACTGCCCGGCGGCGAGCAGGGCTACAACATGGGCCGCGTCGTCAGCGTCCTGCTCGGCATGGACCACCTGCCCGGGACGACGATCACGCGCTACTGCTCCTCGTCGCTGCAGACCACCCGCATGGCCATGCACGCCATCAGGGCCGGCGAGGGCGACGTGTTCATCTCCGCCGGTGTCGAGATGGTCTCCCGGTTCGTGAAGGGCAACAGCGACTCCCTGCCCGACACCCACAACCCCGCCTTCGCCGACGCCGAGGGCCGGGTGGCCAAGGTCGCCGAGAGCGGCGCCGACAGCTGGCGCGACCCGCGCGAGGACGGCGACGTCCCGAACATCTACATCGCCATGGGCCAGACGGCCGAGAACCTGGCGCTGATCAAGGACGTCTCCCGCCAGGAGATGGACGAGTTCGCCGTCCGCAGCCAGAACCTCGCCGAAGCCGCCATCGACAACGGCTTCTGGGAGCGGGAGATCACCCCGGTGACCACGCCCGACGGCACCGTCGTCAGCAAGGACGACGGCCCGCGGCCCGGCACCACGCTCGAGGCGCTCTCCCAGCTCAAGCCGGTGTTCCGGCCGGACGGCCGGGCGACGGCGGGCAACGCCTGCCCGCTCAACGACGGCGCCGCCGCCGTGATCGTCATGAGCGACACCAAGGCCCGCGACCTCGGGCTCACCCCGCTGGCGCGGATCGTCTCGACGGCGGTGACCGGACTGTCGCCGGAGATCATGGGCTACGGCCCGGTCGAGGCCTCGAACCTGGCGCTGCAGCGGGCCGGGATGAGCATCGGCGACATCGACCTCGTCGAGATCAACGAGGCCTTCGCCGCCCAGGTGATCCCGAGCTACCGGGACCTCGGCATCGATCTCGACCGGCTGAACGTGCACGGCGGAGCGATCGCCGTCGGCCACCCGTTCGGCATGACCGGCGCCCGCATCACCGGGACGCTGATCAACGGGCTCCAGACCAAGGACAAGACCTTCGGCCTGGAGACCATGTGCGTCGGCGGCGGCATGGGCATGGCGATGGTCCTGGAGCGCCTCTCCTGAAGCACTACCGCGATCTGGCTCGCGACCACCGGCCTCGGCAATCGCGACCGACGAGAAGGCCCGGTCCCCTCGCGGGGGCCGGGCCTTCGCCTGGTGACGTGCTGGAACGGCCCCCTGCAGGGCCCCACCGCGAGCGTGCGAGCGGTGGGGGGCAGGGGGTCCTTCTACTCGCGGAAGTAGCTGAGCAGCCGCAGGATCTCCAGGTACAGCCAGACGACCGTGACGAGCAGGCCGAAGGCGATGTACCAGGCGAACTTCGCGGGGGCGCCGCGACGGATCGCCTCGTCGGCCATGTCGAAGTCCAGCAGCAGCGAGAACGCGGCCACGCCGATCACGACCAGGCTGAAGATGATCGCCAGCGGGCCGCCGTCGCGCAGGCCGAGGCCGTCCGGCGATGAAGAAGCCGGCGACCAGGTTGGCCAGCGACCAGGACCAGGACACCGACGAGGGCGCCGATGATCCAGCGGGTCAGCTTGGGGGTCACGCGGATGGCGCCGGTCTTGTAGACGACCAGCATGCCGGCGAAGACACCGAAGGTGCCGATCAGCGCCTGGATGACGATGCCCTCGCCGTAGACGTCGTTGAACGCCTCGCTGATCGCGCCGAGCGCGACGCCGTAGAGAGCGCCGTAGGAGAGGGTGGCGACAGGGCTGGCGATCTGCTTGAACGCGATGAACAGGCCGAGCACGAACGCGACGAGCACGGCCGGGAGCGCGAAGCCCCAGGCGGCCTGCCCGGGGAGGGCCCAGGTGGCCGCAGCCGCGATCACCGTCACCAGGAACGAGAGGCCCGTCTTGGTGACGACGTCGTCCATCGTCATGTACCGCGTGGTGGTCGCCGCGTAGGGCGACGGTGCGGCATAGGGGTCGGTGTAGGCCGGCGCGCCGTACTGCTGCTGCGCCGGCGCGGTACCCCAACTGGCCTGCTGCGCGTTGCCGAAGCCCCGGCCGAACACCGGGTTGTTGCTGGGCATCGTCATCTCCTCGAGGTGACATGGGCGGTCGTGGAGTCCACGGTGCTGCACTCCACTCGGTCAGGTCAACGCCCCGCGCGGGACGAGCGTTCCCAAATCCTGCAGGTCACCCGCTCGGGGCACGTGACGTGTGCGACGCGGCCTGACCGGGGGCGCGGTGAGCGTGCCCGCGGTCCGCGACGCGGCCTGCGGATCGGTACCCCCGGTCGGACTCGAACCGACACCGGTAACCCTTTTAAGGGGTCTGCCTCTACCAATTGGGCTACGGGGGCGCAGGAGGCACGCTAACCGGGATCACCGCGGCCGTGCAGGCGCGGCCACGTACCGTGGCGAGGCTCCCCCAGCCCGTTCCGGAGGTCCCCGTTGGCGTCGAGCGCCCGCACTCCGTCCGTCACCATCGTCGGCGCCGGCTTCGGCGGCATCGGCATGGCCATCCGGCTCCTCCAGGCCGGCGTCGAGGACGTGACGGTCCTCGAGCGGGCGGATCGCGTCGGCGGCGTGTGGGCGGCCAACAGCTATCCGGGAGCCGCGTGCGACATCCCGGCGTCGCTCTATTCCTTCTCCTTCGCACCCAAGACGGACTGGACCCGGCGGTACCCGCCGCAGGAGGAGATCCAGGCGTACGTGCACGAGACCGCCGAGCGGTTCGGCGTGCTGCCGCGGATCCGCTTCGGCGTGGAGGTGCGCGCCGCCCGGTTCGACGAGGACCGCGCCCGGTGGGTGCTCGACCTGGCCGACGGCGGAACGGTCGAGTCGGACGTGCTGATCACCGCCTGCGGCCAGCTCAGCCGGCCGGCCCTGCCGCCCATCCCGGGCCGCGAGGAGTTCGCGGGGGCGGCCTTCCACTCGGCCACCTGGCAGCACGACCGCGACCTGACCGGCCGGCGGGTCGCCGTCGTCGGCACCGGGGCCAGCGCGATCCAGTTCCTGCCCCACGTCGCCGAGCAGGCGGCGCACACCACGCTGTTCCAGCTCGACGCCCCGCACGTCATCCCGAAGCCCGACCGGCCCTACCCGTCGTGGTTGCGCAGGGCCTTCCGGTGGGTGCCGGGCCTGCTGCGGCTCAACCGCGCCGCCACGTACGTGCAGTACGAGCTGCGCGCCGTCGCGTTTCTCAAGTGGACCGGGCTGATGAGGCTCATCGACGGCCAGGCCCGCCGGCACCTGCGCCGGCAGATCAGCGACCCGGAGCTGCGCGCGGCCGTCGCCCCGCAGGGAGCACCCGGCTGCAAGCGGATCCTGCTGTCCAACGACTACTACCCCGCGCTGGAGCGGCCGACGGTCGCCGTCGTCCGTACCCCCATCACCCGGGTGCTGCCCGACGGCCTGCTCACCGAGGACGGCACCGTCCACCCCGTGGACACGATCGTCTGGGGCACCGGCTTCCAGGCCACCGACTTCCTGACGCCGATGACCGTGACCGGGCCCGGCGGGCTCGACCTCCGGGAGGCGTGGAAGGACGGCGCCGAGGCCTACCTGGGCATCTCGGTGGCCGGCTTCCCCAACCTGTTCCTGCTGTACGGCCCGAACACCAACCTGGGCCACAACTCGATCGTCTACATGCTGGAGAGCCAGATCCGCTACATCGTGCAGGCGGTGCGCCGGATCGGGGCGGGGCCGACGGCGCTCTCCGTCCGCCCGGAGGTGCAGCGCCGGTTCGTCGAGTGGGTGCAGGCGCGGATCACCGAGACGGTGTGGGACCGCGGCTGCACGAGCTGGTACCGCACGGCCTCGGGCCGGAACACGACCAACTGGCCGGACTTCACCTTCGCCTACCGCGCGCGCACCCGGCGGTTCGACGAGGCCGACTACGAGCTGACCCCGGTCGCGGCGGCCGCCCGGTGAGGCTGCCGCAGGTTCCCGTCCCGGTCATGCGGGCCGCCGTCCGGGCCCTCGTCCGTCCGGTCCTGCACCCGCGGTTCCCCGTGCGCGTGCAGCGCCGCTGGCTGGAACTGGTCACCGGCCCCACGCCGCTGCCTCCGGACGTCGATGTCCGCACCGGCACCCTGGGCGGACGCCCGGCCGAGGTGCTCGAGCCGCGGGACGGCGTTCCCGGACGCACGGTGCTGCACCTGCACGGCGGCGGCTTCACCGTCGGCTCCCCGGCCACCCACCGGGCGCTCGCGGCTCACCTCGCCGCCGCGACGGGCGCCACGGTGCACCTCCTGGACTACCGGCTCGCCCCGGAGCACCCCTGTCCCGCGGCGGTCGACGACGTCCGGGCGGCGTGGGCCGAGCTGCTCGACCGGGGTGCCGACCCGGCGGCCACCGCGCTGACCGGCGACTCCGCGGGCGGGTGGCTGGCCCTGACGACGGCGCTGCGGCTGCGCGACGCGGGCGAGCCGTTGCCCGCCGTCCTCGGCCTCATCTCCCCGTGGCTGGACCTGACCGGCGCCTCCTGGCCCGACCGGACCGACGCGATGCTGCAGCCGGTCTGGCTGCGCCGGTGCGCGGCCGCGTTCGCGGCTCCGCCGGAGGCCGCCCCGCTGGCCGCGGACCTTTCCGGCCTGCCGCCGATGGTCGTCCAGGTCGGCAGCGAGGAGATCCTGCTGCCCGACGCGGTCGCCCTCGCGCGGGTAGCGCGGGCCGCGGGCGTGACCGTCGACCTGCGCCGGCTCGACGGCCTGTGGCACGTGGCCCACGCCTCGGCCGGGATGGTGGCCGAGTCGACCGCCGCCGTCCGCGATCTCGGTGCCGCCCTGTCGGCTCGGCTGACTACGCGTCGCCCGCAGCCAACGACGTAGCTCGGTTCAGGACGGCATCGAGCATCGGCTCGGTGAGCTTGCCGGTGAAGGTGTTCTGCTGGCTCACGTGGTAGCTGCCGAGCAGGGTGAGCCGCCCGAGCGTCCCCTCCAGCTCCACCTCCACCCCGTGGCCGAAGGCCGGACGCGGCTTCGGCAGGCGGTACCCGGCGGCGGCCAGCACCGGCCACAGCGCCGTCCACCCGAATCCGCCGAGCACGACGATGACCCGCAGCCGGGGCAGCAGGGCCAGCTCGCGGGCCAGCCACGGCGAGCAGGTGTCGCGCTCCTCGGGCGTCGGCGCGTTGGCCGGGGGCGCACACCGCACCGAGGCGGCCACCCGCACGTCGGTCAGCTCCAGGCCGTCGCCGATGTGGGTCGAGGTCGGCTGGTTGGCCAGGCCGGCCCGCCAGAGGGCGGCGAAGATCCAGTCACCGCTGCGGTCGCCGGTGAACACCCGCCCGGTGCGGTTCCCGCCGTGCGCCGCCGGGGCCAGCCCGACGACGGCGATCCGGGCATCGGCCGGGCCCATGCCCGGTACCGGGCGGCCCCAGTACTCCCAGTCCCGGAACGAGGCCCGCTTGACCCGGGCCACCTCCTCGCGCCAGGCCACCAGGCGCGGGCAGGCGTAGCAACCCGACACCCGGGCGTCGAGCGTGGCCAGGTCGGGGGTGTTCCGGGCGGACCGGACGACGCCGGCCGCGCGTGCGACGGCGGCACCGGGAGAGCCCGCCGGCGATCGAGAGGCATGCGAGGCCGCCGGGGTCCTAGCGGGCCAGGCGCAGCGCGATGCCGTCGAGGATGTCGTGCTCGCTGACGACGACCTCGCTCATCCCGAACTCGTCCATCAGCACGCGCAGGATCAGCGATCCGGCGCCGATCACGTCGACCCGGCCCGGGTGCATGACCGGCATCGCCGCCCGGCGGGACCGCGGTGCGGCGAGCAGGTCCGCGGCCACTGCCCGGACGTCCTCGACGGGGATCCGCGAGCCGTGGATGGCGTCGGCGTCGTAGGCGGGCAGCTCCAGCGCGAGAGCCGCCACCGTCGTCACCGAGCCGGCCAGCCCGACCAGCGTGGCGGCGTCGCCCACCGGAACCTCGGCACGCACCTCGTCCAGGGCGGCCCGGATGTCGGCCTCGGCCCGCGCCACCTCGTCGTCGGACGGCGGATCGCCGTGCAGGTGCCGCTCGGTCAGCCGGACGCAGCCGATGTCGACCGAGCGGGCCGCGCGGACGCCGTCGGCGTCGCCGAGGACGAACTCCGTCGACCCCCCGCCGATGTCGACCACCAGGAACGGCGGCCGGGGTGGGGCCGAACCGTGGGCTGCGGCGGCCCGGTCGAGCGAGGCGGTCGCGCCGAGGAACGACAGTTCGGCCTCCTCGTCGCCGGTCACCACGTCGGGCAGCCGGCCGAGGGTCGCGGACACCATGTCCTCGAAGTCGGTGCGGTTGGCGGCGTCGCGGGTGGCGCTGGTGGCCACCATCCGCACCGCTGTCGCGCCCGAGGTCGCGAGCCTGGGCGGTGTACTCGGCGAGGACGCGCCGGGTGCGCTCGATGGCCTCGGGCGCCAGCCGGCCGGTGGCGTCGACGCCCTGGCCGAGCCGGACCACCTCCATCCGCCGCAGCAGGTCCGTGTGCGGGCCGTCGGCCGGCACGTCGGCCACGAGCAGGCGGATCGAGTTGGTCCCGCAGTCGATCGAGGCCACCCGCGTCATCAGTCGTCCCGCGCCTGCGCGCAGGGACCGGCCGCCCACCACTCCCCCATCTCGGCGACCGCGCGGTCGCCGATCGGGTTGACGCCCGGCCCGGCGGCCAGCGCGTGCCCGGCCAGGGCGTGCAGGCACTTGACCCGTTCGGGCATCCCGCCGGCGGTCGCGCGGGTGGGCAGCACGTCGCGGGCGTCGCGGGTGGCCAGGTACAGGTCGTGCGCGGCGCGGTACCGGGCGGCCAGGTCGGCGTCGGTGGCCAGCTCGTCCTGCCACTCGCGCATCCGGCCGGCCGACTCCAACCGGCTGGCGGCGGCGTTGGCCCGGGGGCAGGTCAGGTAGTACAGCGTCGGGAACGGGGTGCCGTCCTCGAGCCGCGGCGAGGTCTCGACGACGTCGGGCTGGCCGCACGGGCAGCGGTGGGCGACCCCGACGAGCGCGCGTGGTGGCCGGCCCAGCTGACGCTCGATCACCTCGCGCTCGTCGGGCCCGATCGGCTCGTTCATCCCGCCGGTTCGCCGTCGGCCACGTCGAGGGAGTCCATCAACCCCTCGTACCAGGTGCTCGGTTCGGCCGGGCCGGTCTCCTCCTCGACCTCGCCGTCGTCGCCCGCCACGGTGCGGCCGTCGACGACCATGATCAGCCGGTCACCGGGCAGCACGTACGTCAGCCGCTGCCGCGCCTCGCGCTGGGTGAAGGCGGGATCGGACTGCTGCTCCAGCTGCGCCTCGAGGTCGGCGATCCGCCGGTCGAGGGCCTGCCCCTCCGCGGCGAGCTGCACGAGCTCGGCCCGGCCGGCGAGGAACTGGCGCAGCGGCCCGGCCAGGGTCAGGGCGAGCAGCAGGACCAGCGCGCCGAGCAGCACCGCCCGGCCGGTGAACAACGGCCGCCGGCGCACGGCCGAGGACATCCGGTTGGGACGGCGCCCCGGCCGCCGCTGGCCGGGGCGGTTGGTCGCGCCCGTCCGGAGCGAGGTGGTGCGCACCGGTCGCGTCTGGTGCACGCGGGACACCCGGCCGGTCGTGCGGCGCCCGTCGGCCGGGGAGCCGCCCCGCCGGCCCCGAACACTGCTCATCTACGGCGTCTCCTGCGGCGAGGCTCAGCCGTCCAGCCGCGGGAAGGCGGCGGCACCGGCGTAGCGCGCGGCGTCGTCGAGCTCCTCCTCGATCCGCAGCAGCTGGTTGTACTTGGCCACCCGCTCGCTGCGGGCCGGCGCGCCGGTCTTGATCTGCCCGCAGTCGGTGGCGACGGCGAGGTCGGCGATCGTGGTGTCCTCGGTCTCGCCCGAGCGGTGGCTCATCATGCAGCGGTAGCCGCTGCGGTGGGCCAGGTTGACCGCGTCGAGGGTCTCGGTGAGCGTGCCGATCTGGTTGACCTTCACCAGCAGGGCGTTGGCCGCGCCGCGGGCGATGCCGTCGGCCAGCCGGGTCGGGTTGGTGACGAACAGGTCGTCGCCGACGATCTGCACGCGGTCGCCGAGGGCGTCGGTCAACGCGATCCAGCCGTCCCAGTCCTCCTCGGACAGCGGGTCCTCGATCGAGACGATCGGGTAGGCGTCGACCAGCCCGGTGTAGTACTGGGTCATCTCGGCCGCGGACATCTTCTTGCCCTCGAACGCGTAGGCCCCGTCCTCGTGGAACTCGGTGGCGGCGACGTCGAGGGCGAACGCGATGTCGGTGCCGACGCTGTAGCCGGTCTGCTCGACGGCCCGGACGATGAGGTCCAGCGCCGCCCGGTTGCTCGACAGGCTCGGCGCGAAGCCGCCCTCGTCGCCGAGCCCCGTGGCCAGGCCGTCCTTCTTCAGCACGGCCTTCAGCGCGTGGTAGGTCTCGGTGCCCATGGCCAGCGCCTCGGCGAAGGTGCCGGCGCCGATCGGGGCGATCATGAACTCCTGGACGTCGACGTTGCTGTCGGCGTGGGCGCCACCGTTGAGGATGTTCATCATCGGGACGGGCAGCAGGTGCGCCGAGGGGCCGCCGACGTAGCGGAACAGCGGCAGGCCGGCGGAGTCGGCGGCCGCCCGCGCGACGGCGAGGCTGACGCCGAGGATGGCGTTGGCGCCCAGCCGCTCCTTGTTCGGCGTGCCGTCGAGGTCGATCAGCTGCTGGTCGACCAGCCGCTGCTCGCTGGCGTCGTAGCCGACCAGCTCGGGGCCGATGACGTCGAGCACGTTGTCGACGGCCTTGCTGACGCCCTTGCCGCCGTAGCGAGTCACCGCCGTCGCGGAGCTCGGCGGCCTCGAAGGCGCCGGTGGAGGCGCCACTGGGCACCGCGGCCCGGGCGATCGTCCCGTCGTCGAGGGCGACCTCGACCTCGACGGTGGGGTTTCCGCGCGAGTCGAGGATCTCCCGCGCGCCTACTGCGTCGATGCTGGCCACGGGGGCAGCCTAGCGAGGCCCGGAGGCGGGCATCGGCCGCCTCGCCCAGGCCTCACGAGCGGGCGCGGTCCGCGGCTTCGGCGTCCAGTTCCCCGGCGTACCGGCGGACCGCCTCGCGCAGCGCGTCCTCGACGTCCCAGCCGCGCTCGGTCGCCGCGGCGACCACCGCGAGCAGCCGCTCGCCGAGGGCCTCCGGGCTGTCCACGGAGAGGTCGGCCGGCTCCGGGGTCGACAGCCCGGCCCGGCCGGCGCGACGGACCAGCGCGGCACCCCAGGCGGCCGCCGGCTGCGAGCGGGAGACGCCCTCGGTCGGCGAGCTGCGCTGCTTCTCCGCCTGCTTGATCTCCTCCCAGCCCGCCTCGACCTGCGCCACATCGACGGGGGTCCGACCGGCGAGATCCCCGAACACGTGCGGGTGCCGGCGGACGAGCTTGTCGACCAGGTCGCGCGACACCGCGTCGATGTCGAACCGGCGCCCGTCCGGGGCCTCGGCCGCCACCCGGGCGTGGAACACCACCTGCAGGAGGACGTCGCCGAGCTCCTCGCGCATCGCCGTCGGATCGTCGTCGACGATCGCGTCGTACGCCTCGTGGGCCTCCTCGAGCAGGTAGCCCCGCAGTGAGGAATGCGTCTGCTCGGCGTCCCAGGGGCAGCCGCCCGGGGAGCGCAGCCGGTCCATGACGGCGACCACGTCGAGCAGGCCGGCGCCGACCGGGTCGGGCGCGCCGTCGACCACCTCGACGTCCGGGAGCGGGTCACCGGCGGTCGCGAGGAGGACGACGTCCGCACCGAGCGCGGCCGCGGCGTCGGCGTCCGGGACGTCGGTGACGTCCCGGCCGTCCGCCCGCAGGGCCGCGGCCGTGCCGGCGGCACCGGGCAGGGCGGCCAGCGGCCGCTCCCCCGCGACCGCGCGCCAGCCGGCGGGGCTCAGCAGCCCCGGCAGCCGGGAACTGACGGTGACGACGAGCGCGACGGCCACCCGGTCACTCCGCGGCGCCGCCGTCGGCACCCGCGGCACCCTCCTCGGCGCCGCCCGTCTCCTGCTCCGACGGGATCTGGACGACCCCGCCGTCGCCCGGCACGAGCTCGCCGGTGTCCTCGAGCACCCCGTAGCGCGGGTTGACGACGACGTCGAGGTCCTCGCGGACGCCGTCGATCACGGCGGTGCCGGCGGCGTCGGCGGCCTCGATGAAGTCCTGCTCCAACTGCGGGCGCAGCTCCTCGAAGGAGGGGTACACGGTGCCTTCGACGAAGGTGACGATCACGCCCTGGACCTCCTCCACCGGCAGCGTGAAGGCGGTGTTGGGCTCCGCGGTCGCCACCTGCTCGGCGAGCGGGCCGGGGATGTCCGCTATCCCGCGGTCCTCGAGCTCGGGCAGCGTGTACTGGCCGGCGTACTGGGCCGCGATCGCGCCGTACCGGCTCGGGTCGGCCTGGAGCGCCGCCTGCACGGTGTCGGCGGTGGCCTGGTCGGGCACCGTGATGTAGCCGAACCGGAACTGCGCCTGGGCCTCGCGGGCCTCCTCGTACTGGGCGCGCAGCTCCGCCTCCGAAGGCTCCTCCGCCTCGCCCGACGCGAGCGCGATCTCGCGGCGCAGGAGCTGCTGGCGGACGGTCTCGAACACGTCGGGGCGGGAGATGCCCTGCTGGGCGAGCTGGCTGTAGACGGTGTCGGGGTCGTCGTCACCGAGCAGCTCGTCGATCCGGGACCGCACCTCGGCGTCGGTGACCTCCACCCCGTACTGCTCGGCGGCGACGGAGTGGATCTCCTCCTGCACCAGGACGTTCAGGACCTGGCGGGTGAACTCGGCCTCCCGGGTCGCGGCGAAGGCGGCGACGTCCGGGTCGGCGGTCCGCTCCTCGACGGCGGCGTCGAGCTCGGCGACCGTCACCTGCTCGTCACCGACGTAGGCAGCCACGCTCGGCGAGGTCCGGCAGGCGGTCAGCCCGGAGACCGCGACGGCGAGGAGGAACCCGGACACGGCGATCCGGGGGACACGACGCTTCAGCACGTCGGCGAGAATCCCACACGCCGCTGGGCGCGGTCCGAGGGACGCGCTAGATCCAGCGGCGAGGTAGGGCTCCGCGGGGGATCCGTGGCCCGCCCCGGCGAGCAGGTCGGGCAGGCGGGGGCCGTCGAGCTCGGTCGCCAGCCGGCTGCCGCGCCAGGCTCCGGCCAGCTCGGCCATGCGGTACGGGCTGGCGCGCCGGACGAAGGTCGGCTTGTTGCTCGGCGACGGGAACGACGACCACCGAATGGTTCAGCGCCCCGCCGTAGCTGAAGGAGCCGACCCCGTCCACGCCGGAGGCGTGCCCCCTACGAGGCAGCGGGAACCGGCTGCTCGAGGACGGCCTTCAGCATCGCGTGCAGGTTCTCGAGCAGGGCGACGTCGCGCAGCGGCGTCCGGCGGTCGGGACCGACCGGCACCTTGAGCGAGATCGTCTCGACGGCGGCCTTGTAGGTGGCGCCCTCGGCGAGGCGGGCCAGGCGCATCTGCTTGGACTCCGGCAGCACGACCGGGCTGATCCGGATCGCCCGGCCCTGCAGCGACACCTCGGTGATGCCGAGCGCGCGCATCGCCACCCGGAACCGCGCCACGGCGAGCAGGTTGAGCACCGGTGCCGGCGGGACGCCGTACCGGTCCGTGAGCTCGTCGAGCACGGCCTGCGCCTGGTCCTCGTCCTGGATCGAGGCCACCTTGCGGTAGGCCTCCATGCGCAGCCGCTCGCCCGGGATGTAGTCGTGCGGCAGGTGGGCGTCCACCGGGAGGTCCACCCGCACCTCGGCGGGCTCGACCGGCGCGGCCTCGCCGCCGATCTGCGCCCGGTAGTCCGCCACGGCCTCGCCGACGAGCCGGACGTAGAGGTCGAACCCGACGCCGGCGATGTGTCCCGACTGCTCGCCGCCGAGCAGGTTGCCCGAGCCGCGGATCTCGAGGTCCTTCATCGCCACGGCCATGCCGGCGCCGAGGTCGGTGTTGTGGGCGATCGTGGTCAGCCGGTCGACCGAGGTCTCGGTGAGCGTCCGCGTCGGGTCGTAGGTGAAGTAGGCGTAGGCCCGCTCGCGCCCACGGCCGACGCGGCCCCGGATCTGGTGCAACTGGGAGAGGCCGAAGGTGTCGGCGCGGTCGACGATCAGGGTGTTGGCGTTCGGGATGTCCAGGCCGGACTCGACGATCGTCGTCGCGACCAGGACGTCGTACTCCTTCTCCCAGAAGCCGACCATGATCCGCTCGAGCTCGTGCTCCTTCATCTGGCCGTGGCCGACGGCGACCCGCGCCTCGGGCACGAGGTTGCGGATCTTCGCCGCGGCCTTGTCGATCGACTGGACCCGGTTGTGGATCACGAACACCTGGCCGTCGCGGAGCAGTTCGCGCCGGATGGCGGCGGCCATCTGCTTGTCGTCCCAGGCGCCCACGTAGGTCAGCACCGGGTGCCGCTCCTCCGGCGGGGTCAGGATCGTCGACATCTCCCGGATGCCGGTCAGCGACATCTCCAGCGTCCGCGGGATCGGGGTGGCCGACATCGACAGCACGTCGACCGCCGTCCGCACGCTCTTCAGGTACTCCTTGTGCTCGACCCCGAAGCGCTGCTCCTCGTCGACGATCACCAGGCCGAGGTCCTTGAACCGGGTCGTCGGCTGCAGGAGCCGGTGGGTGCCGACCAGGATGTCGATCTCGCCGGCGCCGAGCTGCTCGATGATCCGGCGGCTCTCCAGGTCGGACTGGAAGCGGGAGAGCACCGCGACCTTCACCGGGAACTGGGCCACCCGCTCGGAGAAGGTCTTGAAGTGCTGGTTGGCCAGCAGCGTCGTCGGCACGAGGACGGCGACCTGCTTGCCGTCCTGCACCGCCTTGAACGCCGCCCGCACCGCGATCTCGGTCTTCCCGTAGCCGACGTCGCCGCAGATGATCCGGTCCATCGGGACCGGCTGCATCATGTCGGCCTTGACCTCGTCGATGGCGCCGAGCTGGTCGGGCGTCTCCTGGAACGGGAAGGCGTCCTCGAGCTCGCGCTGCCAGATCGTGTCCGGTCCGTAGGCGTGGCCCTTGGTCGCCATGCGCGCCGAGTAGAGCCGGATCAGCTCGGCGGCGATCTGCTTGACCGCCTTGCGCGCCGAGTTCTTGGTCTTCTGCCAGTCGGCGCCGCCGAGCTTGGACAGCGCCGGGGCCTCGCCGCCGACGTAGCGGGTGAGCTGGTCGAGGGCGTCGGTGGGCACGAACAGCCGGTCCGGCGGCTGGTTCCGCCGCGACGGCGCGTACTCGACGATCAGGTAGTCGCGCTGGCCGCCGTTGATGGTCCGGCTGACCATCTCGATGTAGCGGCCGATGCCGTGCTGCTCGTGGACGACGAGGTCGCCGGGCTGCAGCTGGACCAGGTCGACGGCGTTGCGCCGGCGGGCCGGCATCTTCACCGCGTCGCGCATCGAGGTGCCGCGCTGCCCGGTGAGGTCGTGCTCGGTCAGCAGCGCCAGTCCGATGCCGGGGAAGGCGAAGCCGGTCTCCAGGTTGCCCTGGGTGACGTAGGTCAGGCCGCCCTCGGGCACGGCGGCGACGTCGGGCACCAGCCGGACGCCGAGGTCGGCCTCGGCGAACTGGTCGGCGGCACGCTGCGCCGGGCCGGGTCCCGCGAAGGTGACGACGACCCGCCAGCTGTCGCGGGTCCAGCTCCGCACCTGCTCGACCGCCTTCGGCACGTCGCCGGAGAACCGGTCGACGACGGTCGCGTCGAGCGTGACGTGCTCGTCGTCGTCCTCGGTGGCGAGCGTGAAGACCCCCGTCGTCCACCACGGGAGGCCGCGCATCCGCGCCGCCGTCTCCACCTCGGCGAGGTCACGGAACGACGAGGCGCCCAGGTCGATCGGCGCCTGCCCGGCCTCGGCCGCCGTCGCCCAGGACGCGGCGAGGAACTCCTCGGCCGTGGCCACCAGGTCCGCTGCCCGGGTGCGCACCCGTTCGGGGTCGCAGACCAGCACGTGCGTGCCGCGGGCCATCAGGTCGGTGAGCAGCTGCATCTCGCCGGCGACGAGAGCCGGGATCAGCGACTCCATCCCCTCCACCGCGATCCCCTCGGCCAGCTTGCCGAGGATCTCCGCCAGCTCGGGGTGCTCGACGGCCAGGGCCGTGGCCCGCTCGCGCACCTCGGGGGTGAGCAGCAGCTCGCGGCACGGCGGCGCCCACAGCCGCTCGGGCCGCTCGTCCAGCGACCGCTGGTCGGCCGCGGAGAAGTAGCGCAGCTCGTCGACCTCGTCGCCCCAGAACTCCACCCGGACCGGGTGCGGCTCGGTGGGCGGGAAGACGTCGAGCAGTCCACCGCGGACGGCGAACTCGCCGCGCTTCTCCACCAGCTCGACGCGGGTGTACGCGGCGTCGACGAGGGCGCGGCCGATGTCGTCCAGTTCCGCCTCGTCACCGGGCTTCAGCTCGACCGGCACCAGGTCGCCGAGCCCGGGCGCGAGCGGCTGCAGCACGCTGCGCACCGGCGCGACGAGCACGTCGATCGTCCCGTTGTCGCCGGGGTGCGTCAGGTCGCGGAGCACGGCCAGCCGCCGGCCGACGGTGTCCGCGCGGGGGCTCAGGCGCTCGTGCGGCAGCGTCTCCCAGGCGGGGAACGTCTCGACCCGGCGGTCGGGGACGACGCAGCGCAGCAGGTCGGCGACGGCGTCGGCGTCCCGCTCCCCCGCGGTGACCACGAGCACCGGAACGCCGGCACCCGGCTTCCTCGCCGCGAGCGCCGCCGCCACCAGGGGCTGGACCGGCGGCGGGGCGGTGACGGCGAGCGAGGCGTTGCCGGCCGCGGCGACGACGCGGCCCACGGCCGGGTCGGTGAGGACGACGTCCAGCACGCCGCGCAAGGTCACGCTGTTACTCCTGAGGGGTCGCCGGCCACGCGGGACCGCGGGAGTGCGGCGGGGCCGGGCTCCCAGGTTAGTCGGCGGGCCGACCCTCTGCCGCCGCGCTGCCACGCCCGTTCTTCGCCCCGCACCCGGACGCCGCGACCTCGCGCCAGGCGCGCTGCGACGCCTCGTCGTGCATGCGCCAGTCGCCCTGGGCGCCGACCGCCTGCCAGTACATCCACATCCGGATGCGCGGGTGCGCGGCGATCCAGGCAGCGTCCTGGCGGATCGCCTCCGCGCGGGCCCGCTCCTTGGCCGGGTCGCGCGGCTCCCCGTCGGCCACGGCGTACTGGCCGTACTCGGTGATGTACAGCGGCAGGCCGGTCGGCCGCATGGCCTGGAACCAGTTCCGGAACGAGCCGCTCGCCGTCATGGGCTCGGGGTCGGGGCCGTACCAGTCGAGTCCCACGAAGTCCGCGTACGCCTCACCTGGCCACCAGGCGGCCGGGTCCCCGATGAAGTGGCTCGGCTCGGCCGGGTCCCACCAGTAGGCCATGTAGACCGGGCCCCACCGGATGCCCGGGTTGACCTGCTTCACGACGCCGTACAGATGCCGCTGCAGTGCGACGAACTCGGGGCCGGTCATGTCGTTCTCCGGCTCGTGGAACGAGGTCGCGAAGACGCCGGCCGGGGTGCTCTCGGCCCAGGACCGGACCTGGTCGTCGTAGCGCCCCTCGGCCGCGCCGCGGAAGTCGCCGCGGGGCGGTTTCCACGAGACGAACGACCGGACGCCGGCATCGCGGTCGCCGGCCGCCGCCGAGGCGCCGAAGGATCGCGGCAGCGCGGTGTCGAAGCTGCGCCGGATGCTCAGCGGCCCGATCGCGTCGTCGGCCTCGAGGAACAGCGGCAGCTTGCCGCCGTCGGTCCGGCCGGGGGCGTTCACGGCGGCCCCGACGGCGAGGCAGTCGACGGCGTAGCCGGTGGGATCCGGCCAGGTGACGTGCACCCGGGACGCGGTGACGGTCAGCGCGACGACGGCCAGCACAGCGACCAGCGCACCGCGACGCCGCACCGTGCCTGCGCTCATCCCCGCCTCTCGCTGCAGCAGGACTCCCTGCCCTGTCGAACGGTACTGGCGGGATCGCGCCGATGGAGTCATCTCCACCCCCCGAGGGGCCTCCGTGGGGTGAGGGCGTACGCCGGAACGGCCATACCGACGCCGGTGGGCCCTAGGGTCGACCAGCGCGCGACACCGACGCAGGAGGACGGGGGACGAGGGTGGACCTGCAGCTGCCGCTGATCGTGGCCGGCCTGCTCATCGGCGTCGTCGTCGGCATGACCGGCATGGGCGGCGGTGCGCTGATGACGCCGGTGCTCGTGCTGTTCTTCGGCGTCCCCCCGCTCGCCGCCGTGTCCAGCGACCTCGTGGTGTCCGCCGTCATGAAGCCCGTCGGAGGCTTCGTCCACCTGCGGCACGGCACCGTGAACCTCCGGCTCGTGGGACTGCTCTGCATCGGCTCGGTGCCGGCGGCTTTCGGCGGGGTGCTGGTCTCGCGCGCGCTCGGCTCCGGTGCCGGCGTGCAGCAGTGGACCAAGACCGCGCTCGGGGTCGCGCTGCTGCTCGCGGCGACCGGCCTCATCGTCCGCGCCTACCAGGACCTCTCCGCCCGCGGCCGTCGGGCGGCCGATCGGGCCGCGGGCCGTCCCGTGCAGCGGCCCGTCGTCGATCCGAACACGCGGATGCGCCTGCGCCCGGTCAGCACCGTGCTCGTCGGTGCCGTCGGTGGGCTCGTCGTCGGCATGACGTCGGTCGGGTCGGGCTCGCTGATCATCATCGCGCTGCTCGCGCTGTACCCGCTCATGAGCGCGGCGTCGCTGGTCGGGACCGACCTCGTGCAGGCCGTGCCGCTGGTGACCTCGGCGGCGCTCGGACACCTGATCTTCGGCGACTTCCGGCTCGAGCTGACCGCGGCGCTGCTCATCGGCTGCCTGCCCGGTGTCTACCTCGGGGCCCGGCTCTCCTCGCGCGCACCGGCAGGGCTGGTGCGACGGGCGCTCGCGCTGGTGCTGCTCGCCTCGGGCCTGAAGCTCCTGGAGCTCCCCGACGTCGCGATGGTGAGCGTCCTCGGCGCCGTCGTCGTGGTGGGCCCGCTGCTCTGGATGCGGGCCCGTTCCCGCCACGGCCTGCCGCCGCGCACGCGGATCATCCGCCAGGCATTCGCCCGCCAGGGCACCGCCGGCGACCCGATCGAGCAGCCGGTCCACGAGCGCGGGCGGGGCGTCGTCCGGCTCGCCGCCGGCCCCGAGAACGACGGAATCGCGGGCGGTCGACGCGCCCTGAGGCGCCCTTCTCGAGGGGCCCGGCGCCCTGCCCCGATTCGCCTCTGGATCACGAACGGGTTACGGTGCGCGGCGACTCGACCGAGGCGTCCACCCGGGAGACGACCGGGTACTCGGCGGGTCACCGCTCAATCCTGTGCGTGCAGAGGCGTGCACGGGAGCCGGGGACCCACTGCAGTCCCGGGGTGAATCGGCGGCGCTCAGCGCCGCGGTAGGGCCTCTCTTCCCGCCCGAACCCGTCAGCTAACCCGGTCAGCGGCTCTTGGAAGAAGGAGCTCCGTCCCCCCATGTCAACGATCGGTTCCCCCATGCCCTCATCCGCGGCCCCGCCGCGGCCGGGCACCCGCCGACGCCGCCCCTTCGTGCGCCGGTTCCTCACCACCTGCGCGGCCACGGTGACCGTCACCGCTGGCACATGGCCGTCGGCACCGTCGGCACCGGCGCCAACCCATGTACTTCGGGTCGGTGGCCGGCGGCTACGCGAACGCCACCGCGCAGTCGGGCGAGCAGCTGGCCAACCACACGTACTCGACCTTCAGCAGCAAGCCGCCGACCGCCCGGATGATCACCGTCCACGCGGGCAGCTCGAGCTGGCGCCAGGTGGCCAACGTGCAGCCGGGCTCGGCGCTCTACAACGACATCGTCCGCTGGGCCGAGACGATCAAGGCCCGTGGCGGCACCGTGATGGTGGCCTACAACCACGAGCCCGAGGCCGCAGCCGGCGGCTACAGCGGCACGGCGGCGGAGTTCATCGCCGCCTGGCGCCGCGTCGTCACGCATCTTCAACCCGCAGGGTGCCACCAACGTCGAGTGGACCTGGCAGATGACCGCCTACGCGTTCCGCGTCAGTCCAGGCGATGCCCGGCACATCGCCAAGCTGGTACCCCGGTGACGCCTGGGTCGACAACATCGGCGCCGACGCCTACAACTGGAACATCTGCGGCGAGGGCAGCGGCAAGCAGACGAGCTCGCACGCTCGGCGCGCCGGTCCTCGAGTTCGCCCGGGCGCACGGCAAGAAGGCGTCCTTCCCGGAGTTCGCCAGCCACGCCAACGCAGCCGGTGCAGTGGCTGCGCAACGCCCACCAGTACCTGATGGCCAGAACCACGACATCATCACGGCGGCCTTCTACTTCAACCGCCCGCCGACGGTGGCCGCCAACGGCGACTGCCGCTGGTCGCTGTCGACCAGCGCCGAGTGGGACGCCTTCGGCGACATCGCCCGGGACCGGACGCACTTCCAGCCCTGAGCAACGCCTGAACCGCCCGGTAAGGCGGAACGACAGCGGGCCCCGGCCGATCGGCCGGGGCCCGCTGTCGCCGTTCCGGGGTCAGCCGGCCGTGAGCACGATCGTGAACACGGTCGCCCGGTTGCTGGACGTCGGCACGGTGGCGGTCACCCCGGCCACGGGGCCGGCGGCCACGGGACCGTTGCTGTCGGCCAGCATGGTCGCCACGGCACCGGTGCCCGGGGCGCTCACGTCCGAGCGCTCCGTCGCACCGCTGGTCGTCCAGGTGTGCTGGGCGTTCTGCTTGTCCGACCAGACCGAGAGCACCCACGCGTTGGCGGTCGCCGTCCCACCCGGGGTGGTGTGCGACGTCCCCGCCGCCCGCGCCGCGCTGGTGACCGCGCCGACCGGACCGCCGGCACCGGCGTCGGTGTTGTCGTAGGCGAGGATCTGCAGGGTCACCTTGGTCTGCGTCGTCCACGAGACCGTCACGGCAGCACCCGCATCGGCCGCCCCGGCCACCCGTTCGTACACCTGGGTCATCGGCCCGGTCCCCGACGTGATCGAGCCCGCCAGGGTCCAGCCCGCGGGCACCACCGTGTTGGTCACCGGCGCTGCGGTCGACAGCACCATCACCAGCCCGTCACCCGTCTGCACCGTCGCCGGCAGGGTCACCGACGCGTTCACCGCGCCCTGCCGGCCGATGCCCGCGACGCCCCGGAAGGCGATCGCCGACACCGGCGGTGCGCTCACGGTGACCGACTGCGTCTCGGTGTTCGGGACGCCGTTGGTGTCGGTCACGGTGAGGGACACCGAGTACGTGTTCGCCGCGGTGTAGGTGTGCGACGGGTTCGTCTGGGTGCTCGTGTCGCCGTCCCCGAAGGTCCAGGACCGGGACGCGATGCCGACGTCGTCGGTCGACGAGTCGGTGAACGTGCAGGTCAGCCCGGTGCAGTTGGACGTGAAGCCGGCATCCGGCGCCTGGTTGCCGCCGCCGGGCGGCGGAGCGCCGGGACCGATGAACAGCGCCCGCGCGTTCCAGTCGGAGTCGCCACCCACCGGCACCGGTGCGCCGGAAGGCACGCCGCCGGTGAACGTCCGGCGGCTGAGCAGCCCGGTCGCCCCGTCGGCCGTGTACAGGTCGGTCCCCGACAGGAACATCCCGGCGACACCGGAGAACCCGGTGGCGGCCGCCTGGCTCTCCTGCGCGCCGACGACGAGGCTGTCCAGCGAGAACGGCCGCGAGTAGAGCGGCTGCAGCCCGTTGCGCGTGTAGTAGATCCGGCCGGCGCTGAAGAACATCCCGCTCACGGTCGCGAGCTGGCTGTAGAACGTCGGCCGCGCGCCGCGGTACGTCTGCCCGGACCCGGTCTGCACCTCGCTCCAGGCGGGATCGTTGTACGGGTCCAGCGCGGTCGCCGGCCCGAACGTCGTCCCGTTGAAGGTCCGTCGGTACAGGCTGTAGAGGCCGCCGGCGTCCGGGTAGCCGTAGTAGAGGGTGCCGCCGACCATGAACGCGCCGCGCACCCTGCTCCACTCGAGACCGCCACGGTCCCCTACGGCCTCCCCGCCCGGGGTCGTGCCGTCGAACCAGCGGGCGACGATGTCGTCGCTGCCGACCGGCGTCGGGGTCGTGCCACCGGCCTCGACGATCTCGATCGCGTTGATCAACGGGTTCTCCACGACGTGCCGGAAGTCGATGTCGACCGTGCCGTCGCTGGTGATCGTGAACGCCTTCATCGTGCCGACCGCGTGCCCGACGTCGGCGGCGATGTCGTAGCCGGCGAGGACGGGCGTCCCGTCGATGTTCACGTCGAAGACGCGGGTACCCGGGTCCGCCGTGCCGTCGTAACGGTTGGCGAAGTACAGCCGCACCTCGACGCTCTCACCCGCGGTCACCGGGAAGTCCCACTCCATCGCCGGGTCGTCGCTCGGCGACCACAGCTCGGAGTCGAAGACCTCCAGCGGAGTGGTCGGGGGGACGCTGGTGTCGGTCGTCGCGCCCGGGTCCCACCCGGCGCCGTTCTGGCCGTCGGTGTGGAACGAGCCGTCGTCCTCCGACCAGGAGGGACCGGCGTCGAGGGAGGCGAGCTCCGGACCGCCCGCGTTCACGCGGTACAGCACCGGGCCGGTCGCTCCCCCGCCACCGCCGTTGGGCAGGGCGCCACCGATGTTCACCCGCGCCGGCAGCGCGGCGGTGGTCTCCGACGGCAGGGCGGCGCCGCCCGCGAGCGGGAAGTAGCCCAGGCCCGGGCGCAGGTACTGCCGGTTGCCGAAGTAGTCGGTGTCCATGCCCACGTACAGGCCGGTCGCGGTGCTGAGCATCGCCTCGGCGCCGACGCCGCGCGGGTTGCGGCCCGGGTTCCAGGCCAGGAGCGCCCCGGTGCGCGGGTCGTGCGCGGACAGGCCCGGACGCGGGGTCGCCCCGGCGCCGGGAGAGTCCTGGCCGAACGGGTTGTTCATCCAGCGCTGGTGCCCACCGGCGTAGACCGCGGTGCCGGTGACCTCCACCGAGAAGAGCGAGTCACCCCCGGAGTAGTCGGCCCATCGCGGCTGCACGTCGTCGCCGCTGTCGGCGAAGTCCCACCGCGCCACCGTGTCGCAGAGCGTGCCCGGGTTGCCACCACCGGAGGTGACGACGGCGAAGTACGAACCGTCGGGCGCGATGTTGATGTCGCGCGTGTAGTGGTCGAACGCCCACGCGTAGCAGGCCGGCTCGTACCGCTGGGTCCGCCAGTTCGGATCGACGACCGCGCCGGCGGGCTGGAGCAGGATGATCGCGATCTGGTCGCGGGTCAGGCCGTCGGCGAAGGTGAAGTTGCCGGTGATGACCAGCCGCGTGCCGTCCGGGGTGATGTCGAACCGGTCGACCCCGACGGGGGTGCGCGCGACGTCGACCGCGCCGTCCTCCCAGTTGTGGTTCACCGTGACGTCGACGCCCATGTAGTTGTCGAGTGCGCCCGTCGTGGCGTTGACCGTGCCGACGCCGCCGTGCGCGACGGCGGCGAGGGTGGTGAACGCGCCGCCCAGGTAGAGCCGTCCGCCGCTGAGCGCGAGGTCGTTGACCGCGCCGTTCATCGCCGGCGCACGCAACGCGGTCCGCTGGCCGGTGGCCAGGGACAGCTGCACCAGGTTCCGGTTGCCCGTGGCGCCGTTGACCGTCGTGAACGTGCCGCCCGCGTAGACGGTGTTGTTCGGGCCCGGCACCAGGGCGTTGACGGTGCCGTTGAGGGCCGGGGAGAACGCCCGGTCGATGGCTCCGGTGGCCGGGTCGAACGCGAAGATGCCGCGCTGGCTGAAGACCGCACCACCGTTGGCGGGGGCGTTCTGGATCTGCAGGAACGAGCCCGCGACGACGATCCGGTTGCCCACCTGCACGATGTCGAAGACCTTGTTGTCCACGATCTGCGGCGTGTTCGCGAACGGCACCGTGCTCACCACGCCGTTCTGGGCCACCCCCACGGCCGACGCCGGCCCCGTGCCGACCACCATCGAGAGCAGCACCGCCGGGACGACGGCCGTCACCAGCACCTTCCAGAACCTGCGCATCGCCCGAATCCCCTCGTCGGTCGAGCCCCCGTGGGCCGGAGCCTCTACTGCGACGTCGCCGACCTCCGTCGGTCAGCGGCGGTGGAGCTGTGGTTCCTGATCACGCTCGCGCGAGCACGATCGTGAGCGTGGTGGCGCGGGTGCTGGCCGTCGGGACGGTCGCGGTCAGGTTGCCGACCGCTCCCCCGGCCACCGGGCCGTTGTCGGCCACCAGGGTCGCGACGTCGCCGGTGCCGACCCCGGCGAGATTGCTGCGCACGTTCACGCCGCCCGGGGCCGTCCAGGTGCGGGCGGCCGCCTGCTTGTCCGACCACACCGAGAGCACCCAGCTGCCCGCCGTCGCCGTCGTCCCCGGAGTCGGGTGCGACGTCCCGGCGGCCCGCGCGAAGCTGGTCACCGACGCGATCGGGCCGGACGCCGCGGTGCCGGAGTAGGCCACCAGCTGCAGCGTCACCTTGGTCTGGGCGGACAGGGTCACGGTGACGGGGTCACCCGCGTCGCCGGCCGCGGCCACCCGCTGGAACACCTGGGTGGTGGGCCCGGTCCCCGACAGCACCGAGTGGGCGGACGTCCACCCGGCCGGCGTCGCGCCGGTCGCCGTCGAGTTGGTCGACAGCACGAGCACCAGCCCGTCGCCGGCCTGGACGTTCGCCGGGATGTTCACCGTCGCCGTGGTGACGGCGCGGGCCGAGGCCCCCGTCGCGCCGCGCAGGGCGATGCCGGTCACCGGCGGCGGACCACCGGTCGCCGGAGCCAGGACCATCGTCAGCGTGGTCGCCCGGGTGCTGGCCGTCGGCACGGTGGCGGTCAGGTTGCCGACCGCTCCCGCTGCCACCGGCCCGTTGTCGGCCACGAGCGTCGCGACGTCACCGGCCCCCACACCCGCCTGGTTGTTCCGGACGTTCACGCCGCCCGGAGCGGTCCAGGTGCGGGCGGCCGCCTGCTTGTCCGACCACACCGACAGCACCCAGCTGCCGGCCGCGGCGGTCGCGGCAGGCGTCGGGTGGGACGTGCCCGCCGGACGCGCCGTGCTCGCCGTCGAGGCGATCGGGCCCGTGGCCGCCGTGCCCGAGTAGGCCATCAGCTGCAGCGTCACCTTGGCCTGGGCGGAGAGGCCCACGGTCACCGTGGCGCCCGCGTCACCGGCCGTGGCCACGCGCTGGAACACCTGGGTGTTGGGCCCGGTGCCGGACAGTCGCGAGTGGACCGCGGTCCATCCGGCCGGTGTCGCGCCCGTCACCGTCGAGTTGGTCGAGAGCACCAGGACGAGACCGTCTCCGGCCTGGACTCCGGCGGGCACGGTGATCGCCGCCGAGGTGACCCCCCGGGCGGAGACGCCCGCCGAGCCGCGCAGCGCGATCCCGGCCGCGGGGCGACCGAGACCGTCTCCGTCGCCGACGTGCTCGCGCCGTCGTCGTCGGTGACCGTCAGCGTGACGATCGTAGTCGCCGGCCAGGCGTAGGGGTGCGACGGGTTCGGCCTGCGTGCTCGTGGCGCCGTCACCGAAGTTCCAGGAGCCGCGACGTTGATGATGCCGTCGGTGTCCTGCGGAGCCCGCGCTGGAGAAGTTGCAGGTCAGGCCGCCACAGGACGAACCGATGTCGGCCGTCGGCGGCTGGTTGACGCCGGCCGGCGGACCGCCGGGACCGATGAACATCGCCCGCGATGCCCACGAGCGGCCGTCGACGCCGGGCCCGCCCTCGACCTCGAACACGGCCGGGTTGGGCGCCCCGTTGTTCCACGGCGTGCTCCGCAGCTCGCCGGTCGAGCGGGTGGCCCAGAAGAACCGGCCGCCCGACAGGAAGCCGCCGGAGACGTCACCGAAGCCGCTGGCCACCTGGACGCGCTGCTCCTGCCCGACGATGCCGCTGTCGAGCGAGAACGGCCGCGAGTACAGACCCGCGAAGCCGGTGCGCGTGTAGTAGAGCCGGCCGCCCTGGAAGACCATCGAGCTCACGCTCGGCAGCTGGCCGTAGAAGGTCGGCACCATGCCCCGGTAGAAGTTCGGGATGACGTCGAACCACCACGTGCCGGTGAGCAGGTCGCTCCAGTCGGGGTCGTTGTAGGGGTCGACCACCGTGTCCGGCCCGAAGGTGGTGCCGTCGAAGGTGCGGGTGTGCAGGTAGTAGTCACCGTTGGGACCGGGGTACCCGTAGACCAGCTGGTTGCCGGCCATGAAGGCGCCGCGGGCCTTGCTCCACTGCAGCCCGCCGCCGGCCGCCGCCTGGTCGGTCGAGGCGGTCGTGCCGTCGAACCACCGGGAGAGCACGTCGTCGACCCCCACCTGGGGCGTCGTGCTGGGGTCGGCCTCGACGATCTCGATCGCCGACACGACCGGCATGCTGATCAGCGTCGCGAAGTCGAGGTTGATCGTGCCGTCGCTGGTCACCCGGAACGACTTCATCGTGCCGACGTCGTGCCCGACGTCGCCGTTCAGGTCGAAGAAGTTCAGCCGCTGGACGCCCTCGAGCGACACGTTGAACAGCCGGCTCTGGATCACCGTGGTCGCCGGGTCGCGATCGGCCATGTACAGCCGGACGTCGACCGTCGTCCCCGAAGCCACGGGGAACGACCACGACTGGGAGGGCCCGGCCAGCGGCGCCCCGATCGCGGCGCGCTCGTCCGCGAACACGGCGGCCGGGGTGCTCGCCGGCACGGTGCCGTCGATGTTCGTCATCGGGCCGCGCGGGATCGCCATGCCACCGCTGGTGCGCAGCGGGTTGTCCGCGCCCTCGTCGGCGGACCACGCGAGCCCGCCGTCGTTCGCGGCGACCTCCGGGCCGCCGGCGTTGACCCGGAACAGGACCTCACCGGGATCGCCACCCGGGACGGCGCTCAGCGGGCCGCCCATGTACACGTTCGCCGGCAGGGCCCCGGTGTTCTCCGAGGGCTGGGCCGCGCCCCCGGCCAGCGGGAAGTACGCCAGGCCGGGCCGCAGGTACTGGCGGTTGCCGATGTAGGGCGTGTCCATGCCGACGTACAGGCCGGTCGTCGTCGCCAGCAGCGCCTCGGCGCCGACACCGCGGGGGTGACGGCCGGGGTTCCAGGCGAGCGGGACGCCGGTGCGCGGGTCGTGCGCCGAGATGCCCGGGCGGGGCACGGCGCCGGCGGCAGCGAAGTCACGGCCCAGGTCGTTGTTCATCCAGCGCTGGTGACCGCCGGTGTAGATCGCGCTGCCGGTGATCTCGACCGAGAACAGCGAGTCGCCGCCCGTGAACGCCGACCAGGTCGGCTGCACGTTGTCGCCGGTCGCGGCGGTCTCGAAGCGGCTGAGCGTGTCGCACAGCGTGCCGGGGTTGCCGCCGCCCGAGGAGGCGATGGCGAAGTAGGACCCGTCCGGCGAGAACTGCACGTCGCGGACGTAGGAGTCGAAGGCCCAGTAGTAGCAGGTCGCCTCGTAGCCCTGGGTCCGCCAGTTCGGGGCGACCGATGCCGCGGTCGTGCCGAGGTTGATCAGCACCGCCTGGTCGCGGACGAGGCCGTCGGCCTGCCGGAAGTTGCCGATGGCGATCATGCGGGTGCCGTCGGGCGTGATGTCGAACTTGTCGACGCCGACCGGCGCCTGGGCGTGGTCGAGTCCCACGCCGCCGCGGTCGGGCCAGTTGTGGTTGACCGTGACGTCGACGCCCATGTAGGTGGTGCGCGCGCCGGTGGTCGCGTTCAGGGCGACGAGACCGCCGTGCGGCTGGCTCGCGACCAAGCTGAAGACGCCGCCGACGTAGAGGCGGGTGCCGACCAGCGCGAGGTCGTTGACCCCGGCGTTGATGTTCGGCGTCGTGAACCCGGCGACGCGGTCACCGGTGGTCATCGACAGCTGCACGAGGCGGCGGACGCCGGTGCCGGTCTGGCCGTTGACCGTGTTGAAGATGCCGCCGATGTAGACGGTGTTGTTCGGACCGGCCTGGATGGCCCGGACGTCGTTGTTCACGACCGGGTCGAAGGCCGGGTCGATCGCCCCGGTCGCCGGGTCGAACGCGAAGACGTACGCGCGGTTCACCACGGCGCCGCCGTTGGCCGGGGACTGCTGCACCTGCGTGAAGGTGCCCCCCACCACGATGCGGTTGCCGACCTGCGCGATGTCGTGCACCGTGCCGTCGAGGATCTGCGGAGTGTTGGCGGCGGGCACCTCGCCCACGACGCCGTTCTGGGCGACGCCGGCCGCAGTCGCTGGACTCGTTCCCACGACGAACGGCACGGCCACCGTCGCGACGGCGCCCACTGCTAGGCGCTGCCAGAACCTGCGCATGCGTTCTCTCCCAAAGGCGATGCTCGATGGCAGCGCAGAGCACTCGCGCCGCCGCGGTCTGTCAAGGGGTCCGGCCGCGCTGGGCCAGGTCGGGCTCACGATTGCGGGGCCAGGACGACGGTGAAGACCGTGGCCCGGTTGCTCGCGGCCGGAACGGTCGCGGTGGAACCGCCGACGGCGCCCGTGGGCACCGGGGCTCCGCTGTCGGCCAGCAGGGTGGCCATGTCACCGGTGCCGACGCCGGCCAGGTTGCTGCGTTCCACGACGCCGGCCGCCGGCGGCGTCCAGGTGCGCGCGACCGCCTGCTTGTCCGACCAGATCGAGAGGACCCAGCTGCCCTGGGCGGCGGTCGCCACCGGCGTCGTGTGCGCCGTGCCGCCCACGTCGATCGCACCGGTCACGGACGCCACCGGGTCGGTGGCCGACGTGCCCGAGTAGGCCGCCAGCTGCAGGGTCACCTTGGCCGACTTGTTCAACGGGACCGTCAGGACGGTGCCCGCATCTCCCGCCACGGCGGGCCGGGACCAGACCTGGGTGGTGATGTTCGCGGCGGAGGTCTGGCTGCCCTCGAGCACGAAGCCGGCCGGCGCGGTGCCGGTGGCGTCGGAGCTCGTGGACAGCACCAGGACCAGGCCGTCACCGGCGGCGACCGCGGCGGGCACGGTCACCGAGACGGTGGTGACGGTGCGGGCCGACGTCCCGACGACGGCCCGCAGGCCGATCCCGGTGCCGGCCGGCGGTGCCGTCGCGTCCACCGACTGGACCGTCTGTGCGGTCGCGCCCCGGTCGTCGGTGACGGTGAGGGTCACCGACCGGACGCCGTCGGTCGGGTAGGTGCGGGTCGCGGTGGCCCCGGTCGCCGTCGTCCCGTCCCCGAAGTTCCAGGAGTAGCCGGTGACGGAGCCGTCGGCGTCGGTGGAGCCGGACGCGTCGAACGAGCAGGCCCGCCCGGCGCAGGACGCGGTGAACGACGCGGTCGGCGCCTGGTTCGGGCCGGGACCGAGGAACATCGCCCGGCTCCGCCAGTCCCGCCCGCCGCTGAACGGACCCGGGGACGCCGTCGTCACGGTGCCGCTCGGGACGCCGTCGACGAACGTCATCCGGCGGAGGTCACCCCAGACGGCGCTGGCCCAGTAGAGGTCGTTCCCGGCGACGAACGTGCCGGCCACGTCGTTGAAGCCCGAGGTCGCCACGGTGTACTCGACGGTGCCGACGATGCCGCTCTCGACCGAGAACGACCGGTAGTACAGGCCGGAGGCCCCGCTGCGCGTGTAGTACAGGCGACCGTCCCGGTAGAACATCCCCGTGACGGAACTCAGCTGGCTGTAGAACGCCGGCAGCGCGCCCCGGTACAGGACCGGCTGGTTGTTGCGCAGCGATCCGGTCGCGATCGTGCTCCAGTACGGGTCGTTGTACGGGTCGATCGCCGTGGCGGGACCGAACGCGACCCCGTCGAACGTGCGGCGGTACAGGTAGTAGCTGCCGGCGGCGTTGGGATAGCCGTAGAAGAGCGTGCGGCCCGCCATGAAGGCACCGCGCGCACGGCTCCACTCCAGACCTGCGGCGTCGACGGCGACGTCGGTCCCGACCGTCGTCCCGGTGTAGAAGCGGGCCCGGACATCGTTGGTCCCCGCCGTGGCCGTCGCGGTCGAGCGGCCGGCCAGGTAGACGTTGGTCGGCAGGGTGCCGGTGTTCTCGTCGGGCAGCGCGGTGCCGCCGGCCAGCGGGAAGTAGGCCAGCCGCGGGCGCAGGTACTGGCGGTTGCCGATGTAGTCGGTGTCGCTGCCGACGTAGAGGCCGGCCGACGTGGCCAGCAGCGCCTCGGCGCCGACGCCACGGGGGTTGCGGCCCGGGTTCCAGCTGAGCGGGACACCGGTGCGCGGGTCGAGCGCTGCGAGACCGGGCCGGGGAACGGCACCGGCGCCGGCGGAGTCGCGGCCGTTGCCGTTGTTCATCCAGCGCTGGTGACCGCCGACGTAGACCGCCGACCCGGTGACCGCGACGGAGAAGAGCGTGTCGCCGCCGGTGTAGGCGACCCATCGCGGGGTGACCGTCTGCCCGGTGGCGGCGGTCTCCCAGCGGCTCGCGGAGTCGCAGAGCGTCCCGGTGTAGGGGCCACCGGTGCTGACGACGACGAAATAGGCGCCGTCCGGCGAGAACTGGACGTCGCGCACCCAGCTGTCGAAGCTGTTGCTGGCGCAGACCGACTCGAAGCTCGTCGTCTTCCAGTCGAGGTCGACGACGGCGCCGGTGGGCGGCAGCAGGACCATCATCGCCTGGTCGCGGACCAGTCCGTCGGCCTGCCGGAAGTTGCCGATGACGATCATCCGGCTGCCGTCGGGCGTGACGTCGAGGTTCTCGACGCCGATCGCGGCGTTGGCCTTGCCCCGGTCCGGGTAGTTGTGGTGCAGCGCCACGTCGACGCCCATGTACTCGTCGAGCACGCCGGTGGTCGGGTGCAGGGTGGCGAGACCGACGTGGGTCACGCCTCCGACCGTCGTGAACTGCCCGCCGACGACCAACCGGCCACCGGTGAGCGCGAGGTCGTTGATGGCGCCGTTGAGCAGCGGGGCGCGGAACGCGGTCCGGACGCCGGTGGCGACCGAGACCTGCACGAGGTTGCGCGAGGAAGCGCCGTTGAGCGAGGTGAAGGTGCCGCCGAGGTAGACCGAGACGCCGTCGGCGCCGGCCAGCACGGCGTTCACGACGCCGTTGAGGACGGGGGCGAAGCCGCGGTCGACCGCACCGGTGGTCGCGTCGAAGGCGAAGACGTTGGTGCGGCTGAAGGTCTGCCCGCCGTTCGCGGCGACGTCCCTCACCTGGCTGAACTGGCCGGCCACCACGATCCGGTTGCCGACCTGGGCCATGGCGATGACGCGCTCGTTGACCGTGGTCGAGCTGTCGAGGATCTGTGGGGTGCGCGCGTCCGGTGCCGCGGTGACGACCGAGGCGTGCGCGGGGCCGGCGGCACCCGCGCTCCCCGGGAAGACGGCCAGAGTGGTCCCGATGGACAGGACCAGCAGGCCGCAGAACAGCCGAAAACGACGGCGCATGCTTCGTTACCCCCCGTGATGGCAGGCCCCGTTTTCACGCGGACGGAGCCTCGCTAACTCGGCGGAGCATCACAGAGAGTGGCGATGGGCACCATGAAATCCCCGGTTCCTCGCCCGTCCGGGTGGTCAGGGGGCGACGAATATGCCGCCACAGACGCCCCCGGTGGTATTCACTCCCTAGGGTTCGACCGCACGGCGCGGCCCGGACCAGCACGTGTGCCTGACATCAGGAGGGCGCCGACCGGGAACTCGAGGGGGAGCAGGGGCCCATGCAGAGCGGAAACTCCGCCAGCGCGATGCGGCTGGGCGACTACGTCGGGCTACTGCGTCGACAGTGGCTCCCCGTATTGCTCTGCCTCATCCTCGGCGTCGGCGCGGCTCTCGCGTACGTGCAGTGGGCGCCCAAGGAGTACCGGTCCCAGACCTCGGTCCTGGTGACGCCGACGACGCCGGACACGACGACGGACCGCTCCTCCGGGATCAACCTCGACACCGAGGCCCAGCTGGTCACGTCCACCCAGACGGTGGCCGACGCGGCCGAGCTGCTGGCCGACGACGGCGAGACGCCCACCGACCTGGCCGACCGGGTCAACGTCAGCGTCCCGCCCAACACCGAGATCCTCGACATCACCTTCATCGGTGACACCGCGCAGCAGGCGCAGGACGGTGCCCGCGCCTTCGCCCAGGCCTACCTCGACCAGCGTGCGGCCACCGCGCAGGAGGCACTGGACGCGGAGTTCGACGCCCTGCAGACCCGCTACGACGCGGTCAAGGAGCAGCTCGACGCGACCCTGCGGGCCGGCGCGAGCCTGCCCGCCGACTCGCCGGAGGCGGCCCGCAACGAGCGCTCGGTCCAGGCCCTGAACGACCAGCTGGCCAACATCCAGAGCTCCCAGAACCGGGTCCGCTCGGAGACCGTGACCCCCGGTCGCGTCGTCACCGAGCCCCGGCTGCCCGGCTCGCCGAGCAGCCCCGACCTGTTCATCGCGCTGGCCGCGGGCATCCTGCTCGGGCTGGTGGCGGGCATCGGTCTCGCCGCGCTCCGGCACCGTGCCGACGACGTCGTCCGCTCCCCCGAGGACCTCTACCGCCGCACCGGTGTGCCGGTGACCTCGGTGCTCTCCACCCGCCTGCACGACGGCGAGGTGAGCGTCCTGCAGCCGCTGTCGGCGGACGGCCGCGGGTACGCCCGGCTGCGCAACCTCGTGACGACCAGCCTCGAGGAGAGCAACCGCCGGGTCGTGCTCGTCGCCGGTGTGCGCCGCGGCGGTGGCCAGGTCGCGGCCAACCTCGCCGCCTCGCTGGCCCGTGCCGGTGAGGACGTCGTCCTCGTCTGCGCCGACGTGTTCGGCGACACCGCTGCCGCGCTGCTCCCCGCGGCGCCGACGGCCGGTCTGGCCGAGGTCCTCGCCGGCGAGCAGCCGGTCGAGAGCGTCGTCCGCCGGCTGCCCGGCATCCAGGGGCTGCGGATCCTCGGTCCCGGCCTCGACGTCGACCGCGCCGACGCGCTGCTGCAGACCCGCAGCCCGCGCAAGCTGGTGGACCGCCTCCTGGAGTCGGCGAGCTACGTCGTCCTCGAGGCGCCGCCGACCACCGACAGCCCGGACGCGCAGACCCTGGCCAACGTCGCCGAGCTCGCCGTCCTGGTCGTCGAGTCCGGTCCGACCCGGGCCCGCGAGGTGGTCGACGCCTGCGCCCAGCTCGAGTCGATGGGGACGCCGGTTCTCGGCGCCGTGATCGCCCGCTTCGGCCGTGACAGCGACGTCGACCTCCGGCCGCTCCCGGTCGACGAGGACGACGACGAGGCGAACGACACGGCGACGGACGAGACCGCTGACTCCGCCGAGGACGACGTGCCGGCCGAGGAGCCCATCGACGACGAGGTCGATGCGCCGCATGGCGCGACCACCGTCGACCGGCCCGCCGGTCAGCCTCCGCTGCCGCCGGCCAACCCGGTCGGTGCGCAGGTGAGCGCGTCGAACGGCAGCCCGACGGGTCTGCCGCCGCGTCCCTCGGACACCCAGATCATCTCGCCCGTCTCGCGGGGCCCCGCTCCTCGATGAGCCTCCTGGGACCAGCCGTTCCGCCCGGACCGGTGGTCTCCGGGCCGTCGACCTCCGGGCCGGCTGCTCTTCGGGGGACCCTGACCTCGGGCTGGCCGCTGACGGCGCTGCTGGTGGGCTACCCGCTGTGGTGGGCACTGGGCATGGGCACGCTGATCGTGTTCGTGCTGGCGCTCCCGATGGCGGTGCAGCTGTACCGCCGCCGGCCCGTCCTGGTCCCGCCGGGGTTCGGCATCTGGCTGCTGTTCCTGGTCTGGGTCATGGCCAGCACGGTGATGCTGTCGTCGAACCCGCCGGGCACGCTGCCCGACACGGTGTCCGGGCGCGCCGTCTCGGTGGCGTTCAACCTGGCCGGCTACTTCTCCGCCACGGTGATCCTGCTGTACGCGGGCAACCTCTCCGAGGAGGAGTTCCCGCGGCGCCGGCTGGTCCGCCAGCTGGGCTTCCTCTTCGTCGTCGTCCTGCTCGGCGGGCTGCTCGGCACGTTCGCGCCGCGGTTCGGGTTCACCTCGGCCGTCGAGATGCTCCTCCCGCAGAACATCGCCCAGAACGGCTTCGTGCGCAGCCTGGTCCACCCCGCGTCGGCACAGCTGCAGGAGGTGCTCGGGTTCACCTCGCCCCGGCCTGCGGCGCCGTTCGGCTACACGAACACGTGGGGCAACGCCCTGGCCCTGCTGCTCGGCTGGTTCGTCCTCAGCTGGATCAAGGACGCCTCCGCGGGCCGCCGGATCGTCGGGATCGTCCTCCTCGCGCTCGCGGCGATCCCGGTCGTCTACTCGCTCAACCGGGGTCTGTGGGCCGGTCTCGCGCTGGTCGTGGTCTTCATGGCCGTGCGGCTGGCGATGCGCGGACGGCTCGCGCTCATCGGCGTCCTCGTGATCGGGGCGGTGATCGCCGGCTGGATCGTCCTGGTCTCCCCGCTCGGAGCGATCATCGAGGCCCGGTTCGAGAACCCGAAGAGCAATGCCATCCGGGAGTTCACCCTCGACCGCACCCTCGAGGTGCTCGAGGAGTCGCCGGTCCTGGGGTTCGGCGCCACCCGCGCGGCGCTGGGCAGCAGCAACTCGATCGCGATCGGCGCCGACGAGGACTGCCCCCGCTGCGGCAACCCGACCCTGGGGAGCAACGGCCAGCTCTGGCTCCTGCTCATCGCCCAGGGCATCGGCGGCGCCGTGCTGTTCATCGGGTTCTTCGTGCGCTCGCTGTGGGCCTACCGGCACGACCGAACGCCGATCGGCGACGCGGGGCTCCTCGCCCTGGCACTGCCGCTGTTCTTCATGTTCGTCTACAACGCCCTCACCATGCCGCTGGTGATCTCCTTCCTGTCGCTCGCGCTGCTCTGGCGCAACAAGCGGGAGCTCGACGCCGAGCAGGAGGCCACCGAGACCCCCCTCATGGCCGTGCCCGTCCGCATCCGCAAGGGCCGACCGTGACCGGCGACCGGATGACGCACCTGCACGAGGTGGGCCGCCTGCTCTGGCCCGAGCCGCTGCAGCTCGCCGTCGGCACGGGCCGGGACGCCGGAGGGCTCCACCAGGAGTTCCTGCTGCTGCCCAGCGCCCGCCGCCCGCGGCTGCTCGTGCCCCGCGGCCGCCGCGCCGCCGTGGCCGCCGTCCGGGGTTACGGGGTCGGCCGGGGTCGCGCTGCCCGGCTGCTCGCCGCCGGGCTCACCGCCGGCCTGCGCACGGGCATCGCACCGCTCCTGCTGCGCGACCGGGTCCGCGTGCTCGACCGGGCCGGCGACGGCGGGGCGGCGTCGATCGAGGCACACCTGTCCGCGGTGCTCGGCACCGACGTCGTCGTGAGCATGTACCTGGGCGCGCCGCGCGCGAACCGCAAGCCCGTCCTGCAGGTCCTCACGCCGGCCGGCCGCACCATCGCCTACGTCAAGGTGGGCGTCGACCCCCTGACCAGCCGCCTGGTCCGGGCCGAGGCCGACGCCCTCACCACGGTGGGCGGCGCCGGGCTGCGCCGCACGACCGTGGCCGAGGTGCTGCACAGCGGGCAGTGGAACGGGCTCGAGCTGCTGGTCCAGTCGCCCCTGCCGGTGAGCGAGGACCGGGCCCGCCCGTCGGCGGAGCAGGTCGGCGCCGCGCAGCTGGAGGTGGCCGGGATCGGCCGCACCGAGGGCGGCCCGCTGGCCACGTCCGCCTACTGGGCGGACCTGACGACGCGGATCGCGGAGCTGCCCGACACCCCTGCGGCCGCCACGCTGGCCGACCTGGCGGTCCGGATCGAGAAGGAGCTCGGCGAGGTGCCGCTGGACCTCGGCGCCTGGCACGGCGACTGGACGCCCTGGAACACCGCCGTGGCCGGCGACCGGCTGCTGGTGTGGGACTGGGAGCGCTTCGCCGTCGGAGTGCCCGTCGGGTACGACGCGCTGCACTGGGCGCTGCAGACCGACCTGGTCAACCATCTGGCCGATCCGGGTGAGGCCGCTCGCGAATCCCTGGCCAGGGCAGGTTCGCGTACTGGAACGCTTCGAACTGAGCACCGATCAGGTCCGCACGACGGCAGTCGGCTACCTGGCGGAACTCGCCGCGCGCTACCTCGCCGACCGACAGGCCGAGGCGGGGGCACGGCTGGGGGACGTCGGTACGTGGCTGCTCCCCGCCGTCGCACGGGCCCTGGACGATGAGCCGCACGGGAGACGAGGGACGGCATGACACTCACCGCCACACTGCGCAGGTCGCCGGCGGTCAAGCGTGCCGTCCAGGCGGTCACCGTGACCGCCGGCCGGATCACGAGCCCGTGGCGCATGACGCCCGCCTTCCTCGTGATCGGCGGCCAGCGCTGCGGGACCACGTCGATGTACCGGACCCTCAGCCAGCACCCCGCGGTGCTCAAGGCCGTCCGGCACAAGGGTGTCCACTACTTCGACACCGACTACGACAAGGGCATGGCCTGGTACCGGGCCCACTTCCCGCTCCAGCGCACGGCCGACCAGGTCGAGCAGCGCCTGGGCGTGCGCCCGCAGACCTTCGAGTCCGCCCCGTACTACATGTTCCACCCGCTCGCGGCGGAGCGGATCGAGCGCGACCTGCCCGGCGTCAAGGTGATCGTCCTGCTCCGCGACCCGGTCGAGCGGGCGTACTCCGCCCACGCCCACGAGCTCGCGCGCGGCTACGAGGACCAGGACTTCGAGACGGCGCTGGCGCTCGAGGACAGCCGTCTCGACGGCGAGGCCGAGCGGCTGATCGCCGACCCGCACTACCGCAGCCACTCGCACCAGCACCACGGCTACCTGCAGCGCGGCCGCTACATCGACCACCTCGAGCGGCTGGAGAAGGTGTTCGGCCGCGACCGCATCCACGTCGTCGACAGCCACCGGTTCTTCACCGAGCCCGAGCCGGTCTACGACGACGTGCTGGAGTTCCTGGGCCTGCCGCAGGCCGGCTACCCGACGTTCGAGCAGCACAACGCCCGCCCCCGCTCGCCGATGCCGGCCGAACTGCGGGAACGGCTCGAGGCGCACTTCGAGCCCTACGACGAGCGACTGGTGTCCTGGCTCGGGCACCCGGTCAGCTGGCGTACGTCGGTCGGCCAGCCGGAACCCCTGCCGACGTGAGCACCACCGCATCCCGGGCACCGGAACGGGTGGCCGGCGGTGCCGGCATGCCCGCGATCGCCCGGGGCGGTGCGCTCAACCTGATCGGCGCGGGGGTCTCGGCGGTCGCCGGGGTCCTGCTGGTCGTCGTCATCACCCGGTCGCTGCCGCAGGAGCAGGCGGGCGTCTTCTTCGCGCTGACCTCCCTGTTCCTCATCGCCGAGATGGTCGCGCGCCTGGGCACGGGCACCGGGCTGGTCTACTTCGTCGCCCGGCTGCGCCGGCTCGGTCGCGGCGAGGAGATCCGCGCCGTCCAGTTCGTCGCGCTCACGCCGGTGGTGGCGGTCTCGCTGATCACCTCGGCGGTCCTGATCCTCTGGGCGCCGACCTTCGCCGGGCTCGCCGGAGCGGACACCCCCGCCACCCGGACGGCGGTCGTGGTGCTCGCGCTGCTGCTGCCGGTGACCACGCTGTCCGAGGCCCTGCTCGCCGCCACCCGCGGCCACGCCACCATGCTGCCCACCGTCGCGCTGGACAAGGTCGGCCGCTCGGTGCTGCAGCTCGTGCTGGTCGCCGTCGCCGTCGGCGGGGGCTCGCTGGCGCTGCTCGCCGGCGCCTACGCGGTGCCGTGGGCGGTGTCGCGCGCTGCTGGCCTGGTGGTGGCTCGCCCGTCTCTCGCGCCCGCTGCCGCGCCCCGAGCACCCCGGGCCGCGCCCGTGGCGCGAGTTCTGGGTGTTCACCTGGCCCCGGGCGGTCAACAGCCTCGCCGCGCTGGGCCTGCAGCGATTCGACATCCTGCTGGTGACCGCGCTGGCCGGCCCGGCCGCCGCCGCGGTCTACACGGCCGCCTCCCGCTTCCTGGTGGTGGGCCAGCTGGTCAACGCCTCGATCTCGACCGCGGCGCAGCCCCGGCTGGCCGAGGTGCTCGCCGTCGAGGACCGCGCCTCGGCGCGGTCGGTGTACCGCTCGGCGACGGCCTGGATCGTGCTCCTGACCTGGCCGCTGTACCTGGTGTGCGCCGTCTTCGCCGAGCTGGTGATGTCGATCTTCGGCAACGGCTACGACGCCGGGCGGCCGGTCATCTGGATCCTGGCCGGCGCGATGCTGTTCGCCACCGCCTGCGGCATGGTCGACATGCTGCTCAACATGGCCGGGCGCACGTCCTGGACCCTGGTCAACTCGCTGATCGCGCTCACGGTCATGGTCGGTGTGGACCTGCTGCTGATCCCGCAGCTGGGCATCCTGGGCGCCGCGATCGGCTGGGCGGCGGCGATCGTCACCAACAACCTGCTGCCGCTGACCCAGCTGCTCCTGGCCTACGGCCTGCACCCGTTCGGCCGCGCCACGCTCGCCGCGATGGCGCTCGCCGGCACCTGCTTCGGGCTGCTGCCGCTCGCCGCACGGCTGTTCCTCCCCGACCAGCCCTGGACCGCCGCCGCCGCGGTCGCGGTGGGCGGGGTCCTGTACCTGATCGCCGTCCGTCGCTGGCGGGCCGCCCTGGGGCTGCCCGCCCTGCGGTCCCTGCGGCCGCGCCGGCGCCGTCCGTCATCCGACGAGCCCGCCGAATCCGCTTCCCCCGGAGGAATCCTGTGACCACCGTCGACCGAGCCGCGCCGTCGAGTCCGGCCCCGCCGGCTCCGCTGCGGCTCACGCCCTGGCGGCTGGCCGCCCTGACGGCCCGCGGGCTGGTCTCCGACCGCCGCGAGCGCCGCCGGGACCGCGGGTTCCAGGAGCCGCGCGGCTTCACCCCCCGCGCGCTCGACCCGCGGCTGCGGGCACCGGTGTTCGTGCTGGGTGCGCCGCGGTCGGGGACGACGTTCCTCGGCTCGTGCATCGGTGCCCTGCCCGACGTCTCGTACCACTTCGAGCCGCGGGTGACGAAGGCCGCGGCTCGGATGGTCTACGAGGGCACCTGGTCCGAGCGCCGCGCGGCCCGGGTGTTCCGCCGCTCGTACCGGCTGCTGCTGCTCGCGGCCGGTGACGGCGGCCGGCGGTTCGTCGAGAAGAACCCGGAGAACTGCTTCGTCGTCCCGTTCCTCGTGCGCACCTTCCCCGACGCCCGGTTCGTCCAGATCATCCGGGACGGTCGCGACGTCGCCGTCTCGCACGCCGAGAAGCCGTGGCTCTCGGCGAAGTCGGCCGGCACCGGCCGACGCGGTCGCGGCGGTCAGGCGTGGGGCCCCTGGGCGCGCTGGTGGGTCGAGCGGGAGCGGGCCGAGGAGTTCGAAGCCGCCTCCGACCTGACCCGGACCGCGTGGAGCTGGCGCCGGTTCACCGACACCGCCCGCGCGGCGCTGGCCGAGCTGCCCGCCGACCGGGTGCTGACCGTCCGCTACGAGGACGTCGTCCAGCACCCTGAGGAGGCCGCTCGCACGATCGCGGCGTTCTTCGGGCACGCGGAGGCCCCGGAGGCGCTGCGGGCCGCCCTGGCCACCGCCGACCCGAGCTCGATCGGCCGGTGGCGGAAGGCGCTGGACGCCGAGGGCCTGGCCGACGTGGAGCGCGAGGCCGGCGACCTGCTGCGGGAACTGGGGTACGAGGCGTGACGGCGCCTGTCCCGTCCGGTGGCCTGCTGGTCACCGGCCTGCCGCGCAGCGGCACCAGCTGGGTCGGCAAGATGCTCGAGGCATCCGGCGAGGTCGTGTACGTCAACGAGCCGATGAACCCGCAGCACCCGCCGGGCCACTCCCCCGGCGTGCTCGACGCCCGCGTCACCCACCGGTTCCAGTACATCGACTCCGACGACGACGACCAGTGGCGCCGCGCCTTCGAGAAGACGCTGGCGCTGCGCTACGGCTTCCGGGCGGAGCTGGCGCAGAACCGGTCGGGCTACGACCTGGCGCGCATGGCCAAGTACGGCACCGCCTTCACGCTGGGCCGCCTGCGCGGCCGCCGGGCGATGCTCGACGACCCGTTCGCCATCTTCTCCACCGGCTGGCTGGTGGAGCAGATGGGCGTCGAGGCGGTCGTGCTCGTGCGCGACCCGGTGTCGTTCGTCGGCAGCTGGCGCGCGCTGAACTGGAAGATCCACTTCCACGAGCTGCTCGAGCAGCCGGCCCTGGTGCGCGACCACCTCGCGCCCTACGCCGACCGCATGCGCGCCCTGGTCGGCTCACCGGACTGGCTGGCCCGCACCTGCCTGCTGTGGGAGGCGACGTACGACGTCGTCGACCGCGCGTTCCGCGAAATCCCCGGCGTGCACGTGATCGGCTACGAGAGCCTGGTCCAGGACCCGATGGGCGGCTTCGCCGACCTCTACCGGCGGTTCGGCCTCACCTGGTCCGACGACGCCGCCGGACGGGTGCGCGAGGCGACGACGGAGGGATCGGGACCGGAGAAGAAGTTCCAGTGGTCCCTGCGCGGCGGGATCTCACGCACCGCCTACCGGCCCCAGGGCGCAGCGACGGCGCTGTCGACCTATCGCAACCGCCTGACGCCGGCCGAGGTCGAGCGGGTGCGCGAGCTGACCGCCGACGTCGCCGGAGCGGGTCCTGCCCACCGTCAGCATCGCCAACGGCACGGCCTGAGGGCGCCGCTGGCGGGTCAGCCGCGCGAGGTGCGCAGTCGCGTGAGCAGCGCGCCGGTGAGCAGCACCAGCGCGAACGGCGCGTCCTCGCGGATGTACCGGCGGAACAGCCGGCGCGGCTCGTGGACGAGGCGGAAGAGCCACTCGAGGCCGAGCGGACGCATCCAGCGGGGCGCCCGGGCGAGGTCGCCCGCAGCGAACGGCAGGGCGGCTCCGCAGCCCAGCCACCAGGTGCTCGGGAGCAGCTGGGAGAACTCGGTGATGATCCGCTCCTGCTTCGGGAAGCCGAGGCCCACGAAGACGATGTCGGGAGCGGCCTCGACGACCGCGTCGCGGCACTTGGCCAGCTCCACGTCGTCGAGCTCGAAGCCGCGCGGCGGCGAACAGGTGCCGGCGATCTTCAGTTCGGGGTGGGCCGTGCGCAGCGCCTCGGCCGCACGCTCGGGCACGCCGGGCTCGCCGCCCAGCAGGTAGACCGAGCGGCCGTCCTCGGCGGCGGCGGCACTGAGCGACCAGAGCAGGTCGGCGCCGGTGACGCGTGCCGGGATGGGCCGGCCGGAGATCTTGGCGGCCCAGACGACCGGGGCGCCGTCGGCGACGCTGATCTGTGCGCTGCGGATCATGGCGGCCACGCGCGGGTCGCGGGCGGCGTGCCGCAGGTGGTCGACGTTGGGCGTGGCGATCCAGCCGCCGCGGCCGGCGAGCAGCTCTGCCCGCACCTGTGCCACGACGTCGGCCTCGGTCAAGGGATCGATCGGCAGGCCCCCGACCTCGACGCGCTCACGCTCCGCCGCTGTCATGGATAGATCATGACCCTGGGGGCGGAGCCGCGACACATCTTCGCGCGCCATCTCACTCATTGGAGGTCACAGGGGGTCACCGATAGGTACCTCCGATGGCATCCTCGACCCGTGGTGAGCACCTCCTCGGGGAACCTGTCCCCGGCCCCCGGCGAGCGAACAGCCGAGCGGGCCGACGATCGACCCCTGGAGCAGGCTGTGGGTCAGGATACGGCCCGTCCACGCGTGCTCTACCTCGGAGGTCTCGGCCGCAGCGGGACCACGGTCCTGGAACGGGTCCTCGGGGAGCTCCCGGGCACCTGCTCGGTCGGCGAACTGGTGCACCTCTGGCAGCGCGGGGTCCTGGACGACGAGACGTGCGGCTGCGGCGAGCCCTTCTCGCGCTGCCCGTTCTGGACCGAGGTCGGCCGTCGCGCCTTCGGCGGCTGGGACCGGGCCCAGGCGGCCCGCATGGAGGAGCTCCGGGCCCGCGTCGACCGCACCCGGTTCATCCCGAAGCTGATCGCGCCGCGGCTCATGGGCCGGCAGCGCGCCGACCTGCGCGAGTACGTGGGCACGTTCCTGCGGCTCTACCGCGCGATCAGCGAGGCCTCGGGCGGCGCCGTCGTCATCGACTCGAGCAAGCACTCCTCGCTGGCCTACTGCCTGCGCACCGAGCCCGGCATCGACCTCCGGGTCGTGCACGTCGTCCGGGACAGCCGCGGGGTCGCCTACTCGTGGACCAAGGAGGTGCGCCGTCCGGAGGCCACCGCCGAGGAGGCGCTGATGACGCGCTACTCCCCCTCGCGGTCCTCGGCGCTGTGGGTGGGCCACAACCTGTTCTTCGGACTGCTGGGCCGCCTGGGCACCCGCACGCGCCTGCTGCGCTACGAGGACTTCGTGGCCGAGCCGCGCGCCGTCCTGACCGAGCTGGCCGGGTTCGCCGACATCCCGGCCGGCGACCTGGACTTCCTGTCGGAGGGCTCGGTGCTGCTCTCGCCGTCGCACACGGTCGCCGGCAACCCGATGCGCTTCCGCACCGGCCCGACGGCGCTGCGCCGCGACGACGCCTGGCGGGCGGAGCTCCCGAAGGGCCGGCGCCTGCTGGTGACCGTGCTGACCGCGCCCCTGCTGGCCCGGTACGGCTACCTGCGGCGGACGCGATGACCACGACCGTCGGCGTCGTCGTCCCGACGCACGACCGGCCGGAGCTCCTGCGGAAGACGCTCGACTCGATCCTCGCGCAGGACACGACCGCGGAGCTCACCGTCGTCGTCGTCTTCGACCGCAACACCCCCGACCCGTCGCTCGAGGCGCTCAGCGTGCCCGGCCGCCGGGTGCAGGTCATGGCCAACGAGCGCACTCCCGGCCTGGCCGGCTCGCGCAACACCGGCATCCTCGCGCTGGACACCGAGTGGGTGGCCTTCTGCGACGACGACGACACCTGGGCACCCACCCGGCTGTCGGCGCAGCTGACCCGCGCCGAGCAGCACCCCGACGCGGAGCTGATCACCACGGCGATCTGCGTGGCCTTCGAGGGCGCCGAGGTGCCCCGGCTGGCCGGCACGGACCTGGTGACCCGCGCCGACCTCGCGCGGCACCGGATGGCGATGCTGCACAGCTCGACGCTGCTGGTGCGTCGCGACGCCCTCCTGGGCCGCCTGGGCCTGGTCGACGAGGCGATCCCGGGCAGCCAGAACGAGGACTGGGACCTGCTGCTGCGCGCGGCGGCCCGGGCGCCCATCCCGCACGTCGACGAGCCGCTCGTGCGCGTCCTGTGGGGCCGTTCGTCGCACTTCTCCCGCCAGTGGGAGACCCGGGTGTCCTCGCTCGAGTGGATGCTCGAGCGGCACCCCGACATCGCCGGCGACGACCAGGGCGCGGCGCGTGTGTTCGGCCAGCTGGCGTTCGGCAGCGCGGCGCTCGGCCGGCGTGCCGCGGCCGCGCGGTGGGCCCGGCGCGCGATGCGCCGTCGGGTCAGCGAGCCGCGCGCCTACCTCGCGCTCGCGGTGGCCGGTCGCGTGGTGAAGGCCGAGTCGGTCATGTCCTACCTGCACCGGCGCGGCCGCGGCCTCTGAGCGGCCTGCTGAGGGGCCTCGCGACGCCGTCGCCAGTCGAGTGAGCAGTTGCGGTCAGCGACACGCGCCGACACGCCGCGCCGGGTGACCTCTACTGCTCACTCGTCGCCAGTCGGCCTCTCTCGGGCATTTCCTCTAGGCCGTGCGGCGGGACCAACTCGTCACGCGACAGGGCGAGCTCCAGTCCGGCCGCTGCCGGTGAATCTCCGCGTCATCGAGCTCGCCGTAGTCCGGGGGAGCCTCAGGCAGCCCGTCGACGTGGAGCTCGTAGCTGGTGAACTCGGCTGCCGAGATGCGGACGCTGATGCGGCAGGCGCGACGAGCTTCGAAGTCGATGTCGCCCTGGACACCGAGGGACAGCCGGAGCCCAGCGGCCATCGGCCTGCACGTGGATGTCCAGATCATGCGGGCGTACCGCTGGCCGAACCGAGGAACGCTCTGCCCGAGCACCGACCAGTTCATGGCCCGCACTCTGTGCGCGACGAGCACCCGGACGAATCCGCGTTCGCTGCCGTCGATGATCAGGCCCACGGTCGATCGACCCGCGTCCACCCGGACGTCGAGGAGTTCGTCTTCGAACAGGAGGTCGTCCGTGAGGAGCGGGTCCCACTCCGGTTCGGTGACGTCGGCCGCGGTCCTGAACGTCGGCCACAGCAGATCCAGAAGCGCTGGGGATGTCGAACCTCCGAAGGAGCCAGGGGTTCGGACCCTAGGCTTTCAGAGCGGCCGGCTCACGACCGACGCCGAGCCGCCGTGGTCGGTCGTCTAGTAGGCGCCGCGGGAGCGGACGACGGCCGACGCCGTCTTCCAGAGGATGAGCAGGTCCAGCGCGAGGGTCCAGTTCTCCACGTAGCGCAGGTCGAGGCGGACCGACTCCTCCCAGGAGAGGTCGCTGCGGCCGGAGATCTGCCACAGGCCGGTCAGCCCGGGCTTCACGAGCAGCCGGCGGCGGGTGGAGGTGTCGTAGCGCTCCACCTCGCGCGGGCAGCGGCGGGCGCGGGCCCACGAGCGACATGGAGCCGCCGAGCACGTTGAACAGCTGGGGCAGCTCGTCGAGGGAGAACCGGCGCAGCCACCGGCCGACCGGGGTCACCCGCGGGTCGCTGCGCATCTTGAACAGCAGACCGGCGCCCTCGTTCTGCGCGAGCAGCTCGCTCAGCTTCGCGTCGGCGCCCTCGACCATGCTGCGGAACTTGAACATCGTGTACCGCTTGCCGTACGCGCCCACGCGCTCCTGGCGGTACAGGACCGGGCCGGGGCCGGAGAGCTTCACGGCCAGCGCGATGGCCAGCAGCACCGGGGCGATCAGCACCAGGGCCACGGCCGCACCGCAGCGGTCCAGCGCTCCCTTGAGGACGCGCTTCCACCCCGAGAAGACCGGCTCCTCGATGGACAGCAGCGGCAGCCCGACGAACGGACGGATGTGCAGCCGCGGACCGGCGATCTCGACCAGACCCGGGGAGACCAGCAGCTCGATGCCGCTGCCCTCGAGCTGCCACGACAGCTTGCGCAGGTAGATGGCGGCGGTCTCGCTGGCCGAGGTGACGGCGACGGCGTCGGCACCGTGCCGCTGCACGACGGCGACGACGTCGTCGAGGTCGCCCTCGATCGGGACGCCGAGGGACTCGACCCGGGTCGCGCCCGGAGCGGTCACGCACGCGGCGACGACCTGCATGCCACCGAAGCGGTCGACGTGGATGCGCCGCACCAGGTCGGCGACGGCGGCGTCGCGACCGACGGCCACCACGCGCTTGATGCAGTGGCCGCGGCGGCGGGCGGCCTGCAGCCACTTCCGGCCGAAGTAGCGGGCGAACAGCGTCGTCAGGGCGATCGCCGGCACCGTGAAGATGACGAAGGAGCGGGCGATGTCGAGCTGGAACCCGTAGGAGATGACGCTGACGGCGGCGAGGAAGAGGATGCCGGCGCGGGAGACCCGGCGGTACTCCTCGCTGCCGGTGCCGAAGAACTTGGGCGCGTACGCGCCGCGGAAGCCGAGGGCCAGCGGCCAGATCACGGGCAGCGCGACGGAGAGCCAGGCGTAGGGCGACGTCGGCAGCATCTCGCTGGGCCGCGCCATCATCATCACGACCCCGGCGACGAGGCCGATGACGACGTCCATGCCGATCAGGACGAGGCGGTAGCGGCGCGACCAGCGGGGCTGGTGCCGCCGACCGACGACCGCGCGCGACGGGAGTTCCTCCGCCGACGGAACGGCGGCAGCGACCCGGCCAGAGCCCGTCGGACGCAGTTCGGCATGCCCTGCACCGGCTTCGACGAGCATGGACCCCCCAGTCCCGCGGCCACTACTGACCGTGACGATCGGGCTACTCGCAGAGCGTTCCCAGCTGGGAAATCGCTGCTCAGGAGAGCCCGAGACCGGCTAACCCTCACACTGCGTTAACGACAGGTCAATGCGGATGGGTACGGTTCACCCATCCGGAGGGGCAGGTCACATCGGCGTGTCGCGACCCGCTCAGGTGCGCGGGTGGACCTCGTTCTGCGCGGCCTCGAGCCCCTTGGCGAGCAACGCCTCGACGGCATCGGCGGCCTCCACGAGAAGGAGGTCGAGCTCCTTGCGCTCGGTGGCCGAGAAGTCCTTCAGGACGAAGTCGGCGGGGTCCTGGCGGCCCGGCGGCCGGCCGATGCCGACCCGCACGCGCAGGTAGTCCTTCGTGCCCGTCGACCGGGTGATCGAGCGCAGCCCGTTGTGCCCGCCCTCGCCGCCGCCGCGCTTGAGCCGGACGGTGGCGAAGGGGAGATCGAGCTCGTCGTGCAGGACGACGAGGTCCTCGACGGGCAGGTGGTGGTAGTCGAGCAGGCCGCGCACCGGGCCACCCGACTCGTTCATGTACGTGGTGGGCCGGGCCAGCACGACGCGGCGACCGGCCAGCCGGCCCTCACCGGAGACCGCCCGCGCCCGCGCGCCCTTCCCGGGGGACAGCCGCACCCCGGCCCGCCGGGCCAGCTCGTCGAGCACCATCGCGCCCACGTTGTGCCGGTTGCCCGCGTAGGTGGGGCCGGGGTTGCCCAGCCCGATCACCAGGAAGGGGCCTTCGGAGGACGCCGAAGGGGCGCCGGCCGAGCCGGCGCCCCCGCGGGTCGTGCTGTCGGTCAGGGGATGCCTCGGTCGTACTCGGCCGACTTCTCGGCGGAGTCCGTCGACTCGCCGCTGCCCTGGTCCTGCGACTCGGGCGCGGTCTCGCCCTCGCCCTCCTCGGCCTCGCCGTGCTCCTCGCGCTCGATGCCGGCCTCGGCCTCGGCCTCGGCGAGCTCGGCCTCGAGGGCCTCGGCGCTCGGGGCGGCCATCAGGTTGACGACGAGGGCGTCCTCGGCGGTGAGCAGGGTGGCGCCGCTCGGCAGCGTGAGCTCGGCGGCGGTGAAGCCCTCGCCCGCGGTGCGGCCGGTGACGTCGACCTCGATCGACTCGGGGATGTTCGTGGCCGCGACCTGGACCGACACGGTGTTCAGCTCGATGCTGACCAGGGTGTCGGGGCCGGTCTCGCCGATGACGTGGACCGGGACGTCGACGGTGACCTTCTCGCCGCGGCGGACGATGACCAGGTCGACGTGCTCGTGGGTGCGCTTGAGCGGGTCGCGCTGCACGGCCTTGGTCAGGGCCAGCTGCTCCTTGCCGTCGAGGACGACGGTGAGCAGGGCGTTGGAACCGCCGTTGCGCAGCGCCGCGGCGAACTCGCGGGCCGGCAGGGACAGGTGGACGACGTCCTGGCCGTGCCCGTACAGGACGGCGGGGACGCGACCGGCGCGACGGGTCCGGCGGGCGCTGCCCTTGCCGAACTCGGTGCGGGTCTCGGCTTCGAGGCGGTAGTCAGCCACGGTGGTGTGCTCCTCAGGAGGTGGATCGGTCTGCGGGCCGGCACACGGCGCGGCACACCTCGAAGAAGGCACACGCACGTCGATCACGGAGCGGAGGCTCCCTCGCCGGGCAACATGACGAGAGTACCCGAGCGCGCGCAGCCGCCGTCCCCAGGCCCGATCAGACGGCCGAGTGTGGGGAATGCGGGCCTGGAACCGCCGTCCGGAGCCCCACTTCCCCACTCTCGCCGCAACTGCGGGGAAGTTGGGCCCGGCGCGACTGTGGGGAGCGGCCTCCGCCGTCCGCAGCCCCGGTTCCCCACTCTGCGCAACTGCGGGAAGTTGGCCTCGGAGAGCGCGGCCCACTTCAGGGAGTGCGGCGCGCAGGGTTAGCTGGCGCCGCCGAAGAGCGAGGTCACCGAGCCGTCCTCGAAGACCTCCTTGATCGCGCGCGCCAGGAGCGGGGCGATCGAGAGGACGGTGAGCTTGTCGAACTGCCGCTCCGGCTCGATGGGCAGCGTGTTCGTGATGATGACCTCGCTGACCTTGCTGTTCTTCAGCCGGTCGACGGCGGGGCCGGAGAGCACGCCGTGGGTGGCGGTGACGATGACGTCGGCGGCGCCGGCCTCGAACAGGGTCTCGGCGGCCTTCACGATCGTGCCGCCGGTGTCGATCATGTCGTCGACCAGGATGCAGACCCGGCCCTCGACCTCGCCGACGACGCGGTTGGCGACGACCTCGTTGGGGCGCATCGGGTCGCGGGTCTTGTGGATGAAGGCCAGCGGGGTGCCGCCGAGCTTGTCGGTCCACCGCTCGGCCACGCGTACTCGGCCGGAGTCCGGGGAGACGACGGTGATGTCGCGGTCGCCCCAGCGCTCGACGACGTGCGAGACCAGCAGGTCGAGGGCGAAGAGGTGGTCGACCGGGCCGTCGAAGAAGCCCTGGATCTGCGCGGTGTGCAGGTCGACGCACATCAGCCGGTCGGCGCCGGCGGTCTTGAACATGTCGGCGACCAGGCGCGCGGAGATGGGCTCGCGGCCGCGGTGCTTCTTGTCCTGCCGGGCGTAGGGGAAGAACGGGGCGACGACGGTGATCCGCTTGGCCGAGGCGCGCTTGAGCGCGTCGACCATGATCAGCTGCTCCATGAGCCAGGTGTTGATCGGCGCGGTGTGGCTCTGGACGACGAAGGCGTCGCAGCCGCGGACGGACTCCTCGAACCGGACGAAGAGCTCGCCGTTGGCGAACTCGTAGGCCGCCGTCGGCGTCGGGGTGACGCCGAGGTGCCCGCCGATCTCCTCGGCCAGCTCCGGGTAGGCCCGACCGGAGAAGAGCATCAGGCTCTTGCTGTTGGTGTGCCGGATCGCGCTCATCGGCTCAGCTGTCCCTACTGGTCGTCATCAGTACCCCGGGCCGCGTCCCGCTCGACGGCCGCCGCAGCAGCCTCGGCAGCGGGGGTACCCGGGCGGCGGCGCCCTACCCAGCCTGCCACATTCCGCTGGTGCGCCCGCGCCACGCCCATGGCCCCCGGAGGCACATCGGAGGTGATCACCGAGCCGGCCGCGGTGTACGCGCCGTCCCCGACGGTGACCGGGGCGACCAGCATCGTGTCGGAGCCGATGCGGACGTGGTCGCCGACCGTCGTGTGGTGCTTGGCGACGCCGTCGTAGTTCACGAACACCGTCGCGGCGCCGACGTTGCTGTGCTCCCCGATCGTCGCGTCGCCCACGTAGGACAGGTGCGGGACCTTCGAGTCGTCGCCGATCTGCACGTTCTTCGTCTCGACGAAGGCGCCCACCTTGGCGCCGCGGCCGAGCCGGGTGCCCGGCCGGAGGTAGCTGAACGGACCGACCGTCGCCTCGGGGCCGATCACCGCCAGCTGGCAGTGCGAGCGGACGACGGATGCGCCCTCCCCCACCTCGCAGTCGAGCAGCGTGGTGTCCGGCCCGACGACCGCGCCGGTGGCGATCGTGCTCGCGCCCTGCACCTGCGTGCCCGGCTGGAGGACGGCGTCCGGCGCGATCTCCGCCGTCACGTCGACCCAGGTGGTGAGCGGGTCGATCACGGTGACGCCCGACCGCATCAGGTCGTCGAGGACCCGGTCGTTGAGCATCCGGCGGCGCTCGGCGAGCTCGCGCTGGTCGTTGCAGCCCAGGACGTCGTCCGGGTCGTCGGCACGGAAGCCGCCGACCGGCGCACCCTCGGCGGCGAGCATGCCGAGGACGTCGGTGACGTACTGCTCGCCCTGGTCGTTGGCCGAGCCGAGGTTGGCGAGGGTCCGGCGGAGCGTGCCGGCGTCGCCGACGTAGACACCGGCGTTGATCTCCCGGATGGCCCGCTGCTCGTCGCTGGCGTCGCGCTCCTCGACGATCGCCACGACGGCGCCGGCGCCGTCCCGGACGATGCGGCCCAGCCCCGTGGGGTCGGGCACCTCCGCGGTGAGCACGGTGAGGGCGTGCCCGGCGGAGACGTGCGCGCGGACCAGGCCGAGCGACCGTCTCGGTGCGGAGCAGCGGTGCGTCGCCGTTGACCAGGAGCACCGGGCCGTCGACGTCCGGCACCGCGGCCAGGGCGACGGCGGCGGCGTGCCCGGAGCCGCGCTGCTCCTCCTGGACGACGGGCAGCGCGGCGGGTGCGACCGCGGCGAGGTGCGCCTCGACGGCGTCCCGGCCGGCCCCCACGACGACGACCGTGGCACCGGCACCGAGCGGCTCCGCGGCAGCGAGGACGTGGCCGAGCATGCTGCGCCCGCCCAGCGCGTGCAGGACCTTCGGCGTCGACGAACGCATGCGCGTGCCCTGACCGGCGGCCAGGACGACGACGGCGGCGACGCTCGGTGGCGGATTCACGGAACTCCTCGATCGGCGACGGGCGGCGCTTGCTGGGGGACTCGGACTCGAACCGAGACTGCACGGCTCCAAAGGCCGGCGGGCTGCCGATTACCCCATCCCCCACCCGCGGCGCGGAGGCACCGCACCGCAGGGGCGCCGATAGGGCACCCGTCGGCGAGCCTATTGCCGGGGCGCCCGCAGGGCAGCACCCGGCACCCGTCCGGGGACGGGACCTCCGGTCGCCGCCCGACCTACGGTGCCGTAGGTTTGGTCATCTAGCCACGGCCACGGGTGCAGGACAGCAGCCCACCGGCCGGCACCCCGTTCGTACCCGGAGGCCTCTTGTCCGCCCCTGCTCTCACCCGGCCCACGGCCCCGCCCCGCCCGGCGGAACCGCACGCCGGCCTTCCCGCGAATGCCATCGGCAGGCACAAGAGCACGCTCGAGATCGTCACGCTCTCAGCGTTCGTCGTCGTCCCGTTCATCGCCCTCGCGGCCGTCGTCCCGGCGGTCTGGGGCTGGGGACTGTCCTGGCTCGACGTCGGTCTCGCCGTCGTCTTCTACTTCTTCACCCTGCTCGGCGTGACGGTGGGCTACCACCGCTACTTCACGCACGGCTCGTTCAAGGCGAAGCGGCCGCTGCGTCTGTTCCTGGCAGTGGCCGGCTCCATGGCCATCCAGGGGCCGGTCGTGCAGTGGGTGGCCGACCACCGCCGGCACCACGCGTTCTCCGACCGCGAGGGCGACCCGCATTCGCCGTGGCGCTACGGCAACGACGCGCGCGCCCTGCTGAAGGGCATGTTCCACGCCCACCTGGGCTGGCTGTTCGACCGGCGCAAGACCAACGCCGAGCGCTACGCGCCGGACCTGCTCAAGGACGCCGCCCTGGTGCGCACCAGCCGGATGTTCGTCGTCTGGTCGTTCATCAGCCTCGTCCTGCCCGGCGTCATCGGCGGCCTCGTGACCGGCAGCTGGTTCGGTGCCTGGACGGCGTTCTTCTGGGCGGGCCTCGTGCGCATCGGCCTGCTGCACCACGTGACCTGGTCGATCAACTCGGTCTGCCACGTCATGGGCAACCGGCCGTTCATGTCCCGCGACCGCGCCACGAACTTCTGGCCGCTCGCGATCCTCAGCGCCGGGGAGTCGTGGCACAACCTGCACCACGCGGACCCGACCTGCGCCCGCCACGGCGTGCTCCGCGGTCAGATCGACATGAGCGCCCGGGTCATCTGGGCGTTCGAGAAGCTCGGCTGGGCGAACAGCGTGAAGTGGCCCGATCCGGTCCGGCTCGCCGCCAAGCGGCAACCGGTCGAAGCGGCCGCCTAGTCCACGCTCCCCGCGACGCGTCCTCCGCCCGGGCGACCTGCGCGCAGCAGGTCGCCCGGGCGGAGCCGTTCGGGGGCACCATGCGCTGTCGGCCCCGGCGCACCGAGCAGGACGGATGAGGGAGACGCGATGAGCAGCCCCGCCAAGCCGCGGGTGCGCATGACCGGCGCCCAGCGACGGCAGCAGCTGCTCGACGTCGGCCGGGAGATCTTCGGCCAGAAGGGCTACGACGCGACCTCGATCGAGGAGGTCGCCGCCCGGGCCGACGTCAGCAAGCCCGTCGTGTACGAGCACTTCGGCGGCAAGGAGGGCCTCTACGCCGTCGTCGTCGACCGGGAGATGCAGCGGCTGCTCGACCGGTTCGCCTCGGCGCTGTCCTCCCCCGCTCACCCCCGCGAGCTGCTCGAGCGGGCCGCCCTGGTGCTGCTCGAGTACATCGAGGAGGACACCGAGGGCTTCCGCGTGCTCACCCGGGACGCGCCGCCGGTCACCAGCGGCGTGGGCACGTTCTCGTCGCTGATCGGCGAGGTGGCCCGGAAGGTGGAGCACATCCTGGCCGACCAGTTCGCCGAGCGCGGCTACGACCCGCAGCTCGCCGAGCTCTACAGCCAGGCGCTGGTCGGCATGGTGGCGCTGGTCGGCCAGTGGTGGCTGGACAACCGCTCCCCGGGCAAGCACGAGGTCGCGGCGCACCTGGTGAACCTGGCCTACAACGGGCTGGCCCACCTCGACCCGCACCCCGGCCTCGTCCACGAGCGACCCGAGGGCTGATCCCTACAGCAGTCGGGCGCCCGGCACCGGTCCGTGCACGGCGCGCACCGTCCGGAACACTCCCGCGCCGGCGAGCCGTGCCGTCAGCCGCAGCGCCGCCTGCTCGTCGGCGGCCAGGGCGGCGATCGTCGGCCCGGAGCCGCTCACCAGGGCACCGGCGGCGCCCGCCTCGGTGGCCGCGGTCAACGCACGACGCAGCGCCGGGCGCAGGGCCAGCGCGGGTGCCTGGAGGTCGTTGACGAGCGCGTCGGCCAGCACGTCCGCGGGCCCGTCGCGGAGCGCCGCGATCACCGGCTCCGCCGGCGGCGGCTCGGTCCCGTCGGGAACCCGGCCCTCCGCGCGCAGCCGGTCCAGCTCGGAGTAGACGGCGGGCGTGGACAGACCCTCGCCCGCGATGCCGAGCACCCAGTCCCACCGGCGGCGGGCCAGCACGGGCGAGAGCTGCTCCCCCCGACCGGAGCCGAGGCAGACCCCGCCGACCAGGCTGAAGGGCACGTCGCTGCCGAGCTGCGCGGCGAGCGCGGTGAGGTCGTCGCGGCTCGCCCGGGTGCCCCAGAGCGCGTCGAGGGCCACCAGGGTCGCGGCGGCGTCCGCACTGCCGCCGGCCAGTCCGGCGGCGGCGGGGATGGCCTTCGCGACCTCCAGCGTCGCGTCCGCCGGGACGCCTGCGTGCTGTGCCAGCAGCTCCGCGGCCCGCCAGACGAGGTTGGTGCGGTCCAGCGGGACGGCGTCCGCCCCGGCCGCCGTCCCCGTGCCCTCACCGGTGACGGCGAGCGCGAGCCCGTCCCCCGGTGCGGCGGTGACCGTGTCGTAGAGCGAGACGGCGAGGTAGACGGTGCGCAGCTCGTGGAAGCCGTCCGGCCGCAGCGGGCCCACGGCGAGGTGGACGTTGACCTTGGCCGGCGCCCGGGCGGTCACGGAACCCACGGCCTCCGCCGCCGCGCTCACGGCGCAACCGGATCGGTCGCGGCCAGCCGGGCGAAGTCGGTGACGGAGAGCTGTTCACCGCGCGTGGACGGCTCGATGCCGGCCGCGCGGAGCCGCTGCTCGGCCGCGGCCGGGCTGCCCGCCCACCGGGCCAGCGCGGCCCGGAGGCCCTTGCGGCGCGTCGCGAAGGCGGCGTCGACGACGGCGAACGTCGCCCGTCGGTCGCCCGGAGGCGGCGGCCGACGGACGAGGGCGACCAGGCCGGAATCGACGTTCGGCTCGGGCCAGAACACCCGCCGGCCGACGGCGCCGGCCCGGCGGACCTCGCCGTACCAGGCAGCCTTCACCGACGGGACGCCGTACGTACCGCTGCCCGGCGCCGCGGCGAGACGGTCGGCGACCTCGGCCTGCACGAGGATCAGGGCGCTCCGGAGCGTCGGCACGAGGTCCAGCAGGTGCAGCAGCACCGGGACGGCGACGTTGTACGGCAGGTTGGCCACGAGCGCCGTGGGCGGCGGACCGGGCAGCTCGGTCACCCGGAGCGCGTCGGCCTCGACGACGGTCAGCCGGTCGGCGAGGTGCGGGGTGCGCGCGGCGACGGTGGCCGGCAGCAGTGCGGCCAGCCGGGGGTCGATCTCGACGGCGGTGACGTGCGCCGCGGCCGGCAGCAGCCCCAGGGTGAGCGACCCCAGGCCGGGGCCCACCTCGAGCACGACGTCGTCGGGCCGGAGGTCGGCGGTGCGCACGATCCGGCGGATCGTGTTCGCGTCGTGCAGGAAGTTCTGCCCGAGGGACTTCGTCGGCCGCAGGTCGAGCTGCTGGGCCAGCTCGCGGATCGCAGCCGGACCCAGCAGCGCCTGCGCGCCCTCGGTCAGGGAAGGCCGAGCTTCGCCCGGCAGCCCGGCCAAGCGCTGAAGGTGCCGCCGTTCGCGTCGACCACCTTCTGCCCGATCGCGATCTGTTGCTCGCGGCTGTTCTCGTGCGGCATGCCGGCGCCGCCGTACGCGTGCCAGGTGCTGGGCAGGAACTGGAGGCCGCCGTAGTAGCCGTTGCCGGTGTTGATGGCCCAGTTGCCGCCGGCCTCGCACTGCGCCAGCTGGTCCCACACGCTGCCGGAGGCCACCGCCGGAGCTGCCGGAGGTGTCGGGCGGGGCTTCGTGCCGACGGTGACCTGCTCGGCGACCGGCTCGCGGGTGACCTCGGAGCTCAGCTCCTCCTTGCCGGTCTGCACGCCGTCGGTGACCGTCACGCGGTAGGTGATGGTCTGCACACCGGGCACGCCCGGCTCGCTGATCGTCTCGTCGCCCTCGAAGGCGTTGGGGTCGGGGGTCTCCACCCGCTCGAACGGGATCTCGGAGGTGACCGGCACCTCGCTCACCTGCACCCGGAAGACCTGCAGCCGCATCCGGTCGAGCAGTGCCTGCTCCGGGTAGAGGCTGGTGCGGTCGGTCTCGCTCAGCGCGATGCCCTGCTCGGCGAGCAGGTCGCCGGCGGTCGCGGCCGTCGTGCTGACCACGCGCTCCTGGCCGTCGGAGACCAGCGTGATCTGCTTCGGCGTCGTGATGATCAGTTCCATGCCGTCGAGCGGGAGACGCTCGCTGCGGCTGGCGGAGAGCACCAGGCCGTCGGCCCGGTAGCCGAGCTGCTGCAGGGCCTCGTCGACCGACAGGGCAGTCACGTAGACCTCGCGGGAGACGCCGTCGACGGTCAGCTCCAGCGGGCGGGCCCGGTTGAGGACGACGGTGTCGCCGTCGTCGACCGACTGGTGCGCGGCCGGCAGGACGACGTCGTGCGCGGCGGGCTCGAGGCCCTCCTCCTCCAGCAGCTCGCCCACCGTGTCGGCGTAGGTCCCGACGGTGCGGGCCTGGCCGTCGACGGTGACCGTCACGGCCTTCTGGGCGAGGAAGAACGCCAGGGTGCCGCCCACCAGTCCGACGAGGACGAGGGCGAACAGGCTGAGCTGGAGGGAACGACGCACGACACTTCCACAAGGTCACGGAACCCGGGCAGGAGAGCGGGGGCCGGGGGCCCACCGCGGTGATCCACCCCGGCTGATCGGTCACGACACGATAACGAACACGGTACGAGTGGCAATGCTGCACAGCGAGTGAAGCAGAGAACTGTGGCCGCTCTGCGTGGGCACGCCGATACCCTGTGTGACAGACGCGCTGAAAGGTGCTGGTGGGACGATCCGTCGTCGTTCCGCCGTCCAGTGACGAAGGCCACAGCGTGGCCTGGGTCGCTCCTGGGCAGGAAGCCGGGATTCAGCTCGCCAGGGCGCGGTCGTTGGCGCGCACCGGGCGCAGCCAGCCGAGCAGGAAGACGGCGACGGCGACGCCGGCGGCGAGGGCCGAGAACCCGCCCGCGACGAGGGCAACGGGCACCAGGTCGACGCCCTCGGTCACGCGGTCGCCGAGCTCGATGCCGGCGACCAGCAGCAGGGTGCCCAGGGGCAGCAGCGCCAGGACGCTGGTGGCCGCGGTGACCAGGTGTGCGGTCCACGTGCGCAGCGCCTCGTCCACCGGGACGTCGGCCCCCTCGGCCGGCAGCGGCCGCAGCATCGAGCGGAGCAGGGCCAGCTCGGCGAGCACCCAGGCGGCCAGCGGGACGACGACGGCGACCCAGCCGACGGCGTCGGGCAGGTCGCCGTTCGACCAGAGGACGACGGCGGCGACCAGCTCGGCCGCGGCGACGACGCGCATCGTCCAGACCAGCCATCCGGAGACCAGCTCGGTCTGGCGCGGGCGGCGCACCGGGACGGCCGTGGCCCAGCGGGGACGTGGCCGGGTGGCCTCGGCGAGCAGGACCCCGGCCAGCAAGCCGATCGCCAGTGCCGGGACCCAGAGGAAGACCGACGCCTCGCCGAACATCAGCACGCTGCCGACGACGCCGGCGAGCCCGAGCAGGAAGCCCAGCCGCCGGATCCGCCGTCCGTGCTGCGCCTGGCGCCGCAGCGTCGCCGCACCTTCGGTCGTCGACTCGGCCAGTTCGACGGAGCCGCCCGCGACCGCCCGGCGGCCCGAGGCCAACCACCACGCCCGCGCCAGGAGCACGCCGGGGACGAGCACGGCGATGAACAAGACGACAGCGATGAGGCGACCCACGGTGCAAGTGTGCCTCGCTTCCCTGAAAGCGGGCGACGCCCGTGCGCCGCTACTCCCAGAAGCCGAAGATGCGCTCCGCGGTGGCGGTCAATCCCGCGCAGAACTCCTCGAGCTCCACGCCCTTCACCTCGGCCAGCGCGCGCACCGTGTGCGGCACCAGGCGCGAGGCGTTGGGTCGGCCGCGGTAGGGCATCGGGGTGAGGAACGGGGCGTCGGTCTCGACCAGCATCTGCTCGACCGGGGTGAGTGCGGCGGCGTCCCGCAGGTAGCCGGCGTTGCCGAAGGTCACGGTGCCGGCGAAGGAGAGGACGTACCCGCGCTCGACGCAGCGCCGGGCGAAGTCCTCGTCGCCGGAGAAGCAGTGGAAGACGGTGCGCTCGGGGGCGCCCTCGTCCTCGAGCACGGCGAGGATCTCCTCGTGCGCGTCCCGGTCGTGGATGACCAGCGCGACGTCGCGCTCCTTCGCGATCCGGATGTGCGCCCGGAACGAGGCCTCCTGCGCGTCCCAGCCCTCGGGCCCGGTGCGGTAGCGGTCCAGCCCGGTCTCCCCCACGGCCCGCACCCGCGGCAGCGCCGCCAGCCGGTCGATCTCGGCGAGCGCTGTCGTCGGTGGCCTTGCCGGCCCGGCCTCGTTGGGATGCAGCGCGACGGCGGCCAGCACGTTCGGGTGCCGGTCGGCCAGCGCTGCCGACCAGCGGGACGACGGGACGTCGACCCCGACCTGCACCAGCCGCGGGACGTTCACCGCGACGGCGGCCGCGATCTCGGCGTCGACGTCCTCGTCCGACGCCCACTCCCCGTGCTCGTCGCCCGCCGGCCGCTCCCCCAGGACGATGTCGAGGTGCGTGTGGCTGTCCAGCGCGGGGCCGGGCAGCGGCTCGGGCGACGGCGGCGGTTCGCCCCGCTTGTTGGCGCGGCTGGCAGCCGACCTACTCATCGCCCTCTTCCAGCCGGCGCAGCTCCTCCTCGACGATCGACTCGTCGAGCTTCGTGAACACCGGCGTCGGCGGCGCGAGCGGCAGCCCCGCCTCGAGCGGCCGGGACGCCCAGACCGCCTGCGCCGCGTCGTAGTCGCCGGTGATGATCGGATAGGGCGAGCCGTCGTCGAGGTCGGTGGTCTCCTCGATCCGCGGCGTCGGCGACCAGACGCCCGTGCCGCCGAGCAGCTCGTGCACCTGCTGGGCCGAGTGCGGCAGGAACGGGGTGAGCAGCGCGTTGCAGTCGCTGATCGCCTGGAGCGCGGTGAACAGGACGGTGTCCCGGCGCTCCGGGTCCTCCTTGAGCTTCCACGGCGCCTGGTCCGACAGGTACTTGTTCGCCTCGCCGACCACCCGCATCGCCTCGGCGGCGGCCGCCTTCTGCCGGTTGCGCGCGAGCAGGTCGCCGATCGGCCCGAACGCTCCGGACGTCGACGCCAGCAGCGCGCGGTCGGCGTCGGTCAGCTCCGCCGGCGTCGGGACGGCGCCGACGTTCTTCGCGGCCATCGAGACCGTGCGGTTGACCAGGTTGCCCCAGCCGGCGACGAGCTCGTCGTTGTTGCGGCGCAGGAACTCCGACCAGGTGAAGTCGGTGTCCTGGGTCTCCGGCCCGGCCGCAGCGATGAAGTAGCGCAGCGCGTCGGCGTCGTACCGGGCGAGGAAATCGCGCACGTAGATGACGACCTGGCGGGACGACGAGAACTTGCGCCCCTCCATCGTCAGGAACTCGCTGGAGACGACCTCGGTGGGCAGGTTGAGCCGGCCGAGCGAGCCGGGCGTGCCGCCCTTGTCGCCCTCGCCGTTGTACCCGAGCAGCTGGGCGGGCCAGATCTCGGAGTGGAAGACGATGTTGTCCTTGCCCATGAAGTAGTAGGCGTCGGAGTCCGGCGACTGCCACCACTGCCGCCAGGCCTCGGGGTCCCCCGACCGGCGGGCCCACTCGATCGACGCCGACAGGTAGCCGACGACGGCGTCGAACCAGACGTAGATCCGCTTGTCGGGCCGGTCGCGCCAGCCGTCGAGCGGCACGGGCACGCCCCAGTCGATGTCGCGGGTGTAGCTGCGCGGCTTGAGGTCGTGGAGCAGGTTGACGCTGAAGTTGAGGACGTTGGGCCGCCAGCTCTTGCGGGTGCCCAGCCACTCGCCGAGCGCGCGGGTGAACGCCGGCAGGTCGAGGAAGTAGTGCTCCTCCTCGACGAACTTCGGCGTCTCCCCGTTGATCCGGCTCTTGGGGTTGATCAGGTCGATGGGGTCGAGCTGGTTGCCGCAGTTGTCGCACTGGTCGCCACGGGCGCCGTCGTAGCCGCAGATCGGGCAGGTGCCCTCGATGTAGCGGTCGGGCAGGGTGCGGCCGGTCGACGGGCTGATCGCGCCGAGCGTCGTCTTCGGGAAGACGTACCCGTTCTTGAGCAGGCCGAGGAAGATCTCCTGGCTCACCGCGGCGTGGTTCGCCGTCGTCGTCCGGGTGAAGAGGTCGTAGCTGAGCCCGAGGCTGGTCAGGTCGCCGACGATGATCCGGTTGTTCCGGTCGGCGATCTCCTGCGGCGTGATGCCCTCGGCGTCGGCGGCGACGGTGATCGGCGTGCCGTGCTCGTCGGTGCCGCTGACCATGAGGACCTTGTTGCCGGCCATCCGCTGGTAGCGGCTGAAGACGTCCGAGGGGACGCCGAAGCCGGAGACGTGCCCGATGTGCCGCGGGCCGTTGGCGTAGGGCCACGCGACGGCGGTCAGGATGTGCCGATCACTCACGTCACGAGACTAGTGAGCGCCGTCCACCCGGTTGCTCAGGGCGTGTAGACGACGCTCGAGACCGTGCCCTCGAGGTCGGCGCCACCGTCGGCGACCGGCGCGAGCACGGTCAGCGCGACCAGGCCGGCACCGATGATGCCGAGGGTCAGGGTGGCGAGCATGCGGTGCGCGGCGACCGGGTCGGGGCGGGCCTCGCGGACGCGGGGACCCTGGGCGACCCACTGGCGGGCGTTCGGGGCGCCGACCAGGAGCAGCTTGCCGACCGGCAGGGCCACCGCCAGCAGCACGAGGGCGGGCAGCGGGAGCGCGACCGGCAGGTCGGCGAACAGCGGCGTGGCGACGGCGGCGACGGTGAGGGCGCCCACCAGGGCGATCTCGGCCATCGCGAGGCCGACGTAGGTGCGACGGCCGCTGCCGTCGAGCAGGGCGGCACCGCTGCCGGCGGCGAGCACGATCCAGCCGGCCAGCACGATCAGGCCGGCGGCGAGGACGGGGCCGGCGGGGCGCAGCGGCGAGGACAGCACGCCGTCCAGACCGGTGAGCGCGGCGGCGAGGAGACCGACGCCCTCGACGATGGCCAGCAGGCCGGCGCCGAGCGCGGTGAGCGGAACGCGGCGGAGCGCGGTGGCGTCCGTGCGGGGCGAGGAGACGGCAGACGACACGACCCTGCGCGGCGACACGAAGGTGTCGCGGACATCGAGCGTGCTGATCGCCATGCAGATCAGCTCGGCCTGTTCGCGGCCTCACTGGAGATCCGGACGGCGGAACTCACCCCCTCGGGTGAGCGATCAGCGCGAGGCGACGTCCTCCCGGCCACCGGGAACGGTGAACCGGCTGCGCCGCCGTCCGTAGAAGAGGTAGACGCCCACTCCGATCACCATCCAGCCGACGAAGCGCGCCCAGGTGTCGGCCGGCAGGTTGAGCATCAGGTAGACGCAGGCCAGCGCGGAGACCCACGGCAGCACGTTGATGGCCGGGACGCGGAACGAGCGGTGCAGCTCCGGCCGCGTGCGGCGGAGGATCCACACGCCGATGGAGACGAGGACGAAGGCGAACAACGTCCCGATGTTCACCAGCTCGGCGAGCGTGTCCAGCGGCACGACGCCGGCGAGCACAGCGACGACGCCGGCGGTGATGAGCGTGATCCGGTAGGGCGTGCCGTACCGGGGGTGCACGGTCGCGAGGCCGGGCGGCAGCAAGCGGTCGCGGCTCATCGCGAACAGCACCCGCGACTGGCCGAGCAGCAGGATCAGGACCACCGAGGTCAGGCCCGCCAGGGCACCGACGGAGATCGCGCCGGAGAGGAACGGCAGCCCGACGCTGCGGAAGGCGTCGGCCAGCGGCGCCTCGGTCGACAGCTCCGTGTAGTGCTGCATGCCGACGACGACCAGGGACACCGCCACGTACAGGGTCGTGCAGATCGCGAGCGAGCCGAGGATGCCCCGGGGCATGTCCCGCTTCGGGTCCTTGGTCTCCTCGGCCGCCGTCGCGACGACGTCGAAACCGATGAAGGCGAAGAAGACGATCGCCGCGCCCGTGAGGATCCCGCCGATGCCGAACGTGGCCGGGGGGATTCCGAACAGGCTCTGGATCAGCGGTGCCGTCCAGCCGCTCGCGGCCTCCGCCGGCTCGCTGGGCGGGACGAACGGCGAGTAGTTCTCGGCCTGCACGTAGAAGATCCCGACGACGATCACGAGCAGCACGATCGCGACCTTGATCGCGACGATCACGGCCGTGACCCGGCTCGACAGCTTGATGCCGAGGATGAGCACCCCGGCCATGGCCAGCACGACGAGGACCGCCGGGATGTTGACGGTCGCCGTCTCGCCGGCGATCGACGTCGGCAACGGGATGCCGAGATCGCCGAGCAGCTGGTTGAGGTAGCCCGACCAGCCGACCGCCACGGTCGCGGCCCCGAGCGCCAGTTCCAGGACGAGGTCCCAGCCGATGATCCAGGCGACGAACTCGCCGAGCGTGGCGTAGGAGAACGTGTAGGCCGACCCGGCGACCGGCACCGTGGAGGCGAACTCGGCGTAGCACAGGGCCGCGAGTCCGCACACCACGCCGGCGATCACGAACGAGATCGCGACCGCGGGTCCCGCCGTCTCCTTCGCGACGACGCCGGTGAGCACGAAGATGCCGGTGCCGATGATGACGCCGACGCCGAAGACGGTGAGATCGAGCCCCGACAGGTGCTTCTTGAGCCGGTGCTCCGGCTCGTCGGTGTCGCGGATCGAGTCCTCGACGGACTTCACCCGGCGCGTGCCAGCTGCCACGGATCCTCCTCGGGAGTGGTCCCGGCGAGCGTCGCACGGGCGGGACGGGCTCGCATGCCTACGCTTCAGGTGCCCGACCTGGGCAGTCTCGAGGAGGTGGGCGGGTTGAGCAGCGACACGTCGTCGTCGGTCCCGCGCCCGCTGACGGTGGGCCCGGAGGGCCGGTCCCCCGGCCTCCGTCCCCGCCCCGCGGGCGCCGCCCGCCCCGGTCCCGGGCGCCCGGCCGAGCTGGACCTGGTGGTCGACTGCGCGGTCTACGTCGACGGACAGCGGTTCAACCCCACCGACCCGCACGATGCGCTGCGGGAGGCCACCGAGCGCGGGGGCTTCGTGTGGCTCGGCCTCTACGAGCCGTCGGAGTCCGAGCTGGGCACGATCGCCGCGCGCTACGGCCTGCACCCGCTGGCCGTCGAGGACGCCGTCTTCGCCCACCAGCGGCCCAAGCTCGACCACTACGACGACGGCATCTTCATGGTGCTGAAGACCGCCACCTACGTGGAGCACGAGGAACTGACCGACGACCAGCGAGGTCGTCGACACCGGCGAGATCATGGTGTTCCTCGGCGCGAACTACGTGATCACCGTGCGGCACGGCGCACCACGGCGGCCTGACCGAGCTGCGCCGCAGCCTGGAGCAGCAGCGCGACCTGCTCTGCCTCGGGCCCGGCCGCCGTCCTCTACGCCGTCGCCGACCACGTCGTCGACGACTTCGTGACCGTCGCCGCCGCAGGTGGAGGACGACGTCGACGAGCTCGAGGCGTCGGTGTTCAGCGACCGGCGCACCGACGACATCCCCCGGCTCTACCAGCTCAAGCGCGAGCTGATGTCGCTGCGCAAGGCCGTCTCGCCGCTGGAGGTGCCGCTGCGAAGCTGGCGAACCGGCAGGTCGACGTCGTCCCGGAGGCGATGCGCTCCTACTTCCGCGACGTCGAGGACCACGCCATCCGCGTGCGCGACGCGGTGGGCCAGCCTCGACGAGCTGCTGACCTCGATCCTGCAGGCGTCGCTGGCCCGCACCTCCCAGGCCGACAACGAGGACATGCGCAAGATCTCGGCCTGGGCCGGCATCATCGCCGTCCCCACGGCGATCGCCGGCATCTACGGCATGAACTTCCGGTTCATGCCGGAGCTGCACTGGCGGTGGGGCTATCCGCTCGTGCTGCTGGTCATCCTCACCGCCTGCGTCCTGCTGCACCGCGGCTTCAAGCGCAACGGCTGGCTCTAGCCCGCCCCTCGGCTCGCCGTTGTGCGCTCAGCCACGCGAATCCGCGCCACGTCCGGTCGGTCAGCGCACAACCGCGAGGCCGAGCGCGGCCGCGATCCGCGCCAGGAGCGCCACCGGGTCGTGCATGTCCGCCGCCGTCACGAAGATCACGCGCCACCCGGCCGCCGTCAGCCGGTTGAGACGGCGTCGGTCCTTGGCGAACTGGCCGGCCTCGCCGTGCCAGAGACCCGTCGTACTCGAGCGCAACCTTCTGCTCGGGCCACGCGAAGTCGACTCGGGCCACGACCCGATCGCCGTCCCGGACGCGGTACTGAGCGACCGGCACGCGGAAGACCGCTGCCGTGGAGCAGCAGCCGGAGCCGGGTCTCCTGCGGGGACTCCGCCAAGCCATCAGCCAGACCGCAGACCGCCCTGGCACGGGCCGATCCGGCTCCGCGGCTTTCCGCGGCAACGTGGCGGACCGTCGCGAGCGACACGAAGCCGGTCGCGATCATCCGGTCGACCGCGACGACGGCGTCGACGCCGGGTAGCACCGCCGCCAGGCGCACCGCTGTCGCCTCCGCCGACGTGACGGGCACGTCGAGTCGGCGCAGCACGTGATGGGCCGCCAACTGCGCTCGTCGTACGCGCAGTCCCGGGATGCGACGCGGATGAGCGGTGGGCGGCACGGTCACCTCGACGTCGGCCCACGTGTTCGCGAGCGGGACGCCCCACAGCACCGCGGCACTCGCCCCGGTCACGACGGCGTCGGGCAACAGCACGGTGGCCGCCCGCGCACGTAGGCCGTGGCTCATGGGGACGTCGCAGTGCACGTAGACGTCGGGGAAGAGACGGCGCCACGAGCGTCCGGACAGCTGTCGACGCGTCAGGAGGCCGGCTCGCACTGCGTCCGAGCCACAGAAGGGGTCAGCCTTCAGCTGCGGGGGAATCGTGGGCGGTCGCACGCCCGAACCGTGCCGGAGATGCAGTTCGGGCTGTCGCCGTCATCCACAGGCACGAGTCACTGTGCGGTCAGCCACCGAAGTGAGGCCGAGTTAGGTACGTCGAATGCACACCCAGCAAGGTCAGGTGGCTGCTTCGCGGCGAGGACGGCGTCGTAGACGGTGCGGCGGGGCAGGCCGGTGCGAGTGACGACGGCGCGGATCGCGTCCTTGCGCGTGGCGCCCGCGGCCTCCTCATCGGCGACGGCGGCCGCCAGCTCGGTCGCAGACAGGTCGACCGCCACGTCGGGTGCGCCGCCCACGACCAGGGTGATCTCGCCCTTCACGCCGTCGGCGGCCCAGGCGGCCAGCGAGGCGAGCCCGCCCCGGCGGACCTCCTCGTAGGTCTTGGTCAGCTCCCGGCAGACGGCAGCTTCTCGCGAATCCCCGAACGCGGCCGCCGCGTCGGCCAGGGAGTCGGCCAGCCGGTGCGGGGACTCGAAGAAGACCATCGTCCGGCGCTCGTCGGCGAGCGACGCCAGCCGCGTGCGGCGCTCGCCGGCCTTGCGCGGCAGGAACCCCTCGAAGCAGAACCGGTCGACGGGCAGGCCCGACACCGCCAGCGCCGTCGTCACCGCGGACGGCCCGGGCACCGAGGTGACGAGTACTCCGGCGTCGATGGCGGCGCGCACCAGCGTGTAGCCCGGATCGGAGACCGACGGCATGCCCGCGTCGGTGAGCAGCAGGACCGTCGCACCCTCGGTCAGCGCGGTCAGCAGGCCGGGCAGCCGCGCCTGTTCCACGGACTCGTGGAAGGTCACGACCCGGCCGGTGAACGTCACGCCGAGGTCCGAGGCGAGGCGGTGCAGTCGGCGGGTGTCCTCGACGGCGAGGACGTCGGCGCTCGCCATGACCTCGCGCAACCGGGGGCCGACGTCGCCGGGCTGCCCGAGGGGCGCACCGCCCAGCACCAGCCGTCCGCTCATGCGGGCGAGCCTGTCACGGCCGCAGCCGGAACCGGTCCACATACCCTGGCGGCATGGCCGTGCTGGCGCCGGAGCGCGCGGAGGAGGAGGACCCGACCCCGTCGCGTCCCCTGGCCGCCGTGCGCCGGTGGCCGCCACCGCGACCGCTGCGCGACGTCACGCCACCCCTCCCCGACGATCGACGGCTGGCCTGGATCCTCGGCACGGTCCTCGGGCTGGCCACGCTGATCAGCCGGCTGTGGAACATCACCTACCCGCGCAACCTGCTCTTCGACGAGGCCTACTACCCGCCCGAGGCGAACGAGCTGCTGACCTGGGGTTTCGAGTACAACCGGGGCTACTCGTTCATCGTCCACCCGCCGCTGGGCAAGTGGTTCATCGCGCTGGGCGAGCAGGTGTTCGGCTACAACAGCCTGGGCTGGCGGTTCCCGTCGGCGGTGGCCGGTGCGATCACCGTCGTCGTCCTGTTCCGGCTGACCCGACGGCTGACCGGCTCGACGGTGATGGGCCTGATCGCCGGGCTGCTCATCGCCCTCGACGGCTTCGCGTTCACGCTCTCGCGGATCGGCCTGCTCGACGTCTTCCTGCAGACGCTCGTCGTCTCCGCCGTCGCCTGCCTGGTGGTCGACCGCGACAAGGTCCGGGAACGGGTCCGCGACGGCGCCGACCGGCTCACCGACAGCGGGTTCCGGCTCGGGCCGCGGGGCTGGCGGATCGCTGCCGGCGTGCTGTTCGGCGCCGCGTGCGCGGTGAAGTGGAGCGGCGTCTGGTTCCTCGCGTTCTTCGCCGTCCTCTCGCTGTTCTGGGACCGGGCCGCCTGGCGCGAGGCCGGCGTCCCCCGGCCGACGCGCGTCGTCCTCCGGCGCGGCCTGCCGGGGGCGGTGTGGGCGCTGGCGGTCGTCCCGGTGCTGACCTACCTGGCGTCGTTCGCCGGCTGGTTCCTCGGCGAGACGTCGCAGGGCAAGGCCTGGGCGCAGCAGCACCCCGACACCTCGTTCCCGTGGATCCCCGACTCGCTCCGCGCGCTCTGGCACGAGCACGCCCAGTGGCTGACGTTCCACAACAACCTGTCGACGCCGCACCCGTGGGAGTCCGGCCCGTGGTCGTGGCTGGTCGACGGCCGGCCGATCCTCTTCTGGAACCCGCAGGGCCTGGCCGCCCCCTCCGGAGAGCAGATCGTCCGCTACATCCTCATGGTCGGGACGCCGACGCTCTGGTTCGCCTTCGCGCCCGCGCTGGTCTGGCTGGTGTGGCGGATCGCCGCCCGGCGCGACCCGGCGGCGATCACCGTCGCGGTGGGCATCGCGGCCGGCTGGCTGACCTGGTTCATCAACCTCGAGCGCACGATGTTCATCTTCTACATGGCGCCGGTGCTGCCGTTCTTCGTCCTGGCGGTCACCCTCGCGCTGCAGGACGTGATCGGCCGGCCGTGGGCGGACCGCTGGCGCCGCCAGCTGGGCCTCGGCCTGGTCTGCCTGTACGTCGCCCTGGTGGCGGCCACCTTCGTGTTCTTCTACCCGATCCTCGCCGGCGAGCCCCTGCTGCACTCCGAGTGGCTGATGCGGATGTGGTTCCCCTCCTGGTTCTGAGGCCCCCTACGGTGACCCGATGACCGACGCCCAGACCCGACCGCGGGTGCAGACCGAGATCGACGGCGACGTCTGGCGGGTCACCTTGGACCGCCCGGAAGCCGGCAACGCACTCGACCCGGCGCTGGCCGCCGAGCTGACGACGGCCTTCCGCGAGCGGCCGGAGCAGACCCGGGTGGTCCTGCTGCTGGGCAACGGCGAGCGGTTCTGCGTCGGCGGCGACGTGCAGAGCTTCGCCTCCGCCGAGGACCCCGGCGCCTTCGTCGGGCAGCTGGCCCACGACTGGCACGCGGTGATCCGGCTCGTCCTCGCCTGCCCGGTCCCGGTGGTCGCCGGCGTGCAGGGCGCGGTGGCCGGTGCGGCGATCGGTCTGATCGGGTCGTGCGACGTCGTCGTCTGCGGCCGGTCCACGAAGATCCGCCCCGCGTACGGCGCGATCGGACTCTCGCCCGACGGCGGTACGTCGTGGGCGCTCACCCGGGCCCTCGGAGCGCCGCGGGCGCTCGAGCTGATGCTCACCAACGGGGCGCTCACCGCGGCCGAGGCGCACATGTTCGGCCTGGTCGCGCGCCTGGTGGAGGACGACCAGGTACACACGGCGGCCACCGCGCTCGCGCACCAGATGGCGGCCGGCCCGGTCCGGGCGATGGTGCGCACGCGCGCCCTGGTCCGCAAGGCCGCGACCCGCACCCTCGAGGAGCAGCTGGACGACGAGGCCGCGCTGATCACGGAGTCGGCCGCGGACCCCGAGGGCCGGGAAGGCGTGCGGGCGTTCGTCGAGAAGCGGGCGCCGGACTTCCGCGGAGCGCGCTAGCCGGAGCGGCCGCGGCGAGCCAGGTAGGTCGTGGCGACCGCGGCGAAGGCCACCGCGAGGGCGACGCCGACCACCACCAGGACGGTCGCGATCGCCCCTGCGGGCGCCCACTTCTCGCGGAGGCCGTCCATGATCAGCCACAGGGCGAGCGCGACGACGACGGCCCGGCCCAGCCACCGGAGGGGTACGGCGAGCTCCTCGGCGGTCTTCTCGGTGGGCTCTTCGGCCGGCGGTTCGGTGGGGTCCGTCACGGTCGTCTCCCTTCTCCGCCGGCGCCGCGCCGGGCCCGGGCGGCCGACGCCAGCTCGTCGAGCATGGCCACGGTCATGTCGAGGTCGACGCAGGCGTCGGTGACACTCTTGCCGTACTCGAGCGCGCCCGGGTCGGCCTGGTCGAGGTTCTGCCGCCCGGCGACGAGGTTGCTCTCGAGCATCACACCGCGGATGGCCCGCTCGCCGGCCGCGATCTGACCGGCCAGGTCACGCACGACCTCCGCCTGGCGCAGGTGGTTCTTCTGGCTGTTGCCGTGCGACGCGTCGACGACGACCACCTCGGGCAGCCCGCGCGCCCGCAGCTTGAGCTTGGTGGCGCCGATGTGGGCCGCGGAGTAGTTCGGGCCGTGCCGGTCGCCGCGCAGGATCACGTGGCCGGTCTCGTTGCCCGTCGTCGACAGCTGGGCGGTCATCCCGTGCTGGTCGACACCCAGGAACTCGTGCGGCGCCCGCGCCGCGATGACGGCCTGGACGGCGACCTCGATGCTGCCCTCGGGCGAGTTCTTGAAGCCGACCACGGCGGAGAAGCCGGACACCCGCTCGCGGGCGGTCTGGTCGGTGACGTTGCGCGCGCCCACGCCGTTGTAGGTGACCAGGCCGTCGACGTACTGCGGCGTCAGGGCGTTCAGCGGCTCGGCCGCGACCGGCACCCCCAGGGCGGTGATCCGGCCCATGATCATCCGGGTCGCGATCAGCCCGACGCTGATGTTGTTGGAGCCGTCGAGGTACGGGTCGTAGGCGAAGCCCTTCCAGTCGACCTCGGTCCGCGGCTTCTCGGTGTACGTGCGCATGACGATCTCGAGGTCGTCGGCGAACCGGTCGCGCATCCGACGGAGGAACTCGGCGTACTCGATCGTCGCGGCGGGATCGTGGATCGAGCAGGGGCCGGCGATGACGGCCAGCCGGTCGTCGACGCCGCTGACGATGTCGGTCACCGCCCGCCGCCCGGCGCGCGTCGTGGCGGCCGACGCCGCCGAGAGCGGCAGGACGCTCGCGACCGCCTCGGGGGTGACGACGACGTCCAGGCCGCCGATCCGGGTGTTCGTCAGGCCGGCGAGGTCGACCGGTTCCGGGTCCTGGTGGCCGAGCTGCCGCCGGACCTCGGGCAGCAGCTGCGACTGCATGGCGTCGATCTGCTCGTTCACCCGGCGCTGCACGTCGAGCAGGTGGTCGGCGATGCGCTGCGACACCTCGAGCACGCGGTCGGCCGGGAGGTCGTCGTGGTGCGCCATCGTGCGGACTCCTTCGGCGCCTCGGGCGCCCACCGCTCCGGAACGCGGACGCCGCCGGGGCGGGGCCCCGACGGCATCGTCTGGTGCGGTGGAACTGGGTGGAGCTGAGGGGATTTGAACCCCTGACCCCCTCGATGCGAACGAGGTGCGCTACCGGTCTGCGCCACAGCCCCTTGGGCGTCGAGAGTACCGCCCGCGCGCTCCGGCGCCGCCACCGGGGCGGCGCCGGAGCGCTGCGGTCAGACGGCGGTCCGTTAGCCGTTGGCCACGCGGCGCGGCTGGTACTCGTCGATGTCGGCGAACCCGATGTCGTCGTCGTCCAGACCGACCACGGCGCTGTGCTGCCAGCCGACCGGAGCCGGCGTCCGCGCCGCGACGACGCGGCCCGGGCGCAGCGGGTGGACCGGTGCGAGCGGCACGCTCGGGTGCGGCAGCTGCGGCAGGCTCTCGGCGGCGACCGTCTCGTGGACGACCTCGTCGAGCACCGAGCGCTGGGCCGGGGCCGGACGGGTCCGCAGCGCCTCGCGGGCAGCGGCCCGGGCGGCGCGGCGGGCGGCCAGCCGCTCCCGGCGGGCGGCCTTGCGCAGCACCAACAGGTACCCGACGACGGCGAGGTCGAGCACGATCTGCGCGGTCCAGAGCCAGGGGCTGTAGACGACCGCCCCGACGAGGGCCAGCACTGCGAGGGCACCCATGCCGGCCAGCGTCCGACGGCGCAGGGCGTGCACGTCCACCTGCAGTTCGCCGCTGGTGCGCAGCGCATCACGGTCGATCGACACGCGCTCGGTCGCGGCGTGGACGACGGGGTCCACGGTCCGGCGCCGCTTCAGCGTCCGGCCCGAGTCGGTCAGCTCGACTCGGTCGTCCTGCGCGTCGCCGCGGGTCACCACCATCGGGACCAGCACCACGAACCAGAGGACGACCAGAGCGGCCAAGAGCACGCCCGATCCCATTCGAACACCACCTGTCACATGAGTCACTCGCATCGGCAGGTTAGGCAGCAACGGCAGTCGAACGAGGGAGGCGCGCGGTGTGTCGCTGAGTGTTGTGTGGCGGGTGTGACGACAGAGGCGTGTCGCCCGTCGCCTCCCGGCCCCGGCAGGGCCCGGCGTGCTATGCGCCGCGGTCCGCTTCCGGGGCGTTCCGGCGCCACCGGGCCAGCAGCCCGTCGGGCACGTCCTCGGCGAGCAGGCCGTAGGCGATGTGGTCGCGCCAGGCGCCGTCGATGTCGAGGTAGCGGCGCAGCAGGCCCTCGCGCTGGAACCCCAGGCGCTCGACGAGCCGCTGGCTGGGGCCGTTCTCGGGCCGGATGTCGGCCTGCACGCGGTGCAGGCCGACCGGTCCGAAGGCGTGGTCGCACACCAGCGCGACCGCCAGGGAGGCAACGCCCCGCCCGGCGACCGACTGGTCGATCCAGTAGCCGAGGTATCCCGAGCGCAGTGCGCCGCGGACGATGTTGTCGACGGTCACCTGGCCGGCCAGCCGCCCGTCGACCCGGACGGCGAACGGGATCGACGTGCCCAGGCGCGCGCGCCGGGCCACCGCCCGGCGCATCGTGCGGTACGCCGCCGGCGAGTGCCGCAGGTGCCAGGGAATGGTCGACGACGGCTCCCACGGCCGCAGCCAGTCCTCGTTGGCCATGCGCAGCCGGCTCCACTCGGCCGCGTCACGCCGCCGGAGCGGGTGCAGCTCGACCGGCTCCGGACGACAGCTGCGCCGGCCAGCCGGGGTGCAGCGAAGGGTCCGTCACGAGCGCAATTGGACCTCAGCCGCCGAGCAGCAGCGGCATGACGGTGACCAGCCCGCCCGCCGCGACCTCGGTGACGTCCTCGTCGACGACGATCAGGCAGTTCGCGCGGGCCATGCGGGCCAGCAGCGCGTCGGTGCCGTCGCCGACCGGCTCGACGACGTAGCCGCCGTCGGGGTGCCGCATGACCGTGCCGTGCAGGTACTGCCGGTAGCCCAGCGGCGACTGCAGCGACTGACCGGCGATCGCCTGCACCGTGCGGCGGAAGAGCTGGCGCTTGCCGAGCATCAGCCGGATCGCCGGGCGGACGAACACCTCGAAGGAGACCAGCGCCGCGACCGGCTCGCCGGGGATGCAGATGACCGGGATCTGGTCGCGACCCAGCTGGCCGAAGCCCTGGGCCGGGCCGGGGTGCATCGTCACCTGGCTGAAGCGCATCTGGCCGAGCTCGGCGAGGGCGTCCTGGACCATGTCCGACCCGCCGCTGGCGAAGGTGCCGGCGATCAGCACGAGGTCGCTGCGCAGGAGCTGGCTCTCGAGCACCTCGGTGAGGCGGCGCTTGTCCGAGGGCAGGATCCCCGACCGGTACGCCTCGGCGCCGGCGTCACGGGCCGCCGCGGCCAGCGCGTAGCTGTTGACGTCGACGATCTGGCCGGGACCCGGCGCGGTGCCGACGTCGACCAGTTCGCTGCCGGCACACAGGACGGCGATCCGCGGGCGGGGCCGCACCAGCACGCGCTCGCGGCCGACGGCCGCCAGCAGGCTGATCTGCGCCGGCCCGATGGGCGTGCCGATGCCGACGGCCGGGTCGCCGGGCGCGACGTCGTCCCCGGTGCGCCGGACGTAGCTGCCGGCCGGCGGCGCGGCCTGCACGGCCACCCGCACGGTCCCCTCGTCGGTCCAGACCGCCGGGACGACGAGGTCGGCACCGGCCGGCATCATCGCGCCGGCCGCCACCTTCAGGGCCAGGCCCGGACCGATGGACGACGGAGTGGACGCCCCCGCGACGCTCTCCCCCACGACCGCGAGCTCGACCGGCGCGTGCACGGTCGCGGCGGCGACGTCGTCCGAGCGGGCGGCGTAGCCGTCGAGCGCTGCCTGGTCGAAGGCGGGCAGCGCCCGCTGGCTGACGACCTCCTCGGCGCAGAGCAGACCCTGCGCGTCGAGGACGGCGAGCTCGATCGGCTCGGGCTGCGGCATCGCCGCGAGGATCTCGTCGAGGTGCCGCTCCACGGTGCGCATGGGCTCGGGCGCCGGGTGCGAGTTCTGCGGCACCGAGCGCGGCGCCGGAACGGGCTCGGCACTCGGCCGGGCGCTCGCGGCCTGGCCGTGGACCGGCCCCGCACCGCGCGTCCCGGGGGGCGCCATGTTCGGGGATGCGGCCATGTCGACCTGGGCGGTGTCCCGGTATCCCCGGAACCCGCCCGTGCTGTCGCCACCCATGTCGCTGCCGTCCATGGCCCCGATGGTGCCCTTGTCGCGCCGCGTCAGGCCTGCGACGCGCCTGCCGACGGCAGGTCGGCCACGAACTCCCGCAGGAATGCGGTGAACGACGGACCCAGGTCGTCGCGCTCCGCGGCCAGCCGGACGACGGCCTTCAGGTAGTCCAGGCGGTCGCCGGTGTCGTAGCGCCGGCCGCTGAAGACGACCCCGTGCAGCGGCTCGCCGCGCTCGACGAGGGTGGCCAGCGCGTCGGTCAGCTGGATCTCGCCACCGCGGCCCGGCGCGGTCTCGCGCAGCACCTCGAACACCTCGGGCGCGAGCACGTACCGGCCGATGATGGCCAGGCTGCTGGGTGCCTCCTCGATCGGCGGCTTCTCCACCAGCCCGGTGATGCGCACGACCTCGTCGCCGTCCATGGCGGTCTGCGCGCCGGCTCGATCGCCACGGCGCCGTACTTGTCGATGTTCTCCATGCCGACGTCGAGCAGCGCGATCACCGAGCCGCCGTGCTCGGCCTGGACGGCGAGCATGTGCTCGAGCAGGTGGTCGCGGGCGTCGATGAGGTCGTCGCCGAGCAGGACCGCGAACGGCTCGTCGCCCACGAACGCCGCCGCCTGCAGCACCGCGTGGCCGAGGCCGCGCGCCTCGCCCTGGCGGACGAAGTGCACCTGGGCCACGTCCGTCGAGGCGTGCACGGAGGCGAGCCGGTCGGCGTCGCCCTTCTTCTCCAGCGCCGTCTCGAGCTCGGGGTGGCGGTCGAAGTAGTCCTCGATGGCGGCCTTGTTGCGGCCGGTGACCATGAGCACCTCGCGCAGCCCGGCCCGGGCGGCCTCCTCGACGATGTACTGCAGCGCGGGCCGGTCCACCACCGGCAGCAGCTCCTTGGGCACGGCCTTGGTGGCCGGCAGGAACCGCGTGCCCATGCCCGCGACGGGGATGACGGCCTTCCGGGCCGGTCGGGACGCCGGCTGGTTCGCAGTGGGCATGGCGCGAAGCCTAGCTAGCCTGCGACGCGTGCTCCCCGACCCCGAGGCAGTCGTCGCGAAGTCGGAGCTGCGGCTGCGCCTGCTCACCCGGCGGACCGAGCGGCCGGACGCGGAACGGGCCGCGGCCGCCGAGGCGCTGACCCGCGCGCTCCTCGCTGGGCCTGGCCGGGGCGCGCACCGTGGCCGCCTTCGTGCCCGACCCGATCGAGCCCGGCACCGGGCTGCTGCCCGAGGCCTACGCCCGGCTCGGCGCGCGGATCCTGCTGCCGGTGGTGCCCGACGTCGGCCGCGAGCTGCGCTGGGCGGAGCACACCGGGCCGCTGGCGCCGGGCCGGTTCGGATTGCTCGAGCCGGAGGGTCCGCGGCTGGAGCCGGACGCGATCGGCGAGGCGGACGTCGTCGTCGTCCCGGCCCTCGCGGTCGCCCGGGACGGCGTGCGGCTGGGGCGGGGTGGCGGGTACTACGACCGGGCGCTGCCCCTGGCCCGCGCCGACGCCGTCCTCGTGTCCCTCGTCTTCGACGACGAGCTGGTGGACAGCCTTCCGGCCGAGCCGCACGACCGGCTCGTGACCGCGGTGGTCACGCCCTCCGGCGGCTGGCAGGCGCTACCCGCCAGTCGGTGAGACGGTGATCGCGAGCCCGGCCCATCCCCCGACGTCGTGGGAGTGACCGTGTCCCCTGAGATCGTCACCATCATCGCGCTGGTCGTGATCTTCGCGATCGCCACCTTCCTGCCGATCAACATGGGGGCACTGGCGTTCGTCGCGGCGTTCGTCGTCGGCACCCTGTCCGTCGGTCTGGACACCGACGAGATCCTCGGCGGGTGGCTTCCCCGCCGAACTCGTCCTGACGCTGATCGGCGTCACCTATCTGTTCGCGATCGCGAAGAACAACGGCACCGTCGACCTGCTCGTCCGCGGCGCCGTGCGCCTCGTGGGCGGCCATGTCGCAGCGATCCCCTGGATCATGTTCTTCGTCACCGCCCTCCTGACAGCGATCGGGGCCCTCTCCCCGGCGGCGGTGGCGATCATCGCGCCGATCGCGCTGAGCTTCGCCGCCCGGCACGGGATCAACCCGCTGCTGATGGGCATGATGGTGATCCACGGCGCCCAGGGCGGCGGGTTCTCGCCGATCAGCGTCTACGGCGTCACGGTCAACGAGATCGTCGAGACCGAGGGCCTGCCCGACAGCTCGCTCGCCGTCTTCCTCGGCAGCCTCTTCTTCAACCTCGCCATCGCCCTGGTGCTGTTCTTCGTCCTGGGCGGACGCAAGCTCCTCGGCCGCAAGGTCGCGTCGTGCCCGCGGACGAGGAGGAGCGCGTCGAGGAGGAGGTGCACGCGGGCGGCGGCACCGGGGGCGGCGGCCGCGGCGACTCCCCCCGCCCTGCGGCAGGTGGCGGCGGCGACGCGGAGGACGCGCACCCCGACCGCGCGCAGCCGGTCACCGTCGAGCAGATCATGACCCTCGTCGGGCTGGCCGCGGTCGCCGTCCTGGCACTGGGCTTCGACCTCGACATCGGCTTCGTGTCCATCACGGTCGCCGTCGTCCTCGCGCTGTTCTCCGCGCAGAAGCAGAAGGGCGCGGTCAACCAGATCAGCTGGTCCACGGTGCTGCTGATCGCCGGCGTCCTGACCTACGTGTTCGTCCTGCAGGAGGCCGGGACGATCGACTACGTCGGCGAGGCGGTCACCAGCCTGGGCATCCCGCTCCTCGTGGCCCTGCTGCTGTGCTACATCGGCGGGATCGTGTCGGCCTTCGCGTCGTCGACGGCGATCATCGGCGTCGCCATCTCCCTCGCCGTGCCGTTCCTGCAGGGCGGCGACATCGGAGCGGTCGGAGTCATCGTGGCGTTGTCCGTGTCCTCGACCATCGTCGACGTGAGCCCGTTCTCGACCAACGGTGCGCTGGTCCTCGCCAACGCGCAGGACGTCGACAGGGACCGCTTCTACAAGCAGATCCTGACGTACGCCACGATCGTCGTGGTCGCAGGTCCCCTGCTGGCCTGGCTGACGTTCGTCGTCGTGCCGTCGTTCTTCTGAGCGGAGTTGAGAGCGGAATCATGGCCGGACCGTTGGACGGCGTCCTCGTCGTCGACCTGACGCGCGCGCTCGCGGGCCCGCACGCCGCGATGATGCTCGGCGACCTCGGTGCCCGGGTGATCAAGGTGGAGAACCCCGGCTCGGGCGACGACACCCGCGGCTGGGGACCGCCGTTTCTCCAGCCCGAGGGCGCGGATCGGGAGTCGACGTACTTCCTGTCGACGAACAAGAACAAGGAGTCGATCACCCTCGACCTCAAGGACGAGGCCGACAAGTCGGTGCTCACCGAGCTGCTGCGGCGGGCCGACGTCCTGATGGAGAACTTCCGCCCGGGCACCCTCGCGCGTCTCGGCTTCGGCACCGACGTGCTCGCCGAGCTCAACCCCCGGCTCGTCACGCTGGCCATCAGCGGCTTCGGGCACGACGGGCCCGAGGGCGGGCGCGCCGGCTACGACCAGATCGCGCAGGGCGAGGGCGGGTTGATGTCGCTGACCGGCCCGGGACCGGATGACCCGCAGCGGGTCGGCGTCCCGATCGGTGACCTGCTGGCCGGCATGTACGGCGCCTACGGCGTGCTGGCGGCGCTGCTGGAGCGCGAGCGGACCGGGCGCGGCCAGGTCGTGCGCACCTCGCTGCTCGCGGCGATCGTCGGTGTGCACGCGTTCCAGGGGACGGCGTGGACGGTGGCCGGCAAGGTCGGCCGCGCCCAGGGCAACCACCATCCCTCGATCGCCCCGTACGGCCTCTTCCACTGCGCCGACGGCAGCGTCCAGGTGGCCTGCGCCAGCGAGTCGCTGTGGCGGAAGCTCTGCGCGGAGTTCGGGTTCGACCCCGAGGCTCCGGGGATGGCGACCAACGGCGAGCGGGTGGAGAACCGCGACCAGGTGATCCGGCTGCTCGAGGACGCCTTCCGGCAGATCGACTCCGAGGACCTGCTCACCCGGCTGAACACGGTCGGCATCCCGGCGGGCAAGGTCCGCACGATCGACGAGGTCTACACCTGGGACCAGGCGATCTCCCAGGGATTGCTCGTCGGCGTCGAGCACGCCACGCTCGGGCGGCTGTCACTGCCCGGCCCGCCGCTGCGCTTCTTCGCGCCGGGTCCGTCCGGCGAGACGGAGACGACCCGCCGCGACCACGTCGCGCCGCCGACGCTCGGTGCCGACGGCGACGCGATCCGGGCGTGGCTGTCCGGCGACGGACCCGCCACGTGAGCGCGCCGTCGAAGGACCGACCGGCCCGCCTCGACGCCCGGACGCTGCGCGACCTGGTCCTCGACGCCGGGTCGTGGCAGTCGTGGGACTCCCCGATCAGCCGCGCCGAGGTGGCCCCGGAGTACGCGGCGGAGCTGGCCGCCGCCGCGGAGAAGAGCCGCCAGGACGAGGCGATCATCACCGGCGAGGGCACCCTGCGCGGACGGCGGGTGGCCGTGGTGGCCGGGGAGTTCGGCTTCCTCGCCGGATCCATCGGCGTCGCGGCCGCCGAGCGGCTGATCTCCGCGGTGGAACGAGCCACCGAGGAGGGCCTGCCGCTGCTCGCGGCGCCGGTCTCCGGTGGCACCCGGATGCAGGAGGGCACGGTCGCCTTCCTCCAGATGATCGGGATCACGGCGGCGATCGCCCGGCACAAGGAGGCCGGGCTGCCGTACCTGGTCTACCTGCGCAACCCGACCTTCGGCGGCGTGCTCGCCTCGTGGGGATCGCTCGGGCACGTGACCATCGCCGAGCCCGACGCCTCGATCGGCTTCCTCGGCCCCCGCGTGTACGAGGCGCTCTACGGCGAGAAGTTCCCCGAGGGCGTGCAGACCGCCGAGCACCTGGCCGAGCACGGCCTGATCGACGCCGTCGTCGCCCACGCGGAGATCGCCGACGTCGCCGACCGGGCGCTGCGCGTGCTGGCCGCGCGGCAGACCTGGCACGTCGACGTCCGCGGCGCCGAGCGGCCGACCGCCGAGGACGGCACCGACGCCGACGACCCCGAGGACGGCCGCAGCGCCTGGGACGTCGTCACCGCCTCCCGGCGCACCGACCGGCCCGGGGTGCGCCGGCTGCTGCGGACCGCGGCGACCGACGTCGTCGGCCTGTCGGGCACCGGCGCCGGCGAGAAGGACCCGGGGCTGCTGCTGGCGCTGGCCCGCTTCGGCGGCGCCCCCTGCGTGGTGCTCGGCCAGGACCGGCGCGGCCAGTCGATGTCCGCACCGCTCGGCCCCGCGGCGCTGCGCGAGGCCCGGCGCGGCATGCACCTGGCCGCGGAGCTGCGGCTGCCGCTGGTGACGCTGATCGACACCCCCGGTGCGGCGCTCTCCCGGGAGGCCGAGGAGGGCGGGCTCGCCGGCGAGATCGCCCGGTGCCTGCACGACCTGGTGATGCTGAAGGCCCCCACGCTGGCGGTGCTCCTCGGGCAGGGCACCGGGGGTGGCGCGCTCGCGCTCGCCCCGGCCGACCGGGTGCTGGCCGCGGCCAACGGCTGGCTCGGTCCGCTGCCGCCGGAGGGCGCCTCGGCCATCGTGCACCGCGACGTCGACCACGCCGGCGAGATGGCGCAGCACCAGGGCGTGCGGGCCACCGACCTGTGGCGGGCGGGGATCGTCGACCGCGTGGTGCCCGAGCGGCCCGATGCCGCCGACGAGCCGACCGAGTTCTGCCTGCGCCTGGGGCGCGTGCTCGGCGAGGAGCTGGCCGGGCTGCTGGGCCGGGACGACACCGAGCGCTTCCGCAGCCGCCTGCACCGTTACCGGCACCTGGGTCGCTGAGTCGGGCCGCTGAGGCGCCTCAGCCGCCGGAGTCGGGCACGCGCAAGCTGTGGTCGGGGTCGAGCCGCTCCATGATCGTCTCGAGGACGGCCCCGAAAGTCTGCGTCTCCTCCGCGGTGAGCGGGTCGAACATCGCGCTGCGGACGGCGTCGACGTGGCCCGGCGCCACCGAACGGACGATGTCCCAGCCTGAGTCGGTCAGGACGGCGACGTTGCCGCGGCCGTCCTCGGTCGACCGCTCGCGCCGAACCCACCCGCGGTCCTCGAGCCGGGCGACGGTGTGCGACAGCCGGCTCTGCGACTGGTTCGCGCGGCGGGCCAGGTCGCTCATGCGACGGCTCCGGCTCGGGGACTCCGACAGCATCGCGAGGACGACGTAGGCGGCGTGGCTGATGCCGGCGTCGCGCTGCAACTGGGCGTCGAGCTCCCGGGGCAGGAGCTCGGCGACCGTCAGCCAGGCACGCCACGTTCGCTGCTGGTCGTCGTCGAGCCACCGTTGCGCCACGGTGAGTCACGGTACTGCGGCGGTTTGCGGCACGCTGCCGCTCGGTTCCGGGAACCAACGGGACCGCTGCGGCGACCAAGAGAGCGTGCACTCCGCCGTTCGTCCGCTGCTCGCCGTCGCCGCCACCCTCGTCCTGCTGTTGATCGGAGCCGCACCCGCCGCAGCGCACGTCGAGGCGACCGTCGATCCCGGCGCGCAGGCGGGTGCGGGCCCGGTGACCGTGACGTTCTCCGCCGAGGCCGAGTCCCCGTCGGCCGGCATCGCGAGCATCCGGGCGCAGCTGCCGGCGGGGATTCCTCCGGAGTCGGTGTCGCTCGCGTCCGGTCCGGCCGGCTGGGCCCTGACGCCGACCGCCGACGGCTACGACATCACCGGGCCGCCATTGGCGCCGGGCACGGATGCGGAGTTCGGCATCACGATCGCGCAGTTGCCGGCCGACGCGACGGTGCTCGTCTTCAAGACGCTCGTTCGGTACACCGACGGGCAGGAGGACGCCTGGATCGAGGAGCCGACGGCGGACAACCCCGAGCCGGAGAGCCCGGCCCCGGTGATCACCGTGGCGCCGGCGGCAGCGCCGACGACGTCGACCGCCGTCGTCCGCGGCGGCCAGCACGACCTCGGCGGCCGCGACCACCCCGTCGACCACTCCCGAGGCGCGCGCCGACGACGAGGACGGCGCGTCCGCGTGGCCGTGGGTGCTCGGCGCGGTGCTGGTCGTGGCAGTGGTCGGCGGACTGGCCTACCGGCGGTTCGGCGCGCGATCGAGGCGGGACTCGTCGTAGAAGGCCGGCTGGCCATCCTCGTTGAACTCGATGCCCTGGAAGGCCGGAGCGTCCTCGCTGAACGGGGACAGGATCCGCACGACGGTGCCGTCGGGGTCCGCCACGTCGAGCTGGGCTCCGTCGGAACCGCGGTCGCCGATCGGCGAGTGCGCGACGCCGAGCTCGTCGAACCGGGTCACCAGCCGGTCCAGCTCCGCGCGACTGTCCACGGCGAAACTGAACAGGTCGAAGCCCGGGAACGCCGGCTTCCCCGGCACCACGTCCCGTCGGCGCAGACCGATCAGCAGGGTCCGTTCGGAGTTGCTCAGCACCGCGCCGGCGAGCTGACCGTCCTCGA
>CAWAQI010000020.1:0-70850 GCA_963784165.1 uncultured Actinomycetota bacterium
GACAAGGCGCAAGACAACAGGCACACACGCCTCCTGCACGTCGGTGAAGCGACCGGCCGCTACCAACAATGCCCAACAAGTCGACTAGCTCGCCACGAATAGCCCATTCCCGCATCTCTCATCCCAACCGCTAAAGCCTTCACTGCAAACGGCACGCATGCTACCATTGGAGGTAGCTCGGGCCCCGCTTCGCGGGGCCCATCGGCGTTTCTAGGGGTGACGTGTTGGTCATTGTTGGGTGGCGTTGAAAATGCATGGCGGAATGAAGGTGTACGTCGGCGACGCCGGCCGCCGCCCGCGCCTACGTGGAGGCCGACCGGGGCCGGGCCGATGACTACTACCTGGCCGAGGGCACCGGGTTCGCCCGCCGCTTCACCGCCACCGACGGGCGCGTGGCCGAGCTGGCGCCGCTGACCGGCGACGGCTACGAGACCTGGGTCGCCGGCCGCGACCCGGACACCGGCCAGCCGCGGGGGCAGCTGCGCGCCGACGAGCGCGCGGTGCGGTTCGTCGAGGTGGTGGTCAACGGCCCGAAGACCTGGTCGCTGGCCGCCGCGCTGCATCCGGACATCGCCGCGGCGTACGAGGCGGCGCAGGACCGCGCCGCCGAGCAGATCATCGGCTGGCTGTCCGAGCACGCCACCACCCGGGTCGGCCCGCGCGGCGGGCAGGTGCAGGTGCCGGTGGAGGTGCTGGAGGCGGCGACGGTGCGGCACTACACCTCCCGCGCGGAGGACCCGCACTGGCATCTGCACCTGCAGCTCCTGTCCCGGGTGTTCGCCGCCGGGAAATGGCGCGGCCTGCACACCGTCGGCATCCGCGACTCCCTCGGGGCGATCAACGGGATCGGGCACGCGGCGATGGCCTGTGACCCGGAATTGAACGCCGCGTTCGCCGCGCACGGCTACACGAAGGACGCGACTGGAGAAATACTGGAGCTCGCCGAGTATGTCGGCCCGTTCAGCGCGCGGAACGCGCAGATCGCCCGGAATGTGGACCGCTACGAACGGGAATGGACCGCCGCGCACCCCGGCGAACACCCCGGCCCGGCGCTGCGCCGCGCGTGGGACGCCCGCGCCTGGGCCGACGGCCGCCCGGACAAGGTCGCTCCGCAGCCCGGGGCGAACCTCGACGAACGCTGGCGGAGGCAGCTGTCCGGGCTCGGCTACCGCGACCCGGCCGGTCCCGTCGACCTGACGCCCACCCCGGTCGGCGCCCTGGACCGCGAGGAGCTGGTGCAGCGGGCGCTGGCCCGGCTGGCGGCCGGCCGGTCGGCGTGGAACGCCGCGGACGTCCGCGGCGAGGTGGAGCGGCTGATCGCCGCCGCGGGCGTCGTCGCCGAGGCGGCGGTGCGCATCGAGCTGGCCGAGGACCTCACCGCCCGCGCCATGGACCGCTGCGTGCCGCTGCTGGAGCGCGACGGCGTGCCCGAGCACATCCGGGCCTGGACGTCGCGGCCGGTGCTCGAGGTCGAGGCCGACCTGACCGCCCGGCTCGCCGCCCGCGCCACCGACCGGCAGACCCGGACCCGGACCTGACACCCCCGGTCGACCTCGCGGCCGGCGGCGCGAGGCTGGATGCCGGCCAGGCCGCGGCGGTCGCCGCGCTGGCCGGCGACCGGCCGCTGGTCGTGGTGGAGGGCGCGGCCGGCGCCGGCAAGACCACCACCCTGGCCGCCACCCGGACCCTGCTCGAGGACCAGGGGCGCCGGCTGGTGGTGGTCACCCCGACGCTGAAGGCGGCCAAGGTCGCCGCCGCGGAGGTCGGCGCGGCGGCCGGGTCGGCGGCGTGGCTGGCCTTCCAGCACGGCTGGCGCTGGAACGACGACGGCGCCTGGACCCGGCTCGCCGCTCGGCGCAGACCGACCCGGTCACCGGCCGGGTCTACGCCGGCCCGACGGAGGCGGCGCGGCTGCGGCCGGGGGACCTGCTGGTCGTCGACGAGGCCGGGCATGCTCGACCAGGACACCGCCCGCGCCCTGCTCACCGTCGCCGACGAGTGCCGGGTGCGGGTGGCGCTGCTCGGCGACCGGCACCAGCTGGCCGCGGTCGGCCGCGGCGGCGTCCTCGACCTCGCCGCCGGCCAGGTCGACCCGGCGGCGCACCTGACCCTGGACGGGGTGCACCGCTTCACCCGCACCGACGCCGACGGCCGCGACGGTGCCCGACACCGAGTACGCCGACCTGACCCTGGCCATGCGTGCCGGCGACGACCCCGGCGCGGTGTTCGACGCGCTCCTCGCCCGCGGCCAGATCCGGCTGCACCCCGACGCGGCCGCGCTGCGGGAGGCGCTCGCGGCGGCCGCCGCCGAGCACCACCGCCGCGGCGAGCACGTGGCGGTGGTGGTGGACACCCGCGAGCAGGCCGCCGAGCTCAACGCCGCCATCCGGGACCGGCTGGTCGCCGACGGCCGGGTCGACGACCGAGCGCGTGGTCGTCACCGGGGCCGGGCAGCGGATCGGCGCCGGGGACCGGATCGCCACCCGCCGCAACGACCGCGACCTGGGCGTGGCCAACCGCGACATCTGGACCGTCACCGCCGTCGGCCGGGCGGCGGGCTGCGTCGTCACCCCCGCCGGCACCTGCCAGCCGGTGACGTTCCCGGCGGTGTCACCCCGGACCCGGCGACAGGGGCGCGGGTGCTGCCCGCCGACTACGTCACCGCGCACGTGGAGCTGGCCTACGCCAGCACCGCGCACGGCGTGCAGGGCGACACCGTCACCGCCGCGCACCTGGTGATCGGCGAGCACACCGGCGCGGCGTCGGCCTACGTCGGCATGACCCGCGGCCGGGCCGCCAACACCGCCCACCTCGTCGCCGCCGACCTCGACGAGGCGCGGGAGCAGTGGATCGCCGTGTTCGCCCGCGACCGCGCCGACCTCGGCCCCGCCCACGCCGCCCGAGCTCGCCGCCGCCGAGGCCGCCCGCTACGCCCAGCCCCGCCCGCTGGAGCAGGTGCTCGCCGAGCTGCGCGCGGCGTGGACGGCCGAGCAGCGCTGCCTTCAGCGGCTCGCCTACTGAGCCGCAGCGCGACACGCTGCGCGAGGTCGTCGCGCTCGAAGCCCCGCACGCCGGCGAACTCGCGCAACCTCGAGGCCGCCCGTGATCAGACGGCGATCGACGCGCGAACAGGCCGAGACGGCGGGCCGAGGACAGCGGCGCGGCCGTCGCCGCCGACGCGGACCGGGTCCGCGACACCCTGCTCGCGCGCTGGGACGGCGAGCGCGACGCCGCCCGCGCAGGCCGCGCGGGTCGTGCTCGACGGTCCGGGCCGGCTCGGGCTCCGGCGCGGCGCGGTGGCCCGGGCCGGCGAGCAGCTCACCGACTGGGCCGACCGCTGGCGGCCCCACGTGCCGTCCCTGCCCACCGACCCGAAGGAGCTCGCGCGGGTGGCCGGCTGGTTCGACGACCGCCCCGCCCTGTGGGAGGCGTTCGACGCCTCCGCCCGCCGGCCCGCCGAACACGCCCACCCCGAACACGCGCAGCTCTGCGCGCGCCGCCGACGCCGCCCGGAGCGCGCACGAGCAGGCCCGGCGCGCCTGGCCGAGGCCGGCCGCCGGCGCGATGAGCGGCTCGACCCCTTCGGTCCCGTGGCCTGGACCCCCGACCCGGCCGGCCGGCTCGCCGACCTCCAGCGCGACATCGCCGCCACCCGCCAGGAGCTGACCGACACCCGCGCGCGCATCGCGACCCTCACCGCCGAGCCGGCCCTCCTTGCGCCAGCCGCGCCGACCGGCTCACCCGCGAACGCGAGGCCTGGCGCACACGGCGCACGGCGGGCCCGACCAGCGCGGATCGGCGACGCCCGCGGCCGACCGCCCCGGTCCCGGCCGTCCCACGGCCCGAGACCGAGCGCCTCGGGCCGTCCCTCGCCCGGCGTGGCACCGCCCCAGGCGTCGGCCGATGAGTGGGCGGCCTCCGCCGGCGCCGACCGCGGGCCCGAACAGCCGACACGGGAGAACAACTGGAGGTTTTCGGCAGGATCTGGCGGTCGGCTGTCAGCACGAGCTCCGAATTGGCGCCTTCTCAGGTGACGGAGCCCACTCCACCCGACCAGACCGGAGCCAGCCATGCCCGACCATCCCGCCAGTCGCGAGCCCGAACTGCTCACCATCACCGAAGCCGCCGAGCTCCTGCGCGCCCCGGTCGCCACCCTGCGGTACTGGCGCCACCTGGGCACCGGCCCGCGCAGCTTCCGCCTCGGCCGCCGCGTCCTCTACCGCCACGACGACCTCCGAAGCTGGATCGACGCCCAGCACGGCCAGGTCGCCAACGACCCGGGGAGCCGGCGGTGAACCTGCGTCACCGCAGGCGCACTCACCGGGATGCAGGAGGCATCTGACCGTGGCTCGGACGACCTATGGAGGAGCAACGCCACAGGCGGCCGCCTGCGGGCACGCGCCCCTCGTCGACTCCCCTCAGCTGCTCACCATCGACCAGGCTGCCGAGTACCTGGGCACCGGACAGCGCTTCGTCCGCCGCCTCATCAGCGAACGGCGGATCCCCTACGTCAAGCTCGGCAAGCACGTGCGTCTCGAGCGGTGCGCGTTGGACGCCTTCGTGGCGGCCGGCCGGGTGCCCTGCCGTTAGGGCGTCGACCGTGCGTCCACCGAGGAGTTCCCTGCTGAGCCGAAGGCGGCCAAGGTTGGGTTATGCCAGCAAGCAGCGGTAGACGGCGTTTCGGTCGCGTGCGCAGGCTGCCCTCCGGCCGGTGGCAGGCCCGCTACCCGGGCCCGGACGGCCGAGACCGGGCAGCACCGAGCACATTCGCCACCAAGACCGACGCGGCACGCTTCCTGGCCGCGGTGGAGGTCGACATGGGTCGCGGCGTCTGGCTCGACCCGTTGCGCAGCGGCGTCACGCTCCGCGAGTACAGCCAGGCGTGGCTGGCAGAGCGGACCGTTCGAGGTCGTCGCCTGGCCGTGCGAACTCGGGAGACCTACCAGCACTCCCTCGACCGCTGGGTGCTCCCCGCGCTCGGGAGCCTGCCGCTCGACCGCATAACCCCGGCAGCCGTGCGGCGATGGCACGCCGAGACCAGCGCAGCCACCGGCCCGACGGCGACCAGACAGGCCTACGCCCTCCTCCACGCCGTCCTGGCCACGGCCGTTGCCGATGACGCGCTCCCCCGGAATCCCTGCCGGATCACGGGTGCGGGCCAGGCCCGCAGCGACGAGCGACCGCTGCTGGACCTCGACCAGGTGCAGCACCTATCCGCCAACATGCCGGAGAACCTCCGGGGCCTCGTCGACCTGGCCTTCTGGGCTCACCTGCGCCTCGGCGAGCTGCTGGCTCTCCGCATCGGCGACATCGACATGGACGACGGCACCGTGACCGTGCAGCGGCAGGTCGTGGAGACGGACGCCGGCCCCGTGGAGAGCCCACCGAAGGCGGGAAGCCAACGCGTCGTCCACCTCCCCCCGCAGGGAGTCTCGGCACTGGCCGAACACCTGAAGACCCGCTCCCCGGCGCTGCCAACGGCTCGGCTGTTCGTGCGGAGAGACGGGAGAGCCCTCCGCGCCCATCACGTCCACGCCGCCTGGAGCACGGCCCGGCGAGCAGCCGACCTGCCCGACGTCCATCTGCACGACCTGCGGCATGCGGGCCTCACCCTGGCGGCGCAGAGCGGGGCGACCCTGGCCGAGGTCATGCGGCGCGCCGGCCACTCGTCGTCCCGCGCGGCGATGATCTACCAGCACGCGGCCGAGCGGCGCGACGCCGAGGTCGCGGCCCGCCTGGGGCGCCTCGCGGCGGGCACGACGCCGAACCGTACGGGCACGTAGCGGGCACGCGAGCGGCTCGCTGGCGCCGGACGCCAGCGTCGTCCGAGCTCGTTCGGGCAGCGACGAAACCGCTGGTCACGAGCGGAGGGCGTGGGATTCGAACCCACGATGGGTGTTACCCCATAGCGGTTTTCAAGACCGCCGCCATCGGCCACTAGGCGAGCCCTCCTCCGAGCGACTGACCTGCGCGTACGCCGCGAGGGCAGGTGTTCGGGGTGTCGACGCTACCCGGGCCGCACGCCGGGCAGCCACCGGCCGGACGACGACGCATCGCACCATGGGAGGCGACGTCGTCGTTCACCCCGAACGGACGATGCCGGATCGCATCAGCACCCGAAGGCTGCTCTCGTCGGCAACCGTCTCCTCGCCCTGACGCACCGGGCTTCTCCGAGGCGGCTCGATCCGGAAGGGGAAATCCCCTGTCCGGTCTCGCTGAGGACACGGCGTCCGAGGAGGACCGCCTCATGAGCGTGACACGAACCGCGCATCGATGCCTGGCCGTCTGCCGGACGGGGGTGGCCGGAGCGGCTGCCGTCATCCTGCTGACGGCATGCGGCGGGGACGGCGGATCCTCGACCGACGACGCGGACAGCACCGCCGCCGAAACCGGCGCCGCCAGTGAGGAATTCTGCAACCGGGCCGGGGACATCGACGAGCGCGTGGACGAGGTGCTGGCCGAACTCGGCGACGGCTCGTCGGTTCCCGAGGCGATCCACGCGACCGCGGACGAACTGCGTGCCATCGAGGCGCCCCCGGCCATCTCCGACGACTGGACCGCCCTGGTGGACGGCCTCGATCAGATCGCCGACGCGCTCGCGGACCTCGACATCACCGACGGCGAATCGGTCGCCGCGCTCGAGGACATCGGGAACCGCCTGGACTCGGCGAGCACGAACGTGGAGAACTACCTCGACGAGGAGTGCGGCATCAACTGAGGGGACCCGCGACAGCCGCGACGGGTGCGCGGATCGGCAGCGCTCGAGGGAGTAGCTGCTGATCGACGCCCATCGCCGGAATGGGATCCTCGCTCCATGGAACTCGGGCGCCCGTGACGACCGAGACCGGTCGGCGGTCCGCGATCCTGGTGTTCGCCCCCGCCGCTGCGCTGATCGTCGCCGCGCTGTGCCTGCGCGCCCCGTTCGCCGCCGTCGGGCCGGTGGTCGACGAGCTGGGCGACGAGCTGTCCCTGTCGACGGCGGCGCTGGCCGTGGTCACCTCGCTGCCGCTGGTCTGCTTCGGGCTCGTGTCGCCGTTCGCGCCGACGCTGGCCGGACGCCTCGGCCTGCACCGCGCGGTGCTGGCCGGAACGCTGGTGATCGTCGTCGGGATCGCGCTCCGCCTGGCCGGGACGGTGGGGCTGTTCCTCGGCACCGTCGTCCTCACCGGCGGGATCGCCATCGTGAACGTGCTGGTGCCCGCGGTCGCCCGCGCGGAGTACGGCACCCGCAGCGCCGCCGTCGTCGGCGCGGTGACCGGCTCCATGGCCCTGTCGGCCAGCCTCGGCGCCGGCCTGGCCCAGCCGTTCACCGACGCGACGGGCAGCGCCGTCGTGGCGCTGGCGCTGTGGGGCGTGCCGGTGCTGGCCGCCGTCGTCGCCGTGGCGCTGCTGGTCCGCGCCCGGCCCGAGCGGGCCACGCCACCACCCGCACCCGGCCGGCGGACCGCGATCCTCCGCGACCGCGTCGCCCTGTCGGTCATGGCCTACTTCGGGCTCCAGTCGCTGTCGTTCTACGCGATGCTGACCTGGCTGCCCGGCATCCTCGAGAGCGACGCCGGCGTCTCCCCCGTCGCGGCCGGCGCGCTGCTCGCCGTCGCCGCGCTGCTCGGCGCTCCGCTGTCGCTGGTCGTCCCGCCGCTCGCGGCCCGCCGTCCGGGGCAGGGCGCGTGGATCCTCGCGGCCACCCTGCCCGTGGCCGTCGCGATCGTCGGCCTGCTCCTGGCGCCGAGCGCCGCTCCGACGCTGTGGGCGATCCTGTACGGGCTGGGCACGGGTGCGGCCTTCCCCCTGGCGATGACGCTGGTGCTGGTCCGGGCCCGGGACGTCGCGCAGACCGGCCGCCTCTCGGCCGCGGCGCAGAGCGTCGGCTACCTCGTGGCCGCGACCGGGCCCCTCGCCGTCGGGCTGCTGCACGAGGCGACCGGCGGCTGGACCGCGGGGCTGACCCTGCTGCTGGCCGTACTGGTCGTCCAGCTCGTCGTCGGGCTGGCCGCCGCGCGGCCGAGACTGGTCCGCGCCGACGCCTGACCCGCCGTCCGACGATGATCAACTCCGCATCGAGAACCGCCAAGATGGCGCGGCGCAGAAGGGCCCGCGTGGTGTGCGCCACTAGTAGCTTCCCGCCCGTGCCCGAGCTGGGACCTCTTCCCCCACCGGCTGGGCCGCCTCCGGGAACGGACTTCCCCGCGCCCGCCGCGCCGGGGCGACCACCGCCGCCGCTTCCGCGCGGGGACTTCTTCGGCTCGCCCCCGTCGGACTTCTGGGGCCCGCTCGTCGACCCGGCACTCGACGCCGGCCTGGCCGGGCTCGCCGACCGCACCACCCGGCTCCGCGCCGACCTCGCCTCCGGCTGGTCCACGGTCACGCTGCTCCGCGCCTCCGCGCCCTGGCGGCAGACACCCGGGCCTGAGCTGGCGTTTCCCGACGAGGGCGCGCTCACCTTGACGGCCGCCCGCATCCCGGCCGCGTCGCTGCCCGATGCTCCGGCCGACACCGACCTGCTGAGCCGACTGCGGATGGTGCACCGGAAGCTCCTGCCGACCCCGAACCGGCCGGTCGACGCGAGCTGGCAGCAGCTGGGCGGCCGGCCGGCGGTGCTCGACCGGATGTCCGACGCCGGCGGCGGCCAGATGTGCGCCTTCAGCCTGGCGTCGGTCCTGGGCACGGACGACGGACTGGTCGTGGTCGGCTGGTCGCCGTCGAGCCGCTCGGAGACGCTGGAACGGGTCGGGCTCCCGCTGGCGACCCTGGTCCGTGCCGACGGCGACGGCCTCGTCTGGGCCCAGCTGCCCGGTTGGACGTACCGCGAGGAACTGCAGATCACGACGTCGTCGGTGCTCGCCCAGATAGGCCTGGAGCCGCTCCCGCGGAACACCGATCTGCACGGCTGGACCGACGTCGTCTTCTCCCGGGCACCGTTCCTGCGCGACCGCCGGGCACTCGGCGACCGGCCGGTGGCGGTGCGCGGGGTCGACGACGCCTGGCTGCACACGTTCGACTGGCAGCCCGCCGGCCGGGGCCGCGTGCTCACCACCGTGGTCACGGGGATCGCCGGGGACGACGGGTTCAGCCTCGTCGTCGACGTGCCGTTCGAGGGCACCGAACTGTTCCTCGACCCGGACGCGGTCCTGGCGCTGGTCGACGTCCGGCCGCGGCGCCCGCCCCGGCCCTTCGCCGCGCCGACCGCCCTCGCACTGCCGGCGTGGCCGAGCGCCCTCCCCCGGTCGACCGCCGTCCCCGTACCGCCCGCCGCCCCGCCGACCCTGGACATGGGCGGCCCGCCCACCGCGCCGCCGTTCCCGGCCACGGCCGAGCCGTCGGCGCGCTCGACGGTGGAGTACGTCCTGCCCCCGGTCCCGCCGGCACGGCCGAAACCGAAGCTCCCGGGCCGACCGCACCTGCGCGGACCGCGGGACCGGTATCTCGACGCCGCCATCGACCGGGTCATGGTCGCCGCCATCGACATCGCCGACGCCGATCCGGACGGCCCGACCGTGCCGCCGCCACTGGTGCCCGGGCAGCCGACGACCGTGGTCGACGTGCACGTCGCCGCCGTCCGGACGGTGCTCGACGCCATCCTCATGCGTGGCTGGGGGCCGCCCCTGCCGTGGCACGGCCGGATGGACGTCGAGGCGCTGGCGATGGCCCGGGTCGGACGCTGGCACCGGATCGCGAACCTGCTGGTCGCGGCCACCCGGCCCTCGGCCGGATCGGTCCTGGACGACGAGGTGTGGGTGACCGCGCGACTGGTGGCCATCGCGGCGGCGGAGGCGCGGGCCGAGGCGGTCGACGAGCGCAGCGGGCTGGCCGGCGTCCTGGACCGGGTGCGTCGCGGCCTCGAGGACCCGGACGGCGCCTGGGACGACACGGTGGCCACCGTGCGGGTGGCCCGGCCGGTGCGCTACCGGCTGAAGACCGGCTTCGACGGCGGCTCCGGTCACCTGCTGTGGGCGGCGAACGACGCGGCGCGCGAGCGCTGGGACTACCCGGTCGACCACTTCGACCTGCCGTTGCCGATGTCGCTCGCGCGGCACGTGCAGTCACTGGTCGACCGGTACGACCTCGACCATCCCGACGTCGGCCGGGAGACGCGCCCGTTGAACCCGACCGAGTTCGCGGAGTTCCGCGAGGACTACCTGATGACCCTCGACGAGCTCCGCGCCGCTCTCGGTCCGGCGTACGTGGTCGAGGAGCGCGGCGGCCTCGGCCCGTCGTCCTGAGTCAGAGCGGGCGGATGGTGCCGAGCACGTGCTCGGTGTCGCTGGCCGCGTTGCGGACGGCGAAGTCCCAGCCACCGCCGGCCTGCGCGGTCGACAGGGTCACCGTCGACGGCAGGAGCAGCGGCTTGCGGAAGCTGACGTCGACGACCAGGGCGTCGGGCAGCCGGCCGGACAGCGTGCCCAGCACCCGCGCCTTCACCCACATGCCGTGCGCGATCGCCCGCTTGAAGCCGAACGCCTTCGCGGTCAGGCCGGAGAGGTGGATCGGGTTCACGTCACCGGAGACCTTGGCGTAGCGGCGTCCGGCGTCGTCGGGCACGCGCCAGGTGGCGGCCACCCGCTCCAGCTCGCCGACCGGCACCTCGATGTCGGCCTCCGGTGCCCCCTCGGGCGCCTTCGCCCCGCGGGCGAGGTAGGTCGAGCGGGAGCGCCAGACCTCCTGGCCGCCGGCGGAGACGGTCGCGCACAGGTCGACGGCCGCGCCGCTGCGGTGCTGGGCGTAGTTCTCCGCCCAGACCTCGAGGTCGAGCAGTGCGTCGGTGCCGATCAGCCGCAGCACCTCGATGCGGTTGCGCACGTGCACGAGCCCGGGCAGCGCCAGCGGGAACGACCGCTCGGTCATCAGGGCCATCTGCAGCGGGAACGTGAGCATGTGCGGATAGGTGGCGGGCAGGACGTCGTTCAACGGCAGCCCGCAGACCCGCGTGTACGCGACGAGGTGCGCCGGGTCGACCTCGACGCCCTTGCGGGCCAGCCGGCCCTCGGGCAGGTCGCCGCCCCGGCCCCGTGCGGTGACCGCGGCCTTGGCGTAGAGCTTCCCGAGGTTGGGGGCCGAGTCCAGGACGGTGACCGTCATCAGGCCCCCAGCATCGACTGGCCGCACACCCGCACGGTCTGGCCGTTGACGCCGGCGCTGCCGGGCTGGGACAGCCAGGCGATCGTCTCGGCGACGTCGACCGGCAGCCCGCCCTGCTGCAGCGAGTTGATGCGGGAGCCGACCTCGCGGGTGCCGAACGGCATCTTCGCCGTCATCTCGGTGACGATGAAGCCCGGCGCGACGGCGTTGATGGTCGCCCCGCGCTCGGCGAACGCCGGCGCCCAGGCACGGACCATGCCGATGACGCCGGCCTTCGACGCCGCGTAGTTGGTCTGCCCGCGGTTGCCCGCGATGCCCGACTGCGAGGAGACGCAGACGATCCGCGCGTTCTCGTTCAGGACGCCGTCGGCGTCGAGCAGGGCCTGCGTGATGTCCAGCTGGGCCTGCAGGTTGACCGCCATCACCGAGTTCCAGCGGGCGGCGTCCATGTTGACCAGCAGCTTGTCGCGGGTGATGCCGGCGTTGTGGACGACGACGTCGACCCCGCCGTGCCGCTCGCGCAGGTGCTCCACGAGCCGCTGGGGCGCATCGGCCGCGGTGATGTCGAGCTGCAGCGCGGTGCCGCCGATGTCGTTGGCGACCTCGGCCAGCTTGTCGCCGGCGGCCGGGATGTCGACGGCGACGACGTGGGCGCCGTCGCGGGCCATGACCTTCGCGATGGCCGCGCCGATACCCCGCGCCGCACCGGTGACGACGGCGACCTTGCCGGCCAGCGGCCTGTCGTCGTCCTCACCCTGCGGGACGTCGGCCGCGGTCACGGTGACCACCTGGCCGTCGACGTACGCCGACCGGCCGGACAGGAAGAACCGGACCGGGCTGGTCAGCGCCCCCTCGGCGCCCGGGGCCACGTAGAGCAGGTTCGCCGTCGAACCGTTCAGCAGTTCCTTGCCGATCGAGCGGACCAGCCCGTCCAGCGCCTGCCGGGCCGCGGCCTGGGCCGGGGAGTCGGCGTCGGCGGGCGGGTCGGCCAGCAGCAGGACGCGTCCCGAGGGACGCAGCCGCTTGATCGCCGGCGCGAGGAAGTCGTGCGCGCCGGCCAGGTCGCCGGGGCCGGTCAGGCCGGTCGCGTCGAGGAGCACGGCGCCGAGCTTCTCGCCGTCCGTACCGCCGTCGGCGGTGACCGGGGACTGCACGGTCACCCCGGCGTCCTTGAGGAGCGAGGTCAGCGGCTCGCGCAGCCGTCCCTCCCCCGCCGAGCCGATGACCACGGGGCCGGGCAGCAGCGGCTCGCCCGGCTCGTAGCGGCGGAGCACCGCCGGGCGGGGCAGGCCGAGCTGCTTGGTGAGGGTGGTGCCGAAGCCGGAGTTCGCGAAGTCGCGATACCAGTCACTCACTGTTGGTCCCTCCTGGAGGGGTCGGGGTGTGCGCCGTCCGGGTTGACCCACCCAACCGGACGTTGAGCCGGGCCGCGGTGCGGCTCCACATCCGGCGGCGCGGGTCAAGCCGGGCGGCAGCGGGAGGTCAGGACTCGAGGATGGCGACGACGCCCTGGCCGCCGGCGGCGCAGATCGAGATCAGACCGCGCTTGCCGGGGCCCGCCTCGTGCAGCGTCTTCGCCAGCTGGGCGACGATCCGGCCGCCGGTCGCGGCGAACGGGTGCCCGGCCGCCAGCGACGAGCCGTTGACGTTGAGCTTCGACCGGTCGATCGAGCCCAGCGCGGCGTCGAGGCCGAGCTTCCCCTTGCAGAAGCCGTCGTCCTCCCACGCCTTCAGCGTGGACAGCACGGTCGAGGCGAACGCCTCGTGGATCTCGTAGAAGTCGAAGTCCTGCAGGCTCAGGCCCTGGCGCGCCAGCATGACCGGCATGGCGTAGACCGGCGCCATCAGCAGGCCCTCGCCGCCGTGCACGTAGTCGACGGCGGCGGTCTGCGCGTCGACCAGGTGGGCGAGCACCGGCAGGCCCTTCGACTCGGCCCACTCGTCCGACGCCAGCAGCACCGTCGAGGCGCCGTCGGTCAGCGGCGTCGAATTGCCCGCCGTCATCGTCGCGCCGTCCCCCTTGCCGAACACCGGCTTGAGCTTCGCGAGCTTCTCGACCGAGGAGTCCGGCCGCAGGTTGTTGTCCCGGGCCAGGCCCAGGAACGGGGTGACCAGGTCGTCGAAGAAGCCGCGGTCGTAGGCGGCGGCCATGTTCTGGTGCGAGCGGACGGCGAGCTCGTCCTGCTCCTCGCGGCCGATCTCCCACTCCTTGGCGGTGATCGCCGCGTGGTCGCCCATGGCCAGGCCGGTGCGCGGCTCGGCGTTGCGCGGGATCTCCGGCGCGAGCATGCCCGGGCGGACCTTCGCGAGGACCTTGAGGCGGTCCTGCACCGTCTTGGCGTTGTTCAGGCCGATCAGCAGGCGGCGGAGGTCGTCGCCGACGGCCAGCGGGGCGTCGGACGTCGTGTCGACGCCGCCGGCGATGCCGGACTCGATCTGCCCGAGAGCGATCTTGTTGGCGACCAGGATGGCCGCCTCGAGGCCGGTGCCGCAGGCCTGCTGGATGTCGTAGGCCGGCGTCGTGGCCGACAGCTTCGAGCCGAGGACCGACTCACGAGTGAGGTTGAAGTCACGCGCGTGCTTGAGGACGGCGCCCGCGACCACCTCGCCCACCTGCTGGCCCTGCAGCCCGAACCGGGCGACCAGCCCGTCGATCGTCGCGGTGAGCATGTCCTGGTTGGACGCCTGCGCGTAGGCGGAGTTGGACCGCGCGAACGGGATCCGGTTCCCGCCGACGATCGCGGCTCTACGAACTGAGCGGGGGGCTGCCATCGGAACCTCCGGGGTCGGTGGATTGGCCGGTACCGACAGTACGCGATACTGTGGATCACATGAAAGCCGAGGTGGTGAGACCTGCGTCGCAGGACAAGCCTGCGGACGACCTCCGCGTTCAGGGCAATGTGGCTGAAACGCGCGATCGGCGCGACTCGAGATGGGACGAGCACCGGCGTGCGCGTCGCGAACAACTCGTCGAGGCGACCTTGACGGCCGTCGCCAAGCACGGTGCGGGCGTCGGCATGGACGAGATCGCGGCCGAGGCCGGGACGAGCAAGACCGTCGTCTACCGGCACTTCGCCGACCGGGCCGAGCTCTACGTCGCCGTCTGCAACCGGGTCGCGTCCCAGCTGCTGCCCAAGCTGCGCGGCGCGATCGAGACGAACAGCAGCCATCCGCGCGACATGGTGGCGGCGGCGATCGACACCTATCTCGCGTTCATCGAGGCGGACCCGGAGCTGTACCGGTTCGTCGTCCACCAGCAGACGCTCGACCGGCCCAGCAGCGATCCCCTCGACAGCCTCTCCGGCCTCGTCGGCGGGCAGGCCGCGGCCGCGATCTCGGTCGCGCTGCAGCAGGCCGGCCGCGATCCGGCGGCCGCGCCGCCCTGGGGCCACGGCGTCGTCGGCCTGGTCCGCTCGGCCGCCGACTGGTGGCTGCGCTCCGATCGCCCCATGCTGCGCTCCGAACTGGCCGCACACCTCACCGATCTCGCCTGGGCCGGCCTGTCCGGCGTCGTGACCACCCCCGCACCCTCGAGCAAGGACCTGAGCAAGGAGGACAAGTGACCACCACGGTTCCGACCACGGTCGACCCGAAGAAGATCCAGGAAGTGCTGGACGGCCGCTGGGCGCATGTCCGCCGCGACGCCCGGGAGAACCTGGACGACCCCGACTTCCTGCCGGTCTACGGGGAGACCATGCAGGAGGCCCGCGAGCGGGTGACCCGCGCGGCCAAGAAGCTGGCCGACAGCGGCCGCGTCGGGCTCGGCTTCCCGAAGGCCTACGGCGGTGAGGACGACGCCGGCGGCTCGACGACGTCGATCGAGATGCTGGCCTTCGGCGACCTCTCGCTCATGGTCAAGGCCGGCGTCCAGTGGGGGCTGTTCGGCGGCGCCATCCAGCTGCTCGGCACCGAGCGGCACCACGCCGAGTACCTGCGCGACGTCATGAGCTTCGACCTGCCCGGCTGCTTCGCGATGACCGAGACCGGACACGGCTCCGACGTCCAGCAGCTGCGCACCACCTGCACGTACGACCCGGAGACCGAGACGTTCGACCTGCACACCCCGCACCAGGCCGCCCGCAAGGACTACATCGGCAACGCGGCCAAGGACGGGCGGATGGCGGTCGTCTTCGCCCAGCTGCTCACCCAGGGCAAGAACCACGGCGTGCACGCCTGGCTGGTGCCGATCCGCGACGAGCAGGGCAACCCGATGCCCGGCGTCGAGATCGGCGACGACGGCCCGAAGGCGGGCCTCCCCGGCGTCGACAACGGCCGGCTGACGTTCGACCACGTCAGCGTGCCCCGCGACATGCTGCTCGACCGCTACGGCCAGGTGGCCGCCGACGGCACCTACACGTCGAGCATCGAGAACGAGACCCGGCGCTTCTTCACGATGCTCGGCACGCTGGTCCGCGGCCGGGTCAGCGTCGGCGGATCGTCGTCGTCGGCGACCAAGCTGGCGCTCGACATCGCCGTCCGGTACGGCGAGACCCGCCGCCAGTTCGCCGCCCCCGGCGAGGAGCGCGAGATCGTCGTCAACGACTACCTGGTGCACCAGCGCAAGCTGCTGCCGGCGCTGGCCACCTCCTACGCGCTGCACTTCGCGCAGGAGGAGCTGGTCGGCACGATGCACGACGTCCAGACCGCCGCGCACGTGCACGGCAAGGAGCTGGACGAGGCCGCGCAGCGCGAGCTCGAGTCGCGCGCGGCCGGGCTGAAGGTGGCCCAGACCGGGCACGCGACGCGGACCATCCAGATGTGCCGCGAGGCCTGTGGCGGTGCGGGCTACCTGCAGGAGAACCGGCTGCCGCACCTCAAGGCGGACACCGACGTGTTCACCACGTTCGAGGGCGACAACACGGTGCTGCTGCAGCTGGTCGCCAAGGGCCTGCTGACCGGCTACCGCGACTCGTTCGGCTCGCTGGAGGGCTGGGGCAAGGTCGGCTTCATCGCCGACATGGTCCGCGAGACGGTGCTGGAGCGGACGGCGGCCCGCGCGCTGATCGCCCGCCTGGTCGACGCCGTCGGCCGGGACGACGAGGCGCCGATGCTGGCGCGCGGCTGGCAGCTGAAGATGTTCGAGTTCCGCGAGAAGCACTCGCTCGAGGGCGCGATCCGGCGGCTGCGGAAGAACTCGACGACCGAGGGCATGGCGCCGTTCGACATGTTCAACGACGTCCAGGACCACGTGCTCCGGACGGCGCAGACGCACATCGACCGCGTCGTCCTGGAGGCGTTCGTCGCGGGCGTCGACCGCACCGACGACCCGGCCGCGAAGGCGCTGCTGGACAAGGTCTGCGACCTCTACGCGCTGTCGACCATCGAGGCCGACAAGGCGTGGTTCCTCGAGCACGGCCAGCTGACCGCGTCGCGGGCGAAGGGGCTGACGAGCCAGGTCAACCAGCTGCTCAAGGAGCTGCGGCCGCACATCATCACGCTGGTCGACGCCTTCGCGATCCCGGCCGAGTGGAAGGCGGCGCGGATCCTCGAGGAGGAGGACGACCGCCAGGAGGCCATGGCCGCGCGGGACGCCGAGGTGCGCAGCGAGGCCGAGGGCCGGCAGGCGTCGAAGGAGAGCGCCACCGACCTGGAGGTCGCCCCCGCCCAGTAGCAGAGCGGGCCCACCCGCGACACGAGCTTCCTGGCTCACGGCATGGGGTCCTGGCTCACCGTCGATCGTGAGCCAGGACCCCTGATGATCAGGTGACCTGATCGTCCTCCGCTTCCCACCGGGAGAATGGGCGCCCGTGGAGATCCTCGCCGTGGCCGACGTGCTGCGGGTTCCGGCCGCCGTCGACCTGGCCGCCATCGTCATCGGCGCCCTGACCGGCGGCCTGCTCGCCGCACGCGAGGGCTTCGCCGTCTCCGGCGTGCTCATGCTCGCCGTCAGCGGCGGGCTGGGCGGCGGGTTGATCCGCGACGTCCTGCTCGGCGACCTGCCGCCGGTCGCGATGACCAACGAGGCCTACCTGCCCACCGTCACCATCGCGGCCGCGGTCACGTTCTACTTCTCCGGCTGGCTGTCCCGCCTGACCGGGCTGCTGGTCGCGCTCGACGCGCTCACCCTCGGCTTCTTCACCGTCATCGGGGCGCAGAAGGCCCAGATCGCCGGACTGCCCAGCGCCTCGGTGGTGTTCATCGGCACGGCGACGGCGGTCGGCGGTGCCGTGATCCGCGACGTGCTGCTCGCCCAGCGGGCCGACATCATCCAGCCCGGCCCCTACAACGCGGTGGCCGCGATGATCGGCGCCTCGGTGCTGGCGCGTGCTCGCCGGGCCGGCCGGGCTGGATCCGCTGCCGGTCGCCGCGTTCGTCATCGTGCTGGTCGCGCTCCTGCGGATCCTGTCGGTCTGGCGCGGATGGGACGCGCCGGTCGCCGTCGACCTGCCGCTGCGCGCGCGGAACCGGCTCACCAGGCGACGACGGCGGTCCTGAGCCTCAGCCCTCGGTGCCGGCCTCGGGAAGGACGTCCGGAGCCGGCTCGATGGTCGGCGGGACGCGCTGGGGCCCGGCCTCCGCCGGCCGGGGCTCGGCCTGCGGGAACAGTCGGACGGCGAGCATGGCCACGTCGTCCTCGGCGTCGGGGAGGAACAGGCGCTCCAGGACGCGGTCGCACAGCTCGTCGAGCGGGAGCCCGGCGCACTCGCGCAGCACGTCGACCAGCGCGCTGGTGCCCTCGTCGAGGTCCCGCTCGCGCCGCTCGACCAGCCCGTCGGTGTACAGCAGGACGGTGTCCCCGGCCCCGAGGACGTCGACGCGCTCGGTGCGCTCGATGTCGGCCTTGACGCCGAGCAGCAGGTCGGAGCTGTCGTCGCCGAGCAGCGACGCCGTGCCGTCGGCGGCCAGCAGCGCAGGCGGCGGGTGCCCGGCGCTGGACCACCGCAGGCGGGTCTGGTCGGCCCGCAGGTCGACCTCGTCCTGCTCGAGCCGGGCCACCAGCGCCGTCGCCATGGTGTCGAGCGCGAGCCCCTGCATCGCGCGGTCCAGCTCGGCGAGCACCTCGGCGGGGGACCCCCCGCTCGCGTACCCGATCCCGCGCAGCAGTCCGCGCACCTGGCCCATCGCCGCCGCGGCGCGGGTGTCGTGGCCGACCACGTCGCCGATCGCCAGCACCGTCGCGCCGTCGGCCTGCATGAACGCGTCGTACCAGTCGCCGCCGATCTCGGCGCCGGCCGCCGCCGGCACGTACCGGACGACGATCTGCGAGTGGTCGGGCTCGGGCGGCGCGGTGAGCATGCTGCGCTGCAGGGCGACGGCGAGGTCGCGCTGCTGGCTGAAGAGGCGGGCGTGGTGCAGGGCCAGCCCCGTCCGGCGGCCTATCTCCACGGCGGTGTCGACCTGCGCCTGGGAGAGGGGTCCCCGTGCCTGCCCGTTGAACAGGCCGAGCGCGCCCATGGACTGACCGCGGGCCACCAGCGGCACGACGGTTCCCGACGCCGCTCCGAGCCGAGCCAGCGACTCCCTGACCGCGGGGTCGGGAAGGGCTCGCTCGACGGTCTCGCTGTCGATCGACGGCAGGATCAGGGGCCGGCCGGTCGCGGTGACGATCCGGGCACCGGCCTGGTCGGTCATGACCTCGACCATGTTGTGCACGTACTCGTCGAGCTCCGCGCTCCTGGCGGGATCGCGGTGCGCGGACGCCAGCTGGTAGAGCCGTCCCTGCTCGTCGGTGACGACGATCCAGCACCAGTCGCCCAGTTCAGGGACGACGAGCTCAGCCAGCTCTCCGATCTGCTGCTCGATCTCCAGGGTTCCCGACAGCACCCGGCCCGCCTCGGCGAGCAGCTGCAGCCGCTGGTTGGCCTCGGCCATCGCCGCGACGGCGTCGGAGCGTTCGTCGTCGGCCTTGAGCCGCGAGACGCTGAGCGCGATCTGCGCGGCCAGCGCCTCCAGCACCTCGACGTCGTCGGAGACGAACGCGTGGTCGCGGTCCCAGATGACGATGAACGAGCCGAGGACCCTCCCCTCCACCCGCAGGGGCAGGCCCGCGATCGCCCGGACGTGCAGGAGCTCGATGCCCTCCCGGGCCGCCGGGAAGCGGGCCAGGATCTGGTCCGGGCTCCCCAGCAGGACCCGTTCCCCGTGCATGGCGACGTACTGGCCCGGCTGGCTGTCGTCGAGCTCGACCTCGACGCCCTCGACGGGGTAGTCCACGTGCTCTTGGACCTCGTCGGCCAGCCGCTGGGTCATGTGCAGCCGGAGCGGACCGCCCTCGGCGTCGAAGATGACCAGAGCGCTGGACTGAGCACCGAGCACGCGTGCACCGCGCAGCACGATCTCGGCGAGGTCCTCCAGCTTGGCCGCGTTGGCCAGCTCCGCGGCGACCTCGGCGATCGCCGTCGCCCGGTGGAACGCCGCCAGCCGCTGCTCGGCCTGCGTGCGGGCCTCGGTGACGTCGAGGATCGCCCCGAAGAGCCGTACCGGTTCGCCGTTCGAGTCGGTCACCACGCGGCCCTGGGTGACCATCCAACGCACCGAGCCGTCCCGCCGCAGGCCCCGGGACTCGGACGTGAACTGGCCGCGGTCCGTGATGGCGCCGTCCATCGACTGCCGGACCGTCTCGTGGTCGTCGGGGTGGATGAAATCGGCGAGCACCTGCTCGAGCGACATCTCGGCGGGGCCGTCGACGCCGAACAGGGCCGCGCAGCGCTCGTCCCAGTGCACGGTCTGCGTCCGGAGGTCGGTCTCCCAGATACCGATCGAGCTGGCCTCCAGTGCCACCTCGAGCCGCGCCAAGGAGGTGCCGACGGCCGAGCGCGTCGCGGAGAGCTCCAACTCGGCGACCACGGACGCGGCGAGCTGCACCAGGAGTTGGGCGTCGTCGTCGGACCACGGGCGCGGCACCGGGTCGTAGACCGCGAGCGCACCCACCGCATGGCCGGACGCCGCGATCAACGGCACACCGAGGTAGGCGCGGACCTGCCCGGACGTGACGGCGGGCAGGCTCGCGACGCGCTCGTCGGCGGCCGCCTCGGCCAGGTTGAGCGGCGTCGCCGTGCGGACGACGATCGCCGACAGCGCTCCGGTGAGGAGCGCGGGGCCGCCGATGACGCCCTCGGGCAGGCCGAAGCCGCCGACGACGCGGTCGTCCTCGGCGAACAGCGTGACCTTCGCGTGGCCCGCGCCCACCAGCCGGGCGGCGAGGGCGGAGAGCCGGTCGAACGCCGCATGCCCGTGCACCTCGAGCATCAGCCGGCGGGACGACGCGATGCGATGCGGGTCGACCAGCGGGTCGACGTCGCCGGGGCCGAAGGGGTACGGAGCGGTACCGGACATGGGTGCCGGACCTCCCTTCCCCCGAGGGCGCTCCGGCGGGGGCGCCCCTGACCGGCTCATGCTGTCACGTCGCGATCAAGCCGCCGGATCCTGGCAGGCGGGAGATCGCAGCGCCTCGACGGTCCCCCGGTCGGGTGACGCGCCTCACCGCAGTTCAAGCGCGAGGCCGCCGGGACCGATGAGAAACCCATGCTCGGGACGCGGACGGCGCTGCCGGACTGCCGTCCGCTGCTCGCCGACCCCGACGACCTCCAGCTGGTCTTCCAGCCGATCGTCGACCTGGCGGGGGCGACGGTGGCCGGCTACGAGGCGCTGGCCCGCTTCCCCGGGACGAGCGGCCCCGACGTCTGGTTCGCGGCGGCCGCCGAGGCCGGCGTCGCCGCCGAGCTCGAGGCGCTGGCGATCCACAAGGCGCTGGCCGCCGTCCCCGCGCTGCCGGCGAACACGTTCCTCACCGTCAACGTCAGCCCGCACCTGCTGGGCGATCCGGTCGTGCAGGCGGCCCTGGCCAGCCGGCCCGATCTCCAGCGCGTCGTCGTCGAGCTGACCGAGCACACCCCCGTCGACGACCTGGAGGCCCTGCGCCGCCAGACCGAGGAGCTCCGGGCCCGCGGCGCCCTGATCGCCCTCGACGACGCGGGGTCCGGCTACTCCGGCCTGCAGCAGCTGGCCGTCCTGCGCCCGCAGATCGTCAAGCTCGACCGCGCGCTGGTGAGCGACGCCGACACCGACCCGGTCCGCATGGCCCTGGCCGAGATGGTGGGCGAGTTCGCCGGCCGGATCGACGCCTGGCTGCTCGCCGAGGGCATGGAGACCGCCGCCGAGCTGGCCGCGTTCATGCGGCTCGGCGTCCCGCTCGGGCAGGGCTGGGTGCTGGGCCGGCCGACGCCGGAGTTCGCGCCGCTGGCGCCCGCCGTCGTCCAACTGGTCACGGCCCAGGCCGCGCGGGTCCGCCTCACCGAGAGCGTGGCCAGCCTGCTGCGGCCGGTCCGGCAGTACGAGGACGGCGACGACATCGTGCGAGCCGCCGCCCGCCGTGCTGGTCGGGCCGCTCGGCGAGCCACTGGCCCTGCTGCTCCAGGACGCGCGCACCGGCGAGACGTTCCGGGCGCCGGTGTCGCTCCGCGTGCACCCGTCCGCCGACGTGGTGGAGACCCTCCGCCGGGCGCTCACCCGGCCGCCCGCGCAGCGCTTCGACCCCGTGCTCTGCACCGATCCGACCGGCGCCGTCCTCGGACTGCTCCGGATCGAGGACCTCGCCGGCGCCCGCCGCTGACGTCCACCCCCCATACCCCGAGCCGCCCGGCTCGGCCGCCCCACCCGACAAGGAGTCCACCCATGAAGACCTTCGCCTGCGGCGACGTCATCCCCGGTTGCAGCGCCAGCTTCTCGGCCCCCAACGAGGGCGGGATCTTCGCCCAGGTCGCCGGCCACGCGGCTGCCGACCACGGCGTCACCGACATCACGCCCGAGCTGATCCAGGCCGTCCGCCAGGCCATTCGCTGAAAGAGGACCCGTCCTCCTCACCGCTCGCAGCTCGCGGCGAGCCTCTGGACGGGCCGACGGGCGGGTCCTCGTCGGACCCGCCCCGTCTCAGCCGGACGCCTCGGTCAGGGACTTCCGCTGCTCGTCGGTGAGCACGAGGTCCTGCATGACCAGCAGTTCGGCCAGCTGTTCCCCGGTCCGGGCGCTGGCCAGCGGCGCCACCACCGTCGGCTGGTCGGCCAACCAGCGCAGGGCCACGGCCGCCAGCGAGACCCCGTGCTCCGTCGCGACCTCGCCCAGGGCGGTCAGGACGCGGTCGCCCCGCTCCCCCATGTACGCCGATGCGGCCTGCGCGCGGTGGGAGTCGACCTGCTCCCCCGGCCGGTACTTGCCCGTCAGGAACCCCTTGGCCAGCCCGTAGTACGGCAGGACGCCGATGCCCGCCCGTTCCGCGGCATCCCGGAGCTCGTCCTCGAAGACGGCCCGCTCCATCAGGTTGTAGTGGGTCTGCAGCGCCGCGTACCGCGTGCTGCCGAGCCGGTCGGACGTCGCCAGCGCCTCGGCCAGCCGCGTCGCCGAGTAGTTCGACGCCGCGACGTGGCGCACCGTGCCCGCCTGCACCAGCTCGTCGAACGCGCCGAGCGTCTCCTCGAGCGGCGTCGTCTCGTCGTCGTAGTGGGCGTAGTACAGGTCGATCACGTCGGTCTGCAGCCGGCGCAGCGAGCCCTCCACCGCGGTGCGGATCGCCGCGGCCGACAGCGGGTGCTCCTTCTCCAGCGGCGAGGCCTTCGTCGCCAGGACGACGCGGTCGCGCACCCCGCGGTGGGCCATCCACCGGCCGATGACCTCCTCCGAGGCGCCCTTGCCGTAGGACTCGGCGGTGTCGACGAACGCCGGCGTCGCGCCCGCGCCGTCGAGGAAGCGGTCGAGCACGGCGAAGGACGTCGCCTCGTCGGCTCGGGTGCCGAGGATGTTCGTCCCCAGGCACAGGTCGCTGACGGTCAGGTCGGTCCCGGGAAGCTGCGCCATGGCTCCACGCTAGGCCGGGTCCTTGCCTCCCGCCGTCCTGTGCTGGTGCGGATGTGACTCACGGGCCTTCTTCAGCCCCCCGCCTGGCCAGACCCCGGCCCGGCATGGCACGGTGCCCGAGGTCCGGAAACCGCAGGAATCCGGACGCACCCGAGCCGTCCGCCCCCGTGCGGCGGCTCCGGGTGGGCCCCGCCGGCCGACGCCGAGCGGGAGGGACCGGTCCGTGCCGGCCCCGACACTGCCACCGCACATACGAGAGGAACCCTGTGAACAAGAGCGAACTGGTCTCCGCCATCGCCAAGCGCGCCGACGTCCCGGCTTCGACCGTCGACTCGGTGCTCGCCGGCCTCCAGGAAGAGCTGGTCGAGGCCATCACCCGCGGCGAGAAGGTCGCCGTCTCCGGCCTCCTGACCGTCGAGCGCACCCAGCGTTCCGCGCGGACCGGCCGCAACCCGCAGACCGGGGAGTCGATCGACATCCCCGCGGCGAACACCGTGAAGGTGACCGCCGGCTCCAACCTGAAGAAGGCCGCGGGCAGCGTCCCGGTCTCCTGACCCCCTGGTGAGATCGCCGATCTCGCGCACTTTCGGCCTCCGAAACGTGCGAGATCGGCGATCTCGCCGCCCTGTGCCCCTCGGAGTCGCCCCGTGAGCTCGCACCTGCAGGTCACCACCGACCCGGCCGAGGTCGGTGTCGACGCCGTCTCGGCTGCAGCGGCTCGACCGCCGCCTCGCCCGCTGGGTCGACGACGGCCAGCTGCCCGGGTTCCTGGTCACCGTGGCCCGCCACGGTCACCTGGTCCACGTCGGGCGGCAGGGACTCCGGGACGTCGAGAACGGCCTGCCGGTCGAGGACGACACCCGCTGGCGCATCTTCTCGATGACCAAACCGGTCACCTCGGTCGCGGCGATGATGCTGTACGAGGAGGGCGCCTTCGAGCTCGGCGACCCGATCGCGAAGTGGCTGCCCGAGTTCGCCGAGCCCCGCGTCTACGTCGCGGGATCGGACCAGAAGCCGGTGACCGTGCCGTCGACCGAGCCGATCCGCGTCCGCCACCTGCTCACCCACATGTCGGGGCTGACCTACGGCTTCCACCGCGCCCACCCCGTCGACGGCATGTACCGCGCCGCGGGCCACGAGTGGGCCACTCCGCCCGGCCTGGACTCGGCCGGCTGCTGCGAGCAGTGGGCGTCGATGCCGCTGCTGTTCGAGCCCGGAAGCGGGTGGAACTACGGCGTCTCCACCGACGTGCTCGGCCGGCTGGTCGAGGTGATCTCGGGCCAGCCGCTCGACGAGTTCTTCGAGCAGCGCATCTTCGCGCCGCTCGGCATGGTCGACACCTCGTTCGGCCTACGCGACGGCGACGACCCCGAGTCGCTGGCCCGGCTCTACCTCGCGACGCCGGGGCAGCCCGGCGGGCCGTCGTCCGGGATGACGTTCAACGCCGCGTTCGACGCGATGGCGCACACCCGACCGGCGTTCCTCTCCGGCGGCGGCGGGCTGCTGTCCACCGCCGGGGACTACCTGCGTTTCGTCGAGCTGCTGCGCCGCGGCGGCTCCTACGACGGCGGCCGGCTGCTGGGCCCGCGCACGATCGCGCACATGGTCCGCAACCACCTGCCCGGCAACCAGGACCTGGAGACGTTCGGCCGGCCGCTGTTCGCCGAGACGCCGCTGCGCGGGGTGGGCTTCGGGCTGGGCTTCTCGATGGTCATCGACCCGGCGCGCTACGGCGTCGTCGTCAGTCAGGGCGACTACAGCTGGGGCGGCGCGGCGTCGACGGCGTTCTACGTCGACCCGGTCGAGGACGTGACCGTCACCTTCTACACGCAGCTGCTGCCCTCGAGCACGCTGCCGATCCGCAACTACCTGCGCCAGCTGGTCAACCAGGCTCTGGTCGACTGAGGAAGGACCTCGCTGCCCCCACCGCTCGCAGGCTCGCGGTGGGACCCTGCAGCGGAGCCTGCAGGCGAGGGAGGTAGCCGATGTCCAGCGATCACGGGACGACCGACTGGCGGCTGACCGGGGTCCGGGTGGTCCACGGCGACGAACTGGACGCCAACACCGCGCAGACGCCCGGCATGAACCGCGCGGCGGCCATCAACGCCGCCCGGGCCGGCGCCGAGAAGCTGTGGGCCGGGACGGTGCTGATCCATCCGGGCGCCCAGACAGGCGCCCACCACCACGGCGACCTGGAGAGCGTCATCTACGTGCTGACCGGCCGGGCGCGCATGCGGTGGGGCGAGCGACTGGAGTTCACCGCCGAGGCCGGGCCCGGCGACTTCATCTACGTGGCGCCGTGGGCACCCCACCAGGAGATCAACGCGAGCCCGGACCAGCCGCTGTCCTGCGTGGTGGTCCGTAGCGGGCAGGACCCCGTCGTCGTCAACCTGGACCTACCCGACGTCGACAGCGCGGCCCGAGGAGGTGCACTGGGTCGACGACCTGCACGGACGCCCCTGAGGCGCCCTGCTGTCAGAGGTAGCGGCGCGAGAGCGACGTCGCGACCATCGCCGGCTTGCTGCCGCCCTCGATCTCCACGGTGACCGCGATCTGCATGTGGACGCCGCCGTCGATCGGGGTCACCGACTCGAGCGTGGCGCCGGCGCGCACGCGGCTGCCCACCGGCACCGGCGCCGGGAAGCGCACCTTCTCGGTGCCGTAGTTGACGCCCATCCGGAAGCCGGTGATCTCGACGATCTGCGGCATCAGCATCGGCAGCAGCGACAACGTCAGGTAGCCGTGCGCGATGGGGCCGCCGAACGGGCTCTCCCTGGCGGCCCGCTCCGGGTCGGTGTGGATCCACTGGTGGTCGCCGGTCGCCTCGGCGAACTGGTTCACCTGCTCCTGGGTGACCTCGACCCAGTCGCTGTAGCCCAGGTGCTGCCCGACGAGGCCCTGCACGCCCTCGATGCCGTCGACGGTCGTCTGCGCCATCTGCCCTGTTCCCCTTCGCGCGGTCTGGTTGGCTGACTCCACCACACCGGCGTCGGCGGAGGAGGAACGGGTTGCTCCGGATCGGTGCGCGGGACGTCCCAGACGGCGCGTTCGTGCTGATGGCGATCGTGAACCGGACACCCGACTCGTTCTACGACCGCGGGGCCACCTACGCCATGGCCGCGGCCCTGGAACGGGTCGACCGGGTGGTCGCCGAGGGCGCCGACATGGTGGACGTCGGGGGCGTGAAGGCCGCGCCCGGCGAGGAGGTGGACGCCGCCGAGGAGATCCGCCGGACCGTCGACCTGGTCGCCGCCATCCGCGGCGCGCACCCGACGTTGCCGATCTCGATCGACACCTGGCGGGCGTCGGTCGCGCGGGAGGCGCTCGCCGCCGGGGCCGACGTCGTCAACGACGCCTGGGGCGGGGTGGACCCCGAGCTGGCCGCCGTGGCCGCCGCGGCCGGCGCCGGGATCGTCTGCACGCACGCGGGCGGGCTGCCGCCGCGCACCCGTCCGCACCGGGTCACCTACGACGACGTCGTCGCCGACATCGTGGCCCGGACGACGGCGCTCGCCGAGGCCGCGGTGGCGGCGGGGGTCGACCGCGAGCGCGTGCTGATCGACCCGGGGCACGACTTCGGCAAGAACACCCGGCACTCGCTGGAGGCCACCCGGCGGCTGGACGAGCTGGTCGCGACCGGCTGGCCGGTGCTCGTGGCGCTGTCGAACAAGGACTTCGTCGGCGAGACCCTCGACGTCCCGCTGGAGGAGCGGCTGACCGGCACGCTGGCCGCGACCGCCGTGAGCGCCTGGCTCGGGGCGCGGGTGTTCCGCGCGCACGACGTCGTCGCCACCCGGCAGACCCTGGACATGGTCGCCTCGATCCGGGGCGACCGGCCGCCCGTGCGGACCGTCCGAGGGCTCGCGTGACAGCTGTCGCCGTCGTCGCGCCGGACGAGCGGACCCTGCACGGCTGGTTCGACCCGGCGCTCCCACCGGTGCTGACGGTCGAACCGGGGACGACGGTGCGCTTCGGGACCCTCGACTCGGGGTGGGGCACCGGCCCCTGGAGCGGCGGGCCGGGCGCCGAGCGGCCGCGTCACCCCGCGCACGTCGAGGGCGCCGGACACGCGCTGACCGGGCCGGTCGCCGTCGCCGGCGCGCGGGCCGGGATGGTGCTGGAGGTCGGCATCGGCGCCGTCGTCCCCGGCCCCTACGGGTTCACCGCGACCGGTGTCCGGCCGACCGCGTGGAACGCCCGGCTCGGACTGACCGAGCCCGCGGTGCTGACGTGGGACATCGCGTGGGACGACGCCGCCGGCACCGGCACCGCCCGCGACCAGCACGGGCACACCGTCGCCGTCCGGCCGTTCGCCGGCGTGATCGGGATGCCGCCGGCCGAGCCGGGCCGGCACTCGACGATCCCGCCGCGCTGGCACGGCGGGAACCTCGACTGCCGGGAACTGGTCGCCGGCAGCACGCTCTACCTGCCGATCCCGGTCGACGGGGCGCTGCTCTCGGTCGGCGACGGCCATGCGGCGCAGGGCGACGGCGAGGTGGGCGGCACCGCGATCGAGTGCCCGCTGGAGCGCATCGACCTCACGCTCGACCTGCGCGAGTCGGTCCTCGACGGCGTCCGGCTGACGACCCCCGTGGCGGACACCCCGGCCGGGTGGATCTGCATGGGCATCGGCGACGACCTCGACGAGGCAGCGGCCGAGGCGATGAGCGCGATGCTCGACCTGCTCGGCGCGCGGTACGGCCTCGGACGCACCGAGGCGCTGGCCCTGGCGAGCGTGGTGGTCGACCTGCGGGTCACCCAGGTGGCCAACCAGGTGTTCGGCGTGCACGCGGTGCTCGCGCACGGAGCCGTCCGGAGCGGCACTCCGCGGGTCTAGCCTGCGCGGCGTCAGAGTCGGACACGGCCGAGAGGTGGCTGCAGATGAGTGGTCGAGTGGTGCACTTCGAGATCCCCTTCGACGACGGGGACCGCGCACGGAGCTTCTACAAGGAAGCCTTCGACTGGCAGATCATGGAGATGCCCGACATGGGCTACACGATCGTCATGACGGGGCCCAGCAACGACAGCGGGCCCACCGAGTCGGGCTTCATCAACGGCGGCATGCTCTCCCGCGAGCAGGGGGCCACCAGCGGCCCGGTCGTCGTCCTCGACGTCGAGAACATCGAGGCGGCCCTGGAGAAGATCGGGGGCCTGGGCGGCTCCACCGTCGTGGGGAAGACGCCGGTGGGCGACATGGGCTTCGCCGCCTACTTCAAGGACCCCGAGGGCAACGTCGTCGGCCTCTGGGAGACCGTCGGAGCTGAAGAGGCCCCGCTGCCCAGCCTCGCAGGCTCGGCGCGGGCCCCTGCAGGCCGTTCCGGGGCATGGCCGCCACCGGGTTCCACACCGCCGACGAGCTCAACGCCCTGCTGCCGGGCACGTTGCCGGGCCTGCTCGGGCTGCAGATCACCGCGCACGAGCCGGGTCGGCTCGACGCGGCCCTCGACGTGCGCCCCGACCTGCTGGCCCCGAACGGCTACCTGCACGCGGCCACGGTCGTGGGCCTGGCCGACACCGCCTGTGGCCTGGCCACCCGCGCGCTGCTGCCCGAGGGCGCGAGCGGCTTCACCACGCTCGAGCTGAAGGCCAACTTCCTCGGGACGGCGCGCGACGGGCGGATCGAGGTGGTGGCCAGCAACGCGCACGCCGGCCGGACGACGCAGGTGTGGGACGCCGAGGTCTCCGTCGCCGGCTCGGGCAAGACGATCGCGCTGTTCCGCTGCACCCAGTCGGTGCTCTGGCCCCGCTAGCGCCCGGCGAGAACTGAACTCGCGAGTAGCCCCCTTGTGGCCTGCGCCACCGTCGATGTGAGACTGGCGCCACATCAGTTGCTCGAGGAGGAGTTCCCTGTGCCCCTGGCCAGCCCGTACCCCGATGTCGACATCCCGGATGTCTCCGTACCGGAGTTCGTCCTGGCCGCCGGGCGGGAGCGGCCGGACGCACCGGCACTGATCGACGGCCTCAAGGGTGACGTGATCACCCACGGCCAGCTCGGCGCCTACATCGACCGGGTCGCGGCCAACCTGCACGCCCGGGGCCTGCGCAAGGGCGACGTCGTCGCCGTGTTCTGCCCGAACACCCCCTGGTTCCCGGTGGTGTTCCACGGCATCGCGGCGGCCGGCTGCGTGATGTCGCCGATCAACTCGCTGTACACGCCTGACGAGATCGCGTTCCAGCTCCGCGACTCCGGCGCGAAGATGCTGATCACCATCTCGCTGTTCATGGACCGCGCCGGCGCCGCCGTCGAGCAGGCGCCGGTGGACGAGGTGATCGTCCTCGACGGCTTCGAGGGCAAGGCCAACCTGTTCGACCTGCTCGGTGCCGAGGCGCCGTCGGTGCAGGTGGACATCGACCCGGCCACCGACCTCGTCACGCTGCCCTACTCGAGCGGCACGACCGGCCTGCCCAAGGGCGTGATGCTGACCCACCGCAACCTGGTGGCCAACGTGTCGCAGTGCCGGCCGATGATCAACCTCGGCGCCGACGAGCGGATCATCGCCGTCCTGCCGTTCTTCCACATCTACGGCCTGACGGTGCTCATGAACCAGGGCCTGGCCTGGGGCGGCGCCGTCGTCACCCTGCCGCGGTTCGACCTCGAGGACTTCCTCCGCACCATCCAGGACCACAAGATCACCCGCGCGTTCGTGGCGCCGCCGATCCTGCTGGCCATGGCCAAGCACCCGCTGGTCGACCAGTACGACCTGTCGTCGCTGACCTCGATCCTGTCCGGCGCCGCCCCGCTCGACGAGCAGCTCGCGCTGGCCGCCCAGGGCCGGCTGCGCAAGGGCGCCGACACCGGCGTCACCGTCGCCCAGGGCTACGGCATGACCGAGCTCTCGCCGGTCTCCCACACCACCCCGGACGACGGCTGCGAGCCGCCGAACGTCAGCAACGACGTGCCGAAGGGCTCGGTGGGCTACGCGATCCCGAACACCGAGTGCCGGCTGATCGACCCGGACACCGGCGCGGACGCCGCCGACGGCGAGCGCGGCGAGCTCTGGATCCGCGGCCCGCAGGTGATGAAGGGCTACCTCAACAACGAGGAGGCCACCCGGCAACACCATCGACGCCGACGGCTGGCTGCACACCGGTGACGTCGCGGTCGTCGACGGCAACGGCTGCTACACCGTCGTCGACCGGGTCAAGGAGCTGATCAAGTACAAGGGCTACCAGGTCGCCCCGGCCGAGCTCGAGGCCGTGCTGCTCGGGCACCCGGAGATCGCCGACGCCGCCGTGATCGGGGTACCCGAGAAGGAGAGCGGCGAGGAGCTGCCCAAGGCGTTCGTCGTCCGGGCGCCGGGCTCGGAGATCACCGAGGAAGCGGTCATGGAGTTCATGGCGGCGAAGGTGGCCCCGCACAAGAAGATCCGCTTCGTCGAGTTCATCGACGCGGTGCCGAAGTCCGCGGCCGGCAAGATCCTGCGCAAGGACCTCAAGGCCCGCGCATAGGCGCATGCGGAATAGTGGATTCGTGCAGGTCGCCTGCGCGAATCCACTCCGTCAGCCGCGCCCCGGACCGACACCGGGGCCACGCCCGCCACCCGCTTGTACGCCCGCGAGAACGCGGCCTCGGACTCGTAGCCCAGCGTCCGGGCCAGCTCGTTCACCCGCGCCCCGCGGCCGAGCGCGACCGTGGCGACGTGCATCCGCCAGCGGGTGACGTAGCGCAGCGCCGGTTCGCCGGCCAGCTCGGTGAACCGGGCGGCGAACGCCGACCGCGACATCCTGGCCTCGCGGGCCAGCCGCTCCAGCGTCCACGCAGCGCCGGGCTCCCGGTGGACGAGCGCCACCGCACGGCCGACCTGCGGGTCGCGCAACGCACGGAGCCACCCCGGGCCGGTCCCGCCGGTGTCCAGCCAGCCGCGGATGGCCTGCACCACCACCACGTCGGCGAGCCGGGTGACCACCGCCTCGGCGCCGGGGCGGTCCTGGCGGATCTCGTCGGCGATCATGCCGAGCAGCACGTTCAGCCAGCCGCCGTGCCCGCCGGTGCCGGCCTCGACGAGGAGGACGGGCGGCAGCAGGTCCAGCAGGTGGGCCGCCCCGGGCCGCTCCGGCTCGACCACGCCGCAGACCAGCCGGGACGGCGCTCCGCCGCCCTCGATCCGCAGCACGGAGTAGTGCTCACCGAGGTAGTCCTGGGGCAGTAGGTCGGCCCGGCCGGCGATCGGGGCGCCGGGGCCGCTGCGCAGCAGGTGGCCGCGTCCGTGCGGCACGAGCGCCAGGTCGCCGGCCCTCAGGGCGTACGTGTCGCCGTCGACCTCGAGCAGGCAACCGCCCTCGGTGACCACGTGGAAGCTCATGCACCCCTCGAGCGCCGGCATCTCGACGCCCCACGGCGCGCTGCCCTCTGCCCGGCAGTAGAAGGTGCCGCGCATCCGCAGATCGCCGAGCACGGTGCCGAGCGGATCGACCGGCGTCCACGGTGCATCGAGGTGGGCTGCCACGTCGCTCAGCCTGCTCCGGCATCGGCGAATCGTCCAGGGTCGCTGGACGAACGGTCATGGAACGTGGACGGAGGGCGCTTCACGGTGCCGGTCGTCCGACCGATGCTGGATCCAGCGCCGGACCGACCGGCGCGACGAGCGAAGGAGCAGGTCATGCGGATTCTGGTCGTGGGAGCGACGGGCGGATCGGGCCGGGCGGCGGTCGACGCGCTGGTCGCCGACGGGCACGAGGTGACGGCGTTCGCCCGGCGGGCGAGCGCCGCGTTCGCCGGACGGGACGGCGTCCGGCCGGTGGACGGGGACGTCACCGTCGACGCGGACGTCGATCGGGCGGTGGACGGGCAGGACGCCGTCGTCGTCGCCCTCGGCATCAGCGAGAGCGCGGTGCGCGTCCGGCTGCGGGGAAGCACCGGCACGCCCCTGGACGTCCGGTCGCGCGGCACGGCCGCGGTCGTCGCGGCGATGCGGCGCCACGGGGTGCGCCGGCTGGTCGTCCAGTCGTCGTACGGCGTGGGCGAGACGCGCGACCGGCTGCCGCTGTCGTCGCGGCTGGTGTTCGCTCTGGTGCTCCGGCCGCAGATCGCCGACCACGAGGTGCAGGAGCGGGTCGTGCGGACGAGCGGTCTGGACTGGACCATCGTCCAACCGGTCTACCTGACCGACGGCGACGAACCGGCCGCCCTCTCCCGCACGGGCGACACCGAGGGGATGAAGGTGTCGCGGCGGGCCGTCGGCGGCGTGCTCGCCGCCCTGGCCACCGGCACCTCCGACGTGGGCGCGTGCGTGTCCGTGTCCGGTGCCGCCGCGAACGTCCCCGTGCCGGTCTGAAGATCAGCCGCGGACGGCGTCGCGCAGGTCGAGCCAGCGGTCCTCGGCCAGGCGCAGGGTCAGTCGCGTCCGCCGCGACGCGCTGCGGGCCAGCAGCAGCCGTTCCCGGGGCGAGCAGGCGTCGGCGAACATCGGGACGCCGAACGAGGCGCGTCCGACGGTCGCCTGGAAGCGGCGCTCGCAGGCGAGCAGCTCCTCGGTCGTGTGGTCGTCGTCGACCTCCTCGGTCGCCGGGAACAGCTCGGCGAGGGCGATCCACGCACCGGCGAGGCCGCCGGCTCCGGCGCTGACGTCGCTCGCGAACAACGGCATCGCGTGGTCGACGGCGCGGCAGGCGCGGTGGAGCTTGACCTCGCCGGTGCGGGTGGCGATGCCCTGGGCCAGGCGGAGCACGCCCGCGGAGAACTGGAGGATCGCCTTCTGCCGCGCCGGGCAGCAGGGGGCGTCGAAGGCGATGCCGGTCAGGGCCTCGGCCAGGTCGCGGGCCGCCGTCCCCAGTGCGCGCCGCTCGACCGCGCAGCCGGAGGGCGCGGGAGCAGGCGTGATGCGGGTGCGGACCGGGGTCGTGGCGGTGGCGGTGGCGGGGAACGTCGTCGTCATGACCGGAACGGTGCCGGTGGGCACTGGGAAACCGCTTGCACGCGACTTGAACGTCACCGGGCGCCTGGTGCAGGCGCCCGGTGACCGGTGGTCAGCCGCCGGGCGGGGCCGGCGGCGGTGCCGTGCGGGACTCGTCGCCCCGCGCGTCGGCTGCCGTGGTGCGGTCGACGGGCACGGGCACGCTCCACGGCGTCGTCGGCGGCGGTCCGACGTAGACCACCTTCCGACGGCGGAACGCGAGCACCAGGAGCAGCGCGCCGATGACCAGCAGCAGCAGCCCGGTCCCGAGCACTGCCCACGCCAGGCCGCCGAGGGCGGGGATCGTGGCGCCGATCCGGGCGTCGATGGCGACGCCGGCCGAACCGTCGGCGTTCATCGCGACGAACAGCCAGTCACCCTCTGCCGGCTCCCAGTCCAGCCGCTGCGTGCCCGGCCCGCTGGCCTGCGCCGCCCAGAAGTCCTGGTCCCCAGGAGCGCCGTCGGGCGACCGCCGTCGACGAACTCCTCGTCGGCCGCAGTGGTGCCCAGGTCGTCGACGACGCTGCGCGCGACACCGTCGAGGTAGGCGGCGCCCTCGTCCACCGGCGCGATGCCGATGAAGATCTCGGAGCCGTCTGCCGACGTGACCTCGGCGCGTGCGGTGCCGAGCGCGGCGGAGAGCGGCAGCCAGTCGGCGCCCGTCGCGAGGTCGATGCGCTCGCTGGACAGGGCGAACCCCTCGGTCGCGAAGTCGTCGGTCTCGGAGAAGACGTAGCCGTCCGTGCGGTTGCCCAGGTCGGCCCAGAGCAGGACACCACCTCCCAGCAGCAGGCCGAGCGCCGGCAGGACGAAGACGACGCCGAACACGAGGGCGATGATCCGTCCGACGCTCCACTGCGGGGCGGGCGTGTACGTCGGTTGCGGTGTTGCGGCCATGGCGGTACCTCCAGGCGACCGCCGGAGCCGCAAGGACCGCGGCGGAGGCCGGCGGACGGTCCCGACCCTGGCACCGGGCCATCGACCCGGCGGTGCTCACCGCACGCCCTGCCGGGGCCCCGGCGCGTCACGCCGCTGCGTCAGGGCCCGCTTCCCCCGTGATTCATGCAGTGGCCCCCACCCCTCGCACGCTCGGGGCGGCGCCCCGGAGGGGGCCTTAGGGTTCAGGACCATGCGTGCGGTGACGGTCAGCGAACCCGGTGGTCCCGAGGCGCTCCGGTGGACGGAGGTGCCCGATCCGGTCTGCGGGCCGGGCGAGGTGATCGTCGACGTCGCCGCCAGCGCGGTGAACCGCGCCGACCTGCTGCAGCGGCAGGGCTTCTACCCGCCGCCGCCGGGCGCCAGCGACATCCTCGGCCTCGAGTGCAGCGGCGTGATCAGCGAGGTCGGCGAGGGCGTCACCGGCTGGTCGGACGGCGACGAGGTGTGCGCCCTGCTCTCCGGCGGTGGCTACGCCGAACGGGTCGCCGTCCCGGCCGGGCAGCTCCTGCCCCGACCGGCCGGCGTCGAGCTGGCCACCGCGGGAGCCCTGCCCGAGGTGACCTGCACCGTCTGGTCGAACGTCTTCCTGCTGGCCACGCTCCGGCGCGGCGACAACTTCCTGGTGCACGGCGGCTCCAGCGGCATCGGCACCATGGCGATCCAGCTGGCGGCGCGGGCCGGCGCGCGGGTGTTCACCACGGCGGGCACCCCCGCGAAGCTGAGCGTCTGCCGCGAGCTGGGCGCCGAGGTGACCATCAACTACCGCGACGAGGACTTCGTCGAGCGCGTCCAGGAGGAGACCGACGGCGCCGGCATCGACGTCATCCTCGACAACATGGGCGCGAAGTACCTGGCCCGCAACGTCGACGCCCTGGCCGTGGGCGGGCGGCTGGTCAGCATCGGCATGCAGGGCGGCACGAAGGCCGAGCTCGACCTCGGCAAGCTGATGCGCAAGCGCGCGTCGGTGCACGCCACGACGCTGCGCTCGCGCCCGCCGACGGGCCACGGCGGCAAGGCCGAGATCGTCGCCGCGGTGCTGCACGACGTGTGGCCCGACGTCGAACGCGGCGTCGTCCGGCCGATCGTCGACCGCCGGCTGCCGATGTCCCGCGCCGCCGAGGCGCACCGCGTCGTCGAGGCGAGCGAGCACGTGGGCAAGGTGCTGCTCGTCGCCGACGACTGAGCACTACAGCTCCAGCCGGACCAGCTCCCGGTCGCCCTCGCCGTAGACCACGACCTCGCGCAGGTCGTCGCGCTGGACGTCGGCCCAGCCCCGCCACGTCCCGTCGCCGTCCTCGGACACCGCCCAGTCGCCCGCCGGGTACCACTCCCCGTCGGTGTCGACGGCGACCATGCGGCACGTCTCGCCGGGCCGGAGGCCGTCGACGGTCAGCTCGAGCACCGTCCCCTCCTCCTGCCCGGTCACCGCCAGCGTCGCGTGCACCGGTCCGGACGACGCCGTCACGGTGTCACTCCCCTGGCTGGTCGCCCACACGATCGCGCCGGTGCCCACACCGACCAGGGCGAGCACGGCGGCGGCGACCAGCAGCCACCGCCGGGAGCGCGACGGCGCCGCATCCGGAGTGGCCCGGGCCGCCGCGGACACCCGGTCGAACAGCTCGGGGGACGGCGTGACGGCGACCGGCTGCAGGTCCTCGGGGCGGACGCGGTCGAGCAGGGCCGGGATGTCGGCGAACTCGGCGAGCTCGGCGGCGCAGAGCGCGCAGCCGTCCAGGTGCTCCTCGAAGTGGCGCCGCTCCTCCGGGGAGAGCGCGCCCAGGACGTAGGCGCCGAGGTCCGAGGGCGTGCGCGGGCAGCTCACCTCGTCACCCCCCGCTCGGCCAGCGCCAGCTTCAGCGCGCGGAGCGCGTAGTAGCAGCGCGACTTCACCGTGCCCTCGGGCACGCCGAGCACCTGCGCCGTGTCGGCCACGCTGCGGCCCCGGTAGTACGTCTCGACGATCACGGCCCGGTGCTCGCGGGAGAGGGAGTCCAGGGCGTCGACGATCACGATGCGGTCCAGCGCGTTCTCGAGGTCGTCCAGGCCGGGCACCGAGGCGAGCGCCGCGGGGCCGACCTCGTGGGGGCGGGCGAGCCGCGCACGGTGGGCGTCGATCGCCAGGCGCTGGGCGACGGTGAACAGCCAGGGGCGCACCGGCCCGGCCGACTCGTCGAGCCGGTCGAGGTGCCGCCACGCGCGCACCAGCGTCTCCTGCACGATGTCCTCCGCCCGGGCGCGGTCACCGTTGGTCAGCCGCATCGCGTAGGCCAGGAGGACGGGAGCGTGCTGGTCGTAGAGGGCGCGCAGGCTCTCCTCACCGGCGGCGTCCCCGCGCGGTGTCACGACGGCGACCGCCGTGGCCGAACGCTCACCGGACGCCCTCCTCACTCCCCCACCCAGTATCCGGCCCGTCCGACCACTCTGGTCGCCCGTTGCCAGCCGCCCCCCAACACGGGGCTGACCAGCGAACGGTTCAGCGCGGTCGGCTCAGCGCCGGGCGGTCCAGGGCGGCGACGGCGTCGAGCAGCCGGTCGACCTCCTCGGTGGTGTTGTAGTGCAGCAGTCCCAGCCGGACGGCGCCGCCGGAGTCGTTGACGCCGATCGCGTCGAACAGCTCCCGGCAGTAGTAGTCGCCGTCCCAGGCGCAGACCCCGTGCCGCGCCAGGTCCGCCGCCACCTGCCGGGGCCGCATCCGCGGCACGGTGAACGACACCGTCGGCGTCGACCGCACCGGCGAGCCGAGCACCTGCACGTGCGGCATCGACCGCAGCCCCGCCGTCAACAGGGCGAAGAGCTCGCCCTCGTACTGCGCGACCGCGGCCATCGAGAGGCGGAGCCGGTCCCGCCGGGCGCCGTCGCCGTTCCCGCAGAGGTCGGCCAGATGGTCGACGGCGGCCGGTATCCCCGCGTACAGCTCGACGGCGGATTCGCCCCACTCGAAGCGGTCGGGCACCCGGTCCGGGCGCCGGGACCAGCTTGTCCGGCTGCAGCTGGGCGAGCAGCTGGGGATGCGCCGAGATCGCCCCCACGTGCGGACCGCACCACTTGTAGGCCGACAGGGCGAGGAAGTCGGCGCCCAGTTCGCCCTGGTCGAGGAAGAGGTGCGGGGCCGCGTGCGCGGCGTCGACGAAGGTCAGCGCGCCCACCTCGTGGGCCCGGGCCGTGATCGCCCGGACGTCGGGGCAGGTGCCGATCGCGTTGCTGGCCGCGGTCAGCGCGACGAGCCGCGTGCGACGCGTCAGCAGCTCGTCGTACTGCCAGGACGGCAGCTCGCCGGTCTCGATGTCCACCTCCGCCCAGCGGACCTCGACCCCGACCTCCTCGGCCAGGTGCAGCCACGGCCGGATGTTCGCGTCGTGGTCGAGCCGGCTGAGCACGATCTCGTCACCGGCGCGCCACGTGCGGGCCAGCGCCCGGGCGAACGTCCAGGTCAGGGTGGTCATGTTCGGGCCGAGGACGACGCCGGCCGGCACGCCGCCCACCAGGTCGGCGACCGCCGTCCGGGCCCCCGAGACCAGCGCCTCGGTGCGGCCGGACGCCGGGAAGACACCGCCGCGGGGCGCCACCGGCATGCGCATCGCGGCACCGACGGCATGTGCGACGGACTCCGGCACCAGCGACCCCGCCGGCCCGTCGGCGTGCACGAAACCGTCGGCGAGAGCGGGGAACAGGCCACGGACCCGAGCTACGTCGAGCCCCGCCCCCATGTCCGTTCACCCTAGTTGTCTGTGGCTCCGAGTGACGGGCCGCAGCGCGATCCGCACCCCGCGTTCGGTGCCTCCGGGCACGGGGCAGGATGGAGGCATGACTGCACCGGGGAACGGCACCGAGCGTCCGCAGCAGGTCGTCGTCGTGGGGCCTGACGGGCGACCGGTCGGAGCCATGCCGATGCCCCAGGACGACGTCGGCGACAACGGCGCGCTCGACGTCAACGAGATGGTCGAGCAGCCGGCCAAGGTCATGCGGATCGGCACGATGATCAAGCAGCTGCTCGAGGAGGTCCGGGCGGCGCCCCTCGACGAGAAGAGCCGCAACCGGCTGCGCGACATCCACCAGTCGTCGATCCGCGAGCTCGAGCAGGGCCTCGCCCCCGAGCTGCGCGACGAGCTGGAGCGGATCACCCTGCCGTTCACCGAGGGCGAGACGCCCACGGACGCGGAACTGCGGATCGCCCAGGCCCAGCTGGTCGGCTGGCTGGAAGGCGTCTTCCACGGCATCCAGACGGCGCTGTTCGCGCAGCAGATGGCCGCCCGCGCACAGCTGGAGGAGATGCGCCGCAAGGCCCTTCCCGGCGGCCCGTCGGCCCACCCCGAGCAGCGTCCCGGCGGCGGGCAATATCTCTAGTCGGCCTCCGGCCGACACCGCGGCCAGGTGCCGTCCCCAGGTGGGCTGAGCCGTTTCCGTCGCCCGATCGCGGGACCCTCCGGGCCCCGACTGCTCCACAGCCGCTCCGGTGAGCGGTCAGACCCGGAACCTGGAGATCGCTTCCTGCAGCTCGCCGCTCATCCGGGCCAGGTCGGCCGCGGCGCGCTGCGCCTCGGTGACGCCGTCGTTGGTCGCCTGCGTCCCGGCGGCGAGGCCGGTGATGGCCGCGGCGATGCTCTGCGACCCGCGAGCGGCCTCGGACACGTTGCGGTTCATCTCGTTCGATGTCGCCGTCTGCTCCTCGACCGCCGCGGCGATGGTCGCCTGGAAGTCGTTGATCTCGGCGATCACCGAGCTGATCTGGCTGATCGCGTCGACCGCACCCGCGGTGTCGGTCTGGATCGCCTGCACGCGGGCGGCGATGTCCTCGGTCGCCTTGGCCGTCTCCTGGGCCAGCTCCTTGACCTCGCTGGCCACGACGGCGAAGCCCTTGCCCGCCTCACCCGCGCGGGCCGCCTCGATCGTCGCGTTGAGGGCCAGCAGGTTGGTCTGCTCGGCGATCCCGTTGATCAGCTTGATCACCGTGGCGATCTCCTCCGAGGAGTCGCCGAGCTTGCCGACGGTCTGGGTGGTCGTCTCGGCGACGGTCACCGCCTGACCGGCGACGCGGGCGGCCTCGGTGGCGTTGTGCGCGATCTCGCGGATCGCGGACTCCATCTGCGAGGAGCCGGCGGCGACGGTGTCCACGCTGGAGGCGACCCCACCCGCCGAGGCGACGACGACGTCGGACTGCTGGGCGGCGGTCCGGGCGCTCTCGGCGATGCCGTCGGCCGCCGTGGTCAGCTGCTGCGAGGCGGTGGCGAGCCGGATCGCCGAGTCGTTCACGACCCCGAGGACGGAGCCGAGCGAGTCGAGCGTGTGGTCCAGGGACGCGGCCATCTCGTCGAGCTCGCCGCCGCCGGTGCGGCCGGCGCGGACCGTGAGGTCGCCCTCGGCGACCTGGCCGAGGACCTCGCGCATGCGCTGCACGGGCCGGGTGACGCTGCGAGCGATGAGGAAGCCGATCAGCAGCGGCACGAGGACGGCGACCGCCACCGCGACGATCGTGAGGGTGCGTGCCTGCTCGTAGGCGGCGCGCGCGTCGGTCGCCGTCGCGGCAGCGTCGGTGACGGCGACCGTGGTGGCCTCGTCGAGGGCGGCGACGATGATCGCCTCCTGCTCGTTCATCTGCTCGATCAGCGGCTGCATCTGGGCGGCGACCTGGGCGGCCGCCGCCTGCTGCTCCTCGGGCGTGATCACGAGCAGTCCGGCGGCGACAGCGGCCTGCGCCTCGGCCGCCTGCTGCTGGGCAGCCGTCCCGACGGCCTGGATCTCGGCCAGCAGGCCGAGGTACTGCTGGCTCGCGGCGGCGAACTCCTGGTACGCCGCCCGCGCCTCCGCGGAGATCGGCAGGCCGTCCACCGCCGCGATGTCCGCGGTGAGCGTCTCCGCCGCCGCGGCGGCCTTGTCCTGGGCCGACAGCCGGGCGTCCCGGGGCAGGGCTTCGATGTTGAACCGGGCCGTGTGGGTCTGCAGCAGCCACCAGTCGACCTGGAGCTCGCGCAGCGCGTCGACGGGGACGGTGCCGTCGGTGTAGACGGCGTCGGCCTCCGCGCTCAGCGCGGCCATCCGGGTGATGCCGAACGCGCCGACCGCGGCCGTCGTCAGACCGGCGAGGAGAACCGTGCCGACGAGTCGCGTGCGGAGGCTCCGGCTCTGCGACCCGCGCGGGCCGTGACCCTGCGCGGCCGGCGTGGCCTGGAACTCCTCCCCGGCGATCGGGTCGGGCTGGTACTCCTGCATGTGGTCCATCGGCGGTTCACTACTTCCAGGGAAGGGGCTCTTCCCTAGGGCTATCGGCAGTCCCGGCACGCGGTGGCACAGGGATCCGACCGGATTCGTTCCGGACGGCGTCAGAGCGCCGCGAGGAAGGCCGCGACCCCGTCGTCGTCGTTGGTGCCGGTGACGTCGGTGGCGACGGCGAGCAGGTCGGGGTGCGCGTGCTCCATGGCCACCGCGCGCCCACCGCCGTCCCGGACCCACTCGAAGGCGGCGATGTCGTTGGGCATGTCACCGAAGACGACGACGTCCTCCGGCCCGACCCCGTGCCGCGCGGCGATCTTCGCCAGACCGCTGGCCTTGGTCACACCGGCTGCGGAGATCTCGGCCAGGGCGTCGGACGAGGAGTTGGTGACGGTCGCGCGGTCGCCGACGACGTCCTCGACGAGCGCGACGAAGCGGTCCCGCGCGAGGTGCTCGTGCCGGGCCAGCAGCTTGGCCACCGGGGCCTGCACCATCTCGTCGAGCGTGGCGGGGGCGACCCCGGGTGCGTCGATGTCCCACCGCGGCCGGTAGATCGGCTCGTGACGGAACTCCATGCCGTACTCGACGGCGAACCAGGTGTCGGGCTGCCGATGGCGCAGCTCGGTCGAGATCTCCGCCAGCACGTCGGGCTGGAGCAGGTCCTCGTCGAGCACCTCGAAGCGCTCGAGGTCGAGCAGGACGGCGCCGTTGCAGCAGACCGCCGTGCCCCAGCCGATGACCTCGCGGATGTCCCGCATCCAGCGCGGGGGGCGGCCGGTGGCCAGCACGAACGGGACGCCGTCGGCACGCCAGCGCTGCAGCTCCGCGACGGTGGCCGCCCCGACGGTCTCGTCCCAGTGCAGCAGCGTGCCGTCCATGTCGCTCGCGATGAGCCGCGGCTTCCAATCAGACACGCGAGGGCCCGTGGTCCAGTACGACAGCCTCCAGGTAGCGGGCGACGCCGTCGACGTCATGGCCGCTGGTCAGCTCCGGAGCCGCCGCCCGCACCGCGGGGTGCGCGTTCGCGACGGCGACCGCCCGGCCGCCGGACGCCCGCACCCACTCGATCATCGGCAGGTCGTTGGGCATGTCCCCGAACACGAGGACGTCGCCCGGGTCGACGCCGTGGTGCTCCAGGGCCACGGCGAGACCGGTGGCCTTGGTGACGCCGGGCGGCAGGACCTCGATGAAGCCGAGCCCGGCGTGGGTGACCTCGGCCTCGACCGGGTCGACGACGGTGCGCGCCAGCGCCAGGAGCTCGTCCTGGCCGATCGTCGAGGACCGCAGGAACGCCTTGAGGACGGCGCCGGGAGGCAGCACCTCGTTGCGCGGGAGCAGGTGCGCCGGCTCGGGGTAGGGCCAGTTGAAGCCGTGCTGGACGCGCAGGGCCGTGAACGCCTCGGCCTGCTCGGCGGCGTCCTCCACGGCCACGATGAGGTCACCGGCGACCGACTCGATCCGCTCGATCACGCGCACGGCGATGTCGCGGGGCAGGCCCACGGTGCGCAGCACCGCGTCGCGCTCGAGGTCGACGACGTAGCCGCCCTGCGCGAGGACGGCGATGCCACGGCCGGCGAGCGCGTCGCGGACGCTGTCGAGGAGCCGCGGTCCGCGGCCGGTGACGCCGACGACGGGGATGCCGGCGCCCCAGCAGGCGGTGAGCGCCTCGCGGGTGCGCGGGCTGACCTCGCCGTGGCCGTTGAGCAGCGTGCCGTCGAGGTCGGTGGCGACGAGCTTCGGCCGCCACCCGCCGAGGTCCCGGTCACCGACGTCGATCACACGATCTGCATCGGGCAGGACGCCGTAGGCCTTGAGCGCCTTCGGCCGGGCACCACTCATGCGGTCGGTGGGAGCGGCGCGGCCAGCGTCATCCCCGGCGTGAGGGCCTCGACGCCACCGAGCCACGGTCGCAGCGCGACCGGGACCTGCACCGAGCCGTCGGAGCGCTGGTGCACCTCCAGCAGGCAGGCGATGGTGCGGGCGATCGCGCACAGGGTGCCGTTGAGCGTGGCGGCCGTCTGCGGCTTGCCGTCGGCGTCCCGGTAGCGGATGGAGAGCCGTCGCGCCTGGAAGGTCGTGCAGTCCGACGTGCTGGTCAGCTCGCGGTAGGTGCCCTGGCTCGGGAACCACGCCTCGATGTCGTACTTGCGGGTCGCGCTCGTGCCCAGGTCACCGGCGGCGATGTCGACGACGCGGTACGGCAGCTCCAGCGCCTGGAGGAACTCCTCTTCCCACGCGAGCAGCCGCAGGTGCTCGGCCTCGGCCTCCTCCGGGCGGCAGAAGCTGAACATCTCGACCTTGTCGAACCAGTGCACGCGGATGATGCCGCGGGTGTCCTTGCCGTAGGAGCCGGCCTCGCGGCGGAAGCACGACGACCACCCCGCGTACCGGCGGGGCCCGGCGGAGAGGTCGAGGACCTCCCTCGCGTGCATCCCGGCGAGCGCGACCTCGGAGGTGCCGACGAGGTACAGGTCGTCCCGCTCGATCTTGTAGACCTCCTCGTCGTGCTCGCCGAGGAAGCCGGTGCCCTCCATCGCCTCGGGCTTGACCAGCGCCGGAGCGACGACGGGCGTGAACCCGGCGGCCACCGCGCGGCTGATCGCCAGCTGGGCCAGGGCGAACTCGAGCAGCGCGCCCGGGCCGGTCAGGAAGTAGAAGCGCGCGCCGGAGACCTTGGCGCCGCGCTCCATGTCGATGGCGCCGAGGGCCTCGCCGATCTCGATGTGGTCGCGGACCGGGAAGTCGTAGGCCGGCACGGTGCCGACGGTCCGCAGCGTCACGGCGTCGTCCTCACCGCCGGGCGGTACCTCGTCGGCGACGACGTTCGGGATCTTCAGGTGCGCCGCGCGCAGCTCGGCGTCGGCCGCGCGCTGGGCCTCCTCGGCCTCCTTGACCTCCGCGGAGAGCGCCTTCGCCCGCTCCAGGACGGCGGGGCGCTCCTCCGGGCCCGCCTTCTTGACCGACTGCGAGACGGTCTTCTGCTCGGCCCGCAGGTGGTCGGCGCGGGTGACGACCTCGCGGCGGGCGGCGTCGGCGGCCAGGAGGGCGTCGACCAGGGACTCGTCGTGCCCCCGCGCGCGCTGGCTGGCTCGGACGACGTCGGGGTGCTCGCGCACGAGTCGGAGGTCGATCACCATGTGATTTTGTCATCCTCCCGGATGACACCGCGGCCAGGAGCCGTCCCCCTGCTGCGACGAGCGCGCCCGTCCACCGCGCCGGGAGGCCTCCGGCCCCCGCGCCGCGGCGGGCATGACGTCATCCGCCCCGCAGCTCCGTCGCCACGAACATGTCCACCGCTCGGTCGATGAGGCGGCGCCAGCGGTCGCCGCCCGGGTCGTTGCTCACCTGCTGGGCGGCGAGGCCGCTGAGCAGCGCCGTCCAGAGGTCGACCTGCTCGGGGGTGCCGGCCCCGGCCGCCCTCAGGATGACGGCCCCCTGGTCCAGCACCGCGCGGGCGAGCGCGTAGGAGGACGGCGACGGCTCGAAGCCGGGGATCGTGCGCAGGAAGAGCAGCTCGTAGCGGGCCGGATCCTCCACGCAGAAGTCGAAGTGCAGTCGGGCGCCGATGTGCAGCACGTCGGCAGGAGTCAGCTCCCGGGCGGTCACCTCCGCGACCGCGGCCTCGCAGCGGCGGAGCAACTCCACGTTGCCGTCGGCGAACATCGCGTCGTAGAGGGCGTGCTTGCTGTCGAAGTAGACGTAGAGGGACGGCGCGCGCATGCCGACCGCCTCGGCGACGTCGCGCAGCGCCCAGCCGGCCAGACCACGCTCGCGGGCCAGCCGCCAGGCGGCGTCGACGATCTCGCTCTTCGTCGCGGCGTGCCGGACGGCCCGTCGATCCGGTGCGGTCATGGCTCGAATCCTAACAGCGTTAGGACTTCCTCTTGACGTTCACCATGCCGTCGGAGCATTCTCCTAACGCAGTTAGGAAAGTCGACATCCAGGAGGCGATGATGCGCACGGGCACCCAGCCGACCGGCACGCGAGAGGACCTGACGATGCGGCACCGCGACTGGATGGCCGCCGCCGAGGAGGAGTACCGCCGGCTCGGCACCCTGCTGGCCGAGCTCGACGACGAGGACTGGACGCCGCCCCACGGACTGCAGCGAGTGGGACGTCCGCGAGATGGTCGCCCACCTGGTCGGCGCCGCGGAGTGCACGGCGAGCGTGCGCGAGGTGCGGCGGCAGCAGAAGATCGGCCGCACGCTGCGGCCCGGTGGGCCCGACGTCGACGGGATCAACGAGGTGCAGGTGCGCGAGCGCGCGGCCACGACGCCCGCGCAACTGCGCCGCGACCTGGCCGACGCCGGCGCCCGTGGCGTCCGGGCCCGGCGCCGCGTGCCGGCGCCTGCTGCGCGCCCTCCCCCTGCCCTTCGGCCCGCCACTGGGCACCCGGCCGCTCGAGCTACGTGATGGACCGCATCTACACCCGCGACGCCTGGATGCACCGGGTCGACATCGCCCGGGCCACCGGGCGCGAGCTGGTCCTGACCCCCGACCACGACGGCCGGATCGTCGCCGACGTCGTCGCCGAGTGGGCGCGCGTGCACGGACGGCCGTACCGGCTGACGCTGACCGGCCCCGCCGGTGGCACGTGGTCGGCCGGCACGGCCGGCGAGGAGATCACCCTCGACGCGATCGAGTTCTGCCGGATCCTCTCCGGACGCGCTCCGGAGAGGGACTGCTCGCCCACGAGGTGCCGTTCTGATGAGCCGGCTCGTCGTCTTCTCCGACGTCCTCTGCCCCTGGGCGACCGTGGTCGTGCTGCGGCTGCACGCGGCGCGGGCGCGGGCCGGGGCGGACGACGAGCTGGCGATCGCGCACCGGGCGCTCCCGCTCGAGCTGCTGCTGGAGCGCCCGGTCGCGCGGCGGATCGTGGACGCCGAGATCCCGCTCTGCGCCTCGCTCACCCCGGAGTTCGGCTGGTCGCTCTGGCAGGGACGGTCCGAGGAGTACCCGGCGACCAGCCTGCTGGCGGCCGAGGCGATCCAGGCGGCGTCGGCCCAGTCCCTGCGGGCCGGCGAGCAACTGGATCTCGCGCTGCGCCGGGCGTTCTTCGTCGGCTCGCGCTGCATCTCGCTGCGGCACGAGGTGCTCGCGGCGGCGGCGACCTGCCCGGACGTCGACGTCGACGTGCTGGCAGCAGCGCTCGACGGCGGCCTGTTCCGCGCAACCGTCATGGCCGACTTCCGGGCGTCGCGCGCGGAGGGGATCCCGTGCAGCGGCACGGTGGTGCTGCCCGACGGCACCGCCGTCTGCAATCCGGGGACCCGGACCGGCTGGATCGGCGGCAGCATGCCCCGCGGGACGCCGGTACTGATCGACGACGACCCGTCGGCGTACGACCGGCTGGTGGCGCAGGCCCTGGCCGTCCCGGTGGGGTGAACCACCGACGCACCGCGCGGGCCTGCGGGACAATGGGCCCATGCGTTTCCTGGACGGCTCGCGGCCTGCCTACGACCTGACGTACTCCGACGTGTTCATGGTGCCCACGCGCTCGTCGGTGGGCTCCCGGCTCGAGGTCGACCTGACCACGCCGGACGCCGTCGGCACCACGATCCCGATCGTCGTCGCCAACATGACCGCGATCTCCGGACGGCGGATGGCCGAGACGGTCGCCCGCCGCGGCGGCCTCGCCGTCCTGCCGCAGGACATCCCGACCGACGTCGTCGGCGAGGTGGTGAGCTGGATCAAGGCGCGGCACACCGTCTACGACACCCCGATCACCCTGTCGCCGACCTCGACGGTCGCCGAGGCGCTGCAGCTGATGCCCAAGCGCGCGCACGGCGTCGTCGTCGTGGTCGAGGACGGCGTCCCGGTCGGTGTGGTCACCGACGGCGCGTGCCAGGACGTCGACCGCTTCACCCAGCTCGCGCAGGTCATGGCGCCCGACCCGCTCACCATCCCGGCCGGCACCGACCTGCCGAAGATCTTCGACGTGCTCTCCGAGGCGCGGGTCAGCGCCGCCCCGGTGGTGGAGGGCGACCGGCTGGTCGGCGTCATCACCCGCAAGGGCGCACTCCGCTCCGCGCTCTACCAGCCCGCGGTCAACCTGCAGGGCCAGCTGCTGACCTCGGCCGCCGTCGGCATCAACGGCGACGTCGCCGGCAAGGCGGCCGCCCTGCTCGAGCACGGCGTCGACGTGCTGGTGGTCGACACCGCGCACGGCCACCAGGAGAAGGCGATCGAGGCACTGCAGGCGGTGCGCTCGGTCGTGGGCCCCGGCCGGCACGAGGTGCCGGTCGTCGCGGGCAACGTGGTCACCGCGGAGGGGACGCGCGAGCTGATCGAGGCGGGCGCCGACGTCGTCAAGGTGGGCGTCGGTCCCGGCGCCATGTGCACCACCCGGATGATGACCGGCGTCGGGCGGCCGCAGTTCTCCGCCGTCGAGGAGTGCGCCGCGGCCGCCCGGGAGCTGGGCAAGCACGTGTGGGCCGACGGTGGCGTGCGCTACCCCCGCGACATCGCGCTCGCGCTCGCGGCCGGGGCGGCCAACGTCATGGTCGGCTCGTGGTTCGCCGGCACGTACGAGTCGGCCGGCGACATCCACGACGACGGCTCGGGCCGGCTGTACAAGGAGTCGTTCGGCATGGCCTCGGCCCGCGCGGTCAAGGCCCGGACGTCGACGCAGACGGGCTTCGAGCGGGCCCGCGCCGGCCTGTTCGAGGAGGGCATCTCGTCGTCCCGGATGTACCTCGACCCGGCGCGGCCGGGCGTCGAGGACCTGATCGACGGCATCGTCGCCGGCGTCCGCTCGTCCTGCACCTACGCCGGCGCCCGCACCGTCGACGAGCTGCACGAACGAGCCGTGCTGGGGGTGCAGAGCGCGGCGGGCTACGAGGAGGGCCGGCCGCTGCCGACCTCCTGGTGAAGGCGCTCCCGCCGCAGGCCTTCGAGGAGCTCGTCGCCGACGCGCTCGACGAGGTGCCCGACGAGCTGATGAAGCTGCTGGACAACGTCGTCGTCCTGGTCGAGGACCGCAACGAGGAGGAGCCGGACCTGCTCGGGCTCTACGAGGGCTACGCGCTGACCGAGCGCGGCTGGCACTACGGCGGCGCCCTGCCGGACCGGATCATGATCTACCGCGAGGCCATCTGCGACATCTGCGAGACCGAGGACGACGTGGTCGAGGAGGTCACGATCACCGTCGTCCACGAGATCGCGCACCACTTCGGCATCGACGACGACCGGCTGCACGAGCTGGGCTGGGACTGAAAGAGGACCCTCATGACCCCCGTGCGAGCACGTCACCCAGCAGTGATCGCCGCCGGCGTCGTCGTCGGGGCGTTGACGTCGCCCTTCGTCGCCGTCTACACGGTCCTGCTCGGGATCCCGGCTGCCGCACTGGCGTGGGCGATCGGCGAACGACGAGGCACGGATCGGGCCACCTCGTCGCGGCCGCCGTGCTCGGGCTCGTGATCGGGGCGTCGCTGTACGTCGTGCTCGGCGTGCTGGTGACGGTCAGCCAAGGCTGACGCACCTCACGTCCGGGTAGCGTTGACGGACGTGCCAGCGAACGCCGCGGTGGAGTCACCCAAGAGCGGACTCCCCATCAAGATGCTCCACGACCGGATCCTGGTGGCGCTGCGCAAGGAGGACGGCGACCGTCGCTCGACCGGCGGCATCCTCATCCCGGCGACGGCGCAGGTCGCCAAGCGGCTGGTCTGGGGCGAGGCCCGCGGCGTCGGAGCGAGCTGCCGGCAGGTGAAGGTCGGCGACCAGGTGCTGTTCTCGCCCGAGGACCAGCACGAGGTCGAGGTGCACGGCGAGGACCTGATCATCCTGCGCGAGCGCGACGTGCACGCCGTCGCCGCCGAGCGCATCGAGGAATCGACCGGCCTCTACCTCTAACGGGGCTGCGCCCCAGCCCGACAAGCCATGCCGTGGCCGGCTGGGATGGCGGGCTCCGGTCGGGCGGGTGAGACCGTGACCGGCACGCCGGCCCGGTGTATGAACCGCTCGGAGCGGTTGGTGGGCCTACTGGCCGCCCGTCCGACCGGAGCTCGCCATGACCGTAGCGCGCAGCGTCGCCGACGTCCTCACCGATCACGTGGTGTTCGAGGTGGAATGCATCGACCGGATGTACCTCAACGTCTACGTGCCGCAGCTGCAGTACGCCGGTGGCCTGCTGGGCTATATCCAGCGGCAGTTGGAGTTGCCGATCGCCTCGACCGCTCCGCTGGCGAAGATCAGCGACGCGTTCAGCGCGGCGATGCACCGCTTCGCCCGCGACCAGCAGGTGCCGTGGATCGACTTCGTCAAGGGCCAGCGCAAGGACGACATCATGCACGCCCACCTGGCCGGCTTCGAGGCGGCCGGGCGCACCGAGGGCGTGCTGTTCATCGGCCGGGCGCAGGAGAAGACCGGGTTGTTCCGCACCGAGCGCCGCCGCAACGCCGAAGGCAACTCCTATCCGTGGATCATGCGCTCGACCGGGGTGGTCAACCACTTCTACGTCTATGCCGTCGACGCGGACTTCGGCCCGTTCTTCCTGAAGTTCTGCTCCTACTTCCCCTACAACGCCCGGCTGTGTCTCAACGGCCACGAGTGGGCCAAACGACAGGCCATGAAGGCCGGGGTCGGGTTCACCGCGCTGGACAACGGGTTCGCCGCCGTCGCCGACCCGGCGCGCGGTGCAGGCGATCTGTGACCGGCTCGGGCCAGACCAGATCAGTGCGCTGCTGGACAAGTGGCTGGCGATCCTGCCGAATCCGTTCACCGACGCCGACCGGGCCGCCGGCTACCGCTACGAGGTGCTCGATCCTGCAGGCGGAGTTCTCCCTGACCCAGGTGCTGGACCGGCCGGTGACCGGGCGGGTGTTCTTCGAGCAGGTGATCCGGGACAACCTCGACGCCGGCCGCCCTGACCGGGTCAGCCTGATCTTCGACCGGCGGGTGCAGCGCGGTCGGCAAGCGCCCCACGCCGGGCTCGTTCCGCACCCGGGTGATCACCGACGGGGTCACCCCGAGCCTGCACATCGACTACAAGCACACCAAGATCAAGCAGTACCACAAGGAAGGGCGGGCGCTGCGGACCGAGACCACGATCAACGACACCTGCGACTTCGAGATCGGCAAGCGACTGACCAACCTGCCCGCGCTGCGGGAGGTCGGCTTCTCCGCCAACAGGCGCCTGCTCGGCGTCCAACGACTCAGCCACAATCCGATCCGCGCCGCCGAAGCCTTCGCCGCCGTGCACGCCCCGATCGTCACCGCCGACGGGCACCGCATCGCCGGGCTCCGGCTGGGTGATCGCCGGGCGCACGCCCTGCTCCAGGCGCTGCTGGTGTTCCGGCTGCTGCCCAACGGCTTCCGCAACCGAGACATCCGTGAGCCTGCTCGCCGGCCTGCTCGGCAAGGACACCGACCACATCACCCCGGGTCAGGTGAGCTACGACCTGCGCCGACTGCGCGCGCACGGGCTGATCGACCGGGTCCCCGGCAGCCACCGCTACCAGACCAGCGACCGCGGACTGCACCACGCGATGCTGATCACCCACCTCGACACCCGGCTGCTCCAGCCCGGCCTGGCCCAGCTCACCGACCCCGCCCGCCGGCACCCGACCCATTGCGCAGCGCAGCACGGAACTACCAGCGCGCCCTCGACAACTTCACTCGGGAGGCCGGATTCGCCGCATGAAACCGAACTTGACTCGATCTTCCCGGCTTCGCCGGTCCTAGCCTCCTAGCTCGGGTCCGAGCGTGCGTGCTGCTCGATGACCGCGGTCATGTCCTCGAGGAACCGCCGGACGACGTCCAGCTCCTCGTCCGAGTAGGACGCCATCGCCGCGGTGAGGTCACGCTGCAGCCCGCCGAAGTGCTCCGCCCCTGCCGCCAAAGCGGCATCCGACATCTCGAGTGAGACGCGCCGCCGGTCCTCGGGGTCCGGGACCCGCCGCACGTGACCGACCCGCTCCAGTCGGTCGACCAGCGCCGTCACCGATGCCGACCGCAGGTCCACCGCCGATCCGAGTGCGCCGGCCGTCAGCGCCGTCCCGCGCCGGGCGGCGTCCATGATCGCGACCAGGGCCCGCACGTCGGTGCGGTTGAGCCCGTGCTCGACAGCGAATCGCTGCCCGACTGCATCCAGTTCCACGGTCAGGCGGCGAAGGAGGAGAGCCACCTCCTGACGCGCGGCATCCCCGTCCACCGCCACCTCCGTCCCGTGCGCCCAGGGCCCACGCGAGCTATTCTCTCGACGATCGAGATTTTCGACCACCAAGGGAAATCATGCCTCTCCGCAGTATCGCCCGCTGGCTCGTCCCGGCCATCATCGCGCTGGCCTGGCTCGGCCTCGCCGGTCCCCTCGGGGCGCTCGGCGGTCAGCTGTCCACGGTGCAGGAGAACGACTCCGCCGCATTCCTGCCCGACAGCGCCGAGTCCACCCGGGTCACCGAGCTGCTGGAAGGCTTCCGCACCAGCCGGGCCCTCCCGGTCATCCTGCTCTGGGAGGGTGCGGGCGCCCTCGAGCAGCAGCAGCTCGCCGCCATCGGCGACAGGGTCGACGAGGCGGTCGCGGTCGTCGGGGACGCCGACGCCCTCGAGGGCCAGGCCTCCCCGCCCATCCCGAGCGAGGACGGCGTCGCGGCGCAGGCGTTCCTGCCCATCAACCCCGACCTCGGTGACGGGCTGCCCGATCTGATCGCCGAGCTGCGCGCGCTCGACGGCGTCGACGGGACGACGTTCCACGTGACCGGGCCCGGTGCCACGTTCTCCGACTTCGCCGCCGGCTTCTCCGGCATCGACGGCCTGCTGCTGCTCGCCGCGTTCGGCGTCGTCCTGCTGATCCTGCTCATCGTCTACCGCAGCCCGATCCTGCCGCTGCTGGTCATCGGCACCGCCGGGCTGGCGCTCTCGGCCTCCACCGCGGTCGCCTACCTCCTCGCGAAGCAGGGCTGGATCGCGGTCAACGGGCAGAGCCAGGGCATCGCCTCGATCCTCGTGGTCGGCGCGGCCACCGACTACGGCCTGCTCCTGGTCGCCCGCTACCGCGAGGAACTGCGCACCGAGCCGTCGAAGCACGTGGCGATGCGGCACGCGCTGCGGCAGTCGTGGGAGCCGATCGTCGCCTCCGGCGCGACGGTGATCCTGGGCGTGCTCTGCCTGCTCTTCTCCGACCTCGGCTCCAACCGCGGCCTCGGCCCGATCTCGGCAGTGAGCATCGCCCTGGCCGTGCTCGCGGCGCTGACCTTCCTGCCCGCGACCCTCGTCCTGCTGGGCCGGGCCGCGTTCTGGCCGTTCCGCCCGACGTACGGCAGCGAGCAGCCCAGCGGCCGCGGCTGGGACCGGGTCTCGGCCGCGGTCGGACGACGCCCCGCGCGCGTGCTCGTCTGGAGCCTGGCCGGACTGTTCGCGCTGGCATCCTTCGCGCCCGCTTTCGACGCCGACGGCATCGCGCTGTCGGAGTCGGTGCGCGGCGGATCGCCGTCGGCCACCGGCCAGCAGGCCCTCGAGCGCCACTTCGACGCCGGCGAGGCCGCCCCGGCCTACGTGCTCACGCCGGAGGAGAGCTGGCGGGACGTCGCCGACGCGGTGGGCAGCGTCGACGGCGTCACCGCGTGGTCGCCGTTCAGCGGCGAGGAGGCCGGGCCACCGACCGGCGGGCCCGCCGAGCCCGTCGTGGTCGACGGGCTGGTCCGCCTCGACGCGACGCTGGGCGACGCCCCGGACAGCGAGGCGGCCCAGGCGACGGTCGGCGAGCTGCGCTGCGTCGGTGCGCGACGTCGAGCCCGAGGCGCTCGTCGGCGGGAGCACGGCGAGCGACCTGGACACCCAGGAGACGTCCGGGCGGGACCTGCGGGTGATCGTGCCGCTGGTGCTGGCCGTGATCACCGTGGTGCTCGCCCTCCTGCTGCGCTCGCTGCTCGCGCCGGTGCTGCTCGTCGCGACCGTGGCGCTGTCGACGGCCGCGACCGTCGGGGTGGCGGCGCTGGTCTTCGACGGCCTCTTCGACTTCCCGGGCAGCGACCCCGGCGTCCTGCTGATCGGCTTCGTGTTCCTCGTGGCGCTGGGGATCGACTACAACATCTTCCTGATGACCCGCGCCCGCGAGGAGTCGGTCACTCACGGCGCGAGGGACGGCGTCATGCGGGCCCTGGCGGTGACCGGCGGCGTGATCACCAGCGCCGGGCTGGTCCTGGCGGCCACGTTCGGAGCCCTGACCGTCCTGCCGCTGGTGATCCTCACGCAGCTCGGGTTCCTGGTCGGCTTCGGCGTCCTGCTGGACACGTTCGTCGTCCGCACGCTGGTGGTGCCGGCCGCGGTCGCGCTGATCGGCGACAAGGTCTGGTGGCCGAGCCGGCTGTCGAGGCGCAGCCGAGTGAGAGTTGACGTCGCCGACACGCGAGGACGCGCCGGCGGGGGCGACTGCAAGCTCGCGCACTCGGGCTGACGTACCCGCTGAGGGGGCGAGGACCTAGCGTCTCCGCCATGGCTCGGCTCCGCTGGCTCCTCCCCCTGGCGCTCGTGCTGGTCTGGCTGGGGAGCGCGGCGCCGCTGTCGGCGCTCGGCTCCGGGCTGACGGAACTGCAGGAGAACGACATCGCGGCGTTCCTCCCCGACAGCGCCGAGTCCACGCGCGTCCAGAACCTGCTGGTCGAGTTCCAGCCGGTCGAGTCGATCCCCGCCGTCCTCCTGTGGGAGAACCCGGACGGCATCGACGAGGCCACCCTCGCCGCGATCGGCGAGCGGCTCCAGGCGGCCACCGACGTCGCCGAGGAGGCGGACGCACTGGCGGCGCCGGCCACCCCGCTGATCCCGTCGGAGGACGGCGAGGCGGTGCAGGCGTTCCTCCCGCTCGAGCCCGACCTGAGCAACGACCTGCTCCCGGTGGTCGAGGACATCCGCGCCGCCATCGAGCTCGACGGGACGGACTCCTTCGTCACGGGCCCGGCCGGGATCTTCGCGGACTTCTCCAGCGTCTTCGAGGGCATCGACAGCCTGCTGATCCTCGCCGCGTTCGGCATCGTGCTGCTGATCCTGCTGGTCGTCTACCGCAGCCCGATCCTGCCGTTCCTGGTCATCGCCACGGCCGGCCTGGCCCTGACCGCCGCCAACGCCGTCGCCTTCCTGCTGGCCGACAACGGCGTCATCACCGTCAACGGGCAGAGCCAGGGCATCGCGGCGATCCTGGTCGTCGGCGCGGCCACCGACTACGGCCTGCTGCTGGTCGCCCGGTTCCGCGAGGAACTGCGGCTCGAGGAGTCGAAGTACACCGCGATGTGGATCGCGCTCCGCCAGTCCTGGGAGCCGATCGTCGCCTCCGGCACCACCGTCGTCCTCGGTGTCCTCTGCCTGCTGCTCTCCGACCTCGGCTCCAACCGCGGGCTCGGGCCCATCTCGGCGGTGAGCGTCACCCTCGCGGTCCTGGCCGCGCTCAGCTTCCTCCCCGCCGCGCTGGTGCTGCTGGGCCGCGCCGCGTTCTGGCCGTTCCTGCCCCGGTACGGCAGCCAGACGAAGCCCGGCCGTGGCTGGGACCGCGTCGCCCGGCTCGTGGGCCGCCGTCCCCGGCGGGTGCTGTTCATCAGCGTGGCCGCCCTCATCGCGGCCGCCGCCTTCGCGCCCACCTACGACGCCGACGGCATCCCGATCTCCGACGCCATCCAGGGCGAGTCGAACGGGGTGGACGGGCAGGCGGCACTCGGCCGGCACTTCGACGCCGGTTCGGCCAGCCCGACGATCATCATCACGCCCGAGGAGAACTGGCGGGCGGTCGCCGAGGTGGCCGCCGAGACCGACGGTGTCGCCTCCGTCGTCCCGTTCACCGGCGGCCCGCCACTGCCCTTCGTCGAGCCGGTCGTCGTCGACGGACTCGTGCGGCTGGACGCGACCCTGGACGTCACGCCCGACAGCACCGAGGCCGTCGACACCGTCCAGACGCTGCGGGAGACGCTCGACGACGCCGATCCCGAGGCGATCGTCGGCGGGGAGACCGCGAGCAACCTCGACAACCGGGACAGCGCCGCCCGCGACCTGCGGGTCATCGTGCCGAGCGTCCTGGCCGTCGTCCTGCTCGTGCTGGCGCTGCTGCTGCGCTCGCTGGTGGCCCCGGTCCTGCTGGTGGCGACGGTGGTGCTCAGCGTCGGCGCGACGGTCGGCGTCGCGGCACTGCTGTTCGACGACGTCTTCGGCTTCCCGGGCAGCGACCCGGCCATCCTGCTGATCGCGTTCGTGTTCCTCGTGGCGCTCGGGATCGACTACAACATCTTCCTGATGACGCGTGCCCGCGAGGAGTCCGCGCGGCTCGGTACGAAGGGCGGCATCCTGCGCGCGCTGGCGGTGACCGGCGGCGTCATCACCTCGGCCGGGCATGGTGCTGGCGGCGACGTTCGGCGCGCTGGCGGTGCTCCCGCTGCTGTTCCTCGCGCAGATGGCGTTCCTGGTCGGCTTCGGCGTCCTGCTCGACACGTTCGTCGTCCGCTCGCTGGTGGTGCCGGCCGCCGTCTCGATCATCGGCGACCCGGTGTGGTGGCCCAGCCGGCTGTCCCGGCGGTCCGCCGACCCCGAGCCCGAGCGGGAGCTCGAGCCCGTCTAGCAGTCCTGCCCTGCTCACCCACGTTCCCGTCAGCGACACGCGAAGACGCGCCGATCGGGGCGACCTCAACTGCTCAGTCGGGCTGACGCGGCCTAGCAGTCCTGGCCCTGCTCACCCACCCAGGTGTTGATGCAGGCGATGCCGGACTCGAAACCGGTCCGCTCGTCCTCGGTGAGTGCACCGGGCTCGTACCGGACGGCGATCCACCCGGTCAGGTAGCCGTCGGCACCGAAGCTCTCCGCCGCCTCGACGGCGTGCTCCCGGCGCGCGAACCGGTACATCGTGAGGGTGTCGGAGGCGACGGCCTGGATGCACGGCAGATCGTCGGCGCACAGCTCGTCGGTGGCCCACCGTGGGGTTGGGCATCATCTCGGAGTCGTAGCCGCCTTCTGCTGCTCCGCCCAGGGGCAGGTCGATGTCCTGCCGGCCGTCGTAGAAGACGAGCATGAAAGCGAGGAGGCCGAACAGCACGCTCAGGACGAGGGCCACCAGACCCGGCGGTCCGGCCCACGACATCCGAGGTGGGCGTGCGCACGCGGGGGAGGCTAGACGGAACCGGCTCGGATCGCGGTCAGCCAGGCCGATGCCTCGGCGAACGCGGGGTCGGTCGCCGACTCCGGCACCGGCTTGCTCTCCCGGCCGTCCGCGCGGGGGTAGGAGCCGAGGAACCGGACGTCGTCGCAGACCCGGTGCAGCGCGGCCAGCGCGTCGCCGACCCGGGCGTCGGAGATGTGCCCCTCGCAGTCGAGCGAGAAGGAGTAGAGGCCGAGCCGCTCGCGGGTCGGCCGCGACTCGATCCGGGTGAGCGAGATGCCCCGGACGGCGAACTCCTCGAGCAGTTCGAGCAGCGCACCGGTGCGGTCACCCACGCTGGCGACGAGCGACGTCTTGTCGCTCCCGGTCGGCTCCGGGAGGGACCCGGGCGGAGCCACCAGCACGAACCGCGTGACGGCGCCGGGGTGGTCGGAGATGTCCTCGGCCAGGGTCGCCAGCCCGTACCGCTGGGCGGCGATCGGGGCGCAGACGGCGGCGTCGAACTCGCCCGCAGCGACGGCGGCCGCCGCCGCGGCGGTCGAGGTCGTGGGCAGCGGCGAGACGCCGGGCAGGTTCGTGGCCAGCCACCGCGACGACTGGGCGAGGGCATGCGGATGGCTGGCGAGGGAGCGCACATCGGCCAGCCGGACACCGGGCCGGCCGACCAGCGTCATCGTCACCGGGAGGAACACCTCGCGGACGACGACCAGCGGATCGCCGTCGGCCAGGCCGTCCATCGTGGCCGGCACCGAGCCCTCGACGGAGTTCTCCAGCGGCACCATCGCGGCGTCGGCGTCCCCCGAACGAACGGCGGCCAGGGCCGCGGAGACACTCGGCTGGGGGTACCGGGCTCCCTCCGTCGAGGCAACGACGGTGCTGAGGGCCGCTTCGGCGAAGGTACCCTCGGGCCCGAGATAGGCGAACCGCGTCGGAGGCGTGCTGAGAGGCGTCCCGGGCATCCGACGAGGGTAGTGCGGGCGGGTGAGGACAGATGCCTCACCCGGGGGAAGCTGCCTCGCTGAACCGGTGCGATCCCCGGCCCGTCGGGCCGCGACGACCCGTGGACTGGAGGGATGCGTGACCCCCCGTCCGGTCCGCCGCGTCCCCGAGGTCCCGACCGAGGAACTCGAGGCCGTCCTCTGGCGGCTCCTCGGCACGGCCCACCGTGACGGCGCGCACGCTCTCGCCCAGCTCCTCGACGACGCCGCCGCCGCGTTCGCCGCCAGCACCCAGCCGGTCTGGACCGTCTGGCGGCACGCCGTCGCGGCCCGCCAGCGGCTGATCGACGAGGACGCCGGGGCCGTCCACCCCGAGGTCTCGGCGGCCCGCGAGGCCCTGGAGAAGTGCAGCCCGTCCGCCGACACCGCCCTCGCCATGGCCTACCTCGCCCACATCGAGGTCACGGCCGACCACGCCGAGGGCGCGATGCTGCTGGCCGTCGACGCGAGCCTGCTCACCGAGTCGCCGGCGGCGGGCGGACCCTCCCGCGCACTGCAGGAGGCGCACCGCTGGCTGTCCCTCGCGCTCTCCGGGCTGGACCTCGAGGAGTTGGCGCTCGGGCACGCCGTCCGCGGGCAGCACGTGGCCGCTGCACTGCGCGATCCGGAGCGGCTCTGGCGGATGCGGCTCCTCGCCGCCCGCCAGAACGTCGAACTCGCCCAGACGGAGCTGCGCCGCGGCGACGGCGACCGCGCCGCCGAACTGGCCGTCGAGGCGATCGCGTCGGCCATCTCGGCCCGCGATCTCGCCTACGAGCCCGATCCCAGCGACGACGACCTGCTCGACGTCGTCCAGGCGTGGGCGCTGGTCTGCTCCGGCGACCTCGACGACGCCCTCCGCGCCGCTGCGCCGGGTCCGCCGGCACGTGCAGGGGTCCGGCGGCATGTGGCTGCGCGCCTACACCGACCTCGTCCTCGCCCGGCTGCTCGCCCGGCTGGCCGAGCGTGACGACGACGGCGAGCACGGCGAGGAGTCCATCGGGCTGCTGGTCGACGCCGCGGGTGCCTTCCTGGCCTCCGGCGACCGGCGCCGCCACCGCCAGTGCCTGCTCGAGCTCGGCCGCAACGCGGCCGCCCTGGGCCGCCCCGCCGAGGCGCTGTACTGGCTGGAGTCCTACCGCGCCGACACCGGCCGCGCGAACGCGCGCAGCCGCGAGCTGTGGGCGGAGATGTTCGTGCGCCGCAGCCGGCTGCGCGAGGCCGAGCGGCAGGCCGCGATGCTGCGCCGGCACGCGCTCGAGGACCCGCTCACCGGTCTGGGCAACCGGCGCAGCGCAGAGCGCCGGCTGGGCGCCCTCCGCCTGGGCGAGGAGCCGGTGTCGCTGGCCGTCGTCGACGTGGACCGGTTCAAGTCGGTCAACGACGCCGCCTCGCACACCCAGGGCGACGCCGTCCTGCGGCGGGTCGCCGACCTGCTGCGCGAGCACAGCCGCACCGGCGACGAGGTCTACCGCTGGGCCGGCGACGAGTTCCTGGTCGTGCTGCCGACCGCGACCGAGGCGCAGGCCGTCGTCGTCATGGAGCGGCTCCGCACCGCCGTGGCCGAGGCCGACTGGAGCGACCTCGAGCTCGCCGAGCCGATCACCGTGTCCATCGGGGTCGCCACCGCCCCGGCCGCCGGCGAGGGCTCGGGCGACGAGCAGGCTCCCGTCGTCGGCTGGCGGACCCTGTTCGACACCGCCGACCTGCACCTCTTCTCGGCCAAGCGCGGCGGCCGCAACCGGGTCCGCGCGCCGGGCGGCCAACCGGACGAAAACGCTGATGACGGAAGTCCGGCGTCCACCGGTGAGGAGCAGTGAGCCGGTCGCCCGCATGGGGCACGTGGGACACGACGGACGAGGGACGGCGCGCCTCCGAACACATGCTCGACACCAGCGGGAACGACGTGCACAGTGCGCTCGTGCCACCGGGAGCCCTGCATCACCGGGTGACCGCTGCCCTGGCGAACTGGCAGTTGGACGATGCCGAGGAACTGCTCGCTGGTGTCGAGCGGGACCCGTCCCCCTACGTCGCGGCCGAGACGGACGCCGACGGTCCGACCGACGGCCCGGCCTCCCTCGGCCGCGCCTGGGCCGACACGCTCCGCGCCGAGCTGCTCGTGCGACGGCTGCGCGTGGCCGGCTTCACGCTCGTCGGCGAACCGGTCGCGTCCGAGGCCCCCGCGGACCAGCCCCTGGACCTGCACGCCGGCGTCGAGAAGCTGATCGACCGGGCGGTCGACGGCGAGACCACCGACGACGACGACCCGCGCGCCGAGTCCGCCTCCCGGGCCGCCCTCGCGATCGCGCTGGTCCGCTCGGCCAAGGCCGCCTTCGACGCCGCCGACGACGACCTGCAGCGCGCCGCCGGCCTGGCCCGGCACGCGCGGATCGAACTGCTCTCCCGGCGCGTCGACGCCGCGATGGACGAGGCGGTCGAGGCGGCCAGCCTCCTGGACCCGGTCCTGCCGCCCAGCGGCCTGCTCGTCGACACCCTGCACACCCTCGCCGGCGTGCTCGCGGACCTCGAGCTGATGCCGCTCGCGCTGGACTTCCAGCGCCGGGCGCACCAGACCGCCACGGCCGCGGCCGCCGACCCCGCGCACTCTGGGGCCCGGACGACGGCGACCCCGACGTGCTGGTCGCCACCAGCGCGACCCGGCTCGGCGAGCTCTGCGCCGAGCTCGGCGAGGGCCTGCTCGACGACGGCGCCCCGGAATCCGCCACCCCGCAGTTCGCCGAGGCGCGCCTGCTGGCCGAGCAGGCGCTGGAGCTGCTGCCGCCGGAGGCGCCGGGCATCGTCGCCGCCCAGATCGTGCACGGTTGGGCGCTGGTCGGGCTCGGCGAGCACATTGCCGCGACCGGGCAGCTGCGCGCCGCCGTCCGGATCACCTCCGCGACCGCCGACCGTGCCCAGCTCGCCTCCGCCCAGCTCGCGCTCGGTCGGGCGCTGCGCCGGCAGGCCGACGTCCGGTCCGCCGACGAGCAGCTCGTCTCCGCGCTGACCCTCGCGACCGAGCACGGGCTCCCCCGCCTGCGCCGCGCGGCGCTGCGCGAGCTGTGCACGCTGCACGCCGAGCTCGACGACGCCGGCCGGGCGCTGCCCTACCTGCAGGCCTACCTCAACGACGAGCTGGACCGCGTCGACGAGCGGCGCACGCGCTGGGTCGAGCTCTTCGGCCGTCGCAAGAGCCTGCTCGAGACCGAGCGGGCGGCCGGACAGCTGCGCCGGCAGGCGTACGAGGACCCGCTGACCCACCTGCCGAACCGGCGCTACGCCGAGGCCCGGCTCGAGGGACTGCTCTCGAGCGGCGCGGCCCCGGCGCTCGCCGTCGTCGACGTGGACCTGTTCAAGTCGATCAACGACGCGATCGGGCACCCCGGTGGCGACGCCGTCCTGCGCGCCGTGGCCGACCTGCTCGTCGACGGCGTCCGCGACACCGACGAGGTGTGCCGCTGGGCCGGCGACGAGTTCGTGATCCTGCTGCCCGAGACGACCGCCGAGCAGGCGGAGCGCGCCCTCGAGCGCACCCGCCGCAAGATGGCCGCCTACGACTGGGCGGCGCTCGGCCTCGACGTCCCGGTCACCATCAGCGTGGGCATCGCCTCCGCCGCTCGTGGCGACGACCGCCGCACCCTCTTCGCCGCCGCCGACGGCGTGCTCTACGACGCCAAGCGCAGCGGTCGCGACCGCGTGGTCCGGCTCTCCGGCGTCACCCAGCGCGCGGCGGGCAACCCGCTCGAGGCGCTGTTCGGTCCTGCGCCCGAGGCGACCGTGGACGTCTCCCCGGAGGAGCCGGCCGCGGTGCCCGCGCTGCCGACCGACGAGGCCGGCGGCTTCGCCCCGCTCCTGGTCGAGCCCGGCCCCGTCGACCCGCCGCTCGCCTCCGGCGACACCGACCCGCTGCTGGGCCCGGTGCCCTCGCTCGTGCCGCCGGCAGTCCCGACGCCCCCGCTGGAGCCCGACGTCGTCTGGGCGACCGGCCGCACGACCGAGCAGGTGCTCGCGCTGGTCCGCGAGGCGCGCGCCGAGCACCCCGACCGCCCCGTGCTCGTGCTCCGCGCGACCGCCGACACGCTCGTCGCCCTGGCCGCGGAGCACCCCACCATCACGACCATGGACGCCGCGGCGCTGGCCGCCGTCGTCGGTTCCCTGCCCGAGCCGGCCGGCCGGGTGCGGGTTCTCTGCGCCGGTGGCGGCGACGTGCCCGTCGCGGCCGAGGCGGCGTTCGTCGCCCGGGTGACCGGCACCGAGGTGGTCCGGGTGGACGACGTCGGCGGCAGCCGGCTGCGCGCGATGCTGACCGACCGTTCACTCTTCGAGGACGTCGACTGCCTCGTCGTCGTCGCGGGCCTCGACGCCACGCTGGCCACGACGATCGGCTCGATGACCGACATCCCGGTGGTCGCGGTGCCGACCTCGACCGGCCAGCCCGGCGCGTTCGGCGGCCTGGGCGCCCTGATGACGATGCTGAACAGCGCGGCCCCCGGGGTCGCCGTCAGCAACATCGACAACGGCTACAGCGCCGGCGTCTTCGCCGCCCGCGTCGCCCGCCGCGCCACCGCTGACCACCCCGGAACCCGCCACTTCGCCGATCTCGTCGCGACACACGGTTCTTGGCGACCACATCGCCGATCTGGCGGGAAGGCATGATCACTCCGTGACATCGGCTGGCTGGACCTCTCCGCGGGGGCGTCGGGCGACATGCTGCTCGGCGCGCTGGTCGATGCCGGCGTCCCCCTCGACGTGCCGGCCGCCGCCGTCGCCGCGCTGCCGGTCGAGCGCATCCGCCTGGATGCCCGAGCAGGTCACCCGGCACGGCCTCGGCGCCACCCGGGTGCACGTCCAGGCTCCCGAGTCGGCCGAGCACCGCACCTGGGCCGACGTCCGCGCGCTCCTGCTCGACGCCGACCTGCCGACCCCCGTCCGCGAGGGTGCCCTCGCCGTGTTCGAGCGGCTGGCGATCGCCGAGGGCCGGGTGCACCGGGTCGAGCCGGAGTCCGTGCACTTCCACGAGGTCGGCGCCCTGGACGCGCTGGCCGACGTCGTCGGCGTCGTCGCCGGGTTCGAGCACCTGGGCCTCGACCGGCTGCACGCCTCGCCGGTCACGCTCGGCAGCGGATCGGCGCGGGGCGCGCACGGCGTCGTCCCGATCCCCGGGCCCGCGGTGCTGGAACTGCTCCAGGGCGTCCCGGTCACGGCCGGCCCGGTCGCGATGGAGATGTGCACGCCCACCGGCGCGGCGCTGCTGGCGGCGCGGGTGGACGAGTGGGGCGCACTGCCGCCGATGCGGGTGCAGCGCACCGGCACGGGAGCGGGCGGCCGCGACCCGGTCGAGCTGCCGAACGTCGTCCGCCTGGTGCTGGGCGAGCCGACCGCGGCCGGACGCCGTCGGCCCGGTTGTCATCGAGTGCAACGTCGACGACCTGGACCCGCGGCTGTGGCCCGGCGTCCTCGACGCGCTGTTCGCCGCCGGCGCCTCCGACGCCTGGCTGACCCCGATCCTCATGAAGAAGGGCCGCCCCGCGCACACGCTGTCGGCCCTGTGCCGGCCGGAGGTGGTGGCCGACGTGCAGGCGGCGATCTTCGCGTCGACGTCGACGATCGGTCTGCGGATGGTGCCGGTCGGGAAGACCGCGCTGGAACGGACGACGTCGTCGGTCGAGGTCTTCGGCGGCCGGGTGGGCGTGAAGCTCGCCGTCCACGACGGCCGGGTGGTCAACGTGAGCGTCGAGTACGAGGACGTCGCCGCGCTGGCCCGCACCACCGGCCTGCCGGTCAAGGAGGTCCTGCGGGCGGCCACCGCCGCGGCGGAGGAAGCGCACCCCGCCGGCTGACCAGGCCACTGCCGCGATTGGCCTGCCACGGGTGAACCGATCGTCGGCGATGCTGGACGTCGTGCTCCAGTCCCGTCGCCGCATGCCCGCCCTGCGCGGGCGACGCATGCCCCGCCGCCTCGTCCAGCTCTACGCCGGGCTGGCCCTGTACGGCGCCTCGATGGCGCTGATCATCCGGTCGACCCTGGGCAACATGCCCTGGGACGTGCTGCACCAGGGGCTCGCCGGCCGGATGGGCTGGACGATCGGCGCCGTCTCGATCCTGGTCGGTGTCGTCGTGCTGCTCGCCTGGATCCCGCTGCGCCAGCGCCCGGGGCTCGGCACGGTCAGCAACGTCGTCGTCATCGGTGTGGCCGTCGACGCGACGCTCGCGGTCGTGCCGGCGCCCGAGCGAGCTGGCCCTGCGGGTCGGCCTGCTGGTGGGCGGCGTCCTGCTGAACGCCGTGGCCACCGCCGCCTACATCGGCGTGCACCTCGGGCCCGGGCCCCGCGACGGGCTGATGACCGGCCTCGTCCGCCGCACCGGCGGCTCGGTGCGGCTCGTCCGTACCTCGATCGAGGTCGCCGTGGTCATCACCGGCTGGGTGCTCGGCGGCACCCTGGGCCTCGGCACGGTGGTCTACGCGCTGGCGATCGGCCCGCTGGTGCAGGTCCTGCTGCCGCGGCTGTCGGTCCGGTCAGCCCTGCGTCGCCGCCCAGTCGGCGAGCCGTCGCTCCGCCTCCTCCGGACTGACGTCCTCGACCTTGGTCATGACCGCCCAGCGGTGTCCGAACGGGTCGTAGATCGAGGCGAACCGGTCACCGGTGACGAAGGTCGACGGCTTCTCCCGCACCGTCGCGCCGCGCTCGACGGCCTTGTCGAACACCGCGTCGACGTCGGCGACGTAGATGCAGGTGGAGCCGCTGACCTTGTCGTCGGCATGACCGGTCGGCGCCACCAGCCCGTACTCGTCGTTCGGGTCGCTGAGCTGCAGCCGGCCGAGCCCGAGGTCGAGCTCCGCGTGCATCACGGCCCCGTCGGGGCCGTCCATCCGGCTCACCACGGTCGCGCCGAAGACCGCTTCGTAGAACGCGATGGCCTCGGCGGCCGGCGAGCAGACGAGGAACGGGGTCAGCGTGGTGTAGCCCTCGGGCCTGCCATTCGTGATCGTCATGTCCCCGAGCCTGCCTAGGGTGAGGGCGTGGCGTCTTGGAAGAACGCGACAGCTGCGGAGCCGACGACGCGCGGCGTCCTGCGGCCGGTCGAGACCGTCGAGACGGCGGAGCTGCGCCGGGATCCCGACGTCCACCCCGCGCTGGCGCCGTTCGTGGAGCGCTACTGGTCCGTGCGCTGGGACCGCACGGGCCAGCCGCCGTTCCGCTCGGAGGTCCTGAGCCATCCCAGCGTGAACGTGTCGGTCGAGTCCGGCGACCGGCCGCGTTTCGGGTTCGCGCTGCCCGCCGTCCTCGTGCACGGGGTGGTCACGCGCCGGTTCGTCGTCGACCTCGTCGGCGTCGGCCGGGTGACCGCGGCGAAGTTCCGTCCCGGTGGCTTCCGGGCCTTCACCGGCGTGCTGCCGGCCCGCAACAGCGTCACGCTGCTGCGCGGCGAGCTGGGCCTCGACCCCGACCGGCTCCGCGCCGACGTGCTCGCCGAGGACGACGACGCCGACCGGACGGCGGTCCTCGACGCCGCCCTCGCCCCGCTCGCGCCCGAGCCGGACCCGGCGTACCTGGACCTGCTCGCCGTCCTCGACGCGATGATCGACGACCGGAGCCTGGTGCGGGTGGACCAGGTGGCCGAGCTGGCCGCGACGAGCACCCGGTCGCTGCAACGGGCGTTCGCCACGTACGTCGGCGTCAGCCCGAAGGCGGTGCTCGCGCGGTACCGGCTGCAGGACGCCGCGGCGCTGATCGACGCCGGGGAGGTCGAGGACCTGGCCGCCCTGGCCGCCGACCTGGGCTGGTTCGACCAGGCGCACTTCAGCCGCGACTTCCGCGCCGTGGTCGGGCACGACCCCGTCGGCGTACCTGCATCGGGCGCGCGGCTAGACCGGCTCCCGGGTCCGCAGCCCGGCCCGCACCACCGGGACGACGGCGACGACCAGGACGGCGACGGCCAGCGGGCCGCCGACCGCGTAGGCCGCGAACACGAGCAGCGACGCCAGCTCGACGCCCAGGCCGGCGACCGAGGTGATCGTCGCCCGGTGGGCGCTCGCGATCCGGTCCTGCAGCCGCGCCTCGGCGACGACGAGCACGCCGAGGTAGAGCGCGTAGAAGACCGCGACGGCGACCAGCGCGGCCGGGCGGGCCCACAGCGCGGCGACCGCCAGGAGCGAGGCCGGCCGACCAGCGAGCACCACCGGCAGCACGCGGGAGGGCAGCCGGTCGGCCCGGCCGCCCAGCGCGGCACCGGCGGCACCGGCGAGCGCGATGACGAGGACGGCGACCGGAACGGCCGCCGTCGCGAACACCCCAGTCGCCGGCGAGCACGGGGAAGTACTCCTCGACGGCGTCCAGACCGCCGATCAGCGCGACGGCGAGGACGAGCAGGCGGAGCTCCGGGCGATGCAGCGCCTCGGCCACGCCCGGCGCGCAGGGTCCCACCCAGCGATTCGCCGTCCTCGGCCGTCCCGCGGCGCCTCGGGGAAGCGCAGCGCGAGCGCGGCCGCGGCGAGGCAGAACAGCGACGCTCGCCCAGCCGACCGCGGGTACCCGCCGAGGGCGAACAGCGCGCGCGGCGGCGAACGCGGTCGGGATCTGCACGAGCAGCTCGGCGGAGGTCATCGCGCCGTTGACCCGGGCGTAGCTGTCGGCGGCGCCGACCGCGGCGAGCCCGTCGTAGACCAGGGCCTCGCTCGCGCCGGAGACCAGCGCGCCGCCGACGCCCCAGATGACGAACCCGACGGCGAAGGCCCACACGGCGGGCGCCGCCGTCCAGACCACGAAGCCGCGGCCTGCAGCACGGACGCCAGGACGACGACGCCGCGGCGGGACCACCGGTCGGCGAGCGCACCCGCGGGCACCTCGGCGACGAACCCGGTGACCGACCAGATCGCGAACAGCGCGGAGATCTGCGCGCCGGAGAGGCCGGTGTCGAGGAACAGCAGCGCGTAGAGCGGGTAGTAGGGCACCAGCTCGGACAGCGCGGCCCAGCCCACGGCCAGTCGGGCGAGGGGGCGGGCCTGGGGCGGCAGGGTGCGTCAACGGAACGGCATGGCGGGAGGCTAGACCGCCCGGCCGTGCGTCGGCACTGCATTTCGCCGGGCTAACCTTTGAGGGAAGAAGGACTGCCCACCTGTTCGGCAGTTGCCGAGCGGAGGAGTGTCCATCGTGGTCCCGTCGGTCATCGCCGCCACCTTCATCCTGGTGCTGCCGGTCGAGCTCCCGGACAAGACACTGTTCGCCACGCTGGTGCTGGCGACCCGGTTCGCGCCCCTGCCGGTGTTCGTCGGCGTCGGGACGGCGTTCGGCCTCCAGGTCGCCATCGCGGTGACTGCCGGCTCGCTGCTCTCGCTGCTGCCCGAGGCCCTGGTCACCGGCGTGGTCGCGGCGCTCTTCCTGGTCGGCGCGGTGATCCTCTGGCGCAGCGCGAGCAGCGGTCCCGAGGACGAGGACCTCGACGAGACCCCCGCGCACCCGTCGTTCCTGAAGGCCGCCGCCATCTCGTTCGGCGTGCTGTTCGCCGCCGAGTGGGGCGACCTGTCGCAGCTCGCCACCGCCGGCATGGCGGCTCGCACCGGTGAGCCGCTCTCGGTCTTCGTCGGCGCCTGGGCGGCGCTGCTCGTGGTCTCGGGGCTGGCGGTGTTCCTCGGCAAGAAGCTGGCCGACCGGCTGCCGATCGCGCTGATCCGCCGGGTGGCGGCGGTCCTGTTCCTGGTCTTCGCCGTGGTCGCCGTGATCGAGACGGTCCGCGCGCTCACCTGATGCCGGGGTCGGAGCCGATGCCGGCATCCCGGGCCCGCGCCACGGCCTCCGTGCGAGACGCGACGCCGAGCTTGGTGAGGATGACCGAGATGTTGTTGCGCACCGTCTTCGGGCTGAGGAACTGGTTGGCCGCGATCCGCTCCGTCGACCAGCCACGGGACAGGAGCTCCAGGACTGCGAGCTCCCGTGCGGTCAGCTCGGGGAACAGCCGAGGTCCGGACGGCGCCGCCAGCGCGGCCCCCAGCCGCCCCGAGACGACCCGGCCGAGCAACACCTCCCCTCGGGCGACCGCCCGGATGGCGGTGACGATCTCTTCGTGGTCGGACCCCTTGACCACGTAGCCGCGAGCACCGGCCCTCAGCGCGGCGAGCAGCGACGTGTCGTCCTCGAACATGGTCAGCACCAGCACTCCCACCTGCGGGTTGCGGGCGACCAGTTGCTGCGTGGCGTCCACCCCGCTGATGCCGGGCAGGTGCAGGTCCATGATCACGACGTCGGGCGCCGTCTCGGCGACGAGTTCCAACGCCTCCTCACCAGAGCCCGCCTCGCCGACGACGACGATGCCGTCGACCTCGGCGAAGAGCGCGCGCAGGCCCTGCCGGTACACGGGGTGGTCGTCGCAGACGACGACGCGGAGGTCCGTCACGGGTTCGCCTGCACCGGCAGCTCCGCACGGATCCGTGTGCCTCGGCCGGCGCAGCCGGTCACCGAGAACGATCCGCCCAGTTCCTCCGCCCGGTCACGCATGGAGCCCAGCCCCACCCCGGGTGATCCGCCGTCTGCGCCCCGGCCGTCGTCGCAGACCTCGACCACCAGGGCGGGGCCCTCGACGGCCAGCCGGCAGGTCACCGATCGGGCTCCGGCGTGCCGGACCGCGTTGAGAACTCCCTCCACCGCGATCCGGTAGGCGGCGACCTCGGACGCGGCGGACAACCCGGGACAGTCGTCGGGGGCGACGAGGTCCAGGCGCGGCCCGTCCGCGGTCTCGAGCCGGGCCACGGAGGCACGGACAGCCCCGGCCAGGCCCAGCTCGTCGAGTGCCGGGGGCCGGAGGGCCTCGACGGCGCGGCGCAGCGTGGTGATCGCGTCGTCCGTGGCCGCCCGGAGGTCGATGAACGCGCCGTCGTCCGCACCGGTGCGCCGGGCGCGGAGGGTGGCCGCGTCCAGCTGGATGGCGACCGCGGCCAGTTGCGGACCGAGGTCGTCATGCAGGTCGGCGCGCAGCCGCCGACGTTCCTCCTCGCGGGCGACCACCAGCCGCTCGCGGGAGCGGCGCAGGTCGTGGGTGAGCCGGAACGCCGCCGCAGCGGCAGCGATCGGATAGGCCAGCCGCTCCAGCAGATCGACGTCCCGACGGGCGGTGTCCCGCCGACCAGGGTCATGTCTCACGCGGTTGCGGGATCGTGGGCGGGTCGCCCAGCCTGCTGCCCACGGAGCTCGGGGTCCCTCGGTTCGCCGTCGGCCAGAGCGGTCTCGAAACGCCGTCGTCAGGGGCCTTGCGGCCGGAATCCGCCCGGAGCAGGGTGGCGTCACCGTGCCTCCCGACGTCCGAGGAGCCGTCGCATGAGAGCTGTTCGGCTGCACCGCTACCACGAGGACCCGCGATCGACGAGATCCCGGAGCCGCAGATCACGGGCCCGCTGGACGTCGTCGTCAGGATCGGCGGCGCCGGGGTGTGCCGGACCGACCTGCACATCGTCGAGGGCCAGTGGGAGGCCGTGCAGCACCCGCGGCTGCCCTACGTGCTCGGGCACGAGAACGCCGGCTGGGTCCACGCGGTCGGGCGAGGGCGTCACCAACGTCGCGGTCGGCGACACGGTGATCCTGCATCCGCAGCCGAGCTGCGGGCTGTGCCGCGCCTGCCGTGCCGGCGAGGACATGCACTGCGCGAACGCCTTCTTCCCCGGCCTGTCGGACGACGACGGCGGCATGGCCGAGTACCTGCGCACGTCCGCCCGCGCCTGCGTGAAGCTCGACCCGGCGACCGATCCCGCCGACGTCGCGGCGCTCGCCGACGCCGGGATCACCGCCTACCACGCCGTCCGCAAGGCCGTGCCGCTGCTGCACCCGGGCACGACCGCGGTCGTGCAGGGTGCCGGCGGGCTCGGGCACATCGGCATCCAGTGCCTCCGCGCCCTGACCGCGGCCCGCATCGTCGTCGTGGACCGCAACGCCGACGCGCTGAAGCTCGCCGAGCAGATCGGCGCGGACGAGACGGTGCTCGCCGACGGCAACCAGGTCGAGTCGGTCACGGACCTCACCGGCGGAACCGGCGCGCACGTCGTCTTCGACTACGTCGCGGAGCAGGGCGCGGAGATGGACGGCTGGAACATGACCGCGCCGGGCGGCTCCTACTTCGTCATCGGCTACGGCGGCGAGCTGCGCATCCCGACGCTGGACATCATCTCCACCGAACGGAACATCGTCGGCAACATCGTCGGCACCTACACCGACCTGGCCGAACTCATGGTGCTCGCGCAGGCAGGCAGGGTCACCTTGCACACGCAGAAGTACCCGCTGGACAAGGCCGTCGACGCCCTGCACGACCTCGACGCCGGCAAGGTCCGCGGCCGCGCCATCCTCGTGCCCTGACGCCGTTCGCGAGATTTCCCGCACCGACGCGAGAGGTGTTCCTCCATGTACGAGAAGAACGGTGAGAAGTACTTCGTCGTCGACTCCCACATGCACTTCTGGGACGCCAGCCGGGAGAACTGGGTCGAGGGCCGCGAGAACCTGGCCAAGGGCTGGATCGACTGCTTCTACGGCTACCACACGCTCGCCCCGCCGGAGACCCAGTGGACCTGGGAGAAGTACCTCAAGGTCTCCGAAGAGGACCTGATGCGGGACGTCTTCGAGGAGGGGTACGTCGACAAGGCCATCTTCCAGTCGACCTACCTGAAGTACTGGTACAAGGACGGCTTCAACACCACCGAGCGGAACGCCTCGCTGCTGGAGCAGCACCCCGACAAGTTCATCGTGAACGGCCGCTGGGACCCCCGGGACGGCGAGGCCGGGCTCCGGCAGCTCGAGGAGGACGCCCGGCGCTGGAACCTCAAGGGCGTCAAGCTCTACACCGCCGAGTGGCACGAGAACGGCTCCCGCGGCTGGAAGCTCACCGACCCGGAGTCCTACCGGTTCCTGGAGAAGTGCCAGGAACTGGGCATCACGAACATCCACGCGCACAAGGGCCCGACGATCTGGCCGCTGAACAAGGACGCCTTCTCGCATGGAGGACGTCGACCAGACCGCCACGGACTTCCCGGACCTGAACTTCATCATCGAGCACGCCGGTATCCCGCGGATCGACGACTTCGCCTACATGGCGGTGCAGGAGCCGAACGTCTACGCGGGGCTGTCGGTGGTCATCGGCGCGCACATGCACGCCCGGCCCAAGTCCTTCGCCAAGTTCATGGGTGAGCTGCTGTTCTGGGTCGGCGAGGACCGGATGACCTTCGGCAGCGACTACAGCATCTGGACGCCGAAGTGGCAGGTCGAGGGCTTCGTCGACTGGCAGATGCCCGACGACGAGGCGTTCTCCGACTACCCGCGGCTGACCACCGCCACCAAGAAGAAGATCCTCGGCCTGAACGCGGCCAAGCTCTACGGCATCGAGGTCCCGCCGGAGTGCCGGCTGCCCGAACCGCCGGCGATCCCGGAGCAGCCGGGTGAGCAGCTGGCCGACGAGACGACGCCGGCGGGGGCGCAGGCGTGAACGATCTGCGCGACACCGTCTGGCAGGCGCTGGGGACGGTGCTGGACCCCGAGCTCGACGAGCCGATCACGGCTCTCGACTTCGTGGCCTCCTGCACCGTCTCCGGCGACGGTGTCGCGTCGGTCCACCTCCGGCTCCCGACGTTCTTCTGCGCGCCCAACTTCTCGTTCCTCATGGTCGCCGACGCCTACGACGCGGTGTCGGCGGTCGAGGGGGTGACGCGCGCGGAGATCGTCCTGGAAGACCACCACGCCTCGGCGGAGATCAACGGCGGGGTGGCCGCGCACGCGGGCTTCGTCGCGACGTTCGCGGGGGAGGCGGACGCCGAGCTCGAGGAGCTGCGGAGGTACTTCCTGGAGAAGGCCGTCCTCGCCGGGCAGGACCGGGTGGCCCGGCCGCTGGCCGATGCCGGAGTGGGCCCCGACGAGCTCGCCGAGCTGACCCTCGGCGCGGCACCGGCATCGCCGGACCTCGACCGGCTGCGTCGGCGGCGGGCTGCTCTGGGCTTCCCGCCGGCGACGACGCGCCCCTGCTCATCCATGCCGACGGCAGCGCGGTGACCGCGGCACAGGTGCCTCTGCACCTGCGGCGGGCCCGGCTGACCCGGCTCGGCATGGAAGCGAACGGCGACCTCTGCAAGAGCTTCCTCAAGACCCGGTATGCGGACTCGGCCGGCAATCGGGTGAAGCGTCAGGTGCGGCGCGCGACGAGCACCCGGAAGACGTTCTCCAGCCGGTAGCCCCCGGCCGCGGTGCGGTACGGCGCCAGCCGCTCGAGCACGGCCTCCCGCAGGGCGACCGGTGCGGCCCGGCGGCCGACCGCCCGGCCAAGCGCCGAGTCGAACAACGGGCCGAGCAGCTCCTCCTCGTCGGCGTAGTCGAAGGGGCACGACGACCTCGTCGACCCGCTCGACGTCCAGCCCTGCCTGCTCGGCGACAGCGCGCAGCCGGGCGGGATCGGTGACCGGCGGACCGACGCGTGGCGCGCTGTCCCAGCCACGGGGCGAGCGCCTCGCCGAAGACGCGGACGTCGCACTCCTCCTCGCGGCCCCAGACCGTCGCCGCCACGACCGCGCCGGCGCGCGCCGCCGCGGCCAGCACCGCGACCGGGTCGGCGACGTGCATGAGCAGTTGCACCGCGGCCACCACGTCGAACGGACCGGGCGGCGGGTCCTGCCGCGTCCCGCACGGCGAACACGCCCTCGGGCACCGCGGCGGCGGCCCGGCGGACGGCGTCCGGGTCGAGGTCGATCCCGGTCACGCGGGCTCCCCGATCGGTCGCCGCCCGGGCGAACGACCCCGCACCGCAGCCGAGGTCGAGGAGCGTCGTCCCCGGTCCGACGGCGGCCGCCTCGAGCACCGCAGCGTACAGCGGACCGCCCCACTCCGCGGGTCCCTCGCCGTCCACGCGGCCGAGGTTATGTGCGACACCGCTCCGGAGGAGTCG